>NZ_RQYZ01000200.1 GCF_003932855.1 Tessaracoccus sp. OH4464_COT-324 | reverse complement strand
CGAGGTTTCGGTGGGTGACTATGTGTGGTTCGATGTGAACAAGGATGGTCTGCAGGATGCTACGGATCGCCCGATTGTCGGTGCGGTGTTGTCGATCGTGGGTCCGGATGGTCAGCCGGTGATGAACGTCAACGGTGATCTCGTTGGCGATGTCACGACTGATGCGAGCGGTAAGTACTTGTTCGAGAAGCTGCCGGTGTTGGGTGCAGGTGAGAAGTACACGGTGCGTGTCATGTTGCTGCCTGGCGATTACATTCCGACCAAGCCTGAGGTTGGGGATGA
>NZ_RQYZ01000199.1 GCF_003932855.1 Tessaracoccus sp. OH4464_COT-324 | reverse complement strand
GTATCCATCCCCCGGGTATCCGGCTCCGGACTATCCGTCTCCCGGGTACCCACGGCCCGGGTACCCGGCCCCGGGTGGTGGTTGGCAACCCGCACCACCCCCGAGCGGGCCCACACCCCAACCACCCGGTGGCTGGACCCCACCCGACGGGGGGCAGGAACCACCCGGTGGGAGCCTGACCCCTACGTCCAGAGGATGGGCCACCCCGTCTGGTGGCCCCGCGAGCGGCGGCCCTTTCCCCGGCGGCGGGTCTGGCGCTCCGGGTTCTGCGCCTGCGGCGGGTGAGGGTTCTG
>NZ_RQYZ01000198.1 GCF_003932855.1 Tessaracoccus sp. OH4464_COT-324 | reverse complement strand
ATACGGCGAATAGCTTCAGCTAACATTCCAGATAAGGTTAATACTCGCACTTTACCTAATGCTTTGATTTCAGGTGTAAGTGGAATAGTATCAGTTACAACAACTTCATCTAATACATCATTTGCTAAATTTTTTGCCGCAGCACCAGAGAATACCGCATGAGTTGCATAAGCAAAGACGCGTTTTGCACCACGTTCTTTTAATGCTTCAGCTGCTTTGCATAATGTACCACCAGTATCGATCATATCATCCACTAAAATACAATCACGACCTGCAACGTCCCCAATAATATG
>NZ_RQYZ01000197.1 GCF_003932855.1 Tessaracoccus sp. OH4464_COT-324 | reverse complement strand
GATCATCTTGAGGTAACTCAGATAAAAATCGGCTAGGTTCAGGTTTCAAAAACTCGCCAAATTGTTTCCGCTCTTTACATAAAGAAAAGGTAAGTGATTTTTGTGCTCGAGTAATGCCCACATAAGCTAAACGGCGTTCTTCCTCTACATTATCTTCCTCAATACTGGTTTGATGCGGCAAAATATTTTCTTCCATGCCAACCAGAAAAACATGTGGAAACTCCAAGCCTTTTGAGGCATGTAAGGTCATCAATTGAACTTGATCACTTTCCTCATCAGATTCATTTCGCTCTAAC
>NZ_RQYZ01000196.1 GCF_003932855.1 Tessaracoccus sp. OH4464_COT-324 | reverse complement strand
TTTATTTTTGGTATGTTTGTACAAACCCCATTTTTTTATTATTTGATTAATGCCACAGCAAGTCTAAGACAGAGATTACGGAAATGATATTTTTATCTTATTTTTCCTTATATTTATTGCTTTTCGATTTGGATATGCCATTTTTTCGTGGTGTAGGATCTTCTCCATTCTCGCTTATGATAAGCCTTGCAGTGATCTATTGGCATTGGGAAGATGTAAAAAAAAGAATTCCGTTATTACGAGCTGAATTTACTAAAATTGCACTGTTATTTATCGGATTATCTTTATATGTTGCT
>NZ_RQYZ01000195.1 GCF_003932855.1 Tessaracoccus sp. OH4464_COT-324 | reverse complement strand
CAAGATATTTTTTGCCTTCTTCTTCAATTTGTTTAAATTGAGCTTGTGCCGCTTCCGCTGCTTGTTGCTGTAATTCTTGTAATGCTTGCGCAACTTCATTTAACTCTAATGCAGGTGGATTTTGATTAAGCGCATCATAAATCCCTTTGGCAACAGCTTCAGCTTTTACTGCTAATTTGCTATCAACTAATTGTTGACCAATTTGTAAACCAATACCGTAACTGCCTTTCGCAGAAACATCATCTAATGCAATTTGTGCAAAAAATTGTTTTGTCATTGTTTTTCCTTTGTTTTGGTT
>NZ_RQYZ01000194.1 GCF_003932855.1 Tessaracoccus sp. OH4464_COT-324 | reverse complement strand
TATGGCTTACGAATTAATTTTTTTCTCATTCTGATATTGATCATTTCCACTACAACCGAGAAGCCCATAGCGAAATAAATATAGCCTTTCGGAATATGGAAATCTAAACTTTCGCCAATCAAAGCAACGCCAACCAAAATTAAGAAAGATAGCGCTAATACTTTCAACGTAGGATGAGTTTCTACAAAATCGCCAATAGGTTTAGCCGCAATCATCATCACGCCTACCGCTAAAATAATAGCAACCACCATAACCTCAATTTGATCTGCCATACCAACAGCGGTAATAACTGAATCTA
>NZ_RQYZ01000193.1 GCF_003932855.1 Tessaracoccus sp. OH4464_COT-324 | reverse complement strand
GATGTTGATTATCTAAAAACAGCACCATAAAAATTTCTCGATCCTTATTTTCTAATTCTGTTTGTAAATACATTCTTACTGTATCAGGACTGGTAAATTCTTGAGCAAACTGTAATTCTTGTAATAAATAACGCTTAGTCATTTCAGTACAGGCTTGTAATTGTACAAATTGGGTAATGCCTAAACCTTTCATTTGGCAAAAGTGCTTTTGATCAGCATTGATTAAGCCTCGTAATGATGAAAAATGCGAAAGTACTTGCTCAGACAATTGCATCACAGGGCAATTTTTTATACCTGTAC
>NZ_RQYZ01000192.1 GCF_003932855.1 Tessaracoccus sp. OH4464_COT-324 | reverse complement strand
CAAAAATCGTACCTTTTCATAGTCGCCTTGCACTCTCATAATAGGGGGATAATAAATGTCTGACAAAACCAAAGTAATATTAATCGATGATCATCCGTTGATGCGGAGAGGTATCAAACAATTACTCGAACTAGATGAATCTTTTGAAGTGATAGGTGACGCAGGAAGTGGAAGTGAAGGGGTAAATTTGGCATTGCAACTCGAGCCAGATTTAATCATTTTAGATTTAAATATGAAAGGATTATCCGGATTAGATACATTAAAAGCGTTACGCACAGAAGGAATTGATGCAAGAATTTT
>NZ_RQYZ01000191.1 GCF_003932855.1 Tessaracoccus sp. OH4464_COT-324 | reverse complement strand
TCAGATCACAATTTTAGGTTTAAACGTTCGCTTTTTGAGCCAAAATATTTTCTAACGAGCCTTCCAATTGTGCAATTTTTTGATTAATGACATTTTCAATTATTTGTGTCTTATTTTGTTCTTGCATAAGTTCAAAACTTAAATTTAATGCAACAATAGATAGAAGTTTCTCCATTTGCAAAATTCCCGTACGATCTTTCATTTCCATTACACGACTATCTAAATGACGAGCAGCTTGGCGTAAAGCATCCTGTTGTTCTGGAGGGCAGTTTAAACGTAGCACTTGCCCTAAAACTGATAAT
>NZ_RQYZ01000020.1 GCF_003932855.1 Tessaracoccus sp. OH4464_COT-324 | reverse complement strand
TCGAAGAATCCTTATCCCTGGCACCAACACCCGGCTTCGTCGGAATGTAACCCTCCGGAGCAGTCACCGTCACCTTGTACTTCTGCCCAGCGGCCAGCACCGGCAGATGATCGAAGGAGTAGTGCCCCTGATCATCAGTCTGCGTCGGAGCAACCGGCTGTCCATTGACATCGGTCACTGGCTGGCCATCCGGACCAGTCAACGTGAGCGTCACGCCTTTGAGGGGTTTGTCGCCATCGTTCTGAACACCATCGTGATTCGTATCGATGAAGACGTAGTCACCAACGGAGACACTCGGCCGCACGAAACCAAAGTCCAGCGTCTCATCGCGCTGACCATCCTGAGTCAGGCCCTCAGACTCGGCAAACCCAGTCGAAGAATCCTTAGCACGATCACCCTGGCCTGGCGTGGTCGGGATGTAGCCCTTGGGATTGCTTACCGTCACCTTGTACTTCTGGCCAGCGGCCAGCACCGGCAGATTATCGAAGGTGTAGTGCCCACGTGCGTCGGTCGTCGTCGGAGCTACGGGGTCACCATACACATCAGTCACCGGCTGACCATCCGGACCAGTCAACGTGAGCGTCACATCGGCAATCGGGCGATCCGTGTCGTCCTGCCTACCGTCCTTGTTCACGTCGAACCACACGTAGTCACCCACGGACACACTCGGCTTCACGAAACCAAAGTCCAGCGTCTCATCGCGCTGACCGTCCTCGGTCAGGCCCTCAGACTCGGCAAACCCAGTCGAAGAGTCCTTGGCACGGTCGGTAGCACCGGCGGTGGTCGGCTTAGCGCCAGCAGGAGGCGTGACAGTCACCGTGTACTTCTGGCCCGGGCTCAAAGCAGGCAGGTTGTCAAACGAATAGCGTCCATCTGGGCCGGTCTGGACCGGCGCTACTTCGTTGCCGTAGACGTCGGTCACCTGCTGGCCGTTGGGCCCGGTCAGAGTCAGGGTGACACCAGGAATTGGTTTGTCAGTGTCATCCTGAATACCGTCGGCGTTCACGTCGAACCAGACGTAGTCACCCACCGAAACCTTTTCCTTGGCCCTCTCGGCGATGTTCTGGATCTGAACCGGAACGGAGACCTGGTCCTTGATCACGAATGTGGCACTCTTGGCCGTCGTCTTGCGGTCAACCGTGAACTTGGGGTCGCCCCAGGTGACCGGCGATGCGGGGTTCGCGCTGGACGTATCCTCGGTCAGAGTGATCTCGGTGCCTACCGGGAACGTGGCGGGGTAGGTCGTGGTCTTACCCAGGGTCACCTCAAGGGGGACAGGGTTGGCGGGAGCGTTCCAGCCCGGGTAATCAGCAGCGCTCTTGCCATCGGGAAGCTTCCAGGCGACGCTGGTAGTGAACTTCGTACCGACGGCAACGTCGTTGGCAGCCTCACCGCCCAGGAGCTTCAGCACCTCAAAGCCGCCGAAGCCCTTCTCCATGGTGATGGTCACCTTGAAGGTGTCCACATAGCGGCCAGAGGCGGTCACGAAGGTCTCCGACGCAGTCCCCTGCAGCGTGGCACGGTTCTTATACTCCAGCCCGGGGATCGGATTTCCTGTGGCGCTGTCGAACTTGGCGTAGTAGCGGATCAGGTAGTTGTGATCCGGGTTGAAGGGGCCGGTGGCCGTGATCGTGGCCTCGGTGGGCCTGGCCGGGTCGTTGAAGTCGAACTTCAGCCCGAAGGTGCCGTACTTGGTGCTCAACGGGCCTTCGGTGGTGGCCAAGCGCTCGTATCCACCGTTGCGCTGGTTGAGCAGGACAAGCTCGTAGGGCACTATGACCCCGGGGTTACCTTCCTGAGGCACCCTCTTCTTGGGCACGAAGACCTGACCGGCGGTCAGCTTGTCCTTCCACACCACTTGACGCACCGCATTCGGCTTGCCCTCGTGGTCGTCGGGCAGCTTCGAGGGGTTGAAGATGATCTCCCAGCGGATGTGGTTGTGCTTCTCCAGGATGGTCCCGATCCACTTGGTCGGCGCCATCTGACGGAACGGGCCAAGCGAAGTGTCGATTCCACCGCCACCAGGCAGCGGAACGGCGGTCTTGGTGCCATTCAGGTCGAAGGTGACCGTCTTCGCATCGGTGGTCTTGTTGACCCTGAAGGTCAGCTCACCCTCGCCGCTGATGTTCGTGTGACCCCGGATGGTGTCGTTGAACGTGCAGGTGACGGAGCGGTTGGCAAGCTGGCACTCCCCGGCCACCATGTTGTTGTACCTCAGCTCGACTGTCTTGTTCTCGTACAGGTCGAACTCTTCGGGCAGGCCGATCGAGAACGAGTCGCCCGGCTGAGGGTTGGCAGCAGATGCGTCATAGGTGAACCTGATGCGGGCGCCATTCTGATCTCGCAACTTGCCCGGAACCACCTCACCAGTGGACCCGACACGGACCAACTCCGTGATTTTTACCACGATTCGCTGGTTGGGCGCTGCGTTCGCGCTCGCCACCCCCAGCAATGTGGAGAAAATAAGGGACACAGCTAGCGCCAAGGCCAGCCACGCCCTTCCGACTTTATGACTCATTAACCTTCATCTTCCTAACTAGCCCCATGCCTTCCGGTGTCGACTACGCGCTCACCCCAGCGACAGGCCTACATCACGGCTTGCAGCAGATGCCGAGACACCCCCGACAACTTGTCTCTCCTCCGCCTCGGGAAAGCCGAGGCTTTGGCTGCAGATCACTAGACCATCGCCATCGTACATTAGACGGTCGGATTTAGCGATCTGAACACCAGCGCCAAAGAGGATCTTTCCCCCCTCGCGCACCCGAACCCGCGATCCAAGAAAGAGCGGCCCAGCAAAGAGTTAATTTTTCCTGACATTTTCTCAGGCAGAGACATACCTCACCTCGCCCCAGAAGAGCCAAACCCCTAGCCAGAAGGCCTTCTCCACAGTTTTGGCCTTCTAGGGTGCGAAAGAATCACATGCACGTAATTTTCCCATGTCCATGGCCAAAACAGGACTGCACGAACCACGAATACCGGGCAACTTTGCTACTGACATAGGCTTCGCCACTCGGGCCAGCTGTATCTGTTCAGGACGCTGGAGCCCCTCGCCAGATGGCTTGGCGAGAGTCTCATCGGGGTGGTACTCGGCCCCACGTTTTCGTGACGAAAGCTCACCCGCCGTTCCCCTCGCGGTCGACGAGCACGATCTCCGGGATTGCAAGGCGCTCGGGGCGCCCTTTGTCGCCGCCGATCACGACGAGCCGCCCATCCGTGCTCTTCCAGTGCCATCCCCAGGCCCTGGGAGACGCGATGTGCAAAGCGTTCCAAGCGATCGCATGCCGCCATCACCGAAACTCGTCATTCGCCCCTCCACGACCTCTTGCGCAACCGTAACGAGATCACGCCGATCCAGGGACACATCGCGGAGGCGTTTCGGCTGCGTCGCCGTAACGTTGCCAAGACCTCGACCTGGCGAACGGGTTTGACGCCCAGCGGTCGTGTCACACCCCGATGCGCGGAAAAGGCCGCAGCGAGAACAGCACCTCAACCGGGACTTCGAAGTATTCCGCCAATTGCAGGGCGAGGGCCAGGGACGGGGAATACTCCCCACGCTCCAGGTAGCCCACTGTCTGGTAGTGGATCCCCAGGGCCTCGGCCAACTGGCGTCGCGAGATCCCTCGCTCGACGCGCAGCATGGCGATCCGGTTGTGGATGGTTTCTGCCATTCAGTACCCCCTGGCGAGGACGCGTTCTCGGGCCTTGGCCACTTGTGATCCGGACACGCCCCTCACCATACGACGCAATGCTCTCGGCGCGAGCGCGAGACCCGCAGCCACCCAGAGCCCGAGGACGATGAGGGTCTCCGCGATTCGGAAACTGCCACCGAACTCCAGCACTGCCGCCTCGGCGGGGAGCATCGCGGAACGCATCCCCAGACCGATCCAGTACGGGGGCAGGATCTGAATCACCCACTGGAACCACAACGGAACCCGATCATTCAAGGGGAAGAGCAGGCCAGAGGCCACCATCAGCACGTAGAGCGCCCCCAAAGAGATGGTCAGGGCCATCATACTCCGCGCGAGGGCACCTGCCACGACGCCGATGGGCAAGGTGGCGAAGAGACCGAGCACCGTGTAGCCGAACGTGGCCAGCCAACCGCCCGGCCCAAAGGAAACAACCTCAGGGATGAAGAGAGCCAGCGGGATAAGCGTCAGGATCATCGACATCATGGTGGAGCCCGCGATGTACACGGTCTTGCCGAACACGTAGGCCTGCATCCCGCCAGGCAGGGTCTTGATCCGCAGCAGGGTACCGTCTTCCTTCTCGGCCATGATCGTTGACGCCATCCCCATGAAGCCGCCGGCCACGAGCCCCATAGCGAGCCAGCCCGGCGCCGCGAATCGCCCGTTGCTGATCGCTGCCTGATCCAGCTCAATGTTGTTCACGGACAGCGCGAAAGCCGTTGCCAGCACAGGGAAGAAGAGGTAGGCGAGGACTGCTGGGCCGCGCAGGTCGCCCAGCAGGTTCACTCCCGCCTGACGAAAGCCGGCGCTGACGGTAGTGCGGTTCATCGGTGTTCCTCTCGACGCACGAGTTCCAGGTAGGTGTCCTCAAGGGAGTTGTGCTCCACCTCGAGGTTGTCCATGTGGACCAGGGGGTCGGCGAGCCGACCGCGCAGGAAGCCGACGGGGTCGTCGGTGGTGTGGACGTGGGCGCCGTCGTCGTCGCGCCAACGCACCTCGGAGGTGCCCGCGTGCCGGCGACGCAGCTCCTCGGGCGAGCCGTCGGCGATGATCCGGTGCCCGGCCAGGATGAGGATGCGGCTGGCCACCCGCTCCGCCTCGTCGAGGTCGTGGGTGGTCATGAGGATCGTGGTGTCGATGTCCTCAAGGGAAGCCAACAGGTCGTGGAAGTCGCGGCGGGCCTCCGGATCGAAACCAGCGGTCGGCTCGTCGAGGAAGAGCAACTCGGGACGGCCGACCAGGCCCACGGCCACGTCGAGCCGACGGCGACGGCCTCCGGACAGCTGGGACACCTTCTTATCCGCATCGCGGGCCAGGCCGACGAGGTCGAGCAGTTCGTCGGTCGGCCACGGCCGAGGGATCGCCGCAGTGGAGTAGGGAGTATAGAAGGAGCCGAGGTGGCTCAGCAGGGTGCGCACCCGCCACTTGGGGTGGTCGCGCCAGGATTGGAGGACGACGCCCACCCGCGCCCGCCAGGCGTCACCCGCCGCCGCCGGATCCTCCCCGAGCACCCGGACAATTCCGTCGGAAGGGCGGCGGAAGCCCTCGAACACCTCGATCATCGTGGTCTTGCCTGCGCCATTGGGGCCGAGCAGGACAACGGTCTCACGGGCCTCGATGGTGAGGTCGATGGAGTCGAGGACGAGGTTACCCCCGTAGGCCACGGTGAGGCCTGAGGCCGAGATCACCGGCCGCCGCGCAATATCGCTCATGCCTCAATATATAGCAGGGCTACTACATAGGGTTCAAGAGTTGTTGCCGCAGAGGTCCCTCATGGGCGGCATGATTCCGGTGCGCGCTGGGGAGGACGTGGGCCGGCCCACCGGGCAGGGGTCGCCCCGAACCGCAGGCCGTTTCCCCGCCACATCACGCCCCGGATGTGCCGTCGCTGATGCCCCCACAGCGTGTCGACGACCGGTCGGCCATGCCCGATGCCCCGCCAGGGAGCCGGATCGTTACGAGTTCCAGAGGCGGGTAGCCGCATTCGCCGCGACGACACGGGACCCTCCCACGGCCCCATCGGTTTGCGGCGGGAGGCTCACAAGGAGCGCACGTATCCCTTCCGCGCAGCCCAGTCCCAGATCCGATCAAGATCCCGGTTGGAGTCTTCCACCAGGGCGATTTTGCTGAAGCCGCCCCGCGTGAGGCCTGGAATCATGCAGGCCCAGCGGCCATTGTGGCGGACAATGCAAGTAACCTGCCTGAGGCCAGCTCGCGCCATCAATTGGTACACTTCGAGGTCCAGCCGGGAGACGGGCCACGGGACATCCTTGTGACTAAACAGCGAGCTGAGGTGGAAGCCCGTGGCGTCCACCACCATTCGGTGGGATCCCAGCCATACAGTGAGCGCGGCCAGCACAACACCTCCAGCCAGGAGGGCCCACGAAATGGTGAGGTTTTTGTCCTCAAAATGGAGCATCATCCCCGACGCGCCCCCGGATAAACACAGCAGCGTGAATCCGGTGAGGATGAATAGGTTCACGACCGCCGACGGCGAGTCGGCATAGCGAAAAAGCAAAGCATCCGTAGACAGGGGGATGGGCTCGTAGCTACCTCGGCGGAAGGGTGCGGCGTTTCGGGTCATGGGTTTCCTCTGCGGGAGATGGGATGACGAGATTCTATCGACGGTGAGGACCGCCAACCCGGAGCGGGCCGCGCACCCCGGCAGATGCGCTACGGACGAGACGGGTTGGGTCCCCGCCAGCCGCCCCTGTACGCCGTGCAGGTTCCGGAAACCGAGGATCTTTCCCGCCCCATCCGATGCGCGCCTGACCGGCTCTCGCGACGGACCGCCTAGGCCTGCGCGTTGACCTCATACGACGTGTTGGTCGCCTCGAAGAAGTTCACCAACTGCAAGGTGTCGTTGGCCGCCGCCATCCACTTGGCCGGGTTGGCGACGTGATACTCCGGCTCGAACCCGAGTTCCTCCAGCCGCCGATCCGTCAGGTATTTCACGTCATCGTTGACGTAATCCGCCGTCAACCCCACGATCCCGTTGGGCAACAGATCCCGGTTGTAGCGTTCCTCCATCTCCACGGCGTCGAGAATCATCTGCCGGATCTCGGCCGCGAACTCGTCGGTGGCGATCTCCGGGTTCTCCTCCAACACCGTGAGCATCAGGTTGATGTCGAACTGGAGGTGCAGCGACTCGTCGCGCACGATCCAGTCGATCAGCGAACCGAAATTGCGCAGCAGATTTCGCTGCCGGAACGACAGCGCCATCATGAAGCCCGAGTAGAACCAGATCCCCTCCAGGATCACGTTGTAGGCGACGAGGTTGCGCACGAAGTCCTGCTTGCCCGCCACCGTGGTGATGTCGATCGTCTCCTCGGTCATCCGCTTGATGTAGCGCACCTCGAAGGCCTCTTTCGCTGCCATCGACTCGACGTTCACGTGCGCTTCATAGGCCTGCTCCCGGCCGATGGGGAACGTCTCAAGCACATACTCGAAGGCCATGCAGTGGTTCGCCTCCTCCCACATCTGCTTCGCCAGATAGAGGTGGCATTCGGCCGCGTTCGCGTAAGGGTAGACCCCGAAGGCCAGGGCCTTGTTGACGAGCAGCTCGTTCGGGTTGAAGTAGCTCATCAGGTAGGTCAACGCGCGCCGTTCCTCGTCGGTCATCCGCGCGAAATCGGCCAGATCCTCCCCCAGCTGAATCTCGTTGGGAAACCACGTGTTGGCCACCGCCTGGTTGTAGAGGTCGTACGCCCAGGGGTAGGTGACGGGCTTGAGCAGCAGCCCCTCCTGAATACCGGCACCAAGGATCGACGGCATGTTCTCTCCTCTCACTGACACGACTCGCACTGGAGCCGTTCCTGCGGATCGACGGGTCACGCCTGCCCGTCGACGATCTCGAACTCCCCCACCGAAACCGTCGGTCCCTCGACCACGGCGGCCTTCGGCGCGGTGGCGGTCACCGTCGGCGCGGCGGCGCGCACACCGAACCCGCGACGGCTGCCGCCCGCGGCCTTGTTGACCTTCACCGTGGACTGCTCGGCCGTGTGCCTGGGCATCATGTGCAGGTAGTAGGTGGTCTTCACCCCCATCCGCCAGGCCAGCGCGTACAGGTCAACCATCACGTCGCGGTCCGCGAGGTAGATGTTGCGACTGATCGCCTGATCGATCCACTTCTGCGCCCGCGCCGCGACGTGCAGGTAGGCGGCAGGATCCACCTGGAAGCTGGTGCGGTAGATATCGGTGAGCCAGCCGGGAACGCCCGACACCTTGCTCAGGTCGCCCTGGTGGCGCAGCAGCTCACCGCGCACGCTCTCCCACAGGCCGAGCGACTTCAGGTCGGCGACCAGGTTTCGGTTCACCTCCAAGAACTTCCCGGCCGACGTGGCGCGGCTGAAGATGTGGCTGAACTGCGGGTCGAGCCCAGGCGTGGTTCCCGCCACGAGGCCGATCGACGCCGTCGGGGCCACGGCCATCAGCGTCGCGTTGCGGATGCCGCCGCGCACCCGTCGCCGCAACGCGTCCCAGTCGAGCCGCGCGGACCGGTCAACCTCCACCGGCACGCCACGGTCGGCCTCCAGCAGGTCCAGGGTGTCGACGGGGACCAGCCCCCGCGACCACCCGGAGCCCATGAAGTTCGGGTAGGGGCCCCGCTCGCGGGCGAGGTCGCACGAGGCGTCGATGGCGTGCCAGGAGACGAACTCCACCACCTCGTCGACCACGTCCCACGCCGCCGGCGAGTCGTAGGCGTGGTGCATCCGCTCCAGCACGTCGGTGAGCCCCATGATGCCGAGCCCGACTGCGCGGTTTTCGTGGTTGGCCTTCTCCGCCTCGGGCACGCTGGACGCCGTGATGTCCACCAGGTTGTCGAGCTGACGCACCGCCGTGCGGACGGTGCGCGCCAACCGGTCCCAGTCGAAGCTGGCCTGCGGCCCGCTGCCGACGAGGTGCCGGGCCAGGTTGACGGAGGCCAGGTTGCACACGGCAACGTTGTCGCGGTCCTGCGGCAGGCAGATTTCGGTGCAGAGGTTGGACAGGTGGATGGTGCCCGTGTTGTTGTTCAGGGCCCGCGTGTTGATGGTGTCCTTCCAGGTGAGCCAGGGGTGGGAGGTGGTTTGCAGCGTCACGAGTATCGCCTTGTACTGCTCCCGCGCCTGCATCTTCTTGACCGCGCGCAGCTTCCCGGCCTCGGCGAGCGCCACATATTCGGCGTAGCGGGCGGAGAAGGCCGCGCCGGTCAGCTCGACGAGGTCCGGGCACTCCAGCGGGTCGAACAGGTACCAGTCGTCGTCGGCGGCGACGCGTTTCATGAACTCGTCGCTGAGCCACACGGCGGTGTCTGCGGTGCGGGTGCGGCGGTAGGGGTCGCCCGAGTTCTGCCTGAGGTCGAGGAACTGCGCGAAGTCCAGGTGCCAGTTCTCCATGTAGAAGCACAGGGCGCCGAACTTCTTGCCGCCGCGCGAGACCGCGCGCAGCGTCGAGTCGATGGTGTGCATGAAGGGGATGGGCCCGGTGGAGGAGGTGTTGTTGGAACGGATCGGCGAGCCCTCGCAGCGCAGCTTGGACACGGACAGCCCGATGCCCCTGGTGCCCTTGGTGAGCCACATCACGTCGCGGACCGACTTGGCGATGTGCTCGATGCCGTCCTCCATCTGCATCACGAAGCAGTTGGAGAGCTGCGCGTGGCGGGTGCCCGCGTTGACGAGCGTCGAGCACGCGGGCGAGCGCGTCAAGGCCGAACAGCTCGGCGAGCCGGTCATCGAGGAGCTGGGCCTCGATGCCCCGGCGGATCGCGTCGGGGAAGCGCTCGACGTGCAGCAGCCTGATGGTATCCGGGCTGCCGTCGCCGAAGAGGTCGCTGGTGTCACCGAAGATCTGTTTGTAGAGCTGCTTCACCAGCAGGCGGGCCGCGATGGTGTCGTAGGCGGGGTCGTCTTTGACGTTGCCGAGCGCCACCTGGATGATGGCCTCGTCGAGCTGGGCGGTGGTGATGCGGTCGAACAGCGTGATCTCGACCTCGGATTGCAGCTGGATGGCGCGGGTCACCTCGTCCTCCAGGCCGCGGGCGGCGTCGGAGATGGATGCCGCCACCTCGGCGCCATCGTAGGGGGCCAGGGACCCGTCGCGCTTGGTGACTCGGATTGTGGTGCTCATCGTGCTCCTCGAAACGAGCAGCGAAGGCTCTTCGCCGGTGGGGGCACGCAGGCAGCATCGACTGCCGATGCGAGTCGTTCCGCGCGACGTCGAACCGAACCCCGCGCTCGCGGGGCCACAGCGGCAGGTCTTCGGGCTCGTGGCTCAACCTACTCGCCGCCGCTTCCCAGGCTCTCGCCCAGTGCGTCGCGCGGGTTTCGTCCCCACTTACCGCTGCGGGACAGCTCCGGATTCGCACCGGATTCCCTCTTAGCCCCCACCCTCTCAGGCAGCGGAACCAACTGCATGGACCACACTATCTTGACCCTCTGCCGCCTCGCAAACACAAGATATGGAGCTTCCGCACTCCGGCACTCCCTCCGCGCAGACGCCCACCGCCGAAATCCCATCAATTTCTAAGCCGATTCTTAAAAATATGGCGCGTGCTGCTGACAACAGTGCCTTCACCGTGCAACCTTGTCTCATGGGGTTTCTAGGCAGAGTTGTGTGGCCAGGCCTGCTGATCGTGGGCGTGGCCGCTTTGCTGGTGACCTCCGCCCAGGGCGGCAGCGAGCTGGCGTTTTGGATCTGCTCGATCATCATCATCATCGGCTTCGTCGGCTTCACCCTTAGCCTGCTGTTCACTCGCCCCAAGGAAGTGGTTGCTGCGCGCCACATGCTCGACGACAAGGAAACCGGCAAACCAGAAAGCAGAAAACCGCCGCAGGATTCCTGAGCCGACCGACGCCGCCCCCATGGTTTATCTCGGCCGAGCAAAAAGCACGACCTTCCCGGACCGCCGCACTGCTTAAATTTTAAAACAGATGCCCAAGCATTTTTGCTCGTGGCAACCGCTCCGGAGCGGGCCTAGCCAGAAATCCTAATGCCCACAAGACGGAGCCTAGCGATCCAAGCCTTCGCAGCAGGGAGACCATAACCCCTTGCCAGAGCCATTGCTTAGCACATCTCGAGCGGAAAAACAAGATCGAAAACCAGGGCGAGGACGAAGGACCCCGACCGCCCATCGGGGCAATGCTCAACCCCGACAAATAGTTGTCAAATAAACTATTGGCTCCCCTGACCTGCCACCCCTGTCCGAATTTGAGTCTTGACACCCGAGCGTCTCCCCCCCCTAGACTGAACGCCACTCCACAACCAACTTGAAAGGGAGATCAATGAAGATCAAAGAACTGTTGGCGCTGGGAGCAGCACTGGCTGCGGGATTCGGGGTGGTTGCATCTACGACGGCAGACGCAGGTAGCAACCTCTGCGACCCGAACAGGGTCTGCATCTACACCGACCACAGCTTCTCCGGCCTGCTCGGCACGCGAGGACCCGGCGGCGGCCTGCGAAACGTCAGCGACCACTCCAACGACAAAATGTCCTCCTGGGAGAACAAGACCCGGCAGAGTGCCGCGTGGTACCACAGCGCAAACGGCACGGGGACCTGCCGCAACATGAGGCCGGGAACCGAGCTTCGCTGGGTGGAAGATGAGCACAATGACAGGCTCACCTCGTGGCGGACGAACCGCGGATGCTGACGGCTAGTTGCAAGGGCGTGAGCCGCGTGTACCAAACCTCTGCGGGGGAGGTGCACGCGGTTCGCGCCGCGGATTTGGCGGTGGCGCCCGGGGAGTTCGTGGCGCTGATGGGCGCCAGCGGCTCCGGCAAGACCACCCTGCTCAACCTGATGGCCGGCCTTGACGTGCCCACGTCGGGAGAGGTGACGGTGCAAGGTCAGGCCATCCACCTTCTCTCGGAAGAGGAGCGGGCCAGGTTCCGGCTGGAACACATCGGAGTGGTCTTCCAAGACCACAACCTGCTCGACCCGTTCACGGCCACGGAGAACGTGATGCTGCCCCTGCAGGCGCTTGGCGTCGACGACACCACCGCCCGAGCTGAGGCCGCTGCTGCACTGGCCCGAGTCGGCATCCAGGAGCTCGGAGACAGGCGCCCACGGAACATGTCAGGCGGGCAGCGCCAGCGCGTCGGCATCGCGCGCTGCCTGGTGGGCGGTCGCAAGCTCGTGCTGGCCGACGAACCCACCGGAGCGTTGGACAGCGAAAACTCGCGTCGGCTCTTCGAGCTGCTGGCCAGCCTCGCCGCAGACGGCACCGCAGTGTTGTCGGCCACGCACGATCCCCTCGCCCGCGACTTCGCCAGCCGAACGATTGAGATGCGCGATGGCTCGCTCATCAGATAGGTCCTGGCAGACCAGGTTTGCGCTGCGCCTGGCGCGCTCCGGCACGCAGCTGCTCTCGCTCGCCCTCGCGGCGTTGACGATGGCAGCCCTCACCCTCGTCGCCGGGCTCTATGCCGCCAGCCGACTCTCGCCCGAGCAGAAGCAGGTCTTCAAGCTCGGCCGCTACGAACACACCACCCACTCGACGATCACGCTGCCGCGCGGCAGCGACATCCCCGAGCAGCTGGCTGCCGACCTCAAGTCGGCTGGGGCAACCGACTGGGCCTTCGAGGTGCACTACGAGATCGCCGCGCAGGCCCTCGGCGCCGGGTCCTACGTCGTCTTGGAAGGAGACTGGGGCGGCCAAGCTGCCCCTCCGGCCGAGAAGTACACACTGCTCTCCGGGCGGTGGCCGCAGGCCAACGAGCTAGTGATCGGCGAGCGGCTGCGTGCCAGGTACCAAAGCGAATCCGTGTCGCTGGGCAGGGACGTGCCCGAGCTGCCCATCGTGGGCGTGGTCCGGGTGGAGGACCAGTTGGATGCCGAGGCCATCCTGGCCGGGCCCGGCACGTGGCGCGACAGCTTCAAGAACGCGAGCAAGCGGGACCCGGACTACGCCGCCGGCATACAGACCTATTGGAGCGGCGGCGAGCTTGAGGCCGTGATGCAGGCGCTCGTGACCAACTGCGAACGCTCCCTCCCGGAGGGCATGGAAGACTGCACGCTGGCGGACTTCGGCAGCAACCACGACGAAGCCGAGAGAATTCTCGCCCAAAGCCGCAAGACGCTGGAAGGATACGCTGCCTTCGGGCTGCTGCCGCTGCTCGGCACCGCGCTCCTGGCGGGCGTCGCCATCTACGCCGTGGGCTACCGTGGACTGCGCGATCTGCTCGCCCGCTCCACCGCCATCGGCCTACCCAAGAAAGACGTGCTGTCCGCCCACTTCACCGCCGGACTGGCCTCCCTGATCACGGGGGCGCTGGTAGGAGCTCTCGTCGGCCTGGCGCTTCTGTGGCCCGGCCGGGCATTGCTGCCCCGGTTTACCGCGCGGGCGCCATCACCCTTCGTCCCCGACTGGCCCGTCTGGCTGCTCGCCACCGGAACGATGATCGCGGCCTACTGCGCAGTGTTCTTCCTGCTCCGGCCGCGCAAGGTGGCACGCGCAGACGTGGGGCGCGCCCTACTCACCCCCCGGGCCAAGCGGCTCGTGCGCCGGTGCTGCTCGCTGGCTGCGGCGGGCGCCTTCTTCGGGATCCTCCCGCAGGTCTCCTACTCCGACGAGGCCAACGCCCTTGCCATGGCACTGCTGGCAGCGCTCAGCGCGCTCCTCGCCCCCGAGGCCGTCAAGGCGCTGGCCTCGCGAAAGAGCACCAAGCCCCCACACACCCTCGCGCGCAGGCTGCAACAGGAAGGAACCCGGGCCACCGCCGCCCTCACCAGCGCCACCGCCTTCATCGTGTCGGCGATGATCTCGATCCTGACGCTCATGAACACCATGTCCGCCACCTCCAACGAGCTATCCACGGCCAGCGTGCCCCGCGGGCTGGCCTTCCTGCGGGTGCAGCCCGACAGCCCGGAGGGAATGGTTGACGAGTTCGAGCGGCACATCGGGCTCAGCAGCGGCTTCCCGGTACACACCGCCGCCGTCGATGATCTCTCGCTCCCCGGCACGATGGGGGTTGTGCAAAGCATCGGCGAGCTTCAACGGCTGACCAACTTCGAGCCCTCTCCGGAGCAGCGCGCGGCGCTCCTCCAAGGTGCGGCGCTCGTCGGTGCAGGCAACCAGATCACCTACATATCCGAGAGCCAGCCCCACACGCTGCCCGCGGTGTCCGCTCCCCTCGACAAGCACCTGATCTTCGGCGCGCTCCTCCTCACCGACACCGCGCGTAGCCTGAACATCGACACGGATGAAAGCTACGACCTCTACTACACGGGCGTGACCGATGAGCAGGCCGAGGCCATCCGACGGGTGCAGGCCGAGCTTGGCTTCCCCCCAGGGATCGCCACCAGCTATCGAGAGCCCGACCGGATCTACCCGTCGTTCGCTCGCCGGGTCCTCCTAGTTGGCTTCGGCACGCTGTGCTTCGCCGCGGTCCTGCTGATCTCGCTGAACCAGGCCCGCGCGCTGCGCCCGATGCTGGCCACGGTGCGCGCAGTCGGCCTGCCCCGCAGGTGGCTCGTCAGCGTGCTCCGGGAGCAGGCGGTGATCGGCGCGGGCGGCGCGGTGCTGACCGCTTTGTTTGGGCAGGCCGTCTTCCTGCTCAGCCTCCGGTTCCTGACGATGCACACCTCGCCCGCCCCATGGGAGGCGCTAGGGCTGATCTCGGCAATCTCCGTCGCGGCGATCTGGGTGGTCCCACTCATCGCCGTCGCGCGGCTCACCGCAGCCGAGCGACAGCTCTAGGGAAACGCTGCGAAAGTCGTTGCGGGCCACAGCACCCCAAGAGCACTTCCGCGACGCACCCCGGAGCAGACACCGGCGGAACAACACCGTGGCCCGGAGGGAAAAACTCCCCTCCGGGCCACGGCACGATTACGCTCAGGTCAGCCAATGACTTCCCAGTTGACGGTGATCACGCCAGCGCTGGTGCCCCCGATGGCCGCCATCGCGGCACGCGAAAGATCGAGGCAGCGGCCCGCGACGTAAGGGCCGCGGTCGTTGATGCGCACCACAACGGACTTACCATTCGACGGGTTGGTCACCTTCACCCGGCTGTTGAACGGCAGCGACTTGTGGGCCGCCGTCAGCGCGTTGGGGTTGAACCGCTCGCCGTTGGCGGTGGGCTGGGGATCCCAGTAGTAGGAGGCCTTGCAGCTGTTTCCGGTGGCGGGGGTCAGATTCTCGTTGCCAGCGGAGTCATCGGCCTCCGTCGGAGCTGCGGGCGCGGGAGCGGGCTTCTTCTTCTCCCGGGTGCCGACGGTGGTCACCTCGTCCACCGGTTCCTTCACCACCTGGGAGTTCAGCAGCTTCGTCTCCACCAGCTGGCCGTCGTGGAAGATCTCGGAGTAGGTCTCCTTCTTGAGACCCACCACGCCCTTCGTGGTGACCTTCTTCTTGCCCTTGTCGAGGTCTTCGGACTCCACCGACTTCTTCTCGAACGGAATCTCCACCTCCTTGGCCGATTCCTTAGTCTCGACGCTGACCACCTTGATCTCCATCCCAGGCGCCAGCAGCTCCGAGGCGGCGGGGGTGACCACGTCGTCGTCATCGAGCGTCACGCCGGCCGCGGCCAGCGCGTCTCCGACGGTGCCAGCGATCCGCACCGACTTGTTCTCGCCCGCTATCACCAGGCTCACGTCTTTGGCGGTGACGACCTCCAGGGTCATGCCCTCTCGCCCGATGGCGGCGGAGCGCGACGCGGACACCTTCGAGTCAGCGTCGCCGAGCTTCAACGCGGCCAGCGCCTCCTCGACGGTCTTGCCGGTGGTCCAGATCACCCGCTCCTCGCCATCCAGCGTGAGGGTCAGCGGTCGGGCGTAATCCACGACGATCTCCAGGCCGTCTGCCAGCTCAGCCTCCGCGCCGGGCAGCACCACGTCGTGTTCCCCGACGGTGATGCCCCGCTCGGCGAGCAGCGCGCCCACGGTGTCCTCGCGGGTGGAAACGCTTTCGGCGGCCCCGTCAACCGACAGGGTCACCTCGTTGGTGTCCAGCGCCACGACAGCAGCGGTCCCACCGACGAGGGACAGCGCGGCGACGCCTGCGACAACGGGATAAAGCAGCTTCTTCTTCAAGATCAACCTCAGTGAGCTCGACTTATGCCCCGACGGTGGCCGGCGCCCCACCACTCTAACCCGCCACTGAGAGAATCCCAAACCGTTCCTGAGAATCACTCAGGAAGCTTGTTTGGTTGCGACCTCGTGAACAGGCTCAACGTCAGCGAGTTCAGCACCACGAACACCGAGCTGAACGCCATCGCCGCGCCCGCGATCATCGGCGTCAAGAAGCCCAGGGCGGCCAGCGGAATCGCCAACGTGTTGTAGCCAAAAGCCCACACCAGGTTCCATTTGATCTTGTTGAGCGTAGCCCGGGAGAGCCGTACCGCATCCACCACGGCGTGCAGGTCATGCCTCATCAGCGTGATGTCCCCCGACTCAATCGCCGCGTCGGTGCCCGTGCCCACGGCGATCCCGAGGTCGGCCTGCGCCAGCGCCGCCGCGTCGTTCACCCCGTCGCCCACCATCGCCACCTGCGCTCCTCCCTGCTGGAAGGCCCGCACCACCTGCACCTTGCCCGCGGGAGAGCGCCCGGCGAGCACCTCGTCGATGCCCACCTGCCCCGCGATCGCGCGCGCCGTGGCCTCGTTGTCGCCGGAAAGCAGCACCGGCTTCAACCCCAGCCTCTTCAGCTCCGCGACGGCCTGCGCCGCGTCCGGCTTCAGCGTGTCCGCGACGACGATGCGCCCCAGCACCCGCTCGGCCGTGGCCACCCACACCTCCGAGCCGAGCACGTCACCGCGCCGCGCGGGCAGCCGGTGGCCCAGCTGGGCGATCAGGGCGGGGCTGCCCGCCCACGTCTCCACACCGTCGACGACGCCGCGCACCCCCAAACCGGGCAGATTCTCGAAGTCCGCCAGCTCCCCGGTTTCGCCCGCCAGCGCCGCCGCGATCGGATGTTCCGAGGCGGACTCGACGGTGGCCGCCGCCCGCAGCAACTCGTCGGCGGGGACCCCGTTGGGCTCCACGAGCGCCACCGACATCCGCCCCGTGGTCAGGGTGCCGGTCTTGTCGAACAGCACCACGCTCACGGCGCGGGCCCGCTCCAGCACCTGCGGCCCGCGGATCACCACGCCCAGCTCTGCTCCGCGCCCCGTGCCCACCATAAGCGCCGACGGCGTGGCGAGCCCCAGCGCGCACGGGCAGGCGATGATCAGCACCGCAATGCCGGCAGAGAGCGCAAACGTGAACCCATCACCGGCTAGCAGGTGGCCGACGAACGCAAGCCCTGCGATGATCAGCACCGCGGGCACGAAGAAGCTGGTCACCTTGTCGGCCAGCCGCGCCACGTCGGCCTTGCCCGCCTGCGCCTCCTCCACCAGCCGAGCCATCTGGGCGAGCTGCGAATCCGCGCCCACCGCGCAGGCGCGCACCACCAGCCGGCCCGTGGTGTTGACCGACCCGCCCACGACGGCGGCGCCGGGCCCCACCTCCACCGGCAACGACTCGCCGGTGATGATCGACTGGTCGACGGCCGAACGCCCCTCGACCACCACTCCGTCGGCGGCCACCTTCTCGCCGGGCTTCACGACGATGTGGTCGCCCACCTTCAGCAGCCGCACGTCGACGCTGACCTCCGCCCCGTCGGTGAGCCGCGTGGCCTGTTTAGCCCCCACCTCCAGCAGGGCCCGCATCGCCCGGCCCGATTCTCGCTTGGCGCGGGCCTCGATGTAGCGCCCGAGCAGCAGGAACGACACGATGCCTACTGCGGCCTCGAAGTAGACGAAGCCGAGCGCATCCTGGCGGCTCAGCCCCCACTCGAAGCCGTGGGTCATGCCGATGCGGCCCGCATGCCCGAACAGCAGCGCGACGATGGACCAGCCGAGCGCGGTCAGGGTGCCGAGCGAGACGAGGGTGTCCATCGTCGTGGCTCCGTGGCGCAGGTTGGTAAGCATCGCCGCGTGGAAGCCGCGTCCGCACCACAGCACCACGACCAACGCGGCCACGAGCGACGCCCACTGCCAGCCGGGGAACTGGAGTTGCGGCACCATCGACACCGCGATCACCGGCAGCGCGAACGCGAAGGACAGCAGCATGCGGCCGCGCAACTCGGCGGCCTCGTCGTGCTCCGGGGCGTCCGGCTGCGGCAGGCTCGCCCCGTATCCGGCCCCCTCGACGACCGCGATGAGGTCGTCGGGCGTGCAGCCGTCGGGGGCCTCGATCGTGGCGCGCTCGGTGGCGTAGTTCACGCTGGCCTCGACGCCGGCAACTTTGTTCAGCTTCTTCTCAATCCGGGCCGCGCAGGACGCGCAGGTCATCCCCTGGATGTCGAGTTGCAGCAGCATGGCGCTCCTAGCTAACAGGGCTTGGCGGGTTGCGTCTCTCCCTGCGGGATCAGGCCTCGACGACGGTGTAGTCGCCCGCTTCCTTGACCGCCTCGATCACGGCGTCGAGCGGGATGCGCGCGCTGGATTTGATGGTCATCACGCCGCCGTCCAGCTGCACGTTGACCTGCTCCACCCCGACGATCTGGCTCACCTCCTCGGTCACGTGATTGGTGCAGTGCCCGCAGGTCATGCCGCTGACGATGTACTTGGTTTCCATGTTTTCTCCTTCTTGGGTTGGCTGTTGTTTTGGTTGGTCACCGGGCGATTCGTCGGATGGCCGCCGTGGCCTCCGCCAGCTTCTCCTCGGCCTCCGCGCCGCCGTGCTGGATGGCCTGCGCGACGCAGTGCCCCAGGTGCGCTTCGAGCAGCCCAAGCGAGACCGCCCGAAGCGCGGCCTGGACGGCGCTGATCTGGGTGAGGATGTCGATGCAGTACTCGTCCTGCTCCACCATGCGGGCGATGCCGCGGGCCTGGCCCTCAATGAGCTTGAGGCGCCGCAGGTGGCTGGCCTTGTCGTCGCTGTAGCCGTGAACCGCCATGATTTCCCCTCCTCCCGAGATACCCCTACAGGGTATCACCGGAGGCGGCTGAGGATTCGACTCACTCAGGCAAACACCGTAGTTCTGGACCGGTGGAGAACAAATGCCCACAGCATTTCCACACCCCCTGTGGAAAACTTTCACCCCGAGCGACGACACCTCATCCCAGGCGAGACAGGTTCCTCACCCCGCCCGCCACGGCAGGCGTCTCGCGACGACCCCGAAACGCAACCCCTGAACATAATGCCTAGTCAGCAGCTTTCTTATGCGTCGTTTGGCGCATTGACCAAGGGGAAGGAGCCGCGTTCTCCACCCGGCGAGAGCCGCCGTCGACTTGCGATAAGGACCCCACTCAAAGAGTTTTATAACGATTCGATAACGAACAACCGCCCTAGACACGCCACATAATCCACAGCATCCGCGCCAACCACCGATAGTTTTCAACAGATTATCCACAAGCTATCCCCAAGGTTTTCCACAGCATTCCTGAGATTTTCTTATCTCTCCTCAGGTAGTGTGACTACGCTAAGCCACTGCGCCGGACCCGCGAGGAGCACGAGGAGGTTGACTTGGCAGAGAACGGATACGCGCCCGCACCGCCACAGGACCTTGAGGCGGAGCAGAGCGTGCTCGGCGCAATGCTCATGAGCAAGGACGCCATCGCCGAGGTAGTCGAGGTACTCCGCGGCGCCGACTTCTACCGCCCCAACCACGAGATCATCTTCGACGCCATCGTCGCCCTCTTCACCCGCGGCGAACCCGCCGACACCATCACCGTCGCCGCCGAACTCACCCGCATGGGCGAGCTGCAAAAGGTGGGCGGCCCCGTCTACCTGCACGACCTGCACGCCAGCGTGCCCATCGCCGCCAACGCCGCCTACCACGCCTCAATCGTGCGCGACAAGGCCATCCTCCGTCGGCTCGTCAACGCCTCCATCCGCATCGCCCAGATCGGATACCAGGGCCAGGGCGAGGTCGACAAGCTCGTCGACGAAGCGCAACAAACCCTCTACGAGGTGACCGACCGTCGCTCCTCCGAGGACTACAAGGCCCTCGGCGAACTCCTCGAAGCCACCTACGACGAGGTGGAGACCATCCAGAACTCCGGCGACGGGCTCGCAGGTGTTCCCACCGGCTTCACCGAACTCGACCGGCTCACCAACGGCCTCCACCCCGGGCAGATGATCATCGTCGCCGCCCGCCCCGCCGTCGGCAAATCAACCTTCGCGCTCGACATCTGCCGCGCCGCCGCCATCCAGAACAACCTCACCACCGCCTTCTTCTCCCTTGAGATGAGCCGAACCGAAATCGTCATGAAAGTGCTCTCCGCCGAGGCCTCCGTCCTGCTGCATCGCCTCCGCGGCGCCGGGCGCATGGAGGAAAGAGACTGGCAGCGCCTGACCGACAGAGTCGTCACCCTGGAAAGTAAGCCATTCTTCATCGACGACTCCCCAAACCTCACCATGATGGAGATTCGCGCCAAAGCTCGACGCCTCAAACAACGCAACAACCTCCAGCTCCTCGTCATCGACTACCTGCAGCTCATGAGCTCCGGCAAGCGGGTGGAATCCCGGCAGCTGGAGGTCTCCGAATTCTCCCGCCAGATCAAACTGCTCGCCAAGGAGCTGGAGATCCCCGTCGTGGCCCTCTCCCAGCTCTCCCGAAACGCCGAGCAGCGCAAGGAAGGCGTCCCCCAGCTCTCCGACCTGCGCGAATCCGGCTCCATCGAGCAAGACGCCGACATCGTCATCATGCTGCACCGGCCGGAGCTGTACACCCAAGACCCCTCCGACGAGGAACGCGGCCAAGCCTTCTTCCACGTCCTGAAACACCGAAACGGCGAAACCCGCCGCATCGAGGCCCTGTTCCAGGGCCACTACTCACGCTTCACCAACCCGCCGATCGGCTAAGCCCGTCACCCGCGCCGGGCGAACTGCTTCGGGGTCAGCTGCCGACGCGCGGCGATGGAGCCCCACGACGCCAGCCAGAACACCACACAGGCCAGGCAGAGCGCGACGATGGGAGCCAGCACCTCGGCGCCCGCCAGCCACGAACGCGTGATCCACACGCCGCCCTGCAATGGCGACAGGCTCGCCACCGCCGCCAACCAGCCCGGGGCGCCCGCGCTCAGCCCCAACCCCACCGTCGCCGCAAGCAGCAGCAACGACGCCGCGCTGCCGAAGAAACCAAACCAGCCCACCAGCGCGTGCTGCACCAGCATGAACACCACCCCGAGCAGCGCGAGCAGCGCCACGAAACCGGCCGCCACCCCCGCCGTCGGCGACAGCTGCCACACCCCGAGCAGACCGAGCGCGACGCCCATCGTCGCCCCCAACAGCATCGGCAGCCCGAGCGTGCGCAGCCACAACCGCAAACTGGACGCCCGAGACGACACCACGTCGCTCGGCACCGGGCGCGCCACCGTGTTCACACCCAGCGCACCCACCCACAGCGCCACCACCAGCACCAGCGCCACCGCCGGGCCGGTGGTGAGCCCCGTCAGCTCCGCACCGACAGGGCTGGACACCACCTCCGCGAGCCGCTCCGCCTCCACCTCCGAATAGCTGGGCAGCTCCGCACGGCCCTCGGCCAGCCGACGCGCAAACTCCTCCGCACCCTCGTCCACAGCACGCGCGCCCCCGGCGAGCTCAGCCACCCCGTCAGCCAGCGTCCCAGCGCCGCCCGCCGCCTGCCGCACACCGCCCACGAACCCGGCAGCGCCCGCCACGTAGGCCCCGACACCGTCGCGGAACTGCCCAACACCGTCCGCCAGCTGGTTCGCCCCCGTCGCGAGCCTTCCGGTGGCGTCGGCCAGCTGCTCGGCCCCGGCGGGCAGCCCCTGCACCTGGGTGTTCAACACCCGCACCCCATCCAGCAGGCCGGTGGCCCCCTCCGCCAGCTGAGCTCCGCCCTCGCGCAGGGGGGCCGCCCTCGTGCCGAGCTCCCTCGCGCCGTCGCTCAGCTTCGTCAAGCCGTCGCGCAACTCCCCCAACTGCCCCGGCAGCTGCGCCAACTGCTGCACCCCGTCCGCCAACTGGCGGCTGCCATCGGCCAGACCATGCGCCCCGTCGCGCAGCCGGCGCACACCGTCGAACAGCCCCTGCGCCCGCCGCAAACTATCGACGATGGGCTCCAGATTCGCGGAGTCGCTCACCTCGCGGGCCAGCTCCAGATAGGTCTTCCCGGTCACCGGATCCACCTGGCGCAGCCAAGCGCTGGCCTGCCTCGCCACCTGCCGGAAGGCCTTGATCGTCGCGTCGTCCACCCCTTGGGCATAGGCCGCGCGCAGCTGTTTGCACAGTTCCTCGTCCGGCACCGGGCACACGTAGGCGTTCTTCAGCCCTTCGGCCAGCTCCAGCACCTCATCCGGCACCGGGCGCGACCCGTCCGCGTAGCCCGCCAGCCGTCCGTCGAGAGCGACGATCTGCCCACCTAGCTGCGAAACCTGCCCGGCCAGCGTCTCCACGGAACGGATCAAGTCATCACTCAAGAGCCTCTCCAGAGGCTCCAGCCCGACGACGAGCTGGTCCAGCCCGTCGGCCAGCTGGCGGGCGCCCTCGGCGAGCTGCTGCGCCCCGGCCACCAGCTGTCCGATCCGCTCGGCGTCGGCCCCGCTCAGGCCGCTCGCCGCCCGGTCGAGCCCGTCGCGCAGCTGGTCCACGCCGTCGAGGACGCTGGGTACGGCCTGCGCGTACTCACTCACCCCCGGCAGGAGCCGCTCGGCGCCATCGGCGAGCTGCCCAACCCCCGCGACCAACTTGGGCAACTGGGCCGCGAACAGGTTCGTGCCGCCGTCCAGTTTGCCGACGCCGTCGGCCAGTTGGCGCGCCCCAACCACCAGCTGCTGGCCGCCCCCGGTGAGCTGGGAGCCGCCGACGACGAGCTGATCCCCGCCTGCGATCAGCTGATCGAGGCCATCCACCAGCTGTGCCGTGCCGTCCGCCGCGCGCTGGGCACCGTCGGCGAGCTGCCCGGTGCCGTCACGCAGCCGCTCGGCGCCGGTGACGATCTCGCCAAAGCGCTCGCCGACCTGGTTGAATCCGATGTAAACGTTCTTCAGGTATTCGCTGGTCAGGTTGCTGTTCAGTACTTCGCGGGCGATGGCGGCCACCTCGCGCGCGGCCGTCGCGTCGCGAGTCGGGGCGTTGGCGCTGGTGGCCACGATGATGCGTGCCTGGCGGGCCTGGTCGGCGTCGGCAGAGAAGGAGAGCACCCGCTGGGAGAAATCAGCGGGGATGGTCACCACCACGGCATACTTGCCGCTGCTCAAGCCTTCGGCGCCGCTGGCCGCGTCGGCCAGTTCCCAGGAGATGTTGCTCGGCTGGTAGGCCATCATCTCGGCGCCCAGCTGGCGCCCCATCGGCACGAATTGGCCCTGGACGTGGGTGCCCTGGTCAAGATTCACGATTGCCGCGTTGGCGTTCCATCGATCTGGCCGGATCATTCCCAGCAACGTTGCGGCCCCAAGAATAGGCACGAGCAGCAGGGTGAGCAGCAGCGCCCACCCCACCGGACGGCCACCGCGGATAGCTTCCGGTCTCATGATTCGCCCCTCTCCGCCACGACGACGGTGCGGCCCGCGTTGCAGGGCTCGGCTGCCTCCCAACTGCCGCCAAGCAGCACCGACACACCCGTGTCGGCAGCGGCGGCCACACTCGCCGCTACCTCATCGCGCTGCTCGGCGCTGAGTTCGTCGAGCCCGTCGAGATACCACACCTCACCGGGTTGAGGTCGCAGCCGGTTGAGCGTCGCGAGCCCCGGACGCTCAGCCAGGTCCAGGTAGACGGTGGCGCTGCGCACCGCTCGGGCGGCGTCGGGCAGTAGGTGACCCGCGACGCGGGCGCGACCACCGGCGAGGCGCAGCCGCCCGCTGAGCGCCAGCAGGGCCGCCGTGCGCGCCTTCGGCGGCCCCAGGCAGACGGCCACCTCGCCGGGATCCAGGCTGGCGGTCACGGGGGCCAGCACGCCCGCGACGCCGACCTCCTCCGCGTGGAGCAGGGCCGGGGTGCCGGGCCAGTCCGCCAGCGCGAGTTTCCTGGTCAACACCTCGCCTTCCATGTCAAACTCGGGCAGCAGGCGGTCAAGCCAGGCAGGCATCCACCAGGCGTGGTCCCCCAACAGTTGCAGCACGGCAGGCACCAGGGTCATCCGCACGAGGAAAGCGTCGATCGCCACGCCAACGGCGAGCGCGAAGGCGATCTGTTTGATGGCCATGAGCCCCGCAGGCACGAAGAAGCCGAACACCGCCACCATCACCAGCGCCACCGACGTAACCACGGGCCCGGAGGCCACGAAACCAGCACGAATTGCCTCCGACGCGGTGCGGCCGTGGATGTATTCCTCACGAATGCGCGATACGATAAATATCTCGTAATCCATCGCGAGCCCGAAGAGGATCGCGATGACGATGATCGGCAGGAAGGAGATGACCGCCTCTGGTTTCTCCAACCAGATCAGGTCTTTCGCCCAGCCCTCATTGAACACCAGCTGAGTCAGCCCAAAAGATGCCCCGATGCTCAGCAGGAATCCAACGGCGGTTTTGATCGGCACCCACACGGAGCGGAAGACGGCGCTGAGCAGCACCAGGGTCAGCCCGACGACGAGCACCCCGAACGGCACCACCGCCCCCGCCAGCCGTTGGGTCACGTCGAGTTGCAACGCCGTAAACCCGGTGACATTCGCCTCGATCCCCCGGCTCCCGGCCCAGCCGTCGGTCAGCGCGCGAAGCCGCTCCGCCGTCGCGGTGGTGGCGGGATCGTCGGGGGCGGTCTCGGGCACCACCTGGATGAGCGCCGTGTCGGCATTGGCGTTCGGCACGGCGAGCGCAACCCGTTCAACCCCTTCTATCTGTTCTATCTCTGCCTTGAGCTCGTTGATCAGGCCGAGCGGGTCGTTGGAACGGATGATCCCAGCGGTGACAATCAGGGGCGCGTTGTACCCGGGTCCCAAGTGTTTCGCGATCAGGTCGTAGGACTGCCGAGTAGGCGAGGTGGGTGCGCCTTGGCCAGCATTCGGCAGGGCAAGCACCAGGCTGGTGGCGGGCAGCGTCGCGACGCCCAGGATCACCATCACGGCCACGATGGTGAGCACCGGACGCCGGGTGCTGAGACTCACCCAAGTGTGGAAGAAACGCCGCTCGCGCTTCGCGCTGGGCTTACGCGGGCGGGGACGCATCCGCTCGCCGAGGAAGTACGCGCAAGCTGGTAGCGCGGTGAGAGCGATCGCCACGGCGAAGGCCACAGCAACCGAGGCGAAGGCGCCCATCACGGTGAGGAAGGGGATATTCGCAACGACGAGGCCGATCAGCGCGATCGCGTTGGTTAGGCCTGCGAACACGACGGCGGTTCCGGCCGTACCCGTGGCACGGGCGATCGACTCCTCCAGCTCCATTCCCGCGCGGAGCTGGTCGCGGTGACGGGTATAGATGAACAGCGCGTAGTCCAACCCGACGGCCGTGCCGAGCATGAGCGCCAGCATCGGGGTGACCGAGTTGATGTCGATGATGCTCGCAGCCGAGTACATGAGGGCCATTGCAAGCCCGACGCCCAACAGGGAGGTGCAGATGGGGATCACTGCAGTGAGGAGACTGCCGAGCATTACCCAGAGCACGAGGAAGGAAAGCAGCACGCCGATCACCTCGGTGATGGAGATGCGCGGCAATTCCAGCGCGAACGCCTGCCCGCCAAGCAACACACGGATGCCGTCGGGCAGTTCCTCCTCCAACCGTTTGCCCGCCTCAACGAGCTGTTGAAGCTCTCCTTCCTCCGGGACTTCGTAAACGTTCAAGGTGATGCTCGCGAGCGCCATGCGGCCATCGTCGGAGACCTGCCCGGAGATGTGCTCGAACCACGGAGACTGTACGTTGCCCACCAGGTCGATGGCCAGGATGTTCAGCTTCGGCTCGATTTCTGTGCGCAACTCGTTCAGATTCGTGCCTTCGTCCGCGACGAGCAGCGCGAGCGCCGTGAGTTTCGCCCCGCTGGGAAAGGTCATGTGCAGGCGCTTCATGGCCTCGCCGGATGAGGAGCCGGGCACGTCGAAAGTGTCCTTCAGCCTTCCCTGCGATGCGAAGGCCAACGCCCCCAGCAGCACGCCGACAACCAGCCAGAGGGCAACCACAAGCCTGGCGTGGCGGTAGCTCCACCGCCCGAGGGCATACAGCACAGCTGACATGACGTCACCCCAGACAGATACAATCCTGCACCTATTCCTATAGTACTCAACTACTCTCGGCACGACGTCGTGACCAAGGACAGTAAAGGCGGGTGCCCAGGCTCATCCCCGCAGAGAAGCAACGAAGTCACGCCTGGTGGAAGCCACCATCCTGGGGCACGGCGAGCGGAGCATCGGACCAGCGTCGAGCAGTTCTACGAAAGGGCGGGATTCACCCAGGAGAGCTTGCCCGCCTTCTTCCACTCGCTGCGCGGCATTCGACAGTCCGAGAGCACGATGCTGGAGGTTTCGTTGCGCGCCACGCGCCGCCGAGATCTGCGTGCACGGCTGCTTCGTTTCGGCCAGGAGCTGCTCAGGGTGTTGAGCGAACACCTGGCCTCGGGCGCGGACGGTCGGGTTGACGCCCGTTTCAGGATGGCCTCGGACAAGGTGTTGAAGACTTGCGACGCGGCTTTCACTCATTTCTTCGTCGGCGGCGACGAGGAGCAGACGCCGATGACCGATCCCCTGCTCGCGCTCGCGGATCCCGCCAAATGGTGCCCTCGCCGCCAGCCTTCTAGGTCCTTGCCCAGCCCCGGAAATCCCTGCCCTGCCTCGAAAGCGCCTCAGGAGCGCCTCGGGGGACAGGCTCCTCGGCTGACCTGGGCCGACGGCTCACTCGTCGCCGCTGGCGCTCGGCGGATCCTCCGGGGAGGGAACTCGCGCCGAACTCTCCTTCGGGCTCGGCTGGGCCGGCGGTTCGGTGCTCGGGGACTCCGGAGCGGGCTTGGAGGACTTCGGAGGCTCGGGCTTCGGCTCGGAGGCCTTCGGAGGCTCAGGATCGGGCGCCGACGGGCTTGACGGCTTGGGAGCCGGTGGCTTCGGCGAGTCGGGCGCGGGCGGGTTCGAGGTCTTGGGCGGTCCAGGCGCCTCAGGCGCAGGCTTCGCAGGACCGGCGGGCGGCGCAGGCGGGGGCGGCGGGCCAGCAGGCAGCCCGGGAGGCGGCGAAGCTGCCGGGGGAGCCGTCTGCGACGGGGACCCGGACGGGCGGGGGCTCGGGGTGAAGTCCTTCATCCCATCGGTCACGACGATGGGCGCGTCCTTCGTGAGCCAGCTCATCGGGTCGGTCCACTTGTCGTCGGCCTTCACCTCGAAGTGCAGGTGGCACCCCGTCGAGTAGCCGGTGTTGCCCACCCGCCCGATGGCCTGATGCCTGCTGACCTTGTCGCCAACCTTGACCGCCGACGTCGAGAGATGGCCGTAGTTCGTCACCACGTTTCGAAACCCCTTGTGCGGGCCGTGCGCAACACTGACCATGTATCCGTTGCCGCCTGCCCAGCCGACGAAAGTGACAACACCGGACTCAGCCGCCCCGACGGGGGTGCCGCAGGGCGCCGCGAAATCCTGGCCCGTGTGTAGCTTGTAAACCCCGAGGATCGGATGCAGCCGCATGCCAAACGGCGAGGTGGGACGCCCACTGACCGGCATGGCGAAGACGCCATCGCCCTCGACCTTCACCAGGTTGGGATCCTCACTGTAGTAGGCCTCCTCCCCCACCGGGCGCGGCAGGAAGTAGTCCTCGGAGTAGACGAACGGCGCGGCGATGGGTTCGAGCCCGACGTCACTGATCCGCGCCGCCTGCTTGCCGCGAGCGGGATCCTCAAACTGCGGCCGGGAGCCGGGCTGGGCCCGTGACGGGCGCTGAGATTGCTGCGTCACCTGGGTGGTGTGCTGCGGGAATGGATCATGAACCGTGACGGCAGCAACCAAACCCACGACCGACACAGAGACGATCGCGGCAGCCGCCTCACGGGGAAAACGCATGCCCCTATCACACCATGTTTGCCAAAATATTTCTACTGACCCGCTTGTCAGGTAACATGCGTCGGCGTGTCCGCCTTGACTTCAGCCCAGAAGAACGCCATGCAGCAGCTGCTGCGCATCGCACCTGTCATTGATGAGCTAGGCCGGCTCTTCGGCGAGGCTGGGCACGAGCTGTACCTGGTGGGCGGGTCAGTGCGCGACGCGCTGCTGGGCAGCCTGGGGCACGACCTGGATTTCACCACCTCTGCTCGGCCCGAAGCAACTCACGAACTGCTGAAGCACTTCACCAAATCCACCTGGGATGTCGGCAAGGACTTCGGCACCATCGGTGCGCTGAAACGCTCCGAAGGCACAGATTGGCAGATCGAGGTCACCACCTTCCGCGCCGACGCCTACGAGCCGCACACCAGAAAGCCCATCGTTGCGTTCGGCGACAGCATCGTGGAGGACCTGGTGCGTCGCGACTTCACCGTCAACGCGATGGCAATCGACGTCGCCACCAAGAAGTTCGTTGACCCGCACGGCGGTCTGCAGGACCTGGCCGCGAAGATACTGCGCACCCCGGCCGGGCCCGAGGTGTCGTTCTCCGACGATCCGCTGCGCATGCTCCGCGCGGCCCGCTTCGCCTCCCGGCTGGGGTTCACCGTCGCGAGCGACGTGGTGGCCGCGATGCGCTCCATGGCGGATCGGATCGACATCGTCTCCGTCGAGCGAATCCAGGCGGAACTGAACGGTCTCCTGCTCACCGACAGCCCCCGCGCCGGGCTGAACCTGCTCGTCGAGACGGGGCTGGCGGAGCGCTTCCTGCCCGAGCTGCCCGCGCTGCGGCTGGAACGCGACGAACACCATCGCCACAAGGACGTCTACGAGCATTCGCTGACGGTGCTGGATCAGGCCATCGAGCTGGAGAAGGCACGCAACCACGCGCCCGACCTCGTCAACCGGCTCGCTGCCTTGCTGCATGACATCGGCAAGCCGGCGACACGTCGCTTCGAGGGAACCAAGGTCACCTTCCACCACCACGACATCGTCGGGGCGAAGCTCGCCAAGAAACGGCTCCGCGCTCTCGCCTACCCCAATTCGGTCACCAAGTCGGTTGCCCGGTTGATCGAACTGCACCTGCGGTTCCACGGCTACTCCGAAGGCGCCTGGACCGACTCCGCCGTGCGCCGCTACGTTCGGGACGCCGGCGAAGAATTGGAGCACCTGCACATCCTCACCCGCGCCGACTGCACCACCAGGAACCAGGCCAAGGCCACCCGGCTGCGGCGCGCCTACGAGGAACTCGAATGGCGCATCGACGAGTTGAAGAACCAGGAGGAAATCGACGCGATCCGCCCCCACCTGGACGGCACCCAGATCATGGCCACGCTCGGCATCGGCCCCGGGCGCGAGGTGGGTGAGGCCTACAAGTTCCTCCTGGAGCACCGGATCGAGCACGGTCCCGTCGACGAGGACACAGCCCGTGAGTTGCTGATCGACTGGTGGCAAGAGCGCGGGTGACCAGCCCTTTTCCCGCCCAGCGTCGCGCCGCCGAACCGGAATCCGCTTCCCCGACTAACATGCAAGAGTGACCCGAGCCCAGGCCCTCATCCTGCTCGTGCTGTCCGCGCTCCTGTGGGTGGGCGTCGGCAGCGCGCGAGCCGATGACGTGCGCCCGGAAGGCTTGAGCCTCACAACGGTCCAGCCGCAGCAGATTGACCCGGCGGCGCTCGCCAGCAAGCTCACGCTCGGCGGCACCTTCGTCAACCGCATCGGCCAGCCGCTCCACGACGTGACCGTGCAGGTGGCGCGCGCCACAAACCCGCTCAACACCTTCGACGAGCTGACCGCCGAGATCGACCAGCCCACCCTGGAACAGACCCTGTCCCCCGAAGCCGCCCTACGTTCCGGACCAGAGCCGCTCCGCGTCGACGAGAGCAGCAGTTTCCGAATCGAGATCCCACAAACCGAACTGGCGATGAAGAGCGGGGCGCTCGGGGCGATCGTCGCGATCCAGGTTCAGGCCCGAAAATCGCCAGACGCCCAGCCCGAACAGGTGGCGCGACTGAGGCTCTTCATCCCCAACCGGGCCCGACCGGTGGCGCCGCTGGACGCCCGCCTCGTCGCCGCATCGCCGGAGATGCTGCCGGGCAGCACCAACTACACCTCGGTGATCGGCGCCGCCCAGATCTCGGCCCTGCTGCCGCTGCTGAAAGAGCCCGGCACCATCACCCTGCTGGATCCGGCCGTGCACCAGGTGGCTCAGCTCTTGGCCGCCCGCGGGCAGAACGACGCCGACGAGTTCCTCGCCGAGAGCACCAAAAAACTGGCTGCCGGCACCCTGTGGCGGCTGCCCACCGGAAATCCGAACCAGGAGCGCATCCCGGAGAACCTGGCAGACCTGTACTCCGCCGCCATCACACTGCCCCCGGAACACGCCCTCTCCGCAGCACCCGCCGTCGAGTTGTCCGCGTCAGCGACCGAAGCCAAACCAGGATTCGATCACACTCTCCGGTTCGGCCGCTTCGAACACCGAACCCGCTTCTACCGGCTCACCCCGGAGGCCAAGGCCACGCAGCTGTCGGAGGTACTGCCGAACGCCCCAGCCATCGGGCTACCCGACCCCGACCAGCCTTGGGAGCAAGTGGGCCAGGCGATCACCGACGTGCAAGCCGCAACCCCGACGCGGGACGCGCTGACCGTCGCCCCCGACGCGACACCACCCGATCTCCGACCCACCTACCTGGCCGCGTTCAGCTCCAGCTTCGCCATCGAGGAGCAAGCCCTGGAGCACCTGATGGCCACACCCGCTGCCCGGTTCGATCCCTCCGCGATCAGCCTCAGCGTCGCTCCGGGCTTTGTGATGGCCTCCGGAACGCGTGAAGGCCCCGCCACGATAACCAACCAGACCTCGCTTCCCGTTTACGTGCGAATCGGTTTCCGCACCGACAACCCCACGCGCATCTCGGTGAACGAAACCGATCTGGTGCGCGTCGGCGCAGGCCAGTCACAGACCGTGCTGTTCCGGCCCGACGCGAAAACGAACGGCGCAACCAAGGCCCACGCCCAGCTTCTGACGCACTCCGGGAAGCCCTTCGGAGAGATCGTCTCCTTCGAGATCACCGCCACCGCGTACGGTCGTCTCGGGTGGATCGTCATCGTCGTCGCCCTGCTGGGCATGGGCGTCGGTACCGTCGTGCAAGTCCGACGCAGGAGAGCAACCGCTAAGGAGCCCAGTGAGCCAGGTCAGTAGCACCAAGAAACTCCTGTCCGCGAGCGCCATCATGGCCTCCGGGACGCTGATCTCGCGTGCGCTCGGCATGTTGCGGGTGATGCTGATCGCCTTCATCATCGGCAACGGCACCCGCCAGGCGGATATCCTCGACATCGCGAACATGGTGCCCAACGCCCTCTACATCCTGTTCGCCGGCGGCGCGCTGAACACCGTGCTCGTACCCCAGATCGTGCGCGCCATCAAACACGACGACGATGGCGGCGAGGCCTTCACCAACCGGATCATCACGGCGTTTGTGCTGATCGTGGCAGCAGTCGCGGCACTGGCCACGCTCTGTGCGCCCCTCATCACCCGGCTGTACTCGTCGTCGGCCTGGCGCGAACCCAGCCTTGCGGAACAGTATGCGTCGATGGTGGCGCTCACCTACCTGACGCTGCCGCAGATCTTCTTCTACGGCCTGTTCTTCCTGCTCGCGCAGGTGCTGAACGCCAAGGAGAAGTACGGGCCGATGATGTGGGCCCCCATCGCCAACAACGTTGTCTCGCTGCTGGTGCTCAGCATCTACCTGATCATCTGGGGAAATGGTGGGGACAAGTCCGCCGCCTTCACCACGCAGCAGATTCTCCTGCTCGGCGTCGGTTCCACGCTCGGCATCGTCGTGCAAGCGCTGATCCTGCTCCCCCTGCTGCGCCGCGTCGGGTTCAAGCTCCGCCCCCGCTTCGACCTACGCGGCGCCGGGCTGGGGCACACGTTCTCGCTCGCCAAGTGGTCGCTCGGGTTCGTCGCGGTGAACCAGCTGGCGCTCATCGTCGTGAATCGGCTCGCTACCACAGCCACCGCCGGCGGCGCGGGCGCGGGCGTCAACGTCTACTCCAACGCGCACCTGCTGTGGATACTCCCGCACTCGCTCGTCACCACGTCGCTGGCCACCGCGATGCTCTCCAGCGCCTCCAAGCTCGCCGCCGACGACGACAAGGTGGGCGTGGCCGAGGAGATGACGAAGACCACCCGGCTGGCTCTGCTGTTCCTCGTGCCTGCGGCGGCGGGTTTCCTGGCGCTGGCTCTGCCCATCTCCGACCTGTTGCTCGGCTACGGCCAAGGGGCAGCCGACGCCAGCTGGGTGGGCTGGACCCTGGTCATGTTCGCGATCGGTCTGGTGCCGTTCACGGTGCAGTTCGTCTGCCTGCGCACCTACTACGCGCTGGAGGATACCCGGACCCCGTTCCTGCTTCAGGTTGGCATCGCTTCTGCGAACGCGCTGCTGGCCATCCTGCTGGTTAATCGGGTGGGCGACCCCGCCTGGGTTGCCCCGATGCTCGCGCTGGCGTACTCGATCGCCTACTTCGTCGGTGTGCTGGTGTCCTGGCAGTTCCTGCGCGAGAAGCTTCCCGCCCTGGACGGCTCCGTGATCACCCGGCACATCATCCGCCTCGGGCTGGGCGCAGGCGTCGGCGGGGCAGCCGCCTACTTCCTCAGCCGGTGGCTCACCGGGACGCTCGGCGCCACCGTGCTGAGCAACCTGCTCGCGGTGACGCTCGGCGGCACGCTCGTGCTGACCGGCACCGTCGTCGTGGGCAAGCTGCTGCGCGTGCGGGAGCTGCGCAGACTGAGCGAGCTGGTGCGCACCCGGCTCCGACGCGGATCTACCGCCCCGGTAAAAGAAGTGGCCCCCGCTCAGGAGACCGCCCCGCAGGAATCGACCCCGCCGCCGGATGCTTCCCCGGCCGAGGAGCCCGCGTCGGAGGCTGAAGCCGACGAGAGGGCCGCCGGTGCCGAGCCGGTCGTTGACGAGGACGGGCGCGGTGCCCCGCAAACCCTGGCCGCCCCCAGCGACCCGGTCATGGTGGAGTCCGCGCCCGGGCAGGCGGACGAACCCACCTGGTTTGGCCCCGACGAGCTACCTCCCGAACCCGAAGAGCAGCCGCCCGGCGTCTCCGCGCTGGCCGGCAACCCCGGGCAGGACGAGGCTGCACCCACCGGGACGGCCGACGAGCCCGACGTCGAGGAGCACACCGCGCAGGTGTCCACCCCCGCCCAGCTGGGTGAGGTTGGCATGACCCTCTCCGGCGGCCGCTACCAGTTGGAGAAACGCGTCGTGGCCCGGAGCGCCTCCGAGACGTGGCTCGCCGTGGACACAAACCTCTCCCGCGACGTCGTCGTGCACCTCTTCCCCAGCGACAGCCCCGCCGCCGCACAGCTGCAGGCCGCCGCCAAGCGTGGCGCCGCCACCAGCGACGCCCGCTTCCTTCAGGTGCTCGATTACAACCGCTTCAGCGAATCCTCACTCAACGGCGTCTACGTCGCGATCGAACATTGCCCGGGCCACAGCCTGGAGGAGCTGTACGCCAAGGAACCGCTCACCACTGCGGAGTCGTCCTACGTTGCCCGGGAGGTGGCCGAGGCTCTGACCCCGCTGCACGCCCAGGGCATCTACCACCAGCACCTCGACCCGCAACACATCCTGATCACCTCAGACGGCAGCGTCCGAATCACCGGACTCGGCATCGCCACCCTGCTGGAGACCCCCGCAGAGGAGCAGCCGTGGGCGCTGCAGGAGGCTGGCGACATTCGGGCACTCGCCGCGATCCTGCGCGCCACCCAGACGGGCGAATGGAGCCCCGACGAGTCGCCCGAGGCCGACGGCTACGATCTCACCCCCGTCTGGCGGGCCGCCTTCGCAGGTGAGCTGACCACGATGAAGGAATTGGCTGCCCTGCTGCCCGAGGCGGACAGCGTCCATGGGTTGGAGAGCAAGATCTCACTGGCGGCCCGCACCGCCGTCGATTCCCACCCGGCCGAGGATGAGCAGGCGTCGCCAGAGGAGGAGCACTCGGAGCATGCGGAGCACCCGGAACGGACGATCGGCCCCGGCCACGTGGCGGCCCAGCCCAGGTGGCTGCTGCGGATACTCGCGGTCTCCAGCCTGGTGACGCTCATCGTCGCCCTGCTGACGGTAGCCCTACAGCATGGCGAGGAGGCCCGCGTCGAGCCCGCTCCCCATACTCCCGCCAGCGAAACCCCCACCAACCCGGCCCCGGAAGGCAGCTTCAAAGTTGTGGCGGTGAAGGACTTCGATCCGAAGAAGGACGGCGGAAACGACGAGGAGTATCCGGAGCTGGCCGCGAACGCTGTGGACGGGAACCCGGAAACCACCTGGACCACCCGAACCTATCTCAATCGGCCGAACATGGGTGGCCAGAAGCCAGGGGTGGGGCTGGTGCTGGATCTGGGCGAGGAACGGGAGGTGGCGAGCGTCGAGGTGACCTTCCTCGGCGAGGGCCCCACAGATGTCGCGCTGTTCTCCCCCAAAGGCGAACTCTCGTACACCACCATCAGAGATTGGACGGAGCTAGTGGACGCGCGGCCCGCGCCCGTCGGGACCACCAGGATCGCGCTGGAGCGTCCGACGAAGCTGCGCTACCTGCTCGTGTATGTCTCCAAGCTGCCGCCGAAGGGCGAGAAGTTCCAGGCCGAGATTTCGGAGATCGTGGTGCACAGCGAGTAGAAGCCAGACGCGGCTCGTCTGCCCTGTCCCGCGCACTGACGCAGCCTGGGGCGCCACCCGCAGGTGACGCCCCAGGCCGTTTCCTCAGCTGCCTACTGCTCCGACTCCTGGACGGGCGGCAGGAAGCGTCGCCTGTCCAGTTCCTCGATGCTGATCCTCGGCCCCGGGTTGCGGTACCGGGATTCGTCCTGGACGGGCTTCTTCTCGACGATCGGCCGGTTCACGTCCCTGTCGGGCGCTGACGTCGCCCAACCCGTGCCCGCCGTGCTTGGTGCGCCCGATGTGCTTGGCGTGCCCGACGTGCCCGACGGCCACTTGGGCGAGATCACTTTCGCCGAGCTGCAGGCCGCGTCAATCTCCTGCTTCACCGTCTCGCCTCGCGCCTTGATCATCAGGATCGCGTCGGGGAGGCGGTTGTTGAGGCAGTCATCAAGCTCTCGTTCGAAGTGACAGACTCGGGAGTAGAATCGGCCCAGGCTCGCCTGCGGCGGGCTGCTGATCCGCTGCAGAGTGCTGCGGAGGCTGTCGTAGATGGCAATCAGGGTGGCGCGGTTGAGCAGCCCGAGTTGCTCGTAGGATTTGGCCATCACGGCCGGCAGCGGCTCGAACTCCTCAATGGCCGCCTGCTGCACCTTGGCCATCTCGCGGTAGGTGTTCGCAGCTTGGCCCTGCCAGCTCTCCAAGGTCGTCACTTTGGGCAGCACCTCCTTCGATTTCTCGATGCTGTCCGCAATCTGCTGCCAGCCGCGCGCCAGCTGGGCGAGGTCCTCGGGAACGTCGTAGTGGACGACAATCTCCTGCTCGATGACGCGGCGCAGACCGAACAGCATGGCGCGCACCCGGGCCACCACGCTTTCGATCTGCGTGGAGTGCCTGGCCTGTTCGTTGTGCCAGGAGTGCAGGCCCGGCATGAGGGATTGGACTATCACCCAGAAACGCTGGTACTCCTGCGCATCCACCGCGCAGTAGGTCTCGAAGAGGATCTCCAGTTGCTCAACCAGCTGCAGGCAGTTGCGGTACTCGCGCTGCTCCTGCTTCTGGTCGTCGCGCAGGCTGCGCTGCTGGCGCTGCTGCTCCACTTGCTTCTTGAGCGCGAGAGCGAACTGCTTGAGGGTCTCTGCTAGGGCAAGAATGCTCATTTACTTTTACTGCTCCTGTGCTTTGGCCACCTGGATGGCGTCACCCTCGGCGTTCTCGTAGGAACGCGCGGAATCCACGAGCATCGCCCCGATGGACTCGAACTCGCTGGCCGCGTCGGAGCACCACTGGTGGTTGGCGGCGCTCAACTCGTCGGTCTTGGGCTTGGTTTCGTGCAACAGACCCAAACTCTTGGGCGCATACATTTCGGAGGACAGGCGTTTGAAGGTCTCGGAGAGTTCCACCCAAAGCGCAGCCACGTTGGTGAGCTGTTCGTTGTCGACGATGACTCCGTCCGGCGTCGGCGACGAACTTTCAGCGACGGCCTCCTCCGCCGGTGGCTCCGGCTCCGCAGCCGAGTCGCCGAGCCCCCCGCCCAGCCCAGAGCCACCCGGCCCCCCGGAGGGCAGGCCGCTGGGCACGCCCGCCGCCGCAGGGCCCGCGGCCAGGTGTTGGGGCTGCACTGCCTGCGGTCCCACTTGGGGGGTGGGCCCCACGGTGGCCGCCGCCGGCGCTGCTGCGGTACCCATCCGGGGAGCGGCAGCCGCGCCGGCACCTCCCATGCCGCCCATGCCGCCCATCATCATCGGCGGCATCATCGGGCCGCCGGCGTTCTGTCCGGCGTTGCTGTGATTTCCCTTGGAACTCAGTTTTCCCTCACGGATGTCGATGTCCGCGAGGAGATCGTCTGTGTCCGCGGTGATCCCGCTGAACTTCGACTGCATCGCTCGCTGGGCGAGCTTCTCCCAAGCTTGTTCTGCCTCACTCATTTCAGCCTCCTCTGACTTCCAGCATGCGGCGGAAACCCTCTTGCAGGATCTCGTGTTCGACGCGGTACCGGGTCAGTACCTCGTCGCGTTCATCTTGGACAGGTTCGTAGGCGGCGTAGGCGCGCCTGGTTGCGGCGAGCACCGCGTTACTGATGGCGCTCGCGGAGGATTCGACCGCCCAGATCTCGTTGAAGATGACCTGCGACGGCTGGCCCGCAGGGTTCAGCGTAACCCGGACACCCTGGGACTCGCCCATGGCTGGCGGGGCTGGGGCCTGCTGATGGTGCGATTCTATCGCGCGCTGCCACTTCTGGGAGTGCTCCTGCAGGAGGGCCGCGAACGCCTCCAGGTTTTCCTCGCTGAACTCTGGCACCTCGAATTCGAGCTTGGAAAGGTCAAGCTGCTCGGTCGGGGCGGTGTCCATCTCCGCTTGCCCAACCAGGAACGCCTCCTGGAAAGCGGCCGCCAGCGACTGGCCCGGCGCGAGCCGCTGATACCAGTTGGGGGCCAGCCGGACGCTGACCAGCCTGCCCTCCTCGAAGCGCAGGCGCACGATCTGGCCCGGACCTCCGATGGTGGGCTCGGCAGGCTCGGCAGGCTCATCCGTGGCCTGCGCCTCCCCGTAGTTTGGGGGAGCCAGCGGGTCGTACTCATCGTCGAACAACTTGTGGGACACGCTGCCCAGTATTCCAGTGCGTGGGCTCATCCTCGGGAGTTTGACCGACTAAACTTGAAGAAGTTGCCTGTTTTTTCCTTGCGGAGGTGTGCGATGCCCCGGATCGAGCGGCTCAGCACGGTAGGGAGCTACGTGCGCGGCGCACCACCAAACCACCAGAACAACGTGTGGTTGGTGGGCGACGACGCCGAGGTGCTGGTGGTTGACCCGGCCCACGACGTGGCCGCGGTGCTGGCCGCGGTGAGCGGGCGACGGGTTGTCGCGGTGGTGTTGACGCACGGGCACTGGGATCACGTTCGGGAGGCCAGCGAGTTCGCGCAGCTGGTGGCCGCGCCCATTTTCTTGAGTCCGGAGGATTATTTCCTGTGGGACGAGGAGACTGGCGCTCCGCGCCCACGTCCGCTGACGGACGGTCAGATCTTCGACGTCGCGGGCGTGCGGGTGAGAGCCTTTGCTACGCCCGGCCACACCCCGGGTTCGACGAGTCTGCGAGTTGACCGGCTGGGCGCCATCATCGTCGGGGATACGGTGTTTCCGGGCGGCCCCGGCGCTACTCGCTGGCCTTACTCGGATTTCCAGCTCATCATCGACTCCATCCGTACCCGGATATTTGTGCTGCCGGACGAGACGCGGGTGTTGCCTGGCCACGGTGAGCCGACGACGGTAGGCGCCGAGCGCGACTCGCTACCGGAGTGGATTGCGCGTGGCTGGTGACAGCTGGGCTGCGCAGTTCGACGCGAGGACTGCATCTACGATTTGGTAATAGCAATCTTGGTGTTAAGCATCACTGATGGAAAGGCGAGGTATGAAAGTTCTGATCACCGGGGGCGCCGGTTACATCGGCTCCACCGTGGCTTCCGCGTGCGAGGACGCCGGGCACGAGGTCGTCGTGCTGGACGATTTCTCCACCGGCCGCCGCGAGTTCATTGGCGAGCGCACCCTGTATGAGGGTGATATTGCCGACGAGGCCCTGCTGGATAGGATTTTTGCCGAGCAGCAGATTGACGCCCTCGTGCACTGTGCCGCGAAGATCGTCGTGCCGGAGTCCGTTTCTGACCCGCTCGGTTACTACGACAACAACGTGGGCAAGACTGTCAAGCTCCTTCAGGCCGTGGAGCGGGCCGGCGTTCAGCGTTTCCTGTTCTCCTCGTCGGCCTCGATTTACGCACCCGACGAGAACTTCGTCGTCACCGAGGAGTCGCCGCTGCAGCCCGGCTCACCGTATGCGCGCACGAAGTACCTGGTGGAGCTGATCCTGGAGGATTTCACGAAGGCTTCGGATGTTCGGGTGCTGTCGCTGCGCTACTTCAATCCCATCGGCACAGACCCCAAGCTGCGCTCCGGGCAACAGCTGGAGAAGCCGTCGCACGTGCTGGCGAAGCTGCTTGAGGCGTGGGTGAACAAGGAGACGTTCACGGTCACCGGTGTCGACTGGCCCACGCGGGACGGCTCGGGCATCCGCGACTTCATCCACGTGTGGGACCTGGCTCAGGCGCACGTGGCGGCCTTGGAGCACTTCGACGAGGCCACCGCTGAGCAGAACTACCAGGTGTTCAACATTGGCACGGGCAACGGCGTCACCGTGAAGGAGCTGGCCGCGAGCTTCGAGGAAATCTCCGGCGACCCGCTGCGGGTGCAGTTCGGCCCGCCGCGCCCCGGCGATGTCGCGGGGGTCTACACGGTGTCCCGCAAGGCCCACGACGTGTTGGGCTGGGAGGCGAAGCTCACCGAAACCGATGCTGTGCGCGACGCCATCGCGTGGCTGCCGAAGCGCAAGGAGATGCTCGGCTACTGAGTTGGGCAACGGGTGCGGTTCATCGTCGAGTGGACCGCACCTTTCCTTTTCCCTGCCGTTGGTCAGTCGGTGGCTTCCGCCCACAGCTCGCGGCGGCGTTTCGCCATGAGCGCGTCCCGCCAAGCGAATCCGCTGCCTACGACGACGCACACGAGCAGCAGCAACAGTATTTTTCGTTTCATTTCTTCCTCCTAGCTGCTCAGGTTACCGGGGCCGTCGGCGGGCGGAGGGAGCTTTTCGCCCGGCTTCCGGTGCGTGGCGGTCCGGTTTAGCCTTGGAAACAAGCCCTAACGGTTGGCCAGTAGGTGGTCCACCAGAGCGTCGAGCGCTGCCGCGATTTCCTCTTCCGTGAGGCCGCCCAGCCTTGAACTCGCCAGGATCAGAGTGTCTTCGGCGATGAGGATGCACTCCACTGCTGGAGGGTCAGAGTTTTCCTTTAGCCCGCAGAAATATCTCCCGATGTAGTGCCCGGTCGGGAGTAGTTCTGCGTAAAGATTGAACGTGTCCACCAAGTGATTGCTGCGCAGTTGTAGGTGCAGGGTCCGAGCCCCCGGCGAGGGGGTGGTGTATGCCGTGCCTGCGGACTCGCCCTCAGCCTTGCCGTAATCCTTCTCCTGCAGTTCCATTCCAAGCAGCTTCTTCGGCAGAAGCCAGTCCCCTCGTTCTTTGCCGGCGTACAGCGCGGGCAGCAGTTCGATGGGCGGGACAACCTCCCAGTCCCAGCTGCGCCAGTCGCCGGCGGTGCTGGGCTGCGGCGTTGGCGGCTTCGGTTTGGGGAAGGACTCCCACAACGCGGGAGGGGCAGCTTCCGTGGCGACTTCCGGTGCAGGGCTGGATTTGGTGCGGATCACGAGCGCCACGGTCAGGAGCGTAGCCAGCACCATGGACAGAACGCCGATCAACACGAACCAGCCGACGTGTACTTCCCTTTTCATTCTTTCCCCTTACTGGCCTTCCTCACCTGGTGGCCAGCAGATGATCCACCAACTCATCCATCGCATCCACCACTTCCTGCTCCGTGAACCTGCCAAGCGCCGGTCCCAGCGCTATCACGGTATCCTCCGCATAAACCACACAATACGGATCCTTCGAAGTCTTAGTTGTGCCGCAGGTCATGCGTTCCACATGATGCACATCATCCCACCGCTCCAGATAGTCGTTGAACGCATCGGGCAGATCCAGGCTCTGTGTCTCAACTCTCAGGACTCGTTTTGGTTCCCTACTGGTATCCTCATAGGCCACGAGAGTCGAATAATCATCAAAGCCGGGCAGCCCATAGTCGCGGTCGTTCAACGCCCAACCCTGCAAAGACTGCGGCAACCGCCAATCATCGCGCAGCTCCCCACCCTTAAGCGGATCCCCACCATAAAGCTGCGGCAACATCTCCGCAGGCGGCATAACCTCCCACACCGGCCAAGACCGCCAATCATCCGACACACTCGCACTCGGCGACGACGCGCTCGCCGAAGACTTCGGGGCCGAAGCCGACGAAGACGAACCGCTAGCATCCACAGACGTCCCCGGAGA
>NZ_RQYZ01000190.1 GCF_003932855.1 Tessaracoccus sp. OH4464_COT-324 | reverse complement strand
CGGTAAAGCAGTGGGTGCTTTGGCGAATTTTTATCGTATTCAGCCAGAGCAAATTCTGGTTATTCATGATGAATTAGATTTACCACCAGGCGTTGCCAAAATTAAGCAAGGTGGCGGACATGGTGGGCATAATGGCTTGAAAGATATTATTGCTCAACTGGCAAATAATAAAAATTTCTACCGTTTGCGTATCGGCATTGGTCATCCGGGAGATAAGAATTTAGTAGCTTCTTATGTTCTCAATAAGCCTTCACCAACAGATTGGCAATTAATTGACCGCACTTTAGATGAGGCTACAGATTC
>NZ_RQYZ01000189.1 GCF_003932855.1 Tessaracoccus sp. OH4464_COT-324 | reverse complement strand
CAATTAACAACTCCCCACCTCGTACTGGTAACGTCGTACCATATATCAAGGTCAATGCAAAAAATAGCATAATAGCCCCTGCGAACATGCGAACAAAAATTGTCCAATGTTCTTTGTTTCTTGCAAAATAAAAATTCCCCAATTGCACCGCACTTTTTCTTGCATATAGCACAATTAAGGCAAATCCCGATAACATTAACCCTGTTCCTAAGGACATTGCCAAGGTTGCTAACATCCCCCAGAAGTATAGATCCAACATATAAGCCAAAAACAATACAAATATAGCGCCAGAACAAGGGCGCA
>NZ_RQYZ01000188.1 GCF_003932855.1 Tessaracoccus sp. OH4464_COT-324 | reverse complement strand
GATACACGCTGGAGCTTTCCATTTTATTTTAAATTTGGCTCAGCAGATTTACAGGCAAAAGCACAAAGTTTTTCTGTTGATAATAAGTTAGTAGAAATTAAGTATTATGGTTGGCGTTTGGTTATGTTTGATGAATTCCGTAATGCAGTATCTGTTAAAGAGGCAAATGTAGATACGGGAACATCTCATTCCATTTTGGCTTATATTTTTTATGCGTTCTTGTTAATTACTTTATTTTTCTCAATCCAATTCGTGCGTGGTTGGTTTGATAGCGAGGATTAAATTTCTAATTTTATATAATAA
>NZ_RQYZ01000187.1 GCF_003932855.1 Tessaracoccus sp. OH4464_COT-324 | reverse complement strand
TCTTTAAATTATCTTGAACTCTTTGATAATTTTCATTCTTCGCACTACTGACAATTTCGTAATAGATTGCTTTTTCTCTCCTTGATAGCTGTTGCAAAATAGCGTAATCGTTTGCGTAACTAAAGTGGGCTGAGGTAGAATAGCGCCTGATTTTATTAATAAGCCAAAAAGGTAAGCATATGACACAATTTAGTTTGAAAAAAATTTATTCGGGTAAGGTTCGTGATTTATACGAAATTGATGATCAACGTATGTTAATGGTTGCAACAGATCGTTTGTCCGCATTTGATGTAATTTTAGATG
>NZ_RQYZ01000186.1 GCF_003932855.1 Tessaracoccus sp. OH4464_COT-324 | reverse complement strand
GCTAGATAGCAAAGATTTAGATGCTTTAGTATATTGTTTAACCCATGATTCTGATGGAAAGCTACGCTATACAGAGGAACTTACAAAAAGGGAAAAATATAAACAATTCCATCCTGAACATAATAAGTATTGGGACGATATCGCTGGTGAGTTACAGTGCTTCGGAGGCAATACTTTCGCAACTTTTTTTAAAGGTGGTAAAGGGGTTTTGTATTCGGAAATACTTAATGATGTTTGTGAAAAATGCAAAGTTAGTACGAAAGGCTCTATTGTAGAGAAAGAAGATCGCATATTGACACATATAT
>NZ_RQYZ01000185.1 GCF_003932855.1 Tessaracoccus sp. OH4464_COT-324 | reverse complement strand
AATGATTTTTACCAAATACTTGACGATGCAAAATTGTTGTAAACTCATCAATGAAGTTGCCATAATTTTGCTCTAATTTATTTACTCGTAAACTCAAACGATTATAGGCCATAACTGCTGGAATTGCCGCAAATAAACCAATTGCAGTAGCAATGAGCGCCTCCGCAATACCTGGGGCAACCATTTGCAATGTTGCCTGTTTAGCACCACTTAATGCCATAAACGCATGCATAATACCCCATACGGTTCCGAATAGACCAATGTATGGGCTAATAGACGCAACTGTCGCCAAGAATGGAACTCTG
>NZ_RQYZ01000184.1 GCF_003932855.1 Tessaracoccus sp. OH4464_COT-324 | reverse complement strand
CGACCACGCCCTCAACCTACGAAACCCATAATGCCCACCACCAAAACCCCACCACTGTGGTGGGCCATCATCGCCGTCCTCACCCTGACACTCGCCGTACTCACCGCGGTGGTGTGGTTGCGCCCCACCCAGCCCACGGTCACACCCGGGCCTTCCCCCACCTACATCTGGAGCACCACCACCCCAACCCCCATCCAACTCAACACCCCAACCCCAACACCCACCACCCCGGTATGGACCGTCATCGAACCCGCCGAAATCCTCCCCCCACTCTTCAACGGCCTCCCCATCAACCAATTCAACCACC
>NZ_RQYZ01000183.1 GCF_003932855.1 Tessaracoccus sp. OH4464_COT-324 | reverse complement strand
AGCAATTTTTTTTGAAAATTTGCAGTTTTTTTTGATTAAAGTCGCATTTTTTAATTTTGCTAATTTATTTTATTAGCTGAAAAGTGTATTCTATGCAAGTCAAAGACTTTTATGTCAATTCATTTGCTTAGTGTATTTTTTGAGCAAATGAATTTCTTTTTTAACTTAACTTTCAAGATAGGTCACGTATGTCTCAAAAATTAGTCCTAATCCTTAACTGCGGTAGTTCATCTTTAAAATTCGCTATTCTTGATCCTGTTTCAGGTGATGAAAAATTATCAGGTTTAGCAGAAGCGTTCTACTTACCAG
>NZ_RQYZ01000182.1 GCF_003932855.1 Tessaracoccus sp. OH4464_COT-324 | reverse complement strand
GGGCATTTTACGCCTCGATAACAGCACTGTCCACAAAACTACTTTTCTGTACGAGATAAAATTATTTCACTCTAACACCAAAATGGTTTCCGACCTTCCTTTCATTTCCTTACAATAAGGGCAAATCGGAAATACGTTTTTGAGCTACAACCATAACAGAACTGCCTCCACCATCTAAATTGATTGCTTTCGTTAGTTTTAATTCAGTAGCAAGATCGGCGAGTTCATCTAAAGTCATGCCACGATAAGTAAGTTGTCTGCCCTCTACCACGACTAAATAAAGTAAGTTCTGGCCTTCATCTAAACCAGCC
>NZ_RQYZ01000181.1 GCF_003932855.1 Tessaracoccus sp. OH4464_COT-324 | reverse complement strand
ATGTCATACTATCTACGGCAACCGTTACCACACGCCCATGGGCAATTTCTTTCGCTAAAATAGCACCGCCCATATCCATTTGGGACATAATCCAACCGCCAAAAATATCGCCATTAGCATTAGTGTCTGATGGCATAGCTAAGGTACGAAGTAATAAATTTCCTTTGGATTGTCGACCTGTATTGGTTTCAATAAATACTGACATAGATTTTTCCTTATTCTTTTTCTTCTGATTTAGGTAAATAACGATAAATATAAATTCCCGTCACTAAGGTTGCAATAATTGTCATACCAAGAATGCCGAAGGTTTT
>NZ_RQYZ01000019.1 GCF_003932855.1 Tessaracoccus sp. OH4464_COT-324 | reverse complement strand
GTTCGCGATCACCTTCGCCGGACGGTTCGAGAGAACCACTCACTGATGAAAACCGCCGGACCCCACACACCGAATTTCGGACAGACCCCGCGACCCTGGCGGTGGTTATGCCCAGCACCGTGTACTCCTCGACGGTCTTGAAGTGGCCACCTGGAGTTGCTCCATGAACCAGATCTTGAGCATTACTGATCAGATCTGGCGCGGCTGTCACTGCTGGAGATCGAGTTTTTGAGGTTCGAGAGTCGCATCGACGCGGTGACTTTGGTCGGAAAAGAGTCGAGACACTGCTGGTTCGCTTCCCGTACCGTCGGTTGGTGGCACTGAACGAGGAGGCCGGTGAGCTCCGGGCGTCGCTGGGTTGGGAACGCATCGATCATTGGGGATGAGTTTGGCAGCCAGCTCAGGGGGTTCTTCCTCGCCCCGGGAAGAGCCGTCGCAGGGTAGACGAGATCGGACACATACCTGCTGATCAGCGGCGGAAGAGCGTCAGGTCGATCCCTCGACCGTCGCACGGGTTAGGGTACTGCCCGGGCCTTGTCAGGTGTCGGGCGTGGGCGGTGAGTCCTGGTGAATCACAACTTGCGCCGAACATGAAGGATAGTGGTTATTTCCTGGTGCGACTTGTCACTGCCGTCTCGCCTTGACAAGGGGTGATGTAGCGCACGCGGACGGGGAGTTCTCACTGTTATGTCCAGATCCGCAGCCGGCGAGCGCGATGGAGATGTTCGCCGGTCTGCGTGATTCACGCAGTGGAAACTTCATGGCCTGACGGCGTTTCGGGCAATGCGGAAGCCCAGGTCGTCGAACGAGGCGGTCGGGCTGGTCTTGCGTCGCACGCCGGCGCGGCAGCTCCACTCGGGATCGCTCCAACCGCCCCCTCGAATGATGCGGTACGAGCCGTAGACGGCCGGGTCGTAGAGATCCCAACACCATTCCCATACCCCGCCGAGCATGTCGAATAGCCCCCACGGGTTCGGCGCCTTCATCCGTACCGGGTGGATCGCGCCACCAGAGTTGCCTTCATACCAGGCGATGTCGTCTAGTTGCCCGTAGCGCGCACCTGAGGTTCCCGCCTTGCACGCAACTTGCCACTCAGCGTCAGTGGGTAGCCGGTAGCCATCCGCGCTCTGGTCCCACGTCACCAGCCAGTCGTCTGGCTCCGGCTGGTTGTGTGGTCGCCACTGCGCGGCGGCCGGCACCTCCTGCTGCGAGACCGCGTAGACGGGTTTCAGACCGTCCTTCGCCGACAGGGCGTTGCAGAACAGGATCGCCTCGCGCCAACTCAGGTCAGTCTTCGGCAGGTCGGCGATGGTCGGGTCAGCAGCCGTACCCTTTACCTCGTCCCACAACGCAGTGGTCACGACGGTAGTCGCCAACTCGAACGGTGCGACCTGAACCACCCAAGAGCGGCCCGTTCGTCGGTCCACCAACCGCTCCGCGACAGCGCCCATCGGGGGCACGGTGACCATCGGCACGCTCATGATGACCATTCTCGGACACGCTTTGAAGCCACTTTGCAGCACCCTGGGCTTTGTTCCGGTGATTTGTGGAGTGTCAGGGCTGACTGAGGCCCCCAGCATGTCCGGAGGCTTGATTTATAGGTTTCAGCCGGTTGGCTGGAGTTGATGGCAATGCAAGCGTTCGACTTGGAATTGGCCAGGTCGTCGAGGGCCTCGTGGGGTCGGAGCCGGTTGTAGAAATCGACCCAACGCAGATCTTCTTTCCTTCCCCCACCGGAATCACGGGTGGCCCACCCAGGTCTGGCTCTCCTTCAAGGCCTACACAACGGCCCTGCCACTAAGCCTGACGCGGGACACCCGTACTCACAACCACGCCCCCCGCGTCCGCCGCGCAGCCCGGCGGCCGGACCTCGGCGGTCCACGAGCGCTGGCGCGCGCTGGTAGGCTGCATCTTGCTGTCTTGTTGTCTTTTTCTGAGCGGTGACCCTGTTGCGAAAGTTCCTCAAGTCTCCCGTGGCCTGGATTCTCCTCGTCCTGCTATCGATGATGCTCATCTGGCAGTCCATCAGTTCGCTCACCGGATACCAGAAGGTGACCACCAGCGAACTGCTGGAGGTGATCAGGGGGGAACAGAAGCTCAAGGAAGTGCTGCTCATCGACGGAGAGCAGCTCATCCAGGTGACCGACGAGGAAGGCAAACGAATCGAGGCCACCTGGGTCAGCGAGTCCCAGGTCGACGAGGTGCTCAAGGCGCTGGATGCCCGCAAAGCTGCGCACACCGTCGAGAAATGGGACGGGCGCAACCCGCAGCCCGGATTCCTGCAGGTCTTCTTCTACACGGGGCTGCCTTTCCTGCTGCTGATCTTTGCCTTCTTCTTCCTGTTCCGCATGATGAGCCAAGGCGGCTCCAGTGGGCCGCTGTCGTTCGGGAAATCGCGGGCGAAGGTGGCCAGCAAGGACACCCCGCAAACCACCTTCGCCGACGTGGCGGGCGCCGACGAGGCCGTCGAGGAGCTCGTGGAAATCAAGGAGTTCCTGGAGAAACCACAGCGGTTCACCGAGCTCGGCGCCAAAATCCCGAAGGGCGTCTTGCTCTACGGCCCGCCCGGCACGGGCAAGACGCTGCTGGCGCGCGCAGTGGCGGGCGAGGCAGGCGTGCCGTTCTTCTCCATCTCGGGCTCCGACTTCGTGGAGATGTTCGTCGGCGTCGGCGCCTCCAGGGTCCGTGACCTGTTCTCGCAGGCCAAAGACAATGCGCCCGCCATCATCTTCATTGACGAGATCGACGCGGTCGGCCGCCATCGCGGCACCGGCATGGGTGGCAGCCACGACGAGCGTGAACAGACCCTGAACCAGCTGCTCGTGGAGATGGACGGCTTCGACGGTCGCAGCGGCGTGATCCTGATCGCCGCCACCAACCGACCCGACGTGCTGGACCCCGCGCTGCTTCGCCCGGGCCGCTTCGACCGGCAGATCAACGTCGAAGCCCCCGACGCGCTCGGCCGCGAGGCCATCTTGAAGGTGCACGCGAAGGGTAAGCCGCTCGCATCGTCGGTGGACCTCGCTTCCCTCGCCAGGCGTACCCCGGGCTTTTCGGGCGCCGACCTCGCCAACGTCCTCAACGAGGGCGCGCTGCTCGCCGCCCGCATGGGCAAGGAGATGATCGGTCAGGAGGAGCTGGACGAGGCCATCGACCGAGTGATCGCGGGTCCCCAGAAGCGCACCCGCCTGATGAGTGAGCGCGAGCGGCTGATCACGGCCTACCACGAGGGCGGGCACGCGCTGGTCGCGGCCGCCATGCCCGGCAACGATCCGGTGCAGAAGGTCACCATCTTGCCGCGCGGCCGTGCGCTGGGCTACACGATGGTGCTGCCCGACCAGGACAAGTACTCGCAGACGCGCGGCGAACTGCTCGACCAGATGGCCTACATGATGGGCGGGCGCGCGGCCGAGGAACTCGTCTTCCATGACCCCACGACCGGCGCCAGCAATGACATCGAGAAGGCCACCAAGGTGGCGCGCGCGATGGTCACACAGTACGGCATGAGCGAGCGTGTCGGCGCGGTGAAGATCGGCTCGGGCGGTTCCGAACCATTCGTCGGAATGCGCGGGGTTGACGGCTCCCGGGAACACTCCGACCAGCTGGCGGCCGTCGTCGACGACGAGGTGGCCAAGCTGATCCACGCGGCCCACCAGGAGGCGTTCGACGTGCTGGAAGAGAACCGCGACGTGCTGGACGCGCTGGTCGTCGCCCTGTTGGACAAGGAGACGCTCGGTAAGGAGGAGGTGGCGCGTATCTTTGAGCCGCTGCGCCGTCGACCCCAGCGTCCCGCCTGGACCGGCTCCGAGCTGCGCGTGCCCTCAACAATCCCGCCGGTGGGCGTTGCGGCCGCGGTCGAGCAGGCAGCCCCCGAGCAGCTGCCCGGCTGGGCCCCGCCCGAACCCGACGACAGGACGTGAGCATGGACCACGCGCGGATCGAGGCCGCGGTTCGGGAGATTCTGCTGGCGGTGGGTGAGGACCCGGACCGCGACGGCCTGCGCGCCACCCCGGGGCGCGTCGCGCGTTCCTACGCCGAACTGTTCTCGGGGCTGAACGCCGACCCGGCGGACGTGCTCGGCACCACGTTCGACGTGGCGCACGACGAGCTGGTGCTCGTCAAAGACATCGAGGTGGCCAGCTGCTGCGAGCACCACCTGCTGCCGTTCCATGGCGTGGCGCACGTCGGCTACATTCCCGCGAAGGGCGGGCGCGTCGCCGGGCTGAGCAAGCTTGCGCGGCTGGTGGACATCTTCGCGCGCCGACCACAGGTGCAGGAGCGGCTGGTGTCGCAGATTGCCGATGCCATCGTCGAGCACCTAGACGCCAGGGGGGTGATCGTCGTGATCGAGGCCGAGCACATGTGCATGACGTTCCGCGGGGTGCGCAAACCCGGCGCGAAGACAGTGACCAGCGCGGTGCGAGGCGTGCTGCGCGACCCTGCGACGCGCGCCGAGGCCATGAGCCTGATCCTCGGGAGGTGACGTGACACTCGTGATGGGGGTGGTCAACGTCACCCCGGATTCCTTCTCCGACGGCGGGCTCTGGTTGGAGTGTGACGCCGCGGTAACGCACGCGCTGGAGCTTGTCGCCCAGGGCGCGCGCATCGTCGATGTGGGCGGTGAGTCCACCCGACCGGGGGCGCAGCGGGTGAGCGCGGCGGAGGAGATCGGCCGGGTGGTGCCGGTCATCGCCCGGCTGCGCGACCAGGTGACGCTGTCGGTGGACACGATGCGTGCCCAGACCGCAGTGGCGGCGTGCGCGGCGGGCGCGACGCTCGTAAACGACGTGTCGGGCGGGATGGCTGATCCGGCGATGTTCGAGACAGTCGCCGAGCTGGGTACCGACTACGTGCTACAGCACTGGCGTGGGCCGTCGGCGGTGATGGACGAGATGGCGAACTACGACGATGTCGCGGCCGAGGTGCTGGGCGAGACCCTGGCGCGCCGCGACGCGGCCGTAGCCGCCGGGATCGCGCCAGAGCGGATCATCCTCGATCCAGGCCTGGGTTTCGCCAAGTCGCCCGAGCACAACTGGGCGCTGTTGGCCGACCTGCCGCGCTGGCAGGCCACCGGGCACCGGGTGCTGATCGGGGCATCGCGCAAGCGCTTCCTCGCCCCGGCGCGCGATCGTGACGCCGCGACGGCGGCGGTCACAGCGTGGTGTGCGGCACACGGCGTCTGGGCGGTACGCACTCACGAGGTTTCCGCGCAGCTGGATGCGGCTTTCGTCGGTGGAGAATTGGCCAGACACCTCTCGACCGCTGGACGGCTCGGGTAGAATCAGGGGCACACACCACCCGGAAGGCAGGAGCCATCGACACCATCACCATCACCGGATTGCGCGCCCGAGGTTTCCACGGCGTATTCGACGAGGAAAGAAAAACGGGCCAAGAGTTCGTGGTGGACGTTGAACTGTCGGTGCCCGTGCTTTCGGCCACTGACGAGTTGGCAGACACCGTCAACTACGCTGAGGTCGCGGATTTGGTGATACGGAATGTCCAGTCCGGTCCGTATCAGCTGATCGAGACGCTTGCCGGCGTGATAGCGGATGAGATTCTGCTTACTCAGCCGCTGGCTGCGGCCGTCCGAGTGCGTGTGCACAAACCGGAGGCGCCGATAGCGCACCCATTCGCCGATGTGGCGGTTTCGATCACTAGGAGTAGATAGATGTCCAATGGTCCGTTCGATCTCGATGTCGATACCCTCGGCAACCTACGCCCCATTTCGAAGGTGGTGTTGAGTCTCGGGTCAAATCTGGGCGATTCGGCGCAGATCCTGCAAGAAGCCGTCGATTTGCTGGCGGACACGCCAGATTTGATGCTGATCGAGGTCTCGCCGGTGTACGAGAGCGAGCCGTGGGGCGAGGTGCCGGATCAGCCGAACTTCCTGAACCTGGTGGTGTTGGCCGAGACCACGCTTGAGCCGATGACGATCCTGGATCGCGCCCAGGCCATCGAGAACAGTTTCGGGCGGGAGCGCAGCATCGCCGGCGGTCCGCGCACGCTGGATATCGATGTGATCATGGTGGGCAAGCGCGCCTCGGAGGAAGATATCGTGCTGCCACACCCACGGGCGCACGAGCGGGCCTTCGTCCTGGTGCCGTGGCTTGATGTCGACCCCGACGGCGAACTGGAAGGACACGGGCCGATCGCCGACCTGCTCGACGAGGTGGGCACTGCGGGAATCTGGCGCCGCGAGGACATCCGGATCAGCGCAGCGACCGGCTTTTGAACAAACTCACCCTGACCACGCCCACCCAGAGCGTGGTCGCCGTGCTGGCGGGCGCGGCGATCATGTTCGGGGCGTTGGAGGTCTACGACTCGTTGGCGCAGTTTCCGCCTGCCGTGCCTTGGACGCTGCCCGCGATGCTGGGCCTGCTCGGCCTGAGCGGGCTGATCTATGGCCTGCGGATCCCGAAGCGTCTGGAGGAGCACAAGCTGAGTTCGCAGGAGGCGTTCGTGGCGCTGGTTGCGGGCAAAGCGATGGTGATCACGGGCGCGGTGCTCGCTGGGTGCTACGCGGTGTATGTGATGCGCTATTCCGGGGGATGGGCTGCTCAGACCCCGTTTGCGCGGATCGTCTCGGGCAGCGTCACGCTGCTGACGGCGCTCCTGGTGGCGGGTGCCGGTTCGCTGATCGAACACAATCTGGTGATCAAGGATCCGCCCGACGCAGAAACAGGACACGGCGAGGGAGCAGCGACGTAATTTGGCGAAGTCCGCTTATACTACCGGCATGACTGGTCGGCATGAAGCTCCACAGAAAAACGAGCGTAGGGCAGCTCTGCTGATCCTTGGGATCGGCTCCGCTGCGGCGTTGTCGTCCACCTTGGGTTCCCTTTGGGTGGTCCGGGCGGGGGTTGGCGTCGCGGTCATTATGGCGATTCTGGTGGTCTGGGTCGTCTTCCGAGAGATTGACGAGTTGCGCAAGCAGCACGCCGAAGAACTCCGCAATGAGGTCCAGCTGCGCATACAGGCGATCGACAAGCACCACGCCGAGTCGGTGGCGCTGATCGAGCGGTTCAATGCGCGCGCAGAGGGGCTGAACAACATCATCCAGAAGCTTCGCTCGCAGCTGGCTGCGGCCAAGGCCGAACTCAGCTCCATGCGCGGCAATGCCGCGTGGTTGCGGGCTGAGGTGGCCGAGCGCCAGGCACGGGTGGCTGAGTTGGAGACCCGGGTTGCCGAATTGGAACGCAAAGAACTCGACGCGGCCGAGCGGCTGGTAGATCCGCAGGTCGAGGACATCTGGAGTGCCGACGAGCACCCCACCGTCATCGATCTCAGTAGGTTGCAGATCAAGGAAGTACTGGAGGAGCAGGACCGGCTTGAGGATCAGGCCCGGAGCGCCTGACGCCGGAAATCGCTGAAGCCTTGCGGGGCGGGTGGTTGTCGCCCGCCCCGCAAAGCTTTTGGTGGGGTTACTTGTCGCTGTCGCCGACGCTGTAGCCGATCGTCGCTACCGCGTCAGCGACCGCGTTCTCCGAGACGCCCTCAAGTGCGTGGCCGAGTGCGGCTAGGTTGGCGAACGACGGGGTGCGCAGAGCCAGCCGCCATGGCGTCGAGCCGCCGCGCGACACCAGCCATGCCCCGGCGCGCCCCCAAGGCGCATCGAGTTCGCTCCAATGTTCGCCCTCGGGCACCTTAAGCCGGCGCGCCAGTTTGGCCTGTAGCTGGCCGGGCAGGTCGGGCAGGGCACGCAGTATGGTGTCGATCATGTCCGACGATGTGCGCAGCTCGTCAATCAGCACGCCAAGGCGGGCGGCGCCGTCCCCCGCGGTGCGCAGCGGGGCAGGCGTGTATACGTCGGGGTAGGCGAGGTAGCCGGGGCGCAGGTCGAGGTCCAGCCCGGCCGCTCGCGCCACCGGCCCGCTGAGGCCGTAGGCCAGGCAGTCCGCTCCGGTGAGCACCGCCAGCCCGGAGAAGCGCTGGGTGCCCTCCAGCAGCGCCGACAACTCGTCGGCGAGGCGGCGGACGTCGTCGGTGGGGAAGGACCAGTCGGGCGGGATATCCGCTGCCAGTCCGCCGACACGGTTGAGCATCACGTGAATCCGGTTACCCGACCAGGCCAGCAGAAGATCGCGGATCCGGTCGACGAGAACCCAAAGGTTCTCGCTCAGCTCTAGGGGTTTCAGCACGCTCAGGAAATGGATGTGGCTGTGTATCCGACTAATTTCTGCAAGAAGTGTGCGAATCCATGTCACTCTTTGCCCTGAAGTGAACCCCATAGCTGCTTCAATTGTCAGAACAACGCTGAGCTCTCCGGTGAAAGGGGAGAGCCAGTCATGCCGGTCCGCCAGCAGTGCTGCGGCTCGGTAGTCACGCACTTCAAAGAGTTTTTCCGCGCCGCGGTGGCAGTAGCCGGGTTGGAAATCGACATCGTGCCAGCGGCCATTTTGGCTCCTGACGGTACCGGTGACGAGGCCAGCCTGGCTTGGATGGCGAGGGCCGATAGTGATGTGGTGGTGCCCTTCGGGGGCCAGCGCACCTATCGCAAATCTGATCATCTGCTACCTCGGTTCGAGAATCGCTCTTTCGCGTGTATGTTAATAGCAAAACCTGAAGTTCCGTCCATGAAAGGCAGTCCATGGCACGCAAAGTTGAAGTAACGATGATCGACGATATCGACGGCACGTCTCCGGCGAGTACCGTCGAATTCGCCTATGAGGGCGCCAGCTACGAGATCGACCTGAGCGAGCAGAACAAGGCGAAGCTGGCTGAGGCCCTTGCTCCGTTCGTCGCCGTGGCGCGCAAGACGCAGACCGCGCGACGCCGCGTCAAGAAGGTACAGAACGTGGGCCAGGTAGATCCGGCCCTCGTCCGGCAGTGGGCACCCTCTGCCGGCTTCCAGGTCTCCCCGCGGGGCCGCGTCCCCCGGGAAGTGATTGACGCCTACCTCGCCGCGCACTGACCCGCTCCTCCCGACGTTCGCAGGCAGAGAATCTGTTCTCTGCCTGCGAGCGGGTAGGCTGTAGCTCAGCACATAGGGAGGAACGGATGTTCGAACGCTTTACTGATCGCGCACGCCGAGTGATCGTGCTCGCGCAGGACGAAGCAAAACTGCTCAATCACAGCTACATCGGCACCGAGCATATTCTGCTGGGGTTGATCCATGAAGGCGAGGGAGTGGCAGCGAAGGCGCTGGAGTCTCTCGGGATTTCCTTGGAGCTGGTGCGCGAACAGGTAGAGGACATTATCGGCACCGGTCAGCAGCCCCCGACGGGTCACGTTCCTTTCACCCCCCGTGCGAAGAAGGTGCTGGAGCTGTCGCTGCGCGAAGCCCTGCAAATGAATCACAACTACATTGGCACCGAGCACATGCTGCTTGGCCTCATCCGGGAGGGTGAGGGCGTGGCCGCGTCAGTGTTGATCAAACTCGGGGCGGATCTGAGCCGGGTGCGCAATACCGTTCTGCAGCTGTTGAGCGGTTACCAGGGACGCGAGGCATCGATGGCGGGAGCCCCGGAAGCGGGCCCCGAAAAGTCGAGTTCTCAGGTGCTGGACCAATTCGGTAGAAACCTCACCCAGGCCGCACGAGAGAACCAACTGGATCCGGTGATCGGTCGGATCAAGGAAATCGAGCGGGTCATCACGGTGCTGAGCCGCCGTCGAAAGAACAATCCTGTTCTTATTGGCGAGCCGGGTGTCGGCAAAACAGCGGTCGTTGAGGGATTGAGCCAAGCGATTGTGCGCGGAGACGTTCCGGAGAATCTGCGCGACAAGCAGATCTACACGCTCGATCTGGGTGCGCTGGTGGCGGGTTCGCGCTACCGGGGTGACTTCGAGGAACGCCTGAAAAAGGTGCTCAAGGAGATCAAGACCCGCGGTGACATCGTGTTGTTCATCGACGAGATCCACACGCTCGTCGGCGCCGGCGCGGCGGAGGGCGCGATCGACGCGGCCTCGATCCTCAAGCCCATGCTCGCCCGCGGTGAACTCCAGACGATCGGGGCAACCACTCTCGACGAGTACCGCAAGCACATCGAGAAGGACGCGGCCCTCGAACGCCGCTTCCAGCCCATCCAGGTGGCGGAGCCTTCCGTCGAGCTGACGGTGGACATCCTCAAGGGGCTGCGGGACCGCTACGAGGCGCACCACCGGATCACCATCACCGACGAGGCGCTCGCCGCGGCGGCGAAGCTCGCAGACCGCTACATCCAGGACCGCTTCCTGCCGGACAAGGCGATCGACCTGATCGACGAGGCGGGTGCCCGGCTGCGCATCCAGCGGATGACCGCGCCGCCTGACCTCCGGGAGTTCGACGAGGCTATTGCGCAGAACAAGCTGGAGAAGGACGCTGCCATCGACGCCCAGGACTTCGAGCGCGCCGCCAGATTGCGCGACGAGGAGCAGCGGCTGCGCGCCCAGCGGGCTGAGAAGGAAGAAGCCTGGAAGCAGGGCGACTCGGACGTGCCCGCTGTCGTCGGCGAGGAGGAGATCGCGATCGTCCTGTCGAACGCCACCGGCATCCAGGTCGCGAAGCTCACGGAGCAAGAGTCCAAGCGTCTGCTGCGCATGGAGCAGGAGATCGGCAAGCGTTACATTGGCCAAGACGACGCCGTCAAGGCGCTGTGCCGCTCTATCCGGCGCACCCGCGCTGGTCTCAAGGACCCGAAGCGCCCGTCTGGTTCGTTCATTTTCGCCGGTCCCTCCGGCGTGGGCAAGACGGAGCTCACGAAAGCTCTCACGGAGTTCCTGTTCGGCGACGAGGACGCGCTCATCACGCTCGACATGAGCGAGTACTCGGAGAAGCACACCGCGTCGCGCATGTTCGGTTCCCCGCCCGGTTATGTCGGCTACGAGGAGGGTGGCCAGCTGACCGAGAAGGTGCGGCGCAAGCCTTTCTCCGTCGTGCTGTTCGACGAGATCGAGAAGGCTCACCCCGACATCTTCAACTCGCTGCTGCAGATCCTCGACGAGGGCCGGCTGACCGACGCGCAGGGCCGCGTGGTGGACTTCAAAAACACCGTGATCGTCATGACCACCAACCTCGGCTCCCGCGACATCTCGCGCGGCGCCACCCTCGGCTTCAGCCGCGTTGGCGACGAGCAATCCAGCTATGAGGTGATGAAGGGCAAGGTTTCAGAGGAACTCAAGCAGCACTTCCGGCCCGAGTTCCTGAACCGCGTGGACGAGATCGTGGTGTTCCACCAGCTCACGCAGGCGGACATCGAGCGCATCGTTGACCTGATGGTGGCGCAGATCGCGAGCCGCATGGCCGAGAAGAACATGGGCATCGAGCTCACTCAGGCCGCCAAGGAACTGATCGCGAAGCGCGGTTTCGACCCCGTGCTGGGCGCACGCCCGCTGCGTCGCGCTATTCAGCGCGACATTGAGGACGCGCTGGCGGAGCAGATCCTCTTCGGCGAGCTGGTGGGCGGCGAGAAGGTGATCGTCGATGTGGCCCCCGAAGGCGCCGAGCTGCCGTTCACGTTCACGGGGGTGGCTCGTGAGGAGCAGCCCGAGCCGCAGCCCGTTCAGGAGGACTGAGCCGGACCTGCTTCGAAGGCCACGCACCCCGGGGTGATCCGCCCCGATGGCACCTTCGAAACAGACCCTGATTGACGAGGAGGCAGCCCCGCAGAATCTGCGGGGCTGCCTCCCTGTTGCCTCGGGGGGCGTAGGCAGCAACACTCCCCGGGCGATTCTCGGCTATGAGCCGAGGCTCGGTGGGCTCAGGCTGGGGTGATCGCGCCTGAGGTGAGGCGCACCCGCACGGTCTCGCCCGCGACGTGGGCGGGCGCTGCGACGGTGGCGAGTTGCCCGTCGGGAAGTGCGACGGTGACCACGAAGTGGTCCACGTTCATCGACTGCCGCAGCACGGGAAGGGGAACGCCTCCCGGGTCCAGATCCAGCGACCTGGGGCCGAGGCCCAGCAATTCGTCCGCGGCCAGTTCGCCCGGCCAGCCGAGCGCGCCGGCGGTAGCGGCGTCGGTCAGTGTGCGGAAGCCCAGGAAGGCAGCCACCTCGCGGCTTGCGGGGCGGTTCCAGATCTCGTCGGGGGCTGCGAGCTGCAAGATCTTCCCGGCGCTCATCACTGCCACGCGGTCGGCAACGGTGAACGCCTCCTCCTGGTCATGGGTGACATAGACGGCGGTGGTATGGGTTTCCGTCAGGATCCGGCGCAACTCCTCGCTCAGCCGGCGGCGCAGCGCCGTGTCCAGTGCGGACAGCGGCTCATCGAGCAGGATCATGCGCGGTCTGGGCGCCAACGCGCGCGCCAGGGCGACGCGCTGCGCCTGGCCCCCCGACAACTCGGTGGGCCTGCGCGGGCCGTAGCCGGCCAGCCCCACCAGCTCCAGCAGCTCCTCGGCCCGCTGGCGCCTGGCGGGACGGGGCAGTCCGCTCAGCCCGTAGGCCACGTTCTTGGCGACGGTCATCGTCGGGAACAGCTGGCCATCTTGGAACACCAGCCCGAACTGGCGGCGGTGCACCTTGACGTGGCTCACGTCATCGCCATCCCACAGCACCCGCCCAGCAGCCAGGGGCTCCAGGCCGATGATCGCGCGCAGCAGGGACGACTTCCCGCACCCCGAGGGGCCGAGCAGGGCCAGCACTTGGCCGGGAGCGACGTCGAACGAGACCCCGTCAACGGCGATGCTGCCCGAGTAGGCCACGGACACGTTGGCCACGCCCAAACCACTCACCATGAATCCACCTCTCTGGGCCGGGCTCGCTCAGCGGCCACCATGATCGTCGCGGTCAGCACGGCCAGCAGCACCGAGGCAGCCAGGGCCGAAACGTAGTTGTCCCCTGTGGGTCGGGAGAAGTAGCGGAAGATGAGCACCGGCAGGGTGGGTTGGTCGGGTCGGGCCAAGAAACTCGTCGCGCCGAACTCGCCCAGGCTGGTGGCGAGCGCGAAGCCGAGCGCCAGCCCCAGGCCGCGGCCTAGGGCCGGTAGCTCGATGGTGAATAGGGCGCGCAGCGGCGACGCGCCCAGCACCTGGGCGGCTGCGATCTGCGTGGGCGAGATGGCTCGCAGTGTCGGCAGCAGTGTGCGCACCACCAGCGGCAGCGCCACCACAGCCTGCGCGATCGGCACCAGCAGCAGGGAGGAACGCAGATCCAGCGGGGGTCGGTTCAGCGTGATCAGGTAGCCGAAACCGACGGTGACCGCCGACACCCCCAGCGGCAGCATGAAAGCGCTCTCGACGCCGCTCAGCCAGGCGCGGCCTGCGCGCGAGCGAGGGCGGCGCGACACCACGAGCGCAACCGCCACCCCCAACGTGACGGCCAGCAGAGCGGCCACGCTGGCGGTGAACAGGGAGGTCCCGACCGCGTCGGCCAGGGGGCCGTCAAGCAGGCTTCGGTAGCCGGCCAAGCTCCAGCGCCCCTTCGAGCTGAGGGAACGCACCAGCAGACCCGCCATCGGCACCAGGAACAGCCCGACGAGCACCAGCCCGGTCGTGCTGAGCGCCGGCCAGTCGCGGCGCCAGTCGATGAGGGAGGCGCTCGAAGACTCCGGGGCGAGCCTGAGCGCGGCTTGGGAGCGCCGCTGCCAGAAGGCGGTGAGGCCCAGGCACAGCGAGACGACCACCACCTGGGTGATGGACAGCGCGGCCGCCGCGGGCAGGTCGAGCACCTGGGTGGTCTGGAACCAGATCTCGGTCTCGATGGTCTGGTACTTGCCCCGGCCGAGGGCCATGACGATGCCGAAACCGGAGGCGCAAAACAAGAAGACCAGCGCGGTCGCCGACACGATCGCCGGCATCAGGGCGGGCAGTGTCACGGTCAGTGCGGCGCGCAGCGGCGACGCGCCCAGTGCTTGCGCGGCGGCCGCCTGCCGCGGATCCAGCCGTGCCCAGAGCGCGCCGACGGTACGCACCACCACCGAGTAGTTGAAGAACACCATCGCCGCGACGATTGCGAGCACTGGGTGGGGCCCGGCGAACGCGATGCCCACCACCACCGTCGGCAGCACGAACGGCACGGTGACCAACCCGCGCAGCAGTGCCTGACCACGGAATCGCAGCCGGTACAGGCAGTAGGCGCCCACCAGTCCCAGAAGCAGACAGATCAAGGTGGCGGCGGATGCGGCGGTGAGTGTGAAGCCCAGCGCCCGCCAGGTGCGCTCCGAGCGCCAGACGCGGGCGAGTTCGCCCAGAGTCCAGCCCGCCTCATCGCGGAAGCCGCGCGCCACCAGGGCCGCCGCGGGCCACAGGAAAAAGACGGTTAGAAACGCGGCCGGAATGGCAGCGACGGCTGCCCAGCCGAGCAGCCCGGGCAGCCGTCGCGGAAAACTCATCAGCCGATGGCTTCGGTCCACTGTTGGATCCAGCTCTCCCGGTTGGCGTCGATGTCGGCCGACGGCACCTCGAACGGCTTCTCGGCCAAGGGAGCGAACTTCACCCACTCCTCCGGCAGCGGCACGTCCTTCTTTATCGGGTACATGTACATCTTCTCAGGGATACTGGCCTGCACCTCGTCGCTGAGCAGGAAATCAACGAAGGCCTTGGCGCCCTCTGGGTTGGCCGCGCCCTGGATGACGCCCGCGTACTCCACCTGACGGAAGCAGGTGTCGGGCAGCGCCACGGTGGTGGGCTTGCCATCCTCGCCCACGGTCCAGGCTGGCGATGTGGCGTAGCTGAGCACGATCGGCCGGCTGCCCTTGCCCTCGCCCGCGGTGAACTCGTTCTGGTAGGCCTCGGTCCAGCCGGACACGGTGAGCACATCGTTGTCCTTCAGCGCCTTCCAGTAGTCGAGCCAGCCGTCGCCCTTCGCGCCCACGGTGGCGAAGAGGAAGGCGAGCCCGGGGGAGGACGACGCCGGGCTGGGTGTCACGAACAGGCCGCGGTATTCGGGCTTGGCGAGGTCGTCGAGGGTTTTCGGCAGCTCCTTGCCGTTGTCCGCGAACCATTGCAGGTCGGCGTTGACACACACGTCGCCGAAGTCGATGGCGCTCAGCTGTTCTGTCGACATGCTCTTGCCCTGCTCGTCGAGCTTACTGGAGACGTAAGGGTCGATGATGCCCTTGCTTTCGGCGCGAGAGGCGAAGGTGTTGTCGATGCCGAAGACCACGTCGCCCAACGGGGAGTCCTTGGCCAGGATCAGCTTGTTGACCATCGATCCGGTGTCTTCCAGCGGCGTGTAGACCACCTCGTAGCCCGTCTCCTTGGCGAACTTTTCCTTCAACTCGTGGGGCAGGTTGAAGGAGTCGTGCGAGACGACAGTCAGCTTCTTCGGCGCCTCGGGTGCGGAGCTGGCCTCGGCGTTTGCCGTGCTCGGGGCAGGGCTGGGGGTTCCGGCGGCGGAGCAGGCGGCCAGCGCGAGTACCGCGAGGCCGGCGAGCAGCGGGCGAATCGTCATTGTTCCTCCTAGTCATTGGGCATGGCCGTGGCCAAGGAGAACACTCACTCCCTACGCCGGTGCGAACCGGATCAGGTTTGAGGGTCTGCTGCAAAGCACTCTCAGCGCCCGGGCGGCGCTCCCCTGTGAACTCGGGCCAGCCTAGCAGCTTTACTCGTTTCGGGCGTAGGCCGACTCTCCGACGCGCAGCAGGGCGTTGCGGATCAGCCGCGCCCGCCGCTCACCGATGCCGTCCAGCTCCATCAGCTCGCTGTGGCTGATGGTGAACAGCTCCTGCAGCGAGTGCTGCGGCAGCAGCAGGTCGACGATGTGTCCGGGCAGCCCGCCCACCGTCGTGAGCACCCGGCGGCCCAGGCTGGAGATCGGCGCGTCCAGGTAAGCACCCACCCCGAAGCCCAACCGTTCGGCCACCAGTTGCCCGCCAAGCAGCTCCTCGGGTGTGAAGTTCTGCAGGTTGTCGAGCCGGAGAGCGGCGGGGTCCGGGAGATTGTGGCCGTAGTCGCTCTCCAGCAGCTCAGCGAGTCCCTGGAGTGGGGCGGCCAACTCCGCGTGCTGCATCTGCAGCAGCCGACCCTCGATGCCGAGGATCTCGATGAGGAAGTCCAGCTCCGCAGACAGTCTCCTTGCCAACTCGTAGCGGTGCGCCACCCCGGCCAGGTCGCGCAGCGTGACCTGGTCGGCCACCTCCAACGCGGTGAACCGCTCCAGCGTCTCCTCCAACCGGGTGACGAGGCTGGCGAGCGCAGCGAGCGTCTGATCGCCTCGACTCAGCACGTCAGAGGCCTGCTCGACGACGTGGCGCCGCCCGCCGATGAACAGGGAGACAGTGCCCATGGAGGCCGATACGGAAATCACCGGGACCCCGGCGGCCTGGGCGGTGCGGTCTGCGGAGCGGTGCCGGGTTCCGGTCTCCGCCGTCGGGATGTCGCCGGCGGGCACCAGGTGCACCCCGGCAGCGAGGATGCGGGTGAGGTCGTTGGACAAGACGATCGCGCCGTCGAGCTTTGCCAACTCTCGCAGCGCCTGCTCAGAGAAATCCACGTCGATGCGGAACCCCCCCGAGGAGATCTGCTGCACCGACCGGTTGCTGCCGAGCACGATGAGCGCTCCGGTGCGGCCGTGCAGGATCCGGTCTATCCCGGCCCGGAGCGGGGTGCCGGGGGCAAGGAGCTTCAGGTAGCGCTGCAGCATGGTTCGGGGCACGTTCCCTCCTCGACGTCTAGGGCCTGTTTCAAAGTGCCGCTGCAGCCGAGGACACTCCGGGCGGGTGCTCCGGCGCGTCGCGGCTCAGCATGGCTTTCGCAACAGGTTCTAGGATATGGGCCGAACGAAAGGAAGCCCACATGCCCGACCTCTTCACTGCGCTGCGTACCGGTGCGACGATCACCGCCCGCCGCCACGCCGCGCTGGCGCTGGGTAGTACCCGGGAGCCGGGTGCGGCGGCGGTCCTCGTCGAGCGGCTGCGCGCGGAGCGGGCGGGACAAGTGCGCGAGGACATCACTTGGGCGCTCGTCCAGCACGCGGAGGAAGCCGAGCCCCTCCTGCTCGCGCTCTTGGACAGCCCGAGCGCGCACGACAGGTTCTCGGGAGCCCACGTGCTGAGCAAGGTGGCGAAACCGGCGCACTTCGACCGGCTCGCCCCCCTGGTGGCCGACCAGCACCCCGACGTCGCGCTGAAGGCCTATCGGGCGGTGGCGAACACCGGGGGAGCCAAGGCGGCGCCGGTGCTGGCGGCGCAACTGGGGGTGGGGGACAGGTGGCAGCGCGACGCGCTGATCGACGCGCTCAGCCGCGTCGGCGAGCCGGCGGTCGGGGTGCTCGCGGGTCGGCTCACCGACGATGACGCGGCCGTGCGCCGCCACGCGCTCGAAGCGCTCGCGCAGCTCGGGGAGCGGGCGGCGGCAGCCGTGCCCCGGGTAGCCCGCCTGGTGGCCGACCCGGACGAGGAGGCGCGGTTGCTGGCGGTAAGCGCTCTGGGCGCGCTGGGCGAAACCGCCCGCCCCGAGCTGGAGCGCGTGGCGGCGGGTGAGGGGAGGCTGGCCCGAGTGGCCCGCCATTTCCTGGCCCAGACACATCCTTAAAGGAAAGGCGCGGTTGGGGGCGCTCCGGGCTCGATGAGCCGGGCCCTCGCCAGCCGCCACCCGTGGCCGGGCGCGCGGATTGGGCTGCCGAGGATGCTTCTCGCCCGATCCGGTGCGCGGCAGCCCGGCATGACTTTTCGGACCCCTAACCGCGCGACGCCCGGCGCAGGTCGAGCACGCCCAGCGCGTCGGTCAGCGTCGGCACCTCGACGACCCGCAACCCAGCCAGCCGGGGCACTTTCTGGGTGATGTCGCGCGACCCCGTCGGCACCACCGCCAGCTCGAACCCCAGCCGCGCGGCCTCCGCGAGCCTCCGCTCGACGCCCGGCACCCGACGCAGATCGCCGGCCAGCCCGACCTCCCCCAGCGCGATCACCCGGCGCGGGTGGTGCCGCTCCAGCGCGGCCGAGGCCACCGCGACCGCCACCGCCAGATCGACGGAGGGGTCCGTGACGCGCGCGCCGCCCACCGTCGAGACGTACACGTCGTTGGCGGTGAGCGGCAGTCTGGCCTTCCGCTCCAGCACGGCCAGCACCATCGCCATGCGAGACCCGTCCAGCCCGTGCGTTGCCCGGCGTGGCGACTTCTCGGTGGCGGAGGGTGCGACGAGGGCCTGCACCTCCGCCAGCAGCGGCCGTCGCCCCTCCAGGGTGACGGTGACGCACGTCCCCGGGGTGGGCTCCTCATGCCGGGTAGTGAACAGCCCCGACGGGTCGGGCACCTCTGTGATGCCGGACTCGCTCATCTCGAAACAGCCCACCTCGTCGGCGGGCCCGAAACGGTTCTTGGTGGCGCGCACCATGCGGAAACCGGAGTGGCGGTCACCCTCGAAGGTGAGTACCACGTCGACGAGGTGTTCCATCGTGCGCGGCCCCGCTATCGAGCCGTCCTTGGTGACGTGGCCCACGATCACCACTGCGATGTTGTCGCGTTTGGCCACCCGCGCCAGTGCCCCCGTCACCTCCCGCACCTGCCCGGGTCCGCCCGGCACACCTTCGGCCTCGGCGGTGCCGATGGTCTGCACCGAGTCGACCACCACCAGGGAGGGCCCCACCTCGGCGATGTGGCCGAGCACCGTCGCGAGATCGGACTCCGAAGCCAGATAGAGACTATCGACGACGGTGCCGGTGCGCTCGGCACGCATCTTTACCTGCGATGCCGACTCCTCCCCAGAGATGTAGAGCGTGGTGCGCCCGGCCGACGCCCACTTCGCGGCCACGTCGAGCAGCAGGGTGGATTTGCCGACGCCCGGCTCGCCGGCCAACAGGATGACCGCCCCCGGCACCAACCCGTCGCCCAACACTCGGTCCAGCTCGCCGATCATCGTGGGGAACCGTCGGGCCGCGTCCATTGGAACCTCGGAGATCGGCAGGGCGCGCGCCGCAGGCGTGGCCGCCTCGACGGTCGCCAGCCGGGGGGCCCCGCGCTGCACGACCGAACCCCACGCCTGGCATTCGCCGCAGCGCCCGACCCAGCGGACCGACGTCCAGCCGCATTCCGTGCAGTGATAGTTGTCCTGTTTCGCCACGACCCAAAGCTAGCGCCCGCGCCGGACAGTTTCCGGGATCAGCCGACGATGAAGTCGGCCACCAGGTCGGGCCGCTCGGCGGCGAAGTAGGCGGCCTCGCTCGGCCACCAGTCACGCTCCCAGCGTGCCAGGCGGCCGTCGCGGGCCGCGATGCGGGCGCGGCGCGTGCCCTCGTCGGCGGCCACCCACAGGGATAGATCCCACCAGCGGCCCAAGCGTGCCGTGACTGCGCGAGTGAGCGCTGAAACCCCCTCGACGATCACGCACCCGCCGGGGGTCACCTCCGCCCACCCGACGGGGTGTCCGGCCCCGGCCGGCCAGCGGCGGTAGCGTGCCGTGCGGCCCGCCGCGAGCGGGGCGAGCACCTCGTCGATGAAGCGCTCATGCTCCCAGGTAGGGGTGCCGGGGCGGGCGAAGTCGTCGAGGGCGACGACGGTGCCGCCGAAGCGGGACGCCAGCCGCGCTGCCAGCGTGCTCTTACCGCTACCGCCGAAGCCGTCAATCGCCAGCAGCCAGCTCAGAGGATGACCTCTCCCTTCGAGGGCGATTCGAACACCACGCGATTGATACCCGGCGTCCCATTCGGGGCGACAAGCCGAAGCTCGATGCCGTCCAACTCGCTGGCGATCGGCAGATCCAGCCACTGGCTCAGCCGCTCTGCCGAGCCGGAGATGTCGAGCGCCTTGATCCGCACTTCACCGGTCAGGGCGCTGGGGCGGACGTCGGCCGATGACAGCCAGTGGACGAAATATGGCAGCTGGGGGTCGGCGATCAGCCCGCGGATGCCGATCTGCTGCCATTCCAGCCGGCGACCATCCGGGAAGTTACGGGCCCCCTGCACAGCCTGCCGCTCCAGGCGCTCCTCGATCGGGGCGATGTCGTCGACGCTGACCACCCAAGCCATCCAGCCACCACCCATGTTCGAGCGAGCACGAACCGCCTGGCCGAAAGGAGCCTTCTCTGCCGCGGGGTGGTCGAGTACCTCAACCACCTCAATGTAGCGGGAATCGGCCAGCGGGATGATGTGGTTGCGGGTGCCGAACCGGGGGTGGAAGCCGCCGTCTTTGAAGTCGGCCCCCAGCGCCTCGGCCAGTCGGGCGGCATCGGCTTTGAGACCGTCCGGACCAGCAGCAAAAATCAGATGATCAATGTGCATCATGGACATATTCTCTCCAACCCGCTTCGTGGCGACCAACCGGGGTATCGGTAGTCGCCTTGTACTCTTGTGCTGTGTCCAAGCCCTCAGTCGTCCTCTCCACCACCTCGGTCTACCCGGAAAGCTCCGCCAGCGCCTTCGAAATCGCGGCCGAACTGGGCTATGACGGGATCGAAGTGATGGTGGGCGTCGATTCGGTCAGCACCGATGTCGACGCGCTGGAGAAGCTGAGCCGGTACCACTCGGTGCCGGTGAAATCCGTGCACGCCCCGGTGCTGCTCATCACCCCCAACGTGTGGGGCAGCGACCCGTGGGAGAAACTGGAGCGCTCCGCGGAGGCCGCAGTTCGGCTAGGGGCGGACACCGTCGTCGTCCATCCGCCGTTTCGCTGGCAGGGCGAATACGGGGAGGGCTTCGAGGAGGGCATCCGCCGCCTGAACGAGACCTCGGGCGTGATCTTCGCGGTCGAGAACATGTTTCCGTGGCGTTCGGTGGCGGGCAAGCTGCCCATGTACCTGCCCGACTGGGATCCCACCGAGCGCGACTACGAGCACCTCACCCTGGACCTGTCGCACGCGGCGACGGCGCAGCAGTCGTCGCGCGACCTGCTGCGGGCTTGGGGCGGTCGGCTCCGGCACATCCACCTCACCGACGGCAAGGGATCGTTCAAGGACGAGCACCTCCTACCCGGCGAGGGCAACCAGGGCGCGTGGGAGATCGTGCGCGAACTCGGCCGGCGCGGATTCTCGGGCCACATCGTGGTGGAGGTATCGACCCGGCGCGCGAAATCCCGTCACGAGCGCGCCGAACTGCTCGCCGACGTGCTGGACGATACGCGCAGGCACTACGAGGAGGGCAGGCGAGCCAATGCCCAATAACCTGATCAGCCGGGTGATCCACTCCCGCCGGGTGCAGAAGGCGGCGTTGGACTCAGGCGCCCTGGAGGAACTGGCGCGGCCCTACGTCGCGGGCATCTTTGCCTCGACGGCCCTGGAACGGGCCGAGCTGATGCGCTCGCGTGGCCTGGAGGTGTCCTTCGCCTACCTGCCGCAGCGCGGCAGCGAGCTGGAATCCCCTGCGGCCTACCGGGAACTGCTCGAAAACCTGGCCGACAAGGGGATACCGGCCGAGCTGTCGATCAAGCCGTCGCAGCTGGGGCTCAGGGAATCGGAGCGGCTGGCTCACGCTACGCTGCGGGAGCTCGCCGGAGAGGCCGAGCAGGCAGGCTCACACATCACGCTCGAAATGCAGGGTTTCAAGCAATACTACGAGACGCTGGAACTGTGGCGCCGGGTGCGCGACGACCACCCCAGCCTTGGCGTGACGCTCCCCGTCGACCTGCGCAGGGTGGAAAGCGACCTGCGGCAGCTTTCCGACCGGCCCCGCGTCCGGCTGTGCATCGGCAGCTATCCGCTGCCGCGCGGACTCGGCATCACGCGCGAGCATGACAAGTCGCGTGCGCTCGTGCGCTGCCTGCGGTTTGCCGTCGAATCGGAGGCCACCGCCCTGCTCGCCAGCCACGACCCGCGCATCATCGCGATCATGCAGGAGCTGGGCCGACGGAATCCGCTGAGCGACTTCGAGTTTCAGATGTTCCTCGGGGTTCGGCCCCTCGAACAGCGGCGGCTAGCCGACGTGGGCTACCGGTCCCGCGTGCTGCTGCCCTACGGCCCGGGCTGGTACGAATACCTGCTCACCCGGGTCGCCTCCCGACCACAGACCGCCTACGGCTACCTCAGGGCGGTGTTCGACAAGCGATGAACCACCGGAAACAGCTGGGCATCGAACTGATCGTTGTGCTGGCCATCTCGTTTGGCCAGTCCGCCGTCTACTCACTGCTGGCGATCTGGGACAAGCTCACCCGCGAGGTGGCGCTCAACAAGCAAGTCACCCAGATCAACGTGTCCCGCACCCCCGACCGGCCCTGGCTGGACCTCGCCTACCAGGTGGCGGGAACGCTGTTCCCTCTGATGCCTGCGGCGCTGGCCCTCTTCTTGCTATGGGTACACGTCCGTCCAGAGCGGGGCCCGTTCCAGGCGATGGGCTTCGACCTGCGTAAGCCCTGGCGCGACCTGGCCTATGGCTTCGGCATCTTCGCGGTGATCGGCACCGCCGGGCTCGCGTTCTACCTGGCCGCGGTGCAGTTCGGGATCAACACCAGCGTCTCCCCGGCCAACCTGGCGGCCGCATGGTGGACCGTTCCGATTCTCGTGGCCCGCGCCTTCATGAACGGCATCGTCGAGGAGGTGGTGATGATCGGCTACCTGTTCACCCGCTGGCGGCAGCGCGGCGGCAGCATGTGGGCCATCGTGGTCATCTCGGCCCTCATCCGAGGCGGCTACCATCTGTACCAGGGCTTCGGCGGCTTCGTCGGCAACCTCGTGATGGGACTCATCTTCGGCTGGCTCTACCTGCGCGGCAACCGCACCATGCCGCTCGTCATCACGCACGTGCTGCTCGACCTGGTGGCCTTCCTCGGGGTCGGGCTGCTCGCCTACTTGCCGTTCGCCTGACCCGTCACGTCGTCGGCGAAGGCACACACCGCGTCGACCAGCTGACGCACCCCCGGGTCCGCCATCGGCAGATGTTCGCAGCCCACCAACGCCACGACGGAGTGCGGGCGCGGCAGCTGGTTGAACGTGTCCAAGCTGAGGGCCAGTGGCGTCCACCGATCCCGCGCGGGATGGGCCAGCAGCACCGGTGGCGCACCGTCGAGCCGCGGACGATGTCCCAAGAAACTGGTGAAGAACCCCAGCGGCACGCGCGCCCCGCCGCCCAGGGGGTCGCCGGCACACAGCCGATTCAGCTCGGCCGAGGCGCTCATCCTGCTCAAGGGGGCCACCCACTTGACCGGCACTCGCACGTCGGCGATGGGGCCCAGCGGCAACCCGGCGGCCGCGCCGCCGAGGAGCCCAGGCAGGCCGAAACGGGCCATTGCCCACCGCGCCCGCCACCGGCCCGGTTGGAGCAGGCAGGTGGCCGCGACCCCCGCCACCCGGCCAGCGCGCGCCGCGGCCTCCACCGCCAGCAGCCCGCCGATGCTTGCGCCTAGGACGATGGCCGGCCTTCCGTCGTCCTCCCGCACGATGAGTTCGCTCAACAACTCCACCCAGTCGGGGTAGCGCATCCGCCCGGCCGAGGAACGACCGTAGAGCGGCAGGTCGGGGGCGGCCACGTCGAAGTCGCGCCCGACGAACTGCCCGGCCAGCGGCCAGAGTGTGCCCGAATGCCCTCCCGCGCCGTGCACGACGATCAGCCGCCGCGGGGCTGCGTCGCCCGCGCGGGCGACATGGATTCGCGCGCGACCCCAGCGCCACCACGAGCTGCGTGGCGGCGGGGGAGTGGGGCAGTCGCTGGGCAGGAAGCGGGCGTAGTTGGCCATGCGCCGAGGGTAGCCCGCTTGCCGAGCAGCGGGCGGATGGCGGTGGCTGCGCCGCTAGACTGTGGCCCATGCGTGTTGGAGTATTTGGAGCCACCGGCCAGGTGGGCCGGGAGATGCTCAACGTCTTGGCCGAGCGGAACTACCCGGTGAGCGAGCTGCGCGCCTTCGCGTCGCATCGTTCGGCCGGAAAGACGGTGCAGTTCGCTGGCCGGGACGTCGTCGTGGAGGACTTGGCCGCGGCCGACCTGTCCGGCCTCGACGTGGCCTTGTTCTCCGCAGGCGGTGCCACGTCGAAGCAGTGGGCCCCGAAGGTAGCCGCGCACGGTGCCACCGTGATCGACAACTCCTCCGCCTGGCGCCTCGACGACCGGGTGCCGCTCATCGTCAGTGAGGTGAACCCGCTCGACGTGGAGCGTGCACAGATCGGCATCATTGCTAATCCCAACTGCACGACGATGGCCGCCATGCCGGTGCTGAAACCGCTGAGCGACGCCGCCGGGCTCCTGGCGCTGCAGATCACCACCTTCCAAGCCGTTTCGGGCTCGGGGCTGGCGGGCGTCGAGACGCTGGCCAGCCAGGTGCGGCAGGTAGCGGACCCCGGGGCGCTCGCCCACGACGGCTCGGTCCTCCGGCCCGCAGACCTCGGCCCCTACGTCGCGCCCATCGCGTACAACGCGGTCCCCATCGCGGGCAGCATCGTCGACGATGGCACGGGTGAGACCGACGAGGAACAGAAGCTGCGCAACGAGTCGCGCAAGATCCTGCACCTGCCCTCGCTGCTGGTGGCGGGCACCTGCGTGCGCATTCCCGTTGTCACTGGGCACTCCCTGGTGGTGCACGCGCGCTTCGGCCGCCCGATCACCCCCGACGAGGCCCGCGCCGTGCTGGCCGACGCGCCGGGCGTGCGGCTGGTTGATGTGCCCACGCCGCTGGCTGCGGCGGGCGGCGACGACTCGCTGGTGGGCCGAATCCGCGTCGACCAGTCCGTACCGGACGGCCACGGCCTCGTGCTGTTCCTGAGCAGCGACAACCTGCGCAAGGGCGCCGCGCTGAACGCGGTGCAGGTGGCGGAACTGCTGGTCCGATGATCGGGCTGGTGGGGGCGGGCGCCATGGGAGGCGCGCTGCTGTCCGGCTGGCTGGCTGCTGGCTGGCCGGTCGGCGATTTCATCGTCGCGGAAACTAACGCGGCGCGCCGCGCTGAGCTTAGCGAGCGCGGCATCCGTTGCGGCACGCCCGACGAGGCCGCTGCCGCCGACACGCTGGTGCTCGCCGTAAAACCGCAGCAGATGTCGGCGCTTCTCGAAGAGCTGCGCCCGGAACCGGAGACGCTCGTGGTGTCGGTGGCGGCCGGCGTGCCGCTGGAGCGGTTGGAACGGGCCTGGCCTGACTCGCCCGTGGTGCGGGTGATGCCCAACACTGGTGCACTGGTCGGGGAGGCAATGAGCGGGCTGATCCTGGGAGCGCGCGCCACCGACGGGCACCTGGCCCGGGCGCGCCGCCTATTCGACGCGGTGGGCAGGACCGTCGTCACCGACGAGGCCCACCTCGACGCGCTCACCGCGCTGTCCGGGTCCGGGCCGGCCTACCTGTTCTACGTCGCCGACGCGCTCATCGAGGCGGGCGTGCACCAGGGGCTCACCCGGGAACAGTCGCGGGAACTGGTGGCGCAGACCTTCGTCGGTGCCGCCAAACTGCTCGCCGACTCGCCAGCCACCGCCGTCGAGTTGCGTGAGCAGGTGACCTCCCCCAAGGGGACGACGGCCGCAGCGCTGCGCAAACTCGACGACCACGGTGTGCGGGCCGCGTTCCTCGCCGCCGTCGAAGCCTGTGCACACCGCTCCGCCGAAATGGGCCGCAGCCAATCCTAGAGTCTGTCGCGAAAGCGCTACGTGAGAGTTCGCCAGTCTTGGCGAGCTGGCCTGTTGGCGGCCTTTCCTGTGCTGAACATGTTGGACAGGGTGGTGGTTCGGGTGCTTTTCAGCCGACCCCGAGTATCGCAGCCCGGCATGATCATTCAGATCGACCCTAGAGCAGACTGGTGAGTCGCTCGTCGGCAAGCGCAGCCACGGCCGAGCGTGCGTCGAGTGCGTTCCGGGCGCCTGCCGCCGCTTGCGCCATCTCCTGGCAGCAGGCCAGCGTGTGCAGGCTGAGCGCGTGACGCACCAGCGGCACCCGCGACGCCGGCATCGAAAGCGATGTTGCGCCCAACCCGGCCAGGACTAGGGCCATCAGCGGGTCGGCGGCTGACTCGCCGCAGATGCCGACGGGTTTTCCGGTGGAATGGCCTGCGGCACAGGCAAGGCCCACTAGTCGCAATATCGCGGGTTGGAAGGGGTCGAGTAGCTCAGATAGCTGCCCTAGCATCCGGTCGGCCGCCATCGTATACTGCGCCAGATCGTTCGTGCCCACGCTCGCGAAATCGCTCACCTGCAGCAGATGCTCGGCACTCAGCGCTGCGGCCGGCACCTCGATCATGATTCCTGCAGTTTCCAGCCCGACGGCGTGTGCGGCCGCCGTGAACCATTCGGCCTCGGCGAGAGTGGCCACCATCGGAGCCATCACCTTCACCTGCGCCTCGCAGGAGCGTTGCGCGGCGGCCAGCGCCGCCAGCTGCACCTCAAGAAGTTCGGTGCGTTCCTTCATCAGGCGCAGGCCGCGCCGGCCCAGCGCCGGGTTGGGTTCCTCGCCGAGGTTGGCGAAGGGCAGCGGTTTGTCGGCACCCGCGTCCAATGCACGCACTGTTACCGGGCGCTGGCCGAACGGCTCCAAGACTTCCCGATACAGTCGGGTCTGCTGCTCCAGTGTGGGTGCGCTCGTCGCCGTCAGGAACACGAACTCCGTGCGGAACAGCCCCACGCCCTCCACATCGAGCCGTGCGGCGGCGCGGGCCTCCTCGGGCCCGCCAATGTTGGCCAGCAGCGCCACCGGGTAGCCGTCCGCAGTATGTCCCGGACCGGACGCGTCGATGCGCTCTCGGGCGCGGCGGCGGCGCTCCAGCCCGGCGATCACCGCCTCGTCCGGTTCAGCCACTACTCGGCCGGTGTCGCCGTCGAGCGCGACGATGGTGCCGCTTGACAACTCCAACACGCCCGCAGCCTGCACCACGGCCGGGATGCCGCGCTGGGCTGCGAGGATCGCGGTGTGGCTGGTGATGCCGCCGCCGCTCGTGACTAGGCCGACAACGAGGCTGGGGTCCAGCGTTGCCGTGTCCGCGGGGGCCAGATCCTCAGCAACGACGATGCAAGGCTGGTTCAGTTTCGGCAGCCCCGGGGCGGGACGGCCCAGCACGCGCGCTATCGCCCGTTGGCCAACGTCGTTCAGGTCCGAGACGCGCTCGGCGAAATAACCTCCCAACTCCTTCAACTCCGCGGAGTAGCTCGCCACCGCGGCCTGGATGGCGTGCGCGGGGCCCAGCCCGGCGCGCAACTGTTCGTGAGCGGCATCGAGGAGACCCTCGTCTCGGGCCATGAGCGCCGCCGCGGTCAGCATCTGCCGCGCATCCTCGCCGAGCGTCGCCGCGCGGGCCTCCAACTCGTCGCCAACCTCCGCCAGCGCCTGCGCTACCCGCGCGGCCGCCTCGTGGTGATCCAGCGAACAGGTCTCGTCAGGCAGGGGCTCGGGCGGCAACACCACCACGACGGGTGCGCTGACCCCGCCTGGGCTGACGCCGATGCCGGTGAAGGTACGCACCTTAAGCCTCGCTGTCATGATCGATTTCGAGGAAGGCCGCCAGCCGGTCAAGCGCTGCTCCCGCAGCGGGATCCTCGGCGGCCAGCACAACGGTCTCGCCATGCTTCGCACCCAGCGAGAGCACCCCCAGCACGGAACTGGCCTTCACGGTCTTGCCTCCCGGCTTCCCGATGGTGATGGCGTGGCCGGTGGCCTTGACCTGCTCGACGAACAGGGCGGCAGGTCGGGCGTGCAGGCCGACTGCGGATGCGATGGTTACTTGGCGGGTGATCATGATGTCTCCTTGATGAGTCAGTCGGTGAGCAGGATGCTGGGGTCGGGGTTTGTGGTCAGGCGCACCGCCACGCGGGCGATGTCATGGGGGCCGGGTACTGCGCTGCCCGGCAGTTGCACGGCTGCGCTGCCCCAGGCGACGCCGCAGGCCAACGCCTGGGGGGCCGGCTGGCCCGCAGCGAGGGCGGCTAGCACGCCGGCTAGAAGGCAGTCGCCCACTCCGACGGTGGAGCGCGGCTGCGTGACGTGCGCGCTCGCGTGCGCCACATCGTCGCCGTGCACAAGGAGAGCGCCATCGGCGCCCAGGCTGACCACGACGTACTCGATGGAGCGGGCGAGATCGCGGGCCGCATCCAATACGTCGCCCAGAGTGCGCGCGGGTGCGCCCACCAAATCGGCCAGTTCCTCCCGGTTTGGTTTGATGAGGCTTGGCCGGGCCGCCACAGCAGCCCGTAAAGCTGCGCCAGAGGCGTCGACGGCGACCCGGCCGGGAGCAGCGGCCACGAGCTGGGCGTAGTAGGTATCGGGGGCTCCGGCTGGCAGGCTGCCGCACAGAACGATCCAGTCGGCATCATCCGGGAGCGCCGCAGCCAGGGTAACCAACTCATCAGGGCTCATCTCTGGGCCGGTTTCGTTGATCTTGGTGGTCTGGCCTTGGGCAATGAGGGCGATGTTGGTTCGGGTGTTCCCTGCGATCGGCAGTACTCGATGCGGTACCCGGGCCCCGGTCAGGAGTTCGTCGAGCAGCCGGCCTGTGGGGCCGCCGAGCGGCAGCACGGCGAGCGTGTCGTAGCCATTTCTGAGCAGTACTCGTGAGACGTTCACACCCTTGCCGCCGGGATCGATCCGGGAATCAGTGGCGCGGTGTACCTCGCCTGGGCGAAGCTCCGCAATCGAGCTGGTGTGGTCGATGCTGGGGTTGGGTGTCAGAGTCACGATCATGAGCGCAATACCTCCAAACCTGTTTGTTCGAGTTCCTCCGCAGTCTCGGCATCGAGGGCGGTATCGGTGATGAGCAGGTCGACGTCGTCGATTGTGGCGAAGCGATGGAAATGGGTGCGGCCAGCCTTCGACGAGTCGGCAAGTACCACGACCCGTTTGGCGGCCCGCACCATAGCCTGCTTCGTGTCGGCCTCGGCCTGGTCAGGGGTGCTGAATCCCCAGCCGACGGTGAAGCCGTTGGCTCCCATGAAGGCCACGTCAACGCGCACATCAGCGAGTGCCTGCTGCGCCCACACCCCGACGGCGGCCCCAGTTCGGCCTCGCAGCTGGCCGCCGAGCAGATACACCGTCGCGGTTTTGTCTTGAAGGGCCGAGGCGATGGCCGGGGAGTTGGTGACGACGACCAACTCCTGATCCGCCGGTAGCGCGGCCGCCAGGGCCAGAGTGCTGGTGCCTGCGTCGAGCAGGATGGTGCCCTCGACTGGGACCTCGGCTAGTGCGGCGTGCGCGATGCGCTGTTTCTCGTCGCGCTGCCGCCCCAACCTTTCGAGTGTCGAGGGCTCGCGGGCGTCGTCAGAGATGGGCAGCGCTCCGCCGTGCACCCGCCGGAGCCGCCCGCGCGATTCGAGGGTGCGCAGGTCGCGGCGGATCGTCTCCGGCGTCACCCCTAGCCTGTCCGCAAGTGCGGATACCTCGACCCGACCCTGGGCGTCGGCGATGTCCAGGATGAGGTTGTAGCGTTCGACCGCATACAGGTTCTTGGGGGTGTCGGTGCTCATTTCGCTGCTCCTGCTCAGGGTTCCACTGTTACCTTGATCGCCTCGCCGCTCGCCACGATGTCGAAGACATCCAGCACCTGAGACAAGGGTATCCGCTTTGTGATCAGGTCTTTTACGGGCACCTTGCCGCTGGCGATGTGAGCGAGCGCCTGCCGGTTGTGCTCGGGAGCAGAACCGTTTGCGCCATGGATATGTAGCTGACGGTAGTGCACCAGGTTGGCATCACACGTTATGGTCGGGTCGGTTTTCGGCAGTCCGCCGAAGAAGCTGATCCGTCCGTTGCGGGCAGCCATCGCGATCGCCTGCTCCTGGTTGACGTTCGCGGGGGTTGCGGTGATCACCACGTCGGCTCCCCGGCCGTTAGTCAGCTCGAACACCCGCGCCACCGGGTCGGTTTGGGAGGCGTTGATGATGATGTCGGGAGCCACTGCCTCAGCCGACATTTTCAAGCGGGCCTCGTTGATGTCGATCATGATGATTCGTCCCGCCTGGTGGATGCCTCGGGCGATGCGCACGTGCATGCAGCCGATGGGGCCCGCGCCGAAGATGACCACGTCGTCTCCGGGCTGGATGCCGAGCTGCTCTTGGGCGTTGATGGCACACGCGAATGGCTCGGCTGCGGAGGCCTCGTCGAAGCCCACCCCGTCGGGGATCCGGTTCATACCGTCCACGGCGAGCACTTGGCGCGGCACAATCATGTACTCAGCGAAGCCGCCGTCGTACTGATAGCCCATTGAGGTCTGATTCTGGCACACAGCCATCCAGCCCTTGCGGCACTCGTGGCAGTCCCCGCAGGGAACTGCGGCGATGATCTGTACGCGCTCGCCCACTCGCCAGTCACCCGGAACTTCCGCGCCGATCTCGACGATGCGTCCCGCCACCTCATGGCCGATGGTTCTGGGGGGCGTCAGGTTGGGGTGTCCGGCCCGTCTGATCTTCACGTCGGTGCCGCAGGTGGAGCAGTTGACCACCTTGATTTTTACCTCGTCGGGGCCACACACGGGCTCGGGGATGTCCTCCAAGCGCAGGTCGCCGGGTGCGTAGAAGCGTAGGGCTAGCATGTCAGGCTTCCTGTCCGGTCAGGAGCGTGAGGACGCGCTCGACGCTGTTGGTGCTGGCCAGCTCGGCGACGGCGTCGGAATCCATCAGCACCTCGGCCAGGTTGCCCAGGATCTCGGCGTGTTCGTCGGAGTTGCTGGCGATGGCGATCGCGAGGTGAACGGTGTTGCCGTCCCAGTCCACGCCTGCGGGAAACTGCAGCACGGCCAGGCAGGTGCGCCGGATGTACTGGCGGGACTCGTTGGTGCCGTGCGGGATGGCGACGCCTTCGCCCAGGTAGGTGGATACTTGGCGCTCGCGATCGAACAGCGCGTCCGCGTACTCCTGGGTGGCGGCATCTAGCTCGACGAGGAGCTGGCCGCATTGGGCGAGAGCGTCGGCCTTGTTGACGGCGGTGGCGCCGAGGCGCACGTTGTTGCGGCTCAGTATTTGGTCACTCAATGGTCTTTCCTTCCTTGATGGCTTCCTCCACTCTGGCGAAGGCGGGGTCGCCGACGAATTGTTCAAAGGGGACGATGACCGCTGCGGGGGCTTGACCACGCACACGCTCGGCCAGCCCGGACTGGCACATGATGAGTTGGGCGTCGGACGGCACCTCGTTCACGGGGGAATGCCGCACGTCCACGCCGTGTGGGGCGAGCCGCTTGCGCATCGCGCTGGCTACCATCACGCTGGAGCCCATACCCGCGTCGCAGGCGATGTAGAGCAGATTGACATCGGCACCGCTGATTCCGCGGGTAGCAGCGTCCGTCGTGTTGAGGCCGTCCGCCTCCTCGTCGGGGACAGGATCGGATTGCCTGCGGAAACCCAACAGCGCTGCGGCGACGAGGAAGCTGACAGCGGTGGCGGTCAGCACGGCGGCAAGCATCGGAATGTAGCCACCGCGGGGGGTGACCGCGAAGTAAGCGAAGATGCTGCCGGGAGACGCGGGACCGACCAGACCTGCATTCAGCAGGGTGCCGACGAGCAGGCCGGATGCACCTCCGGAGATGGCAGCCAGGATGAGGCGGGGCATCGCCAGGATGTAGGGAAAGTAGATCTCGTGGATACCGCCGAAGAAGTGGATGATGATCGCGCCCGGCGCTGTTGCTCGTACCGTGTGTGTGCCGAAGAAGGTCAGCGCGAGCAGGATGCCTAGGCCCGGGCCGGGGTTGGACTCCACCATGAACAGGATCGATCTTCCGAGTTCCTGCGATTCCGCGGCGCCGAGAGGGCTGAGGACGCCATGATTGATGGCGTTGTTCAGGAAAAGAACCTTGGCGGGCTCGACGACGATGGACGCGATGGGTAGTAGGTGTGCCTCGACGAGCCAGCCCACGCCCGAGCCGAGGCCCTTGACCGCCACGTCGACGAGAGGGCCGATGCCGAGCCGTCCGAGGATCGCCATCAGCATGCCCAGGATACCGAGCGAGAAGTTGTCGACGAGCATCTCGAATCCGCTTCGGACCCTGCCTGCCACCGCACGGTCGAACAGTTTGAGGACGAATGCGGCGAGTGGGCCCATCATCATCGCGCCGAGGAACATCGGGACGTCGGAGCCAACGACCACGCCCATCGTCGCTATGGCGCCGGCTACCGCGCCGCGGGTCTCGTGCACCATCTTGCCACCGGTGTAGCCGATCAAAATGGGCAGGAGGTATGTGATGACGGGGCCGACCATCGTGGCGAGGGCTTCGTTGGGTAGCCAGCCATCGGGGATGAAGATAGCGGTCAGCAGGCCCCAGGCGATGAAGGCACCGATGTTGGGCATGATCATGCCGGCCAAGTGACCGCCGAAGCGTTGGATCCGAGCGCGGGCGCCTTTGCCGGTGAGGTTCTTGTGCACGGAGGCGTCGGGTAGCGACATCTGGATCCTCCTTTCCGAACTGCGGTGTTCTGTCTGTTTGCGTCTGATTTGTGATCAAATCGGAGCGATGCGATCAGCATAGCGCGAAAAACAAGCAGAAGCAAGCCTAAACATGACAAAATACGGAAGCAAGCGGACCTAAGTTGGGTTTGGTTTGTTCTGGTTGTGAGCTTTGGGTTCAGGGGGCGGAGAGAGGGGCGCAGCAGGGCCCGACTGGGTGTGGCGCGTGTCGTGCCGGGAATTGGGTCGGAGCGCAGTTGCGCGTTAGCATAGGGCGTCCGCCGTGACTCGCACGGCCGACGCAGACTGTCTAAGAAAGGCGAAACGTGGGCTCTGTCATCAAGAAGCGCCGCAAGCGCATGGCCAAGAAGAAGCACCGCAAGCTCCTGAAGCGCACCCGCATTCAGCGTCGTCGCGCGGGCAAGTGACCCCCTGCTCCGCTGCGCGGGTCCGGCTGCTCACCCGTTCCGGCTGTCACCTCTGTTCAGACGCCGAGCGGATCGTCGAGCGCAGCTGCGCGTTGAGGGGAGTTGGATACGAGCTGGTTGACGTGGACTCGGACTCGGCGCTGGCCGAGTACTCGGACCACGTGCCGGTCTTGATCGTGGACGGGAAGGTGCGCAGCTTCTGGTTTGTTGATGAAGCTGCACTTTCCGCCTTGTTGTGAGGAGAACCCTTGGCTGAAGTAGGACTCGGGAGCGTCACGTTCGTCGGCTCCGGCCCTGGAGAGTTCGGGCTGCTGACCCTGCTGGGCGCGAGATCGCTGCGTTTCGCGGATCTCGTGGTGATCGACCAGCGGGTGGACATTGACGAGGTGCGCAAGCTGACCGCGGGACACACCCGGATCGAGCTGGTGGCCGAGGACGAGGTGGCACAGCTGGTCGAAGCGGCCCGCGAAGGGCTGAAAACCGTCCGACTGAGCCAAGATGACCATTTCTGCGAGGCCTTCACTACCGACGTCGTGCCCCGCGTGCGCGCCGCCGGGGTGCGGATCAACGTCATCCCGGGCCTGAACCGCTGGAGCACCCTCTTCACCTACGGTGCGATTGCCACCGGCCGCACCACCGCGTACATGCATGCTTGCGACCATGCTCCCGAGATCGAGCAGTGGCCGACGGCGGGTACCGTCGCGTTGCACACCTCGGGCAGCCTCCTCGGCGAGATCGGCCGCGTCGCCCAGGAGAGATACGCTCCGAACGACAAGGTCCTGCTGCTGAGCGGGGTTGGTTCCACCGCGCAGACCAGCCGCATGCTCACCTGGGCCGATCTAGCGCCCATCGACGAGGGCGAATGCTACATCGTCTACGGCGACGCCATCGCCGACTCCGACCGGGCCCGCGTCGGCTGGTATGAGTCCAAACCGCTGTTCGACTGGCGCGTGCTCAGTCCCCGCACAAAGGACGACCTCGGCAGACTGGCCGAGGAGTTGGCCCAGTACGGCGCCACCACCGAAACCATCCCAACAATGAGCATCGAGCCGCCCCGCACCGAGCAAGGCATGGAGCGTGCGGTGCGTGGCCTCGTCGACGGCCGTTATCTGTGGTGCGTCTTCACGTCCCCGCACGCCGTCGCCGCCGTCGCGGAGCGGCTGGCGGAGTACGGGCTGGACTCGCGCGCACTGTCCGGCATCAGCATCGCCGCCGTCGGCCGCGGTACCGCCGGCGAACTGCGCAAGCTGGGCATCGTCGCAGACCTGGAGCCCAGCGGTCCCAACACCGTGGGCGCGCTGGCCACCGAGTTCCCGGCCTTCGACAACATGATGGACCCGATGAATCGGGTGCTGGTGCCTAGCGCGGACGTGTCGATCGAGCCCCTCATGGAGGGGCTGGGCCACCTCGGCTGGGAAGTCGAAGGGGTCACCGCTTACCGCACGGTACGGGCCGCTCCGCCGCCCGCCGAGACCCGCGAGGCAATCAAGGGCGGTATGTTCGACGCCGTCGTATTCACGTCGGCCACCGCCGTGCGTAACATGATCGGTATCGCAGGTAAGCCGCACGCGGTCTCGATCATCGCGGCGATCGGTGAAGCGACGGCGGCCGCCTGCGAGCAGCACGGCCTCCGCGTGGACGTGATCGCCAAGTCGCCCACGTTCGCGTCGCTGGCCGAGGGCCTCGCCCAGTTCGCCGACGAACGGCGGGCCGCGGCGCTCGCCAAGGGCGAGCCGCTGAAGAAACCCTCTGAGCGAAAGCGACGTCGCAGACGGAAGACGGTTGCCGAGGCCACCTAGGGCCCTCCCCGGAGACCCGCCGGGCTGCGGCGCTCCGGTTCGGGTGAGGGGTGTCCCCAGCGGCTTGACCTGTACGTCCAGTACAGGTGGCAGCCGTTGGGAACCCAACTCATCCCGCCCGCAGCGTCCTCGCTCCACCAGCACTTTCGAAACAGGCCCTAAGCTGTCCTCATGATTTCGACAGTGCACGTTCTGCGTCACGGCCAGGTCCACAACCCGGATGGCCTGCTCTACGGCAGGCTGCCAGGCTTTGGGCTCAGCGAGCTTGGTCACCGGATGGCGCAGCGCATGGCCGAGGTGTTCGCCGACGATGCACTCACCCACCTGCGCTGCTCGCCGCTGCAACGCGCCCAGGAGACGATGGCCCCTATCGCAGCGCGGCATCCCGGGCTGCCGGTCGTCACTGACGAGCGGCTGATCGAGGCGGCGAACGCTTTCGAGGGAAAACGCTTCGGGCGGAACAATGCGGCACTGTTCGACCCACGAATGTTCTGGCACATGCGCAACCCGCTCCGGCCATCGTGGGGCGAATCCTACGCTAGCATCGCGGAGCGGATGCTGGCCGCGCTTGCCGCGGCCGCCGAGGCGGCGGGGGAGGGCGGCACTGCGCTGCTGGTGTCACACCAGCTGCCCATCTACATCGCGCGGCGCGCGGTGGAAGGCCGACCATTCGTGCACGACCCGCGCCGTCGTCGGACCACGCTGTGTTCGGTAACTACCTTCCGCTACCTCGACGGGAAACCGGTGGGCGTCGACTATGCCGAACACATCAACGACCTGCTGCCGCCCAGCAGCAGCGCGCGCAAGTTCCGGGTGGGCACATGAGAAGGATCGTCGCCTGGCTGAGCGCCTGCCTGCTGGCCGGCTGTTCGTCGTTGACCGGCGGCGGAGAGTCGACCGACACCTACGGCTTCACCGCCGGCGACGGCGCGGTTACCATCGTCGCGGAGGCGGAGCGCAGCCCCGCCCCGGCGCTGTCCGGCCCCACACTCTCCGGGGGACATGTGTCGTCGGGCGACTTCGCGGGCAGGATCGTCGTCATCAACGTCTGGGGCTCATGGTGCGCGCCCTGCAGGCACGAAGCCCCCGAGCTGGTGGCGGCCGACGAGCGGCTGGGCGATGACGTGCAGTTCCTCGGGCTCAACACCCGCGACCTGTCCGAAGCGCCGGCCCAGGCCTTTGTGCGCTCCTTCAGCATCGGCTACCCCAACATTTTCGACCCCGACGGCAAACTGCTGCTCGGCTTCGACGCGCTGCCGCCCAAGGCGATCCCCTCTACGCTGGTGATCGACCGGGAGGGGCGGGTCGCAGCGCGGGTGCTGGGCGAGATTGACGCCAACACCCTCGTGAGCCTCGTGGAGGACCTCCGATGATCCCGTTGGACAGCTGGGTGGCAAGTGCCCTCACCGATTCGATGCTCGTAGCGATCCCCGTGGCGGTGCTTGCGGGGCTGGTCAGCTTCGCGTCGCCGTGCGTGCTGCCTCTGCTACCCGGCTATCTTTCCTACGCTTCCGGGGTGGGGGCCAGCCAGCTGGTGGCGGGCCGGGGGCGGCGCGGACCACTCGTGCTGGGCACGATCGGCTTCGTGCTGGGTTTCTCCCTCGTGTTCGTGGCGACGGGGGCGGTGGCCGGCGGGGTGGGCGCGCTGCTCGTCCAGCAGCAGCGGACCATCACCATCGTCGCCGGCATACTCATCATCGTGCTGGGCGTCGCATTCAGCGGACTGCTGCCGCTGCCCAGCCTGTGGCAGCCGTCGTACACCCCCAGGGCGGGCGTGCTGGCCTCACCGCTGCTCGGCATCGTCTTCGGCCTCGGGTTCACGCCCTGCATCGGCCCGGCGCTGTCGGTGGTGCTGTCGCTCGCGTTCAGCGAGGGCTCAGCAGGCCGGGGCGCGCTGCTGGCCTTCTGCTACGCGCTGGGGTTGGGGATGCCGTTTGTCGTGTTTGCCTTCGCCTTCAGCGCGCTGGCCCCGAAACTAACCTGGCTGCGCACCCATCAGGCCGGCCTGCAGCGCGCGGGCGGCGCACTGATGGTGCTGGTGGGCCTGCTGATGCTCACCGGGGGCTGGGACTGGCTGATGGGCGCGCTCAGGCAGTGGGCCTCGTCGTTCGGGGCAGTGCTGTGAGGTGGGCCTGGACGCAGCTGACCAGCATGCGAAACGCGCTCGTGCTGCTGGTGCTGCTGGCGCTGGCCGCAATCCCCGGCTCACTCATCCCGCAGTCCAGGATCTCGGTGGCCGACGTCGCCGCCTACAAGCGCGATCACCCCACGCTGGACAAGCTCTGGCAGCCCCTCGGGATGTACGACGTGTACGCGTCACCCTGGTTCTCCGCCATCTACCTGCTGCTGTTCATCTCCCTGATCGGCTGCATCCTGCCCAGGATCAAGAAGTACGCCGTTGATGTCGTGGCGCCGCCCGCGAAGCTGCCCAGCCACCCGGAGAAGCTGCCGGTGGCGCGACGAATGGCGGCCACGCCGGAGACGCTGGCGCGAGCCGAGCGCTGGCTGAAGCGCAAGGGATTCCGCACCCTCGCGAGCGATCGAGGGATCAGCGCGGAGCGCGGCTACGCGCGCGAGGCCGGCAACCTGATCTTTCACCTCTCGCTGGTGGCCGTGCTGGTTGGGCTCGCCTGGTCGAACTTCCTGGGCTTCAGCGGAACGGCAGTGGTGGTGGAGGGCCGCGGCTTCGCCAACAGCATCACGCAGTACGACGACTTCTCCGCCGGTGCTTGGCGGGACACCGACCGGCTGGAGCCGTTCAGCCTGGAGGTGCACCGCTTCTTCGCCGCCTTCGAGACGGGGCAGGTGCAGCGCGGCGCGGCGCGGCTGTTCGAGGCGGAGATGAGTGTCACGGAGGCGGGCGAGACGCACAACGCGCGGCTCACGGTCAACGGCCCGTACATCACCGCCGGCGGCACCCAGATCAACCTGCTCGGCCACGGCTACGCCCCGCACTTCACGGTGCGCGACGGTGAAGGCGCGGTTGCCTTCGAAGGGCCGGTGGTGTTCCTCCCGGTGGACGGCAACTTCACCTCGCAGGGGGTGGTCAAGGTGCCCGACGCGCGCCCGGAACGGCTGGCCTTCGAGGGCACCTTCCTGCCGACGGCGGTGCTCGACGGCGAGACCGCGCGCTCTGTGTTCCCCGATGCGATCGAGCCGGAGGTGTGGCTGAACGCCTGGCGAGGCAAGCCCGGGGCGGAGACTGGCGTCCCGGAGAACGTCTACACACTCAACCCGCGGGGCCTGGAGCCCGTGCTGGGCGACAACGACGAACGACTGCGGGCGCGCATGAAGCCCGGATCTGGGTTCACGCTGCCCGAAGGGCTGGGCAGCGTGCAGTTCGACGGCTACTCTCGCTGGGTGAAGCTGCAGTTCAGCGAAACGCCCGGCAACCAGCTCACCCTGTGGGCGATCATGGTGGGCATTCTCGGCCTGACAGTCAGCCTGTTCGTGAAGCCCCGGCGGATCTTCGTGGTGCGCGCGGGCGACGGCGTCGTCGTCGGGGGCTTGGATCGGAGCCCGACTGGGCTGCGGGTGGAAGACGAGGTTCGCTCGCTCGTCGAGGAACTGGAGGAGGAAGCATGACGCAATTCTCTGACACCGTGCTGGTGATCGCGATGGTGTGTTACATCATCGCGTTTGCGCTGCATTCCGCCGAGTGGGGGTTTGCCCGCGGGTTGGCGGCCGAGAGGGCAAGCGACGGCTCGGAGGACGCCAAGCGGATCAACGTCGACCTCTACGGGCGCCTGGGGGTGGCCGCGACGGTGGTGGCCGTTGCGGCGAACATCGTCGGCGTCGTGGCGCGCGGCATAGCGGCCGGTCGGGCGCCGTGGGGAAACATGTATGAGTTCGTGACGGCGGCGATGGCCTTCCTGAGCGTGCTGTACCTGCTGTGCGTGTGGCTGTGGCGCGGGCGTTGGCTGGGACTGGGCGTGACGGGCCTGTGCGCGCTGATGATGGGGCTGGCCATCACCTCGTTCTACGTGGAAGTGGCGCCGCTGATGCCCGCGCTGCATTCGGTGTGGTTCATCATCCACATCGTCGCTGCCGTGCTGGCCGCCGCCGCGTTCAACGTCGCCGGGGTGGCGAGCGTGCTCTACCTGGTGCGGTCACGGGCGGAACGCAAGGGGGAGATCACCGGATACCTGGCGAAGGTTCCGACCTCCCGCAGACTCGACTTGTTCGCGCACCGTGTCACGGCGTTCGCCTTCCCGATCTGGACCTTCACCATCGTCGCGGGCGCGATCTGGGCGCAGTACGCGTGGGGCCGGTTCTGGAACTGGGATCCGAAGGAAACTTGGAGTTTTATCACGTGGGTGTTCTACGCGGGCTATCTGCACGCGGCGTTGACGGCGGGCTGGCGCGGTACCCGAGCGGCGGTGCTGGCGCTGATTGGCCTGGCGACGTTCTGGTTCAACTTCGTGGGGGTGAACCTGCTGTTCAGCGGGCTGCACTCCTACTCGGGAATCTAGCGGGCGACGATGGCCAAGCAGGAGAGCATCGACTGGCTGCTGGAGATCTACGAGGAGCAGCACGCGCACCTGTTTCGCCTGGCGACGCTGCTGGGCGCCGGCCCGAAGGCCGGGGAGATCGTCCGCGACGCCATGCTCGCGCTGCTGCGGCGCCGCAACCGGGTGGTCGACCCGGTGGAGCGGGTCGAGCTGTTGCGCGAGCAGGTGATCCACCTAACCCACCCGGTCGGTTTCCGCGCCAACCTGCCCGTGCCCGAGGATGGGCGCTACTTGGCGCTGATGCGCACGGTCTACGATCTGCCGCAGCAGCTGGGGGAGATCGTGGTGGTGGCGCACTACCTGAACGTTTTCGGCCCGGAGCTGAGCCACGTGATGCGCACGACGCTGCGCGGCGCGAACCGGCGCCTTGAAGTGGCGCTCAACATGCTGCGCCACCGGCTGGGCGGCAGCGGCGACCTGGAGGCGCTGTCGCAGGAGCTCACGGCGGCGTTGAAGAGCCTCGGCAAGCAGATCAAGGCGATCCCGGACGAGGGGATCGAGGAGGAGCTGCGGAAACGTCGTCGGCTCACGGTGGGAAAGGTGCGCGCGCAGCTGGTCTTTGTGGCCTGCCTGGTGGCGATGTCGCTGGGGGCGATCGGAGCGGCGGCGACGCGCGACACCACCGACGCTATTACCACCTCCGAAGCGCCGGATACGCGCCCGCTGCCGTCGGGAGGTGCGCAGGCCGCAGTGCGCGCCGTGGTGCGTGGGATGCCGATCTACTACGTGGGTCGCACGAACAACCTGCTGTACCGGGAGCAGAGAAACCTGCCCTCGACGGCGAGCCTGCCGCGGGCAGCGGTGGAGGCGCTGTTCACACTCGTGCCCAACGACCCCGACTACACGTCGCTGTGGGAGGGGACGGTGAACGATGTTCGTTTCCTGGACGCCACCGCTACGGTGGACCTGAGCGCGGAGACCTACGCGAACCTCATCAAGTCTTCGGAACATTCGGAGGCGGCGATCAACCAGCTGGTGGCTACGCTGGCGGAGACGATGAAGGAGCCCCAGATGCGGGTGCGCTTCCTGGCCGACGGCCAACCTGCTCCCGGCGTTTTCGGAGCCGACGAGGGGTTCCGCGTCCCGGGCATGGCCCAGCGGCCGGGGCTTTGGATCACGAACCCCAGAAACGGCGACACGGTCGGCACCGACGTGTTGCGCATCACCGGCACTACCAAGCCGGCCTACGGGGCGCCCGTGATCACGATCACGAACCTGGAAACCAAGCAGAAGATCGTGAACGTCGTGGCGCAAACGGCGCTCAGCGCGAATCCGGAGGGTTGGCTGGAATGGTCGGTGTCGGTCAACCTTTGGGAACCGGGGTCTTACGAGGTCACCGCTGTAGGCACCCCGGAGAAACCCGGATCCGACAACGCGCAGGTTAGTGAGAACAAGGTGATCCGGGTCTCCTGAGCAGCTGGTGCGGTATCTAGTTGCTGGGCGTCTGCGGTTCCGCTCAGGCTTCGCAGCCCTAGCGGGGCGCGCTGAGCCGCTGGGGGCAGGGGATGGAAATAGTGTCTCGGTTGGCTTCCGGTTGACCCTGTGCTGTGGGAGAATGCGGTTATGGGACACAAGTATTTTGACGATGAGTGGGATCCTACGGCTCCGGTGTTTTATTCGGATGGGGCCGATGGGGATGATGGTGTGGTTGGTGTGCCGGCGGCGCCTGTGTGGTCGGATGGGGATCAGCGGGCGGAGGCTGCTTTACGAGCTGAGTTGGCGGCCGCG
>NZ_RQYZ01000180.1 GCF_003932855.1 Tessaracoccus sp. OH4464_COT-324 | reverse complement strand
GTATCTGCTCTATCAATTTCTTCAATGGCTCAACCAACAATATCTACAAAAGATATTGTTGGTAAATGGAGATGTGTTATTCATTATCCACTTTTTAACCTAACGACTGTAGATCATACCGAATATTTAGAAAATGGCAGTTCTGTCGGTATTGGCTATATGGATTTCTCTCGAGAATTCAAATATGAAACAAAGCACACTGGGCTATGGACGATAAGTGATCATACTCTTATTGAAACTAGTAATGACTATAAAACAATCAAAATTCATTCAGATAAAACCATGCAAAGATTAGAAACTGATACTAGTTA
>NZ_RQYZ01000179.1 GCF_003932855.1 Tessaracoccus sp. OH4464_COT-324 | reverse complement strand
CAACACCTAGCGGAGTTAGACGATAAATAGATAAACCTTCAGTAAACTCACTACTAAAACGGTTTAAAAAACGCTGTTTCACGAGCTCATTAATCGCATTATTTGCTCTGGTACTAATAGTTTCTGCAGATTGATCAAAAGCGTTGGAAATATGGCGGAAAATATCAACCAAATCGGTTTCTAACATTTCGCCGTCAATACGTTCATTATTATAAATGGCAATGGCTAGTAAAAATGCCAATCGTTCGGTAGGGAGATTTAAAGAAAACTCACGTTCTCTCGCCCAATTAACTAATTCAGGAATGGTTTGTG
>NZ_RQYZ01000178.1 GCF_003932855.1 Tessaracoccus sp. OH4464_COT-324 | reverse complement strand
ATGTGAACCAAGTAGATCAATTTGTAAACACATTACAATATTTTGCAGAACTCAAATTGAAAATTGCTGTGCTCAGTATTCTTGCCGCAATGCTGGTTATCTTGATTATGGTGTCCTATGTGATTTACTTCACCCATAAACGTGTTGTAAATCCATTGGAAAAACTGGCATTAGCAAGTTCTCAAGTGCAAATTGGGCAGTTTAACCATATTCCGCTAGATACGAAAAGCGATGATGAAATAGGTCGATTAGCTCTAGTGTTTACCCAAATGGCAAGTGAGTTAAAAAAGCTGTATTCGACGTTGGAAGACAAG
>NZ_RQYZ01000177.1 GCF_003932855.1 Tessaracoccus sp. OH4464_COT-324 | reverse complement strand
GGACACGGACCTAGCCGGGAGTTTCTGGGTCGGCCATGATGATCAGTTCGACATCCAGCGACCCTCGATTGGGACAGCGTCGTCGGTTACGATCGTCACCACCGGCAGCAGCACTCCCGGGTGGCCGGATCAACTGGCGATCGTCGGCTAGGTGTGATGTTCAGTCGGGTTGTTCAGTCTCGTGATCGGTGGTTGCTTTCCGATCGCGGGGTGGGGTCTGTGGTGATTGTAGAGGTGGACCCAGCCCGGTAGCGCGGCGAGGCGGCCTGCTTCTGCAGGGTAGAACTTCCTGAAGGCCCAGCCCTCGACCAACG
>NZ_RQYZ01000176.1 GCF_003932855.1 Tessaracoccus sp. OH4464_COT-324 | reverse complement strand
TTCCAACGACCTAACTGATGAAACACTTTTTCTTGTGCTTTTTCACGAATAGAACAGGTATTTAATAATAATACATCAGCTTCCTCAGGCACTTCGGTCAACTCTAAACCATGAGTATTTAAAAGCAAATCTGCCATTTTTGAGCTGTCGTATTCATTCATTTGGCAGCCCCAAGTTTTAATATGTAATTTCTGCGTCATTTTTATATTTAAAATTAATTCACAAGTAAAAAATCAGTCGGCTATTTTACAGAGTTGTTGCGCCTGTTGCTAGCTAAAAAATCAGATTTTATTTTTTAAATTTGCCTAATAGCGC
>NZ_RQYZ01000175.1 GCF_003932855.1 Tessaracoccus sp. OH4464_COT-324 | reverse complement strand
TAAAACTTGATCCGCTGAAACTTCCCATGTATTTAAGATTTTTCCTCGCAGTGGCAGAATCGCTTGGTATTCTCGGTTACGAGCTTGTTTGGCGGAAGCGCCAGCAGAATCCCCTTCCACTAAAAATAATTCAGTTTTACTTAAATCTTGTTCGCTGCAATCCGCTAGTTTCCCAGGAAGTGCTGGGCCACTGACCAGTTTTTTGCGTACTACTTTTGTTGCCGCGCGCAAACGGCGTTCAGCTGAACTGATTGCCATTTTGGCGAGTTCTTCCGCATCTTGAATATTTTGATTGAGCCATAAGCTGAAACTGTCTTT
>NZ_RQYZ01000174.1 GCF_003932855.1 Tessaracoccus sp. OH4464_COT-324 | reverse complement strand
ATCTTTTTTAGTGACAAAAATTTCACCTACTTCATTAAATTTAGTAGCTGAAACTTGGTTATTTTCTACATCACTAATAAATGTAGTGTAATCAATTGCATTACTTGATGAACTTCCGCTAAAACTTTGATAAGCGGTCATCATCACCACTGCAACAACAATCCAAAGGACTAGATTTTTCACCATATCGTTCAAGGTTTGAACTCCATATTTTAGTAGTTAATAATTTGTTACAAGATACTATAAATCCATGGGGATTTAAAGTTATCACATTGATTGTTCATTATTTATTAAATGAAAAAGTGCGGTGACTTTTTT
>NZ_RQYZ01000173.1 GCF_003932855.1 Tessaracoccus sp. OH4464_COT-324 | reverse complement strand
CTCATTTCGAGGCCGGAAGTAGCCACACCTCCTGCATTCACGGCTTTGCCCGGTGCATAAAGGATTTTATGCTCCAAGAAGAGATCGATCGCTTCGGGTGTGCAACCCATGTTGGAAATTTCCCCGACACATTGCACTTTGTTTTCGATCAGCTGCAAAGCATCTTTCCCGTCCAGTTCATTTTGCGTCGCACAGGGCAGAGCGATGTCTGTTTTCACTTCCCACGGACGTCGTCCCGGCACGAATTTGGCTTCGGGATACCGTTCTGCGTAAGGTGCCACCACGTCATTGCCCGAAGCGCGCAATTCGAGCATATAG
>NZ_RQYZ01000172.1 GCF_003932855.1 Tessaracoccus sp. OH4464_COT-324 | reverse complement strand
TTGATGGTGTAGCGGAATTTAACGAATATACAAAAGAATTATTATTTGGTGCAGACTCTGAAATTGTTAAGCAAGGACGCGCTAAAACAGTGCAAAGTTTAGGTGGAACAGGTGCATTGCGCATTGCTGCTGAATTCATTAAACGTCAAACCAAATCTCAAAATGTTTGGATTAGCACTCCAACATGGCCAAATCATAATGCAATTTTTAATGCGGTCGGCATGACAATTCGTGAATACCGTTATTATGATGCAGAAAAGAAAGCGTTAGATTGGGATAATTTAATTGCTGATTTAAGCAATGCTGGCGAAGGTGATG
>NZ_RQYZ01000171.1 GCF_003932855.1 Tessaracoccus sp. OH4464_COT-324 | reverse complement strand
GTGTGGCTGGATGTGAACGAGGACGGTAAGCAGGACGACACTGATCGCCCGATTGCCGGTGTGACGCTCACGTTGACTGGTCCGGATGGTCAGCCGGTGACTGACGTTTATGGACAGCCGGTTGCTCCGACGCAGACTGATGATCAGGGGCACTACTCCTTCGATCATCTGCCGGTGTTGGCTGCTGGGCAGAAGTACAAGGTGACGGTGACTGCTCCGGAGGGTCATGTTCCGACGAAGCCGGGTGTTGGTGCCAGGGATAAGGATTCTTCGACTGGGTTTGCCGAGTCTGAGGGCCTGACCCAAAACGGTGACCGCGA
>NZ_RQYZ01000018.1 GCF_003932855.1 Tessaracoccus sp. OH4464_COT-324 | reverse complement strand
CGTCATCAGCGATGACGTCAGTCGTGTCAGACACGGCCATCTCCTCTCGGATCAGGCCAGACCCTCACACACCGTTTTCCTTACAGTCTCCGCAAGAGCAGCGTCAATCAGGGCAGGGGACGTTCCCGGGTTAATCCGCCTGATTGCATCACGCAGCCGAGCCCAAAGGAAGACCTCCTCGTAGGAATCACGCTCCGCTCCCGATTCGCCTGGTGCGATGTCTGGGCCGTGCAGCGTTCCGTAGCCCAGTTCCCCGAAGTACTCCAGCGCTGCCAGCTCCACAGTGTTCTCGTTGAAGGCACTCACAGGGCGGTCTCCAGCGCTGACTCATCCACCCAGCGCGCTAACACGCTCAGCGCGGCCAAGTACTCCAAAGCCTGCTGTTCCGGCATCTCTTGGCCGGCCTCATGGGCAAGCGGGTTACGGATACCAGCGAACACTCCTTCGGCAAACGTCCGAGCACCCCGCTGAACGGACTTGAAAGTGCTGCTGCCGTCGTTCTTCATACGGTGGAGGCGAGGCTTACCCGCCGCGGGGTCCTGCTCACTGAAAGCCTCATTGAACAACTTCGTTTCGCTCACATCACGACGACCAAGCTTGTTCTGGGTCTCGGCGTTCAGCTTTCGAATCGCACCTTCCACAGCCTCGCGATAGTGTCTCGACTCCCACAGCGATGATGCACCACCCCAGACCCAAGGATGTAGCTTGGCTGCCGACAGCTCCGGGGCATCATCCCCAAGATTCTGCTCAATCTCTACCTTTCGTTCCAGCAGAGCTTTAGCCCGCAAGCAAAGCGGACGAACTTGTTTCCACTCACCCGTGGCGCTGCCCATCAAAGCCAAGTTCGAGAGCAGGTCAGTCGGGAGCACTCGGCGAACGATCATCACAACAATTTGCAGCTGCTGAGTGATCTCTTCGGAAGAGGCCACCGTCTCAAGGAAGACGATTCCAGACTCATTTACAGACTTCTCGACCGTCATTTCAATAAAGCGGTCAAGTTGCTGAATAGCCCACACAGCATTAAACCTGGTCATAGCAAAACATCTCCAACCGGCACGCTGGTACGACCCGAGAGTAACTCAGGGAGGAGAGCATCGCGCAGCCGCATGAGGGACTTCATCTCATCTCGGGCCTGGGTCACCTTACGGAACATCGGGACCGCGAAAGCATTGAATGCAGCCAGTCCAGCAGGGTCGGGCTTCCGAATACAGTACTCACCAAACCCACTCGCCTGAAATCGCCGACGACCAGATGACCCGGTCATTCTTCTTATCGCCCACTCACGGACCACCTCATGCCTCGTCAGCGCGTAGAGCCAAGGCGTAGAAAATTCTCCTCGCGGACTGAGCACAACGTATTCAGTTGACCCCCAGCCAACTTCCCCCTCACCGAGCATGTCCACAATTGCAGTCTTGCCATTCTCAAGACAAGGGGTAATGCGAGCCATGAGCACATCACCATTGATAAACTTCTGCCCACTTCCGAACGCTCGCTCCTCCCATTCCAGGACAACCGGCGAGAATTCAGGCAGCGAAGACATACCGAGGTAGGTCGCTTGCTCACCCCGAGCGAGCTTGCGGCGTGGATTGATTCCTACAAGTTCAGCAATAGCAATGCCATCACCGACTTGTTCAACGTCGAAATCACGGTCAAACCGTGCTCGCACTACCTCGTCGATAAGTTTTATAGTCCGCCGATTCGACTCGATCTTGTCATCGAGCGCCCCGAGCGTCGCGGCGATGACCTTCTGGGTCTCGAGCGGCGGAATCAAGACCGGCATCGCATAAAAGGCCTCCTTGCTCGTCGAGGGTATTGCACTACCCGAATCCATCGAGTTGATATCGTGAGTGAGTAGCTCATAGTACGCCCACCGAAGATCAAAGGGCTCGGTCGACTTAAGCCAAAAAGCGGTGTCAATCACAGCAAAAGGGGACTTCGTGAAATGGATACCTCGATACGCACCCTTACGTCCAACGATCACTCCAGGTCCTAGACTATGAGGCACGGAGGTTGCGTACCCGATAGGACCATTAGTCCCGAACACCTGGGTGACGCCACGACCCTCCCGGTAGTCACGGAGAGCCTTCCCGTACTCGAGTACAGCAATGTCCCCCCACTTCGCCTTTCTCCAGCCGTTCACGACGAAAGCCTCCCCAGCCGCCGCCGAATCTCATCCTCCAGTTCATGCCCGCGCTTGAACTCTGCGAACAACTCGTTGGTGAGTCGTTCGATCTTCTCGTCGATCGGTTCGTCGTGGACTTCTGCCTCTGCGGTGCCGACGTAGCGGCCCGGGGTGAGCACGAAGTCGTGCTTGGCGATCTCCTCGATCGAGGCAGCCTTGGCGAATCCGGGGGCATCCTCATATCCGCCATCGTGGTTGCGCCAGGAGTGGTAAGTGTCGGCGATTCTCGCGATGTCCTCGTCGGTCAGCACGCGCAGGCGGCGGCTCTCCATCCTGCCGAGCGTGCGGGCGTCGATGAACAGCACCTCGCCGCGCCGCTCCCGGTGCCCATTGCCGTGGCGGGCCTTGGACACGAACCACAGCGAGACCGGAATACCGGTGTTGAAGAAGAGCTTGTCGGGCATCGCGACGATACAGTCCACGAGGTCGGTCTCGACGAGTTTTCGGCGAATCTCGCCCTCACCCCCGCTTTTGGAAGACAGCGATCCGTTCGCGAGCACGAAACCCGCCGTCCCTCTGGGGCTCAGGTGGTGTACGAAGTGCTGCACCCACGCGAAGTTGGCGTTCCCCTGTGGCGGGGTGCCGTATTTCCAGCGCGGATCATCCGCGAGCTTGGCATCCCACCAGTCGGAGACGTTGAAGGGTGGGTTGGCGATAACGAAGTCGGCGCGCAGGTCCGGGTGCAGGTCATCGGTGAAGGAGTCCGCCGAGCGCGGCCCCATGTCAGCCTCGATGCCTCGCAGCGCCAAGTTCATCTTCGCGAGCTTCCACGTCGTGTCTGTGAACTCCTGCCCGTACACGGAGATGTCAGTGCGCCTACCACCATGCGCCTTTACGAACTCTGCTGACTGCACGAACATACCGCCGGAGCCAGCAGCAGGGTAATAAACTCGGCCCTTGTACGGCTCGAGCATCTCGACCAATGTCTTTACCACCGAACGTGGCGTGTAGAACGCCCCGGCTTCCTTGCCGGTCTCCTTGCCTGCGAACTGTCCGAGGAAGTACTCATACACCCGGCCGAGCACGTCATCGGCACCGTGGTCGTCTGTCTCCGTGAAGCCGATGGAGCCGATCAGGTCGACGAGCTCACCAAGCCGTCGCTTGTCGAGGCCGTCCCGCCCATAGTTGCGCGGAAGCACACCACGCAGCGACGGGTTCTCCCTCTCGATGATGTCCATGGCTTGGTCGATCTGCTGTCCGATCTCCGGCTGCTTCGCCACCGACCGGATGTAGCGCCAACGCGCCAACTCCGGCACCCAGAACACATTGTGGCTGGTGTACTCGTCGCGGTCTTCGAGGAAGTCTGGCAAACGCTCAGGCTTGATGCCCTCGGCGGCCAACTCAGCCTCCAGCGCAACGCGGCGCTCTTCGAAGCGGTCGGAGACATACTTCAGGAACACCAAGCCCAACACGACGTGCTTGTACTCACTCGGCTCCTGGTTGCCACGCAGCTTGTCGGCAGCCTCCCAGAGGGTCTGCGCGAGTGTCTTGGCCTGTCTCGGCTTCGCAGCACGTGCCATGTTGTACATCTCCTCTGCGCCGCAGAGCGCGATCTTGAGTTGTGCTCTCCGGTCGTGTCCTACGCTAGCGAGAACCTCTGACACTGCTAAATTGCCGCGCCGCATGCGATGTCAAGAGTATTCTCGTCAGACCGGCTCAAGCGAGCGTCACGATCCACTCCGGTTAGATCACGACCAGCCCCTTTCGTGGAGAATCGCGCCCCACACCCGCTTCGGCCACGTAGAGTTCTCCGTAAATTTGTGGATACGGCCCGCTGACACGGTTTGCCCCTCAGCGTCAGCGTCTGGGGGTGAGTGACGTTGTGCTCAAACGCTATCGGGCGTTCGTAGCCCGGCGCGGCGGTTGTAGACAACTTCAATCCAGTTCAATCCAGTTCAATCCAGTTCAATCCAGCGGGTAACTTCCCAGCGTGCTTCAGCCCCGGTGGGCCAGGAGCAATGGTGGTAGAACTCGTGTTTGAGGGTCGGCCAGAAAGATTCGGCCATCGCGTTATCGAGACACACCCCACTAGAGCCCGCATCGCCCGGTCCAACGCCCCCGGGCGTGGCCGGGACCCCGGTATACCAGATAAATGGCGGCGGTCATCGAGGTCTGACGTCCGCGCCAACATAAGCAAGTCGCCCATAGCTTGGCACGCCGTGAGGATTAGCTGACGTATGGGCTTAGGTTCGCGTCGAGTACCCAGAACCGCCGGAACGGATCAGCGCTGCGACAACCAATTAAAACCTGCGTCCTACGTCCAACTGACTTCGGCAACCCTGCTAGAGATCAGCCAGCTCACGAACGCCACCGGGACATGCGCCGATAACGCGATGAGCGAGTCGTCCTTCGCTTCCTCGAAGGCCACGCTCTGCTGTGGCGCAGCAGACCCACGCACGCCGCCAAAGCCCATCCCGAGGAAACCCGCTGAAGCGAGGCGGCCTGCCCCATCCCGCCATGCCCCGCGACCCCGCCAGTCGTTCTGCCCCTCCTCCGGTTCGCCCGTCTTGCGCGCACCTCGCCTGCCCCGCGAGGTGAGTGAGCCGGTCAGGCGGGGCCGAGTCGGAGACGGTCGTCGGCGGCGTGGGCGAGACCATCGTCGAGGAGGCTGGCGACGCAGCGCTCAAGTTGGGCGCGATCAGGCCACGCGATGTCAGGCAAGGCCACGCCCGCCTCGGCCCGGCGCAGGGCCCCCATGATGCGACCACGGCACTGGCGATCGGTGCCCACCCAGGCCTGCCCGCGACGTTCAGGCCCTTGCCAGGCGGGAGCTCCGGCCGCCAGCCAGACACAGTGCGCCCGCACCGGGCAGTCCCCGCACTGGGGCGACCTCGCTGTGCACACCACGGCCCCGAGTTCCATCACCGCCTCCGACCATGCCGCAGCCCGGTCGTCGTCATTTGGCAACCATTCCTCGGCTCGCGCGCGTTCGGCAGCGGTCTCGCTGCGTGCCGGAAACTCCTCGCCAACCGCTAGGCGTGCGAGAACTCGCCGGATGTTGGTGTCGAGCACCACGCTGCGACGGCGGAATGCGAAGGCCATAACCGCCGCTGCCGTGTAGCGACCGACCCCGGGCAGCTCCAGCAGCCGGGCCTCGTCGTCGGGGACCTCGTTGCCCTGCGCGGCCAGAGCCGTCGCGGCCGACGCGAGCCGAAGTGCGCGGCGCGGGTAGCCGAGGCTCCCCCAGGCCCGCAACACCTCGGCGGGCTCCACGGCGGCCAGGTCGGCAGGGGTAGGCCAGCGCGTCATCCAGGCCCGCCACGACGGCTCGGCTCGCGCCACCGGGGTCTGCTGGCTCATCACCTCGCTGACGAGCACACCCCACGGGCTGGTTCCCGGTTCCCGCCAGGCGAGCGGGCGGGCGTGGTCGCGAAACCACGCGACGACCTCGCCCCGAATCCGCTGCCTGTCCACCAGGCCACAGTAGTGCGCCTCCGCATCAGCGCCGCCAAGGCGAGGTCGACGAGTTTGAGGGCTGCCCGCGCCTGACTCGTCGATGTAGGCAGCCACCTGACTTCGCTCGCACCGCGCCCCGGTGCGCACCTCGTCGAGACGACCGCGAAACGTGTTCGGGCCCACCCCATTGATACGCTGAACCCCACCCAGGACCCTCGGGAGGAAGCGATGAGCAGGACAGCTGGCGAGTTCAGGGCCGTTACGTACTCGGGCAGCGGCCCCTACTGTTACTCGAACGCCCTGGCCATGACTCTTGGCCACCCAGTCGACGCACCGTTGATTGAGGCAATCACCGGGTCGGCCTACGGGTATCAAAGAATCGGGGAGTTTCCCCTGTTCGACCCACCCGGGTGGGACCCGGATAAGGGTATCGATCAGGCGCTGGGAATCATGGGCGTGGAAAGCCAGCGACGCACCTTTACAGACGAGAAGGAGGCGTTGGCGACGTTGCGCCGGCTGGCCAACCAGGGGCCCGTGTTCGTCGGGCCGCTGGATATGGGTTTGCTGCGGCATCAGGGACGCTCCGATCGCCCAACCGGGGCGGACCATTTCGTTGCGGTTTTGGATGTGAACGACGAGCGAGTCGTCATGCACGACCCCCAGGGGCACCCCTACGCGGCCTTGCCGGTGAGGGACTTCATGAAGGCCTGGGGATCGGATTCCATCGGCTATGCTGAGGGGAGATTCCCACTTCGCACCGGCTTCACAAAACCGGTTGGAACTGCGGCGCAGTGGGCGGCCGGTTCCCTTCCCCAAGCACTGAACTGGGCCCAGGGAGCCGAAGCGATCCCGGGCTTTCCCTCGGGAAACGAAGACGGGCTGCGCGAGCTTTCTGAAGAGGCCACCACCCGCGGCCTTTCGTTCGTCACGACCGCCGTGCTGCTCGACTTCTCTCTGCGGCTTGGCGCCAGGCGGCGCAGCGACACCGCAGATCTGCTCCGCGACTACCCCGAGCTAGCCAGCCTCCTGGCCCGCCAGGCGGCAGTCATCGGCGGCGCACAGATCAGCGTCATCGACTCGGATTGGGTTTCCCTTGCCCGGCGCCTCGACGACGCCAGCGCGCTGCATTCGGAGATCGTGGAAGAGTTGCGAAAGCTGGCCTGAGAGCTGGCGGCACCCTGCGATACTCCAACCGCAGAAGAACGAACAGCCCCGGTCGCGATCGCTGCGCCGGGCGGCCCGTCGTCGGTAGACCGCAACCCGGAAGACTGCGCAAGCGGACCCTGTCCTAACCTTCGAGATGCCTATAGGCTTCGCGCTGCGGAACGGTTCAGTCATAGGATTGGGTTGCGACGTTTCCTCGCGTCCGAGCAAACCCGACTGGAACAACCAAGGCGGAACCGTGGAGCACCTGCCCATGGCCTCGTGGAATCTGGCCAAAGCCAGCATCGACGGGCCTACCCTTGATAGCTTGATAGGAAGAACACCCTGCCACATGCTTGACACGGGACGGATGCAACTCGGAGCCATGCGGAACAGCTCTTCCGTGAGGCATCGCCAGCCCTGATGTCACGACAGTCTGAGAGACCACAATGACCCGGAAAAACAACGAAGCAGCGAAAGCCCTCACTCGGCTCTTGATTGACGGGGAGGGCGAGGTCGTCGAGTTCCGAGAGACTGCCACGCAGTTTTCAGTGGACAAGATCGGCGAGTACGTCTCCGCACTCAGCAACGAGGCGAATCTGCGGGGCAAACCCTACGGGTGGCTAGTGTTCGGCGTGTCCGACACCGGACGCGTGGCGGGCACGGATCACCCGCTTTCGGTGGAGCAACGACAAGACCTCGCCCATCAACTGCTTCAATCAATCGATCAGAAGTTGGCGATCCGCGACATCCACGAGATCCCTTACTTTGGCAAACGCGTGCTGCTCCTGGAGATTCCGGCCGCGCCGAGAGGGCTCCCGGTCTCCTGGCGAGGCAATTACCGGGCGCGCGCCGGACAGGATCTGGTGCCGCTTCCATCGGACAAGCTTGACGAGATCCGAGGCCAGGCGATCAACGACGACTGGTCTGCTGCCACAGTTCCCGACGCAACGATCGCCGATCTCGATCCGGCGGCGCTCGCCTGCGCGAGGCAGGGGTTCGCTGAGCGCCACGCTTCGCGCATTCCATCGGCTGAGATCGATGCGTGGGATGACGCTACCTTCCTGTCCAAGGCGGGACTCACCCGGGATGGTCTGCTCACCCGAGCCGCTCTTCTGCTGCTCGGCACCAGTTCCTCATCCCGGCTGCTCGCCCCGCACCCGGCGCAGCTGACCTGGAGGCTGGTTGGTGAGCAGCCGGCGGAAGAGCACTTCTCTCCGCCGTTCCTGCTCACCGCAGCCGCGCTGGTGAGCCGCATCGGCAACGGCCAACTCCTGCTCATGCCCCCCGACGGGCCGCCGCACCTGGAGATAAGCAAATACGTGGAGTCCAACCTGCTCGGAGCGCTCCACAACTGCATCGCGCACCAGGACTATTCCAAGAACTCTCGGGTCATCGTCACCGAACAAGCCGACCAGGTCACGTTCGAGAACGCCGGAGGGTTTTACGACGGCGTACCCTCCGATTACATGCTTTACGGGCGCACGCCCAGGCGATATCGCAATCCCTTCCTGGTCGAAGCCATGCTTGAACTGAACGTCGTCGACCGGATGGGCCACGCTATCCACCGGACAGTGCAAGACCAAATCAGCCGCTTCCTGCCGCTTCCCGACTACGATCTGAGCGCCCCCGACACGGTGAGGTTGACGATTCCTGGGACCGTCCTCGACGAGGCCTACTCCCATCTGCTCATGCAGAAACCTCGTCTCACGCTCGAAGACCTTCAAGCTCTGGACCGACTGCAGAGGCGGCTGACCATTGAGGAAAGGATGGTGCACCGCTTGCGCCGACGCGGGTTCGTCGAGGGACGCAGGCCGTATTACCACGTAAAGCCAAGGACCGCCGCCCCAGCCCCCGGGCTAGCCAGCTACGCGCGTAATCGTTCCGCCAAGGAAATACGCTATGCGATGCTACTCATCGATTTCATCCGGGAGCGCGGGCATGTGGATCGCCGCGAGGCGGAGAAGCTGATGTTCCCCCTTTTCAACGAAGCCTTCACCGACGAGCAGAAGTCGAACAAGACAGCGAGGCTGCTCACGATGTTGCGCAAGCACGGCGCCATCGTCAATCACGGAACCCGGCAAAAGCCGCTGTGGAAACTTTCTGAAGCGGTTGGCGAGGCCGCACACCCAGGGGCTGCGGAACAAGGAGACGATCGTGGCGGGGCGGCTCCACAACGGCCAGACCCGGCCTGAGCGCCGCGCTGCGCCCCGGGGCGCGACGGATGCTCCCGCGCAAAGCGCCCCCGCGACCCCGCCTGCGGCGACGAGGGTTCCGCGCCTTCGGGTTTCATGGCGGTCGCTAATCGGTGCGCGCCAGCCTCACCCAGCGGAGACACCCAGTTCCGTTTCGGCTTGCATTCGAGCGCGCTCGAAGTCGTAGCCTGCCTGACATGGATGCCGAGAGACTTGCCCATGCGCTGCGGCTCGCCGTTGATCCGCCGGGCGGCGTCAGCGTCGAAGCTCTTCAAGACCTCGTGCACGACGACCGCTCCACCAGTTGGGATATCACCACGACGGCGGCCCACCTTCGCGTTAGTCCGCACTCCCTGCGCTACTACGAACGCATCGGCCTGCTCACCGTGGCTCGTGACCGTGCAGGGCATCGCCGATACGACGCGGCGTCCGTGCGACGTCTGGTCTTCATCACGCGCATGCGGGCCTCGGGCATGTCGATTGCGGAACTGAAACGCTACATCGAGCTGGTTGATTCCGGGCCGGAGACCGTGTCGGAACGAGTTGACCTTCTGTTGAGCCACCGTGACGCGTTGCGCCGCCAGATCGCCCAGCTCCAACTCTCTTTGGCCGCCACCGAGTACAAGATCGCCGCCTACGTAGAAGGACCTCTGCCATGACCGCCGCCCAGCACGACATCAATACCCCAGAGAACATCTCCCGCAGACTCCACGGCCTAGACGTCCTCTCTCGCATCGATGGCCAGCAGGGCGAGGCTGTCATCGAAGCGCTGGCGGATATCAGCCCTGCGCTCGGTCATCACGTCGCCGCGTTTGCGTTCGGCGACGTCTACGGCCGTCCGGGCCTGGATCCCCGCAGCAGGCAGCTGGTGACCCTCGGCATTCTGACGGCGTTGGGCGGGTGCGAGCCGCAGCTCAAGGTGCACATCGGCGCGGCGCTCAACGTGGGCATAACCCTTGAGGAGATCACCGAGGCCATGCTCCACGCTGTCGTGTACTGCGGGTTCCCTAGGGCACTGAACGCTACTTTCGTGCTCCGGGAGGTGCTCCAGGCCCGGGCACGGAAACGAACCTCCTAGCCGGAGCGGGCGGTTCGCTGCTCGGCCCGCCACACCGGCGTAGGCACGCCGGGTCTCCGCGCCCGTCGGAAGCCATGGCCCGTTCGACGAGGTGGTCGCCGGATCGACGCCCCTCGCGTCGCGCGAGGGACGGCGGAGAACCGCCGCGTCCCGGCCGGTGACGCCAAGAGGATTCGCGCCGTCGTGAACCGCGACGACCGATGAGCATTCCCGCTTCAGGGGGTCCTCGGCTCGCGTCCGATCTCCTGCCACAGGGGACGGATATACCTCGCGTAGCGCAGCGCTGCGTCGGGGCCGAGGATCCGGGACCACGCGAAGAGGGGTTGGACGGCCGCCAGCTGCACGGCAACCGCTAGGGCCTCGCGAAGCTCAGCGGGTTCTCCCCAGCTTCACAGATAGGCGTCAGTCTTCGCCGCCCGTCGGGACCCCGAATACCCGGTCGAGCCAATCAAACATGACGAGGTGCGCGAGCCTCAGGTTGTTGACTTGGCAGTGCGCGTCCCCCTCCTCCCGGCAGAATCGACGCACGGTGACGTCATGCCCCGCTGCCCGCATCGCCGAGGCGAGGGCGGTCGTCTGCCTCTTGAGCTCGGCCGCTTCGCCGTCGCCGAGCAGGAACAGCGCGGGGCAGTCGATCGACCCGGGCGCGACGACGGGTGCCTCGGCCCGCACGCGACGGGCCACCTCCGCGAGGCTCGACGAACCGAACTGCCAAGCGTATTTCTTCTGTACGACGTTCCGGAGGTCGCTGACTTTCCCGATGATCCCTGCCGCAAAGTCGATCAGCCAACCGGGTGTACGCAACGCAGCGCCCATCTCCCGTTCGAATACCAGCCCTACGTCAGTGATTGGGGTGCTCGCAATCCACGCGTTGATTCGCGGGTCGACGGCGACCGCCTGCGCGGTGAGGTAGCCACCCCCGCTGAGTCCCTGGACCGCGATCTGGCTGCTGTCGAATCGCGAATTGGCCGCCAGCCAGTCCAGGCAGGCACTGATCGGCTCGGCCGCGTCGGCGCGAAAGGTCAGCCCCGAGGCGGGTGTGTTGCCCTGGCCCGGCAGATCCACGAGGAGGACGTTGTATCCGCGCTGCCAGCCCGGGTATCCGCCAAAGTAGAAGAGGTCTTCCCTAAACGTGTCCCCTCCCCCGATCACCAGCAGCGTCGGCCGCGACCGCTCGGTCGATTCCAGGTAGTATCCGGGCAACGAGTGTCCCTCGAATGGCACGCTCACTGCACGAACGGGGATGGACCAGCGGGTGGCGCCGCGCTCAAACTCGCGTTCCATCGCGGCGACGGTCGAGTTCCAGGTCGACGACGCCGGGTCCGCGAAGTGTAGCGACGCTCGCCGCGCGTACGTCGCGCCGAAGGCGCAGTGCCCAGCGGCTTCCGGATTCCCCTCGCGGTCGAAGGTGTCGGCAAGCTGGCTCAGGTGGTCGCCCTGGCGCTGGAATGCCGCCCGCCAGCTCCGGGGGTCGCCGTCTCTGATGGTGGACGCGGTGGCGAGCACTTCGCCCGGGCCCATTCCGATGATCTGGCCGATGCCGAGCACCCAGCTGAGGGCGAAGTCCATGTCCTCGTTCTTGAACTTGATGCGCGATGATTGCCGTTTGAGCAAAGCGTCCTGCCTACTCATGTCCGCCTCCCCGCGTCAAAGGTTTCGCTACAATAGTAGCACTACTATCGCAGCGACAGGAGGAGGAAACGCCGATGCCCCGCCAAACCAATCGTCGCGAAGTGCTTGCCGATGCCGTGATCCGAGTCCTAGCCCGCGACGGCGCGCACGGCCTCACCCATCGGGCTGTCGACGCAGAGGCGCAGGTGCCCGTCGGTACTACCTCTCGGTACTTCCGGACGCGCTCCGCGCTGCTCGAAGTCGCCGCGGAGACGGTTCGCAATCGCCACACGGCCTACGTGCAGCGAATCGCCGAACCGGTTGGCCGGAATCGTGCCGGCCTGATCGACGCGCTCGCGGCGCTCATCGCCGACTCGGAGACCACAAACCGTGACCTGTACGTCGCCCGCTTCGAACTCATCCTGGCGTCCCTGCGCAGCGACCGGCTCCGCGCGATCATGGGCGAGGTTCGCTCCGCCAGCCTGGAGGCCGCCGGTCGATTCATCCGGGCCGCCGGAATCGAACTGCCCAAGGAAAGCATCGACCTCCTCGGCTCCCTCCTGGTCGGCATCTCCCTCGACCGCATCACGCTGGAGAGGCCACACGTCGCCGACGAGGCGATCGCGGAGCAGCTCGTACAGGCCCTCATTCCGACGACGGGTCGGCCAGCGGAGTCGGCGGGTTGACGGACTCGCCCGCACGCCGTCGGGATGCCGACTCGCCGACCGTTTCCGCAGCGGTCCCCCCGGCCGCCCGCACCCGCTTCGCAGCCCTCAGAGGGTGCACAACATGACGCCGCCGCTCTCCCGCCCGGGCACGTCGGCGAACCCCTCGCTGAGGTAGAGCCGTTTGGCATAGTTGCCCTCCTCGACGGAAAGGCTCACCCGGGCGATCCCGCGCGCCCTGGCCTCGTCGAGCAGGCTGCGCAGCAGTGCCCGCCCCACCCCTCTACCCCGGTTGGGCTCGGCCACCCACAGGCTGAGCTCCGGAGTCGCTTCGTCGATAAACCCGTAGCCGGCATCGGTTTCCGGGAGAAACACCGCCCAGGCGACCCCCACCGCGTCGCCGTCTTCCGCCACGACGCCGAAGTCGCCCCTTTCGGGCACGATCCGGGTGTAGTGGGCGCAGTCGGGCAGGCTCAGGACCTCGTCGAGGCTCATCCGCTCCCCGCACCAGTTCATGTTGCCAAGGGTCGCCAGCTCCAGCAGGCCGGTCTCGTCGGGGCGAAGCGGACGGTATTCCATTCCCGGATCCTACTACCTCAAGCACCCCGGGCCTCGCCGGCCGGGTGCTGCGGGCCGGAGCAGCAGCGGACCTCTGCGATTACGCTCGACGCACCCCCAGCGCAGTGCTGGTCAAGCAGATGGCCGCGAGCCCCAGCATGCTGGCGAACGCACACTTTGCCCCCAGCTCAGAGGCAGCACCAAACTGAAGCGGGATTCCGAGCAGGGCAACACCGAGCGCCCCACCGATGTTGCGTGCCCCCTGGATGATGCCGGCTGCTTTGGATGCGTGCGCTTTGGTGGCGGCTCGCTCGACGAGGGCGAGTTGGGCAGGCAGACCCATCCCGACCCCAGCGGAGGCGATCGCGCTGCCGCTGGTGGCAGCCGTCGCGAAGGGAGTGCAAGCGAGCAGCAGGCCAGCCACGACGACGAGCCAGGAGACGCTGGCGACGTCGCGCCGCTCAGACAGCACACCGCCGATGACGGAACCGGCGGCGACGCCGATCAGTGTGGGCGTAGCCAGCACCGCGGTGTGGGCCAGATCGAGGTGGAACCGGTGTTGGAGCAGCAACGGCAGATATGTGGATACCCCGAAAGCGATAGCGGCCAGCAGCATGGTCTGGGCGACCGCGTGCTGTATCGTGGGCGATTTCAGGAGCCTCGTCGGCTGAGCCGCGGCTGGCTGCTGGGCGATCCGGGGAAGAGCGAACCAGCCAAGCAGGGCCGGGAGGGCGGCCACGGCAGCCACTATCTTGAGGGAATCTCTCCAGCCGAGATAGGCGCCCAGCCAGCCGCCGAGTGGCCCTCCCGCAAGGATGACGCTGGCTTGAACGCCCCCCATCAGGCCAACGAGCCGCCCGTACCGGTCGGGGTAGACAGCGGTGATAGCAGCGAATCCGGCGGGAACGACCGCGGCGGCCCCGGCCCCCTGTATCGCACGAGCCCCGAGGAGCCAGGTGATGGAACCGGATAGGGAGACCGCCCAGGTTCCCAGCGCCCAAGTGGTCATGCCTGCCACGTGGATGATGCGGGGGCCGAGCCGGTCGGAGAAGATTGCCCAAGGCGGGATGAAGAGGGTTGCTGTGGCTAAGTAGACGCCGGCGATCCAGCCATACCAGGACACGGCGTCGAGCTCGGTAGCCGCAGTGGGCAGGCTGACGGTGAGGAAGGTCTGCATCAGGCTGGACGCGACGGTGGAAAGCAGCACCGTGAGGACGCACAGCCCTTTGCGGGCGCTTCCCCAGCCGTCTGCCCCCGCTTTCATGACGTGGGCTGATCAATCAGGGTGGCGGTCCCGTTGCCCCCATCCACGAGAAGAGTTACGCCGTCGGGCAGGCTAGTGGCGTTTCCGGTGCCGAGCACCGCCGGGATGCCGTATTCGCGGGCGACGATCGCGGCGTGGGACAACGGCCCTCCCGAGTCTGCAACCACCGCCGCGGCCAGCGCGAACAGCGGCGTCCACGTCGGATCGGTATAAGGACAGACCAGAACATCGCCGACTTGGAGCCGATGGAACTCTTCGGGGGAACGAATCACGCGCGCGATGCCGGTGGCGCGCCCCGCGCTGGCCGGCAACCCACGCAATGTGCTGGCGTCGTCGACGGGGCGGCCGCGATCCCACCAAATCGCTTCGGCGGTGCCGCGCTTCAGCCGGCGCCGCAGCACGACCGGCCGGAGCTGCCGCCGGCTGCCTTGGAGAGCTTGCTCAACCTCAGGGAAGTACAGGAAACGAATGTCGCTGGGATCGTCCAACTGACGTCGGCTGACCATGCGACGAGCGGCCTCGTCCATGGCGGCACGGGCGGCGCAGAAAAACTCTTCGATCAGGTACACCGTCGCCTCGCGTCCCACGTGGCGGGCACGGAACCGGGCGGCATTGGTGCGCCATAGGCCGCGCAGGAACCGGGGCAGTCGCCGCTCCGTAACACCCACGGGGTCGACGGCGTGGTCCTGTTCCAGCGGTACCCCCTTAAGCGTGACCGCCAAGAGGGCATAAAGGGCTTCGGGATCTTCACGCCAGGAACGGTTCGAAAACGGCAAATATAGTCGCGCGGTACGGGCACCATGTGCGGCGAGGAAACCTGCCACCCGGGTTTGGAATCCCCGGCCAGCAGGCTCAGCCGCGAGCGCCCGTCTGACAGCGCCTTGCGGAGCCGAGACGATCGTCTCGGCGACACCGTCGTCGCGGGCCGCCTCGGCAAGGGCGATGATTGCTGCCGTGATGTCGGCGGTTTTGTAAGGCACACCGGCGAAAAGATCCTCAGGCGTGGTCGGCTGCCTGGAGCGCGACACCTTGATGAGCAGAAATGCCAAGAAGCGGTTGACAATCATCGGGGCGTTGTACTTGACGAACCTGTCCGAGGTGATGGCCGCGACCTGCCCGACGGCGTCACGAACGACGTCCAGGACCGCCTCGTCCTGTGCAGAACCCAGTTCACGGACTCTGACCTTCAGCTGATCAAGGTTCCGGCACCACGACATCTCTTCTTCGGGCCAGGCCAAAGGGTCGTGGCGCATCCCTGCGAAGAATAGGCGGGGAAGGCGCGTGAGAACAGTTGGGGTAAGACGCGGCGCGGCGCTGATGATGCGGATGATCCCGTCGTCGTCCCCCACGAGTAGTTTCGCGGCAGGGGCTGCGCGGAACCCCGCCGCGGTCATCAAGTCCTGGATCGCTCCCTGGACCTGATGCACGGCGTGCAGGTCCAACGGGAAGGGAGCAGGAAAGTGCTCAATCAGATCGTCGCGCAGCACGCGCTCAACGCGGTTTTTGACCGGGGAATGGCCCTCCACCGTCGTGGCTTTGGTGGTGATCGGACGCGCCTGGAGCAAATACAGCCTCTCGTCAGCGAAAGCCCACTCGATATCTTGACCAGCGCCGTAGTGGGTTTCGATTCGTTCACCGAGATCCGCGAGCCGCAGCAACTCGGCTTCGGTAAGGCTTTGCCTGGATTGGTCGGCCTTCGACACCTCGGTGGTCTTCGTCCCACCTTCAGGTTTCTGGTCTATCCGAGTCCGCTTTGAGCCAATTTCCCTGGCCACTACCGCTACGGGATCGCGTGAAAGCGTGAACATGTCTGGGGTGACCAGCGCCGCGACCACGGACTCCCCCAAACCATAGGAGGAGCTGACCAACAGCGACCCGCCATCGCCGGTGACGGGATCACGAGTAAATAACACCCCGGAAACATCAGCCGCCACCATCTCCTGTACCACCACGGCCAGCGCGAGGCCTTCGTCGGGCACGCCTCGCTGACGGCGGTACGCCACGGCTCGGTCGGTCCATAGCGAGGCCCAGCATCTCCGTACCGCATCCAGTACCGCCTCAACACCGACCACGCCCAGGTAGGTATCCTGCTGGCCCGCAAAACTCGCCTCCGCCAGATCCTCTGCTGTTGCGGAGGACCGCACAGCCACCGGCGGCTCGCCCAGCCGGGCGTAGGCTCTGCTGATCGCCGAGCGTACCGAATCGGGAAACGGGAGTTCCAGGATTCGCGCCCGGGCTGTGGCGGCATCGCCCCGCGCGGCTTCGGCCGCTAGGAGGCGACCAATTCCTTCAGTCGCCTCGCGATAGGCCTCGGTGCTCACACAGAAACCGGGCGGCACCGGCAGGCCTGCCCGAACGCACTCACCGAGGTTTGCGCCTTTGCCACCTACCAGTTCACCGTCACAGGCAGCCACATCGTCGAGCCATAGGATCATCGAACTCACCTCGCCAATCCTCTACGGTCGTAGAGCTCTTTCAGGATACTCTATGCTCGTAGAGACGGAGGTGGCCGTATCCGAAAGGAAGGTGGGCATGACCGAACGCCGCGCAGAGATCGCCGAAGCCGGGATCAGGATCCTGGCCGCACGCGGAGTGCGTGCGTTCACCCACCTGGGGATTGACCGCGAACTCGGCCTGCCCGACGGGTCGACCTCCTATTACGCCCGCAGCCGAAACGACCTGATCAACCTGGTGGTGGAACACCTTGCCGCGCGCAGCAGCGACGAGCTCACGGCACAAACCATCCCCGCGGAACTGACACCACCGATCGTGGCGTCGCTGGTGGTGGCAGGTCTCGACACGGCCATGCAGCGGGCCGACGACCACAGCGCGCGACTCGTGCTCCTGCTGGAATGTCGCAACAACGCAGAAATCCGAAAGGAACTCGTCACCCGGCCACAGGTAAGGAGCTCGTTCATCGCAATGGCCACCACCATGCTGCGGCGGTTGGGCATCCCCCATCCCGCAGAGCACGCCCACGACTTTGCGTCGCTGGTCGACGGGATGCTGATGCAGCGCATCCTTCGCGCCGCCCCCAGCAACGAGGCCGCAATCGTCACCGCATATCTCGACGGCCTCCTCGCCCGACGCGCCTGAACCCGGCTCCGGCTCCACCTCCCCAACGCGCGAGAGCCGAAACCCCGCCCAGCTACTCCGGCACCGAGACCAGGCAGAAGGGATGACCGGCTGGGTCGGCGTAGATGCGCCACGCCTTCGGCCCGGGATCCAGCACCTCGGTCAGCGCAGTCGCCCCAGCCGCCTCAGCCCTCGCACAGGCCAGCGCCAAGTCATCCACCAGCAGATCGAAGTGCAGCTGTTGGCTTCCGCCGCCGCCGGGCCAGGTGGGTGGCTCGTAGTCGGCCACCCGGTGGAAGGACAGCCTGCCGACCGGCGCCCACTCCAGGGTCCGCCACTCGTCGTCGCCTGTCGCCGGCGGGAGATCCAGCATCTGCTGCCAGAAGCGCGCCAGCTCGTGCGGATCGCCGCATTCGAGGATCAGCTGGACGAGGCTCCCAATCGCAGGCATACCCTCGATCCTAGCCGCCGCGGCGCGGCCCGCACTCGCCGGGAGAACGAGGCCGCCAACCGTCACTGCTGAAGCAGGCCGAGCAGTTCGTAAACCTGATCCGCCTCGACGCTCGCGCCGTACTCGGAGATCTCGTAGGCCTCCGCCGCAGAGGGGGTGCGCCCGTAACGCTCTCGCAGATGCGTCGCGTACTTTTCCGCGATTCGGTTGGCCTTCGACCGTTCACGCTGCCGCAGAAACTGGGTGCGAGCGGGTTCCTCAGCCGGCACATCGGCGGCGAACCCGTTGATGTGCGGCAGCCATTCGCGGACCTGGCTCTCGTGAGCCAGAATGGCGTCAATTTTTCTCTCCACTACCGGGTCGATATCGACCACGATGTCGGGGCGGAAGGGCCTCGGCTCGGTGAACGGGTCGTAGACGTGGAGGATGATCGGACGCTTTCCCGACACCGGAACGTCGGGAACGATGCCCGGCACCATGAGCAGATACCCCGCATCCTGCACCGCGGTCGCGATCGCCCGATGGTCGGGGTGGTAGTCGGAAGGGCGCGGGCACACGACGACGTCGGGCTCGAACGTTCTGATGGTGGAGATCACGGCCTCCCGCAACGCGCGATCGGCGAACAGCCACCCATCCGTGAATCCGAGGTTTGTCACGCTCGCCCGGACCACGGCGGCTCCCGCCTCAGCTTCCAGGCGACGACGCTCCACCAGCTCAGCTCCGGCCATCTGATGGTGCCCGCTAGAGCCATCGGTGGCGGAAACGAATCCGACGGTTCCACCCGCTTGGGTGACGAGGGCCGCCAAGCCGGAGCATTCGAACTCGCAGTCGTCGGGATGCGCCCCGAACATCAACACTCGCACACTTCTCACCGGTGAGTTCCTGCCTTTCTCGTTCCCGAGCATCATTCGTGGGGTGGCTCGGCCTGGCACAGCAGAGCCGCGCCGAAGAGCGAACCGTCCGCGACACGCCGGGAGACGGCCAGCTCAGGGGGGTAGGGGAAGCCTGCCACCATGTGGGCCCGGACGATGGGGGCCCAGCGGTCGAACGAGCGGGCCAAACCGCCACCGAACACGATGCGCGCCGGGTCCACCAGCGTGCACAGGTTCCCAAGCATCGTGGCCAGCAGCGCCGCCGCCTCACCGACGATGGCGCAGGCCAGCGGGTCGCGCGACGCGAATAATTCGTGTGCGCTGATGGCCTTGCCGAGCAGCCTCGACGCCCGCTTGGCCAGCGCGGGCCCGCCGAGGAGTTCTTCCAGGGGCGCGGGAGGCGTGCCCTCGTTCCTGACGGGGCTTGCCAAAGCGCCCGGACGCATGTAGCCGATCTCGCCCGCCGCCCGATGGGCTCCGACGACGATGCGGCCCCCGACGATCAGCGCGGCCGCCACGCCGGTCCCCAAGTTCACGTAAAGCCCCGGTTCGACGTCTCTCAGCCGCCCCGCGACCGCCTCACCGTATGCCGCGGCCCGCACGTCGTTCTCGAAGCGTGTTGGGAGGTCGCCGAGTTCTTCCCGCAACAGCCGCGCCAGGGCTGCGTCCTCCCAGGCTGGCGTGTTCGGGGACAGGTTGACCTCGTCGTGGTCCGCGAGCAGCCCGGGGCGCACCACGATGCACCGATCGAAGTGAGGGCCCCACCGCGCCGCGCGTCTGATGTGCCGCCTGAGTTCGCTTAGCGCAGCGTCGCGCGCTGTCATCGGCGCCGGCGTTGGGACCCGGAATGTTTCGCTGATCCGGCCACCGTCTTCCACCTTGGCGAACGCGGTTTTGGTGCCCCCGATGTCGATTGCCAAGGCGGGCGGCACCATCCGTGCTCGCTCCTGCGATGCCCCGCCCCGGGCGCCCGCCGGCGGGTGGGGCTCCTGCTGCTCGAGATCCATCGGAGTTGCTGTTCGATCAGGAGTTTCGCTCCGGGAGGCCCGGCACGGCCCTCCGGCACCCGGCAGCCGCAGCGTCGTAGAAGGCCCGGGCTGCGGCGAGGTTGCGCCAGGCGTCGCGGACGGTGCCGAGCGAGTTCTGTTCGCCCCGGATGCGGTCGATCAGGGGTTGGATCATGTCGGAGTCGTCGTCCAGCGGGGCGAGACGCTCCCAGCTGGGCCCTCCCTCTCCGCTGCTGAGTATCCGGATGCCCGGGTCTGTGGTGTCCATGGCCAGTGAGCCCAGGGTCCCGTTGATGGTGGTGGTGATCCGCCAGGCCCCGTCGGCCCCGGTCCAGGTGTCCTCCAACGTGGCGACGGACCCGTCGGAGAAGGTGAAGATGGCGTGCCCGTAGTCCTCGACGGGCAGCTCCGGGTAGCGCAGGTTGGCCACTGAGCCGAGCACTTCGATGGGCTCCGCCCCCAGCAGCCAGCGCAGTCGATCGATCTGGTAGATCGCGTGGTCTATCCAGCCACCGCCGGGTGCCTTGTCGGCTTCGACCCACCAGCCGGGCGATTCGGTGCCTTCCCAGGCCCTCGGCAGCACCCCGCACAGCGTGAAGTTGGCCGAGACCACCTGGCCCAGGCGGCCGGAGCGCACCAGTTCGAAGAGCCGCTGGTTCTGTTCAGTCATGCGCGAACGTGATTCTGCGGGGACGAACTGCACGCCGGCCTGTTCGACGGCGTGGACGATAGCGCTCGCCTCATCCAGGGTCCGCGCCAGCGGTTTGATGGAGACGATGTGTTTGCCCGCCGCGGCGGCCGCGATGCAGAGCTCCGGATTCCTGTCGACGCTGAAGAAACAGCCCACCGCGTCGATCTCGGCCGAGCCCAGGGCGTCTTCGACGGAGAGGGAGAAGGGCACCCCCAACTCGTCGGCGATGGTCTGCCCGCGCACTGGGTCGCGGTCGACGATGAGGCGCAGCGCGGCTTCGGGGTGCTGGTTCAGCCCCCGAGCCAGCGGCAGGGCGGAGTACCAGTGATCCAGCCCGACGATTGCGAAGTTGATGGTAGTCACGAGATTCACCTCAGGTAGTCGCCCCGTCCATGGGGCTTTTCTAAGGAGTATTCATTAATAGGCAAACTTTTGTCAAGAGGTGCCCTGCTGCAACCCCAACTCGAACGCGGAGTCACGAGCGACCCTAAGACCCAGGTCGATGGCCCCACGCAGTGTGGCGTCCGCATGGAGATCCGCGATGGCTAGGTCGACATGGAACGGGCTGCGCCGCGCCACGGCGTCGCCTATCTCGGCGACATAATCCTGAAGGCAGGTGCCGATGCCGCCGCCCAGGATGATGCACTCGGGGTCGAGCACGGCATTGATGGCGATCACGGCTGCCGAGATGCCCTCGATGAAGCGATCCATCACCCGTCTGGCCTTCGGATCTCCGGCAGCCGCCGATCGCAGCACGGCCTCCGGGGCGGGGTCCTCCAGCCCCACCTCCCGAGCCGACGAAGTGAGCGCTCGCGCCGAGACGATGTCCTCCAGCACTCGCACGCCACCGTCAGCCCCTGTCGTGGTCAGCAGATAGGCCAACTCGCCCGCAGCCCCATGAAAACCCCGGTGGAGCCTACCGTTGATGACGGTCGCTAGGCCTGCTCCGGTGCCGATGTGGAAGTAGGCAAAGGACTCGTAGCGGCTGGCCCGGCCGTGAATCGACTCGGCGAGAGCGGCCAGGTTTACATCATTCTCGATCTGCACCTGCATGCCCAGCTCCTCGACGAGCAGGCTGACGAGCCTGGGCCGATGCCAACCAGGCAGCTGGTCAGCGTAGTCCACCACCCCACGCTTCGGCGCGAACACCCCCGGCGAACCGATGACCGCATGCATTCGCCCCGGCTCCACCTGCGACTTAGCTTTGGCCTGGGACACCTCCGCAGAGATTAGCTCCACCAGGGAGGTCGCGCTTCTGGCCACGTTGCGCACGTCGTGACGGTAAAGCTCGCCGCCTGCAATGTCCACCACCGCCACTCGCACCCACACCCGACCGATGTCTATGGCGATCACCGACGCCGCCGCCGCATTCGCCTGGTAGAGCTTGGCCGGCCGCCCCAACTCACGCGCATCATTGCCCACCGGGACAACAAGTCGCGCCTCCACAAGCTCGTTCAGCGCAGCGATGACGGTGGGCTGGGAAAGACCCGACGCGCGCGCCAACTCCGGGCGCGTCGTTGGCCCCTGCCGCAGGAGCGAGTCGAACAGCACGCGCTGATTCATCTCGCGGATGAGCTTCGGGCCCTTGCCCGTCGGCTGGCCATCGGTCGTCGGCATGTCAATCCTCCCCGGGGTGTTGCCAACTCAAACGTCTTAGTTAATACTATTAATAATCTTGTGCAACGAAGCAAGGAGTGCCATGACCCAGCAAACGCCGCTAAGGTTCGGGATTCTCGGAGCCGGCATGATCGCGGGCGACGAGGACGGCTACCTGCCCAACCTCGGCCCCATTCGAGACAAAGTCGAGGTGGTCGCCGTGGCCGACGTCGTACCCCAGCACGCGCAACAAACCGCGCAGAAGTTCGGCATCGACACCGTCTACACTTCGCTAGCCCAGATGCTGCGCGACGACCGCGTCGAAGCAGTAGCAAACCTCACCCCCATTTCAGTGCACGCCGAGACCTCGCTGGAAATCCTGCGCAGTGGACGGCACCTGCTGAGCGAGAAGCCGTTAGCCACCACTGTGGCAGAAGCGAACGAACTCATTGAAGAGGCCACGCGACGAGACCTCGTCTTCGTGTGCGCTCCCCCAGACACACTCTACGCCCAATACCGCGAGGCCCGCCGCCTCATCGTCGAAGGCCGAATCGGGAAGGTGTGCTTCGCGCGCGTGCGCAGCTCCCACGGCGGCCCCGGGGGCGGGCCCGACGGCTGGCCATTTGACCCCACCTGGTTCTACCAGCCTGGCGGCGGCCCCCTGTTCGACATGGGTGTCTACGGCATCCAGGAAATCACCACGCTGTTGGGGCCGGCCCGGCGGGTCTCGGCGTTCGCCGGTATCACCGAGCCCGTGCGCACGGTGCGCGGCACTGGGCCTTTTGGAGGACTTGAGGTGCCCGTAACCACCCCGGACAACTTCCTTCTCATGCTCGACTTCGGCGAATCGACCTTCGCCGTGGTGGACGCGACGTTCAACGTACTGGCTTCGAAGGCTCCCAAAGTAGAGATTTTCGGCAGGCGCGGCGCGATGGCAATCTACCATCGCGATTCCGACCCGCTCGAAGTCTTCGTCCAAGATCTGACCCCCGGTGTCGACGGCTGGCTGGATCCGGGCGAACTGACGCAAGCCGACAACGTGCGAGAAAAGCAGCTGCACCGCGCGATGTTGATGGAACATTTGGTCGATTGCGTCCGCAGTGGCGAGCGCCCCGTCGCCGATGCCCACAAGGCCCGACACGCATTGGAGATCATGACCGCTGCCATCGAGTCTGCCCGCTGCGGGCAGGTCGTCGAGCTGAGCACTTCTTTCTAGCCCGACCATGTCTAAGCCAACCCGAGCAGACGACGCAGCACAGCTCAGCCCAGAGCTGGCGCGGGAATCCGGCGGGCCACCACGGCCCAGCCTCGGCCACCGCATCCGGCACAACTACGCCCTGGGCCGCATCCTGAAGAGCCTGATCACGATCTGGGCGGTGGCCACCCTGTCTTTCGTGTTGGTGCGTTGGATGCCCGGGGACCCGCTCCAAGCCTACGTGCAGCGGCTCATGAGTCAGCAGGGCCTGAGCCGCGAGGAGGCGCTGGCCCGCGCCTCGTCGCTGTTGTCCTACGATCCGAACGCCCCACTGCTGGAGCAGTACCTCGACTACCTCACCGGCCTGCTCAGGGGCAACTTGGGCCAGTCCATCGTCGCTCCCGGCACCTCGGTGACCGACTACATCCTGGCTTACCTGCCTTGGACGCTGTTCAGCGTCGGGCTCGGGCTGCTGCTGTCCTTCCTGATCGGGGTTGCGTTCGGCGTACTGATCGCTTACAAGCGCGGCAGTTGGCTCGACCACCTCGTCACCAACATCTCCTCAGCACTGAACGCCGTGCCCAACTATATGTGGGCCATGCTGGTGATCGTGGTATTCGGCGTCCAGTTGCGCTGGTTCAACGTGAGCGCTCTGCGTGGGACGGTCACCCCGGGAGTCCACCCTGGGTTCACGGCAGAGTTCATCGTCGATGCCTTGGCGCACGCGGCCCTGCCGATCGCCGTCTACACCCTCACCTCCGTCGGGGGATGGATCCTGCAGATGAAATCATCCACCACCCAGGTTCTGGAGGACGACTACGTGGTGAGCGCCAGGGCCCGCGGGCTCCCCAGCTCCCGCATCCACGTGAGCTACGTCGGCCGAAACGCCATCCTGCCGTTGTTCACCCAGTTCGCGGTTCAACTGGGCTTCGTCGTCGGCGGATCGACCCTGGTGGAGCAGATCTTCAAGTATGACGGCGTCGGCTACTACTTCTACGACGCGATCGAGGCCCGGGACTACCCCGTCGTTCAGGGATTCATCCTGATCATCACGGTTTCGGTGGTGTTAGCCAACCTGCTAGCTGATCTGCTTCTCTCCCGGATTGACCCCCGGATTCGCGTGGCGGGAGCCCATTGATGAGCCAGACATTCTTTCCGAGCGACGACCCAGCGGCCCGAGCAGGCGTCCCCCAAACAGGCAGGCACGGCGGCAGGTTGCGCACCGCGCTGCGTTCCAGCATCACCGGAACCGTCGGTGGGCTGGTGTTCCTGCTCATGTGCTTGGCGGCGCTGATCCTTCCCTGGTTCGTCGAGGTCCCGCCCGCCGACTCGAACCTCGTTTATACCCCGCCATCCGCCGAGTATCCGCTCGGTACGGACGCCGACGGGCGCGACGTCTTCACCATGATCCTGCTCGGCGGCAGAGACGTCATCATCGTCAGCGTCCTCTCCGCCACGGTGTCCACGGGTATCGCCGTTGTGCTGGGAGCTCTGGCTGCTTACCTGCGCGGCTGGGTGGATTCCTTGGTGATCCAGCTGACCGACTTCATGCTGACGATTCCCCAGTTCGCGTTGCTGGTAGTGCTGGCAGCCTACGTGCGAATGGACAGTCCGGTGATGCTGGCCCTCCTGCTCGGGGCCCTCGGCTGGCCGGGCCTGCTTCGCGCGGTTCGCGCCCAGGTGCTCTCCCTGAAGGAGCGGGAGTACGTAGAGGCCGCGCGCATCGTCGGGCTCTCGACCCCGGTGATTATCGGACGGGAAATCCTGCCGAACATGGCCAGCTACCTCATGATCCATTTCATCTTCGCGATGACGGGCGCCACGTATTCGATGGTCGGACTCTATCTGCTTGGGCTAGCGCCGATGACGGGAATCAACTGGGGAATCATGATCAACAACGCCTGGGCCAAGGGGGCTTTGTTCTTCACCAACGCCGCGTGGTCAATCATGGCTCCGCTGCTGGTGGTGAGCGTGCTCCAACTCTCCGCAATCTGGTTCGCCCGTACCCTGGAGCAGCTCCTGAATCCACGGCTGGCAGGACAACAACAATGAACACTTCGACGACTCGCGACCGGCCGCTGCTGGAGGTCTCCGGGGTGGAGATCACCTACACCGCCAACCGGAGCCCGGTGACGGCGGTGGAGGGTGTGAACTTCACATTGCACCCTCAGGAGACCTTGGTTCTAGCCGGGGAAAGCGGCTGCGGCAAGACCACCCTGGCACTGGCGATCCTGGGGCTACTGCCCAAGGGGGGCCGGGTGGCCGCAGGCAGCATCTCGTTCGAGACGAAGAACGGGCAGCAGGTGGAGTTGACCACTCTGTCCGGGGAGGCGGAGCGTGTCCTACGGTGGACAGAAATGTCGGTGGTGTTCCAGGGCGCAATGAATTCGCTGAATCCACTGCTCACCGTTCGCCAGCATTTTGTCGAGACTGCCCACGCTCACGCAGGTAGCCCAAAGGGCGCCGAGCTAGAACGATGGATGACCGAGTTGCTGGAGATGGTGATGCTGGAGCCCAAACGCGTCCTCGCCTCGTATCCCCATCAGCTCTCCGGCGGTATGCGGCAGCGGGTGCTGATCGCCCTCGGCCTACTGCTGTGCCCCCGGCTGGTGGTACTCGACGAGCCAACCACCGCGTTGGACGTCCTGACCCAGAAAGCCATCATCGGCATCCTGCGCTCGCTGCAGGAGCGCATCGGTTTCGCGATGATCTTCATCACGCACGACCTGGCACTGGCTGCGGAAATCGCCGACCGGGTGGCGGTGATGTACGGCGGCCACATTGTGGAGCTAGGCACCGCGCGGGAGGTGTTCACCCAGCCTGAGCATCCTTACACCCGCGCGCTGCTGGAGACAATCCCCCGCTGGGATGGAGAACCCGGTCGACTCCGGACCATCCGGGAGTCGCTGGCGGGCTATGGAATCGCGACTCAGGAGGGCTCGACCCAGCACATCACACCGGTGACGCGCTCAGCGGTGTGGCTGAGCGGCTCCCACTACGTCGCCTATCTCCCGAAGGAGTGTTCGGAGGAGCGTGACGATGGCTGAACAGCTGATGGAGATCCGCAACATCACACAGCGGTTCCGGACCGCCTCTCGCACAGTGACGGCGGTGTCGGATGTCACTGTGCAAGTCGATGCCGGGAGCGTGACCTGCCTGGTAGGCGAATCTGGCTCAGGCAAAACCACCCTGGCTCGGATCGCTGCCGGGCTTGATCGGCCCACCGCAGGCAGCATCCACTATCGCGGGCGAGACATCGCTTCGCTGCGGGGGGCAGACTTCTCCGGTTTCCGGCGAGAAGTGCAGTACGTGCATCAGGATCCCTACGCGTCGCTGAATCCCACCCGCACCGTCCTCAGCACGGTGCGGTCCGCGCTGGGCGCCCGACGAAACAGAACACGCCAGCGCGCGGCGGAGTTGCTCGAACGCGTCGAGCTGACCCCAACCGACTCGTTCCTGAACCGCTACCCCCATCAGCTCTCAGGCGGTCAGCGCCAGCGGGTGGCATTGGCCAGGGCGCTCGCCACCGATCCCGCTCTGATCATCGCGGACGAGACCACGTCGATGCTTGACGCCTCCATTAGGGGCAGCATGATAAACCTGCTGTCCGAACTGCGCGACGAGTTGGGCGTCGGTTTCCTGTTCATCACCCACGACTTCACTTTGGCACGGCATTTCGCCTGGGAGGGGCGTACTGCGGTGCTCTATCTCGGTCACTTGGTGGAGTACGGCCCCACACCCGAAGTCATGGATTCCCCCAGCCACGCGTACACTCGGGCGCTCATCGATGCGCTGCCCATGATCAGGTTCGACGACGGCCCGGCTGGGGGTACGTCGTGACCGGAGAGCTGGCCCGGCAGGCAATCGTGGCCGGGCTTTCGATCAGTTTCTTGGCGGGCATCAGCTTGCTGACGGTTCCCAGCGGAAGCGCCGCTGGGGTAGTGGCCGTCCTATCTCTCACGATCGGCGCACTGCTGGCTGGCTGTAGCGCGCTGCTCGTTCGACTCGGCGGACGAAGCTCGGCTAGTCCCAGGAAAAACCCCCGAACAGGAGAAGAACAATGACCCACACCTCACCACGACGAAGGCTCGGCCGCCGCATCGTTGCGGCGGTGAGCGCAGCGTTGGCTTCGTTGCTGCTGCTGGCCGGCTGCTCGGCTGGTGGCGGGACTGGCGACCGTGGAGACACCGCTGGCGGCGGAGGAAACCGCAACTTTGGCGCGGACCAGTCCTTCGACCTGCCGCCCAAGGGAAACTTTCACACCCTCTCGGGCGTGACCGGTTCGATCCCGACGAACCTCGGCTACCTCAAGGATCTGATCATGCTGCCCGGCGGCATCTACAACTGGGACAAGCAGGAGTATTACCACCTGCTCGCCGACGAGTCCTCGGCGCTGTCCGACGATGGGCTCACGTTCACGTACAAGGTACGCCAAGGCCTGAAGTGGAGCGACGGCTCGGCCCTCACCGCGAAGGACGTGTACGACACGTTCGCGATGCGCTATGCCATGCAGCAGCCAGTCTTCCACTACATCAAGGACATCGAGCTGGTCGACGATTCCACCGTGAATTTCATGCTGAACGCCCCGGCACCCATCGCGGTGTACTGGATCATGCGCGAACGACCAGCCGCGAGTGCCCAATACAGCGAGGTGGTGGACGAGGCCGTCCAACTGTTCAAGAAGAAGACGGCCGCGGACTCCCCCGAGGCGAAGGCGCTGACGGCCCGCATCGCGGAGATCAAGATTGAGACGCCCATCGTCTCCGGCCCGTTCACGATCAACACCTCCGCCATGACCAACTCGCAGTTGACTCTCGTGCTCAACAAGAACGGATATCGCGCCGATTCCATTGGATTCGACACCATCACCGTCTACAGCGGATCCACCGAAACCATCACGCCGTTGGTTCTTTCCGGCGATGTGCACTACGCAACCGACGGGTTCCCCGTCGCAACCACCAAACAGTTCGAGCAGCAGGGCTACCGGATCCTCCGCCCCCCGACCTACACCGGCCCGGCACTGTTCTTCAACTACGCCCAGCTGCCCGAATTCCAGGACAAGCGCGTGCGGCAGGCCTTCGCGTTCTTCCTCGACCGCGACGAAATGGGGGCGATCTCGCTGGGCGAGTCCGGCAAGGGCGTCCGTTTCCTGACCGGGCTGTCGGACAACGCAATCGAGAACTGGGTTTCGCCCGACGCCGCCAGCAAGCTGACCGCCTACGACCTCGACCTGAACCGGGCCGAGCAGCTGCTCAAGGAAGCGGGTTGGACCAAGAGCGGCGACCAGTGGATGACCAAGGAAGGCAAGCCCGCTCAGTACGATCTGGTCTTCCCCGGCGACTACGTCGACTGGGCCGCCGCGGGGCAGAGCCTGGCTGAGCAGGCGAACGCATTCGGCATCAGGATCACCCCCATAGGCGTGGACTCCAGTCAGCAGGAGGTGGATGTCCAGGACGGCAACTTCCAGCTGGCCATCCAGGCGTGGGGTGCGTCAAACCCCTTCCCGACGGACTCCTACAACGCGGCCTTGATCAACTTCAACTACCCGAAGCTCGGCGAGGGTAAGGGTATGGGCTTCAATCTGCAGGTGGAGACTGATGTCCTGGGCGCGATGGATCTGGAGAAGGAGGTTCGTGACAGCGCATTCGGCCGGCCGGAGGAGCAGGTGGCGAAGACCACCAGGCTGGCCCAGGCATTCAACGAGCTGCTGCCCGTGCTGCCGCTGGTGGAGAGGTTCGGCAACAACCCAGTGGTCACCAGCAAGGTGGCCGGGTTCCCAGAGCAGAGCGACTTCTATCTGAACTCTTTCTACTCCGACAACTTCGTTCCCGTGTTCATGTACGAAGGCAAGCTTTCGCCCGCGAAATAAGCCACGCAGGCCCCCGAACGCGGCGGGTGGCCGATCTGCCAATCCGATCGGCCACCCGCCGCACTTTCACGACTTTTCGACCGCCTCTCCCCCTCCTTGAGCAGCGCCCCGAGAGGCCCCGACGGCCAGGGTCGATAGCCCCGGGAGGGGCTAGAGTTGGGCTGACTGCCCGACGATTGCGAGGCCCGATGAGAGATGACGGACACGGCTTGCCCGTGGATCCACTAGAGATATTCAGCTACTGCCTGGCCACCATTGCGCTAAGCACGCTGATGATGACGCCGATCCTGTTGAAACTGATCGACGAAGCTGACGCAGGCGTGCTCGTGATGCTTGCCTACGCGAGCCCGCTGTTGACCGCACTGCTCATGGGGGCGGGGCGCGGCCGAGGCGATTTCATCGGTCACCTGGCCCTGCGCTGGTCCGGCAAGGGCGCGCTGCTCGCCGTCGGGATTGGCACACTGATCCCTGCACTCGACCTGCTCGCGCCTTTCCTATTCACGAGTTGGCGGTTGTCCTCCTGGCAGGAAGTGCTGCCCTGGCATCCGTTGATGCTGCTGGTCTTCGGGGCGGGCGCCGTGGCGGTGGTCATACCCGAGGTTGGCTGGTGGGGATGGCCGGCGAGCCGCACCGCGTCGTGGGGGTTCTGGCCAGTCGCGCTGCTCATGGGCCTGTCTTACGGCCTTTGGAAGCTGCCGATCGTGGCCGCCACAAGTCTGTCTCCAGTGGACCCGACGCGCCTGCTCCTGAACATTGGTGATGCGGTGTTCGTCGTCCCATTGCTGCTGGCGCTGCGCCGACGCTTTCACTCAGTCTGGCCTGCCGTGCTCGTGGTGATTACACTCCGCCTGTTCTCCGAGGTCATCGTGATCCGATTCCCCGATCCGTTGCTTCTCGCCCCATGGTGGCCGGTAGTTTCTTGGGCCTTCTACCTACTTTTCGCCTGGCTGGTCGCCTCTGGCGCCCCGAGAATCCCGCATGCCCCTACCGAAAGGACAGCCAGATGATCCAGTTCACCAGCGCGGTGGCGGTGCACCCGGTGAGCCAACTTCCGGCCGCGCTCGCCTGGTACTCGGCGCTGCTGGGCCGCGAGCCCGACGTGGTGCCGGCCGACGACACCGTCGAGTGGGAGATTGCGCCCAACGCCTGGCTGCACGTGTCGACATCGGATCGGCCGGGGAGCGCCTCGACCATCCTGGGGGTGCCCAGCCTCGACGATGCCCTCACCCACTGCGCCGCCGCAGGCCTCGCCGTCGGGGAGGTGGAGGACTACGGCGTAGTGCGCATGGTCACGCTGCTGGATCCGGACGGCAACCAGGTGCTGCTCGCCCAGGAGGTCGAGTAGCGATGGCCTCCACCGCGGACCACCTCGCGTGGGTGCTCGACCTGCTGCGCGAGCTCGACGGCGTCAGCAGCCGCAGGATGATGGGGGAATATGTCCTCTACTGCGACGGCAAAGTGTTCGGCGGCATCTACGACGACCGCTTCCTCGTCAAGGACATCCCCGCCGCGCGGGAACTCCTGCCCGACGCCCCTGCGGAGGAGCCCTACCCGGGCGGCAGCCCGATGCTGCTGGTGACCGTTGAGGACCCGACGCTCGTCGCGCAACTGGTAAGGGCCATGCTGCCGCAGCTTCCCTCACCGAAGCGGAGGCGCTAGCCCCACATCTCCACGTAGGGGTGCGAGCACAGCTCCAGCACCGTGCCCCATGGATCCTCCAGGTAGACGATGCTGTACCCGCGTTCCGGGTCGACGGTGAGCACTTCCGTCCGCGCCCGCCCTCCGGCGGCCACGATGCGCCGCGCCGCGTCGTGGATGTCGGGGGCGGTGAACCCGACGTGGTGGTAGCGGGCCACCCAGTACTCGACGTTGTTCTCGCGGGGTGCTGTGCTTCGCTGGAGTCGACTGGCCGTTGCTCGACGGCTGGCCCCGAACCCGCAGCGTGCTCGTTGCGCCGCCCAAGGACGTACGCAAGGTGCTCAGCGTCTCAACCGGCGATGTCGCCGCGGCCGCAGCTTGACCGGCGCTGGCCAGCCACTTCCCGTGGCCTGGACGCTACTGGCCTGCCACGCGCCGAAACGACAACGGGCGGGATTCCTCAGCTTCGGCGTCGGGGTGGTCTGCCGTCGGCACCAGGGGCATCGATTCCACTACCGGGCTGGACAGGTCGATGGTGCGCACCGTGCGCGGCAGGAGCGGCTTCTGCACGTAGGTGGGTGCCGTCACCGGCACTGGATCCCAGAACGATCCCTGCGGCACTGGTGCCGCGAGATCGACGGAGAACTCCGTCGAGTGGGTCTCCTCCGCCTCCACCTCAATGACCACGGTGTCCTCCTGCTCCTGGAACCCACGGTCCAGTGCGGCCGCGTAGGCGTCGAGTTTGCGGTGCATTTCCACCACCGTGAACCGGGCGATCCCGAGGAACACCACGCTCAACGTCACAGGGATCAGCGCGGACCACCAGGGCAGCCAACCGAAAGCGCTCACCAGCCCCAACACCGACGCGACCCCGAGGAGGGTGAGCAGCACCGTCAGCCGACGCCTCGCCGCCCGCTTAGCGGTCATCCGCAGGCCCTGCCGTTCCGCGGCGCGCGTCAGCGGCGTCGAGACGGCGCCCGTGTCACCCATCTCGATCGAATCCACGGGCACGATCCGCATGGAGTCCGAAAAACGCTCAGCGGTGGCGTCATCCTCGTACTCGTCAGCGCGTTGCTCGGACATCCAGGGGATGGCGACAACCAGGCCTCCGATGAGGAGGACGGCGATGAGGATCCCAGCGAGCATGTGCCAACGTTAAACAACAAGTCCAGTTTTGCACTCGTGACACGTCGGCAAGAGCGAAATCCCACAAAGTGTGTTCAGTTGAGTTCCCAGAAGTAAACATGCTGCCCGGTCGCGACGGACTGGGTGTCGGCGTCCAGCACCACGAGGACGTCTGTTTCCCGCAGCTCTGCCAGAGCGTGCGGGCGGGACACCTGAGTGACCCGATTGATGCCCGATTCGGTGGCCGTCGTGGCGCGCAGCAGGTGTGTGTGGCCCGGAACGGAACGAATGTTCATCGTGGTGATGCCACGAACCAGTTTCCGGCGCGGATCCGCACCCGCCAGCTTGCGGATGATCGGCCAGCAGAACGCTTGGAAGGTGACGTAGGCGCTGACAGGATTGCCGGGCAACATCAGGACGGGGATGCGGTCCTCACCGATCAGCCCGAAGGTCTGGGTGCGTCCCGGGGTCATCGCCAGCTGCGCGGAGTCAATCTGCCCCAGCGTGCCGAGCGCAGCCGCCATCGCCTCATAGTCCTCGCGCTTTCCGCCGGTGGCGGAGATCACCAGGTCGGCCCGGATCAGCTGATCGGTCACCGCCTGGGCGAGCGTCACCTCGTCGTTGGTGCCGACGATGGTGTGGAACACTGCGGCCCCAGCGGCCTTGGCGGCGGCCGCGATCAGGTACGAGTTCGCGACGCTGGCCTCGCCTTCGCCGCCCGCGCGCCCCGGCTCCGCGAGCCCCTCGCCGGAGCCGATCACCACCACCCTGGGACGCGGGCGCACGAACACCTTGTCGATGCCGCCGCTGGCCAGTAGACCGATGGCCCGGTCGTCGAGCACGTCTCCCCGGCGCAGCAGCGGCTGGCCGGCCGCGAGGTGTTCGCCCTTGCTGCGCACGTATTCTCCGTCCACGACCGTCTCGAAGACCCGCACCTGCTCACCTTCGAGCGCGACGTAAACCTCCGGCAGCACCGCGGTGGCGCCCGGCGGCAACCGATCGCCCACCCCGACGCGCTGGACCGCGCCGACGGGCAGCCGCCCGGAGAGCTGGAACAGGTGCATGGTCTCGACGCGCTGGCCTGACTCGTCGTGGAGATCCGCGGCCCGTACCGCGTAACCCTCAACGAGAGCGGTGGAGTGGGCGGGCACGTCGACGAGCGACTCGACGTCTTCGCAGATCACCTGACCCCAGGATTCGAGCAGCCCCATGCCGAACGGCCTGAGTGGCTCGACGAGACCAAGCAGGTACTCGGCGTGGTCCTGCATGGAACGCTGCCCGGCCTGATTCGTCGCGGGTGGCGGAGGCAACATCGGCTCCTCAACCACCTCTTCGGGGGCCGTGTTTTTCACTTTGTTCTTGCCAAACCAAGCCATGATCAAACGATAGTCGCCAACCTCGTTGCTGGATAGTCAGGGCACGCCAGCGCGTCGTAGCATTTCGCCATGCGATCCAAAGCTCAACTGCGGGAGGCCGTGCGGCTGGCCCGGGTAGATGCGGCGCTGGCGCAGGAGGATCGGGCGAGGCTCGCACACTTCAGGCCGTGGCTGGCCGAGGCCGGGATTGCTGCGGTCTACGCCAGCACCCCCGGCGAGCCGGGCACCACCGCGTTGGTCGACGAACTGTTCGCCGGCGGCTGGGAGGTCCGGCTGCCGGTGCTCACCCGGGAGCCCGACTGGGCCCGCTTCACTGGCTGGCCGGACACCCGCCCGGGCTGGCGGGGCATCCCGGAGCCGACGGGGCCGCGCCTGGGGTGTGGTTCCCTGGCCGAGGCGGGTCTCGTCGTCGTGTCCTGTCTCCTGGTGGATGTGGCGGGCTTCCGGCTCGGAGTGGGCGGCGGCTGGTACGACCGCGCGCTCACCCACCGCAGCCCGGGGTCGCTCGTCGTGGCGTGGGCCCGCGACGCTGAGGTGGTGGCGGAGGTGCCGCGCGAGCCGTTCGATCTGCCGTGCGACGGCTGGGTGACCGAGTCCGGCTGCCACGGGCCGGCGTTCACCAGTCGTTGATTCGCTCGGTCTGGGGCTACACTTGCCCAGGCCGTTTTAGCTTGTCTTGAGAGGTTCAATTGCCCAAGTACCAGTACCGCTGCGCCCAATGCGCGGGCGAGATCGAGGTAACCCAGAAGTTCACCGACGACCCGCTCACCGTCTGCCCGGAGTGCTCCGGCGAGTTGCGCAAGGTGTTCAGCGCTGTCGGCGTCGTGTTCAAGGGCAGCGGCTTCTACAAAACCGACTCCCGCTCCAGCCCCGCCGGCAAGTCTGCGGCTGCATCCTCGACGGTGAAGCCCGCCACCACCACTTCCTCGGCCCCCGCGGCAGCCGCGCCCGCTGCCGCCAGCTGACCGGGCTGTGGGAAACCGGGCGCCCGGGGTTTCGGGCCGCCAGTAATTGGGTATGCAACTGATTCCCCGCCTGGTTTCTTTCGTGCGCTGGCACCGGCGTTGGCTCGCCGCGCTGTGTGCTGCTGCGTGCCTGTATGCGCTGGGCTCGGCGCTGGTTCGTCCTGCCGAGCCCACGGCCACGCTTCCCGTTGCGGCTCGGCGGATCGCCGTCGGCGAGGCGTTCACACCCGACGTGGTGCGCGTCGAACAGGTCCCCCTGCGGCTGGCGGGCGACGGTGAGCCGCTCGATCTGGAGCAACTGGCCGGGGCGCACTCGGCGGTGCCGTTGAGCCCCGGACAGATCATCTACCGCTCTGCCGTATCTTTTCCCGGCCAAGCCCGCCCCGACCATGTGCTGGTCCCGGTGAGCATCCGCGACGATGGGTTGCGTGAGCTGCTCACCCCCGGTGCGCGCGTCGACCTCGTTGTGGCGCTGCACGAGACGGCGGAAGTGGTCGCTTCCGGCAGCATTGCCGCATCACCCGCTAGTTCTGGGTCCCCGACGCGGCTCACCGGGGCGGGTGGCATGGTGTTGGTGGAAATCCCAGCAAGCGAGGCAGCTGGCGTTGCTGTGCTGGGCCAATCCGGTCAGCTCTCCGTGGTCTTGACTCCAAGCTTAAGCAAGTAAAAAGCGCATTTTCCTCGGAGTTGGCGAAACCGCTGGTGTCTGCCCAGTGTTTGAACCGATAAGCAGGTATATTCCGCTGCGTTAAGGCGGTCGTCGGTTTGACGCGCCGCAACAGCTACCCCGCGGATCGCGGGTGGAAAGGAAGCACTATCATGCAGGGCTTCAAAGAGTTCATCATGCGGGGCAACCTCATCGAGCTTGCCGTCGCTTTCATCATGGGCACCGCATTCGCCGCGGTCGTTGACAGCTTCACCAAGCTGATCATGGACCTCATCGGTCTGATCGGCGGCAACCCTGACTTCTCCCAGGTGACCGTCGGCCCCATCAACATCGGCAACTTCATCACTGCGCTCGTCGGATTCCTGATCGTTGCCGCCGTGCTCTACTTCTTCGTGGTGAAACCGTACAACTTCGCCAAGACTCGCTTCATGAAGGCCGAGGAGGAGAAGCCTGAAGAGCCCACCGCCGAGGAGAAGCTCCTCGAAGAGATCCGTGACCTGCTGGCCAAGCGCAACGCCTGAGCAGCACCGTCAAAGCAACTGAATGGTGGGGAGGGGCAGCAAGCTCCTCCCCACTTCCCGTTTCCCTTCCCCCGGCTGCTGAAGGCCCGGAGGTCAGCCCCAGTGCGGCGGGCGTTCGGCACTCAGCCGCCGCTCGTCGGCGTTGAGCGGGCGGCGCGCCGGGCGCTGCAGACTCAACCCGGTAAGATCCAGCAACTCCTTGAGCTTGGCCAGCCGGGCGGAGAACACAGCGAACCCCACCTCGCTGACCACGTCACTACGCACGGGGAATGGCCAGGGCTTTCCGCTCTCCTGACGCTCGCGGCGCACAGCGGCCAACTGGTCCGGGCCCCAGCCGAGGTCGGCGAGTTCGCTCGTCAGATCCTCGGTTTCCGCAGTGGTCAGCGGCAGTTCCTCCCCCGTCAACGCTCGGCCTAATTCGACGCCGAACGCGGCAGGATCGTTCACTTCAGCTCAGCCCCGTCTTCGAGCACCCGTGGCGCGCCTTCGTCGGTGAGGGTTACGTCGCCCACGACGGTGACCCGGCCCGCGAAGGTCCAGTCGCCCTGCACAGCGAGCCTGGTGGCGTCCTTCAGCGACGGCGCAACCGGGAAGCGGGCAGCAAAGTCGTCGATCTTCTTGTAGTACCTGCCGTCCAGGCTGATCTCCGGCGACTTGTCGCCCTCAGCCACCAGGTGGCCCTCGTCGTCGAGGGAGTAGACGTCGGAGCGCAGCAGAAGAAGCTCGTTGGTGGTCTTCACCGGCTGGAAACGATCGCGGCCCACGCAGATCGCCGTCGCGCCCTCGAATACCTCGATCGCCGCACCCATGGCGGACTCCACCTGGATCACCGGAATGGAGGTGGGGTCGGTGGGGTCGACGGTCTTCTCGTTGCGGATCAGCGGCAGGCCTAGGACGGAGTTGCGTTCCCGCAGCGTGGCGCGCAGCACCTCCAGGTCGAACCACAGGTTGTTGGTGTGGAAGAACGGGTGGCGGTGTTCGTCGGTGAAGAAGTCCATTTCCTCAGGCGCGGTCTGGGCGGTGTCTCGCAGGATCAGCTGCCCGTCGGACTTCCGCACGGCCAGGTGCCCGCCCTTCTTGTCGTTGACGGTACGCAGACAAACCTCGGCCGCGTAGGGCGCGCCCGACTTCGCGAACCAACCGGCGAGGCGCGGGTCTGGGGAAGCGCCCAGGTTGTCGCCGTTTGAGACGCAGGCATACCGGAAACCCTCGTCGAGCAGCCTATCGAGGATGCCGGAGCCCTCCAGCGCGGTGTAGAGGTCGCCGTGGCCCGGCGGGCACCATTCGAGCGACGGGTCGGCCGGCCACTCAACCGGCGTCAGGTCGTCGGCCCGCAGCTTGGGCTCCTGGTTCTGCTGGAAGGTGAGCGGCAGGCCCGGGACCGGCAGCCGGTCGTATTTGCGCAGGAACTCGATCGTGTCCGCATCGGTGCGGAAGCTCGTCATGAACAGCAGGGGCAGCCGTGCGCCGTGGCGCTCCCGAGCGGACAGCACCTGTTTGGCCAACAGATCCAGGAAGGTGAGGCCGTCACGCACCTCAAGCAGCGTCTTGGCCTTGTCCAGGCCCATCGATGTCCCCAGTCCGCCGTTCAGTTTGATGATGACCAGCTTCCCGAGCGCGTCGCGGGCTTCCTCGTCGGAGACCTCCACCTCGTCGAGGTGGGGAACCTGTGTGAGCGGGCTGATCGTGTCTTCCCGGATGAGCCCGGTGGCACCCGATTCGAGCTGTCCGTAGAAGTTAGCGAAGACCTCAATGGCGGGCGAAGCCACCCCAGCGTCCGTCATCTTCTGCCGGGCGGCGGCGAGTCCTTCTCGCGACATTGTTTCCTCCTGAGCTAAGGGGACACGACAAACCTACCGTGTGCCCGCGGCCCTCGTCCCCCGGGGTGCCGCTGCCGATAGGGTGTGCCACGGGCTCTCGGGTGGTGAAGGAGGAAAGCGTGCTGCTACATCTGGTGCGACACGGTGAATCGACGTGGAATCTTGAACGCCGGCTCCAAGGCCAGACGATGCACGTGCCGCTGACACCGCTCGGCGTCGAGCAGGCCCAACGTGCGGCTGAGCGGCTGGCTGAGCACCCCGTCGCCAGCATCTGGACCAGCGACCAGCTGCGGGCGACCCAAACGGCGGAGATCATCGCGGCCCCCCACCGGCTAAAGCCCCTGCGCTCTCCCCTGCTGCGCGAGCAGGCGCTGGGCGAGCTGGAGGGCCGGCACGTGGACGAGCTGACCGAGCAACCCACGCCTCCCGGCCTGCACGTCACCGAGGTCGAGTGGGGTGGAGGTGAGTCGATCCGCCAGGTGCACGCCCGGCTGCGGGAGTTCTGCCAACGGCTGCTGGCCATACAGCAGCCCGGCGACGAGGTGGTCATCGTCTCGCACGGGGACACGCTGCGGGTGCTGCTGGCGGTGCTCGACGGGCGGGGCCACCGGGACGTCGTTTGGCGGCGCATCGCCAACGCGGAGGTGGTCAGCCGAAACCTGACCGGCCCCAGCCTCCCCGACGACGGTGTTGGTGGCGCACGCCACTCACAGGCTAGGATGTGCCCGTTGGCCCTGTAGCTCAGTTGGATAGAGCACCGCTCTCCTAAAGCGGGTGTCGGAGGTTCGAATCCTCTCGGGGCCGCGTCGGCCCGGAGCATCTCCTCGATGCCCCGGGCTTTTCCGTGGCTTTCTTCCCGGTACGGAGGATGCCGAGAACCGCCGTCCGGCAACGCGCCACACGGGCAACCCCCGAATGCGGCGACGTGGTGCCCGGCGGCGGTTCGCCCGCCTCGCTCTCCGGCCCGCTGTCGACGCGGGATCGAGGCGGCTACCGGCTCAGCTCCGCTTCTTGTTCGGCAACAGGGGGAACGCCAGCGGCGGCTGGTACACCTCACCGCGATCGTAGGCGCTCGGGGCGTTGATACCGGTGATAATCGCCAGCACGCCATAAACCATGCAGGACAGCAGCCATGGCAAAATCATGATTTCGCTGAACACCGCTGAACCCAGGAAAAGTCCGCCACACACGATCAGAGCGGTCAGGTGCAGGTTAGCGATTGAACGCAGGTTAGCGCGGGCGAGCCGGTTGCCGCCATGCGTGCTCAGGCAGCCAACCGCCCCGATCCAACCGAAGAAAATGGAGAGTATCCCAGAGGTCATCACAGCCGAGCGTCCCTGCGGCGTCGCCGGGCCGTATTCGCCACTCACCTGGGGCACAGGCTGGTACACGGGCTGCTGCTGGTAAGCGGCAACCGGCATCGGGGCGGGGGCAATCCCTGCACCGTAATCCTCTACCGGCGCCCCATAGGGGGCGGGCGCCAGAGAAGAAGCCGAGGTCAGTTGAGGGTCCAACGGCTGCGGGCCGAGAAGCTCTTCCTCGGCGTAAGGGTCGTAGCCGCCCTCGGGCTGCTTCATCGCGTCAGACATCCGCTCTCCTAACTCGGGCCGCTTTCCGGCGACGCCCACTAATCCTTGCTCACCTCCGCCCCCGCAGGCGCGGAAGCCGGGCTGGCGGCCTCCCGCGACGTGCCCCGCCACACAGAGATCGCCCGCATCACATGGTAGATCAGGATCGAAGCAAACGAACCCAAGGCGATGCCCTCAAAAGTCATCTCCCCGACGGCCCACGTGTAGTTGGCGATCGCCACCACCATCGCCACTGCGGCAGTGTTCAGATTCACCGGGTCGGCGAAACTGACCCGGTTCTGCACCCAAATCCGCACCCCGAGCATGCCGATCATGCCGTAGAGCACCGTCGCGGCCCCACCCAGCACGCCCGGCGGGATGGTGGCGATCAGGGAGCCAAACTTTGGCAGCATCGACAGCCCGACAGCGATTACCGCCGCCACCACATAGGCGGCCGTGGAGTACACGCGAGTGGCCGCCATGACACCAATGTTCTCCGCGTAAGTAGTGGTGCCAGAGCCGCCGCCGGAGCCGGCCAGCGCGGTGGACAGGCCGTCGGCCAACAGCGCACGGCCGGTCACGTCGTCGAGTTCCCTGCCAGTCATCGCTGCAACCGATTTGACGTGCCCGACGTTCTCCGCGATCAGCACCAGCACCACGGGAACGAACAGCCCCAGGAGGGTCACGTCGAAGGAAGGCGCGCGAAAGACGGGCAGCCCCACCCAGCCGGCGGACGAGATCGCGTCGAACTGCACCTCGCCGCGCACAATAGCGACGCCGTAGCCCACCAGCACGCCGATCAGGATGGAGAGCCGGCCGATGATCCCCTTGAAGAACACGGTCACGAACAGGATGGACGCGATGGTCACCACCGCCGTCACCGGGGCCTGCTTCACGTTATTCCATGCCGCCGGAGCCAGGTTGAATCCGATCAGGGAGACGATGGCGCCAGTGACGACGGGCGGCATCAGCTTGTCGATCCAGCGAGCCCCCGCGAAATGCACCACGCCGCCCACCAACGCCAGGGCCAGGCCCGTCGCGATCACCCCGCCCTGGGCCAGCGAAGCCTTCTCCGGGTCCAGGACCCCGCCCCCGCCCGCGACATAACCGGTGACCGCCCCAATCGGCGCCAAAAGCGCGAACGACGATCCCAGATAGCTGGGCAGCCGCCCGGCGGTGATCAGCAGGAAGAGGATGGTGCCGACGCCGGTGAAGAACAGCGTCGTCGCCGGATCAAAGCCCGTGATGAGCGGCACCAGGAACGTGGCCCCGAACATGGCCACGACGTGCTGGGCGCCGATGCCGACCGTCAGCGGCCAGGCGAGCCGCTCGTCGGGCTGCACCACCTCGCCCGGCGGAATATGCCTACCGTCGCCGTGAACCCGCCACCCGAACACGCCCATTCCTAAGCTCCTTCAATCGCTTCCGGCGGGAGTCTAAAACAATCCGACCAGTTGCCGCGCGCCGGGCGCAGAAACGCGCAACCGCAGCAGCCAATTCAGGCGCCTACGACAGCAGCCCGCGCACCGTCTCCAGCGCCGCCTGGGTGTCCGGAACCGCCAGCCGCATCGTGCCCTGCGGGGCCGGGGTCCTCGCCGGGTCCAGGTGATTTCCAACGACGATGGCGAAGGCCGCGCTGCCGAGCATGCCCAAATCGTTCTCCGAATCCCCCACCGCGAGCACCTCGCCCCAACCGATCCCGGTCTCGGCCAGCACCACGTCTCCGCCCTTGGCGGCAAACGCCTCCCGGGTCACGATGTCCGCGTAGTGTGGCCCCGACTGCACCAGCACCGTCTCCGGCGAGTGCACCAGTTCCTTCAGCTCGTCCAGCCGGTCCCCGGCGCCCAGAAACAGCATTTTCCCGATCCGCGGCGCGGCATGGAAGTCAGCCACCGTGGCACGGTCCTCCACAAGCCAGGTTTCGCGATCAATGATCGGTGTGTGGCGGGTAATCAACCACTGCTCGTCGGTGTACGCCCACAGGTCCAGCCCCAGTTCCCCGGCGACGCAGACGGCCCGTTCAATGATCGCCCGCGGCAGCGGGCGGTGCGCGACAAGTTCCCACCCAGCGCTCGCACGGCGCCACACCGCCGAACCGCTGGCTGACGCAAAGTAGCTCACCTCCGGCAGATCGGTTGTGATGCGCCGCATCGAGGTGGCCCCTCGCCCGGAGCACAGCGCCACGACGGCTCCTGCGCCGTGCAGGAGCCGGATCAGCTCCACCGCGCCGGGATTCCACTGCCTCCCTTGACGCAAGGTGCCGTCCACATCCAGCAGTGCCAGGCGAATTGGCATAGCGCCCCCTTTCCTCGCTGCAAGCCTACGGCCCATCCCGACGACGCACACAGCCCCTGCCGAACTTCACTCGGCGGCAAGGACAGAAAGGATCGGCCCGACGCACGTCGGACCGATCCCTGCGGCTTTGAGTGAGGCGTTACTTCTCGGCCTCCAGCTTCGCCGGATCCAACTCCTTGATCTGGGCCACCAGCGAATCCAGCTGGCTGCCATTCAACATCCCGGACTGGCGGAACACCAGTTTGCCCCCGCGGAAGCCCATGATCGTCGGAATCGACTGGATCTCCATCGCGCCAGCCAGGTCGCGCGCGTCCTCGGTGTCTACCTTGGCGAACACCACGTCGGTGTGCCGCCCAGAGGCGTCTTCGTAGATGGGGCTGAAGCGCTTGCAGGGGCCACACCATTCGGCCCAGAAGTCCACCAGCACCACGTCGTTACCCTCTACGGTCTCCACGAAGTTCTCGGCCGTCAAAGCAACAGTCGCCATAGTCTTTCCTTCCTGTTCTCTGAGGGCTACAACGCCGGTGGCCGAGAAGATATTCCCAACTCCTTGCTTCGAGAGTCACGTGGTTCCGGCAGGCCCGCACCGGGTCGGTTCCCCGACGAGTTGGCGGGCCCGCGATGGTGGCGGGGTCTGTCCGAAATTCGGTGTGTGGGGTCCGGCGGTTTTCATCAGTGAGTGGTTCTCTCGAACCGTCCGGCGAAGGTGATCGCGAAC
>NZ_RQYZ01000170.1 GCF_003932855.1 Tessaracoccus sp. OH4464_COT-324 | reverse complement strand
TTCGGTCATTAAGATACCTGTATTTGGTAAGCCTGTTGGGTGATACTGAACAAACTCCATATCACGAAGTGGAACGCCATGACGATAAGCCATAGATAAACCATCACCAGTTACAATACCACCGTTTGTATTAAAGCGGAATGCACGACAACCACCACCAGTTGCAATTACTACCGCATTAGCATTAATTTGAACAAGTGTACCTTCCATCATGTTCATTGCTACCATACCGCGAGCATGGCCATCATCAACAAGAATATCTAATACAAAATGTTCATCAAAACGTTGAATTTGTGGATATTGAATAGATGTTTGGAATA
>NZ_RQYZ01000169.1 GCF_003932855.1 Tessaracoccus sp. OH4464_COT-324 | reverse complement strand
TACGTGAAGAAATTGCAGAACAACACCGCGCTTTAGGCAAGATGAAAGAAATGGCTGCATCTTACGGCTATGATATTTCTGGTCCTGCAACAAATGCACAAGAAGCGGTTCAATGGACTTATTTTGCATATTTAGCTGCTGTTAAATCACAAAATGGTGCGGCAATGTCTTTTGGTCGTGTATCAACATTCTTGGACGTGTTCATTGAACGTGACTTAAAAGCTGGCAAAATTACTGAACAAGAAGCACAAGAATTAATTGACCATTTAGTAATGAAACTACGTATGGTTCGTTTCTTACGTACTCCAGAATATGATCAATT
>NZ_RQYZ01000168.1 GCF_003932855.1 Tessaracoccus sp. OH4464_COT-324 | reverse complement strand
ACGAGCAGGGAAGAACAAGAAGAACAGGCCAGCCTCCTGGCGAAGCGGGCCTGGGAAGGAGAATAACGAGATCATGGCTATCACTGATTTGCTCCCGGAGGAGTTTGTTCAGCGGGTGGTTGATCTGGGCAACCGGATCCGAGACGAGATCGCCGGGTTGGACCTCAAGGATTTGCCGATGGAGCAGTGTGAACAGATTCCGCAGCTGCTGGCGGAGTTGGAGCAGCAGCTGGCGGCCGCGATCGCCGCGGACGAGACGGAGCTGGGCCAGCAGCAGGCGCACGAGACCAAACTATTCGCGCAAGCGAACGCTGCCGAGCGGGA
>NZ_RQYZ01000167.1 GCF_003932855.1 Tessaracoccus sp. OH4464_COT-324 | reverse complement strand
GGTCATTAAAAGAAGGTGATAAAGTAACTATCTCTGGTCCATTTGGTGAGTTCTTCGCTAAAGAAACTGATAACGAGATGGTATTTATCGGTGGTGGTGCAGGTATGGCGCCAATGCGTTCACATATCTTTGACCAATTAAAACGTTTGAAATCAAAACGTAAAATGTCATTCTGGTATGGAGCTCGCTCAGAGCGTGAAATGTTCTATACTGAAGATTTCGATATGCTTCAAGCAGAAAATGAAAACTTCAAATGGTATGTTGCACTTTCAGATCCTCTACCAGGTGACCGTGAAGATTACTTCCGTGGCTTTATTCACAATGTTCTT
>NZ_RQYZ01000166.1 GCF_003932855.1 Tessaracoccus sp. OH4464_COT-324 | reverse complement strand
GTTAGAATTTGTTGAGGCAGTTGAGGAATTAGCAGCTTTACATGGGTTAGAAGTGCCGAGAGAAAAATCTAATCAATTTAATGGAAAGCCTCAGGTTAGCCTTAAAACAAAGCGTGATTTGTATGAATTAATGCAAGAAATTGCAAAATTCTACCAAGAGCAGCTTAGCCAAAATATTCCTGCGCAAAGCTATTTGCACCAACGTGGCTTATCCGATGAAATCATCCAACGTTTTCAAATTGGTTTTTCTCCTGCTCAATCAAATATTTTCATAAAAAAATTTGCAGCAAATCGAGATGATGTTCAGAAATTATTTGATGTAGGAATGG
>NZ_RQYZ01000165.1 GCF_003932855.1 Tessaracoccus sp. OH4464_COT-324 | reverse complement strand
AAATACTTTTTCAGCGCAAACATCAATACAACGTCCGCAACTGATACAATCTTTCGAAAGCACAAGTTGGCTTTCGTTGTTTTTACCATGTAATGGTGCTCGTAAAACTTGTGGCTCAGGACAAACGTTGTAGCAATCCATACAGTTGTCACATTTTTTACGGTCAATCACTTTGATACGCAATAAACTCTTGGCGCCAATGACACCATAGCTTGCGCCAATTGGACAAAGATGACCACACCAACCATGTTCCACAATAAATAAGTCAAACAAGAAAACAGCTAAGATCAACCAAGTTGTTGCGCCAAGCCCGTAAATTAATGCTCGTC
>NZ_RQYZ01000164.1 GCF_003932855.1 Tessaracoccus sp. OH4464_COT-324 | reverse complement strand
CCGACATTCCCCAGCTCCGCTCTTCCTACCCGCTGCCCGAGCTGCCCCCCGAGTTCAGATAATCAGGGAGCCCCTAGATGAACAAGCGCGTCTGGTATGCCACCATCACCGTCCTCGCCTTCACCTTGGTGGGGTTGGTGGTGGTGTTCTGGGCATTGCCGGTAGGCCCTCGGCCCGTGACAGAGACCACCACGATCACTGTCCCGCCCAAGCCGACACCCACGCCGACGCCTAGCCCGACTCCCACGCATTGGCGTGATAGCAAGGACTGGACTGTTATCCCGCCCCCGTATCGCTTTCCGCCGCTTTACGCCGGCCTGCCCCGCGACGACT
>NZ_RQYZ01000163.1 GCF_003932855.1 Tessaracoccus sp. OH4464_COT-324 | reverse complement strand
CTCTGTAAGTTGGAGCTATGATTTATTAAATGGCTTTATTAAGAGCTTATGTTTTGCTATCGCTGTTGTTTGGATTGCCTTGTTCAACGGTTATGATTGTATTCCGACCTCTGAAGGTATTAGTAAAGCAACAACAAGAACAGTAGTGCATGCATCTCTTGTTGTTTTAGGATTAGATTTTGTACTAACAGCTTTAATGTTTGGTGCAAGTTAATAAGTGAAGTGCGGTAGAAAATTAAGGATTTTTTTATGCGACAAGCAGTTAAATATGAATTTTGGGTAGGCTTATTTTTATTAATTGGAATTGCAGCTCTAGTTTTTTTAGGGTTAAGA
>NZ_RQYZ01000162.1 GCF_003932855.1 Tessaracoccus sp. OH4464_COT-324 | reverse complement strand
CTTGGATCATAAATCCGTCAATAACACGGTGGAAAATTGTGTTATTATAGAAACCTTCTTTACAATATGCTAAAAAGTTTTCTGCGGTTGCCGGCGCTTTTTCAAAATTTAATGCTAATTTAATATCACCAAAATTGGTGTGTAATGTAATCATTGTAGATCCTTTGATTTTGTATTGTTGTAAAGGCGTTTATTATTTCATAAAGTCAAAATAAGTGCTATAAAATCATCATTGCTCTGGCTTTGCATCCAGATAAATTAACGATTTCATTCAATTATAGAGAACAAGCAAATGTTAAAAATTTTTAATACCTTAACGCGAGAAAAAGAAGTTTT
>NZ_RQYZ01000161.1 GCF_003932855.1 Tessaracoccus sp. OH4464_COT-324 | reverse complement strand
TGCTTTAATTTGAGCAACTGTTGCTTCAACATCTGTGGTTCTGGTGTTGGTCATAGATTGTACCGCAATAGGTGCATCGCCACCCACAGGTACATTTCCCACATAGATTTTCGTCGATTGACGACGATTAATAGTTGGTTTAAATGATGACATAATAATTTATTGTAATTTGAATTTAGCTACACGCCCGTCAACTTTTAACGGATAATGTTCGCCTTTATAAGTAATTTTAACGTTGCTTGGTGCACCAATAATTAAAGAATAAGGAGCTCCTTCATTAAAGGTTAAAATCTCACCTTGTTTATATTCTTTTTGTGCAAGTACTTTACGCTTAGC
>NZ_RQYZ01000017.1 GCF_003932855.1 Tessaracoccus sp. OH4464_COT-324 | reverse complement strand
TGAAGGCCCAGCCCTCGACCAACGTGCGGTGAAAACGTTCGATCTTCCCGCTGATCTGAGGCCGATACGGCCTGGAGCGGTTGTGGGCAATACCCAGTTCGACGCAGGTGCCGCAGCAAAAATGGGGACCGGTAGCAGCCGCCGCCATCGGTCGACCGTGATGCTTCGGGCAGCGAACCAGGCAAGCGCGCGAACGAGCACAGCGGCCGCGGCGCGGACGGTCGCGCCCGTCGCCCTCGACGTAAGCGACCAGTGAGTAGCCGTCGATGACGGCGTGCAGGTAGCACGTCCCAACCAGCAGCTGGCAGCAGAGACTCCTTGGCCGCACTCGTCCGAGCCGACATGGTTACACGGTTACGGAGGCCTCTTGCCCGCACCCGACGTAGCACCAGCCACCACCTGACCAGTAGAGCCGGCCATACCCAGCCGGTAGACCATCGCGACTGACCCCCAAGCGCAGCCCGACCCTCAACTCCACGACCCGAGCCAGCCTCGGCCGGGTTCGTGGCATCAAAACAGCATCCGAACGGGCAATGCGGGACACGAAAACCTCCCCGGCGGTGGCGCTGGCTCCTGTACAGCTCCAACTCCACCGCCTTAAGAGCTCAGATTCACTCAGCTCGTCGTCGCACGCGAGCCCCGCCTGCCCAGCAAGGTGCGGGCGATGCCGCTGATGAGGAACCAACCACCGCCCAGCCAGAACAGTGCCAGCACCCACCAGGGGCGCACCGGGTGGATGGCGATCAACCAGCCGGTGGCCGCGATCCACAAGAAGATCGCGGAGATGTTCACCACCATCAAATGCTGCACACGGAACGGATGCGTGTAGTGCGTCGGCACCAGCGTCAACGCGGCGAACAGGACCGTCATCACCACGTTGAACCAGCCGGGCGTGCCCAGCACGTACATGATCACAGCCACCACGTTCCACGCGGCCGGGAACCCCACAAAGTAGTGATCCGTCGACTTCCAGTTGGCGTTCGCGTAACAGAACATCGACGACGTGAGCACCAGCACGCCGAGCGCGATGGCCAGCCACTCCGGCCCCATCGGCAGGTACCAGATCATGAACAAGGCCGGGATGAAGGTCCACGTCAGGTAGTCGATGACGATGTCCAGGATGCCGCCGTCAAACCAGGGCAGCACCTCCTTCACCCGAGCCTTCCGCGCCAAGGTGCCGTCGACCCCGTCGACGATCAGCGCCACACCCAGCCACAACCACATCCAGCCGATCTCGTGTTTCATCAGGGCGACGGTGGCGAGAGTGGCCCACAGCAGACCGGAGAGGGTGACCAGATGGACGCCCCAAGCGGCCAGGCGGGCCTTGAGTGTGGCAGAAGTCATTGCCCCAGTGTGCACCACCCCGGTCAAGAACTCACACCCGGCACCGGTCAGCCGTCGGCGGCCCGGTCCCGGCCCAAGCCAGACGAGGAATCCCGGCTGGCACCATCGTCGGAGCGCCCCTTGACCGGCAGCCGGCGGCCCCAGAAATCCAGCACCGCCTCGAACCGCTGCCGACGATGCCAGGGGGTGCCGGAACGGGTCAGCTCATGATTCTCGCCCGGGAACACCAGCATCTCGGCCGCCACCCCGGCCTGCTTGAGCAGCGCGTGATACTGCAACCCCTGGTGCAGCGGGCAGCGCAGATCCTGCTCGGAGTGGATCACCAGGGTGGGCGTGCGCACCTGGTGGGCGTGGCTCATCGGCGACTGCCGATCTGCCTCCGCGCGCACGTAGCTGGTGTACTCCTGCGGGAAGAACCAGCCGATGTCGCTGGAGCCCACGAAGCTCCACGTGTCCAGGAACCCCCGCTCGACGATGGCGCCGGCGAAGCGATGATCGTGCGCGATGATCCACGCCGTCAGGTAGCCGCCGTAGGAGCCGCCCATGATGCCCACCCGCCCGGCGTCGAGGGCGTCGTCGCTGGCCAGGCAGTGGTCGAGGAACGCCAGCACGTCGGCCATGTCGAGGTTGCCCATGTCGCCCTTGATCGCGCGGCCGTGGCCCGTGCCGTAGCCCCACGAACCCCGCGGGTTGCTGAGCACCACCGCATACCCGGCCGCCACCGCCACCTGGGCCTCGTCGAAGAAGCTGCGGGTGTAGCCGTGATACGGCCCGCCGTGGATCATCAACAGAACCGGGTGCGGGCCGGGGCCCGCGGGGAGCAGCCGCCAGCCGTGCACCGGGTAGCCGTCGGGCGCAGTCGCCACCACCTCCTCGGGCCGCACCGCCCCCGCCAGGGCCGCGGAGAAGTTGGTCAGCACCCGCAGCCGCCCATCCGCCAGCACCGCGACCTCACCCGTCGAGGTGGCGCTGGTGACGGTCGCGACGATGGTGTCGCCCTGCGCATCCACCGCCACCACGTCCCACACGTCGTCGGCGATGATCTCGTGTCCCTCCCCGACGATGGCCGCCCGGCCCGTTCCCCGGTGCACGTGCGGCACGACGACCCGCCCACCGGACAGGGCCGCCATCGGCCCCGTGACGGTGACGTCGAGCAGCTGGCGGGGTTCGTCGTCGAGGAGCCACACGCACGGGTGCTGCCCCACGAAGTCCGTCCTGCCCCCGGCGATGCTGGCCGCCACGAAGAGGCTCTCGCCCGAGTAGACGGCGTCGGACACGCGGATGTCGGCCACCGGGCTCGCCAGCTCGGGCTCGACGCCCTCCGCCAGGCGCCACAGGTCGGTGCGCAGCGTGTCGTCGCCCGCACGCCGGGCCACCGCCAGCACCGCGCCGTCGGGGGAGTAGCTGGGCGACGACCAGTCCGCGCGGTCGGTGGTGAGGCGCCGCAGCCGAGGGAAGCGCGACGGAACCTCCTCGTCGCGGCCCTGGCCGGTAGGCTCGAAAACCGGCTCGTCGGCCGGGCTCGGCACGTCCAGTTCGAAGACCTGCGCCGGGCGGTCCAGCACCCAGCCCACGCCGTTGCTGCGCGTCTGATACTTGCTGAACGAGCGCGGGGGCTCGTGCGAGGCGTCGACGTCCTCCGCCGTGCCGTAGCGGCCCTCCTCCGGCTCCCGCGAGACGAACGCGATGCGTCGCGAGTCCGGGCTGAACCGGAACGCGCCCACGCCCAGCTTCCGGTCGGTGATCCGCATCGGCTCGCCGCCGGCGGCGCTCATCAGCATCAGCTGGGGCTTCCCGTCCTGCTCGGTGCGCAGAAAGGCCAGCAGGGTGCCGTCGGGGGAGAACTGCGGGGAGGTGTCGCGGAAGCCGCGCGTGATTCGCCTGGCCGCGCCGCCGTCGAGGGGCACCTGCCACAGCTGGCCGACGTAGTCGTCGACGGCGAAGCTGGGGTGGGTCACGCTCACCGCCACCCAGCTCGCATCCGGGTGCAGGGCGGGGGCGGAGAGGCTCATCAACTGGTCCAGGGCATCGGCACGCATGCGCCCACCCTAGCGGCCGTGCACTATGGTGGGTGGAAATGACTCTGCGCCCCTTGCCGTTCTCACTCCTGGCGAAACCGACGGGAGCCGCCTGCAACCTCGACTGCACCTACTGCTTCTTCCTCAGCAAGGAGCTGCTCTACGACGCGGCCGGGCAGCGGATGAGCAGCGACGTGCTGCGCGCCTACCTGCGCGGCTACCTGGCGGCGCAGCCGGTCGGGGATGTGACCATCGCCTGGCAGGGCGGGGAGCCGACGATGCGCGGGCTGGCCTTCTTCAAGCAGGCCGTGGTGTTGGCCGAACAGCTGAAGCGTTCGGGTCAAACCCTGCATCATTCCCTGCAAACCAACGGCACCCTACTCGACGATGACTGGGGCGAATTCCTGGCGCAATCCGGCTTTCTCGTCGGGTTGTCTATCGACGGGCCGCAGCCGCTGCACGACGTCTACCGGGTCAACAAGGCGCGCCGCGGCACTCATGCGCAGGTGATTCGCGGCTGGGAGGTTCTGCGCCGCCACGGCGTCGAAACGAACATCCTCTGTACTGTGCACCGCGCCAACCAGGACCATCCGCTCGACGTCTACCGCTACTTCCGCGACGACCTGGGCGCACAGTTCCTGCAATTCATTCCCATCGTCGAGCGCGCCACGCCGGAGGAATTGCCGCTCGCCGAGAACGGGTGGAAAGGCGACGACGGCCGCCGCCTGTTCTATCGGCAGGAGGGCGGGGAAGTGACCTCGCGCAGCGTGTCTCCGGAGGCGTTCGGCGCATTCCTGAGCACCATCTGGGACGAATGGATCACCCGCGACGTCGGCCGTGTTTACGTGCAGCACTTCGACGTGGCGCTGGGCAACCTGTTCGGGCGAAACGAGCTGTGCGTGCATGCCCCCACCTGCGGGGGAGCGCTCGCGTTGGAACACAACGGCGACGTCTACTCCTGCGACCACTACGTCGAACCCGAGTACCGGCTCGGTAACGTGCTCACCGACGACCTGGGCGCCCTCGCGCGCACCCCCGCCCAGCGCGCGTTCGGGGCGGCGAAGGCGAACCTGACCGCGCAGTGCCGTTCCTGCCCGGTCAGGTGGGCCTGCCACGGCGGCTGCCCCAAGGACCGCTTCAGGCTTTCCCGCGACGGCGAGCCCGGCCAGAACTACCTGTGCGCCGGCTACTACCGGTTCTTCACGCACGCCACCCCTGGGCTCAAGCTCATGGCAGACCTGCTGACCAGCGGTAGGGCAGCCAGCGAGGTGATGAGCCTCTACTGCCGAGGCGATGACGGGATTGGTTGAGTGGGGATCGCCGCCCACTGCTAATCTTTGGCGGTCGCAATAAAATTGAGAGAGGAGGATTTGTGCGGCCAAACATTGTCTTGATCTGCGCCGACCAGTGGCGTGGCGACGCGCTGTCCATCGAGGGGCATCCCAGCGTGCGCACGCCCTATCTCGACGCCCTAGCCGACCGCGGCACCCGCTGCACGCGGGCCTACTCAGCCAGCCCCACGTGTGTGCCTGCCAGGATGACGCTGTTTACCGGGCTATCGGCGGCCAGCCACGGACGAGTCGGATATCAAGACGGTGTGCCATTTGACGTGGCCACGACGCTCGCGGGCGAGTTCAAGAAAGCCGGCTATCAGACTCAAGCCATCGGCAAGATGCACGTCTACCCCGAGCGGGCGCGCGTCGGGTTCGATGATGTGCTCCTGCATGACGGCTACCTGCATCACTCGCGCGGGCGTGGGCGCCCAGTCGAGTTCTATGACGATTACCTCACGTGGTTGCGTCAGCAGGCAGGCGAGAACGCGGTGTCTGATTATCTGGATGACGGCCTGCACTGCAACTCGGTAGTTGCCCGCCCTTGGCCGCGCGACGAGCGGTTGCATCCCACCAACTGGGTGGTCACCAAGGCGATCGAATGGCTATACCGGCGCGATCCAACTGTCCCGTTCTTCCTGTATTTGTCCTTCCACCGCCCCCACCCGCCCTACGACCCTCCGGCCTGGGCCTTCGAGCAATACCTCGACGACGAACCGCATCCGGTTCCGGTGGGCGACTGGGTAGCGGACTACGCCGAGTTCCGCAATGATCATCGCCCCTACTCGCATGTTGCCCAGTACTCGAAGCGCGACATGCATCGCACCCAGGCGGGTTACTACGGCCACATGTCCCACATCGACGGGCAAGTCGAACGCTTCCTCGAAGCGCTCGGCGAGTTCGGCATTGATGACGCTTACGTTGCGTTTACCAGCGACCATGGCGAAATGCTGGGCGACCACAACATGTGGCGTAAGGCCTACCCTTACGAGGGATCGGCTCGCATCCCCTTCCTGCTGCAAGGCCCCGGTATTCCAGAAGGTTCGACCGTGCAGGAGGTGATCGAGCTGCGTGATGTGATGCCGACGCTGCTGGAATGTGCGGGTCTCCCGGCACCGCAGGGGATTGACGGTCGCTCTGTGCTGCCCTTGATCACAACAGAAGATGAGCCTGCCGACTCGGCAGGGGCGAGGGCAACTAGCACGGGCACCTGGCGCGAGTATTTGCATGGCGAGCACACAGTGCTGGGGCAGTCGTTGCAGTGGATCCGCACGCGCCGGCACAAGTACGTTTGGCTTTCCGGCTCAGGGCGTGAGCAGCTGTTCGACCTCGACGCCGACCCGCAGGAACTGCACGACCTATCCGCCGACCCGGATCATGCCGCCGTCTTGGCTCGGCTGCGCGGCCATTTGCTGGAGTCGTTGGCCGGGCGAGAAGAGGGCTACGTCGCTGACGGCCAGCTGGTTTCGGGCAGGCAGCCGCGCTTGGTTTTGGCGGGTGTGGTTGGGGGCCGATCGGCGAGCGACGATGGCGTGAGTTTGCCGGCCGACCGCGGGCCTGCGCGGCGCTGATCCCCACCCGCATAGTGCGGTGAGCCTGCCGTTCGCTAGTATATCTGCGACTCGCAATTAAATTGCTTTGCCCCGGCGACGGCTGGCGTCTCGGGGTCCGATCAAAGGAGATCCAATGAAGCTCTCGATCAAGCGACTGGGCGCGCTATGCGCGGCACTGGGCATGACCCTGGGGCTGGTCGCGTGCGGCGGCGAAACCGAATCGGGCGGTGAAGCCGCAGGTCAGGTGGTGTACTGGTCGATGTGGCAGGAAGACGAGCCGCAGGCCAAGGTGGTGCAGCAAGCTGCCACCGACTTCGAAGCTAAAGGCAGCACCAAGGTCAAAATCGAGTGGCAGGGCCGTGATGTCCTGACCAAGGTGACCCCACTTCTCGCCAGCGGCACCGATCTGCCCGACCTCGTTGACCAATCCTTCGATCAGCTTGCTCCGGTACTCGGACGGGCGGGCAAAGCCACCGATCTCGCCGACGTGCTGGCCGAGAAGGCGGAGGGCGGCACCGCCACGCTCAAGGACGCAGGTCTCGGCAACTTCGTGTCCGTGTCCACCCACGACGGCAAGCAGATCATGCTGCCCTATGCGGCCAACGCCAACGTGCTTTGGTACGACGCTACCGCGCATCCCGAACTCGAAACCTCGGCCCCCGACTCACTGGCGAAGCTCAACGAGTACCTGATGAAGCGCAAAGCCGAGGACGAAGCCCCGGTGGTCATTGACGGTGCTTACCCCTACGCTCGCCTTATCTGGACCATGAACGTGCTGCGCAGCCATCTGGGCTCCTCCGACAGGCTCGCCGAACTGGCCAAGGACCCAACCGGTGCTGCCTGGGATGCCCCTGAGGTGCTGGCCGCCGCCGAATACATTGCCAAGATGCATGAGCAGGGCCTGTTCCCGGCGGACTCTTTTGGCACCAAATGGCCCTACCAGCAGGAAGCCTTCGCTCAGGGAAAGGGCACCGTCATCGCCATGGGGTCCTGGCTGCCCAAGGAAGTCGAGAAGTCGCTGGCCAGCGGCGTGAAACTGAAAGCGTTGCCTTTCCCGGCTAAGGAAGCAGGCAAGCCTTCCGACGTCGAGACCTCCGTGTTCGGGTTCGCGATCCCCACTGACGCCAAGAACGTCGCAGGCGCAAAGGCTTTTGCGGCCTTCTTCTTGCAACCGAAGTATCAGCAACAGCTGGTGGCCGACGCTGGGACCCTGCCAGTCTTGAGCGAAGTGGCAGGCCCCGAAGGGCAGGAGGCGCTGGCCAAACAACTGAAGCAGGGCCACGTCGCGCCCGTGCACGGCAACATTGATGCGCTCTTCCCAGGTTGGATGCAGCCGATCAAGGATCAAACCCTGGCTCTCATGACCGGTGAAATCTCAGCCAAACAGTTCGTCGCCAACGCCAAGCAGGCCCAGGTGACCTACTGGGAGCAGCACGGCTAATGAATAGTGTGGCTGGGGCCACCATCCGCCCCAGCCACTCGCTTCGAAGTGAGTAACAGATGTCACAATCCCGCGGAACGGCGTTCGAGCGTGCCGAGGCCAGGCTATTCTGGCCCTTCGTGCTGCCCGCAACCCTCTTGTATCTCTTCTTCTTCCTCGGTCCTGCGTTCGCATCGATGTTCATCTCCTTCAACAAGTGGGATGGCATCACAACGATGCAATGGGTTGGTGTAAATAACTACGTTCGTCTCATGAGAGACGAGGCTTTTCAGCAGTCTTTTCTGAATACTCTTGTCCTCCTTCTGGGTGGGGGCGCGGTCGTGTTCGTGTTGAGTTTCCTCTTGACCATGGTCTTGCGGGAAATGCGGGGTAGGAAGCTCGTCAGGCAGTTGCTTTTCTTCCCGAATATCATCTCTGCGATTGTTCTGTCCTTCTTCTGGGGGTTCATCTTCCAGTCTGGTGGCCTGCTCGAAAACGCGCTGGCCTCGGCCGGGGTGGAGTCCATGCCGCAACTTCTGCTCAAGCACCCATTTGCCGTGATATTCGCCGGTATATGCTGGACGTCGATTGGCTATTACATCACGATTCTTATGGCGGGTGTAGACCGGATCCCGGCCTACTACTACGAGGCGGCTCGCCTAGACGGTGCCAGCGCGTGGAGCCAGTTCCGAAACGTCACCCTGCCCCTGACCTGGGACGTTATCGCAGCCACGGCCACGTTGTGGACCATATCTAGCCTAAAAATCTTTGAATTCATCCTTACCTTCGGGGCATCTGCGGGTGACCTTCCCCCCACCGGGGTATGGAACACCGCGATGTTTATCTATGGCAAGACGTTTGGCGGCCTTTCGCCTCAACTTCAGTTTGGATATGCCTCGGCAGCTGCCGTGGTAACCGTGGTTACAGTCGTGATATTCGTCGCCTTGCTGCGCAGGCTGATGAGGAGGGAATCTCTTGAGTTCTGAAGCTAAGCGGCGCACGGGCCGCAGGAAAATAGGGCCGATGGCCGTGCTGGGTCGATTGGCGGTTTGGGCGCTCGTCGCATTCAATATCTTCGCCATCGTCTGGGTGACCATGACGGCATTCAAACCGCACAGCGAGATCTTCTCCTCCCCATTCGGGCTACCCGAACATCCCACAGTCGACAATTTTACTACCGCCTGGTTTCAGGGTAAGTTCGGCGTCGCTTTTCTGAATACGGCGTTGCTGACGATCGTCTGTGGAATCGTCGTGCTTGTGTTGGCCTGCCCGGCAGCTTATATGATTGCGCGGCGCGCCGGTTTCGCATCGTCATCGCTGTATATGACATTCGTCGCCGGAATCGGAGTGCCGCTACAGGTCATCATCATCCCCCTCTACCTAGTGATGCAGCAGATGAACCTGCTCAATAACAGGTTCGGGCTCGGGTTGGCGATGGTGGTTCTGGCGCTGCCGTTCTCGATTCTCCTGCTAACCGGTTTCTTCTCCTCCCTGCCCAACGAGCTGAGAGAAGCGGCAGCAATCGACGGCCTAGGGCCTTTCCGCACCTTCGTGCTGATCATGCTTCCGCTAGCCAAGGGCGGGATCATCACACTGGCCACGCTCAACCTGATTTCGATGTGGAACGAGACCTTCCTCGCGCTGGTCCTCATCGCATCGCGGGAGAAGCAGGTGCTTTCGGTGGCGCTGCTCAACTTCATAAACTCGCAGCAGTTCTCCGGTGCCGACTATGGAGCTATTTTTGCTGGCGTGATGATTCTGATCGTTCCGATGATCATCATCTATTCTTGGCTTGGGCGACGAATCGTGGAAGGTATGACGATGGGTAGTGGGAAATAACGTTGGGCGCATCTGGAGGAGCATCCGGGCGGGGGCCGTCTGCGGGTATCGCTGATGTCCGCGCTGTGAACGCATCTGGAGTGTTCACGGCGCTGCTGAAGCAACCGCAGCCGCGGGTTGAGCTTGCTGCTGCGCTACAGCTGAACCAAGGAACGATCACGCGCATCACCCAGCGGCTGATAGAACGCGGGCTCGTGATCGAAGAAGATGCGATACCCGGAGGCCGGGGACGCCCGTCCCGGCTACTGCGCATCGATCCCACCAGCAGGCTTACGATTGGCGTGCATGTGGGAACGGAGATCGTCGGCACCGGTGCTGTGGCTCTCGACGGCGCGACCCTGTGTCGAGAAACCGAGCCACATGACGGAACCCTCAAGGGCATCGGCCGCACCGTGCAGGCGCAGGTCGAGGGCGTCCGAGACTGGCTTGTGGACGAAGGGCTCGCCCGGCGCCGCTGGCTCGGGATCGGCATCGCAACCAGCGGCTGGTCGGACACAAGAGCCGGTTGTGTGCGTCCGCACAAGCTGCCGGGCAGCCTCTTCAAGCAGCTCACCGACCAGCTCAGCAACCTCGACGTTCCCGTCACCCTGACCACCAACGCCAGCGCCCACGCTGCCGCCCACCTCCTCTTTGACAGAGACTCGATCGGAGATTTCCTGCATCTCTACGTCGGCAACGTGTGCGAAGTGGCGCGCGCCGCCGAGCGGAAACTGTTCTCGCCGCGGGCTTTCATGGTGGGCAGCGTCGAGCGCCTCGGGCTGCTCACCCACCAGGGATGGGCTTCTTTCCCCGAGGCACTAACAGATCTCGGCCTGCGTGCGAGAGCGGGGGCGCTGGGCAAGGACGCTCCGATCGAGGAGCTGATCGAACGCGCCCGATCCGGCGATGCGGAGCTTGCGCGACTACTGGAGCAGCGCGCCCTCGACACGGGACGAGCCTGTGAGGCTCTCGCGGAGTTAACCGGTGTCGGACGGGTCGTGGTATCTGGTTCGCCAACTTCGGTGCCCGAGCACATCCCTCTGATCGTCGAGGGGGCTCGGAGCGCCGCCACTGCGGAACCCTGCGAGGTGGTGCCGATCGTCGGGCTGCGAGAACACCTCATCCCCGCAGCGGCCGCGCCAGTTATCGCCGCCTTCAGCGAGGATCCGATCGCGAGCGACCCCGGCTGATGCATTGCCGCGCAAACACGGGGCCCTGGTGCATCTTCGCGCCGTGTTGGGGCCGCTGTCGTAGCGGGAATACTGTGCGTGGATAGCTGGGGCCGAAGCGGCTGCTGCCTGTTGTACGCATACCCGGCCGAGATCGTGTGGGTTCTTCGCTCTATCTGGTGCGCCGCGGCCCGGCCCAGCCTCTGCACTCAGGGCCCAGAACCGCGAAACTGGTTCTCGCAGCGCCCCCGGAAAGTGACCCGATCGCGCGTTGAAGACCAAACCCGCGACACCCCACTGCCGAAGGGGGCAGCACCCGGATAGCAGAAGGAACCCAAGCCACGGCTTCGCAGGGTTCGGTTCAGGCGACGAGCAGCAGCGCACCCAGGCTCACGCCACCCGCAATCGCCAACAGCACCAGATCGGGCAGGCGACCCGAGCGATGCACCACCCACAGCGCGGCCACGCCCGCCAGCGAAACCCAGCCCACCGTCGCGGGCGAAACAGCGGCCCGTTCGGCGATCTCCATGCTGGCGTTCAGCATGGAGAGCATGGTGGAGATCAGCAGCCCACAGATCACCGGCAGGATCACCTGGCCGAGGTTGCGCACGAAAGCGGAGCGCGAAGCCTTGTCGTAGCCCGCCATGAACAGCAACGCCACCGCGCTGCACGCCGCGATCGATAGCAGGAACGCCAAGCCCGCGAGCAGCACGCCGACGCCCCAGCCGCCGGAAGCGGTGCCGTAGGAGTAGCCGAGCGCGGAGGCGATCTTGACGAGGATGGGCCCGGGCAGCGCGTTCGCGATGGGCACCGCCTGGCCGTAGAACTCTGCCGACGACACGGTCCCCGTCGCGACGAAGAAACCATCCGCGACGCCGACGTAGGCCTCCCCGCCGCCGAAGGAGGTCACCGTCGAGAAGCCGATCAGGCTGAGGAAGTGCCCGTGGCCCAGCACGAAACCCAGCCCCAGCACTGCGAGCGCCACCCCGGCGAACAGCGCCGCCGGAGCCAGGGTCCGGCCGGGCGTCACGTCGGCCGTCGCCAGGTGACCCCGCCCCCACGGCAGCAGACTGAACACGGCGGCACCCGCGAGCGCCACCAGCACCAGCTGCACCGCGCTCAGCTGCGGAACCGCGGCCGCCCAATGCGCCCCGACGAGGGTGCCGGCCGCGCGCACCAGCTGGTTGGTGCCGGTGGCCAGGAAAGCGGCCAGTATGATCGGCACCGCCACCATCGGGCGCGAGGCGTGCAGGACCTTCGAGATGTAGTGCAGCAGCAGCACCATGATGAACACGGAAATGCCGACCGCCATGAACTCCACGACCCGGATCGCGGAGGGCCCGATCGCGGTGAACAGCGCCAGCAGCAGCACCGTCGCGAGCGCGCCGGGCAGCGCGACGGCGCACGCGGCCACCAGCGAGGCCCAGATGCGCCGCGACTGCGTGCCCGCGAGCGCGGCCAGCTTCACCGGCAGCGCGCCGGGGGTAATGTTCGCGACGACGGTGTGCGCCGTGAACACGTCCTCGCCGAGCAGCTTGTGGCGTTGCACATACTCCCGGTGCATGACCGGGATCAACGCGGAGCCGCCGCCAAACCCCGTCGCGCCGACCTTAAGCGACGCGACGAGGAGGCGGCGGATCGAGAAGTGGCTCAAGACCACTGCTGAATCGCTTCCTCATTCCACACCGGGTGTGGGCTGCCCGGCCCCGTGTACGGGGCGTCCCCGACTCGCTCCTGCAGCCGGGCGAGTTCTTCGCGCAGTTCGGCTAGCACGTCGGCGTAGGCGGGCTCGTTGGCGAGGTTAGTGAGCTCCTCGGGGTCGGCTTCGAGGTCGTAGAGCTCATACTCCCGTTCGAATATCTTGTCCGACGAGCCCGGGGCGCCCAAGCCATCACCGTAGTAGTCGATGTACTTGTAGCGCGAGGTGCGGATGCCGTAGTGAGCTGGCACATGGTGATTCGGGTCATCATGTTCCCAGTACCGGTAGTAGATGGCCTCCTGCCAGTCGTCGGGCGCGGGCTCGCCGCGCACCAGGGAGCGGAAGCTGCGCCCCTGCTGGGTGGGGAGGGCATCGTCGGGATCCAGGCCACACATGTCCAGGAAGGTGGCGGCGAAGTCCACGTTTGTGATCATCGCCTCCACCCGGCTGCCCGCCGGGATCTCCTGCGGCCAGCGCATCAGCATCGGCATCTGCAGCGACTGATCGAACATCAGCCGCTTGTCGAACCAGCCGTGGTCACCCAGGAAGAATCCCTGATCGGAGGTGTACACGACGATGGTGTTCTCCCGCAGGCCGTGCTCGTCCAGGTAGTCGAGCACCCGGCCCACGTTGTCATCGATCGACTGGATGGTTTGCAGATAGTCGCGCATGTAGCGCTGGTAGTTCCAGCGGGTGCGTTCGACGACCATGTCGTCGCCGGACAGCTCCGGGGGGAGGTCCTCCTTCACGTCCCGCTTGGTGAGGTCATCCGCGATCGACATTCGCACGGCTTGGACCGCGCGCGACATCGTCGAATGGTCGTCGAAGAGCGTCGCCGGTTCGGGGATGGTCCCGACGGGATACAGTTCCTTGTGTTTCTCGTCGGGAATCCACGGGCGGTGCGGCGCCTTGTGGTGGATCATCAGGCAGAACGGCTGATCCGCGTACCGGGTGCGCTGCTCGTCCAACCAGTTAAGCGACAGGTCGGTGACGATGTCGGTGGCGTAGCCTTTCAGGGTCTCGGCGCCGTCGGGCCCGATCATCTCGGGGTCGATGTACACGCCCTGGCCGGGGAAGACGCGCCAGTCGTCGAAGCCGCGCGGCTGCGCCTTCACCGACTCACCCAGATGCCACTTGCCGAAGATGGCGGTGCGGTATCCGGCGTCGTGCAGCACCTCCGAGTAGCTCGGCACCCGGTGGTCCATCTCGGTGAAGATGGTCGCGCAGCCGTTGACGTGGCTGTAGGTGCCGGTCAGGATCGTGGCCCGCGAGGGCGTGCAGATCGAGTTGGTGCAGTACACGGCGTCGAGACGCGCCCCCTCGTCGGCGATCCGATCCAGGTGAGGCGTGGCGTTGACCTTGCTGCCGTACGCGGAGATCGCGTGGGCAGCATGGTCGTCGCTCATGATGAAGACGAGGTTGGGTCGGCTCATGCTTGCAGGTACTCAGCGCCCAGGAAGTACTCGTCGGGGTTGCCCTCGGCCTCAAGCTTGCCGGCCTTGATGAACTGCTTGTTGAGGGTGGTGAGCCACTTCTTGACGGTGCCGTCCTCAATGAGGGGCTTCAGCTTCTCCGGGGTGAGAATGTCGACGAACTCCTGCTCGGAGGTGAGCGACTCGGCCGGGGCCTTCAGGAAGGTGGCCAGTTCCTTCACCAGTTCCTCGCGGTTGGCGGCAGCCCAGGTGAAGGCCTCCTTGGCAACGGCCTGGAACTTCTTCAGCACGGCGGGCTTGTCCTTCGCGATCGACTTGCCAGCCACCTGGGCGGCGGGGAAGGCGAGCTCCGGGAAGTCGGTGGACTTGACCACCTCGACGAGGTTAGGCACCTTCGCCTTGATGGTGGCGACGTGCGGGTACCAGATGGCGGCGGCATCGATCTGACCGGCGCTGAACGCGGAGATCGTGGTGGGCGGGTCCATCGGGGTGCGCTTGATGTCGTCCACGGTCATGCCGTTGGCTTCGAGCGCCAGGTTGAGCAGCATGTCACCCGAGGTGCCCTCCGGCACGCCCACGGTCTTGCCCTTGAGATCCTTGAGGCTAGCGATGCCCTCCTGGGCGATGATGCGGTCGGCGGTGCCGAGCGAGTTGAGGGTGACGATGCTCGCGTCGCCCTTCATCGGCAGCCACATGGCGCCGGGGCCGATGTAGCCGAAGTCGATGTCGCCGGTGCCGAGGGCCTGCACCTGGAGGGGGCCGTTGGTGAAGGTCTTCGTCTGCACCTCTAGGCCGTGCTTCTTCCACAGGTCCAGCTTGTTGGCCACCGTGACCAGCGTCGCGCCGTTTCCGTCAGCGATGTAGCCGACCACGATCTTGTCAACACCTGCGGGTGTGTCGCCGCCGCAGGCGGACAGCGCGGACGCGCCGGCGACGCCGAGCGAGCCGATGAGCAGAGTACGACGGTTGATGTTCATTGGTTTTCCTTTGTTTTCTGGGCCAGGGTTCTAGCTTCAGTCTTGGTGATAAACAGCGTTCCAGACTTCGTTGCGCAGCGCAGCGAATTCCGGGGTAAGGCGGATATCCTCGTCGCGATCCGCCGGCAGATTGACGGGGATGATTTTGAAGATACGCCCCGGACGGGCGGCCATCACAATCACGCGGGTGGCCAGGTAAACGGCTTCGTCCACGTCGTGCGTGATGAACATCACGGTTCGCTTCTCCTTGCGCCACGTCTCCAGCAGCTGCACCTGCATCTGCACGCGTGTCAGCGCATCCAGCGCGCCGAAGGGCTCGTCCATGAGCAGGATGCTGGGGTTCACCGCGTAGGCCCGGGCGATGGCGCAGCGCTGTTTCATGCCGCCGGAGAGGTTCTTGGGCAGCGCCTCGGCAAAGCTCAGCAGGCCGGTGAGTTCAAGGTGGCGGTCCGCGATCGCGGTGCGTTCCTCTTTCGGGATCTTCTGCAACTCCAGCCCGAACTCGACGTTCTGCCGAACCGTCATCCAGGGGAAGAGCGCGTACTGCTGGAAGATGACGCCGCGCTCGGGACCAGGGCCAGTGACCTCCTTGCCGTCGACGAGCACGCGGCCCGACGTCGGGGTGAGCAGACCTGCGGCCATGTTCATCAGGGTGGACTTGCCGCAGCCGGAGGGGCCGACGACGGTGACGAACTCGTTGTCCCCGATCTCCAGATCTACGTTGTCCACCGCGAGAAACGGTTTTCCTTTGAGTTCGAACTCGGCGCTTACGCCGTCGAAGTGGATTTTGGTGGTCATCGCCGCTCCTGCCAGCTGGTGAGTTTGGTGTCGCACCACAGCAGAGCCCGGTCCATGAACAGGCCGAACACGCCGATGGTGACGAGGGAGACGAAGATAGTGGGCAGGTCGTTGTAGACCTGCGCGCTCTGCATCCGGTAGCCGAGGCCGCCGTCGGCCGCGATGAGTTCGGCCGCGACGAGCGTGGCCCAGGCGGAGCCGAGTGCCTGGCGCAGACCCACCATGATGAACGGCGTGGACGCGGGCACCGCGATACGGCGGAAGATCACCATGTCGCTGGCGCCCAGCACTCGGCCAGCGTTGATCAGCGTCTTGTCAACGTTCAACACGCCCTGGAAGGTTGCGATGATGGCGACGAGGAAGCTGGCCAGGGTGATGACGAACACCTTGGGCACCTCGCCGATACCCATCAGGATGATGGCGACGGGGATGATCGCGAGCGGGGGAATGGTGCGGAAGAACTGGGTCCAGGGTTCGATCACCGCCCGCACCTGCCAGTACCAGCCCATCGCGAAGCCGAGAGGGATGGCGAGGCCGGCGCCGATGAAGAAGCCAAGCAGCACGCGCTGCAGGGAAGCAGCCAGGTCGCTGAACCAGGTGCCATCCGCGATCAACTGGCCGAACCGCACGACGACGAGCTGGGGCCCAGGCAGCAACGTACCGGGGATCAGGGACAGCAGCCACCAGAGGAAGATGCCGCCGACAACCGAGACAATGCTCAGAATGTTGGCTTTCGAGGCACCTGTTTTACGTTTCGTGTTGCGGCCTTCCTTGGCCGCGGTGGAAGCCGTGGTAGCGCTCATCAAGACTCCTTTCGAGCGGTGGGCGCAGGCGAGCCGCCGACGAGGGGAGAGAATATATCCACTGTTCCTCCGGATTCAGGCGACTATGACTGTTCGGGAATAGTTACGGGAGTTCCCAAGCTGGATAAGCGCAAGGCAGCTCCGCAGCTACGGGTGTGACAGTAGCACAGCTAACACCGGGTGGGAATATCTGGGTCTGATTGGGAAACCCGGCGAAGCAGGTAGCGTTCCGTCGTTTCCAGCCACCCGATGTAGAGCGACGTGTTCTGCCACCCCCGGTCGTGGGTGATGTGGTAGATCTCCGCGAGCCAACCCGAGTCGATCTCCGGCACCGGATCCACCAGACCCAGCCCGTGCCCCCCGTCGAACTCGGCCTGCCGCTGGGCGCGACGAAACGCCAGCTCCGTCTGGACGATCCGCAACGCGTACTCCGGGCCAAGCTGGCCCGCGAAGTTCATCCGCACCATGAAATCGGGCGACATCGGGCGCGCGGCGGGCACGTACTCGCCCCTGGCCCACTCGATGAGCGCCTCCCGGCCGGCGGGCGTCAGGGCGTACACCTTCGCCTCCGGACCCGCGCCGCTGCCCCCGGAGGTCGTCGTCACCCAGCCCCGCCCCTTCAACTCATTCAGGGCACGGTAGATCGGGCTCATCGACGGCTTGCGGCCCAGGAACTGGCCATCCAGGCGCAGCCACTTGCCGAGGTCGTAGCCGGACGCAGGGTTACGGGCAAGCAGCCCAAGCAGCGGGTAATCGGGTTTCATGGCACCTCCCAAGCAGACAGTAGCGGGTGCCGAACCGAGAGTGCGCACCCCCTGGCCGATACCCGTCGCGTGGCGGGTGCCTAACAGGAGGAACGTGGGCGGAGATTTGTCACTTCCTGCAGCGGGATGATCAACGGATCGCGCCGTCGGGCAACCAGTAGGTGAATCTCTCCGTTGTCGGCGGATCTCACGGTCCCACAGTGGGTCCCGGCTGTGGTCTGCACCTCAAGCCTGGGCTCACCGGCCGTCGGGGCAACCTGCAGAAGGAAACCACCCAGCAGGGTGCAGGAAATGCTCACCAAGATGGTCGTCCTCGCCAGCAGGAGCTGCCGGGCAACCCGCTTGCTCTGCTGGCGACGGAACGCGAACAGCGAGCGGTACCGTTGAGCGAATTCCTCATAGCCCAACCTTCTTGGCGTGCCAGCGGCGGCCGCAAGCCCGAGCCAGAGCCCGCCCAAGCCGACCGCCGAAGCCAGGGCCCACAAGATCAGAACGATCCAAAACCACATGCCCTCTGCGGACTCCAGGCCGACGCCCTTGAGCAAGAGGAACCCTGATGCCGAGGTGGTGGCGAGAGCGAGCAGCCCTTCTTTCCACTTGGCAGCCGAAGCGTCCACCTCAGCCAGGGCCAGTTCGCTGAGCTTCTGCCATTCCTCAAGGATCAGCTGCTCATCGCCGGTGGGCGCCTGCGGAGGCTGGCTGGGGAAGCCATCATCGTCGGGCCGGTCAGCGTCGGTTGTGCTCATCGCGTTTCCTGAACTTTCGCGAAGACGCTGAAGCAGGCGCCACAGCCCATTGCGTCGCTCGGCGCTCCCTTGGCCGGGGAGGCGCTGCAAACCACCGCCTGCCTTTCGTAGCGTGGCGAGGCGCCGACCGTGGATTCACCCACCCCCAGATGCTGGTGGTCGACTGCGGTGATCTCCCGCGAAATAACAGTCTGGAACGTCTTGTTGCAGCGAGGGCAAAGGCCCTGCACGAATACCTCCGCGGATTCGCCAATCCTCAAGGTGGCCACCAGCTTGCCTTCCTGCTGCAGCTGGAAGGCCCTGTTGGTCCATTTCTGATTTGGCGTCGCTTCACGCTGGTAGACAATCTCTTCCATCACCATGCCCCCAATACTCGTAAGGGAACCCAGCAGGAAAGCTTCTGCTGAAAGGGTTCGGCGCCTGCCAACTGCGCCATCGTTTGCTGCTGTGCCCGGCTCCAGTCCGTTTCCCGCTCGTTGCAGACGATGTTATAGGTGAAGAACCCGCTCAGCGGCTCGTTCGCCAATTCCGCGGAAGTGGCCAGCACAGTCGCCGCCCCACGCGCCAGCAGAACCGTGGCAACAGTCAGCGGATCGCCGGGCGATTCCCCGGGAACGTGCGCGCTCCAGCAGGTGAGCAGGGCGACCCTGCCGGGCGGGTCTGCGCTCATGACCTCCAGCGGAAACAGGCCCACGTCTGGCGCGAGTGCGACGACGTGGGCCAGCTCCCGGGCCTGAATGGCGTGCGCAACAACAAGCGCATCCTGGGTGGGCGAGCCGTGGCAGATGACTGAGTGCATGTCCTGGGCCGAGGCGCACCTGGCGGGCTCCTCGCGCTCCCAGAAGCCCGGATCCACGTCGGGGCTCAGCCACGAGATCACCGTGCGCTGCTCGGGGATCGTTCGTCGCCTGGCCGCGGCCGCAACCGCGAGCGAAGGGCACATCCGCACCGGGTGGCGCTGCCCGAGGTATTGCCCACCGCCGTCGGGCATGGGGATGGCGGGCCAGGGAATGGCCCACAACTCCTCCAGCGGCACCACCAGCAGCGGGACGTTTTCGGGCAGTCGGCGCACGCCCTCCGGAATCAGGTGGCTCAACCAGTCGAGCAGCCGGTGCGTGCAGGCGGAGCCGTCGCGGTTCAGGGCGTCTATGCCTGCCGCAGTCTCCTCGGGCACTTCGAAGATTGAGCAGGTGGCGGTGCCGAGGTGATCAATCACCAAACAGGCGAACTTGCCCCGCCGTTCAGGTAGAGGAGCAATCAGGAACGCCGCCGTCCCGTGCGGGATGTCGGCGAGGTGCTCGCCCGCGGAGCGGAAATCGTAGGGCCGGGACAGGGCCGCGACGTCGGCGGCAGAGCGCCGCACAACCTCCTCGGACAGGTGGCTTCCGCCGGCCGCGCTTCCGCTTCCTAGCAGGCGCCTTGCTCGGGGGCCGCCCGCTTCGGGCGGAGCGTCGTCGGCGAGCTGGAATTGCGCGAGCAGTTGAGCCTCAAGCATCGCCTCCGATAGATGCTTGGGCTCATCCAACAAGCCCGCGAGACGCCTACCCCACATCCCCTCGAAGGCCATGGCGAACAGAGGGGAATTCTCCATGCGGCAGGAGGCCTCCAGCGAACGACGGTAAACCTGCGCGAAGCGTATGCGGTACTCCGCCTGTGACTCGGGGCGGGTTTGCTCGCAGCGGAGGCTTTCGAGCGCGGTGATTCCTTCGACCACGTCGGCTTCCGCCTGGTCGGGCTCTCCGAGGTCAATGAATAGCTCTGCGCGCTCAATCAGCGCGTAGGCCAGCTGGGCTTTTTGGTACTCGGATTCGCGGAAGCTGGCGATGACTTGCGTGCGCCATTCAACTGATTTCTGACGATCTTCGATCTTTCGCGCGATCTGGGCCAGAGTTATCCGGGCGTTGTTCAAGCCCTCCTTGTAATTCACTTGCTTCGCCAGAGTCTCTGCCGTGTTTGCCGTGGCCTCGGCCTCCTCCAACTCCCCGCGCATCAGATGCCAAGCCGCTTTCAGGTCGTGCGCTTCAACCTGTTCGCGGGGCAATGAGATGTTCTTCAACATGGCGAAAAGGCGCTGTAGGGAATCGCGGAGCGGGCCCTGCTGCTCCCGCATCCGAAACAGATCCGAGAGCCTGATGTAAAGGCCGACCAGCCCCACGGGATTCCCGTCGAAGTACTGCTCAGCCGATTTTGCCGCGACCAGGGCCGTGTCGTATTCGTTGAGCAGCACCAGCGCTTCGGCCTGAATCATCTCCATGTTGGCCAGGTAGACGGTGTCGCCCAGCGCCGCCGCAGATTCGGCGGCCACGCTCGCTCGCTCAAGAATCTCCTTCGCGGCCAGCGAGCGCCCCTCCAAATGGAGCAACGGGGTCAGCGCCCTGACGCGCCCGAAAGGGAGCCCATGCCGGTCGGACAGCGAGACCGCCTCCAGATACTTTTGCCTGGCATCCCCGCCGTTTCCCTCGGTGCGAAGCACGTCGCCCAAGCCGATGAGCGCCTCCACCTTGCGCATCGGGTGGGCGGACTCGTCATCGGCCAGGGACCGGAGCTCCTCGAACGAGGTCCGTGCCGCCAGCAAGTCGCCCGCGCGAATAGCGGACTCGCCGTTCTCCACCAGTTTTATCTCGTGCTGCCAGATTTCCCACGGCGTGCGGAACCACCTTTGCTCCTGTCCGTCGCTGGGGTGTCGGAGAATGTGATGCCGGGCGCGCAGCACCACCGGGCGCCCCGGATCCAGCGCCGGATTGCTCAACGGGACCGGGCGGTTGACGTCGAACTCCCGCCACGCCCGCCAAATGCGGCGAGAAAACTCGTCTGACGAACTCATGTACTGCGCCTCGATCCTTGTTGGCTCCGGCTCGGGCCTGTCCTCCGACCGTTCGGAGAGTAAGCCCCGCGCACAGAACCAATTGTTGCGTGTGGCCGAGTGGTGGCACTTCGGTTCTCAGCGCATTTGCTGCGAATGCGCAATTTCAATGATTGGCAGCGACACGAGTTTTTCCGATCTGCCGACAACGAAAGCGCGGCGGATGCGCTACAAAGTCGCGCCGGCCTCGCGAGGAAAGCAGCGGGTCGTCAGGGTGAGGCCAGCTCAGCGCCCAGCAGGGTTACCCGTCGGCGCCGAGCTGCGCGGCGTGGTGCAGCTCGTGGTAGCGGCCCCGCCTGGCGAGCAGGGCCTCGTGACTGCCCTGCTCGACGATGCGGCCGGCTTCCATGACGAGGATCAGGTCGGCGTCGCGGATGGTGGACAGGCGGTGCGCGATCACGAAGGATGTACGACCGTGACGCAGCCGACCCATCGCCTGCTGCAGCAGCAGCTCGGTGCGGGTGTCCACCGAACTCGTGGCCTCGTCGAGGATCAGCAGCGCCGGATCCTTGAGGAAAGCGCGCGCGATGGTGATCAGCTGCTTCTCACCCGACGAGACATTGGAGCCCTCCTCATCGATCACGGTGTCGTAGCCGTCGGGCAGGGAGTGCACGAATCGGTCGACGAACGTCGCGCGCGCCGCGGCAATGATCTCCTCCTCGCTTGCGCCCGGTCGGCTGTAGGCGATGTTGTCACGAATCGTGCCCCCGAACAGCCATGCGTCTTGCAGCACCATGCCCACCTGGGCGCGCACCGCGTCGCGGGGCACGCTCGCGATGTCCACGCCGTCTAGCGTGATCCGCCCCCCGTCAAGCTCGTAGAAGCGCATCAGGAGGTTGACCAGCGTCGTCTTCCCGGCACCCGTCGGCCCGACGATGGCCACCGTCTGCCCGGGATCCACGGCGAGCGAGAGATCCCGGATCAACTCCACCTCCGGCGAGTAGGAGAAGTTGACGTGCTCGAAGCGCACCGCCCCCGCCACCTGCTGCGGCAACTGGCCGTCGGGCTCCTCGGACAGCTCGTCGGCGTCCAAGACCTCGAACACTCGCTCGGCTGACGCCACCCCGGACTGCAACAGGTTGGCCATCGAGGCCACCTGGGTGAGTGGCTGCGTGAACTGACGCGAGTACTGGATGAATGCCTGCACGTCGCCGATGGACATCGTGCCGCTCGCCACCCGCAGCCCGCCGATAACCGCGATGACGACGTAGTTCAGGTTGCCCACGAAGAACATGATGGGCATGATCAATCCGGAGAGGAATTGCGCCCCGAATCCCGCCTTCATCAGGCTCTCATTGCGATTCGCAAACTCCTCGGCCACCTCCCGGCGACGGCCAAAAACCTTCACTAGGGAATGCCCCGTGAAAGCCTCTTCGATGTGGGCGTTCAGCTCGCCCGTGGCCGCCCAGTTGCGCTTGAACAGCCGCTGCGCCCGCTTGCCGATCAGCCCGACGACCAGCATTCCCAGCGGCACGCTGAGCAGCGACACCAGCGCCAGCACGGGCGAAATCCAGAACATCATGCTGAGCACGCCCACCAGGATTAGCACGGAGGTGAGCAGCTGGGTAAGGGTCTGCTGCAGCGTCTGCGACACGTTGTCGATGTCGTTCGTCACCCGGCTCAACAGTTCGCCGCGCGGCTGGCGGTCAAAGTACGAAAGCGGCAGCCGCCCGACCTTGGCCTCCACCTGTGAGCGCATCCGGTAGATCGTGCGCTGAATCGCCCCGTTCAGCAGCCAGCCCTGAGTCACCATCAGCACGCCGGAGACGACGTACAGCGCCAACACCACTAGCAGGATGGCACCGATGGCCGCGAAATCGATGCCCTGACCGGGCACGAAATCCAGGCTGCGCAGCATGTCGGCCAGCCGCGGGCTCTCCTGAGCGGCCTGCGCAATCACGTCCTCGCGTGTGGCCCCGGCGGGCATCCGGCCGCCGACGGCGCCGGCCAGCAGTTTGTCGGTGGCGGCACCCAACACCTTCGGACCAAGGACGTTCAACGTCACTCCCACAGCGCACAGCAGCACCGAAAGCGCCACGGTGAACCGCTCCGAGCGCATCTGGCGCAGCAACCTCCTCCCGCTGACCCGGAAGTTAGCGGCCTTCTCGCCCGTCCCACCCCCGATCGGGCGGAAACCCGGGCCACGGCCCATATGCTGGGCGTGCTTGGGGCGCTCGTTCGCGACCACCTTCTCGCTCATGCTGCCTCCTCCACGCTGCGCTGCGACTCGACGATTTCCTGATAGGTGGCGTTGGAGGCGAGCAGCTCGTCGTGCGTGCCGCAACCAACCACTCGCCCGTCGTCAAGAACGACGATCTGGTCCGCCTCGCGGATGGTGGCCACCCGCTGGGCCACGACAATGACCGTCGCCTCCTCAGTGACCGAACCGAGCGCCGCGCGCAGCCGGGCGTCGGTGGCCACATCGAGTGCGGAGAACGAATCGTCGAAGATGTAGATGCTGGGCCGCTTCACCAGGGCGCGGGCGATCGCCAGGCGCTGCCGCTGCCCGCCCGAGACGTTGGTGCCCGACTGCGAGATCTCGGCCTCAAGGCCACCGGGCTTGGCGGACACGAAGTCACGCGCCTGGGCGATGTCCAGCGCCGCCCACATTTCCTCGACGGTGGCGTCCGGCTTGCCGTAGCGCAGATTGCTCGCCACGGTGCCCGAGAACAGGTAGGGCTGCTGAGGCACGATACCGACAAGCCCCCAGAGGTCGTCGAGGGCGAGTTCGCGCACGTCCACGCCGTCGATGCTCAGCCGACCACCGGTGACGTCGTACAGGCGCGGGATGAGATTCACCAGAGTCGACTTTCCTGAGCCGGTGGAGCCGACGATCGCAGTGGTCTGGCCGGGCAGCGCTGTGAAAGAAACCCGGTCCAGCACCGGGGCCTCCGCCCCCGGGTAGGCGAACGTGACCTGGTCGAAGCGCACCACGCCCCCCGCCGCAGGCACGCGCCGGGGGGAGGGCGGCTCGTCGACGGTAGAGCGCGTGTTCAGCACCTCCATGATCCGGTCGGCACACACGGCGGCGCGTGGGGCCATCATCATCAGCATGGAGGCCATCATCACCGCGATCAGGATCTGCATCAGGTAAGAGATGAATGCGGTCAACTGACCGATCTGCAGGTGCCCCTCTTCCAGTCGATGTCCGCCGAACCACATGACGGCCACGGTGGAGATGTTCATCACGAAACCCACAAACGGGAACACGAACACCATCAGTCGCCCGACCTTCAGCGTCACGTCGGTCAGCTCGGCGTTGGTGTTGTCGAAACGCTTGGACTCGTGCTGCTCGCGGGCGAAGGCCCGCACCACCCGAACGCCCGTGATCTGTTCGCGCAGCACCCGGTTCAGGTTGTCTATACGGGCTTGCATCAGTTGAAACAGCGGCCCCATCCGAGTGATCAGCGCGACAAACCCCGCCCCGAGCAGCGTCACAGCGGCGAGCACCAGCCAGGTCAGGCCGAAGTCCTCGCTGATCGCCAGGAATACGCCGCCGGCCATCGTGATCGGTGCGGAGATCAGCATCACACAGGTCATGTGGACGAGGGTTTGCACCTGGGTGACGTCGTTGGTGTTTCGGGTCAGGAGGCTGGGCGCACCAAACTTGTTCAGCTCCTGCGACGAGAAAGTGAGCACCCGGTCGAACAGGGCGGCACGAACGTCGCGCCCGAACCGTGCGGAGGCGTTGGCGCCCGCCCACACCGCGCCGATCTGCGCGAGCACCTGGAGAGCGGACAGGCCGATCATCTGGGCTCCGGCGCCCCAGATGTAGCCGGTGTCGCCGGTGACCACGCCCTCGTCGATGATCCGGGCGTTCATCGTGGGCAGGTACAGGCTGGTGAGAGTGGCGATGGTCTGCAGCACCAGCACGACGAGCAAGTAGCCCCACTGGGGGCGGATGAAGCGGTTGATCAACCGCGCGAGGTGCCTGATCATTCTGCTCTCCCAGCTCCGTGGAGGATGGTGGCGACGGCCAACTGCCTGGGCAGCGGCTCGACGTCGAAGTTCGGGTAGCGACGCATACCCATCGCCAGGGTGGCGACCAGCTGCGCGAAGTGTGCGGGCGACGTGGCCAGCTGGTCGGCGTGCATCGAGAACCTGTCGGTGAGGGCGGCCAATAGTTCATGGTGTCGGTGGGCCAGCTGGTCCAGAGCGCAGCCTGCGCGCTCCCCGCTGTTCTGGGCATGACCCACGGCCGCCCCAGCGCTCACGCGGTCGTAGTACTCGACCACGAGGTCGAGGGCCAGCCCGACGTCGTCGGGGAGTCTCCCGGTGAAGGGGCGTTCCGCGAGAAAGTCTGAGAGCCGTCCGGGGGAGAGCACGTCGAGGGCTACCGCCTCGAGAACATCCTGCAGCGAGTCGAAGGCCCGGAAGATGGTTCCCTCGGCCACTCCGGCCGCCTCCGCGATCTGCCGTGTGGTTATCTGGGCGCCGTGGCGCTGGATGAGGGGAAAGACAGCCGCGACGATTGCCGCTCGGCGCTCGTCACGGGTCATTCGGGCTGCGCGTATCACGACGGAAATGATAGTGAGCACTCACTCATGAGCCAAAGGGCCACTGGCCAAGAGGCCCGATCCAGCCATCACCGGCGCGCCTGGCGTCGCAGGGCAGCACGAACGAGTTTCGCCAACTCCTCGACCCACAACACCGCCGAAGCCAGCGCAGCCGTCACCGCCCACTGCCCCGGGCTGAGCGAAGCCGTGCCGAACGCGGTCTGCAGCACCGGCAGGTGCACCACAGCCACCTGCAACACCACCGCGAGCAAGATGGATGCCCACAACCAGCGGTTGGCGAACATCCCCCGGAAGGCCGAGCGCTCGTCGGAGCGCGAGTTGAGCGCGTTGAACAGCTGAGCAAAAACGAGCGTCGTGAACCCCGCAGTGCGCGCCACCTCCAGCGAGGAATCGTTCAGCGTGAACAGCCCACCCGGCAGGAACAGGTCGATGCCCACCAGGGAAACCGCGCCCATCACAGCGCCGATGAACCCGATCCGATACCACATCCGACGATCGATGATCGCCTTTCTGGGGTCGCGCGGCGGCCGCGCCATCAGGTCACCGTCATCCGGATCAACCCCCATCGCCAGCGCCGGACCCGAATCCGTCACCAGATTGATCCACAGAATCTGGGTGGCCAGCAGCGGCACCGCCAGCGTCGCCCCAGTGGCGTCGGCCAGCCCCAGCACCCCTGCCAGCAGCACACCGAAGAAGACCGTGGTCACTTCGCCCATGTTCGACGACAATAGGAAACGCAGGAACTTCTTGATGTTGTCGAAGATGCCACGCCCCTGCCTGACCGCCGAAACGATCGTCGCGTAGTTATCGTCGGCCAGTATCATCTTCCCAGCCTCCTTCGTCACCTCCGTGCCGGTAATGCCCATGGCGATACCGATATCGGCCGACTTCAACGCCGGCGCATCGTTCACCCCGTCTCCCGTCATGGCGACGATGAGCCCGTCGTCTTGCAGCGCGTCAATAATGCTCAGCTTGTGCGCGGGCGAAACCCGGGCATAAATGCTCACCTCCCGCACCGCCAAACGAAACTCGTCCTCCGACAACGCATCCAGCTCCACCCCGGTCAGCGCCCGCCCGTCCGCCCCGACGATGCCCAGGTCCGCGCCAATCCGGGCCGCCGTGCGCGGGTGGTCGCCGGTGATCATCATCGTGCGGATCTCGGCCCGCTGCGCCTCCCGGATCGCCTCAGCCGCCTCCGCCCGAGGCGGATCAACAATCGCAACCACACCCAGGAAAGTGAGCCCCTCCTCAGCGTCCTCGGCCAGCTCCTCGGCCAACTGCGGCAACTCACGGCTAGCCACGCCCAACGTCCGATACCCCGAACCGGAAAGCCGCTCCACCCCGGCCAGAATCTCCTGTCGATCCCCGTCCGACAGGGCCCGCACCTCCGCGCCAACCTGGCGGGTAACGCAGTGAGCCAGCAACACGTCGGGAGCGCCCTTAGTGTACAGCCGCAGCCCCTGCCCGTCGCGGCCGCCAACGCTCATCAGCTTCCGCTCCGACGAGAACGGGACCTCGGCCGCGCGCTCAAACCCCTGCGCCAGTTCGGTCGCGCCCTCAAGTTTCCGCGCCGCCACCAGGAACGCGGCCTCCGTTGGGTCGCCCTCGACGCGCCACCCGCCATCGAACGACAACTGCGCATTATTCGCGATAGCCCCGCCACCGACGGCGAGCGCTGCCTCCGCAAGAGCCTCCGGAACCACCGGATCCGCCGGGCCACCCGCCGGGTCGTAACCCGATCCAGTCAAGCGCACCTCACCCGATGCCGTCAGTACCCGGCTGAGCATCATCTCGTTGCGGGTCAGGGTACCCGTCTTATCCGAAGCGATCACCGACGCTGAACCCAACGTCTCCACGGAGTGCAGATCCTTCATCACCGCGTTGCGCTTGGCCATCGCCTGCACTCCGATCGCCAGCACCAGCGACAGAATCGCGGGCAGCCCCTCAGGCACCGCCGCCACGGCGAGGCTCACCCCCAGCAGCAGAATCTCGACGGCGTCCTCGAACGAGCGCACGTCGCTCACCAGCCACAGCGTGGCCATCACCACCGCCGCAATCCCCAGCACCAGCAGCCCGAGCGCCTTCGACACGCCCGCAATCTCCCGTTCCAGCGGCGACGGTTCCGACTCCGAGGCGTCCAGCATGTCCGCGATCGCGCCCATCTGGGTGCCCATGCCCGTCGCGGTCACCACCGCACGACCCACCCCATGCACAACGGCGGTGCCGCGGAACACCATGTTGCTGCGGTCGCCCAACGCCACCAGACTCGTCAGCGGCTCAGTCTGCTTTGCGGTGGCCTCCGACTCGCCCGTCAGCGACGACTCCTGCACCTTCAAGCTAGTGGCGCTCAACAGACGCGCATCCGCGCCCACCGCGTCGCCCTCGCCCAGCACCAGCAGGTCGCCCGGGACCAGTTCGCTCGCCGAAACGGTGACCAGCGCGCCGTCGCGCACCACCGTCGACGTGGCCGCCGTGAGCTTCGCCAGCGCGGCGACGGCACCCTCCGCCTTGCGCTCCTGCGCCAACCCGAGCGCGGCATTGGCCACCACGATCAGCGCAATCACCACCACGTCGATCGGTACGCCCGACGTGCCCTCCGCGAGCCAGGCCGCGAGCGAAATGCCCATCGCGGCAAACAGCAGATACACCAGCGGGTCCTGGAACTGCGCCAACACCTTGCGCCACAGCGGAACCGGCGGCTTCTGCCGAAGCTCATTGGGGCCGTGCTCGCTGAGCCGACGCCGTGCCTCGTCGGCGCTGAGCCCCGTGCTCGGATCAAGACCGTGAGCCGCGCATACCTGCGCGGTACTCAGCAAACTCGGATCACGTTCAGCAGGTTTCATCGACCAGTCCTGTACTCCCGGCTGGATGCCGTGCAACCAGTATCCCGCCGCTCCCCAAGGTCCGGGCACTTTTGCAGATAACCGCGGCCCGCGGCGTGTCGCAAACGTGAGTCAGTTGTCGCGAGCCTGCGACAACCCGGCTGCAGTGACCCCGCAGTTCGGCAAGCTGAGGACAACGAAACGAAAGGAAACGCCATGAAGGCTGCAATCGCACGCATCGGAATCGTCGCCGCGTTGACCCTGGCCACCGTCGGGTGCTCCGCGGGAGTAACCGCGGGCCCCTCCGACGGTCAACCCACCGCGCAGGCACCCAAGACCATGAACGTGGCTCCCGCCGACGGCGAGCCGCCCCGCAACGGCGAGGGCAAACTTCCCGAGCCCCGCGTCATCAGCGGCGACGTTGAGGTGAGCGCCGAGGCCAACGGCCCCAACTCGAAAGCGGACGCCTCAGCGCCCAGCCAAGGGAACGATCCGGGCGTGCGAGTGACCGGCGGTGGCGTTGACGTGCGGGTTGGCGATGGTGGCCCAGCGGAGGAGTGCGGAACCCGCGAGGTGCAGACCGCGCTCAGCGAACTCAGGTTCACCGGGCACTGCGAACTGCTGGTGATCACCGGTGCTGCGTCCAACGTCACCTTTGAGACCGCCGACGAGGTGCGCGTCGAGGCAGCCATGGTGACGCTCAAGGGCCAGAGCATTGACAAACTCACTATTGCGGGGGCCAGCAACGAGGTCGAGGTCGACAAAATCGGAGATGTCACGATCATGGGCAGCATGAACACCATCAACGCGGAGGTCACCGGCGAAGTGCGCCAGGAAGGCGTGAATAATACTGTCGGGAAGCAGTAGCCCGGAAGCGAGGAAGCGATGCCCACCGTCCTGGTCGTCGACGACGACGAGATGATCCGCTCCCAGGTGGCCGTCGTGCTGCGTGCTGCGGGCTTCGGCGTCCAGACGGCCTGCGACGGTGTAGCCGCCCTCGAAGTGATCGCAACCCACGCGCCGGACCTGATAGTGCTCGACGTGCTGATGCCGCGCGCTGACGGGCGCAGCGTGCTCGCCACCCTCCGGGGACGCGGCGACTGGACGCCCGTAATCCTGCTCACCGGCGTCGGCGCGGCAGGGCAGCGCGCGGACGCACTCGACGGCGGGGCCGACGACTACCTGAACAAACCCTTCGACCAGGCCGAGCTGCTCGCCCGCATTCGTGCGGTGCTGCGCCGCGACGCGCGAGGCCGAACCCTCGCGCATGCCCACACCATCGTCGGGGGCGGGGTGGAGATGGACCGGCAGCAGCGCACCGCATCCGTTCACTCCCGCGCGCTGGCCCTCACACCGAAGGCATGGGCGCTCCTGGAGTTCCTGATGCTCAACCATGGCCAAACATTCACCCGGGAGGAGTTGCTCGCGCGGGTGTGGGGTATCGAGTTCGCGATCACTACGCGCGCCGTCGACCACCGGGTGGCGGAGATCCGCAAGGCCTTGGCGGCGCGTGGCGTTGACGACGTGATCGACACCGTTCAGGGAGTCGGCTACCGGTTTCACCCCAAGGTGGAGGCGCGATGAGATACCTGTGGGTGGTGGCCGTGCTCGCCGTCGGAGGCGCCATCGCTTGGTGGGCCTCCGGTGAGCGCCGTGCAGCCTATGTGGAACTCCAGCTCTGGGCGCTGCCGCTCGTCGCCGCCGGGCTGATGCTGGCCGTCGCCGCGGTGGTCCTCGGTCAGCGTCGCGCCCGGCGGCAGGCCGTCGAGCAGGCGAGGCGGAGTGCGGAGTCCGAATCCAGGCGGGCACATCGAACGTTCGTCGGGCGGCTCGACCACGAGCTGAAGAACCCCGTCACCGCGCTGAAGATGGCTCTTCCCAGCGTGTCCGACCCGGTGCTGGCGCGCCAACTCATGGGCCAGGTAGACCGGCTGCAAGGCCTGGTGGGGGAGCTGCGCAAGCTGAGCGAGATCGACGAGTACCCCGTGGCGCAGGAACCCGTCGACCTCGCGGAGGTGATCGACGATGTGCTGGCCGCGCTGGACCTGTCGGATCGCGACGTTGTGGTGTCGCTGCCCCGGGCACCACGCCCGCTGCCCGCGGTGTGGGGAGACCGCGACCTGGTGTTCCTGGCGCTGTACAACGTCGTGTCCAACGCGCACAAGTACTCCGGCCCCGGGGCCACCATCGAGATCCGAGCCTCCGAGGAGCGGCACATGGTGCGGGTCGAGGTCTCGGATACCGGGTGCGGCATCCCTGCGGGCGAGGTGGATCAGGTGTGGGGCGAACTGGCCCGAGGCTCCGGGGTGCGCCACATACCCGGACACGGCCTGGGGCTGTCGATGGTGGCGGCGGTCACACGGCGGCTCGGCGGTGGCTGCGAGCTGAGTTCCATCGAGGGTCAAGGCACCACGGTGGTGCTGCGGCTGCCGCTGGGCGCTCAGTAGGGCTGCACCGAGCGCGGATCGAGGGCCACCTCGATGCCGGCCCAGAACAGGAAACCCTTCAGAATGACCGTGCCGAAGCTGCCGTCGCCCTGTGCCTCCTTCTTGACCTCCGCGCCCGCCATGATCGCGATGGTTTTGTCAATCACCCGCACACCCGGCGGCACCCGCAACTGGAAGCCGCCCATGATCGCGGAGGCGTTGACCTCCACCACGACGCCCGGGCCGAGCGCGTCCGTCACAACGACCTCGTCACCGCCCCAGAACGCGAAACCGGAGTAGCGCGTGCACCCCGGGGGCAAGCGAACTTCCCGTCCGCTCATGACCGCGACCCTTGTGCCCAGGCTTTCCGGATACGCGAGTTGCCTCATGTGCGCGGCCTGGGCCTGCGGCACCGGCTGCGGACCCAGAGCCGCCCCTTCGGGCAGGTCAGCGGTGATCGGCACCAGTTCGTCCGCGTAGCGCGCGGCCAGGGTTTGCTCCTGGCGTTCGTTCAGCTCCTCCAGCGACAGCCGCCCCATGGCGTGCGCCTCCTGCAGGATGCACAGCACGGCTTCTCGCTCACTGTCTCCGGTGCGGAGGCGTGGGGACGGATAAGGTTCGGACATGCGGCCATTATAGTGCTCGGCGTTCCCGCAGCATCGATCCGTCGCTGCGAGGGTAGCGCGGTAGTGTCGTCGCTTGAGATCGGAGGGCTATGCGCGAGTGGGTTGACAATGGGTTGCTTGCGGGCGTCATCGGGGCAGCGGCGTTCGCCGCACTATTCCTGCCTGGCCTGGCCTGGCAGTATCGCCGCTTCGGCAGGCTCAGCTTCGCTCGCCTGCTCGGGCTCGCCGCAGTCTGCCTGTACGCCACCGCGCTCTTCACCTACACGCTGCTGCCGCTTCCGGATCGGGCAACCGTGTGTAGCGCCTACTCGGGCGGGGTTAACCTGCGGCCGTTCAGCTTCATCGAAGACTTTCGCCGGCTCGCCGTGGGCCGTACCTTCACCGAGTTCGTCACCACCTTCACGGTGCTCCAGGTGGCGTTCAACGTGGTGCTCTTCATCCCGTTCGGCGTGATCCTGCGGCGCTACTTCGCGCGCTCGATTCTCTTCGCCACGCTGCTCGGTTTCGTTACGAGTTGGCTGATCGAGCTGACTCAGCTGACCGGGTTTTGGTTCATCTACCCGTGCGCGTACCGCGCAGCGGACATCGACGATGTGCTCGCCAACACGCTGGGCGCGTTCGTTGGCGCGGTGCTGGCGCCACTGCTGCTGTGGTGGATGCCGCGAGCGCAGCAACTGCAAGAGGAACGCCTGGTTCCTCGCCCCGTGACCGTCTGGCGACGGTGGGTCGGGATGGCCATAGACGGAACCCTGGTGGTGCTCACCATGTGGGGAGCCGGCGTGGGTGCGCGCGTCGTGGCCGTGCTGCTGGGTGCGCGGGACCCGGAGTGGGTGGGCTGGGTGGACCAGGCGGGCATCGTCGGAGCCACACTGATCGTTTTCGTGTGGCCCGCCTGGAATCACCTCGCGGCCTCCGTGGGACAAACCGCGGTCTGGCTGACCCCGAGATGGCGCACCCCGGATGGGGGATGGCACGACGGCTCCCGCTGGCAGCGGGTGCTGCGTTCGCTGATCGTTTCCGGCCCGTGGACGCTAGCGTTTGTCGTCGGCCATGGTCCATGGCTGTGGTTGCTGCTGGTGGTGCCGGCCGCGATCGTGCTGGTGCCCTTCACGAAGACTCACCGCAGCCTGTCCGGTCTGCTGACCCGTGCGTACATCGTCGACATCCGGGAGGCCGATGCGACGCGCGCGCTGCCAGTGCACCCGCGACGCGGTGGCGCGGGCGGCGCAGAAGCTGCGGCGGGCTCCAGCGCGGCACCCGCCAGCCTCAGCTAGGGTAGGGACAGCGGGTCGGCCTCGAAGGGGCCGATGGGGAAGGGGAAGACGTGAGTCGGGGACTACTCATCACGATAGCTTTGGCTTTAGGCAATACGCTCTGGCAGGTCGCCGGGGTGATATTCCTTGATTGGCCGATGGGCAACGTGTTTCTGCTGCTGTGGTTCGAGAATCTGCTGCTGGTCATCCTGGCGGTGGTGCGGATGGGCAGCTACCGACGAAACAAGGAATTCAGCTGGGGGACCTTCGTCATGATCGCTTTCCAGCTGCTCTTCTTCACGCTCATCCATTCCGTGTTCAGCTTCACCCTCGCTACCTTTGCTGGTTTCCGAATGACCATGGCAGAACTCTTCCTGCCCGCGGTGCTCCTCGTCGTGCGTTACAGCATCGAAGGCTGGGATCAGCGGGAGCGAAAGCCCAACAATTTCAAGGAAACCTACGGTTTCGCGTCTGCGCGGGTCGTGATGCTGCACATCGCGATCCTCCTGTGCTGGTTCGTCTTCGTCTGGTCCTTTTCGCAGCTACACGGAGGAGGGGCCGGCCTGAGGATCGACCCCAAGCTGCTCGTTCTGCTGATACTGCTCGTGGCCAAGGCCACGGTGGAGGTCTACGGGCAGCTGAAACCGGTTCGCGCGGCGCGCACGAACGGTCAGACCCGGGCGCCGAAATAGCGCCGCGCTTACCGCCCCAGTTCGGGCAATGGGAGTTGCCTGCCTCTCGACCAGCGTGTGCAATGCGGTAGGCGGCTGCAGCGGACCCGACCTGCCCGGAGTTTCCCTCGTGGCGCGGCTCAGGCCTGCGGGCGCAGCAGCGGGTAGAGAATGGTCTCGCGGATGCCGACCCCGGTCAGCAGCATGATGAGCCGGTCAATGCCCACACCCAAACCACCCATCGGCGGCACGCCATACTCCAGGGACTCGATGAAGTCGACGTCCAACTGCATCGCCTCCGGGTCGCCGGCGGCTGCGCGCAAGGACTGGGCGGTGAGCACGTCGCGCTGAATCACCGGGTCGATCAGCTCGGTGAACCCAGTGCCGCGCTCCATCCCACCGATGATGAGATCCCACGCGAGCACCTGGCCGGGAACCTCGGAGTTGATCCGGGCCAGCGGCTGAGCGACGCACGGGTAGTCGCACACGAAGGTGGGCTGCACCAGGGTTGGTTCGATCAACTCCGCGAACAGTTCCATGGCCAGCTTGCCCGCGTCCCACTTCGGGTCGTACTCGACCTCGCGCGCGTCCGCGTGCCGCTGGAGGTCGGCGAGCGCCGTATCGGCGGTGATTTCCTCCCCAAGCTCCTCGGACAGCGCGGGGAAAACCGGCAGCCAACGCCACTCGCCGTCCAGGTCGACCGTGCCCTTCGGGGTTTCCAGCTGGCGGCTGCCGACGGCGTCGGCGGCGGCCAGGAAGATGTCCCTGGTGAGATTCGCGACGGTGAACTGATCACCCCACGCCTGGTAGGCCTCCAACATCGTGAACTCGGGGGAGTGCGACGAGTCGACACCCTCGTTGCGGAACACCCTGCCCATCTCGAACACCCGATCAGCGCCACCCACCATCGTACGCTTCAGGTGCAGCTCCAGCGCAATGCGCAGGCTCATGTCGATGCCGAATGCGTTCAGGTGCGTGCCGAAGGGTCGGGCAGCGGCACCGCCGTGCATCAGTTGGAGGATCGGGGTCTCCACCTCCAGGTAGTCGCGGGCGTACAGGGTGTCGCGCACTGCTCGGGTGATGGCGGAGCGCTTGCGCACCATCTCGCGCGCCTCGTCGCGGACGATCAGGTCGACGTAGCGGCGCCGCACTCGCGCTTCCTCGGAAAGCTCCTTGTGCAAAACCGGCAGCGGGCGCAGCGCCTTTGAAGCCATCCGCCAGGAAGCGGCCATCACCGAGAGTTCGCCTCTCTTCGAGACGATCACCCGGCCTTGCACCCAGACATGGTCGCCCAGATCGACATCGGACTTCCATGCGGCGAGCGCTTCCTCGCCCACCTCGGCCAGCGACAGCATCACCTGTAGCCGCTCGCCGTTGCTGGTGGGGCCGAACCCGTCCTGCAGCGTCGCGAATGCCAGCTTCCCGGTGTTGCGGATGAACACGACGCGGCCGCCGACGGCCACCACGTCGTCGGTTTCCTGACCGGTCTCAAGATGCTGCCAGCCCGCGCGCACCTCGGCGAGCGAATGGGTGCGCTTGAGGTCCGCGGGATAGGGTTCGACGCCGGCCGCCAGCAGGCGGGCGCGCTTTTCCTTGCGGACTGCGGTCTGTTCGGAATCATTGGGGAGCATCTCGGTCACGGCGGCATTCTAGCTTCCGGCCGCGATATTAGATAAAGCCCAGCCGCTGTCGAGGTGGGTGGCAGCGGCTCCTCCGCCACCCGACGGTGGCTCCGGACGCACGAAAAAGCGCACCCGGCCGCGGGGCCGGATGCGCTGATCGTGTCCTCGGCTACTTCCAGAGGGTCATCAGGAAAAGGCTGGCGACGATGAAACCCAAGGAGATCAGGAGGTTCCAGTTGCCGAGCGCGCTCAGAAAACCAATCGACTGGCCGGCCAGGTTCCACACGATCATCCACAGCACACCCAACAGCCCGACGGGCACGAAAACCCACGGCACCCAGTCACGTCCGCCGGACGCGAGGCGAGTGGTCTCCGCCTTCTCCTCAAGCGCTTGGCGGCGCTTCTTGGCGTACTTCTTCCGCGCGGCTTCCTTGCGTACTCGTGATTCCGGCACTGTTCCTCCTTGCAAATCCCGTCTTAGGTTAGTTGAGGATGGCCAGTAATGCCACGCGGCCCCCAGAAACGCTCAATTCGACCCGCGGCGTGCGTGGCCGAGCCCAAGCGTGCCGGTGAATCCCGGCATGTCCAGTTCGCCAACCTTCTCCATTGAGAATCCCAAACCGTAAGCGTTGACGTACTGCCGGAAGATCGTCACAGCCGAGGAACCATCCAGCGCTTTCGTGAGTTTAGCCGGGTCGCCGATCGCCTCGATCACATAAGGTGGCGCATACGGCACACCGTGGAGCACCACGGTGTTTCCCACGCATTTGATGCCCGTTGTGGCGATCACCCGCTCACCCTGAATGGTGATCGCCTCGGCTCCGCCGGACCAGAGCGCGTTCACCACCTCCTGGATGTCCTGCTGGTGTACCACGAGGGCGTCCTCGCTCACGCCGGCCGGCTTGACGTCCGGTGGGGCATCCGCCAGCTGTACCCGAACGCCCGGCCCGACGACGGGCGTCGTCGAGGCGGCCAGCGCAGCCGAGGCGATCCGCGGCTGCAGATCAGCCAGCAGCTCGTCATCCTCACCTGCTTCAGCGATCTTGGCCCGCAACTGCTCAATCTGTTCCTCCAGCTGGGCATTCCGTTGACCCTGCGCGATGATCAGCTCGCGCAAGCTCAGATTACGGTCGCTGCGCAGGTCGCTGCCGCGGGCCGCGAGCGCGGAGACGGTGATCAGCAGCCCAGCGGTGGCCAACACCAGGGCGCTCGTGGCGTGCCCGAGAGCGGTCCGGGAGCTGCGCTGCGCAGGCAGTCGCAAACCCCGGACCCAGCGAAATTTTCCCGACGTCACTGATCACCGGGCGTGGCCGACGGCGAGGAGCTCGGGGAGGTCGGCTCAGACTTGTTTCGGGCTACGGAGACCGTGATCTTCTCGCTTCGGGCGAGGGTGGTTCCCTCGCGCGGGTTTTGCTCGAAGACGACGCCCTCTAGCTCGGTGTTTGTCTCCACCACCCGCACCTCGATCTCGAAGCCAGCCTTCTTCGCCTCCTCGGTGGCCTTGCCCGGAGTCATGCTGGTCAAGGCAGGCACCCGGGATTCGCCAGTCGCGATGGTGAGGATGATCGTCGCATCCGGGCCAGCCTCGGTGGAGGGATCCAGCGAGACGACGGTGCCCGGCTTGGCGGTGATCGGTTCGGATGCGGGATCGGCTTTGACGGTTTTGATGTTGCCCTTGGCGAAGCCCAGCCCGATCAGTTCTTCGCGCGCCTGGGCTTCCGTCATGCCGACGATGGTGGCCGGAATGCGGATGGTCTCGGGCGCCTTGTAGACGCGCACGGTCACCACCGCGCCCTCCACCACCTCGGTGTCTGCGCGCGGGTCGGTGCCCTCCACTTTGCCCGCCTGGTCCTTTTTGCCCTCGACGTATTCCACCTTGGGCGCGAGGCCAAGTTTGCGCAGGCTCTCCACGGCATCCTGCTCCGCGAGCCCTTCCAGCTTCGGCACTTTCACCGGCTGCACCGTCGGCGACGGCGACTCGGTGGGGCTCAGGCTGGGGCTGGGCGACGGGCTGGGCGAGGCTGGCGCGGTCGGGCCGCCACTGAACAGTGTCACCAGCGCGACGACGATGCCGATCAACACCAGCCCGCCAAGCACCCCCAGCACGATCATCGGGGTTTTCTTGCGTGGCTCCTCCACAACCTCTTCCTCTGCCGGCCACTCCTCTGCCGGCTGCAGCGGCTGCTCGCTGTGCGGGGGCACCGTCGCGATCGGGGGAGCAGCCCGTCGGGCGGTGGCGGTGATCGGATCGGAGGCGATCACCTGGGTGGGTGCCTCCGTCTGCGGGGCCATGCGATGCGGCAGGGGCTGGTGGTTGAGCACCCGGATGATGTCTTCACGCATCTCCGACGCGTCCTGGTAGCGGTCACGCGGATCCTTCGCGAGCGCCCGCAACACGATGGCGTCCATGTCTGGTGTGATCTCCGGGTCGCGCTGCGACGGCGGCACCGGCATCTCGCGCACGTGCTGGAAGACCACCGAGACCGGCGAATCGCCCTTGAACGGGGGTTCGGAGACGAGCAGCTCGTAGAGCAGGCAGCCGACCGCGTAGATGTCCGATCGGTTGTCCACCTTGTGGCCTCGGGCCTGCTCGGGGGAAAGATACTGTGCGGTGCCGATGACGGCAGCGGTCTGGGTCATCGTCGCGGATGTATCGGCCACGGCGCGGGCGATGCCAAAGTCCATCACCTTGACGGTGCCGGGCGTCGTGAACATCACGTTGGCGGGCTTGATGTCGCGGTGGATGATGCCGGCCCGGTGCGAATAGGCGAGTGCGTCCAGCACTCCGGCGGCGAACTCCAGCGCCTTCTCCGGCACGATCTTACGGCCACCGCGCAGCACCTCGCGCAGCGTCACACCCTCGACGAGTTCCATGACGATGTAGGGCACCATCACATTCGACGCGGCGTCGAGCTGCTCGCCGGTGTCGTAGACAGCGACGATGTTCGGGTGGTTTAGCCCAGCGGCGGCCTTCGCCTCTCGCCGGAACCGCTCCTGGAAGGTGGGATCGGATGCGAGGTCCAAGCGCAGCCTCTTCACCGCAACATCGCGTTGCAACCTCATGTCGCGGGCGCGCCAAACCTCTGCCATCCCGCCACGGCCGATCACCTGATCCAGCTCGTAGCGTCCACTGAGGAGGTTGGTTTGCTCAGTCATCGCTCTTTCCTTTCAACCGTCCACCATTGTGGCAAACTGTGCGCTCGAATTGCATCATTCACCGCAAAGCCTGAATAACTGATCTGAAAATTGGGGCGGCCAAACCCCCGCCCGAGATGTCGTCGCGGGCCACGCCGGCGTCCTCAATGAACACGGCGATGGCCACCTTCGGATCATCCGCGTAGCCCACGAACCAGGCGTATGGCGGGCGGTTCGGCGCTGACTGGGCCGTTCCCGTCTTGCCGCCGACGACCATGCCGTCAACCCGGGCCGGTTTGCCGGTTCCTTCTCGCACGGCGGTGACCATCATCTGCTTCAGCTGCTTCGCCGTTGCCTCCGACAGCGGCTGGCCTAGTTCGGTGGGACGGGAACTTGCCAGCACCTGAAGGTCGCGCGTCCTGACGGTCTCAACGATGTACGGCTTCATCATCACCCCGTCGTTCGCGATGGTGCCCACCACCTGAGCCATCTGGAGGGGGGACGCGGCCACCTCGAACTGCCCGATCGCGCTGAGCGCAGTTTGTGCCTCGTCGGCGTCTTTCGGGTAGCGGGAGGTGGCGGCGTCGATGTCTATGCTCTGTTCCTGGTTGAAACCGAACCGCTCGGCCATGTCTCGCATCGTCTGAGCACCCAGCTGGATGCCGAGCGAGCCGAAGGCGGTGTTGCAGGAGGTGGTGAGAGCCTGCTGAAGCGTTGTTGTTGTACCGCCACAGTTGGTGGAGTTGCCCATCGAGTGCGACGACTTGGGTAGCCTCAGGGAAGTCGGCGACGGGATCTCGGTCTCCGGTCCAATGCCCTGCTCCAGCGCCGCAGCCGCGGTCAGCAGCTTGAAGGTGGAGCCGGGCGGGTAGACCTCGCGTGTCGCGCGGTTCTTGAGCGGCTCGTCGGGATGGTTGAGCAGCGCGGACCATTGATCGTTGGCCGCCTTGCTGTCGATCACAGCGAGCAGGTTCGGGTCGTACGAGGGGGTGGAGGCCAGCGCGAGCACCTTGCCCGTCGTGTAGTCGAGCGCGACGACCGCGCCCTTCGCGTCGCCCAGCGCCGACATCGCGGCCTCCTGGGCCTTGGGGTGCAGTGTGGTGGTGACATCGGCGCCCGACGGGGTGCGGCCGGCCAGGATGTCGAACAGCCGGTTCACGGCCTGCTGCGACGCGGTGCCCGCCAGGTCTAGCGTGTAGGCGCGTTCCAGCCCGGATGCGCCTATTGTTCGCGTGAACCAGCCCGTGACGGGGGCCCACGTCGGCCCCGCCGGGTAGGTGCGCAGGAAGGGCACGGCGGGGTCGCCGGAGGGCTCGCTCATCGCGATCGGTGTGTTGCCGACGAGGATTGCCCCCCGGTCCCGGGAGAACTCGGTGTCGCGCACCCGCCGGTTTGCGGGGTGGTTGAGGACGGATTCCTGCCGGAAGATTGACGTGTAGGTGACGTTAAGCAGCAGCAGCGCCAGCATCGCCGCGACGAAGACACTCACCTTGCGCAGGGGGCCGTTCATCGTCGGATCCATTCTGTGACGGATTCGCCCTGGGCCTGCACCGGTTGTGGGGTGGCGGTAGCTGCCTGCGGCATGCGGGCGCGATGCGAAATAATCATGAGGATAGCGATCAGCAGCCAGTTAGCCACCAGCGCTGACCCGCCCTGGCTCATGAACGGGGTTGTGAGCCCGGTCAGCGGCAGCAGACGCGTGACGCCACCAATAATGGCGAAGACCTGCAGCGCGAGAATAAAGCTGAGCCCGCCCGCGAGCAGCTTGCCGAAGCCGTCGGGGCACAGCAGGGCCGCCTTCAGGCCGCGGGACACGATGAGCCCGTAGACCAGGATGATCGCCATCAGGCCGACGATGCCGAGTTCCTCGCCCACGGCAGCGGCGATGAAGTCGCTCTTGGCCAGCGGCGTGAGCCCGGGACGCCCTTCGCCCCAGCCGCGGCCGAAGAGCCCACCCCAGGCGAACCCGAACTGGGCCTGCACGATCTGCCAGTTGCGGTCGAGGTCATCGAAGGGGCGCAGCCAGGAGTCGACCCGGCGGGGCACGTGCGAGGTGAACAGGTAGGCGCCAAGCGCGGCAGCCGCAAACAGCAGCCCGGACAGGATGGGCCAAAACTTGCGCTGTGTGGCGACGTAGATCATCACGGTGAAGAGGCCGAACACGAGCATCGCCATGCCGAGATCGTTTTGACCGACCATCACCATCAGGGCGATGAGCCACATGATGGCGATGGGAATAAAGTCGCGGGCGCGCGGGATGCTGATCCCCCAAACCCGTTTGCCCGCAAGCGCCAGGACGTCGCGTTTCTCGTAGAAGTAGGCGGCGAAAGCGATGGCCAGGGCGATCTTCGCCACCTCCGCGGGCTGGAAACTGTAGCCGTGGACGCTGATCCAGATGCGGGCGTTGTTCAGCTCGATGCCGAGCGGGGTCAACGGCAATAGCAACAGCACGAGACTCGTCAAGAACAGCAGGTAGGGGAAACGCTGCAGGCGTCGATGATCCGGCAGCAGGTTCACTGCGGCGATCAGCGCGCCCACGCCCAACACCGTCCACAGCAGCTGCATGGCGGCGTCGGTTTTGGGCACGTCTGGGATCTGGTCAATGCGAGCGATCATCGCGAGTCCGATGCCGTTGAGCAGGAAGACGCTCGGCAGGATCACCGGATCAGTGTAGGGGATTCGCCACCGCACGACGAGGTGAGCCACCAGGCCGAGGCCAAACCAGATGATCGCCGCGCGCAGCCAATCCTCGGGTAGTTTGTTGTACAGGTTGAGGTGGGTGAGCAGCCAACCGAAATACCCGAAAAGCTGCGCGAAGATGAGCAGCAGCAATTCGACGTTGCGCCGTCGCCGATAAACGATGACGTCGCCGGAGAGTTCGGGCTGGACGGCTACGCTCATCAGCAGCTCTCGGGGTCTGCTTCCGCTGTGGCGGTGGGCGTGATCGGGGCCAGGAGCGTGGGATAGCCGGGGTCAACGGGGCCGGGGCGCTGCTCCCCGGGGGCCATAGGCAGACCGGGCATCGTCGGCGAAGGAGACGAGGAAGCGTCGGGCACGGGGTCAACGGGCCGAAGGCGTTGCTGCCGCACCGCGCGGCAGCGTTCGGCTATGCCGGCCAGCTCAGTCGCCGTCGCGCGGCCCGCATCGAGATCCGTCACAGCAATGGTGTTGCGCACCGCCCGCTGGTGAAAGGTCGGCAAGTCAGCCAAGCGCACCTCCGTGTCTTCGGCAAGCTCGTTCAGCCGAAGACCCAGGATGGCCCCGGGCAGCCCGTTGTAGATTGCTACAGTCTCGCCATCCGGGGCGACGAAGTAGCGGCTGCGTGCGAAGGCTCCCACACCCCAAGCCCCCACCCCGACGAGCAGGGCGACGACCAGCAGCAGGATCAGGGCTCCGGGCAGCCGACGCCGATCCGCGCTGGGCGCGTAGCGGGCGGACTCCTCGGGTTCCTGGTCCGTCGATTCCTCGGCGACGGGTGTCGACGGCTGAGGAGGTTCCGGGTATCCGCTATCCTGGCCGGCCTTCTGAGCGAGCGCGCCGATCGTCGGGACCTCCACCTCGGTGGCTGAACCAGCGAGCACCGCGTCGGCTTGGTCGAGGGCCTCGTCGTGCTCGACCACCTCGGCGAGCACGATGGAGATGTTGTCGTATCCGCCGCTGGCGTTGGCGGCGGCGGCGAGTTCCTCGACAGCCTCGTCGATCGGGAAGGACAAAATCGTCTGACAGATCACGTCCTCCGCGACGAAGCCGGAGAGCCCGTCTGAACAGAAGAGAATGCGGTCGCCGACTTGCAGGTCGAGGACGAAGTAGTCGGGCTCGAACCCCTCCTGGCCGTTCAGGACCTTGAGGATCAGGGAGCGGTGTGGGTGGGTGGCGGCCTGTTCGGGGGTGATTTTACCGTCATCAATCAGGGACTGCACCCAGGAGTGGTCGTGGGTGAACTGCGTCATCTCCTCGTCGCGCACGAGGTAGCCGCGCGAGTCGCCGATGTGGGCGACGGCGAGCTGGGTTCCGGTGAACAGGCCACCGCAGAACGTGGTGCCCATGCCGTCGAAGGTTGGTTCCTCCTCGATGAGGGACCCGATCCTGTCGTTGGCGCGGTTGACCACCCCCGCGATCGCGGCGAGAGCGTCCTCCGGGTCGGTGAGCCTACGATCTGAGCGCTTCGCCTCGGTGGCGGCCACGGCTGAGGCCAGGTCACCGGCGGCGGCACCGCCCATGCCGTCGCAGATCAGCAGCATCGTAGGGGAACCGTAGGCGGCATCCTGGTTGTTCTTGCGGATTCGCCCCACCTCGGAGTGGACCGTGAACTGGTAGGAGAACACCTAGACCTCCAGCCTCATCAGGGTGCGGCCGATGCGGATCACGTCGCCGACGGTGGCCGGCACCGGCTCATCGCCGACCCGCTTGCCGTTAACGAAAGTACCGTTGGTGGAGCGCAGGTCGGAAACCAGCCACGTTTCCTCGTCTCTTTGCACCAGCTGGGCGTGGCGCGCGGAGGCGAACTCGTCTTCCAGGATCAGGGTAGAGCCGGCCGCGCGGCCCAGGTTGATCGTCGGCTCCACGGGCACGGCGATGCCTTGCTGGGAGCCGCTCGTGATCGCAAACCTGGTGGGCACATGCTGGAGCCGGTGGCTCTCCGGCCGGCCGCGGTCGGCGGGCACCGTCGCGAGGGTGGCGGCGGGCACGCGCTTGCCGAACAGGTCGGATCGGATCACGTTGGCGGTGACCAGGATGAACAGCCACAGCAGCGCAAGGAACGCGATCTTGAGCGTTACGACGATGAGTTCAGACACGCCAGGCTACATTTCCCCCGGGGCGTGGATCAGCATCCGGGTGTTGCCCAACTCGATGCGCGCGCCTTCGCGCAGCGCCGTTTTGGACACCTTCTGGCCGTTGACGATGACACCGTTGGTGGAGCCGAGATCCTCGATGGTGACGATGGGCCGATCCGGGGTGCCGGAGACGGCGATCAGCGCGTGCCGTCGGGAGACCCCGGGGTCGTTGAGGCGGAGGTCGGCGTCGGCTCCGCGCCCGATGACGATGCCTGGTGGCATCAGCGGGTGTCGGACGCCGTGCACTTCGATGACCAGGCGCCCGCCGGGAGTGTCGGAGCGGCCCTCGACAGCCTCGCTACGCAGCGTGAACTGTCCCACCGGGAGGTCTTTCTGCAACACGTACTCGATAGAGATCGGCCCGTTGAACACGTAGTGGTTGGTGGCGGCGTGCTCGCGGATGCTCGGGAGGATCTCCGCGTTGAGTTTGCGTGCGTAGGGGTACAGCCGCTCATAGTCGTGTTGGGAGAGTCCGACGGTGAAATGATTCGGCACTAGGTGCTTGCCCTTGTCGAGCAGGCGCTTCTCGGCATCCAGTTCCCGCTGGATGCCCCCGCCGATCTCGACGGGTTCGACGTCGCCCTTGAAAGCCTTGGCGAAGACCTTACCAACTACCGAGTCGATCTTGCGCTCTGCCTTGTCGAACACGCCCATCCGTCCTCCTCTCTCCTGAATAGGCACACTTGGCTGGAAAGTCTACCGGTTGCGTGCCCGTTCAAGAATTGGCCGGCTGCGTGCCCGTCGCCCAGGGAAACTCGGGCAGGCTCTGGGCGAAGGCGCCCAGGATCAGCTCGGCCCCCTCCACCGCGCTCAACTCCTCGCTGGCGAGCTGAGCCTCGACGTCGCGCGCAACCGCCTGCACCGTGGAGGACGTGCGCAGCGCCTGAGCTAGCTCGCCTTGCACCATGTTCCACAACCAGTCGCGCTGCTGGTTGAGGCGTCGGGTGGTCAGCACGCCCTGGGCCTCCAACTCCTCCCGGTGCCGTACAACGTTGTCCCACACCTCGTCTAGGCCGGCCCCGGTGTAGCTGGAGCAGGTGAGTACCGGGGCGCGTCGCTTGTCGGAGTCACCGGTGACGAGTTTCATGGCGATGCTGAGGTCGCGGGCGGCGACGCGGGCGTCGGCCTCGTTGTCGCCGTCGGCCTTGGTGATGGCGATCACGTCGGCGAGTTCGAGGATGCCGCGCTTGATGCCCTGGAGCTGGTCCCCGGTACCGGAGACCTGCAGCATCAGAAACGTATCCACCATGCCGGCCACCGCCACCTCGGACTGGCCCACGCCGACCGTCTCCACCAGCACCACGTCGTAGCCGGCAGCTTCAAGCACCAGCATGGACTCGCGGGTGGCGCGCGCGACGCCGCCCAGGTGGCCCGCCGTCGGGGAGGGGCGCACGAAGGCGTTTTCGAGGGCGGCAAAGTCTCCCATGCGGGTGCGGTCACCGAGGATAGACCCGCCGGTGCGCGACGAGCTGGGGTCGATGGCGAGAACGGCCACCTTGTGGTTGCGCTCCCGCACCAGTTTCATCCCCATCGCGTTGATGAAGGTGGACTTTCCCGCGCCGGGAACTCCGGACACACCAACCCGGAACGCCTTGCCGGTGTCGGAGGCGATGTTGCGCAGCAACTGGTGCGCCAGATGACGGTGCTCGGGTTTCGTTGATTCCACCAGGGTGATCGCCCGTGCGATGTGTCCCCGGGAGCCTTCGCGGATTTTGTCGGCAAGCTCAGCAACATTCAGATTTCGCACGTTCCCACCCTATCCCGCCCCAGGCGGCGGCCGCTGGAGGACGCGGTTAAACCGTTCCCGATGGTGTGTCTGCCTCGACGGGATGGTGCTTGGGGCTTTCGGGGCTTGTTTCGACGGTCATGCCGTGCCATGCGCCGGGCGGTCGAAAGGGACTCTCCGCATCCTGCCGGCCCAGCCAGTGCAGAGGGCAGCTGCAGGGAACCCAACCGCTGGGGTCCGCAGCACCTTCGACCCAGCGTTGTCGGATACCGCTTCGGTGGCGGCGCGATCGCGGGGAGAAGGCGAACCGGCCCGTCGGTAGCGCTGGGAGCGGCTACCGACGGGCCGGTCGGTTTCGGGCTCGCGTTGGTTCAGGAGCCGGGGCGGGTTACTTCTTACTTCTTGGGCAGCTTGCCCAGGCCCGGGAGCTCGGCGGGCATGTCGAGGTGGATCTTCACGTCCGACTCCGGCGCCAGCTTGTGCTGCTCGAAAGCCTTGCGCAGATACTCGGCGGCATCGATGTTCATGGGGCTTTCGGTCCACAGCGCGTAAGGCAGGTTGACGAAGCGTTCCTCCGCGACAGCAGGGAAGTCTTTGGAAACGGGGTGTTCCTTGAGAATCTGCACCTTATCCTCGTAGCTCTGACCGGGGTATTCGACGAAGGCGATGATGTCGGGCTTTGCGGTGGCCAGCTTCTCCCAGCTGACGGTGGTCCACGTGTCGTCCACGTCCGCGGCGGCGTTCACCCCGCCCGCAGCCTCGATGATGGCATTGGGGGCGCCGAAGGAGCCGCTGGTGAAGATGGTGTCCTTGGCGGAGTCGAACACGAACACCACTGGCTGTTTCTCAGGCTTGGCGGCCTTCTCAAGTGCGGACAGACGCTGGTCCATGTCCTCGATGACGCCCTTGGCGGTGTCAGCGTGGCCGGTGATGGCGCCGAGGTTGTTGATGTCGATCCGCACAGCCTCCCAGGGGTCGACGATGCCTCGCTTGTTGCTGCCCTCCTGGCGGCACGACTCGGTGAGCAGATAGGAGGGGATGCCCCGCTCCTTCAGGATATCGGGGGTGAGGTTCTTGCCCTCGGAGAAGCCGTAGTTCCAGCCGGCGACGACGAGATCGGGCGCGGCGGCGAGGATGGATTCGAGGGTGGGGTAGTCCTTGGACACCTCGTTTAGCCCGTCGACGACCTCCGCGCCGTACTTCTGCTTCAGCACCGGGATGTCGCGCCCGAGGCTGCTGACCGCCGTGATCTCCTTGTGGGCGCCCGCAGCGAGTGCGAGGGCGATGATGTTGCCGTCGTTGATGTACATCTTCTTGGCGGGGCCGGGCAGGCTGAGGGTCTTGCCGCAGTTGGTGACGCTGATCTCGCCACTGGCGTTGATGTCAGCGCTCTGAGTGGCGGACGCAGCGCTGCCCGCGGAGCTGGTGGCGTCCGTGGGCTGAGTGGCTGTGGAGGAGCATGCGCTGAGCGCGATGAGCGGCGCGCAGAGCAGCGCGGCCGTGCGGAGAACGAACTTCATTTTGCTTCCTTACTGGGTTAATTAGTGGTGAGGGGTGTCGGACAATCCGTCGATTACGAGGTGGCGGACACCATCGTCGACGGGCGGTATTTGCCGGGCAACTACTTTGAAAGCGTGGTCCAGGTTTTCGACGGACATGGTCTGTGGCGGAGCCCCCAGCGCGAGGGTTTTGCCGTCCGCGAGGATGATCACGCGATCAAACCAGCCCATGGCAAGGTCGAGGTCGTGAATGGTGGCGACGATGGTGCGGCCGGTGGCGCGCATCGTTTGAAGAAGATGGATCTGGTGGTGAACGTCTAGGTGGTTGGTTGGTTCGTCGAGGAGCAAGAGTTCGGTGCCCTGGGCCAGGCCTTTGGCGAGCATCGCGCGTCGGCGCTCACCGCCGGAGAGCTGGCTGCAGCGTCGGTTGGCGAGCTTGGTTAGGCCCACCAACTCCAGGCAGTCCGAGACGATCTTTCGTTCGCGGGCGCTGCCTACGGCCCACGGCATGAGGTGGGGGAGTCGGCCCAGCATGATCATTTCGGTGAGGGTGAGATCCTCGGGGGCGGCCTCTTCCTGAGCGACGAACGCGATGCTTCGGGCTCGCTCGCGGGGTGTCAGGGCGGTCAGATCCTTGCCGTCGACGAGCACCCTCCCGTTGGCCGGAGGGTTGATGCCAGCCAGCGCCCGCATCAGGGTGGACTTTCCCACGCCGTTGACGCCAATGATCGCGGTCATGGTCTTGGGCTCGACGCTCAGGCTGACGTCGCGCACGATCACGCGGTGGCCGATCTTGCAGGTCAGGTTCTCTGCGTCCAAGCGGGTCATGCGGCACCTCCGAATCCGTAGCTGCGGCGGCCCATGACGATGAGGAACACGGGGGCGCCGATCAGGCCGGTGACGACGCCTAGTGGAACCTCGGCTGGTGCGGCCACTACCCGGGAGAGCACATCCACCCAGAGCAGGAACAGGCCACCCACGGTTGCGGCGAGGGGGAGGAGCCGTCGATGCAGGGAACCGACCACCATGCGGCACAAGTGGGGGATGACCAGGCCGACGAAGCCGATGCCACCGGAAACCGCCACCAGTACGCCCACCAGCACCGCCAGGATAAGGAAGAGGCCCTGCCGAACCCGGTTGACCGGGACGCCCAGCGCCGCGGCGGAGTCCGGTCCCCAGGCGAGCGCATCCAGCCAATTGTGGCCGAGCAGCAGCAGGAGCAGGCAGACCGCGACGACGACCGCGGGCAGCGCTAGCTTGTTCCATTGCGCGCCGGATACGCTGCCCAGCAACCAGAAGAGCACGGACTGCGCGGCACGCGGATCGGGTCCCTTGAAAACGAGGAAGCTGGCTATCGCGGAGAAAGCCGAGGAGAGCACGACGCCGGACAGGACCAGCCGGATCGGGGTCAACCCGCCCTGCGCCATCGCTACCAGGTATACAGCCAGGGCTGCGGCGAGCGAGCCGAGAAGCGCGCCCACCGAGATGGACCACAGCCCGAAGCTAGAGAGGACGCCAAAGGTGATCACGGCTGTTGCGCCCACCGAAGCGCCCGCGGAGACGCCCAGCAGGTAGGGGTCGGCGAGTGGGTTGCGCACCAGGGTCTGCATCCCGCAGCCTGCAATACCCAGGCCGGCCCCGACGATGACGGCTAGGAGCGCGCGGGGTAGGCGCAACTCCCAGACGATGGTCTCGACGGTGGGATGGCCACTCATCTCGCCTGCAAGTTTGCTGCGGATAACGTCCCAGACAGCGGAACTGTCCAGGGACTCAGAACCGATGTTGACTGAGTAGACGACACTCACCGCTGTGATTGCGACGATCACGAGTGCCAGCAGCGGGCTGAGGCGTTTCAGCCAGCTGTGCACATTCTTCCAAATTGCCACCAAGTGACTCCACGATCCACGAGCCTTACCGCGAGGCCCTCATGCGAACTCTCCGCGAAGCTGTGGTCTTCGGGCTTCGGATCATCCTCGTCAACTGCCTTCCCGGGGGCTCCCAGTGGCCGTATTCGTCGACTCGTCACCGTTACCGCTGCGCGTCAGCCCCGGAGTCTCACCGGGTTCCCGTGCCTGTGGCACATACAGCTTCTGGGTGCAGCTTAACAGTGGTTGCCTCTGAGCCCATCATCCGGTGGGCGTCTGGGGCGGGGCCGATGGCTTCCAGCCGGTTCTCCTGTCCCTGAGCCGGATCTGCTGTTAGTCTTTCTTGCGGTCCGTCCCAGAACTTCGGGCGGATCTGAAGTTACTAACGGAAGGAAAGTCTGTGAAGAAAATACTCGCAGCTTTTGCGGCGGCGGTCGTCGCCACAAGTGCTTTTGTTGTCACCCCTGCCCATGCCCTGGAGGGCGAGGACTTGGCGAAGGCCTGCCCGCCCGGTGGTCCGATCTGCTCGGTCGGCTTCACCGCCGGGACGAGCGTGCTGCGTCCGGGCGAGATGACGCGGGTTGACGTCGGCCTGCCCAAGGACGAGGAGGCGTCGTTCGCCTTCTACCAGGTGACCCGCGCTCAACCCTCGTTCGACAAGGAGCACAACGGCCAGCCCAACCCCTTCACGGTGTTCAAGCAGGTCGGCACCCCCTTCAAGCTCGGCAGTGGCATCCACGAGGTGAAGGTGCCCGCCGACCTCGAGATCGGTTCGGGTATCACCGTGCTGCAGGCAGGGCTCACCCAGAAGCAGGTCGAAGACGGTGAGTTCTTCTCGCGGCTGGGTAAGAAGGGGATCTTCAATACGGTTGAGCTGCAGACTGCCAAGGCTCATCACTACGGTTCGGCTGCGCGCATCGGATTCGCCTCCTACGAGGTGACTATCGATAAGACCAAGCCCGGCATCTCCGCTTTTCCGACGCAGTACATCGTCGGTGCCAACCCTGAGCTGTCCGACTACCGCGTCGACCTGAAGATCGGGGATCAGTGGGTCGAGGTCACCAAGGAAGGCGCCACCCAGAGCCCTGTGGCCTGGGAGGTCCCGGACAGCCTGCAAAGCGGCACCTACCAGCTGCGGCTGCGCAACGCCAAGCCCGGCTACGAGTGGGTTTCTCCGCAGATGGTGACCCTGACCTACATCGCGGGTATCCCCCAGGTGACCAACCCGGGCAAGCCCGACGACAAGCCGACCAAGCCTGGCAAACCTGCACCGACCAAGCCTGGTAAGCCTGGCAAGCCTTCTCTGCCTAGCACTGGCGTCTGATCCTGTTGCAACCACTTTGGGGTGGCATGGGCTATCGCTCGTGCCACCCCAATTTTTTGGCTCGGTGGGTTGTGTACGCCTGTTGCGGAGCCTCACGTTGTCATGGCGAAGTCCTCGGCGGGAAGGAGTCCCAAGCTTCTGAGGAACACACAACTGGGTGGTTCCTCATTCCCCGTAGTCGGATCAGTTCCACGAGAGATTGTTCCGATGCCGTCTGGGGGAGGACACTCCGGCCGATACAAGAGAGGCGTCAACATTCGCCTTCTGCGCTGAACGCTTTTACCAAGGTACTGGGCTCTTACCGCCCGATCCGACGTGCGGCAGCCCGGCACGACCTTTGGAATAGGCCTCTAGGCGCGACTCCCATAACAACACCACCGACGAAAGCGCACAGAACCATCCCCACTTGCGTGGGGAGCACCGGGTGATGCGCTTGCGGGCGGCGAGCATCGCCGAACCATCCCCACTCGCGTGGGGAGCACGGTTGAGGATCAGTTCCCCTTCTATCCTATCGACGGATCATCCTCACTTGCGTGGGGAGCGCCCACCATCGGGGCGACCGTTATATCGTGCAGCGACAGATCCCACAGGCCAAGCTGCCCGCGGAGCTTCGGACCCGGGGGCAATTCCTTCATGTCGCTCAGTACCCAGTGCCACCGAGAATCGGGATCGCCCCAAACCGCGCAGGCCGCGCCACATTCCGTCCCGGGGGCATGGCAGCTGGCCACGGTTACCAGGGCAACCGCCTGTCCTAGCCGATCCTTTGGCGGCGCAGCCATATCCCCCGGGACGGGATCTGCCCCAACCCCAGCGTGGATGGCTATCTGAGCAGGCAGAGATGCGGGGCGCCAATTGCGGTTTTCGACAGTTTTCGCTCCAGCGGCGATAAATTGTGCCCAAGGATAGCGCACTGTGAGAGCCTTCATCTCGCCAGTCTATCGGACTCTGGAGCATCCCCACTCGTGTGGGGAGCACGACGCGGGCTGCGACGGTCCATCCTGAGTCCCAGGATCATCCCCACTCGCGTGGGGAGCACCTGCCCCCCAAGAACATCCCAGTCGTCAACAACGGATCATCCCCACTCGCGTGGGGAGCACCGGTTGTTGTTGCATCGCCTCGGCGGCTACCGCGGATCATCCCCACTCGCGTGGGGAGCACCTTCCACTTTCACTCTCCCATCATGTTAATAACGGATCATCCCCACTCGCGTGGGGAGCACTCGGCGGTTTGCTTGGCAACGGAGGCGGTGATCGGATCATCCCCACTCGCGTGGGGAGCACGGCTTCTCCGGCCTGCTGCTGCCCGAGGCCGACGGATCATCCGCGTGGGGAGCACGGCTTCTCCGGCCTGCTGCTGCCCGAGGCCGACGGATCATCCCCACTCGCGTGGGGAGCACCGCATCCCATTGGGGTCCAGCCTGCGGGAGTTCGGATCATCCCCACTCGCGTGGGGAGCACACCCGCGACTACATCACCGAAGCCGAGTCTCTGGGATCATCCCCACTCGCGTGGGGAGCACCGCACCGGCGCCGCCAACTGGTCATACGTGACCGGGATCATCCCCACTCGCGTGGGGAGCACCAGGACTACCGGCAAGGGCGCGGCACCTACGAGGGATCATCCCCACTCGCGTGGGGAGCACGTCCTCGTCGGAGTCCGCGTGGCAGGCCGCACAGGATCATCCCCACTCGCGTGGGGAGCACGTCGGCAGTTGCGCGCTGATGGATCGCAAGGGCGGATCATCCCCACTCGCGTGGGGAGCACCCCTAAGGCGTGCCGGGGAGGCGCCGCTTCCGGCGGATCATCCCCACTCGCGTGGGGAGCACATGGCATCGGCGCGGACCATCCTTGCCCCCTGGCGGATCATCCCCACTCGCGTGGGGAGCACGGGGACGCCTTTTGCACCTTGGCGGATAGATCAGGATCATCCCCACTCGCGTGGGGAGCACGGCTGCCGCTGTTTCCCTTTCCGTTTGAGCAGCGGATCATCCCCACTCGCGTGGGGAGCACCCCTCGGGGTGGCGAAATGGGGCACCCATCAGCGGATCATCCCCACTCGCGTGGGGAGCACTCGCCACCTGGCGCGAGGACCTGGGGCAGGTGGGGATCATCCCCACTCGCGTGGGGAGCACGTCGCAGCCGAGCAGCTTCGTCACGCCGAGCTGGGATCATCCCCACTCGCGTGGGGAGCACAGCTTGCGGAAGGGCTGCCAGAAAATGCGGAAAGGATCATCCCCACTCGCGTGGGGAGCACGTCCGGGGACTCGATGGGCAGCACAGGGGTGGCGGATCATCCCCACTCGCGTGGGGAGCACGTCGTTGTTGACTGCTGCGACCGGCCAGGGCGTGGATCATCCCCACTCGCGTGGGGAGCACCGACAGGCCGATCGCGGAAACGGTGAGCAGTGTGGATCATCCCCACTCGCGTGGGGAGCACCAGGTGGTCGGGGTGGATCAGCCCCTTCGCGGCGGATCATCCCCACTCGCGTGGGGAGCACTCCACGCTGGCACGCCACGCCGTGGGGATTCCCGGATCATCCCCACTCGCGTGGGGAGCACTGACCGGCCTGCTCGCCAAGCCGTCCGGGCGGCGGATCATCCCCACTCGCGTGGGGAGCACGCTACAGCGGCTCTGATCTCCGCTGCGATGGCCGGATCATCCCCACTCGCGTGGGGAGCACTCGTGGCTGGCGCAAAAGCCGCCGCCAAGGCGCGGATCATCCCCACTCGCGTGGGGAGCACGTTGGGAGGTGTGATCCGTGGCACAGCACGAGAGGATCATCCCCACTCGCGTGGGGAGCACGGGTTGGCGCAGCGCCAGGCATTGACGATGGGCGGATCATCCCCACTCGCGTGGGGAGCACACCTGCCCTGGGGTCGGGGCGTGTATGGTCACAGGATCATCCCCACTCGCGTGGGGAGCACGACCGCGTAAGCAATAGCTCCGCCAAGAGCCTAGGATCATCCCCACTCGCGTGGGGAGCACTTCCTTGGCCCGCCTACTCAGCGGCACGAATAGGGATCATCCCCACTCGCGTGGGGAGCACGTCGCGGATGGAGCCCACGGATCGGGCTAGCTCGGATCATCCCCACTCGCGTGGGGAGCACCGCCACCCCTGCCACGTCGGGACGAAGTACGCGGGATCATCCCCACTCGCGTGGGGAGCACAGGTTGGCGCGGGGCAGGTCGGCGTCCGTCAGGGGATCATCCCCACTCGCGTGGGGAGCACGACACCCTCGCGCCTCGCGCGTGGCTGCAAATCGGATCATCCCCACTCGCGTGGGGAGCACGTCCGGGCAGGTCTCTATCGTCACAGAGGCTGCGGATCATCCCCACTCGCGTGGGGAGCACGCCATCGGAGCTGCCCAGCCACTCGGAATAGTCGGATCATCCCCACTCGCGTGGGGAGCACCCACGACCGCCTAACCACCATCGAACGGAAAATGGATCATCCCCACTCGCGTGGGGAGCACTCCGGTCAGGCATGCGTAGCTTTCCCAGCGATCGATTCATCCCCACTCGCGTGGGGAGCACGCTTCTGCCGCTTCGGCGGACGGGGCGACCAAGGGATCATCCCCACTCGCGTGGGGAGCACGCGTTCAGCGCCGTGTGGGCACCGGGCTGCTTCGGATCATCCCCACTCGCGTGGGGAGCACACGGCCTTGGTTGTGCGGTTCCCGCTGATAGCCGGATCATCCCCACTCGCGTGGGGAGCACCCACCCCCTCTCCGGCGGGGATCTACCGCATGCGGATCATCCCCACTCGCGTGGGGAGCACCCACGGTTGATGTTGGCGTAGGGTGCGACGTGCGGATTATCCCCACTCGCGTGGGGAGCACATGCGGTCGTCTCCGTCGCGGATGGTTCTGTATGGATCATCCCCACTCGCGTGGGGAGCACGTACATGCGTCGGCCCTGCGGACTGAGTCGGTAGGATCATCCCCACTCGCGTGGGGAGCACATCAAGGACACCCGACGCCCGCCGAGGGCGGCGGGATCATCCCCACTCGCGTGGGGAGCACGACAGGCTGGCCACCAGAGAGGCCAGCCCGGTAGGATCATCCCCACTCGCGTGGGGAGCACGACAACCTGCCTGCCCTGCAGGAAGGCCTCGGAGGATCATCCCCACTCGCGTGGGGAGCACGGGTCAGTTGATGCCCCGTCGGGGGCGAGTCACGGATCATCCCCACTCGCGTGGGGAGCACCCACCCCCTCTCCGACGGGGATCTACCGCGAGCGGATCATCCCCGCGGATCATCCCCACTCGCGTGGGGAGCACATCCCAGCCTTTCGTGCCGCGACATGCCAATGCGGATCATCCCCACTCGCGTGGGGAGCACCCACGGGGTGGGTCCAGCTCACCCGGCGCGTGAGGATCATCCCCACTCGCGTGGGGAGCACTGCTCGGTCATTCGTCGGTAGCGACTACACAAAGGATCATCCCCACTCGCGTGGGGAGCACCCATCGGGGGGCCCACCCAGATTGCGCCGGTGAGGATCATCCCCACTCGCGTGGGGAGCACGGTCTCCCCAAACTTGAGGAAGCCGGGCCCCAAGGATCATCCCCACTCGCGTGGGGAGCACGTGCCGACCGTCTGGCGCGTAACGCCGAGGTAGGGATCATCCCCACTCGCGTGGGGAGCACGCTAGATTTGGATTTGCTCCGCGCCGCAAGTCGGGATCATCCCCACTCGCGTGGGGAGCACACTCTCTTCCACCGATGCGGAGCCAACTCAAGAGGATCATCCCCACTCGCGTGGGGAGCACAGACCTGCGTCCAAATCGGAGAGAAGTCCGTCCGGATCATCCCCACTCGCGTGGGGAGCACTTCGAAGAGACCGAGAAATCGACCGGCGTGCTGGGATCATCCCCACTCGCGTGGGGAGCACCACGACGTCCTCGACGACGGGGCCGATGCCGAGGGATCATCCCCACTCGCGTGGGGAGCACTCGCCCTCGACGCGGGCATCCCGGCGCGTGACAGGATCATCCCCACTCGCGTGGGGAGCACTCGAAGTTCATCACGGAGACCCCCGGCGGGAAGGGATCATCCCCACTCGCGTGGGGAGCACCCCGCCATCCCGGCCCTGAACGAGAAAGCGCCCGGATCATCCCCACTCGCGTGGGGAGCACTCGGCTGGGCGCCGCCAGTTGGGGCGAGTGGGGGGATCATCCCCACTCGCGTGGGGAGCACTTTCGGCTGAGGCCGCATATGTGCCGGGCGACGGGATCATCCCCACTCGCGTGGGGAGCACGGACCCCCCTAGCTCCGGGGTACGGAGGAGGGCGGATCATCCCCACTCGCGTGGGGAGCACGCTGGCTGAGCGCCTGCGGCACCATGTCGAGCCGGATCATCCCCACTCGCGTGGGGAGCACGGCAACCGAGCCCGACTTGATGATCAAGTGGCGGGATCATCCCCACTCGCGTGGGGAGCACTGTGTCCCATGTCCCGGGGCCGTCTGTCCCATGGGATCATCCCCACTCGCGTGGGGAGCACTGCCCGAGATTGACGCTGAGGAGTTCCTAGAAAGGATCATCCCCACTCGCGTGGGGAGCACTGGTCAGGAGTGGCCGCGACGAAGTGTCAGAGAGGATCATCCCCACTCGCGTGGGGAGCACAACCGGCAGCTGAGACGGGGCCTCGCTAACGCCGGATCATCCCCACTCGCGTGGGGAGCACCGATCGGCGCGGCCAGGCGGTGTTGATTTCGGTGGATCATCCCCACTCGCGTGGGGAGCACGCTGATCCCCATAAACTCGGATCTTCTCGACTGGGATCATCCCCACTCGCGTGGGGAGCACCGAGTCGGCAGGCTCATCTTCTGTTGTGATCAAGGATCATCCCCACTCGCGTGGGGAGCACTCTGGGTAGCGGACGGACGGCAACACTTGCGACGGATCATCCCCACTCGCGTGGGGAGCACGCGTCCGACAGGTTGGCGCCGCGCAGGGTAGCGGGATCATCCCCACTCGCGTGGGGAGCACTCCAGTCCGAAGCGACCACAGCAAGAGGGTCTGCGGATCATCCCCACTCGCGTGGGGAGCACTGGTGGCGCGCGACGACGGTCCGCCGGTCGAGAGGATCATCCCCACTCGCGTGGGGAGCACACCTCCACCTTCTCCTGGTGGATCTCGACGACGGGATCATCCCCACTCGCGTGGGGAGCACGGGGCGCCTACGCCACCCCAATGGGGGTATGGAGGATCATCCCCACTCGCGTGGGGAGCACTTCTCAATATGCCTGGCGTACTCGGCGGGCACAGGATCATCCCCACTCGCGTGGGGAGCACCCGACCTTGAAGCGGCCGACATCGACGTTAGCGGGATCATCCCCACTCGCGTGGGGAGCACGGTCAGGCGGGAAACAAGGATGGGGGCGGGGCGGGATCATCCCCACTCGCGTGGGGAGCACCGCCAACGCCCTGCGGAACCTCCACCACCAGCACGGATCATCCCCACTCGCGTGGGGAGCACTAGACGACCTAACGGCCCCAACCCTTATCCCAAGGATCATCCCCACTCGCGTGGGGAGCACTTACTGAACCCCCCAGCCGCCAGATCGGCGGCCGGATCATCCCCACTCGCGTGGGGAGCACAGGAGAACCGACCGTGACCCACCGCCACGACCTGGATCATCCCCACTCGCGTGGGGAGCACAGGGTAGCGCGGTGCAGGTTGGCGCGGTACAGGTTGGATCATCCCCACTCGCGTGGGGAGCACTTGATGGTGTCGCGCGCGTTGCTCAGGCCAGTGGGATCATCCCCACTCGCGTGGGGAGCACCGGCTTGCAGCAGGCCCCGGAGGCGGCTGGTGCGGATCATCCCCACTCGCGTGGGGAGCACGTTTCTGTACCGTCAAGGAGCTGGATCGTGACCGGATCATCCCCACTCGCGTGGGGAGCACCGTTGGCAGGTATGCCTGTCGGGACAGATGCAGGGATCATCCCCACTCGCGTGGGGAGCACTCAGCCGAGCTCACCCCGCTGACCAAGACCGACGGATCATCCCCACTCGCGTGGGGAGCACGGGCAGATCCGCGGAGTACACGCCGAGGCGCAGGGATCATCCCCACTCGCGTGGGGAGCACTCGAAGCTGTCGATGATGGTCATGGTCAGGTCCGGATCATCCCCACTCGCGTGGGGAGCACAATGAGAGCTCATCCCAGCCTATCCCAGCCCACGGATCATCCCCACTCGCGTGGGGAGCACCTGCCGGGCCTCTTTTGCTCTTATGAGTAAAACGGATCATCCCCACTCGCGTGGGGAGCACGTCAACGACGACTGCTGACCGCTTGCCGCGCTCGGATCATCCCCACTCGCGTGGGGAGCACCGCTCGGGAGATGAGTGATGGAGCTCGCGGACAGGATCATCCCCACTCGCGTGGGGAGCACGCAGGCTGCACGAGCTCGGACATGGGTGAGAGCGGATCATCCCCACTCGCGTGGGGAGCACACCCCTGTGGTGGTGAACGGGCTCTACGCGCTGGGATCATCCCCACTCGCGTGGGGAGCACACGCCAGCGTCGGAGTTCGGGTTGAATTTGTACGGATCATCCCCACTCGCGTGGGGAGCACGCTGCCTCCCCCGCCGAGGAAACGCGCTCCCAGGGATCATCCCCACTCGCGTGGGGAGCACTGCTCGCCGTCTTTCGAGAGGGTGACCAAAGACGGATCATCCCCACTCGCGTGGGGAGCACTCGGCGATGGCGAAGGCCTCGGCAGCCTGGAGCGGATCATCCCCACTCGCGTGGGGAGCACAGGGCCGCCAGCAGGGTGCATGCGCACGTCACGGGATCATCCCCACTCGCGTGGGGAGCACCCAGTGCTCCGTGTCGCTCACTACTCACCGCCTGGATCATCCCCACTCGCGTGGGGAGCACCGCCAGGCGTTTTGCCTAGTGGGGGCCGGTTTCGGATCATCCCCACTCGCGTGGGGAGCACCGCGCCGGTGCCGACGCGGATCGTGTCGGTCACGGATCATCCCCACTCGCGTGGGGAGCACGAGTGGCGCGGCGAGGGTGATCGGATATCGATAGGATCATCCCCACTCGCGTGGGGAGCACAGACTGCCGATTTCGCGGAGAAGTGGCAACTCGGGATCATCCCCACTCGCGTGGGGAGCACTGTCAGTCTCCCTTCTCGATTTGGAGTTGCTGAGGGATCATCCCCACTCGCGTGGGGAGCACGGTCTCTGATCTGCTGTTGGATGGCGAGGACAGGGATCATCCCCACTCGCGTGGGGAGCACTCAAGCGCACGCCCCGTGGCGTGCTCGGCAGACGGATCATCCCCACTCGCGTGGGGAGCACCCGAAAACCAGCCAGGCGATCCCGGCGCGCGCCGGATCATCCCCACTCGCGTGGGGAGCACAGTCAGGTACGGACTATCTTCCATAGGAAGATAGGATCATCCCCACTCGCGTGGGGAGCACCGCTCGCTCTGTGTCGCCGATCAGGTCGGCGGAGGATCATCCCCACTCGCGTGGGGAGCACGCCCTTGCTGCGATCGGGTCGACCTTCTCGTGGGGATCATCCCCACTCGCGTGGGGAGCACGACGATGAAGCCGACTACCCGCACGAGTTCATCGGATCATCCCCACTCGCGTGGGGAGCACAAGAATACTTGGACTTCGGAAGAAGACGAAGTGGGATCATCCCCACTCGCGTGGGGAGCACTGCTTCGGTGCGGCCTGGGAGCAGCTCGAAGAGGGATCATCCCCACTCGCGTGGGGAGCACACAAGTAGGGAGGGACCAAGATCCCTCTCCCAGGGATCATCCCCACTCGCGTGGGGAGCACTTGCGGACGTGGTTGGCGGACGTGACGCGGGTCGGATCATCCCCACTCGCGTGGGGAGCACCAGTTCGATACGGCGGTGCTCTTCGACGGCGGCCGGATCATCCCCACTCGCGTGGGGAGCACGCTTCAGCAACATCCTTACCGCAGAACATGATCGGATCATCCCCACTCGCGTGGGGAGCACCGCGCAGGTCGGCGTCCATCAGATCGGCGCCCGGGATCATCCCCACTCGCGTGGGGAGCACGGCCGTGTCGGCCATAAAGGCCGCCAAGCCACAGGATCATCCCCACTCGCGTGGGGAGCACGATTAGCCCGTCTCGCCCGCGCTGCTCCAGAAAGGATCATCCCCACTCGCGTGGGGAGCACGTAGGAGATAGACAGGGTGGCCGCGGCGAGGACGGATCATCCCCACTCGCGTGGGGAGCACTGTCGCCGTCGAGGCGGAGCGGGGACGGATATTGGATCATCCCCACTCGCGTGGGGAGCACGCACTCGGGAAAGCCGCCGCGACCCGAGTCGCAGGATCATCCCCACTCGCGTGGGGAGCACGACCCGCGAATCAGCGGTACCACCACAAGCGGGGGATCATCCCCACTCGCGTGGGGAGCACCGCTCAAGAATAGTCCCGGCCGTCGCCGCCAGCGGATCATCCCCACTCGCGTGGGGAGCACTGACTCGCTTGCAGGCACCCCCGCCGTCGGCTCGGATCATCCCCACTCGTGTGGGGAGCACGACCAAGAAGGCCCTTCGTCAGGCCGAGAAGGCGGATCATCCCCACTCGCGTGGGGAGCACGTCCATGTCCTGGATCACCGCTGTGATTGGCTCGGATCATCCCCACTCGCGTGGGGAGCACGCCCAAGTTGACATGGGCGAAATGGGTGGCGTCGGATCATCCCCACTCGCGTGGGGAGCACGTGCGATATCGAATTCGAGCGTCTGGGTCACTCGGATCATCCCCACTCGCGTGGGGAGCACTCGTATGTCGACACGATGCCGCCCGACGACCAAGGATCATCCCCACTCGCGTGGGGAGCACGGCTAGGCCCATGTTTACGGCGTGGATGAGGGCGGATCATCCCCACTCGCGTGGGGAGCACGACCGCACCGTCGAGATTGACGCCAAGATCATGGGATCATCCCCACTCGCGTGGGGAGCACCGGTCGATGTTGACGGCTCGGAGCAGTGTGGACGGATCATCCCCACTCGCGTGGGGAGCACCTGGAGCAGTCCATCGGAGCCCTTGACACCGTGGGATCATCCCCACTCGCGTGGGGAGCACAGGTTGGTGTCCGACAGGTTGGCGTGGGCCAGGGGATCATCCCCACTCGCGTGGGGAGCACGGCGGGGCTAGTGACGAAGCGAGGACTCATTTGGGATCATCCCCACTCGCGTGGGGAGCACGATCCGAGAATCAGCGGCACCACCAGCAGCGGCGGATCATCCCCACTCGCGTGGGGAGCACGCTCAATAGTCGCAGCTTTAACGGTGGGAATGGGGATCATCCCCACTCGCGTGGGGAGCACGCACCTCCGAGGGGGCGGTTAGGGTCCTGAGCCGGATCATCCCCACTCGCGTGGGGAGCACTTCTTGCCAGCCCAAGAAATTTTAGTGCCGGAGGGATCATCCCCACTCGCGTGGGGAGCACCACATGAGCGAGGCAGTCGGGGCCCGCTCGACAGGATCATCCCCACTCGCGTGGGGAGCACTCACTAAGGGCGGACTCCGTGATGCCCCGCTGCGGATCATCCCCACTCGCGTGGGGAGCACGATCGACTGGGCGCCAGTCTCGGGAGCCTCCCAGGATCATCCCCACTCGCGTGGGGAGCACCTGATGCAACCATGCTCGCTACCCCGCTCGCGGGGATCATCCCCACTCGCGTGGGGAGCACCCTCGCGGGTTTCCCATCTCGGGTCGGCGCTCGGGATCATCCCCACTCGCGTGGGGAGCACCAGGTCGGCGAGGGTGCCGGCCCAGCAGCCGACTGGATCATCCCCACTCGCGTGGGGAGCACATCTCGGCCTCCTTTTCTCTCCTGCCCCCGGCCGGATCATCCCCACTCGCGTGGGGAGCACAGTGTAGTTGCTGAGCTTGAGGGGGGCGGTTTGGGATCATCCCCACTCGCGTGGGGAGCACCTGACCGACCACGGCACGCGCACCATCTGGATGGGATCATCCCCACTCGCGTGGGGAGCACTCCGACGCTAGAGATGACGTTCATTTTTTAGCCGGATCATCCCCACTCGCGTGGGGAGCACGTCCAGGCGTTCCAGTTCGATACGGCGGTGCTCGGATCATCCCCACTCGCGTGGGGAGCACGCCTGGAGCTGCTTGGTGTCGGTCTTGGCGTTCGGATCATCCCCACTCGCGTGGGGAGCACGAGGAGGGCCCCCTGGACGCCCCATTTGCCTACGGATCATCCCCACTCGCGTGGGGAGCACGTGGCGGGGGACAGCTGGATGGCGCGCCACATAGGATCATCCCCACTCGCGTGGGGAGCACTCACCATCTCGGGGTATGACCCCCATCCTGCAAGGATCATCCCCACTCGCGTGGGGAGCACCTCGGCCTTGACCTCAGCTGCCCGCAAGCGCAGGGATCATCCCCACTCGCGTGGGGAGCACCTTGCAATGCAGTACAAATGTGGCTATGCAAGAGGATCATCCCCACTCGCGTGGGGAGCACGCTGAATCCGTCGGCGGACTCCTTGCCCTCCCGGGATCATCCCCACTCGCGTGGGGAGCACCTGACGCCGTAGAGGGCGTCGGCCGCTGGCTCCGGATCATCCCCACTCGCGTGGGGAGCACAGGTCGAGAGCGCCGTTCACTACTTCGAGTCGCGGATCATCCCCACTCGCGTGGGGAGCACCCGGAAGCTCAGAGCGGCTCCCTCTTCGGCGTGGGATCATCCCCACTCGCGTGGGGAGCACCGGCCACGAATACCCGTGCGCCACCCTGACACAGGATCATCCCCACTCGCGTGGGGAGCACGTTCGGACTCCCATACGGAGGCCGGGATTCCAGGGATCATCCCCACTCGCGTGGGGAGCACGAAGTCTTGGAACATCTCGCCACGGAGCACGCCGGATCATCCCCACTCGCGTGGGGAGCACGCACCGGTGAGGGAGGCTAGCGCTTCGAAGATAGGATCATCCCCACTCGCGTGGGGAGCACTGGGTCGGTCTTTTCTGGCATGGGGGCGTGCGGGGATCATCCCCACTCGCGTGGGGAGCACTGGAGGGCGCATGGTGTACAGGGGGCTCTTCTGGGATCATCCCCACTCGCGTGGGGAGCACGCCGCGCGCGGCCGTGATGTCGGCGGTGCACGGGGATCATCCCCACTCGCGTGGGGAGCACCCAGCAGGCGTCGATGACACGCCGTACGTCCTCGGGATCATCCCCACTCGCGTGGGGAGCACGTCCGTCCCGCCCTCACCGTTGCGGGCCGTGCCGGATCATCCCCACTCGCGTGGGGAGCACCCGCGACGATCATGCCACAAATCGTGTCCGCCAGGATCATCCCCACTCGCGTGGGGAGCACCCTCGACCTGCCGCAGCACTTCGGAGGCGCTCAGGATCATCCCCACTCGCGTGGGGAGCACAGGTTGGCGCCGCGCAGGTTGGCGCTGGTCAGGGGATCATCCCCACTCGCGTGGGGAGCACACGCCCGCGTCGACCAGCCCGTCAACCAAGGCCGGATCATCCCCACTCGCGTGGGGAGCACGCTAGGTCGTCCAGGCTTCGGCAGCGCTCAACCGGATCATCCCCACTCGCGTGGGGAGCACGATCCATATACAGTGCGCAACCCCCGAGGGGGGGGATCATCCCCACTCGCGTGGGGAGCACTGCCCTCAGAAGCCGCCTCGACCCCCGTGACTAGGATCATCCCCACTCGCGTGGGGAGCACTGGGCCTCGACGGCCCGGCCACATGGAATGACCGGATCATCCCCACTCGCGTGGGGAGCACGGCCCGAGCGTGCGCGGACCCTCGCCGGCAGAGGGATCATCCCCACTCGCGTGGGGAGCACGCCAAGCAGATGTGCCCCGTGGACACCGGCTGGGGATCATCCCCACTCGCGTGGGGAGCACGATACGAGGCCATGGCCCGCCGTGACGCGATCAGGATCATCCCCACTCGCGTGGGGAGCACGGCTCGTCTGCCGTTTTGCTGAGACGCCCCCCAGGATCATCCCCACTCGCGTGGGGAGCACCGCCGGCCTCGACGCCGACACCCAAACCCGAGTGGATCATCCCCACTCGCGTGGGGAGCACGAGTGGGGGTGGTTTCCGGTCAGGGCGCTCTGGGGATCATCCCCACTCGCGTGGGGAGCACCGGTTTGACAGGTCACCAGTCGATGCTTGGCGAGGATCATCCCCACTCGCGTGGGGAGCACGAACACACAGATTACGACCATGTTTGAACCCACGGATCATCCCCACTCGCGTGGGGAGCACTAGATCTTGAGCGCGGCCATCGGGTCTCGGGGGGGATCATCCCCACTCGCGTGGGGAGCACACCCCGGCCCCCGCACCGGCTGCGGCTGCGCCGGGATCATCCCCACTCGCGTGGGGAGCACGGCGGCGGGGAGTGCGGCTAGCACCTCTACTCCGGATCATCCCCACTCGCGTGGGGAGCACTGGTCGGCTTCACGGGGCTGCCAGGCGGATGTGGGATCATCCCCACTCGCGTGGGGAGCACACTGCAATAGGCTGACACAAAGTGGCTCTTTGCGGGATCATCCCCACTCGCGTGGGGAGCACTGGCCGGCAAAACCGCCATCCTAGCCGTGCGTAGGATCATCCCCACTCGCGTGGGGAGCACCTGGCATTAAGGCTTTCTTTCTATGAGATGGTGGGATCATCCCCACTCGCGTGGGGAGCACGGCCTGAACAGCGCACGCGACACCATCGACGGAGGATCATCCCCACTCGCGTGGGGAGCACCAGATCATCTTGCGGCTGGCAGCGGAGGCTGGCGGATCATCCCCACTCGCGTGGGGAGCACCGGCTAAACGGCGACGCAACGTAGGTCTGGGTAGGATCATCCCCACTCGCGTGGGGAGCACTCGTCCTTCACCTTCAAGCTGACCGACGTCACCGGATCATCCCCACTCGCGTGGGGAGCACGTCAGCGACCGTCACCTCGACCACGTGCACGTTGGATCATCCCCACTCGCGTGGGGAGCACGGCCTCGAGGACCTGCTTGGACACGGTCTCCAGGGATCATCCCCACTCGCGTGGGGAGCACAGTTATTGACTAGCCATGATGCTAGCGCATCTTGGCGTCTTCGTTCAGTTTGTTTCGCGGGTTTCGTGTTTTGGGTTTCGTTTGAGGCTCTGCGCGTGGAGCCAGCCGAGTCTCGCGGCTCTCGGCATGGGCAGTCTCTCTTCCGGGCGGCTGGTGTCGTTGGCGGCTGGTCTGCGGAGGACGACTAGCCCATCGAGGTCGATGGGTTGCCAGGCGTGTCCAGCGTTACGCACTGCGAAGCCTTGCTCGTTTCGTGCGCTGTAGACCAGAAGCGCGGTTCCTCCCTCCAAGCCGTCCTGAACTATGTCCCAGAGCTCGTCCCGAACCCGTGCAGGGAGCGATCCGACGAAAACGTTTGGGGCCGCCTCCATGAGCCACTTGGTCAGGTGTCCGCGTAACCCGCGAGGAACTTTGCTCAGTACGAGAGTGATCATTAGAAGTCGACCTCGGTGTAGTCGACCCCGCCGGAAACGGCCCCGACTTCCTCATCCCAGAGGTAGACCACGTTGAAGTCGTATGAGGGTTCTTCCTCGGGCAGAAGCAGGCGCTTCACATCCCGGACACACTGCTCTACGACTCGACCCTCACGCATGGAGTCCCTTACCGCACGTCGGGTGTCTGCTCCTACATCGGTCGTTCCAGAAGCCACTACGTCGAAGGCTATCGGTATTGTGAACTCCGCCTTGTAGAGGTCGGCGATGTCATACACAAAGGCTCGTGAATGGCCAGTGTGGATGAACCCGAGGCCAGGGGAGCAGCCCAACCCAACCACCGTCGCATGAACCACGCCGTACAGGCATGCATGGGCTGCTGACAGGGCCTGGTTGATTGCGTCAGAATCGTCGAAGTGCTCCGGATCATACGAGCGCTTACCCCAGGCTACGCCTGTTCGTGCTGATTCCGAGCGATAGATTGAGCGAACTCTTGCGCCCTCGCGGCCACGCAACTGTTGCATGGTCAGCCCCTCGACGACTTCATCCGGGAAGCGCTGCTCATACATTTTTCTGGCCACCGCGAGACGGGCGCGCGTGTTGCTCACCGCCTTGGCCTGCGCCTCAAGGAGGGCAGTTTTCTTGGCCAGCGGCTCTCCGTGTGCGTAGTATCGAACACCCTTCTCGCCCACCCACACTACAGTTACGCCGCACTGGGCGAGCAACATCATCGCATGGTGGGTTATCCGAGTTCCCGGCCCCAAGAGCACGGTACACAATGTTGCCGCGGGGATGTGAACTACACCATTTTTATCTGTTGCGGTGATCGCGTTGGAGTCGCGATTGACCAAGCACCGCTCAAGGTGGAGGAAGGTGGCCCTGTCCTCCACCCTGAGCAGTTGTTTTGACTTTGGCGGAGCAGCACCAGGAATCATGGTTTTGCCAAAGTCAAGAGGCCGCAACCGTAGCCCTTGGCACGCCCGATCCCTTCAAGCAGAGATGAGCGAAACTTTCCCGGGTCGCGAATCTCAAGAAGCCCATCGAAGAGCGCAGTCCCGAGCGTAACCTGCATCCCTCCCCGGCGGAATCGGATGGTCTCCCGCCGACTGAGCCGAAAACTCGGCTCGCTTTCCGAGCCCAAGGAAACCCCGAGAGCTTCTTGCCGTTCGAGCAGCCAGCGCATCTGATGCTGTGCGGTCTTGTGAGCAAGAATTTTCGACTTGCCATCCAGTTTCACCCGGTGGGTGGGGTTTACCTTTACGCGGAAAGCCCAGACCTGCCCAGGCTTCAGCGAGTCGAGTAGCGGAGAGTAGGGGAGAGAATCCGTCGTGGGCTGAGATGGCCATCCCGCCTGTTCCTCTATGTGCGTGAAGTCAGGCGACGTGGGGCTGAGCACGTACAGGGTTGGGCGCACCGGGTCGTCTAGGTCGACACGCCAGAGCGATCGCCCGGTGGTCGGAGAAGTGGGGAAACCGGCTTCCACCGCTGCGTGCATGGCTTGTGGGGACCCGAGCAGTTTCCTGGCTCCGGGGCGTCGAATATTCAGTAGCGTCCGGGTGAGAATCACTTTTGAACTCCGATCAAGGTTGCCAAGGGGTCATGCCCGACAGATTTCTGTGCGGCAGGGTCTTCATTACCTGTGGGCAGAGTGGCGTAGGTTTCGACGACAGGCCTGCTCCTGTATTGGCGATGTTTTCCATCCCAAGAGATGGGCACATCGTTCAACTCGCGATTGGCGATCAATTCCGGGTACACCACCGAATCCGCTTGGACTGGTAGCGAGACGGTACCGGACCAGCGGGCTCGACGTCGCCCGGAGTAACCGGGGCACCACGGGTAGCTGAGCGCCGTTTCGGCGACGTTCCCTTCGACGACATCCTGGACAATTCGACCCGTCGGGACGCACGATCGTCGGCCGAAGAACAGCGGGAAAGCAGGGTTCTCCAGGGCACCCGCAAGGGAATCGACCAGTACGTCATTTCCGCCGATGTAGGCAGTGAACACAGCGTCGCTCAAGTAGAAACGATCCGTCAGGGGCATCGCGGTCCCCTTGATCTGGTGATGAGCTGTGTGAAAATCACGCAGCAGCACGCCGCTTTGCTCGGTGCGCACCGCAAGCTGGAGGCCGAGCATGTCCTCGATGGGATCCGAACGCCGCCTCCCATCTGCCGCAGCGAGGAGCCCGAGGATGCCGCTTTTGGTGGGCATGTTCTCCGTCTCCCGCCGGGTGAAGCGGCTGGCGGCGCCCCAGCTCTGCAGGGGCGCGGCAAGCCTCAGCACGAGGACGCTCATGCTGACTCCGAGATCTCCGCCAGAACGGCGGACACAACGTCATCGAATGAGACGGTCTCGCCCACCGCAGCGAGCGGGCCCACCACCGAGGGGAGGCCGGAGACGAGCGCCCTCTTCGGGGTGCGCCAAACCCCGAACACCTCTTGCGCGTGCTGGGCGAGCTTGGACACGGCCGGCTCAAGGTGACCCTTCCGTGAGGCCACTGGTGCCTCGAAAGCTCCGACCAGGTTGGTGGGCTGGCCCTCGGCCACGGTGACCAGAACGGCTGCGGGGCGTGTGCCGTGTGCCATGGAGTTCTGCTTTCCGCTCGGAATGGCGGCGACGAAACTGCGCAGGAAAGCCTCGACAGCCTTCTGGACAGCAGCGTTGTTGCCGAGGTTCTCGGTGAGTTGATCCACGTTGACTGCCGCGTAGCGATAGAGCGTCGATGACGTGAAACCGATCGTGCCCATCATGCCTGCGCCTGCGTCCTCGGCATCCTCGTCGCGCTTGCGCGTGTCGTCAACAGCTGTGTAGAAGTCGTACTCCGGGGTGGCCTCATGGACGCTGAGCGCGTGCGCGACCTGGCAGGCCGCCTCGACGTTCAGGTCGGCGGAGTCGGCCACCATCCGGCCGAAGAGCGCGATATCGACGGAGTGGTCGGCGTCAACGAGGTCCTTCACCTTTGCGTTCTTCAAGGCCTGAAGTGGGTTCGGCTCGCTGCTGGCCTCCACGGCCGCTTCCGCGAGGGAATCGAGTTGGCGCTGGGACAAGAACACCAAGTACCCGGTCTCAGGGGTGCCCGCTTCTTCCTTCTTTTTGGCTTTGGGGACAGGTTTCTTGAACCCTGCTGCCTCCATCGCCGCGACCGCCAGCTCCTCCGCGCGCTCGCCCAGGTCGGGGTTGCGCTGCTCGATCAGTTTGGCGATCTCCGCGACGAGCAGCCGGCTGCGCGTACCGATGTCCTTGGGGTCGAGTGTGCGGTTAAAATCCTCTCGGATTGCCCGCTTCCACGACTGGCTGGAGACCCTGGAACGTACGACTCCCCCGTACACCGCGGTCTTTGGGGTGCCGGTGTCGTCCCGGTTGATGTTCGAGGGTGGAACAGTCTGTAGGGCATGGATTTCGATAAAGGTGGTCATTCTGAATCTCCTTCGGTGATGTTCTCGTTATCTGATTTAGTGACTCGGCTGAAGTCTCGACCCCAGCGTCGAATTACGGCGCGGGTCTTGTTAGCTTGCTGGAAATCAAGAAGATCCTGCGCAAACTGCGCATAGTCGAACGGAATCTTTTCGGATCTCAGCTGAGAGATGATGCCTCGGGCATGGGCGGCCAGGCCGGGGATGGAAGTAGACAGGCACATGGCGGTGAAACGCTTGTAGATGGGGGTTTCCATCATGCGTTCCTTGTCCATGCGGTAGGCAAGCTGACGGACTGCTTGTCCGAAGGGAATCCCCTCTTTGTGCATCGCTTCGCTTCGTGATTGTTGATGCATCGCAAATTGGGTGAGCACCATGTGGACGGCTCGCTCCACCCGCAGCCGGTAGCTTTCGCCCTCGAAGTCGGGCAACCCCTCCAGCGTTGCGGACCACACCGCGGGAACGGTGCCCGGCTCGGCGGAGATCGATTGCCTCAGTTGAGCGAGGAGCGCTCGGTTGGTGGGCGAGATGTTGCTTGGGTCGCTGCCGCCGAGACCTCTGATCTTGCTGTTGACGAAGCGTTTGATTGAGAAATCATTACTCATTCTTGTTTTCCTCCTCTCCCGTGGGGGGATAGGCTAGGGTCAGTTCTTTCCGTATTGCTGCCCAGAACCGGGCCTCGGCAATACCTGCAGAGACGTATCCTCGTTTGGTTTTCCTGCCGACGACGGATTGGGGTGGGCAGTTTTCCAGCAGCAGGGCGGCTTGTTCGGACAGGATTCGCCCGAGCTCTTTCTGCCATTCGCGCAGCGCGTCGACGATCACTGATTCCGCGTGGAGCCGGCTGAGCCATGCGCGGGCAGCAGGGTCGATGGCGGCCCACGCATTCAACGTGGCGCGGTCTCGTGCGCCGTCTAGGCCGTCGAAGTCGCCCGCGGCCTCAGCCAGCGAGCTGGCCAGCCGACCTAGCGCCCAGATGCAGTTGTCCGCCATGTCTGTGGCGTCCTGCACCGCAGCTCTAACGTGAACAGCCTGTTTACCAAGGAGCGACGCCCGCACGTCGAGCTCGTCGTGAACCAGCTCGGCGACGGTGGCCTCCTGCGGGCCGTAATCCATTCCGACCAGCTCAATGCCGACGCTGTACTCCAGGTCTTCGTCGCCGAAAGAGGAGATGTCGCCGATGCTGTCTACGATCCTGGGCCTCCGGGTCAGTTCCTTGCCGTCCTCGACCTTCGGAGTAGACAGGATTGCCGGGAGCCCTCGCCAACCAGAGCGGGCGGGGTCGTGCTTCAGCGGCATGTAGACGTCGATCCCGAACTTCTTGCTCTGCGGCTTGGAGTACCGCCAAGCGGTCATGTATTCCACGTCGTGGCGGTTCTGCGGGGTCATTTTGTCGCCCTGCGCCAGCACCAGCCCGGTGACTCCGTCGCGGTCGCCAACCAGGCGGATCCGTCGGGACTGCCAAGTGAGCAGGCTCACTGGGCCGGGAACTGTCGGCTCTATCTTGCGCTGCTCGGTCTGTGGATCAAGAACCCAGACTGGGCGGTCGCTCGGCTTTCCTTCGGTGGGAACTAGATTGAGCACCAAGGTCCGGGCGAGCGAGTCGCCGTGCAGCACCACGCCGCCAATCTGGCCGCACCAGCCGGGACCGATTGGGTAGCCCCTTCCGCCCTTCACCTCGGGGTCGCCGACTGCCCCAGAGCGGATGCCGCTTGGGTCGAAGGCGTGGCAATGCACCAGCCACTGCGCCGCCTCCGCTGCCGATATCCTCTCCACCGCCTCGCCGGATCGCACGGTAAGGAACTGCGTGCCGTTGGGCACGTCGCTGATAAGCTTCTCCAAGCCTGAATGCTCGTCTTTGGCGGTGCGCAGCGTCGCCACCTGGTAAAAGGGGGTCTGCGGGTCGAAGAGATCGAATCTGCCGCGGTGCTGCTCCAGATAATCGACGATGCGCTCGACATCCAGCCCATTTTCCAGGGCCTCGGCAATATCATCCTCATCGTGGAAGCCGACGGCATCGTGGCAGATGGCCAGCAGCAGCCGCAGGATCGCGAAGCTCTGCGTCGGCAGCTCCGCGCAAATCCGCCGCACCAGTGGGCTTTGCCGAAATACGTCCAGCAGGGATAGCTGGGCTGCGGCTCTATCCTTCAGTAGCACGGGAATCCACGCCTCGTCCAGCAAGTTGTAGCTCATGACTCGGTCACCTCCAATCCGTTGTCAGGGGAGTAACGAAGCCGGTAATGCTTCGTCCTCACGGTCAGTTCTGTTTGCAACGTGTTGCCTCCTTCCTGTAGCTGGGGCATGGGTAGGAACAGTTCTCCTCGCAGCAGGGGGTGCTGGCGGATTTTCCAGCGCCTGCTCAGCGGCAAGTCATTGATCGCGTTGATTGATTCTTCGAGACGACCTCGGGTGATCCTTGCCGGCAGCCGCACGGTCCAACCGGCGATCTCTCGGGCCAGGTCGTCGTCGGGCAGGGTGGAGACGTCGAGCACTTGGACTCTCCCGTCGGGGTAGGCCCAAGGCGGGAGGATGGCCGCGGACTGGTCGGGCAACAGCGGCACCACGATCACCTCCACTGTGGGCTCGGTATCTCGAACGCTGGCGGCCATCTGCGTCTCAGGAGAATCATTCGAAATGGGACACCACTTCTCAAGATGAGAGCGCTTATCGCGTTCTCTTTGCCACGGGGTGAGACACCACCCGCTGGCCTTATCGACCTGCTCGGACCGCTTTTTGTCGTGCTCGGCTTTCGCGGCGGCGGCGTGCTCCGCCCAGCCGGCAGGCAGCCGTTGGGCAGAGCCCAGCGCGGCGGAGACCAACGGAAGCACATCGTCGGGTAGCGCGATTTGATCACCATGAGCAAACAATGCCGCAGAGGTCTGACACAAATGGTGTTCGCCGTAGACAGCCTGGGAGCCACCGGTGGCTTTTGGTGGTTGATCTGCTCCGAGATCCGCGAGGATGTGCACGCGTGCCGTTTCCAGTCTCGTGGGTCGGGGGCGGTCATGGCGGTGCAGTCGGCCAATGCGTTGCAGCAGCAGATCCATAGGGGCCAAGTCGGTGAACAGCACATCGAAATCGACGTCTAGGCTCTGCTCAACAACCTGTGTTGCCACGACCACCGTTTTATGCGGCCTAAGCTTGCCATCCTTGCCGAAGCGAGCGACGAGATCGGCGTCGTTTCTGGCTCGGTCTACGGCCAGGAAGCCGGCGTGATTCAGCGTCACGGTGAGGCCTCGTCGACGCAATTCAACTGCGGTTTCCTGAGCGTCTGCGACGGTGTTGCGCACCACCAGCGCGCACCCCGCTTCCTCGATTGCTGCCTCGACGCTGTCGGCCAAGGAACGCAACTCCGTGGGATGCCAGCACCAGTCCACGACTTTCGATCGGGTAGTGGTCGGGACAACGTGTTGAGAGACGGCAGCCTCCCCCCGAGGAAGCACGGTCAAGATGGGATATGCTTTCGGATCCACCTTGAGCTGTCTGATCTCGGCTGCTCGGTGCGGCGCGTAGGCGGCCATCATCTCCCGCTTCCGGTTAGCGGTGAGCGTGGCAGACAGGACGATCACAGGAACCTCGTATGCGCCCAACCAACTGAGGGCAGCGTCAAGGTAGACGTTCATGTAGTCGTCGCTGGCGTGCGCTTCGTCGATGATCACGACTTTTCCGGAGAGAGCCAGGTGGGAAAGCGCCAGGTGTTTGCGCTTGAGAGCGGCCATCAGGATGTGGTCGATCGTGGCGACGTGAAAGTTTGCGAGCATGCGACGCTTGGCGCTCAGGAACCACTGGTGGACCGAGGCATTGCAAGCATCGTCGGGACTAGCGGAGTGCTCCGATTCCTCTTCGAAGATGCCGGTGCTGTTGCTCGACGAATGCCGAGCCGCTGCCGCCCGGGACTGGGCGTTCAGCTTGGCGTACTGTTCGTTGAGCATTGCTTTGCCGTGGCCAAGAGTAATCACCCAGTTCCAGAGGTCGTCCGGCGGTTTCGGCAAACGCTGAATCCACGGTGTCACCCGAGAAAACATCGCGTTGGTTGTGGCCTGGGTGGGCAGTGCCACCAAAAGGCCTTGCAGTTCGCGATGGGACGCAATCACTTCGGCAGCGGCAAGCGCAGCTTCGGTCTTCCCATCCCCCGTGGTGGTTTCGATGAATAGGATCCCGATATCTTCAGCGGACGCTAGTTCCAAGGCTTTGTTTTGAACGGGACGCGGCAGGCAATCCCCCGCCCAGCCGAAGCGGGACTGGTAAAATCCTGCGGGGTCTGAGATGTCGGGGCGTGGGGGAGCCCATGGTGGGGGAAATCCCAAGGCTTCCACGCCGGTCAGTGTGCGCGAAATCGGATCCTCCACGAGTTCGGGAGCCTCGGTTCGTGGTTTGAGGGGGAAGAGTTCCGAGTTCGAGGCCAGCCAGTCTGCGACCACGACGAACCCGGTCAGCTCGACGAGGACAGGCATGGGCGCGGCGCTCAGGCGGCCGTCGTGGAGCAGCTCGTCGAACCCGGTGAGGCCGGCCATCCAGTCAAGCAGCTCGTTGCGGACTTCGGCCCAGGCCTCGCCGCCTGCTCCGTTCACGTGCCTCTGTATATCGTGCCGTGCCCTGGGGGGTACGGGTTTCCCGTGATGCGCCCCGGAGACGGATGCAAGCCCCAAGGCCAGCCTCGCGGGCAAGCCGTGGCTAAGGAGCCACGCTATGATGGCGTGTTGGCTGACCTTCGAATGGGGAAGTTCTTTCCGATCGCTTCGCAGCTCCGCCATCGTCAGGCAGGGCAGTCCGGCGTCGCGGCTGAGTTGGGCCAAGGGCTCGCATTGGGCCACGAAGGCGGGGCATGCTTTTCCGACGTCGTGCGTCCCGGCGAGGAACGCGCAAACCGTGTGTAGCTCGTCCTCGCTCAGTCCGAGGGATTCCGCCCACCGCTGCTTGCTCGCCGGGGCCAGCCAGGTGTCGAACAGGAAGCTGGCTACGTGTGCGCTGTCCGTCATGTGTTGTATGAGAGGCAAGTAGAGCAGGGGCCCGCCCGTCTTTGCCCATACCGACTTCGCGCGTTGACTCAGCTCGACCGTCATCGTTGATCGGCTCTCTGGGGGCGGTCCATGCGTCTCACCTTCTTGTGATCTCGGCGCCTGTGTCGGCGTCGAAAGGTACATTAGTGGAGTTTTTCTCTAAACGCAACAAGCTTCATAAAGTTTGATGAATACCGAAGGTGGCGGGCGAGAATCCCCGCCGGGGCGGGGAGCAGGTGCAGCTAAACGCTACAAGCGGGTCATCCCAAGCGGTCGGTCGGCTCGGGCGGTCTCGCCCAGGGTCAGTCTACGGCTTCGCCAGGTTGGTGTGTCCCTTGAATGATGGTTACTCCGTAACTATAGTTACTCGATAACCGCATCTTGGAGGTCACGATGTCCGTGAAGCACGCCCTGCTGGCCCTGCTGGCGCGCGAGCAGATGAGCGCCTACCGGCTCAAGAAAGCATTCGACGCCTCGACCAACCAAACCTGGCCGCTCAACGTCGGCCAGGTTTCGACGACGTTGCGGCGTCTGGAGCGCGACGGACTCGTCGCCGAGGAGGGCGACGTGGAGCCCGTGCGCTGGGTGATCACGCCCGCGGGGCGGGAGGAGCTGCGCGCGTGGTGGGCAACGCCCGTCGTGCGCCTGCGGGAGAGTCGCGATGAGTTGGTCATCAAATTCGCGCTCGCGTCGGCGGACCCCGGGGTGGATTTCCGACGGCTCATCGCCCGCCAGCGCACGGCCACCCAAGGCACGCTGCACGACCTCACCCGCGCGCTGCGCACGGTTTCCGACGACGAACAAACCGCCCGCCTGGTGCTGCTCAACCACATCTTCAGCTGCGAAGCAGAGCTGCGCTGGCTGGCCGCCCTTGAGGCCAGCGGAGCGCGGAGCAAACGCAGCGCCGGGAGCCGTCGGGCCGACTCCCCGGCCGCACGCGAGGCGGAGTCGCAGCATGCCGGTGCTTGAGTTCGAGCGCGTTTCGCGCATCCACGGCGCAGGGGCCGCCGCAGTCGTCGCACTGGCCGAGGTCAGCCTCGCGGCCGACCCGGGAGAGTTCGTCGCGCTAATGGGGCAGTCCGGGTCGGGCAAGTCGACCCTGCTGCACCTCGCGGGCGGGCTCGACACGCCTACGTCGGGCGACGTGCGGGTGCTGGGCCAGAGCGTGCCGAGCCTGTCGCTCAAGAAGCGCGCAGCCCTGCGGCGCAGGAGCGTCGGATACGTGTTCCAGGACTACAACCTCGTACCGGGGCTGACCGCGGCGGAGAACGCGGCTCTGCCACTGGAACTCGACGGTTGGCCGCGCCGAAAAGCGCAGGCGGAGGCCTGCAAACTGTTGGAGCGCGTCGGGATTGCCGAGCTGGCCAACCGGCGGCCCCAAGACATGAGCGGTGGCCAAGCTCAGCGTGTGGCCATCGCCCGTGCACTTGTCGGGGAGCGCCGGCTCTTGCTGGCCGACGAGCCCACCGGCGCCTTGGACACGGTGTCTGGAGACGACATCCTGGAGATCCTTCGGGAGCGGGCCGACGAAGGGGCCACTGTATTGCTCGTGACACACGAGCCGCGGTTCGCGGCCTGGGCGGACCGCACCATCTTCCTTTCCGACGGCAGGATTGTCGACGAGGCGAGCGGCACCAGTTTCGAGCACGGGCCGGGAGAGTTGTCGTGAACGCCTTCCGGGCCGCGCTTCGGCTGGGGGTGCGCGACGCCTGGCGGCACAGGCTGCGCAGTTTGCTCACCTTGGCGCTGATCACGTTGGCGGTGGCCCCGCTCGCGGCCTATCACACGTTGACCAGCGCCAGGCCTCCCAGCAGAGAAGGTGCGCTCGCCAGTATCCCGGTGGGGGCTGAGGCGCGGATCGTCGCGACGGCGGTGCCGCCCGAGTTGGCGCCGTTCGAGCAGATCCCGGAGGGGGCTCCCGGGCCGTGGTTCGATGACCTGAGCCAGAAACCGGCCGACGCGTCCGAGCTGGCGCGTGCACTGGACCCCCGACTGCGCCTACTGCGTTACCACGTTTTCCCGGAGCTGATCGTCGCAGGGGATGTAGGTTTGCGCCCTGGTGATGCCCGTCCCGCTACGGCGGATGTGGTGCTGCCCCAGCGGGCGCAGCTGCGGGTGGCAACCTACACCGAGGGGAGCAACGAGGTCCTGGGCCTGCTGACGGGCAGGCCCGACGAGGTCCTCGCCCCCGACGAGGCCTGGGTGAGCGGCGCATTGGCTGAGCGGTTGGGCGTCGTCGCGGGCGCCACCGTAACGGTGGTGGCGCCACCGTTCACCGGCTGGTATAGCACGGAAGGGCGTGCGAAGGAGGCGGTGGAGAACCAGCAGAAGGCGTTTCGCGTGGCGGGCGTCGTCGCCCACGACGAGGAGCAGATCTGGGGACCGGAGGGCTGGGCGAGCAGCCGCGTCGAGCGCGACGATGTGGGCTTCGTGGCAAACTATCTCGCGGTAGGCGATGCGCCCGTGACCTGGGATCAGGCCAAGCAACTGAACCAGCTGATGGCCTTCGCAGTCAGCAGGCACGTCCTGAACAACTATCCGCAGCCGCACGAGCTTTACCCCGTGCGTACCACTTTGCGGAAGGCCGCGATCGCGCTGTTCAGCGGGCTGGTCTCAGCAGGTTTGGGCGGGGCCCTAGCCCTGATGCTGATCGCGCCGGCTTTCATGGTTGGGGCGGAACAATCGCGCCGATTCCTGGGAATGTTGTCCTCGTGCGGGGCCACTCCCGGTCAGCTCGGCCAGGTGTTCATCACTCAGGGATTGGCTCTCGGCTTGTTGGGTGGCGTTCTGGGCACCATGGTCGGTGTGATCGGTGCCTGGGCAGCCAGTGCATGGGTTTACTCCGATCCGATTAACTTTGCCTATCTTCCGTGGTGGGTTTTGTTTCTATCGGTGGCAGTTTCGGTACTTTTGGGCCTGTTGGCCACGGGGATTGCGGCCTGGCGGGTGGCTCGTTTGGATCCGATCGGCGCGCTCAAAGACATTCCCGTCGGTTCCCGGAGCGCAAGGCGCTGGGTGGTTTTTCGGGGCGGAGCTTCTGTGGCGCTGTTCGCGTTTTCTGTGGCGGCGGCGTTCGGGGTGGTCAACTGGCCGTTCGACCCGCTTCAGGACGTGGGGTCGGGAGTTGCGTCCGGCACCGTGCCTGAGCCGCTCCAGGGGGCTTTGGCTCTGCTGGTGCTGGCCTTTGCGTCGAGCATCGTGGGCGCGCTGCTTCTGGTCTCCACGCTCACCAGCTGGGCGGCCCGGGCAGCGAGCGGGGCTCCGCTGGTTCTTCGGCTGGCGCTGCGGGACGCCGACGAGCATCGCTCTCGCTTCGTGCCGGCCGCTGCCGCAGTGCTTGTTACGACGCTCCTGGCCAGTTACCTGGCCGTCATGTTCGGCGATGTCGCCCAGCGGGAGTGGGCGACAGGAACCGCCTTGACTGTTCGTCCGGCTTGGACGATCGGCCCGAACACGCCCGTTTCCGATTCGTTCGATCGGCTGATCCTCGACGACGCGGCCGCCACTTTGCGCTCCCACGGCTTCGATGAGATGCATGACGTGTTGGGTGTCGAGGCGGAGATCGTTCGCCCAGCCACGGCGAACTGCGGGGGCGACACCGCCGTCGATTACCTTTCGGCGCTGAACCCGGGAACTCCGCCAAAGTGTGTTCCCCAACAGATCGGTTTTGTTCCGGGGATCAGGTTTCCGAGCTGGCTGAACTACGAGGTGTTCGCGGTGGAGCCGGAGGCGATGCGGGTCAGCGGTTTCGCGGAGGCGCACGAGGCCGCTCGGATCTTGGAACTGGGCGGAATAGTGGTGGGGGATGCGACGATGATCCGCCCGGACGGCACCGTAGAGGTTGCGAGCGGCGCGAGGCGGATGAGCGTCCCCGCGATACACGTTCGGGGAGCATTGCCCACGGTTAGCAGCGTTACCGCTCGCCAACTGGACGCTCAGCCAAGACTGTTGGGCATGATGGTTTCGGGCCCCTATTTCCCGGATTGGCGCGGCGAGGAGATCCACGACCTCCTGCGGCGCGAGCACCCGCTGGTCTTCATGGGGATCGGGCATGAACGATATCCCTGGGGCGCGGATTCCACGCTGCTGGCGCTGTGCGTTTCGCTGTCCCTGGCGGTGGTTGCGGCTGGTGTGTCGCTCGCGCTGGCTCGGACGCAGACGGAGCGTGAATTGATCACCATGGTCGGGGTGGGGGCACCGCCGTCGCTCGCGCGCCGGTTCACTGTGGCTCAGGGCTTGGCGCTGGTGCTCCTGGGTGGGCCACTGGGCATGCTCCTGGGGCTCGGGTTGGGTGCGCTGCAGAGCCGGTGGTGGGCCCGCCTGAGCGGGGACCTGGGGGCTGTGCCCCTGCTGTTGCCCGTGCAGGCGGTCATCTTGCTGGCGTTGCTGGCTGCGGTCACGGCAGTGGCGCTGTGTGCCGGGCTGCGCCGGGTTCCGCTGGTGCGGCGTCGGCTGGAGTGAATCGAGGCTCCGATGGGCAGCTGTCGGCGGCGCACTAGCCGTGTCGACGTCGCCTCGGCCGGGCGGAGGACTGCGGAACTGTCGGGAGGGTTGGCTAGTCTGAGGACGCGGCCAACCGAGAAGAGGAGTGAACAACGATGTGGAGCGCTGTACGATTCGTCGGATTCGACACCGAGACCAGCGGCCCCAATCCCCAGACGGCGGAGATCGTCGCCGCGTGCGTCGGTGGTGAGGAATGGTTGCTGCGGCCCACCGCGCCGATTCCTGCGGGGGCGACGAAGGTGCACGGCATCACCACCGATTTCGCTACGTCGCAGGGCATTGATCACGCGCAGGGGCTGGCGGCGATCCGCGAGGCTATCTACCAGGCTTGGGCGGAGGGCAGGGCGCTGTGCGCGTTCAACGCCTCCTACGACTGCACCCTGCTGGATCGCGAATGCCGCAGGCACGGCCTCGGCGGCTTCGAAATCCGTGGCGTGATCGTTGACCCCTTCGTCCTCGACAAACAGTTCGACAGGTTCCGCAAGGGTAAGCGGACGTTGACGGACGTGGCGCTGCATTATGGCGTCGACCTGTCTGCCGACGATGCGCACGGCGCGTGTGCCGACGCAGCAGCGGCGGTCCAGCTCGCAGAGCTTCTCGTCCGCCACCTGCCTAACCCCGCAGAGGCAAACGACGCCCAGGCCAGGTACCACGATGAGCAGAAACGCTCCTACGCGCACTGGCTGGAGAGCCAGGGTGGGTCCGTCGAGGCGCAGAAGGTGTTGGCCGATCGCGGTTGGCCTCGACGCGACGACGCCCTGGCCTAGCTCGACTGGGGGCTCGTCGTGCAGCCGGCCGCGGGCGTGCATCCACGACGAAATGCTCGGCCCCGGGCGCTAGACGAGCCTGTAGTCCTGGGGCGGGCGCCAGTCGGCGGAGTCGTCTCCCGTTTCCACGAGGTGTTGGCACCACATGTGGACGAGGTGGACAATGAGCCTTTTATCGTCTTCCTTGACGCCTGGTTCCCAGGGCTGGTAGGAGAACTCTGCTCGCAGGTCGCTGTCCGCGGTTTGGAAGCGCAGGACGGACAGTCGCGGAACCTCATCGCCGATTTCGGCGTATTTCTGCGCCAGGTCGTTTAGGGCCATGAACATTTCGTGCTGGGCATCCGGGCTAGCGTCTACGCCGATCTGACCTAGCTCGTGCGGCAGCAGCTTCCTTCCGTCCACTTGGTAGGCGGGTACTGCGGATTTCGAACCGTCCTCCTCGTATCCGACCGCGACCCAGATGGCTTCGATGCGGTCATCGCGGTCGGTGAAGTCCCAGGCGGTTGCGATGAAGTGGGGTGCAAGCTCCTCGAACTTATCTTGAAAAGTCCCAGTCAAGAGGA
>NZ_RQYZ01000160.1 GCF_003932855.1 Tessaracoccus sp. OH4464_COT-324 | reverse complement strand
GAAGATGGGTGGGACGATGGTGGGTGGTGGGTGTCCGGCCCAGCGTTTGTCTTGTTGCCAGTTGGGGTCGTCGGTTTTTATCATCCAGGGTCTCCAGGAGAATTTGGGTTGTGGGACGGTGATGATCTCTACCGGTGCGGTGCTTGCCGGGTTTGTTCGTGGGCCGTCAGCACTCCGGGTGGTTTCACCCGCTGACGGCCCCGGTGTGGGGCGTGTGACCACAACGGCGGTGAGCGCCGCGAGCACGAGCGCGAGTATGGCGGCGGTGGTGTACCAGGGGGTGTTATTGGTCATCGGTGCCGAATTGTTTGCGTAGTTCTGCGGCTAGTTCGAGCAT
>NZ_RQYZ01000159.1 GCF_003932855.1 Tessaracoccus sp. OH4464_COT-324 | reverse complement strand
CAGCAGATTATTATGCAAAAGACATTGAGTTAACAGAAATCGGATCTCAGTTCAAATTATGCATAGTAGATGCTGGAGAGATAGAAATTAACTTGCCTTATTTGGGGGCACATAATGTCAGCAATGCAGTTGCAGCTGCGGCTTTGGCTTTCAATGTTGGTGCTAGCCTAGCGCAAATTAAAGCGGGACTAGAACAAAAGTCCCAAGTAAAAGGTCGCTTATTTCCAATTCAAGTGCATGAGAATTTGTTACTCCTAGATGATACCTATAATGCCAATGTAGGTTCATTACAGTCCGCTATTCATGTATTGCAGCAATATGATGCATTTCGTATTTTTG
>NZ_RQYZ01000158.1 GCF_003932855.1 Tessaracoccus sp. OH4464_COT-324 | reverse complement strand
AGTCGTCGCGGGGCAGGCCGGCGTAAAGCGGCGGAAAGCGATACGGGGGCGGGATAACAGTCCAGTCCTTGCTATCACGCCAATGCGTGGGGCTCGGACTAGACACCGGACTGGGCGTGGGCGTCGGCCTGGGCGGGACAGTGATCGTGGTGGCCTCTGTCACGGGCCGAGGACCTACCGGCAACACCCAGAACACCACCACCAACCCCACCAAACTAAAGGCGAGAACCGCGATAACGACATACCAAACGCGCTTGTTCATCTAGGGGCTCCCTGATTATCTGAACTCGGGGGGCAGCTCGGGCAGCGGGTAGGAAGAGCGGAGCTGGGGAATGTCGG
>NZ_RQYZ01000157.1 GCF_003932855.1 Tessaracoccus sp. OH4464_COT-324 | reverse complement strand
TCATCCCCAACCTCAGGCTTGGTCGGAATGTAATCGCCAGGCAGCAACATGACACGCACCGTGTACTTCTCACCTGCACCCAACACCGGCAACTTCTCGAACAAGTACTTACCGCTCGCATCAGTCGTGACATCGCCAACAGGATCACCGTTGACATCCATCACCGGCTGACCATCCGGACCCACGATCGACAACACCGCGCCCTCAATCGGGCGATCCGTAGCATCCTGCAGACCATCCTTGTTCACATCGAACCACACATAGTCACCCACGGACACACTCGGCTTCACGAAACCAAAGTCCAGCGTCTCATCGCGGTCACCGTTTTGGGTCAGGCCCT
>NZ_RQYZ01000156.1 GCF_003932855.1 Tessaracoccus sp. OH4464_COT-324 | reverse complement strand
TCACAAATACAGCAATAATAAAATTATCATTGAGATAAAAACTTGCCTCAAAGCCAAGTTGTACACCGATTAGCATCCCTAATGACCATAACAACATTGACTTAATGTTAATCTGAATTTTCTGTTTATAAAAATAAGTGAGATTAATCAGGGCAGACCCAATAACAATAGTTAAAGATGTTGCGGCAACCATCTGTAAAGGGAAATTAGGAAAAAGCGTATAGAGAATCGGCACCATCAGCACACCACCACCAATACCGAATATAGCGGACATCAAGTTAGTTAACATGCCGCATAACACCAAAATCATAAGTAGCTGTAAACTCATCACGACTCCTTTT
>NZ_RQYZ01000155.1 GCF_003932855.1 Tessaracoccus sp. OH4464_COT-324 | reverse complement strand
GTGGCGAGTTGGTGGCCGTCGGGGTGCCAGGCGGCCGCGGTGACCGCCCGGGTGTGGGCGGTGAGCCGGGTGAGTTGTTGGCCGGTGTGTGAGTCCCAGATGATGCAGCTGCCGTCGCGGCTGGTGGTGGCGAGTTGGTGGCCGTCGGGGTGCCAGGCGGCCGCGGTGACCCAATCGGTGTGGGCGGTGAGCCGGGTGAGTTGTTGGCCGGTGTGTGGGTCCCAGATGATGCAGCTGCCGTCGGCGCTGGTGGTGGCGAGTTGGTGGCCGTCGGGGTGCCAGGCGGCCGCGGTGACCGCCCGGGTGTGGGCGGTGAGCCGGGTGAGTTGTTGGCCGGTGTGT
>NZ_RQYZ01000154.1 GCF_003932855.1 Tessaracoccus sp. OH4464_COT-324 | reverse complement strand
CGTTGTATCCAATACCTGTTGCCCCAAAGAGTTGTGGAAGAGAGAATTTATTCCCTTTATCAAATGGTCTGTCTAGCATATTTGGATCAAGCTCTTTTATCACTGGAAGTTTGCTGTGATCTAATTCTTTTAGCATTCCTTCTCTTGCCATTTTAGATACAAAATAACTTGTTGGTGCAATAACATCATATCCGCTATTCGAGCCTAATGTTTTTAACTTTGCGTACATGGTTTCGTTAGATTCTAGGCTTGATGATATGACTTTGATGCCAGTTTCTTTGGTGAAGTTTTCTAATAATCCTTCAGGGACATATTCACTCCATGTATAGAGATATACAGTGGT
>NZ_RQYZ01000153.1 GCF_003932855.1 Tessaracoccus sp. OH4464_COT-324 | reverse complement strand
TTGCTAGCGCGCGCAGGATCTCGGTGGCGTTTACCCCTTCCTCGTGGGTTCTCATGTACCACTTCTCGATCTGTTCCGCGCAATAGCGCTCGTCCGATTCCAACGTGCGCTGGCGCAGGGCCTCGACCTCGCCCAGCTTGCCCGCCACATCCCCAAGCTTGCTCAGATCGATGTGCTCTTCCCCACCCGGCCCGGCCGGGGGCGGGGTGGGGCGGTCTTTGGGTAGGAGTTGGTTTACGAGGTCTTTGAGGCGCTGAAAGAGCGAGCCTGCGTCTTCTGGTCCGGCCATTAGCGTTCTCCAATCTGGTCACCGGATTGTTGTGCGCGGTCTTCTTGTTCCGTGTA
>NZ_RQYZ01000152.1 GCF_003932855.1 Tessaracoccus sp. OH4464_COT-324 | reverse complement strand
GGCCTCCCCATCAACCAATTCAACCACCCAGAAACCCTCGGCGGCCTCCCCCTCAACCACCAAAGATCCTTCATCAACATCTACATCGGCTTGGGCGTCTACACCAAAGGCGGCACCTACGACAAAGCCTTCGCCTTAGAAGTTAATCGTGGGGTGATCCCCGTGCAAAACTTCAACATGGAGGCCAGACATTTGAAGAACCCGCAACACTACGGGCGCCTCACCTGCGGCCGCACCGGACCCAGAGACAGATTCTTTTCGTCTGCCTCGCCTACGCCGAAGACGCCGTCATAAAAGCAGAGGACACCGGAATAGGCGAGATAACCGACGAAGAAATCATCGCGATGACCAACGAATACCTCGACCACGCTCTCAGCGTGCGAAACCCATAATGCCCACCACCAAAACCCCACCACTGTGGTGGGCCATCATCGCCGTCCTCACCCTGGTACTCGCCGTACTCACCGCGGTGGTGTGGTTGCGCCCCACCCAGCCCACGGTCACGCCCGGGCCTTCCCCCACCTACATCTGGAGCACCACCACCCCAACCCCCATCCAGCTCAACACCCCAACCCCAACACCCACACC
>NZ_RQYZ01000151.1 GCF_003932855.1 Tessaracoccus sp. OH4464_COT-324 | reverse complement strand
GCCTTGGAGCTATCTGGTGGCACGGCAATTGTAGCTGATATGGATAATCCACAAGCGGAAGAATTTGTTTTCTCCGCTAATTTTGCTTGTCCTCATTGTGGTTATTCTATTCCTGAATTGGAGCCAAGATTGTTTTCTTTTAACAATCCAGCTGGTGCTTGCCCTACTTGTGATGGATTGGGTGTTCAGCAATATTTTGATGAAAAACGTGTGGTGCAAAATCCTTCTATTTCTTTAGCGGGTGGTGCGATTAAAGGTTGGGATCGCCGTAATTTTTATTATTATCAAATGTTAACTTCTTTAGCAAAACATTATGATTTTGATATTGAAACACCTTTTGAACAGTTA
>NZ_RQYZ01000016.1 GCF_003932855.1 Tessaracoccus sp. OH4464_COT-324 | reverse complement strand
CGAGCCGAGGCCTACCGAAACGAATACAACACCCAGCGTCCCCCCGCGAAACGATCGCCAGAACACCGGCCGCTGGAGGTGCACATGGGCCCAGCCAACCCGAACATTCCCAACCTTGAAAGGGAAAACCCTGCCAAAAGCTTGACGCGGGACAGACTGTCTTTGCCTCTACCAAAATCGTCGCTCCCCGCAACCCGAAGGTTGCGGGGAGCGATGGTCTTCAGCGGCTTACGGCTTCATGGTGCCGGTCTCCACGAGACGGCGGTGGAAGTCGAAGGCGGTGGCGAGGTCGTGCGGCGTCTGGTGCCCGGGGCACTTCTCGTTCGCGCGCGCCACGTACTCCTCCAGCAGCGGACGGTAGTCCGGGTGCGCGATGCCGATGATCTTGGCGGCACGGTCCCTCGGCGCCAGGCCACGCAGGTCGGCGTAGCCGTACTCCGTGATGACCACCATGACGTCGTGCTCAGTGTGATCGATGTGCGACGCGAACGGCACGATCGCGGAGATCGCTCCGCCCTTCGCCTCGGAGGGGGTGATGAACGACGAGATGAAGCCGTTTCGGGTGAAGTCACCCGAGCCGCCGATGCCGTTCATCATCCTGGTGCCAGCGACGTTGGTGGAGTTCACGTTGCCGTAGATGTCCGCCTCGATCAGCCCGTTAGTGGCGATGAGACCCAGGCGACGGATGACCTCTGGGTGGTTCGACACCTGCTGCGGGCGCAGCACGATGTGATCACGGTAGAACTTAGCGTTCTGGTTCATCTTGGCCGCGTACTCCGGCGACAGCGAGAACGAGGTGGCCGATGCCACGGTCATCTTGCCCGCGTCGATCAGGTTGACCATTCCGTCCTGGATCACCTCCGTGTAGGCCTGGATGTTCTCGAACTTTGAGTCGAGCAAGCCTGCCATCACGGCGTTGGGGACGTTGCCGACACCCGACTGCATCACGTAGTTGTCGTAACGGAGACGACCCGCGCGCACCTCGCCCTCCAGGAAGTCCAGGAAGTGGCCGGCGATCTGCTTGGAAGTTTCGTCCAGGGGCTTGAACGGGGCGTTGCGATCCTCGTGATCGGTCTCGACAACGGCCACCACCTTGTTGAGGTCGATGTCGATGTAAGGGGTGCCGATGCGCTGGCCCGCCTCGGTGATCGGGATGGCCTGGCGGCCGGGCGTCGGACCGATTCGATAGATGTCCGCCATGCCCTCAAGGTCCTCGGACTGCCACGAGTTCACCTCGATGATGATCCGCTCGGCGGCGTCCAGGTACTCGACGTTGTTGCCAACACCCGACGACGGGATCAGGTGGCCCTCCTCGGTGATCCGAGTGGCCTCAACGATGGCGACATTCAGCTGGCCGAAGTACCCGGCACCCACCTGCCAGCCGGAGTGGGAGAGGTGCACGTCAGCGTACTTGATCGCGCCAGCGTTGATCGCCTTGCGCATCACGGGATCCGACTGGTAGGGCGAGCGGAAACGCACGGCATCCGCCTCGGCGAGCACACCGTCGCAATCGGGAGCGGTCGAAGCGCCGGTGAAGACGTCGATCTGGAACTCCTCACCGCGGCCGTGGGCTTCTTTGGCCCGCTGGGCGATGGCGGTCGGCAGCGCCTTCGGGTAGGCCGAACCGGTGAAGCCGGACAGCCCGACTCGGTCGCCATGATTAACGAACTGGGCGGCTTCGTCAGCCGACATCACCTTGCCGCGCAGTTCCGCGTTGTCGATACGGGACATCTACTCTTACTCCTTGATCGGGGCCTTGGACTTTGGCACTCGCTCCACTGCGAGTTGCGTTCGAGCTTTTCGCACAGTCTGACACGAATAGCCCAGAATGAACACCTCTTCTCCGCAATGGCTTCTTGACTCGCAGCTCCGTGTGTCGGCACTGCTCACGGTGGTGAATATACCGTCCCACGGGGCCCGGCGGACGCCGACCAGCAGAAGAGGCGTAGTCTGAACCGCATGCGGGCAATTATCGTTCGAGAAGAGGGCGTCGCTGTAGAGACGCTGGATGAGTCCTTCCTGCCGGAGGCCGACGTGACCGTCGACGTCCGCTATTCGGATCTCAACTACAAGGATGCGCTGGCCGTCACCGGCCGCCCCGGGGTGGTGCGCACGCGGCCACTCATCGCGGGCATCGATCTCGTCGGTCAGGTGCGGCACTCCGCCGACGACCGCTTCGCCCCGGGCGACTGGGTGGTGCTCAACGGCGCGGGGCTCAGCGAAACCGTGCACGGCGGCTACGCGACGACGGCGCGGGTCAGCGCGGAACACCTGGTCAGACTGCCGGAGGCCTTCACGCCAGAGCGGGCCGCGGCACTCGGTACCGCGGGCTACACCGCTGCGCTGTGCGTGCTGCGGCTGGTGTTGGAGGGGGTCTCCCCCGAAGACGGCCCGGTGCTCGTGACGGGCGCCACCGGCGGGGTGGGCAGCGTCGCGACGATGCTGCTGGCCGCTGCGGGCTTCGACGTCACTGCGGCGACGGGCCGCGTGAGCGAGTTCGGCGACCACCTGCGCTCGCTGGGTGCCACCGAGGTGTTGAGCCGCGACGAGCTGGCTGAGCCGGGCAGGCCCCTGCAGCCGGCCACGTACTCGGGCGTGGTGGACACCCTGGGCGGCCCCTGGCTGGCCAACGCGATCGCACGCACGCTGCCCAACGGCACGGTGGCGGCCTGCGGGCTCGCCGGCGACGCCCAGCTGCCCGCAACCGTGTTGCCGTTCATCCTGCGCGGGGTGACGCTGGCCGGGATCGACTCGGTGTGGGCCACTCCCGCCGATCGGGACGATGCCTGGCGGGTCCTCGCGCAGGGCGTGGACGTCGACTCGTTGGACGCCATGACCACCCGGATCGGGCTGGCCGGGGTCATCGACCGGGGCCACGAGCTGTTGGCCGGCCGCCTACATGGCCGCACCCTCGTCGAGATCTGAGCTGGGTTCTGCCGAGTGCCGGTGGGTGCTCCCGCACCCACCGGATGGGCGCTACTGCCTGATCCCCGCCTCGGCGAGGAACTGCTCCATCCGGCGAAGCGCCTCCTGGTCGACGGCGACGCTGACCTCGCCGTCGGCTCCGCGCCACAGCTTGCTCGTCGCCGCCAGCACCAGCTTGGCGTTGCGGCGGTGCTCCTCCTCCGCCAGCGCCGGTACCTGCTCGGCGGTGGCCGCCAACGCAGCCTCCGGATCCGCAACCGCGCGCAGCTCGGCGGCCAGCATGCCGTCGATCACGGCACGTACCTGCGGGCTTTGTGCCTTGTCGGGCAGCGTGATGAGGCTGGGGCCGACGAGCATCGGCTCCGGCGAGATCCGCAGCGAGGTGACCTCGTGGCCTGCGTCGCGCAGCCGAACCAGCTCGTTGTTGCTGAAGCCCACCACGGCGTCGACCTTGCCCGTGGTGAGGGCCGCCACCGAGGTGTAGCCGATCTCGGTGAGCTGCACATCCTGTTCGCTCAGGCCCGCAGTCTTGAGCGCGACGAGCGCGGCGTAGTAGCTGGAGCCGTAGCGTCCCGGGATGCCGAGAGACCTGCCCTTGAGGTCGGCCAGCGAGGAGGCGTGGCCGGAGATCATCACCTCCGCGGGATAGGTTTGGTAGGCGGTGGCGACGGTGGCCAAGCCGCCCGCAACGGCCGCCTCATCGGCGGAGGCAAAGACGATGTCCTCCTGCCCGGCGCGCAACGCGTCGAACAGCCCCTCCTGCTCCCCGTGGTGGCGCAGCGTGACATCCACGTCACGAAACAGCCCCTCTTTGAGCCCGAGATAGAACGCACAGAACTGCACGTTGGGGATGTAGGTCAGACCGACCGTGATCTTCGGTTTGGCGCTCGGCCGCTCGGCACCGGTTTCGCCGGTGGCGGAGCAGCCCGCCAACCCGGCGACCGCGAGCAGGGTCAGCGCGCTGCGGCGTGACATGATCATTGTTGTTCTCCTTGAACCCGGTTGCTTGCCGCGCGCTCCGCGAGCGCCACAAGCCCGTAGAGGGCCATGGCGACGGCGGAGATCCACGCGATGACGGTGAAGACTCCGACGGTGTCGGAGGCCTGGCGCGACAGGGTGAGCAGCGTGCCCAGCCCCGTCCCGCCCATCACGAACTCGCCGACGATGGCGCCAGTCATGCCGAGCACCGCGCCGGAACGCACGCCCGCCAGGATCGCAGGCGCGGCCATCGGGAGTTCAACGTAAACCAGGCGTTGTGTTGTGGAGGGCGCGTCCAGCGTCGCCTGCTCCAGCACCGTGGAATCGAGCTGGCGGAAGCCGACGATGGTGGTGGTTACCATCGGGAAGAAGGCCACGATTGCACACAACACGGAGATTGGGATTGCCCCATAGCCCAGCCACAGCACCAAAAGTGGTGCGATGGCCACCAGCGGAACTGTTTGGCTGAGCGCCACCCACGGCTCAATGAGCGCGGCGAGTAGCCGAGAGTGGGTGGCGACGATGCCGAGCACGAGGGAGACGACCAGAGCGATACCCACGCCCAGAAGGGCGGGGCCCACAGTAGGCCACAGGTACTGCATGGCTACGCCGTTGGTGGCCTGCTGCGCCAGCCGGGACACCACGGCGAGCGGGCTGGGCAGCAACAGTGCGGGGATGAAGTTGCTGAGCACCCACCAGCCGGTGGTCAGCGCGATGATGCCGATGAGCGGAACAAGGAACCGCTCGATCCACGTGGCTGGGCGCGCTCTGGACGGCAAGTGTGCCAAGGGTTTCGCTGCCATCCGTGCTCCTTCAAACCAACACCGGGGCAGCTTGCGGCGCGCGCAGGCGCACCGCTCGCATTCCTCCCATCCAGACTTTTACTGTCGGCCCCGGAATTCCACCGAGTCAACCTCTGCGCGTGGCGCGGAGGGTCGCGGGCTTTGACCGCCGGTTCGGACTTTCACCGACCCCGGAATACGTGCCTCCGATGCTAGCGCATTCGCGCACCGGATAGGCTTCGGGCCATGCCAAGCCGCCGCCTGCTGTTCGCCGGACTCGCTTCCGGTTCGCTGGTCGCGCTCGCCGGAGGCTGCGCGCGCGGGCGAAGTTCACCGCCCGCCGATGCGGACGGCTGCCGCGCCCCGGGCGAACTCGTCGAGTTCAGTTCCGTGGCCGGAGCGCGGCTGTACTACGCGGAGTCGGGCAAACCGGTCGTGCAACGCATCCAGCCAGCGTTTCTGGCGCAGCTGGAGGCGTGGGCGCTGGATTGGGCGGAGGTCAGCGGCTACGGGCCCGTGCTGGAGATCACGTCGTTCGGCGCGTTCGTGGACAAGTGCGGTTCCTTTCACCAGTTGGGTCGAGCCTTCGACCTGGCCCAGATCAGGCAGGAGGAGGCCGCAGTGTCCGCGCGCTTCGATGAGTGGCAGCCGGGGCGGTCGCAGCAGTTGCGCGACTACTGGCGGCTCGCGGCCAGCCTCCAACTGCACTTCAACTACACCCTGTGCTATCCCTACAACGACGCGCACCTAAACCACATCCACGTCGACAATTCGATCTCCGGCAGCGACTTCAGCGAGTTCAATCAGAACTCGCGGGTCCAGGTGCAACTCGTGCAGCACACGCTGCGGCACGTCTTCGATCTGCCTACGCCAGACACCGGCGTGTTCGATGACGTCACCAGAGATGCGCTGCGCCAGGTGCAGGCGGCCGCGGGAATCCATGCGCCGCTGCGCAACGCGGCGGGCTGGCATGCCTACCTGCGCGCCGCAGCCCGCGGCTGAGAGCTACTCGCCCCAGAAGAGGCGCCCGACGACGGCCCCCGCCAACCGGGCATGCCGCCTGGTGTTCTCCCCCAGCTCGGCGACCGGGGCGTCGTGGCCAAGCAAGGCCGCCACCGCTGCCAGCTCCCGGGTATTGGTGGGCAATGCGTCGCTCGGGCGGCCCCGCACCAGCATGATGGCGTCGCGAACGGTGCTCGCGTGCCGCCAGGCGGCCGAGAGCGCATCAGCGTCGCCGGGCGCGACGAGACCCAGCGCACGAGCGGCAGCCAGCGCCCCGAGCGTGCTGGTGGTGCGCAGCTCAGGGTGGCGGTGGGCGTGCGCGAGCTGGATCAGCTGGATGGTCCACTCGATGTCGGACAGTCCACCGGGGCCCAACTTCAGGTGCCGGCTCGGGTCGACGCCTGCCGGGATGCGCTCTCGCTCCATCCGCGATTTGAGGCGGCGGATCTCACGCACCGCATCGTCGGTGAGCCGTTCGGGATACCGCACCGGGTCGATGTCATCCAGCACCGCCTGCACCAGTTCCGCGCTGCCGGCCCCGTGCCGCGCGCGCAGCAGCATCTGGGCCTCCCATACGGCACCCCAGCGTTCGTAGTACTTGCGATAGGAACTGACGGTACGAACCTGGGGGCCTCCCTTTCCCTCCGGCCGAAGATCCGCATCCAAAGTGATGCCCTCCACCCCGGGTTGTTTCAGGATCCGCGCCAGTTCACGCACCAGCTCGGTGGCTGCTGCCAGGCCGGCGGGGCCGGCGTCGTCGGCGACGACGAATATGCAGTCCAGGTCGGAGGCGTAGCTCATCTCTTCCCCACCCCAGCGGCCGAGCGCGATGATGCCGAGTTCTGGGGCGTCGACCGCGCGCCGGGCGATGTCCAGCGCCGTCTGCACAGTGGCGCTGGCTAGCGCGGACAGCGCCCGACCACACTCGACGATATCCACCCCGCCCAGCACATCGCGCAGCGCCACCCGGCACAGCTCGCTGCGCCGGAAGGCTCGGGCTGAGTCGAGCGCGCGGGCAAGATCCGCGTGCCGGGCGGCAGAACGTCCCATGGCGACGCCTAGTTCGGCTGCGCTGCGGGGGGTGAGCGCCTCGTCGGAAGCCAGCAGTCCGACGGTGTCCGGCGCACGTTTCAGCAGGTCGACGGTGAAACGGCTAGTCGAGGCCACTTTCGCCAACCGGGTGGCCATGTAGCCCTCGTCGCGCAGCCCGCGCAGGAACCAGGGCGACTCGCCGAGCGTCTCGCATAATTGCCGAAACGCTAGCAGCCCGAAGTCTGGGTTGGGGCCGAGCGCGATCCATTCGAGCATCGCGGGCATCAGCTGGCGCAGAATCTCGGCGGCCCGCGACGTGCCCGCAGTCAGCGCCTGCATGTGGCCTAGGGCGGTGCGCGGATCGTTGAAACCCAGTGCCCGCATCCGTTCCTTCACCGCATCGGGGCTCAGCAGCGTGTCTGCGGGGAGGCTAACCACGGTGTCGAGCAGCGGCGAGAAGAAGATCCGTTGCCGCAGTCGGCGCACGTCGCGGCGGCTCGTCCGCCAACGGGCGCGGGCATCGTCGAGGCCTGCGCGCGCGAACTGCGCCAGCCGATCGTCGTCGGGCACCACGTGAGTGCGTCGAAGGTTGACCAGTTGTGCGCGGTGCTCCAGAACCCGCTGGAAGCGGTAATGCTGTGCCAGCTGGCTGCCGTCGCTGCGGCCGATGTAGCCGCAACTCACCAGCGAGCGTAGGGCGGGCAGAGTGCCGCGGTCACGGATTCTGTCGTCCGCGCGGCCGTGCACCAGCTGGAGCAACTGGACGGAGAACTCCGTGTCGCGCAGACCCCCCTCGGATAGTTTTATCTCGGTCTCGGCTTGCTTGTCGGGGATGTGGGCGATCACACGTTCGCGCATGGCACGCATCTCTGGCAGAAATCCCGGGCGCTCCCCGGAGCGCCAGACGAGCGGGGACACGAGATCGATGAACGCCTCACCCAGCCCGAGGTCGCCAGCGGCTGGGCGGGCCTTGAGCAGGGCTTGGAACTCCCAGTTCTCCGCCCATTGATCGTAGTAGCGGCGGCAGGAGGCAAGCGAGCGAACCAGTGGGCCGGCTTTCCCTTCTGGACGCAGGCTCGCGTCGACGCTCCAGATGGTGCCCGCCTTGGTGTGGGCGGAGCAGATGCGTGCTTGGGCTGCGGCGACGCGGTTCGCGATAGCGGCCGCCTCGTCGGGGTCGGCCCCTTCTGTGGGCTCGGCGATGTAGAGCACATCAACGTCGGACAGATAGTTGAGTTCTTGCCCCCCGGCCTTGCCGAGCGCGACGATGGCCAGCCGTGCGGCCTGCCAACCGGGGGTCTCGGCCCTGGCTAGGGCGAGTGAGGTTTCGAGCACGCAGTCTGCGACGTGGCTCAGCTCCCTGGCGACACCCTCCACGATCTCGGTGGGGTCGTCGGCAGCGAGGTCCCGGGCGGCGATCAGGGTGAGCGCGGCGCGGTTGGCGCTTCGGAGTTCGTCGGGGTGGCGGTGGCATTCGCCGTCGACGACCGGGACCCGCGCCTGGAAGAACGCCGCCCACGCGCGCTCATCGCGCTCGCGGGGCTCCTCAGCGAGCAGCTGAACCGTCTCCGGCGATGTGCGCAGCCCGGCCGCGAGCACCGACGACGCGCCCGCCACCCGGAGCACCCGCTCCAGCCACCCGGGGTCGGCGGCAATCGCCTCGAACCTGTCGGTTGCGCGCAGCCGGTCCAGGGTTTCGAGGGCCTGGAAGCGGTCGCCAACGCGTCCAAACAGCGCAAGGTCCACCATCGCCCGCTGTTCGGCCGGCCAGGCGTCCCAGATCCGGGCCGCCGCCGTCGCACTCTCAAATCCGCGGCGCGCGAACTCGGCGCTCGACGATTGGATCCTGCCCATGTGGGCAGTTTAATTGCGGCTCGGCTAGGCTCGTGGCATGTTTCGCCCCACCGAGGCCGTCGTCGCCGCCCTGACCGGGCTTGCCGACTTGACCGCGCTCGATGCTGCGCTGCGCAATAAGCGCCCCGACCTCACCGACGTGCTACTCGACGTGGCTGCCCGGCACGAGGAGTTGCCGCCTACGGTGTTGGCGGCCTGCGTGCGAGCAGGTTGTGCTCGGCTTGGTGAGTTGCACGGCGGCCGGTCGATAGAGCTGCGGGTGCCTCCCTACGCCGCCGTGCAGTTGGGCTTCGGCGGCGGGCCCCGGCACACTCGCGGTACCCCGCCCAACGTGGTGGAGCTTTCGCCGGAGACGTTTCTCGCCCTGGCCACCGGGCGGCTGGACTACCCCGCGGCTGAGGTGCGCGCCTCGGGCGCCCACGCCCACGAGGTCGCACAAGCCTTCCCCCTCACATCACGCTGATGTGCCGGTCGATCTCCCACTGGCTGGTCTGGCGGCGGTAAGCCTCGAACTCGTCATGCTTGTTGCGTAGGAAGTGCTCGAAGACGTGCTCGCCGAGGGTGTCCACCACCAGTTCGGAGTTCTCCATGATGCGCAGCGCTCCGTCGAGGTTCCTGGGCAACTCGTCAATCCCGGCTGCGCGTCGCTCACGAGCGGATAGCCGCCACACTGCTTCCTCGGCCTCGGCGGGCAACGGGTACCCTTCCTCGACCCCCTTCAGCCCGGCACGCAGCAGCACGGCGTAGGCCAGATAGGGATTAGCCCCCGAGTCGAGCGCCCGGTACTCGATGCGGGCGCTGTCCGGCTTTCCCGGCGTCCACTGCGGCACCCGCACCAGCGCAGACCGATTGTTGCGGCCCCAGGACACGTGGGCGGGGGCCTCATCCCCGGCCGCAAGCCGCTTGTAGGAGTTCACCCACTGATTCGTCACCGCAGTGATCTCGGGGGCGTGCCGCAGCAGGCCGGCGATGAAGTGTCGGGCCGTCTTCGACAGCTGGTATTCGTCGGCGGCGTCGTAGAACGCGTTGATGTCGCCCTCGAACAGCGACAGGTGCGAGTGCATCCCCGACCCTGGGTAGCGCGTGAACGGCTTCGGCATGAAGGTGGCATGCGCGCCCTGCATGATCGCCGACTCCCGCACGATGACCCGAAAAGTCATGATGGAATCGCTCATGGTGAGCGCGTCGGCGTAGCGCAGGTCGATCTCGTGCTGGCCCGGAGCGCCCTCGTGGTGGCTGAACTCGACGGGTATCCCCATCTGTTCGAGACCGAGGATGGCCTCACGCCGGAAGTCAGTCCCGCTGCCGAGCGTCGTGTGATCGAAGTAGCCGCCGCTGTCCAACGGGGTGGGCGGGTTGAGGGTCGAGAGCACGAAAAACTCGATCTCCGGATGCACGTAGTACGTGTACCCCGCGTCGCTGGCTTTCTGCACCGCGCGTTTCAGAACGTAGCGTGGGTCGGCGTAGCTGGGCGAACCGTCGCGCAGCCGGATGTCGCAGAACATTCGGGCGGTTGCGACGTCGCCCTCTTGCCGCCAGGGCAGGATCTGGAAGGTTGACGGATCGGGGTGCGCAACCATGTCGGACTCGTAGACCCGAGCGAAACCCTCGATTGCCGAGCCGTCGAAGCCGACTCCCTCCGCGAGTGCGCCTTCCAGTTCCGCAGGTGCGATGGCCACGGATTTCAGCGACCCAAGAACATCGGCAAACCACAGCCGGATGAACCTGACGTTGTGCTCCTCGATGGCCCGGAAGACGTGCTCTGCTTGTTTGTCCATGACCTCAGTCTGCCAAACCTTCACGGTGGTGACCTTCGAGCGTCAATAGAATTGGCTCCATGAGCTACCCGCCCAACGACAACAGTTACTTTGGCCACAGCTACGGCCCGCCTCCACCCACCGGCCCTGGGGGATATTCTCCCTCGCAGGGGTACCCGCAACAGCCTCCAGAGCAGGGTTCCTCTGGGCGCTGGGTGATCGTGGCTATAGCCCTCGTGGCCGCCGTGGCGTTGGGCGTCGCCGGGGTCCTCCTGCTGCCGCGCGGGGAGGACAGGCTCTCGGCGTTGGAGGACGAGCGCAGCGACCGTCCCACCGTCAAACCGTGGAACGAGATGTCCTCCTCACCGACGCCCGAGCCGCCGCCGCAGGGCGGCCGACCCGAGCATTGCCCGAATCGCGGGACCCCTGTTTCCGTCATCCAATCGGACGGCCGGATGCTGGGCGGCGGGCTGTCTATCGTCGCCCCGACAAGCCGAGGCTGGAACGACAACAAGGACTACATGCCGTGGATGGTGGAGCAGAACTCCACCACCAAACGAATCACCGCCAACTGGGTGGCCGGCGTGGATGTGGGGGCCGTTAAGAAGTCCGACGGGTTCTCGGATCCCAAGAAGGCCGCGCACAACATTCTCAGCTGCATGGCCTCGTCGTGGCTTTACGACGACTTCACGGGCAAGGAGGTTCTGGTGGACGAGGCTTGGTCGGTGGGCGGGAAGTCCGGCTGGTTCCTGAAGGCGAACGTGCTTGTGGACCGGGCCGACTGGGTGAAAGGCGATGTGGTGTACATCTATGTCGCGGAGCTGGGGCGCCCGGACGAGCTGGCGGTGGCGGTGGGCACGGCCACCATTGACCACCCCGAGTCCATCGGCGAGGTCGAAGGGGCCATGAACAGCATTGCGTTGGCTTGAGCGGTAGGCTGGGGCGGTGACCATCACTCCGCATCAGATCACCCCCATCCGTTCGGTTCCCGCCTCCATTCCGCGCCCGGAATACGTCGGCAAGGAAGCACCCACCCCGTACACCGGGTCGCATGTCCAAAGCGAGGACGTCATCGAGCGGATGCGCATCGCCGGGCGCATCGCGTCCCGGGCGATGCACGAGGCCGGTAAGGCGGTGCGTCCCGGCGTGACGACGGACGAGTTGGATCGGATCGCGCACGAGTACATGCTCGACCACGGGGCCTACCCGTCGTCGCTGGGCTACCGCGGGTACCCGAAGTCGGTGTGCACGTCGGTCAACGAGGTCATCTGCCACGGCATCCCGGATCTTCGTCCGCTGCGCGACGGCGACCTGGTGAAGATCGACTGCACCGCCTTCTACGACGGGGTGCACGGCGACAACTGCTACACGTTCCTGTGCGGCGACGTTTCCGAGGAGCATCGCCTGCTTGCCGAGCGCACCCAGGAGGCGCTGAATCGCGGAATCAAGGCCGTTCGGCCGGGCAGGCCGTTCTCGGTGATCGGGCGCGTGATCGAGAGCTACGCGAAACGCTTCGGCTACGGGGTGGTGCGCGACTACACCGGCCACGGGGTGCACACCCAGTTCCACTCCGGATTGGTGGTTCTGCACTACGACGAGCCCCTGCTCGACACCCGGATGGAGAAGGGAATGACGTTCACGATCGAGCCCATGCTCACCCTCGGCAACTACGAGTCCGAGGTGTGGGATGACGGTTGGACCGTAACCACGTTGGACAAGTCGTGGTGTGCGCAGTTCGAGCACAGCATCGTCGTCACCGATGACGGCGCCGAAATCTTAACTCTTCCTGAGTAACTCACAGATCAGCCGCCCGGAGAGGTCAACCATCCGGGCGGCTAGTCTTTCCCGCGGAGTACGCACACACCAGCGGATTGACCAGCGGATTGATTGCCCTACGGCGCAAGATAGCGGAACAATTTTTCCGATACCCCTTGCCAAGCATTTCAGGCTTCTCTTAGGGTTTGTTCAGGGAGACCGACCGGAGTCGAATCCGGTCCCCTAGGCAAAGGAGCCAAGATTGAGAAACATCGGTTACAAGATCATGGTCGCCTGTGCGATCACGGCCAGCCTGGTGCTGAGCACGAGCCCCTCGAAAGCAGATCCCCCTCCCCCGCCCTGCGTCAACACTCAGGGCATGCCCATCAACCGGAAGCCTCAGTTCGGCCCGCCTGGCAAGGTGGTGCGCGTCGGCGAGCCGGTGACCCGGGTCACTGGCGACTACGGTCACGGCGTGCCTTACCACGGATTCCGGCTGCGCGACGGACACGAGGTGCCTAACGGATACCAGGCCACCTACGTTCCTACGAAGGAGGACGAGGGCAAGCAGCTCATCTACGGCGAGCGCGTGCGCGACCCCAGGACCGGACTCATCATGACGGCCTACAGCGACCCGGTGATCGTCGTCGGCAAGAACTCCGCCGGGCCGGGGCAAGGAAACGGCTCGGGCCCCGGTGGGGGCAACTCCGGCCAAGGACAGCAAAACGCCGACTACGTCGATGTCATGGTCAAGGACATGGAGCTGAAGAACGACGCCGTTCTTGGTGACGGCTCCGCCGGGCGCATGGTCGGCCCGGGCTACGTCGTGATGGGCAACAACCCGCGCGGCAGCAACACCCCCGGATACTGGAAAAACAATCTGGTGCACGGGAACTACCGATCCGACAAACTGTGGAACGCGGTCGTGCCCTGGCTGACGATCACGCCCGGCCCGAAGAACGCGGCCACCAACACGCGCGTGGAGTTGAGCCAGATCAGAATGCACGTGCTGACCAAGGCGGGCAAATGGGTGCACGTCCAGACGCAGAGCATTGACGGCGCCGTCTACAACCACTCGCTCACCGGCAACCCGCACATCCCCAGAGCCGACATCCGCTTCGACGGAGCGAAACGCGTCGTGCTGCCTCCCCGCAACGGCTTGGTGTTCCATGGTTGGGGCAAGGAGATGAAGTGGAATACCGCTGACATCGAGGCCGTGCACGTCGCCATTGACGCGCGGCTCGTGCGTAACAATCCGAAGGGTCCGGACGACCGCTCGAAGGCGCAGTATCTGCTCCAGATCGGCGGTGACTACTATCCTGAGGTGGGGGTGCGCGTCACCGACGAGCTGATGAAGATGAAGGATGGCGGGTCCTACTTCCCAGGTATCGGCCTTTCCCGAGCGAAGACCGTCAAGGCCGAAATGCAGACGTTCAACTTCGTCACGATCGACACCGCGGTGCAGGAGCCGGGCGGCTCAATCAGCGTCGACAGGCTCAGGAAGAACCCGCCGCCGAGGTGACCTCCCGGAAGACCTCCACGACGATCCTCAACCGGGGGGAGGAGCCCTACGGCTCCTCCCCCTTCTCGTGGTCTACTCGTCGCAGGCCACCCCATCTTTGTCGCGGTCGAGCTTCCTGCTGTAACCCGGCTGGCCCGCGTAGAGCGGCGCCGCCCCCGCCCTGCGCACCTCATCGCAGTTCTTGTAGCTCGTTTTCTTCTCACGCTCCGGTTTTCTCCGCGTCGCTTCCCGTGCCGGCTCGGGCTCAGACGTGAGCGGCTCCGGTTCCGGCTCAACGGGAGCGGCGACTGGAACCGGCTGCGCCGGAGCGACGGGGGGCTCGGTGATCGTCACCGTTGACTCAACGGTCACTTCCACGGTCGCGTACGCGGTTACGGTGGACACAACGGGTTCGGGGGTCCGAGTCACTTCGACTGTGCGGAAGGCAGTCGGGACACTCGCCGCTCGCGGCCCAGGCGCATCGTTGTTCCCCGCAGAGTATCCGATGAATAGCGCAGCCGTCCCAATAATGGCTGCCGTCCCTGCCCTACCAAGTTTCTTTTTGGGTTTCGGCGGCACAGCGGCGTGAATCATCGTTTCTGTCATTTTCCCTCCCAATTCCTGATGCTCCAATCAAGCTTCGGGAAGAAGCTACTAAAGGCCCGGGTGCAGAACCAGTAACTCGGCTGAAGCGATCACCTGAATCAAGCGAATCAACCCGGCGGCAAGGCGGCCGAATCCGGTCGGAGGTGTGCCTCTCGCAGTCAGTGTGCACGGCCCTGGGCGGGGTTCCCAGCCGCCATTTTTTCGCCCTACGTGAGTGGTTCTCATCACTCGCCGCCCTCACCGTCGATAAACGTTGTGGAGGATCCAGTCCTCGCTCAGTTCTCCGGCCCGAGCGCTTTCCAGCACCACGTCGGACTTCAGATGATTGCCCAGCACGAGCGCCCGGCAACACACCGCCAGCCCCCGGCTGGCGCAGGCCTCGATGATCGGGACGAAATGCGCCCCGGACGCGGGGCCAAGCCAGCCAACCGGCTTCCCCCCGATCCGCACCCCCACCGTCGGCTTCCGCGCGCGCTGCGCAGCTTCATCCAGCAGGAATAGTTCCGCGGCGACTCGCCGTTGCCCTGAACCGTCAAGCAAACCGACAAGAGCCTCGGCATGATCCGTTTCGCCCAGGATGTGCAAGCGCTTCCCTCGGGGGAGGAGAACGAACTCGCCCTCCGGCAGCCCCTCTGGGGCCGCTACCTCGTCTGGTTTGGGGAATCGGACGGTCAGCCGTGGGTCACTCATTTCGCTGCCGTCGGAGGCGGAGAGCGTCAGCCCGACCTTCAGCCCCAGACCTTGGTCGGCTAGCCGACGCAATTCGGCGGACAGCTCCGTCGTTGTCCGAAGGAGATTGCCCACCCACATGCCATCAATCATCACAGCGGGATAACGCTCATCAGCGGTCGGGGCCAGCACGGCATCGCGAATGTCGACGCAAATCGGCTCCGGGGGAAGATCAATGCCGCGCAATCCACATGCGGTGACCAGCTCGGTGATGTGCCGGTGCGGATAAGCCACTTCCGCCTTGTTCACTAGCTCTCCCCAGGGCTCTTGGGCTGGCAGATCCAGCTCTACCGGCGGAAGGTGGCTCGTCTCCGGCGCAGCTACCAGAGCCCGATCGGCCAGGACGGAACGTACCGGAAGGATATTGCCTGCGTAATCCGCGCTGGATCCGGGCCCCACGATCACGCCGCGTCTGACTCGGCCCCGCGCCGGAAGGGTCACCCAGCTGCCCACCACGGGGGGCTCGTCGAAGGGCCAGACAAACGTGTAAGCGGTCTCATCGTCGCGAAGCTCCCGGCGGTCATTCGCCTTGCGGTAGACGGCGCGCACATATACCGCGTTGGATCTTCGGGAGATCATCTTCAAGAACCCGGTGCCGCCGATCAGCGCCCAACCCAACAGCAGCATCACCAGGGCCACGGTGTGATCGGCAACCAACCAGACGAAGCCGGCGAGCAAAGTCAAAAGTGCCCCCGAAAACCAGGGATGCTCCGCAACGGGCTCCAATGCTCTCAAACCGGTCACCTCCTAGGTGTGATGTTCAGTCAGGTTGTTCAGCCTCGTGATCGGTGGTTTCTTCCCGATCCCGGAGTGGGGCCTGTGGTGATTGTAGAGGTGGACCCGGCCCGGTAGCGCGGCGAGGCGGCCTGCTTCTGCAGGGTAGAACTTCTTGAAGGCCCAGCCCTCGACCACGACCCGGGTCAGCCTCAGTCGGGTTCGTGATATCAAAACAGCATTCGAACGGGTAGTGCGGGACACGAAAGCTTCCCCGACGGAGGTGCTGGCTTCTGTACAGCCCCATTTCCACCACAGGAGGCCCTCGCCTTACACGCCCGCACCACACGAACCACACCAACCCGACCGGACATCACACCTAGATGCGCAGGTCGGTCCCATCTAAGAGAGCACCTGACCCAAGCCCGGGTCGGGGAAGGAGGAACAATTGATAAGGAAAGAACCATGGCAAATGCTGGCGATAGGATCAATCCCTATTCGGTGAGTTTCGCGGGCAAAGATAGCATTTCGGAGTTCAGCACGCACAGCTTTCGCGTGGAGTTGCGCCGAGGGGTCCACCAGGGAAAGAACTGGATCTGGCTTCGGACCACCACTCTGCGGAGTAGCAACTGCGAGCTGGGCGCGACAGCTAAAATCGTGCCCCGGTCGGTACGCTGACGAAGCTCGGCTACGGGCACGGGGACAACCTCAAGGTCGGGTCGCAGCGCTGCTCGGCGGCGATCTGCATCGGCAACCCGGCCTCGACGATGCGCGTCACCTACTCGGGTCCGACTCCGGGATGCGAGGGTTCGAAGACCGCCTTCGCGTGGTAATCACTCGCTGAGACACTCAAGCGCCTTAGTGAGCGCGGCCTGCCCCCTGGCCAAGCGTCCTGCATCCCAGTGAACGTTCAGCCAGGGGGTATTGCCAGTCGGGTAGACCTCGATCCATTTCCCATCTCGCCACTCCCCTTCCCTCACTTCGGCCAGGCCGGGGGCATTGCTGATCCAGGTTCGAACTCGCGCAGGGTATGAATCGTCCTTTGGCATGTCGTATGCCACGAGCCACCAGATTTCGCCCCCCCCGCTAGCCCCTCGCCGATCTCAACCTGAACGGCGCGAGTCGGAGTACCAATGTCAAAATGCCCCCGCTCGATCAACCCCGGGTCGACCGGCTCACACTCCATCGCTGCCACGAGGCCGGGGTCGGCCACAATTTTGGGCGCGCGTCGTCGGCCCATCCGCCAGAGGGGCCTCTGGGCTCGGGACCTCGACGTTCGGAATATCAGCCTCTTGAGCTGCGCTGGGGGTCGCGGGAGGCGGGGGAGCTGGCGCGTCCGCGCCCCATTCCCCACTCCCGCAGCCCACGAGCGCCAGCATAGCCAAACCAATTCCCACAAGCCTTTTTCGCATGCTCTGATCCTACCCTGGCTTCGGAATATGCACTTAATCATCCCGGAAAAGAAAGGACTGAAATGCCTAGAACTCGTGCCCAATCCGAACCTTTTTGAGCAACCGCAAAGTCCAAAATGAAGAACGGCGTCCGCGAAATCGTCGAGAAACTTTGGGAGACCATCCAGCGCTCCCCCAGCCTCAAGCCTATGCCTGGATGGGCTCCGGGTGGCGAACCGGCTCCGCTGAGCACGTGTCAGGGCGCGCTATCGACATCCCACAAACTCCGGGACCGCGGCTCGAACAGCGCCAACCACGTAGAGTCCCAGCTTCTCGGCGAAGAATCCGGGCAGGCCACCCCGCTGGCGCTGCGCGCCGCCCAGCGGCTCGACCGGGACTTCCACGGCAGTAAGTCCCCGGAAGTACTGAAGATGCTGCACCAGGTGCTCATCGCGCTCACCAACCAGGTCCAGCCTCAATGCCAGGTCGTGCAAGCGCTCGCTACGCGCATCCTCAACTAGCCCCACATCAAGACCCTCACCCGACTGCGGGTGGGGCCTTTTCTGCGTCCCCGGCAGCCACCGATTCTGTGCGCTCTGTGTGCGCTGCGAGACGCCGAAGCACCCTGCTTTGCACTCCGTTGCGCTCTGCTTTTTGTGTTTTCCGGCATTTCCTAATATTGCCAAGCATTGACTAAAAGCCCCGCCACCAAACTAAAATATCGCCCACTAGGGGCGATATTCGAGAATGGAGGGGACGAGCCAGCCGGTAAGCCGGGTTCTGTCATCGGATGATCATCTATCTGAGGCGACGCGTTGCCGCGCCGCTCGTGCGACCTACCCGAACACCTCGCGCGAGCAGCGCTCGATCGGTGTCCGCGGCCCGGAGGCCTTCTTGGTCTTGCTCCCGGTGGGGTTTACCTAGCCGCCACAGTCACCTGCCGCGCTGGTGGTCTCTTACACCACCGTTTCACCCTTACCTGTCGCCAGGCGGTTTGCTTTCTGTTGCACTTGCCCTCGGGTCACCCCGGGTGGGCGTTACCCACCACCGTGCTCTGCGGAGCCCGGACTTTCCTCAGCCCCACAAGGGCCGCGATCATCTGGCTGACTCGTCCGCCACAAACTCTACCCCGATCAGCTGAGCCGCGCGAGCTGCACCTCGCCGGCGTCGACATCCACCCGTTCGATCCGCACCCGAATGGTTTTACCGACGTCGCGCTGCTCCGCCTGCAACTGGAGTTCGACGGCGGGCTCCGCTATCTGCACCAGCCCACGGCCCGTCTTCGGATGCACATCAACCAGCACGCCGTCGAAGCTCTCCCCCACCCGGTTCGCCAGCTCCAGGGCCTCGGCGATGCTCATCACCCCTCGCTCGTAGGCGTTGGCGAGCGTGCCCGCCCGTCGCATCGTCGCGGGCAGCTCGGGCAGCGCGGCCAGCACCCAGTCCGGCACCTCCCGGCCTTCCGCCAGCGCCAAGCAAGCCTCAAGCGCGTACCTGTCGACCAGGCGTCGCAGCGGAGCCGTCACGTGCGCGTACTGCGTACCAAGCGCACTGTGAACGGTGCCGCCCTCTCCCCCGACGAGCGCGTATCCCGCTCCCCGAAACAGCATCGTGCACTTCACCAGCACGGCCAGCTCACGCGGCCGCTCCGGGCTCAGCCCCCGCACGAAGTCCGGGTAGCTTAGCCCCTGCGGCCAGTCGACGCCGACCGCGCGCGCCTGCCTGCGCAACCGGGCGATCGCGAAGTCCTCCGCAGGAGGCAGGACGCGCAGGATGCCCACCGCGCCATCGACCTGTAGCCTGGCCGCCCGGAAGCCGGTCAGCAGCGAAATCTGCGCGTTCCAGGCCTCCACCGGGTGGAGCGCGCGAAACACCAAATCCCAGCCGTCAGCGACCTCAACTATCTCCTGTTCCGGCAGCCGCAGATTGATGCCGCCCCGTTCCATCTCCAGCCGCTGCCGCAGACGACCCACCTCGGGCAACAACGCGATGCTCGGGTGTGCCCGACCCGCATCCAGATCTCGCTGCACCCCGGAGTAGTCAAGCTTCGCTCGGTTCAGCACCAAAGCACGCGTCAGCGTGGTCTCCACCGTTTGACCCCGCTCATCCAGCAGATGGGTCCAGACGATAGCCGGGCGGGGACGACCGTCGGCCAGCAGCGAGGCGGCATCCTCGCTGAGCGCCGGAGGGTGAAGCGGGATGCGTGCCCCCGGGGCGTAGAAAGTCTCGCCCCGCCGGTGCGCTTCTGCGTCGAGCGGCGAACCGGGCTCAACCCAGTGGCCGACATCGGCGATGGCGTAACGCACCCGATAGCCGCCCGGCACGCGCTCAATGTGCAGCGCCTGGTCCAGATCCATCGAGGAAGCTGGATCAATCGTCACGAACTCAACGTGGGTCCAGTCCGCGTGCGCATCGGTCTTGGGCGGGTGGGCCCGCAGCCGTTCCGCCTGCGCCACTGCCTCCGGAGAGAAGTGCGCGGGCAGGCCCAAGTCGTCGCGGAGCCGACGGATACCAGCCCGCGCCTGGGCGGGCACCGCGTCCAGCCGGTGGCGTCGCATCAGCTGTCCTTGGTGCGCACCAGGATGCGGTCACACTCGGGGCAGCGCAGCACCTGGTTAGCGGGCGCTTTCCTCAGCTCCGCGAGATCAGAGACCGTGATCGGCAGTTGACAGCCGCCGCATTTGCCCTGCACCAGCCGGGCTGCGCCCATCCCGGTGGTCGCACGCAGCTTCTCGTACAGCTTCATCAACGCCTCGGGCAGCGACGACGCGATCGGTTTGCGTCTGGCCACCAAGGCTTGCGCCTCCTCTTTGAGCACCGCAACCTGCGCGTCGCGGGTGCGCACCAGTTCCCTGAGCTGGTCTTCTACCTCGGCTTTCCTAACCGCGAGTTGATCGCGCGTCTCGACCGCTTCCTCGGCAGCGGACATCGCTTCCAGCTGCACGTCTTCCAATTTCGAGATCCGGATCTTGAGGTGTTCAATCTCCTGCAGGAGCCCCTGGAGCGCTTTGGTATCCGTGACGCTGCCGTCGGAAACCAGCCGCTGGTCGCGGGCCAGTCGTTCCCTGACCGGGGTCAGATCCTGCTCCGCGCGTTCGGCAGCCACCGCCAGGTCGTCGGCGGCCGTGGTGGCAGCTGTCAACACGTCAGCGGCCTCCTGCCTGCGTGACATCAGCGCCTGGATCTTCGCGTGCTCAGGGAGCGACTTCGCTGCGTGCGTCACGCGAGCCAATTCACCATCGACCTCCGCCAGACCTAGCAGCCTGAGCTGAACAGCGGGTTCCGCGAGCATTGGGCTCTCCTTTTGACTTGTGGCTTGGAGCCAATTGTGGTGGATCGACCTGTGTGGGTCAAAGCGCCAGCCGCTGGGCGACAACCTCGGCCAGCCTGGCCGCGATCTCGTCGGCCTGCTCCTGGGTGGGGGCCTCACACATGACGCGCACCACCGGCTCGGTACCCGAAGGCCGCAGGATCACCCGACCGGACTGGCCAAGCAGCCGCGACGCCTCCGCCACCGCATGCTGCACCTTGTTGTCGACGCCTGCCCGGAGCTTATCGACATTACGCACATTCACCAGCGCCTGCGGCATCACCGTCATGACGCTGGCCAACTCGGTCAGCGACTTGCCGGTAGTCGCCATTCGGGCCGCCAGGTGCAGACCAGTCAGCGTTCCGTCGCCGGTGTTGGCGTACTCATTGATGATCACGTGGCCAGACTGCTCTCCGCCCAGCGCGAAGCCGTTGGCGTTCATCGACTCCAGGACGTAACGGTCGCCAACCTTCGTCTGGTCCACACGGATACCGTGCTCGCGCATGGCGTTGATCAGCCCCAGATTGCTCATCACTGTCGCCACCAGTGTGTCGGACATCAGCCGGTGCTGTTCTTTGAGCGAGATCGCGAGGATCGCGAGGATCTGGTCGCCGTCAACCACGTTGCCTTGCGCGTCGACGGCAAGACAGCGGTCCGCATCACCGTCGAGGCCGATACCCAGGTCGGCCTGCTCCGCCACCACCCGTTCACGCAGCGACCCCAGGTGTGTCGACCCACAATTGTCGTTGATGTTGTTCCCGTCTGGCTGATCATGGATCGCGACGACGTCCGCACCCCGGGCGCGGAATGCCGCAACTGCGGTCTTGGCCGCCGCACCGTTGGCGGCGTCAATCACCACTTTGAGTCCCGCGAGGCTGATGTCCCCCAGCGAATCCGTCAGGTGCTGCACGTAGTCGTCGACGAGTTCCGGTGCGTAGCGGACCCGCCCCACGTCGCCCCCCGTTGGCCGAGTCCACTCCTCACCCAACCGCTGCTCGATCGCGTCTTCCAAATCATCGGCCAGCTTGACGCCGCCGCGGGAGAAGAACTTGATGCCGTTGTCCGGCATAGGGTTGTGCGAGGCGGAGATCATGACGCCCAACTCGGCGTTCGAGCGATCCACGATGTGGGCGACGGCTGGTGTGGGCACCACCCCTACCCGCACTACGTCGACCCCTGCGGAGGCCAATCCCGCCACGACAGCGGCCTCCAGAAACTCTCCGCTAGCGCGCGGGTCCCGACCCACGATAGCGAACGGCCGCGGGCCCCGGAAAGCGCCGATCTCGGTAAGGATATGAGCTGCTGCGACGGACAGGTCAAGCGCCAGCTCGGCCGTAAGCAGCACATTCGCGGTGCCGCGCACCCCGTCGGTTCCAAATAGACGTGCCATGTAACCGAACTCTACCCACCCAGCCGGCGCAACACGACAACAACGAAGGACGGGACCTCAAAGAGGTTCCGTCCTTCGCGTGAAAAGGGGGGCAGCGATCAGCGCTTGCTGTACTGCGGGGCCTTCCGAGCCTTCTTGAGGCCTGCCTTCTTACGCTCCGGGACGCGCGCGTCGCGGGTAAGCAGGCCGGCCTTCTTCAGCGCGGGGCGCGAGGCTTCGGCGTCCACCGCGTTGAGCGCGCGGGCGATGCCGAGACGCAGCGCGCCAGCCTGACCGGAGGGGCCACCGCCGCCGATGCGAGCGATGACATCGTAGGAGCCGACGAGGCCGGCTACCACGAAGGGCTCGTTGATGGTCTGCTGGTGCAGCTTGTCCGGGAAATAGTTCTCCAGGCTGCGGCCGCCGTTGATGTTCCACTGGCCGGAGCCGGGAACGATACGAACGCGGGCGACGGCCTGCTTGCGGCGGCCAACCGCTTGGCCGGGAGCGACAACCGCCGGCCGGGACTGGGTGCCTTCGGCGACTGCCGGGCTGGAGTCAGAGCGGTACGCGATCTCGCGGTTCTGCTCATCGGTGAACGAGACGATCTCCTCGCCCACGGTCTCCTCAACAACTTCAGTGCTCATAAGTTCTCTGCGCTCTCCGTTACTGGGCGATCTGGGTGATCTCGTACGGCTGCGGCTTCTGCGCAGCGTGCGGGTGCTCGGGGCCTGCGTAAACCTTCAGCTTGCCGATGAGCTTTCGCGACAGCTTGTTCTTCGGCAGCATGCCCCACACAGCACGCTCGACGGCCTTACGCGGGTCCTTTTCGAGCAATGCGCCGATCGAGACCTCCTTGAGGCCACCCGGGCGACCCGAGTGCGTGTAGCGCTTCGAATCAACGCGCTTGTTGCCAGTGACGGCGATCTTAGACGCGTTGACGACAATCACGAAGTCGCCACCATCGACGTGAGGGGCGAAGGTGGCCTTGTGCTTGCCACGCAGCAGCGTCGCGGCGGCGACGGCGAGACGTCCGAGGACGACATCCTCGGCATCAATCACATGCCAGTTCCGGGCGATTTCGCCAGGCTTGGGGGTGTACGTAGACACGGACGTAGACCAACTTCCAACTTGTTTACTTCTTGCTAAAGGGGGTTGCTTGCAAGGGGCACGTGAGCAAGCCCGCTTTCGCGCGCAACAGCTAGTAATCCTAGGCCGTTACACCTCTCGGGTCAAAATCGGCTTTGGCCACTCGCGTAAGCCAGAACTCTACCGGCTCCGGGGGCGCTAGCGCGAGCCAACGTCACGCAACGCGCACGCGCCCACCGCCAGGACCGCGACGACGCCCGTCGCCCCGGTGACCAGCCGCACCGAGCGGCGCACATCGTCGGGCCCCGGCCTGCGACCGTCGCCGAGATCGCCCCGCACCTCTACGCGCCCGCCGTAGTAGACGTTGCGCCCGCCGAGACGCACCCCCAGCGCGCCCGCCATCGCCGACTCACACCAGCCGCCGTTGGGGCTGGGGTGTTTGGCGTGATCGCGTGCGAGGATGCGCCACGCTGAGCGGGAGCTGCCGCCGACGGTGGGCGCCAGCGTCGCGATCACCGCGCCAGTGATCCGCGCGGGCAGCAAATCCAGCGCGTCATCGAGGCGCGCCGCGAACCGGCCGAAGCGCTCGTAGCGGTCGTTGTGGTGGCCGATCATCGCGTCAAGGGTGTTCGCCCCCCTGTGCACCAGCATCCCCGGCATCCCCACGACGGCCCCCCAAAACAGCGACGCCACGGCCGCGTCCGCCGTGTTCTCGGCCATCGACTCGATGGTGGCCCGCGCAAGTTCCGGCGCATCCAGCTGGTCGGGGTCGCGGCCGCACAGGTTACCCAGCTGCCCCCGCGCCCCATCAATATCGGATGCCCGCAGCCGCTCCGCCATCCGGCCCCCCTCGCGCGCCAGGCTACGTGCCCCCAACACTGACCACGTGACCGCGGCCGTCGCGAGCGCGTGCAACCAGGGTCGCCGACGCAGCCCCCGCTCCGCCAGCCAGCCCAGCACCCCCAGCGGCACCAGAAGCGCCAGCGTGTGCCCCGCTCCGGCCGCCACCTCGTCGCGGTAGGTGCGCTTCTCTAGCCGCTGGGCCGTGGCCCCGAAGGCCGCAACGGGGTGGGCGCGCCTCGGGTCGCCGAACGCCTGGTCCGCCACCACCCCGAGCGCGATGCCGACGGCCCGACTCAGCATCCGGCCTCCTTGATCCGGGCCAGCGCGTCCGCCAGCTTCGAGTGGAGTTCCGGGGTGCGAACCGCGAACCTGAGCCACGTCGGCCCCAGGCCGGGAAAGGTCTCCCCCCGACGCACGGCGATCCCCAGCGCGTTCAGCTCGCCCCTGAGGGAGACATTCGCCCGGATCGCGGCGGTGTCCACCAGGACGAACGGGGCGCTCGATTCCACCACCCTGAGCCCCAGTTCCCGCAGCCTGGTCACGAGATCCGCGCGCAGGGCAGGCAGCTCGGCCGCGATCCGGACCACGTACTCCCGGGCGGCCTCTCCGCAGGCCAGGCGCATGAGTTCGATCGCAGGGGAACTCACCGACCACGGCGTCTGCTGGCGGCGCAGCAGGTCGATCAGCTCGGGATCTCCGACGACGTAGCCCGCCCGAACGCCCGCCGCCGCGAATACCTTCGTGAGCGAGCGCACCACCAGGAGCCCCGACATGTCGTCGGAGATGAGCGAGTGCTCGTCGCCCACCTCGTCGAGGAAGGCCTCATCCACGACGAGCACCCGCCCCGGCCTGGCCAACGCCAGCAGGGTCCGGCGCGGATGCAGCACCCCCGTCGGATTGGTGGGGTTGCCGACGAAGACGCGGTCCGCCTCCTGCGTCACGGCCTCGGCACGAAGCGTGAAGTCGCCGCCCAGGATCGCGCGGAGCGTCCGACGCCCGACGCGGCGCAGCGCCGCCTCCGGCTCCGTGAACTGCGGATGCACCACAACCGCCAGTTCCCCCGGCAGCGCCTGCGCGATCAGCGTGAACGCCTCAGCCGCACCACTCGTCGGCAGCACCATCTCCGGCGGAACCCCCCAGCGCTCGGCCAGCGCGGCTGCCGCCGGGCGGGCATCCGGGTAGGCCGCCCAGCTGGGAACCGACCGGCGCAGCCCCTCGACGATGAAAGGCGGCGGCTCGTGAGCGCGCACGTTGACCGCGAAGTCGATCAGTCCTCGCGCCAGGTCCTGGTCGCCATGGTGGTAAAGATCGATACCGGTGCGCGCAGCCACGTCCGTGGAAGAATAGCCGCGATGAGTCATCTTGAATCCTTCGTTCCTGGCCTGCCCGACGACGCGTTCGTCCACGACGGGTTGATCACCAAACGCATCATCCGCGCCGCCGCGCTCGCCCACCTGAGGCCGTGCTCTGGGGAAACCCTATGGGATCTGGGAGTCGGCGCGGGCAGCATCCTCGTGGAATGGCTGCGCGCGCACCCGACGACGCGCGGCGTCGGGGTGGAGCGCCGGCCGGACAGGCTGGTGAACGCGCAGGAGAATCTGGCCCGGTTCGGGCTGGCCGAGCGCGGCCGGCTGATCGCCGGCGATGTCGCGGACTGCCTGGACGAACTGCCCGAACCCGACGCCGTCTTCGTCGGCGGCGGGCTGAGCGCCGACGTGGCCGAGGCCTCCCTGGCCAGGCTGCCCGCAGGGGGACGGTTCGTGGCGCACGGCGTCACCATCGAGGCCGAGATCCGCTTGACCGATCTGCACGCCCGTCACGGGGGTGAACTCACCCGGATGGCGGTGGAGGTGTCGGATCGGATCGGCTCCTTCCGCGGCTGGAAGCCGCTGCGCACCGTCGTGCAGTGGGCATACGTCGGCTAGCTTCGACGCAGCGCGGCCACCAGCTCCGCCACGGTGCGCGGCCGCTCAGCCAACCCGAGCTGGGCGGCCACCTCAAGCATCGTGGGCCTGCGCAGCCTGGCCGCGGCCAGCAGCTCCTCGTCCCCCAGCAGCGCCACCGGATCCCCGACGGTGACGCGGCCGTCGTGCACCACCGCGGCCTGGTCTGCGATAGCGAGCGCGAGGTCGAGTTCGTGCGTCGAGAACACGAGCGTGGTGCCCAAGTCGCGCAGCCGGTCCAGGGTCTGCAGCATCTCCTGAACACCCACCGGGTCAAGGCCCGCGGTCGGCTCGTCCAGCAGCAGCACCTGGGGTCGCATCGCGATCGCGCCCGCGAGCGCCACCCGCTTACGCTCCCCGAAGCTGAGCTGGTGGCAGGGCCGGCCAGCCAAGTGCGTGATGGACAGCAGGTCGAGGGCCTCGGCGACGCGGCCGAGCACCTCCTCCTCCCCCAGCCCCAGGTTGGTGGGCCCGAACGACACGTCCTGGGCCACGTCGGCGCTGAACAGCTGATCGTCGGGGTCCTGCAACACCAGCTGCACCCGCCTGCGGTGGGCGCGCAGCCCGGCTCGGCCGTAGCTGAGGGGTTCCTGCGCCAGCCGGATCTCGCCCAGCTCCGGGCGGTGGCTGCCGCACAGGGCGCGCAGCAAGGTGGTCTTGCCCGAGCCGTTGGAGCCGATCAGCACGGTGCGGCTGCCCCGCTCGATCCGCACCGAGACATCGGTCAGCACCCGGTGCGCGCCGTAGCTGAGCGTGACATTCGCCGCTTCCAGGATCACCATGCGAACCAACTCACCAACCAGATCGCGCCGACGCTCGCCGCGCAGCCCAGCAGCATCCGCGGGTTGCGCGGCGGAAGCCGCATCGTCGTCGCCAGCGATTCCTCCGCGCCGCGCGCCGCCAGTCCGGCCTCCAGCCGACGGGCGCGGTCCCAGCTGCGCACCAGCAAAGTGCCTACCGCAGCCCCCGCGGCCCGGACGCCCGCCCGGCCACAGCGCCGCTGTTGTGCGTCGCGGATCGCGGCGGCGGTGGCTAGCAGCGTGAACAGCAGCCGGTAGGTGAGCGCGGACACCTCGATGAGCGGCTGTGGCACCCGATGCCTGCCCAGCCAGTGCAGCAGGTCAGACATCGGGGTAGTGAGAGCCAGAACCAGCACCGCCAACGTGCCGCACAGCGCGTGCAGCACCAGCCGCCAGGCCATGTCCAGCGAATCGGCCGTGATCGACAGCCACCCCCACTGCCAGTACGGGTTCCTGGGGTTCGCGCCAACGGAGAGCAGCACGGAGAGCGCACCCAGCGCGATGAAAACCGCGGGCAGGCTGACGGCGCGCACCAACACGCCGATCGGTATGCCCGCGGGGCCAAGGATCAACACCACGGACAGCACCCCGACGAGCGCCGTCCCCGGCACCACCTCAGCCGTGAGCGCCGTGAGCACCAGGCTCACGCACCACAGCACCTTCTCGCTGACGCGACGACGCCGCCACGGGCTCGCCCAGGCGGCGTCGTCGAGTGCGATCAGCATCCGCTACTCGGCCTTCGAGGCCTGTTTGGCCCGCTCGGCGCTGCGCCCGCGCAGCGCACCGAAGGCGTAGCCGACGATGCCGGCGCCGATCGCCGCCTGGAGCGCAAACAGGCCCGACTCGATCTCGCCGGACGCAGGCTCGAACAGTGGCGAGAACCACGGCTCGGCGCCGGCCTTATCCATGATGTCCACGACGACGGAGTCGGTTCCGACGAAGCCCTCCTCTGGCTCCGGTGCCTCGGCCTGAGTCTGGGCCTGGTCCGGCTGTGCGGCCTCCATCGGACGCGGACTGCCCAGCACGAACGAGATCGCGAACAACACCGCTATAGCGCCGAGCGACAGAACGCTCACCCAGGGGAAACGCTTGTCAGACATGTGCGGCCTCCATCTCGCTCTGCTTCAACACCTTCAGCCGGATGAGGTCCGACGCGGCCACCTTGGCCAGGAAACGGATCACGACGACGCCCAGCAGGCCCTCCATGATGGCCAGCGGGATCTGGGTGAGCGCGAAAACGCTCATGAAGGTGGCGACGGCGCCGCCGAAACCGCTCGTCGGATCCGGGTAGGCGATGGCAAGCTGCAGCGAGGTGACGCAGTAGGTGCTGAGGTCTGCCAACGCCATCGCGAAGAAGATCGCCACCTCCTTCGGGGCGCCCAGCTTGCGGCACAGCACCCAGGCGCCGTAGCCCACCCATGGCCCGGCTATCGCCATAGAGAATGCGTTGGCGCCGAGCGTCGTCAGCCCGCCGTGGGCGAGCAGGAGGGCCTGGAATAGGAGAACCATGGTGCCCAGGAAGGCCATCACCGGCGGTTTGAACAGCACGGCTCCCAGGCCGGTGCCTGTGGGGTGCGAGGAGCTGCCCGTGACGCTGGGCAGTTTGATGGCGGACAGCACGAAGGTGAATCCGGCTGCGGCCGCAAGGAGAAGCTTGTTTTCCGGGTTCTGGCGGACGGACTTGACGACGGCGCTTGCGCCGTGCACCACGAAGGGCGCCGCGGCAACCGTCCAAGCCACCGCGTGTGTCAGGGGCAGATAGCCCTCGGCGATGTGCATTTTTCGGTCTCTTTCTCCGGGATTGCGCGTCCCGAATCAGGTAGTGAGCGGGGGTCTGGCTCCCACACAAGGTGTGGCTACAGTGGCGCGACCGCGCTGGCTCACCCAGCTTCCCCGCATACCGCTCTCAGGCGGTACGGGGCCGAGTCTACTACCGGGCCCGGGGGCGGGGCGTGAATGCTGCGAAATGAACATTACGGTTCAGGACATCAACGAACTACCCTAGGATCGTGACTCAGGACTACTTGAAAACCGGCGGCGATATCTACGCCCGTTCGTTCGAAATCATCCGCGAGGAAGCCAACCTGGAGCGTTTTCCCGCCGACGTGGAACCGGCGGTGGTGCGGATGGTTCACGCAGCAGCCGACCCAGCGATCGCTGACATGGTTGCCTTCACCCCGGGGGTTGCCCGAGCCACGCTGGCCGCCCTTGAGGCGGGCGCTCCCATCCTGTGCGACTCCTCGATGGTGGCCACCGGCATCATCCGCTCCCGGCTACCCGAGCACACCGAGATCATCTGCCATATTAAGGATCCCCGGCTGGCGCAGCTGGCCGAATCCCTGGGCACCACGAAGACCGCGGCAGCCGTTGACCTGTGGCAGCAAGACGGTCTCCTCGACGGGTCGATCGTCGCCATCGGCAACGCCCCCACCGCGCTATTTCGCGTGCTGGAGGTGATGCGCGACACCGGCGCCCGCCCGGCCGCCGTCGTCGGCATCCCGGTGGGCTTCGTGGGCGCGGCGGAATCCAAAGACGCGCTCGTCGCCGAGCCCTACGGCGTCGAATACATCACGGTTCTCGGTCGGCGCGGCGGATCCGCGATAGCAGTGGCTGCCATCAACGCGATGGCGAGCCGCGCCGAGACGACGAATGACCGCTGACGGTCTGTCTGCGGCCGGGCGGGAGGCCCTGCGCCCGCGCGGCAGGAAGGCCCAGCTGGAGCACTCCGAACTCCGGCCAGGCTGGACCACCGGCGCCTGCGCCTGCGCCGCCGCCACCAGCGCATTCATCGCGCTGCACGACGACTTCCCGGATCCTGTGGAGATCGTGCTGCCCGGTGAGCGGCGGGCGGCCTTCGCGCTCACCGCCAGCGAGCGGGCTGTGGGGCACGCGACCGCCGCCGTCACGAAGGATGCTGGCGACGACCCGGATGTGACGCACGGTGCCATCATCCGGGCCCGGGTCGAACCCGGAGAGCCGGGCGTAGGCGTGCGTTTCTTCGGCGGCCCCGGCGTGGGCACCGTCACGCTGCCCGGGCTGCCGTTGCCGGTAGGCGAGCCCGCGATCAACCCGATGCCGCGTGAGTACATCACAGCGAACATCTCCACGGCCGCCGAGCGACTGGGCGTGCCGGCCGATGTGAACGTGACGATCTCTATTGACGACGGCGAGCGCATCGCGAAGAAGACCTGGAACTCGCGCATCGGTGTGCTGGGCGGGTTGAGCGTGCTCGGCACCACCGGCGTCGTTGTGCCCTACTCCTGCTCCGCCTGGATCGCGTCCATCCACCGCGGCATCGACGTCGCGGTCGCCACCGGAGCGCGCCACGCCGCCGCATGCACCGGGTCAACGTCGGAGCGAGTGGCAGAGGAGTTGCACCCCGGCATCGAGCTACTCGACATGGGCGACTTCGCCGGGGCGGTGCTGAAGTACCTGCGCAAGCACCCGATCCCCAAACTCACCCTCGTCGGGGGCGTGGCGAAGCTGTCCAAGCTGGCCGCGGGCTACCTCGATCTGCACTCGCACCGCACCCGCATCCAGCCCGGGCACCTGCGCGGCCTGGTGGCCGCCCACGGCGCCTCCGCCGAGCTGCAGGAGGAAATCTCGACGGTGGCCACCGTCGCCCACGCCGTGACCCTGGCCGCCAAGGAGGGCATCGACCTGGCCGCGCTCATCGCAGCCGACGCCCGCGCGGAGGCCCTGGCCGTGCTCGACGGGGCACCCGTCGAGGTCGAGGTGGTGGTCATCGACCGGGCCGGCAACATCCTGGCGGTGGCCGGCTGAGCACCACGCTCAGCGGAACCGGACGCCCGCCGCCTCCGCCGCAGCCACCAGCTGCTTGAATTCCCCCTCGGACGAACGCAACAGGCCGAAGCGGGCGTCGGAGGACGCCAGGTTGAGCGCGACGCTCGACTTGGCGGGCGCCACGAACCAGCCGTCGCCGTAGCGCAGGAACTGGAGACCGAGCGCCCAGCTGGACTTGTCCCGGCTGATCAGCATCATCGCCTCCGCGCACTCGTCGGCGCCCAGCTGCTTGCACGTCTCCGCGCTGTTTCCAGCGAGGTTCCCGGGCGTGCTCTCGACGGTCTTGAACTCCACCAGCGTGAGGCCACCGTCGAGCCGGGTCGGGTCCATGTCGTCGGTGATCTGCTCCCAGCTGCCCGAACGGACCTGCGCGATGTCAACGGACTCGTCGGCGATCAACTGCAGCGAACGCAGGTACACCTCCCGAATGGCGGCCTGCTGGAGCGCCTGCCCCGCCAAGTCGGGGTGGTCTTGGGCGTCCGCCGGCGGGTACGGTGAGTCCGCCCGCCACTGCTTGACCTGCTCGGCCTGGGCGCGCGAGTCCATCTTGGCGGCCACGGTCTTCATCCCGTAGGAACGCAGTGCCTCGCCAGAGGCCGCGCTGCCGAGGCTGTACACGTAATGCCTGGCCGCCGATTCCGGGGAATCGAACCCCTCGTCGCCCGGCCCACCGAACGCCTGCCAGAGGTTGAGCACCAGGCTGACCAGCAGCGCGACAGCAAGGCCGACGATCAGTAGCAGGACCTTGCTGGGCGCCTTTCCCGCAGGGGGCAGTGGCTGGGGGCCCGGCTGCGTCGGACGGGCCGGCGGTCTCACCGGAGGCTGTGGCGGCGGCGCGGTATTCCCCCCGGGCACTCGCCACCCTTGATGAGGCACGTTCCCAGGACGGTTCGCTGGCTGGGATCCAGACGTCGGGATGCTCACGTTGGGCAGGCTAGCAGCCGAGGGTGTCACTACCGGACGGTTCTTGACACTTTTTGTACGGCGTATGGGCGGTTCTTCCCCGGTGAGCCGCCCATCCGCCGAGAAATCAGCCCTGGAGAACCTTCAGCAGTTCGTCACGCACCCTGACGGAACGCCTGGGGTTGCGGTCGCCCACCACAGCCACCGTCAGGCCGCCGGCCGACGCCGTCGCCGGGGTAGCCGCCGAGCCCGCGACGGCGTTGTCGGCGCGCACGCAGAACGTGTGCGCGCGCTCCGCCTCCGCAGCCACCATCTCGTTGACAGCAGGATCGTTGCTCGCCGCCAGCACGTACCAGGCACCCGCCACGTCCTCGGCCCGCACCGCCCGACGCTCGACGGCGATCGCGCCGCTGGCGGCGAGCCGGCCTACCGCGATGCCCAGGTTAGGCGCCACCACCCGCACCTTCGCGCCCGAGGCGAGCAGGCGCGGGATACGCCGCGCGGCCACCGCCCCGCCGCCGACGACCAACACGTCGCGGCCCACGAGGCTGAGGCTGGTCATGTAACCCGGAGCGCCATCGGCCACGCCCTCCGCGTCCAGCTCTGCCGTGTAGCGATCAACGACCAGCTGCGCCAACTCGTCGCAGTCGCCGATCACCTCGGCGACACGCACCTCCACGTCCGGGTGCTGCTCCGCCCAAGCGCCCACCTGATCGAAGGTCCAGGTGCGCAGCTTGCCGGGGAACAGGAAGTGCTGCGCCACGACGATGCGCTGAGCGCCCGAGGCCTTGGCGGCGCTCAGCGCCTCCGGGATGGACGGACGCGACACCTGGATGAACGCGGGGTACACGCTGCCCAGTTCCGCTTCCTCCATGAGCGAGCGGGCCAGCCGGTAGTGCTCGGCGTTGGCGGCGGTGACGAGCGAGCCACGGCCCACCAGCACGCAGGCGGTGTCCTTGGAGCGCCAGTCGCCCAGCGCCTCGGCAACCCGCCGCTTCAGCGCACCGAGCAGCAGGGGGCTCGGCAGCAGCGGCGCCGCGTAGCACACGCGAGCCTCCCCGCGGCCCTCGTCGATCGACTCGGGGATGTCCTCGCGGACGTGACCACCCGTCGCGAGCATCAGCGGCACCAGCACCGCGTCCACCTCCCCCGTGATCTTTCGGTCCGCCACGGCCTCCGCGACGGCCTCCGCGATGCTGGGCTCGGCCAGCTCGACGAAGCCGAGCGTCACCTTGCTGCCCGGCAGTTTGGCGCGTACCCGCTCGACGAGCGCCCGGCACACCGCGACGCCCTCGGGGTCGCGGGAGCCGTGCGCGGCCACGATCAGCGGCACGTCGCCCACAAGTTGTGTAGTCATCAGCAGTTTCCTCCTTGAATCTTGCCCATCCACTGGTAGTCACGCGGGGTGACGATCCGCTCCTCGCCGCCGCCGGAGACAACCGGCTTCGTCGTCGAGGAGCCGACGATGACGATCGTGTGCATGTCCACCCACTCCGGCTGGAACTCGCCGATCGGCGCCCACCGGATGCGCTGCTTAGGCCGGAACGCCTCGTACACGGCCATCACCGGCACGTCGGCAGGCCGCTTCGCGCCCAGGATTTCCAGCGCGCGCGGCAGGTGCCGGGTGCGTTTGCGGGACCGGGGGTTGTACAGCACGGTCACGAAGTCGCCCTCCGCAGCCGCCTCCAGCCTGCGCTCGATGTCCTCCCAGGACGTGTGCAGGTCGGACAGCGAGATGGTCACGTGGTCGTGGCCGAGCGGCGCGCCCAGCAGCGCGGACGCGGCCAACTCAGCGGTCACGCCGGGGATGACGCGCACGTCGATGCCTTCGGTGCCCTGCTCCAGGGTGGGCGAGGCCATCGCGTAGATCGCGGGATCCCCCGAACAGACGAACGCGACGGCGTGGCCCTCGCGGGCGCGCTGGATGGCGTGCGCGGTGCGCTCCTCCTCGGTGCCCATCTTCGTGGCGTGCAGTTCGGCGTGGGGACTGACCAGATCCTTGATCTGGCGCACGTAGGGGATGTAGCCCACCACCACCGTGGCCGTCTCGATGGCCTGCTTGGCCATCGGGGTCAGCAGGTCCCGGTGACCGGGGCCCAGGCCCACGACGCGCAGCTCGCCGCGAGCGGGAACCCTGCCCACCGCGCAGGTGGCGTCGGGGCACTTGCGTTTCGGCACGATCAGCTCGGCGCCGTAGTTGATCACTGATGCCTCAGAGACGCTGGGCGTGCCCACCTCGCTGGCCACCACGTCGGACGGCGTCGGCACCTCGATCTCGGCCAGCTCGGCCGCCTCGTAGCAGATGTACGGCACGCCGAGATGTTTGGCCAGCCGCACCAGGCCGCCCTCGTGCGCCTTCACATCGACGCTGGTCAGCGCCGCCACGGAGTGCAGCGACAGCCCGGCCTCGGCGAGCGTCAGCTCCAGGTGGGCGCGCAGCACTTCCTCCGACGTGCCGCGGTTGCAGCCCATGCCCACCACGAGGGAACGCGGGTGCAGCACCACGCGCGGCAGGTCGGTGGGCTCCAGCAGGCTCTCCTCCCGGTCGGTGACCACAATCTGGGCTGCGACCTCGATGTCAGGCGCGGTGAAGACGTTCTTCGGCAGCGGCGGCAGCGGCCACAGCTGCTCGCGGACCACCTGGACGCCGCGGCCCTCCAGCATCGCCGCAGTGACGCCGGCCACGTCCCCGGAATGCGCCCAGCCGAGGGTGTCGAGCGCGGGCACGCCGAGCGAGTCGGTGGCGGTGGTGACCACCGCGGTAGCGCCCAGGTGTTCGGCCAGCTTCTCCGCCAGTTCGTTGGCGCCGCCGACGTGGCCGCCCACCAGGGGCACGACGAAGGTGCCGCCCTGGTCGATGACGACCACGCCAGGGTCGGTCTTCTTACTCTCCAGCAGCGGCGCGATGATGCGGGTGGTGGCGCCGAGCGCCAGGTGGGAGATCACGAGGTCGCACTCCTCGAAGGCCCGCTCCAGCCCCTCCGCCGCCGGCCCGTCGTAGATGCGGGTCTCGCCCAGCAGCTCGTCGATGCGGGCCGCGCGGCCGCGGCCATGCGAGCTGGAAACCACCTGCCCGACGGTGAGTTCCGCCAGCGGCGTGGTCGCCAGGCGTTCCCGCACCACCGTCGGGGCCGCGACGCGCCGCGGGCCGGTGACGGCCACGGCCTCGTCGTCCCAGTCGGCGTCGGGGTGCTTCTCCAACACGAGCACGACGTTGGGTTGGCGGACGTCCTCGACGGCGGCGAGCTCGTCGCCGGTGAGGATCTGCACCCGCTCATCGCTCTCCCCCAGGCGTTCGGCGAGCACGAAGGTGCGCTCCAGGCCGGCCAGAGGCTCGGTGAGGGCGCTCAGGGGCACGCGGTGGTCGGTCATCACCGCCACCTTCGAGTAGCGCTTCGCAGCCGCGACGGCGGGGTCGATGGGTCGGCCGTGTGCGGAGACCGTCACCGCGTCGTCCCAGGGCAGCCCGACGCGCGCGAACGCCTCCGCCACCGACGACGCCCGCGTGATCACCTTGGGCCGCAGCCCGGCGGAGCGCAGCTTGCGTACCACGCCGAACCACAGCGGGTCGCCGGAGGCGAGGATCACGACGTTGGTTTCTGCGGGCAGTTGGCGGATCTGCTCGACGGCGGGGGTCAGCGCGCCGAGCACGATCCGCTTGTCCTCGGGCACGCCCAACTCGTCGAGGTGGCGCCGCCCCCCGACCGCCACGTCGGCGGCGGCGACGGCGGCGCGCAGCTCATCGCCGGGGGCGCCCAGGTGTCCGTAGACAGTGATCATTGCTTGTCTCCATCGAGGTCGTAGGTGGTGGCGCCGTGTTCGCGAAGATCCTCGCGGGCCTCCTTCTCGGCGGCACGGTATTCGTGGCGGAAGCCGGGATGGTAGAGGTGGGAGCGTTTGGCGGCCCGACCCTCGGCGAGCGCGGGCCCGCACAGCACGATGGTGTGCTTCCAGAGCTTGTGCTCCTTCATCGTCGCCGACAGGTCCTTGAGCGGCACGCGCCACATTCGCTCGTCGGGCCAGGTGACGCGGTAGCCGATGATGCACGGTGTCTCCGGGTCGTAGCCGCCGTCGAGCAGCGCCTCCTGCAGCTGCTTGTTGCGGGCCGCCGAGAGGTAGATCGCCATGGTGGTGCCGTGCGCCGCGAAGGCCCGCACGTTCTCCTTCTCCGGCATGGGTGTGCGCCCGCCCTCCAGCCGAGTGAGGATCATCGACTGCGCCACCTCCGGCAGCGTGATCTCCTGGTCGGCGCGGGCCGCCGCCGCGGAGAAGGCGGAGATGCCGGGGATGGTTTCGGTGGGGATGCCGATCTGGTGGCACAGGTCGCGCTGCTCTGCGGTCGCGCCGTAGATGTCGGGGTCGCCGGTGTGGACGCGCGCCACCAGCAGCCGCTCGTCGCGTGCCCTGGTGTAGAGCGGCACGAGGTCCTCCAACGGGATCGACGCGGAGTCGATCACCTCCGCCTCAGGCTTGTGGTTCGCGATGATGCCGGGATGCACGAGCGACGAGGCCCAGATGATGATGTCGGCCTGGGCGATCACGCGCGAGCCGCGCAGGGTGATCAGGTCGTCGGCGCCCGGGCCGGCGCCCACGAACACCACGAGCCCCTTCGGGTCGTGTCTGAGTCCGCTCACAGTCTTCCTCCTGTTGTTGTGCGCTCGGGCGCGGAGAGCACCGTGCTGAAGTAGGGCGCGCGCGGATTAGCGTCGGCGAGCGCGACGATGGCCTCCGTGTCCAGGCCGAGGTCGGTGCCCAGCACGGCGGAGTCGAGCCTGCCCTGCCGCTCCAGCGCGGCGCGCAGCTGGGTCAGCTCCCGGCCGCCCTTGTAGATGACCACGGTGTCGGACACCTCGCACACCCGTTCCAGCGTCTCGACGCCCACGGTCCACGGCACCAGTGAGAGAACCTCCTGGCCTTCGGCGAGCGGGGTGCGGCTGCGCGCGGCGAGGGCCTGCATGGCGGTGATGCCGGGGATCACCTCGGGTTCGACGTCGACCCGGCTCGTCACCAGGTCGCACAGGTAGGAGAAGGTGGAGAACACGGAGGCGTCGCCCACCGTCGCGAACGCCACGGTGCGCGCGCCAGCTTCGAAGGCCGAGACGGCGGCGTCGGCGGACAGCTCCCAGGCGGTCGCGCGCTGCTCGCCGACCCCGCGGCGCTCGGCCATCGAGAACGGGATGCGCTCGATGGCGGCGGCCTTGTGTGGCAGGTGGCTGAGGACGATCTCCTCCGCGCGCCCGACGCTGCCCGCCCGGGCCTCGGTGCTGGGCACCAGGATCACGTCGGCCTCAGCCAACCGGTTGAGGGCTTTCACGGTCACGAGCTCGGGGTCGCCGGGGCCAACCCCCACGCCAATCAGCGCGCGCTTGCTCGTCATATGAGGCCTCCTTGGGTGTCTCGCCCGAGTGGTCTTGCCCAGCCCGGAAGTATCTGGCTCCCACGAGTTCGTGGTCACAGTGGCGGCACCGCTCCCGGATTCTCACCGGATTCCTTCGCTTCGGCTGGGTGGTCGCTGGCGGACAGTCTAGCCAGTTCCAGCAGCCTTTCCAGGTCCAGGTGGCGCTCGCAGGCGTCGGCGAGCGTGTCGATCATCCGCTCGCGGCGCTCGCCCATCGTCGGGGCGTCGGCGCTGGGACGCCATTCCGCGCCGCTGGCGGCGGCCACGTCGGCGAGGAAGGCTCGGCGGAAACCGTCGGATTCGAGTGAGCCGTGCAGCATGGTGCCCCACACGTTGCCGGCGCGTACCCCGTCGAGGAAAGGCTCCGCGCCGGGGTGAGGGGTGCACACGCCGTGGTGGATCTCGTAGCCGGACACCGGGTGCCCGCGCCAGCTGCTGGTGGCGCGCGCGACGATCTTCTCGGGATGGAAAGCGACGTCGATGGGCAGCAGGCCGAGTCCCCGGGCGCGGCCCTGGCCCTCAACGGGGTCGTCGATGTCGTGACCGAGCATCTGGAACCCGCCGCACACCGCGAACACCGGCGCGCCCTGGGCTCCGCGGCGCTCCAGGGCCTCCGCCAGGCCCTGTTCGCGCAGCCACGCCAGATCGCTCAGCGTGGAGCGGGACCCGGGCAGCACCGCCAGGTCGGCTGCGGCGACGACGCGCGGGTCGGTGGTGACCTGCACCGTAACTCCCGGCTCCTGCGCGAGCGCGTCGACGTCGGTGGCGTTGGAGATGCGCGGCAGGCGGATCACGGCGACCTTCAGCTCGTCCCCCGCGTCGCCCTCGGCGCGCCAGCGGCCGACGGTGAGCGTGTCCTCGCCGTCGAGCCAGACGCCGCGCAGCCAGGGCAGTGTGCCCAGGTGGGCGAGGCCGCAGCGGGCGGAGAGCTCCGCGAGCCCGGGCGCGAGGATGGTGTCGTCGCCGCGGAACTTGTTGATGATGTAGCCCGCGAGCAGGCGGCGGTCGTCGGGTTCGAGCAGCCCCCAGGTGCCGTAGATGGCGGCCAGCACCCCGCCGCGGTCGATGTCGCCGACGAGGATCACGGGCAGGTTGAAGTGGCGTGCGTGGCCCATGTTGACGTAGTCGCCGGCGCGCAGGTTGATCTCCGCGGGGCTGCCCGCCCCCTCGCACACGATCAGTTCGTGCCGCTCGGCCAGCTCGCGGTAGGCGGCGCGCGCGGCCTCGGCCAGATGGGCGCGGCCCGTCGCGTACTGGCCGGATTCGAGCACCCCGCCCGGCTGGCCGCGCAGCACGATGAAGCTGCGCCGATCCGAGCCGGGTTTCAGCAGCACCGGGTTCATGGCGGAGCTGGGTTCGACGCCGGCGGCGAGCGCTTGCAGATACTGGGCGCGCCCGATTTCGGCGCCGTCGGCGCACACCATCGAGTTGTTGCTCATGTTCTGCGCCTTGTAGGGCGCGACGTCGATGCCGCGCCGCTTAAAGGCGCGGCACAGGCCGGTCACCACCAGGGATTTGCCCGCATCCGACGAAGTACCGGCGATCAACATGCCAACCATGCGCACAGCCTAGCCGGGCGTCGCCGCGGCGCGGCCAGCGAGCCGCACGGCGCCGGAGGTCTATGCCAGTATTGGGCGCGTGACCGAAACGCACGCCAGCACCGCCGAGCTCCGCAACCAGCCGCTCGTGATCGTGCACACCGGGGATGGCAAGGGCAAAACCACCGCGGCCCTCGGGATCGCGCTGCGCACCTGGGCGGCTGGCGGCAGCGTCGGGGTGTTCCAGTTCGTGAAATCGGGCAGGTGGCGCGTCGGCGAGCAGCGCGCCTTCCAGGAGTTGGGCGAGCTGGGGCCGCGCGTGCAGTGGGAGGCGCTCGGCCAGGGCTGGTCGTGGATCCGCAGCCCGTTCTCCGAAGACCAGAAAGCCGAGGCCGCGCGCGCGGGCTGGCGCCACGTCGCGGAGGGCATCGCCGAGCAGCGCCACCAGCTGTGGCTGCTCGACGAGTTCACCTACCCCATGGCCTGGGGCTGGGTCGACCCGGCCGAGGTGATCGACACGCTGAGGGCGCGCCCCGGCAAGCAGCACGTGATCATCACGGGGCGACGCTGCCCCGAACCGGTGATCGAGTTCGCGGATCTGGTGACCGAGATGACGAAGATCAAGCACCCCTTCGACCGCGGCCAGCGCGGCCAGATTGGAATCGAATGGTGAAGCTCCCCCGCCTCATGATCGCCGCGCCCGCGTCGGGCCACGGCAAGACGATGCTGACCATCGGCCTGATGGGCGCGCTCAGCGCACGCGGGCTGAGCGTCGCCCCCAACAAGGTCGGCCCCGACTACATCGACCCCGGCTACCACGCGCTAGCCACGGGCCGAGTCTCGCGCAACCTCGACCCGGTGCTCACCTCTCCCGGTCTCGTCACGCAGCTGCTGCTGCGCGGGGCCACGCACCCGAATCGGGCCGACGTCGCGATCATCGAGGGCGTCATGGGGCTGTTCGACGGCAGGCTGGGCCGCGCGGGCGAGGGGTCCGCCGCCCACGTCGCGGCCCTCACCCGCACCCCGGTGGTGCTGTGCGCGGACGCCAGCCACACGTCGCGCACGATCGCGGCGACCGTGCTGGGCATCGCCACCTTCGACCCCCGGGTGCGGCTGGCCGGGGTGGTATTCAACAAGGTTTCCTCGCCGCGGCAGGCCGCGGAGATCCGCGACGCGATGGCCCGGGTTGACGTGCCCGTGCTGGGTTTCATCCCGCGCGATCCGAGCGTGGAGACCCCGTCGCGGCACTTGGGGCTGATCCCTGCCGAGGAGCGCCCGGAGGCCGCGGCCCAGTTGGCCGGGCTGGCGCGGCTCGTGGCGGAGCACCTGGACCTCGACGAGCTGCTGCGCCTGGCCGAGACCGCCGACGAGCTGACCGAGTCGCCGTGGGATCCGGCCGCCCAGGTGTCCCCGCCCAGCCCGGCTCGCCCCGTCGTCGCGCTGGCCGGGGGCCGCGCGTTCACGTTCCGTTACCCGGAGACCGCCGAGCTGCTCGCGGCGGGCGGCTGCGAGGTGGTGGAGTTTGATCCGACGTGCGACGCCCGGCTGCCGGAGGGCACGGCGGGCATCTACCTGGGGGGCGGTTTCCCCGAGGTGCACGCCGCCGAGCTGGCGGCCAACCGCAGCCTGCTCGACGACGTCGCGCGCGCGGTCGCCGACGGCGTGCCCACCGTCGCGGAATGCGCAGGAATGCTGTACCTGGGACGCGACATCGACGGCCAGCCGATGGCGGGCGCGCTGCCGATCTCGACGACGATGGGCCCGCGGCTCGCGATGGGCTACCGCGATGCCGTCGCCCAGCACGCCACCGTGCTGACGGAGCCGGGGTGGCGGGTCACCGGGCATGAGTTCCACCGCACCCGTGTCTCGGGCGATGTCAGCCCGGCCTGGGAGTTTGTCGGGGTCGGCACCGACGGTGTGGCCGCCGGCAGCGTGCACGCCTCCTACCTGCACACGCACTGGGCGGGTTGTCCCCAGCTTGCCCAACGGTTCATCAACGCTTGTCACGAAAGGACATCATGATGGAGTTCCTGCCCGGCACGGTCACCCTCGTGGGCGGCGGCCCCGGCGATCCGGATCTGCTCACCGTGGGCGGTTTGAAGGCGCTGCGCGCCGCCGACATCGTCTTCTACGATCGGCTGGCGCCGCTGGCCGCGCTCGACGAGTGTCGAGCGGGGGCGGAGCTGGTCGAGGTGGGCAAGGTGCCGCGCGGCGCCTGCACCCCGCAGGAGCGGATCAACGAGCTGCTGATCGAGGCCGCGCAGGCCGGCAAGATCGTGGTGCGGTTCAAGGGCGGCGACTCGTTCGTGTTCGGCCGCGGCGGCGAGGAGTGGGTGGCCTGCGCCGCCCACGGCATCCCGGTGCAGGTGATCCCGGGTGTGACCTCCAGCGTCGCGGCACCGGCTCTGGCGGGCATTCCGGTGACGCACCGCACGCTCACCCAGGGGTTCACGGTGGTGAGCGGGCACGTCGCGCCCGACGACGAGCGGTGCAGCGTGAACTGGTCGGCGGTGGCGCTGAGCAACACCACGATCGTCGTGCTGATGGGGGTGAAGTATCTGCCGGAGATCGTGGCGGCCCTCACCGCGGCCGGCCTCGACGGCGCCACCCCGGCTGCGGTGGTGGTGGAGGCGGCGAGCAGCGACATGAGTGTGTGGCGCTCCCCGCTGGCGGAGCTGCCGGCCGTGGCGCGCGCCGCGGACGTGCGCCCGCCCGCGATCACCGTGATCGGCGAGGTGACCCAGCCGGGGCTGCTGCCTTAGAGCCCGGCGCCGGGCGCGCGGGGGCTTTTCGCCCGGTTTGGGGATGCTATCGCGACTGGTTTTGGGCCGCGCGCCGCACCCAGTCGAGCGCGTCCGCCACGCTGGTGACCTCCTCGCCTGCGGTCTTGGGCCGCGCGATCATCACGACGCGCGCCCCGAGCTGGCGCGCGGCATCGAGCTTGGCGGCTGTTTCCTGGCCGCCGGAGTCCTTCGTGACCACCACCCCGACTCCCTCGTCGCGCAGCAGCGCCAGCTCGTCGGCGAGCGTGAAGGGGCCGCGGTCGCGCAGCAGCCGCCAGCCGTCGGGCAGCGCCACCTCGGGCGGGTCCACCACCCGGCAGATCACGCGACGCCCGGCCAGCTCCGGCAGGTATTCGGCGACGTTCAGCCGCCCGATGGTGAGCAGCACGGCCCCGGGTTGTTCGCTGGCGCGGCGGGCCGCCTCGCGGTGGTCGTTGACCCACAGCCAGCCGGGCGCGTCGGGGCGTTCGGCCCAGGAGTCCCGGGTCAGCCGCAGGTGGGGTGTGCCGGTCTTGGCGGCCGCGGCGTGGGCGTTGGCGGACATCGTGTCCGCGAAGGGGTGGGTGGCGTTGATGAGCAGCTCGACCCGCTCGCCCTCAAGGTATTCGACGAGCCCGGCCACTCCCCCGAAGTGGCCGACGCGCACGTCGCCAGGGGGCAGTGTGGCCCGCTTCGTTCGCCCGGCGAGGGAGGAGATCACCTGGTGCTCGCCCAGGAGCGCCTCGGCCAGCTGCCGGGCGGCGCGAGTGCCGCCCAGGATGAGGATCTTCACGCCCCAAAGCTACTCTAAGGCGCATGCGAATCGTCCTACAGCGTGCTCGCTCGGCGAGCGTCACCGTCGACGGCGAGGTCGTCGGCCAACTCCCCTCTCCCGGGCTGGTGCTGCTCGTCGGCATCACGCACGACGACACGCCCGAGGTCTGCGAGCGCGTCGCGCAGAAGATTTGGGGGCTGCGGATCCTGGCCGACGAGCGCTCCGCCAGCGATGTGGGCGCGCCGATCCTGGCGGTCAGCCAGTTCACGCTCTATGCCGACATCCGGAAGGGGCGCCGCCCGTCGTGGTCGAGGGCCGCGCCGGGAGCGGCGTCGGAGCCACTGTTTGAGCATTTCGTGGACGCGCTGCGCACGCTGGGCGCGCAGGTCGCCACCGGTCGCTTCGGGGCGATGATGGATGTCGCGCTGGTCAACGACGGGCCGGTGACCATCGTGCTGGACTCCGCCGAATTGGGTTTCTGAGGGTGGGCAGAGCCGGGCAACCAGCTGACCGCCCGGCCCGGCCCCGTCAGGCGCTTTCTCCGGCCGGCTCGGCGGGCTCGTCCTCGTCGAGGGACAGGATCTGTTTGATCTCCACCGCGGCGGCGCGCGCCTCGACCCGCATCAACCCCAGGTTGGACCGCGAAGGGCCCGTGAAAACAAGCACCACGTCCGAACCGGCCGAGTAAACCACCAAGTGACCGCGCTCACCGTAGATGACCGCCTCGCGCAACTCGCCCAGGTTGGAGCGCTCCGTGATGCGGTTGCCCAGGCCGAGCGCGGTCGCGGCCATCGCGGCCATCCGCTCGGCGTCTTCCTCCGGGAAATCGTGTGCAATGGCCAAGCCGTCTATCGAGGCAACCATCACGCCGTACAACTCCGGCACGTGCTCGCGCAGCTGGGCCACTACGCGCCTGAGCTCTTCAGTTTTCTTCTCCCGCCGCTGGGCAACGTTCAAGACGGTCATGGTCTCCTCAACTCTCGGGCCCCCTGGGCCGACGCTGGCCAACCTTAGGCAGCAGTCTTTTCGCCAGACAGCCTATAACCACAGGGGGGCCTCGGCGCCAGAAGCGCGCGCTTTTGCTGTAACTTTGCACCAGTTAGCACCCGGTAAACGATAACGTTTACAGGGCGGCTGCTGTTTGCCCACGTTCAAGCGCACCGTCAAGCGAAGGAAGTGACATGCCCAGTTCTGCACCGAAGGGGCTCATCGGGGTTGCCGCCCTGGCTCTTGTCGCGAGCATAGGGTTCGGGTCGTGGGCGGTTGCCTCCAGCCTGCAGCACCACATGGACGACTCGGCGAAGGCCGCGCTGATCTCGGCGAACCTGGACGCGACGGTGTCCGCCGTCGGGCGTGACCTGTACGTCTCCGGCTCCGACTCGCAGCAGGCCAGGGAGCTGCTGCAGCAGCTGCCGGGGGTTGCTGAGGTGCACGTGAGCGCCCCGGCCGCGCCGCCGTCGAGCGATCCGTCGTCCGATCCCGCCACGAGCCAGGCGACGCCGTCAGTGAGCGCCTCGGCCGACGTGTCGCCGCCTCCCGCTCCGCCCACCTCCCAGGTGGCGACGCCGTCGCCGCCCCCCAGCCCCTCCCCCAGCCCGACCCCCGTTGATGTGCCCACGTTCCAGCCCATCCGCTTCGAGGGCGGCACCAGTGACCTGGCGGGCGGCAGCGACGTGGTGAACAAGGCTGCGGCCTTCCTCAAGCAGCATCCCGGCTACGTGGTGGTGCTCACCGGGCACACCGACAACGGCAAGACGCGCCCGGCACGCCTGGAGCTCGGCCTGGCTCGGGCGACGTCGGTGAAGCAGGCCCTCGTCGCGAAGGGAGTTCCCGAAGCTGCGATCCGGCTGGCATCGGAGGCTGACGATAAACCGGTGGCGGACAACGCCACCAAAGAGGGCCGGGCGCTCAACCGACGCGTCGAGATCCTGATTGTTGAGGAGAACTGATGTTTGACGCTTTTTCCCTCGTTTGGTTGCAGATCGCGGTCTTCGGGGCGGGGTGTGCACTCGTCGGCGCTGTGCTCGGTTGGGTGATTGGGCGCGCGAAGGTGGGCGGCCTCAAGCGGGAGCTGGCTCAGCAGGCCACCGCCCAGGCCGCCCAGCTGGCCCGGGCGGAGTCGACGATCACGGAGGCCCGCTCGGCGCACACAGCGTTGCTGGCGGAGCGCAACAAGGCGCTCGCGGAGACCGAGCGGGCGCTGGCGGACGCCGAGTCGGAGCAGACCCGCTCCCGTGCGCTGGAGAAGGCGCTCGCCGAGGCCCGCATGGATCCCCGGCTGGACGAGCTCTCGGCGGAGGCCTCCCAGGCCCGGGCCGAGGCTGATCAGGCCAGGGAGGACGCCGAACTCGCGCACGCCGAGTCCACGCAGCGGGCGGAACGGATCGCCGAGCTGGAGACCGAGGCGGAAAAGCTCGCCGGAGACATCGAGCAGCTGCGTGCGACAGTTGAGGAGCGGGCAAACGAGCTGGCCGAGGCGCAGCAGCTGGCCGAGGCGCGGGCGAACGAGTTGGCCCAGGCCCAGTCCAGCGTGACGGAGCACGAGGCCCTGCTCGCCAAGCTCACCGCCGAGGCGGAGGAGCAGGCCGCGCAGCTGGCTGAGGCCAGGGCCGAGGCGGAGAAACAGCGGTCGGCTGCCGACGCCCGGCAGGCGGAGGTGAGCGAGTTGCAGGCGGAGGCTGAGCGGCTCGCCGACGAGCTACAGCAGCTGGAAGAGCTGAGCGTCGAGGCGCACCAGTTGCGCGAGGACGCGGAGCTGGCCATCGCCGAGCACGACGAGTTGGCCAGCCGGTTCGACAAGGTGGAGCAGCAGCTCGCCCAGCTGGAGACGGGATCGCTGTCGGCCTGGGACCGGACCGTGCCAAGATTGGAACGTTTGGTTGCTAGGCTCCGCGGCGAGAATCGGGCCAATGTCGAGCAGCTGTGGACGGCGAAAGCCACAATGGAGAGCCAGGCCCTTGAAATCGAGAGCCTACGGTCTTCATTGAAGAAGAAGCGACGTCAAGCGGGAGTATGAGCCGATGATTCACGAAAGCGGGCAGGCCATGGAGCAGCCTCTCCTCCGCGTTTCCGGGTTGCGCAAATCGTATGACAACAAACAGGTCCTGAGCGGCGTCGAGTTCGAGCTGCGCCCGGGCGAGGTGTTGGGCCTCGTCGGGCAGAACGGCGCGGGCAAGTCCACGCTGGCCCACCTCCTGGCCGGAACGGATGGCTACGACGAGGGCACCATCGAATGCGCCGACTCCCGGGAACGCTTTGTGAGCCTCATCGAGCAGCGCACGAGCATCCCGAACGGCCTGAGCGTCATGGAGGCGCTGTTCCGCAAGCGCGACACCACGGATGTGCCGTTCGAGGATCTGCTGCGCACGGCGCGACTGGCGCTGTTCCAGACCGGCATCGCGCTGGATCTGGAGGAGCAGGTGGAGAGCCTCAGCGCCTACGACAAGCGGCTGCTTGAGGTGGTGCGCATCCTCGCCGACCCGCATCCCGTCACCGTGATGGACGAGGTGGGCGAGGTATTCAACGCCCGCGAGAAGGAGGATCTGCACTTCGCGTTGAAGCGGTGCACGGAGAACCAAGGAGCGGTGGTTTACATCACCCATAACCTGGCGGACGCGCTGCAGGTGTGCGACCGCATAGCGGTGCTGCGCGATGGCGTGATCAGCAAGATCCTGGAGGCGGGGAGCACCACGGAGGAGGAGCTCAGCGAGGCCATCTACGACCGGGTGTTCGAGGTGCGCGAGCGGCAGAGCCACGCCACCGAGGATGTGGTGTTGAGTGTGCGCTCCCCCGGTGGCCAGGGCACCCGGGTGTCCTTCGATCTGCATCGCGGCGAGGTGCTCGGTTTCATCGGCTCGCGCGCGTCGGGCGTGGAGGAGCTGTTCCGGGCGCTGAACGGGAAGACGCCGTGCGAGGCGCTCACGTTCTACATGGCCGACGAGTGGTTCCAGATCACGACGCCAAGCGACGCGACGATGCATCGCATCGGCATCCTGACGGGTTTGGACGACGACGACGCGGAGGAGTTTTTCGCCCGCAACCTGATGATCGGCTCCAGCGTGGCGAATGACCGCGAGGTGCTGTTCGCGAAGCAGATCCTCATGATGATCCGCGACAGCGAGCAGATGAGCCGTCGGCTGTTGCGCAACGGGCTCTCCCATGGGCAGCACCGTCGGCGGGTGCTCACCGAGCAGGTGGCGACGGAGGCGACGGTGCTGGTGTTGAGTAACCCGACGCATTCGCTGGATCTGGCGGCGCAGGAGGAGTTCTGGCAGAGCATTGAGGAGCGCACCGCGGCGGGGCTGGCGGTGATCCTGTTCAGCTCCAACGAGGCGGAGTTGCAGCGCAACTGCGACCGCCTGATCGTGCTGCGCGAGGGCAAGGCGGTGGAGACGTGGAATCCGGCCACCACCCCGCTGACCCGTTTCCAGGACGTGACTCGGGAGATGGTGGTGACCGCTTGACGCCGGGCGCGTTCCGCGTCGGGCCCGGCCCGTGTGCTGATGCTCCCCGCGCCGGCGGCGCTTCCGCGAGCCCGGCCTAGGCGGGAAGCCTAGGCGGAGACGATCCGCTTGCCGAAGGGGAAGCAGCTCACGGGGATCAGCTTGATGCTGACTACCGCGTTCGCGATGCCGACGATGGTGAGGGTCTGCGCGAGGGCGGCGGCTACGTGCAGCAGCGCCAGCACCCAGCCGATCAGCACGAACCAGACGAGGTTCAGGATGCGGGCACCTGCGCCGTAGCCGGGCTTCTTGACGGCTTTCTTGCCGAAGGGCCACAGCACCAGCTTGGCCATGCGCATGGCGGCGAGGCCGACGGGGATGGTGATGATCGGGATGCAGCTCAGGATGCCGACAATGAAGTAGGCCAGCGCCAGCCAGATGCCGCCCAGCAGCAGCCAGATGATGTTCAGTAGGGTTCGCATGTTGCCTCCTTGCTCGGTGCTTCTCAGCCTACCCAGCCGCGCAATTCCCGGCGCCCCGGTGCGCCGGGATAGGGTGTCTTCCGTGTCCGATTCCCCCAAGCGCAGCATCGTCAGTTTCGTGCGCCGCAGCTCCCGCATGAACGAGTCCCAGCGCGCCGCCCTGGCCCGCCACGGTGGCCGGTTCGTCGTGCCGGTGGCGTCCGGGGAGCTGAGCACGAGCCTGGCGCCGGGGGTGAGCGTGGACTGGGCGGCGGAGTTTGGCCGGGATGCGCCGCTGGTGGTGGAGATCGGTTCGGGCACGGGTGATTCGCTGGTGCCGATGGCGGCGGGCCGGCCGGGCTGCAACGTCGTCGCGTTCGAGGTGTTCGAGCGGGCGGTGGCGTCGACGGTGGGTCGGCTGGCGCGCGATTCGGTGACGAATGTGCGGCTGGTGATGGCCGACGGCGCGCAGGGGTTGGCGCAGTTGTTTCCGGATTCCTCGGTGAGTGAGCTGTGGACGTTCTTCGCCGACCCGTGGCACAAGGCGCGCCACCACAAGCGGCGGCTGGTGTCGCGCGCGTTCGGGTCTGTGGTGGCGGCGAAGCTGGCGCCGGGCGGGCTGTGGCGGCTAGCCACCGACTGGGAGGATTACGCGCTGTGGATGCGCGAGGAGCTGGACGATCATCCGGGGCTGGTGAACGTGCACGGCGGCTGGGCGCCGCGGCTGGCGGAGCGGCCGGTGACGAAGTATGAGGCGCGGGGCCTGGCGGCGGGCCGCACGGTGTTCGATCTGACCTATGCGAGGCGGGCGTGAGGCTGCGGATCGATCTCGCCTACGACGGCGCGGGTTTCCACGGGTGGGCACGCCAGCCGGGGCTGCGCACGGTGCAGGGCGAGTTGGAGGGTTGGATCACGCGCGTGCTGCGGCTGCCCGCCCCGGCCGAGTTGACCGTCGCGGGCCGCACGGACGCGGGCGTGCATGCGCGCGGGCAGGTGGCGCACCTGGATGTGGGGCTCGACGATGCGGCGGCCCTGCTGGCGCGTCGCCTGCCGCGGGTGCTGCCCACAGACCTGGTGGTGCATCGGGTGGGGGTGGCGCCGCCGGGGTTCGATGCGCGGTTCAGCGCGATCTGGCGGCGGTACTGCTACCGGGTGTTGCCGGGCGACGAGGTGGCGGATCCGCTGCTGGCGAACCACGTCGTCGGGTTGCGGCATCCGCTGGATGTGGGGTTGCTGAACGAGGTGGCGGGGCTGTTGACGGGATTGCGCGATTTTGCGCCGTTCTGCCGGCCGCGTCCCGGGGCGACGACGATCCGCGATCTGCGGGAGCTGCGGGCGACGCGGCGGCCGGATGGGGTGGTGGAGATTCACCTGTTGGCGGACGCGTTTTGCCATTCGATGGTGCGCTCGCTGGTGGGGGCGCTGACCTGGGTGGCAGGCGGCCGTCGGGATGTGGCGTGGCTGGAGCGGGTGGCGGCGCACCGAGCGCGGCACAATGAGGTGGTGGTGATGCCGGCGCGTGGGCTGGTGTTGGAGGAGGTCGGCTATCCGGCCGACGACGAGTTGGCCGCGCGCGCGGTGGCGGCGCGGGCGGTGCGGGAGTTGGAGGACAGGTGAGTCATTATTTCGTCACCGATGGTCGGCCGCTGGAGCGGCGCGAGATCCGCGCGACGGTTTTCGGCCACGAGCTGGTGTTCACGACGGCGCAGGGCGTGTTCTCGGGTTCCAGGCTGGATCCGGGCACGGGGGTGCTGTTGCGCGAGATCGACCCGCCCGCGGAGGGTCATCTGCTGGATTTGGGCTGCGGTTTCGGGCCGATCGCGGTGGGGCTGGCGGTGGCGTCGCCGCGGGTGACGGTGGCGGCGGTGGACGTCAACGAGAACGCGTTGCAGCTGACCCGGGAGAACGCGGCCAGGCACGGCGTGGCGGATCGGGTGAGCGTCGGGGTGTCGGCGGAAGGCCCGTTTGACGAGATCTGGTCGAATCCGCCGATTCGGATCGGCAAGGAGGCGCTGCACGAGCTGCTGCTGGGGTGGCTGCCGAAGCTGAAGCGCGACGGCGTCGCGTGGCTGGTGGTGAGCAAGAATCTGGGCGGCGATTCGCTGGCGCGGTGGCTGGGCGAGCAGGGCTGGCCGACGGTGCGGGTGGCCAGCTCGAAGGGGTTCCGGATTCTCAAGACCACTTGGCCCGCGCCGGAAACCCCTTAGGATGGGGTGGCATCGGAACACTTGCGAAAGGATCTGTCCATGACTTACGTCCTGCCCGACCTCGACTACGACTACGGCGCCCTGGCCCCGCACATCGCGCCGGAGATCATGGAGCTGCACCACGGCAAGCACCATGCCGCCTACGTCGCGGGCCTGAATGCCGCGCTGGAGCAGCTGGCGGAGGCGCGCGCGAAGGGTGAGCTGGGCTCCGTCGGGAAGCTCGCCAAGGATGTGGCGTTCAACCTGGGCGGCCACATCAACCACTCGGTGTTCTGGAAGAACATGTCGCCCGACGGCGGCGGCCGCCCGGAGGGGGAGCTGGCGAGCGCCATTGACGAGTTCTTCGGCGGCTTCGAGGGTTTCCAGAAGCAGTTCAACGCCACCGCGACGTCCATTCAGGGCTCCGGCTGGGCCATCCTCGCCTGGGACACCCTGGGCGGGCGGCTGCTCGTGCACCAGCTGTACGACCAGCAGAACAACCTGCCGGCGTCGCAGCTGCCGCTGCTGCAGCTGGACATGTGGGAGCACGCCTTCTACCTGCAGTACAAGAACGTGAAGCCCGACTATGTGGCCGCCTGGTGGAACGTCGTGAACTGGGCGGATGTCGCGCAGCGGTTCGAGAAGGCGCGGGCCGCGGCGACGGCCTTGGCCTGAGCGGCCTTCGACGGGGCGGGTGCTTGAGCGCCCACCCCGTCATATTCCAATATTTGACCCGACTGGATAAGTTCTCCAATGGACAACGTCAGCTGCATTCAAGCTTCCAGCGCTCGTCCCCTATGACCACCGGCTTTTCCCAATCTTCCATTCCGTCGATCGCCCCTCTAGCGCTAGCTAAGGCTTGCTCCAAATTCAGGCCGTTCCACAGCCCTTCGTACATGGCTTTTGCATGCTCCCTCGCCTGCGCATCGGTGAGCCTATCGGGCCAACACACAATCGCCTTGGCCCACCCCTCAAGGATCCCTGCTAGCTTAAGCGATTCACACCCATTTAATACCAACAATTCAGAACGGCTGATGGATCTAGTAAACTGTTCAGCAACTCTTTCATACGACAGACAATGAGATCCTCCTCCCTTCGACAGGAAAACGCCTCCGTAGGCTGAATGAAAAGCAAAATGCCTAATTCGGGCGACGCAACAGTTCAGCACCACAGTCAGCTTGTCATAGTCTATGCAAGCATGCTCGAAACATCGACGGTACCCGAAGAGCGATCTAATATCCCTGAGTTCTTCGATAAATCTATTACCATTGGCGCTAGAGTCACCGAGCAGTACGTGAATTACCACCTCGGGAGGGTCGGTCATCCGGAAGGAGGGTCGGCCGACGGATTCTTGGTTAATGCTTCCCTTGGAGAAGCTTCTTGCAGGTATAAACAGTCCGTTGAAGGACGAGGCCCAGTCCACCATCCACCACCATCAAGTCACATTGAGGCCCTGGAAAGCTGGCAGATTTTCTGGCGAATGGCATCCGGCAAATTTAGCCAACCACATTGCCTAACAACCTGCCAAGAATACGCTCTCATTGAAACACTTTCAGACAACGAAACATCCCGCATAATCCGCGTAGCATTCACCCCAACCTGCCAGGACTGTCACCATCGCTTTTTCTCTTCCGCCAATCGGTCAAGCAGATTCTTGGTGGCTTCTGAACGTTCCTCAACGGCTGGGCTGCCGCCTTCGCCCGACCGCTCGACTAGCTCCGCTGCTTCCTCGGCCGCCTTCAACGCACCAACCCGATCCCCACAATCCCCCAAGGAAGCGCCCAGGTTGTTCAACGCCATCGCCAGCTCTGCCTCGAACGCCCCCGGCACCCGCGCCACCAAACCCCGCCAGCTCTCCACCGCCTCCTCGGCCACCTTCAACGCACCAACCCGATCCCCAC
>NZ_RQYZ01000150.1 GCF_003932855.1 Tessaracoccus sp. OH4464_COT-324 | reverse complement strand
TAATCCAATATTCACCTTTAAATTCAGATAAGAACTGATTAATTCGCTTACCAACAAAGCCTGAACCAAATTGAATAACTATTTCTGCTTGTAGTAGTTTTTGTTTAACCGTTTGATTAGCTAACCAAATATCTGCATAGGGTAAAGAAGGTTTAACATGAGACTGGATATCGGTTATCATGACCCAACCTAGAGTTTCTGCCCATTGTTCAATACCCATTGCTTGTTCTGCTGGCAGGCGACCCACTACAACAATTCCCTTCTTAGTTCTCCATTGATCCCAATATCTATGAGTAATGACTTCTTGCTGTTTTTCTTGAGGAATTATCCATGTTGTTTTTTGGCTGAGCC
>NZ_RQYZ01000149.1 GCF_003932855.1 Tessaracoccus sp. OH4464_COT-324 | reverse complement strand
AGGGGTGGTTGCCGCGGAAGGTGCGGTTGAACACGACGTGGGGTGCCCGGATTCGTTCCGGGCGGGACCTGGCCGACGCGTTCGAGCGGATTTTTGTGCGGGCCCGGCTGGGGTGGTAGCTGGCGGATTCGGCACAGCAGCCGGAGGGCGACGAGCCGATGCCGGGCTGGTTGGAGGATGTTTCACTGGAGCGGTTTTCTGTTGAGGAGTTTCTGGTGTTGTTCCATGCCCGGCGGTCCCTTCGTCGCGACGATGTGTCTCAGCCGGGTCCGGTAGATGGTCAGGTTGGTCGGTTTCAGGGGGTGTGGGTGGCTACGGATTCGTTGGGGTGGCCGGTTGAGGTGGACTGTGAT
>NZ_RQYZ01000148.1 GCF_003932855.1 Tessaracoccus sp. OH4464_COT-324 | reverse complement strand
AGGGCCTGACCCAAAACGGTGACCGCGATGAGACGCTGGACTTTGGTTTCGTGAAGCCGAGTGTGTCCGTGGGTGACTATGTGTGGTTCGACGTGAACAAGGACGGCAAGCAGGACGACACCGATAAGCCGATCTCCGGCGTCACGCTGACGCTCACCGGCCCTAACGGCCAGCCGGTGACCGACATCAACGGCCAGAAGGTCCAGCCGACCCAGACCGATGATCAGGGGCACTACTCCTTCGAGAAGCTGCCGGTGTTGGCTGCTGGGCAGAAGTACAAGGTGACGGTGACTGCTCCGGAGGGTTACATTCCGACGAAGCCGGGTGTTGGTGCCAGGGATAAGGATTCTTCGA
>NZ_RQYZ01000147.1 GCF_003932855.1 Tessaracoccus sp. OH4464_COT-324 | reverse complement strand
GGTGTAATTCCCATTGCTCAATACTGTGGTTTGTCTGTAGTATTTGTTGCCAACGGTATAAAGCATCGATGAACTCACTTAGATAACCAACGATTTGCCCTTTTAAACCATAACTGTTGTCAAATCCAAGGCTATCTTGCCAAATGCCATTTTCCTCTCTCATAGCAAAGCCTAACAGCATTCTTTCTAAACCAGCTTGCCAAGCATTATAATTTTGTTGTACTTGTTGAGAATATTTTTCTAAACCAAAACGTATCCCTGAATTTTCTACCCAATGACGGATTTGAGATAAATCGTCAAACTCAATATTAAAACTATGACGAATTGCTGGCACATCTAAAAAGGCTAAAACCTCTTC
>NZ_RQYZ01000146.1 GCF_003932855.1 Tessaracoccus sp. OH4464_COT-324 | reverse complement strand
ATCACAGTCCACCTCAACCGGCCACCCCAACGAATCCGTAGCCACCCACACCCCCTGAAACCGACCAACCTGACCATCTACCGGACCCGGCACCGGTTCCCGCTCAAGACCACGATGGAACGCGGCATGCGTGTGCAGGACCGTCAGGTATTCCTCCACGGAATAAACCCCGAGGGAAACCTCCGACGGCAACTCGGGCGACAAACCCAACGCCCCATCAGCCCCGGTCGCCGACGCCTCCTGAGAGGCCGTTCGCGCCAACGAGAAGATCCGCTCGAACGCGTCGGCCAGGTCCCGCCCGGAACGAATCCGGGCACCCCACGTCGTGTTCAACCGCACCTTCCGCGGCAACCACCCCT
>NZ_RQYZ01000145.1 GCF_003932855.1 Tessaracoccus sp. OH4464_COT-324 | reverse complement strand
ATGGCACTATGCCACATGTATTTTATCTAGGTCTAGATGATGCTTTTATGAACGAAGTAAATGGTCAACCTATGCTATGGCAAGGTAAGGAGAAAGCAGAATGATTATTCGTGAGATCTTAGTAGAACCACAAGCTATCGCATGGCTACCTTGGGCGGTAAGTTACTTTTTCTTTATTGGCTTAGCCTGTTCATCGGTATTGATAGCATTCCTCTTTAATTTAGTTAAGAATTCATATGTTGAATTAATTGCTATTAGTTTAGCTATTGTTTGTGTAATTGTGGCTCCTGTAGCCTTAATTGCTGATTTACACCAACCAAGCCGTATTATAAATTTTTATTTGAATCCAACAATATGGTCT
>NZ_RQYZ01000144.1 GCF_003932855.1 Tessaracoccus sp. OH4464_COT-324 | reverse complement strand
AAGGCTTTGATCCGTTGTAAATGTTGGGAGATTTTTTTGAATTTATGGGTTTCATTTTCGTCCCAAATGATTTCATAGAAAGGTGCCAAAGTATCTGCACTACGTTGCACATCTAAAATCTCTTCTTGTTTTGATAGAAATACGAGGCATTTACCTTGATTTTTTACTCGGAAATTTTCCACACATTTGGTAGCAATATCAGCATATTCTTCAGGACGATCAATTTTTCCTTCCATATTTTCTTGCGGAAACAAATTAGGATTAAAAATGGCTTGCTTAATTCCACACAAAAATCCTACTCGTTCCGCCCAGTAACCGCCTAGGCCTACGCCACAAATTAAAGGCTGTGGATCTTTGCTTTCCGAC
>NZ_RQYZ01000143.1 GCF_003932855.1 Tessaracoccus sp. OH4464_COT-324 | reverse complement strand
ATATGCTTGCTAATGCCGATGACATTGAAGAAATAGATGAGGAATTTCAAGCAGAAGAGCCTAAATTGCCTACGCCACATGAAATTCGTGCACATTTAGATGATTATGTAATTGGTCAAGATTATGCCAAAAAAGTATTGGCGGTTGCTGTTTATAATCACTATAAGCGTTTACGCAGTGAAAATAATGCCTCTGATGTAGAGTTGGGCAAAAGTAATATTTTGTTAATTGGACCAACGGGTAGCGGAAAAACTTTACTGGCACAAACCTTAGCACGTATGTTGAATGTTCCTTTTGCCATGGCAGATGCAACCACTTTGACCGAGGCTGGTTATGTGGGTGAAGATGTGGAAAATGTATTGCAAAAA
>NZ_RQYZ01000142.1 GCF_003932855.1 Tessaracoccus sp. OH4464_COT-324 | reverse complement strand
CAACCAACCCTCATCGAAAGCCACCTCACAAGGCAAACCCGAACCATCCACCGAAACACTCACCCCACCACAACGCCCAACCACCTCACGCGCCACACCAACACCATCCACCTCACGTGCCACACAACGCTGCCGCTCATGCTCACGCAACACCCGCTGATACTCGTCTAGTGACCACCTGGCGGCGTCTTCCGGCACCACCAGGGCAGTCTCCAAACCCACCTCAGGCGGCAGACTCAACGCGAACCGGCGAAACGCATGCTCCAACAACTCCGCCAGCTCCCACCCCGAACGAAGCCGACGATGCCACACCGGACTGATCCGCACCCGCTCCAACCGCCGACCCCGATCAAACCAAACCCGAACCAAC
>NZ_RQYZ01000141.1 GCF_003932855.1 Tessaracoccus sp. OH4464_COT-324 | reverse complement strand
AATTGGTGTAATGGCTGTAATTATTCGTGTGGCAAACCCTGCGTATCCAGAGGGTATGATGTTAGCGATCTTATTTGCTAACTTATTTGCGCCATTATTTGATTACATTGTTGTTCAAGCAAATATTAAACGTCGGAGAGCTCGCAATGGCTAAATTTAATAAAGATAGTATTGGCGGAACAATCTCTGTTGTTGTTCTGTTGAGTTTAGCTTGTTCTATTATTGTTGCTGGTTCTGCGGTATTGCTAAAACCAACACAAGAAGAACAAAAGCAACTTGATAAACAAAAAAATATTTTAAGTGTTGCTGGGTTATTACAAGCTGATACCAAAGCAAGTCAAGTTAAAGAAATTTTTGCTAAGAATATTGA
>NZ_RQYZ01000015.1 GCF_003932855.1 Tessaracoccus sp. OH4464_COT-324 | reverse complement strand
TGGCCCTCACCCCCACCGAAACCGAACGCACCCACACCCGCCAGACCATCCTCACCACCCTCAACCACACCACCGACCCGCGGGACGTTCAGCCCTTGGTCGAGGCACTACTGGCCCTCACCCCCACCGAAACCGAACGCACCCACACCCGCCAGACCATCCTCACCACCCTCAACCACACCACCAATCCACGGGAGGTCAAGGTCCTGGTCGCTCTCCTTCGTCGTATCACCCCAGTCCGCGACTGGCTTGGGCTCCTGGGGTTGTGACTGTCCCGGCTGGATTCGACCGCGGTGGCGACGAGTGGGCGCGTCGAGAAAGACCTCCGAGCCAGGAACCCAATCGGCTCTGGAGCGACCCGGTAGACGGTGGGCGCGGTCCGGCGGTTTTCATCAGCCAGTGATTCCCTCGAAGCGTCCGGCGAGGCCTTCCCCGACCTCCCCCCATCGCCAGCGAGGACGCGCCGCCCGGCACGATCGTCCAGGCGTTGAGCCTTGGCGAGCTATCCCCCACCTATCGAAGAACCGCGCCACCACCGTGGTTCGCTTCCAGCGCCCGCGCCCAGGCCGTCGATGGTGCGGGCGGGGGTCACCGGGGTGTGCCGGGCATCACCGACGGGGCGGCAGCGAGAAGCCGGGCCACGTCGAGCACCTGCTCGTCCGCTCCCCGCCGCCCCACCACCTGCACCGCGAGCGGCAGCCCCGCGGCGGAGCTGCCCACCGGCACGCTGGCCGCGGGCAACCCGGCCAGGTTCCAATACGAGGTGTAGGCGATGGCGTTCGATGACAGCAGGTGGATTCTGAGGTAGCCCATGGCGTGCACCCGACGGATCGGCGGGGGCAGCGTCGGGGTGACGGGGGTGAGGAGCACGTCGAAGTGTTCGAAGGCCCGATCCATCGCCTCCTCGATGCGCTGCACGCTCCGCCTGGACCACCCCAGCAGGCTCTCGGGCATCCTCCGGGCGAGGGCCGCGATCCTTCGGGAGCGTTTCTCGATGCGCTCGGGGTGCTGGAGTTGGCGCACCTCGTCGAGAACGGCGCGGTGATATTGAACGATGAAGGTGAAGGGGCTCTCCACCCACGTGAGTGAGCCGTGCTCGACCCGGTGCCCCGCCCCGGCCAGGCGCATCGCCGCGTCGGCCACGGCCTGCGCCACCTCCCGCGACGGGCGCACCCCCGGCACCGCGGAACCGAGGCTCCAGCCCACGCGCAACACCTCGGGGGAAGCGCGACGCACCCCGGCGGGCGCCAGGACGCGAAGGGCGGCGGCGACATCGTCGACGCTCCGGGCGAGCGGCCCGTAGGTGCCGAGATCGTGCCACAGGTGGGGCTGTGGGGCGGTGCTGACCCGGCCGCGGGTGGGTTTGAGTCCGACAACACCGGTCCAGGCGGCGGGGATCCGGATGGAGCCCCCGCCGTCGCCGCCCAGCGCGAGCGGAACCATGCCCGAGGCGACGGCGGCCGCCGAGCCACCGGACGAGCCGCCCGGCGAGCGGAGCAGGTCGTGCGGGTTGCGCGTGCAGCCCCACTCCCCTTCGGTGAAGGGGGTTTGCCCGAACTCCGGCATGTTGGTTTTGCCGACGACGACCGCCCCCGCCGCCCGCAGCCGGGCCACCACGTCGGAGTCGGCCGTGGCCGGAGCCGTGTTGCCGCGCCCGCCGAAGGTGGTGACCATGCCCGCGACGTCGATCTCCTCCTTGATAGCCACCGGCACGCCAAACAGCGGGAGCCGGGCGGCGACGACGCGCGGCACCTGGTCGAGTGCGCTGGCCTCGGCCACCGCCCGGGGGTTGAGGGCGGAGAAGGCGTTGAGCCGAGGGTCCCGCTCCTCGATACGGGCCAGAACCCGCCGCAGGTGCCGCTCCACGTCGCCGGGGCTGAGACTACGGGCAACGTCAACGGCACCGGCATCGAGCAGATCCATGACCCCATCCTCCCACGGCTCCCCCAACCCCATGGTGTTCGGCCCCACCACGTACCGCACGCCGCCGGCACGCCTCCCGCCGAGGACGAGTTCTGGGGCCAGCCAGCCTGAGCCGGGCGCCCAGCAAGCCAGAACCCGAGCCCAGGCACCCCGCACACGACGCCCGCGCCGCACGCGCGGGGCGCAAGACGTCACCCCGGTTCCGGGTGGGGCCGCAAACACACCGGCCGCCTTGATCGCCGCCTAGGCAGCGGGCCGGCTCAGTCGTCGAGCGCGCCGACACATTCGCCGGGCTGCGCCACCTCCGCCCTGGGCAGGCTCGCCCGGATCCGCTCCCCGGGCCCCGCCCCCTCCAGGCTGGCGCGAATCACGCCGTCGCCCGGCTCCAACATCGCCCAGTCATCGTGCACGCGCTGCGCAACACCCGTCCTCAAATCGACGACGAAGGCCCCCTTCATCGGGATGAAGAGCCCGAGCGTGCCGTCGTGCAGCGAGGACGTCGCGTAGACATTCACCGGCGCGGGGAACGCGCCGACGAGTCGGGCGTCGGCCGCGCCGGGCCACCAAGCCCACAGGTCCCACGTGGTCTCGTCGGAGTCGGGATCGCCGGAGGGGACGTTGGCGAGCAGCCAGAACTCGCCGTCGGTGATCAGTTTCCCGCCCCGGGCGTCCTTGCGGGCGATGGGGTTGTCGGGGCGGGTGATGGTTCCCGTCCCCAGGTCGTACTGCTCCGCGACGATGGCGCGGCCCTCGCGCTGCACCTGCCAGAGCACCACGCCCTCGCCCACCAGCCTCCCCTCCTGCACCACGCCCTCGGTGAGGGTACTCGTCGTCCGGCTCGCTAGGGAGGCGTGCTGGATACGGAAAACGCTGTCCGCCACCGGCTCCGTCCAGACGAGCTGGTCTCCTAGCAGGTGCGGGAAGGGGAAGCCCGGTTTCTCCACGCCTCCCGCATACTCACCCACCACCCGGGCGGGCTGGTCAAGATGCTGCCGGTCGGCGACGTGGAGGCGCCACGGCGCACCAAACCACAGGGAGTCCGACGAGCTGAACACCAGCCAGCGTTCGTTCCCGAAGAACTCGCCGTCGAACACGTCCTGCGGCTCGACAGCGTCCTCATCCTCGACATCACCGTCGAAAATAATATGGTCGACGCCGCCCAGGCGGGCGATCAGGTCGCCCTCGACCTGCCGCACCACGAACTCCCCGTCCGACCACACCTCGTCGGCGGGGACCTCCCGCTGCCACTCGGCCCGAATCCACGTCGGGGCCACGACGCAGATCTTCTCCCACGACGGGGCGGCCGCCGAACTCCCGGAGGGCGCCGGGGCCGCGCTGCCCGTCGTGCTCGTGGCCGAGGGCCCGGGAGGCTGCGAAGGCGCGGACGACGGGGCGGGCGGCCTGACGCAGCCCACCGCGCAGGCCCCGGCCGCGACCAGCGCGGCCAGCATCAACCAACGACGCATCCCGGCCTCCTGCCTTGTCGGGCGAGGGCAACCGCTACAAGACGCCAACCCTCAGCCCGTGCTGACCCCCGTCGCGGGAGGCTTGGGCCGCCTCTTCTCCTTGGGTTTGCTGCCCTCCGGCTGGCCGTCGGTGCCGTCGCAGATGTACTTGCCATTGGCTGGGTCGCACTCGCCGTCATCGGCCGTGGCCGACGTGGGGGCCACCAGCGCCCCGAGCGCCAGCGCAGCCGAGGCGAGCAGCGACAGCAACGGCGTCATTCGACGCATTTCAATCACTCCTTCCAAACGCGCCTCTGAGAGCCTCACTTGCTCTTGCAAGACCATTATGGTAGTAAAAAATTCGATTTTTCAGGTTTTCTCAAAACTCGTCCCAGACCCCGGCGCCGAAACGCCTACCGGGGGCGCCACCAGTCGTCGAGGATGCTGGCCGGGGTGGTGCGCTTGTGCCGGCTGACGCGCCACTTACGCTCGATCAGCTCCGCCGCGTCCTCGTCGACGGCCCGCCCCTCCAGGTAGTCGTCGATCACGTCATAGGACACGCCCAGCTCGTCCTCGTCGGTGCGCAGCGGCTGCCCGTCGAGCAGATCCGCCGTCGGCACCTTCGCCCACAACGCCTCGGGTGCCCCCAGCTGCCGGGCGACGGCCCTGATCTGGCGCTTGTTCAGGCCGAACAGCGGCAGCAGATCGGCCCCGCCGTCACCGAATTTGGTGAAGAACCCGACGGTGGACTCCGCCGCGTGATCGGTGCCCAGCACGAGCAGGCCGGCGTCGCCGGCGATCGCATACTGCGCCACCATCCGCGCCCGCGCCTTGACGTTTCCCTTGTTGAAGTCGGTGATCTTCTTCCCGAGGCTCACCTCCTGGGCGCGCACCAGGGCGTCGACCGACTCCTTAATGTTGATGCTGACCCGGGTGCTCGCGCCCACCCACTCCAGCGCGGCGCGGGCGTCCGGCTCGTCGGCCTGCTCTCCGTACGGTAGCCGAACCGCGACGAACTCCGCGTCGCCCATGCGCTCGACGGCCAGCTGCGCGAGCCGGCCAGCCACCGTCGAATCCACGCCGCCGGAGATGCCCAGCACGAAGCCGCGCGCGTGCGCCGCCCGCGCGTAGTCGACGAGAAACTGGACGCGCCGCTCCACCTCCACGGCAGGGTTGATCTCGGGGCGGACCCCCATCTCAGCGATGATTCGTGCCTGTAGTTCACGCATGCCCACAAGACTAGCCGGGCGGTATGCTTCCAGCGTGCTCGAATACACCATCGAAGATCTAAACCCCGACGAGGTACACGACGTCGTGTTCGCCCACGCCGCGATGCAGGTAACCACCTACGCCACCCTGGCCGACGCCGGATTCGCGGCGAAGGTGTCCGAGGGCCTGGCGTCGCGCGTCGAGTCCCTGCTGGCGGCCCCGGTGTGCAAGGTCGCGAAGTCCGCGCGCGGCAACGTCCTCGGCCTCGGCATGGTGGTGGACGGCCCCGAATGGTGGGAGATGCCGGAGGCCGACGACTTCGTCTGGCCCGCCGTCACCCGCTACCTGAGCACCCTGTTCACGATGCCCGGCACCCACGGCTCCGGCCTCGGCAAGGCCCTGCTCGACGCGGTGCTGCCCGGGCGCGAGGCCGCCTACCTGTGGACGGAGGTGGGCAACGAGCGCGCCCGCCGCTTCTACGAGCGTGAGGGCTTCGCCGCCGACGGCTACACCAAGCGCACCACCGGCTGGGGAGACATGCTGATGATGCGGATGGTTCGCACCCAGCCAGCCTAGGCCGTGCCCCCGCAGCCCGACGCGCCGTCGGGGCGAGGGTGCGCCCGCCAGGCCCCGGCCGGGCTCAGCCTGCGACCTCCGCGATGATCCGCTTGATCTCCGCCGCGTCGTTGGGTGCCGGCGTCACCTTGCGCGGCCGCTGCTCGATGCCGACGTAGCGCTCCGGCCGCTCGGGCTCCACCCCGATGGCCTCGCGGATGGTGTCCGCGAACTTCACCGGCAGCGCGGTCTCCAGCACCGCCGCCACCTGCCAGGGCGCCCGGATGCCCTCCGCGACGTGGAACCCGTCAGCCGTGTGCGGATCGACGATGCCGTCGCCCGCGGCGTGAATGCGCCGGATCGTGGCCAGGCGATCGGCGTGCGTGGAATGCCCGGCCGCGAAACCGAACCGGGTGGCCACCTGCGCAAATGCGGGGTCGGCGGACAGGTCGAAGAAGCCGTTGGCGCCCAGGTCGTCGACGAACAGCTGCCTGAGCCGCTCGGGGTCGCGGCCCACCACGTCGAAGATGAAGCGCTCGAAGTTGGATGCCTTGGAGATGTCCATCGACGGCGAACTCGTCGCCAGCGCGCCCGCCCGCGGGCGGTAGACGCCGGTGGTGAAGAACTCCTCCAGCACGTCGTTCTCGTTCGTGGCCACCACGAGCTGCACGAGCGGCAGCCCCATCTCGCGCGCGATGTGCCCGGCCACCACGTTGCCGAAGTTGCCCGACGGCACCGTGAAGCTCACCCGCGCGGCGGGGCCCTCCACGTCGGTGATCCTGAGCCAGGCCGCGAAGTAGTAGACGATCTGCGCCAGCAGCCGCGCCCAGTTGATCGAGTTGACCGCGCCGATGGAGTAGCGCCGCTTGAACTCGGCGTCCGCGTTCACCGCCTTCACGATGTCCTGGCAGTCGTCAAAGACGCCGCTGACGGCGATGTTGACGATCGCGGGATCGTCGATCGAGAACATCTGCGCCTGCTGGAACGGCGACATGCGCCCCGCCGGGGACAGCATGAACACCCGCACCCCCGGCTTGCCCAGCATCGCGTACTCCGCCGACGAGCCGGTGTCGCCCGAGGTGGCGCCCAGGATGTTCAGCTCCCGCCCGCTGCGGCCCAGCTCGTAGGCGAACAGCTCCCCCAGCAGCAGCATCGCCATGTCCTTGAACGCCGCCGACGGGCCGTTGGACAGGTGCACCCGCCACACCCCGTCGCTGTGCCTGGTGACCGGCACCACGTCGGGGTGCAGGAACTTCTCCGGCCGGTAGGCGCGCTCGCAGATGGCGCGCAGGTCGTCGGCGGGGATGTCGTCGACGAAGAGCCGGATCACCTCGAATGCGAGCGCCGCGTAGCCCTCGGCGCGCAGCAGGCGGCTCCACACCTCAAGCTGCGCGGCGTCCACCTGCGGGTAGCTGGCGGGCAGGTAGAGGCCGCCGTCGGGCGCGAGGCCCTCCAGCAGGATGTCGGTGAACTTCTTGGGCCCGGCGCCGCGAGTGGAAATGTACTGCACGGCGCCAGCCTAGCCAGCAGCCGCCTCCCACCAGAACCCGTTTCGAAAGTCGGCCGGGCTGCGGCGGGCCACCCGGGCGCACCGGGCCTCGGTCGAAACCTCCGCATGCTGGGAAGCTCCGGGGCAAAGCGAGTAGCGTGAGCGCATGATCCGCAAACTCCTGAAGTCCTTCCAGCACTGCACGCTGCTGCTGGCCCGCTGCGGCATCGGCGCGCTGCTGATCATGCGCGGCTGGCACCGCTGGTTCACCACCGGCATCGAGCGTCAGGAGCAGATCCTCGCCGAGCATGGCATCCCTGCGGCGGACTTCCTCGCCTGGGCGACGACGATGTTCGAGATCGTCGGCGGTGCCCTGCTCGTCGCCGGTCTCGGCACCCGCATCGTCGGGTTGGGTGTGCTGGCCATGCAACTGGTGCTGCTCATCGACCGATTCGGCGCGGGCTTCATCGCGCGCGACGGCGGCTACGAGCTACACCTCGCGCTCGCCGTCGCCGCCCTCATCTTCGTCGCCTTCGGCAGCGGGAAGCTGGGCGCGGATGCGCTGTTCTTCACGCCCCGCGTCGTCGAGGTGGAGCTGCCGGCGCCAAAGCCGCCGCGCGAGAGCGAGCGAACACTCTATTCACAGGAGCCACACAGCTGATTCATGGTTTTCTCCCGGCCGGACGTGCGAGAGTTGTTGCATGGCCGCTACCGAACCGCTCCGCCGTCCCGACGGCACCCCGATCCGCATCCTCACGGTCGACGACGAGCCCAGCCTGATCGAGCTGCTCGCCCTGGCGATGCGCTACGAGGGCTGGGAGGTGACCACCGCAGGCACCGGCAGCGACGCGGTGCGCGCGGCCCGCGAAACCCGCCCCGACGCGATCGTGCTCGACATGATGCTGCCCGACTTCGACGGCCTGGAGGTGATGCGCCGGATCCGTGCCGAGCAGCCCGACGTGCCGGTGATTTTCCTCACCGCCCGCGACGGCGTCGCCGACCGCGTCGCCGGGCTGACCGCCGGCGGCGACGACTACGTCACCAAACCCTTCTCTCTGGAGGAGGTGATCGCCCGGCTGCGCGGCCTGCTGCGCCGCACCGGGGCGACGACGATCCGCCCCGAGTCACAGCTCATCGTCGGCGACCTGATCCTCGACGAGGAGTCGCGCGAGGTCACGCGCGCGGGCGACGAGATCAAGCTCACCGCGACCGAGTTCGAGCTGCTGCGCTACCTGATGCGCAACCCCAAGCGGGTGCTCAGCAAGGCCCAGATTCTCGACCGGGTGTGGAACTACGACTTCGGCGGCCAGGCCAACGTCGTCGAGCTGTACATCTCCTATCTGCGCCGCAAGATCGACGCGGGCCGTGAACCCATGATCCACACCATGCGCGGGGCCGGCTACGTGCTGAAACCCGCAGGCGCATGAGCAGGCGCACCCTCGCCGGGCGGATTCAGGTCAGGGTGGCGGTCACCGTCGCCGCGATGGCGTGCGCGCTGGCGATTCTCACGCTGGTGGTGGCACAGAACCTGCTGACCAGTCAGCTCGACGCCGAGCTGGAGGCGGTGCCGCAGCGGGTGCGCGTCGAGGGCAGCTTCCGGGGCGCCGGCGTGCCGCGGGGCACCATCATCGCGACGCAGGACCGGGGCCGTTATGCGGCGAGCATCGTCGGCCACGGCAGCATGAGCCGGGTGGAGGATGACATCGAGGCCATCTTCGGCGCGCGCCTCGGGCACCAGAGCCTCGACCTGCCTCGGCTTGGCCGCTACCGGGTGCTGGCGAAGGAGGTGGGCGACGGCGAGCGCATCATCATCGGGATGCCGCTGAAGTCGGTGGAGGAGACGATGCTGTGGCTGTCGCTGTCCGCGCTGGGCATCTCCGTCGTCGCGGTGGCGGCCACCGTAGTGGTCACCCAGACGCTGATCGCGCGCGCCACGAAACCGCTCGGGGCCCTGACCGCGACGGCCGCCCAGGTGTCCGACCAACGGCTGGATCGGGGTGTCGTGGAGGTGCCCCGGGTGGCGGTAGACAAGCTGCCCGAGGAACACGAGGTGGCGCAGGTGGGGACGGCGTTCAACCGGATGCTGAGCCACGTCGAGGATGCGCTGATCGCGCGGGAGCGCTCCGAGGCGAAGCTGCGGCGCTTCGTGGCCGACGCCTCGCATGAGCTGCGCAACCCGCTGGCCGCGATCCGCGGCTACTCCGAGCTGGCCGAGCGCAACGCCGAGCGGCTCGATGAGGACACGGCCTTCGCGCTCGGGCGGATCTCGGCGGAGTCGCAGCGGATGCGCACCCTCGTCGAGAATCTGCTGGTGCTGGCGCGCCTCGACGCGCATCAGCAGGCGTCGGCACAGCCGGTGGACGCGGTGGAGGTGGTGCTGAATGCGGTGTCGGACGCGCGGGCTGCCACCGGCACGCACCGCTGGCTGGTGGAGTTGCCCGACGAGCCCGTGTTCGTTTCCGCCGGCCCCGACCAGCTGCAGCAGGTGCTGGTGAATCTCCTGGCCAACGCGCGCACGCACACCCCGGAGGGGACGACGGTGTGCGCGGCGGTGGCGCCCGACGGGCTGATCACGGTGACCGACGACGGGCCGGGCATCCCGGAGGATTTGCTTCCGGATGTGTTCGAGCGGTTCACGCGGGCCGACGACGCCCGCCGCTACCGGCCGGAGCATTCGACGGGCCTCGGGTTGGCGATCGTGAAGGCGCAGGTGGAGAGCTTCGGGGGCACGGTTTCGGTGGAGTCGCGGCCGGGGCACACACGGTTTGCGGTGCGGTTGCCGCTCGTTTCGGGGGAAACCCAGCCCTCCTTCTGATACCTGCGCAGCTATGCAGCTATGCTGATTGCATGTTCTCGGTGCTGCGCAACCCCAGATACGCCCGCCTCTACCTCGCGCAGGTCGTCGCACTCGTCGGCACCGGCGTCGCCACCGTCGCCCTCGGCCTCACCGCCCACGAACTGGCCGGGCCCGAGGCCGGCAGGGTCCTGGGCACCGCGCTCACCATCAAGATGGTCGCCTACGTGTGCATCGCCCCCATCGCTAACGCACAACTCGCCGGGCGGCCCGCAAAAGCGGTGCTCGTCGGCGCCGACCTCACCCGCTGCGCCGCCGCGCTGTGCCTGCCCTTCATCACCCAGATCTGGCAGGTCTACGCCCTCGTTCTCCTCCTCCAGGCCGCCTCCGCAACCTTCACCCCCACCTTCCAAGCCATCATCCCCGAACTCTTCGACAACGAGGACGACTACACCGCCGCCCTCTCGCTCTCCCGGATCGCCTACGACGTGGAAGGAATCGTCTCCCCGACGATCGCCGCCGTCGCGCTGAGCGTCGTCGCCCCCAGGGAACTGTTCTACGCCACCGCCCTCGGCTTCATCGGCTCGGCGGCCCTCATCCTGGGCACCGCGCTGCCCGGACCCGAGGCCGCCACCGGCTCCTTCGCCCGGCGGCTCACCAAAGGCATCCGCATCCTCACCACTCCCCCGCTGCGCCCCATCCTCGCCCTCAACCTCGCCGTCGCCGCGGCCGGGGCCTTCGTGCTGGTCAACACGGTACTCATCGCACGCGAACACCTCGGCCTCGACGCATCCGGCACCGCCTGGCTGCTCGCCAGCACCGGCGTCGGCTCCATCCTCGCCTCCAGCCTGCTGCCCCGGCTGCTCAGCTCCCACGGCGAACGCGCCGTGCTGTGCGGCGCCGCCGTCGCGCTGCCGGCCGCCATCGCCGCCGTGCCGACCATCCTCACTCTGCCCCAGCCAGTGGCCGCCCTCGCGCTCGCCTGGGCCATCGTCGGCTTCGCCTGGGCCGCCGCGCTGACCCCCGTCGGACGCATCATCCGACGGGTCTGCCGCGACGATGACCTCGCCAGCGCCTTCGCCGCCCAGTTCTCGCTGAGCCACGCCGCCTGGCTGATCACCTACCCGCTGGCGGGCGCGTTGGGGGCCAGCAGCGTGCCCTTGGCTGCATATTCCCTAGCTCTGCTGAGTCTCGTCGGCGCCGTGGGTATCCGCTGGCTGTGGCCACGCACGAATGAGACAATGGACCCATGCCAGCGCCCCTGCCTCCAGCCCAAGACCTGAGCCACGCCGCAACCCTGTTTCGGCTGCTCTCAGACCCCACCCGGCTGGGTATCCTGCACCTCACCAGCGACGGCGAACTCAGCGTCTCCGCGCTGGCCGAGGCCATCGGCCGCCCCGGCACCGCGATCTCCCAGCACCTGGCCAAGCTGAAGGCGCAAGGCCTGGTGCAGGCACGGCGCTCCGGCACCACCATCTACTACAGCCAACCCAACGAGCACATCGCGCTACTGGTGAGCAGCGCGCTCCAGCTGGCCGAGCACGCGCTGTATCCGGAACCGCCGCACCACCGGGATCAGTAGCCGCCGTCTGCGGTGGCCCCCTCCAGGACCGCACGCGAACCGGACACGCCCAGCCGCGTGGCGCCGGCCTCGACCATCGCGACGGCCGTGGCCCAGTCCCGGATGCCGCCGGAGGCCTTGATGCCCAGCCGCCCGCCGACCGTCTTATTCATCAGCTCGACCGCGTGCACCGTCGCACCGCCAGCCGGGTGGAAACCCGTCGAGGTCTTCACATAGTCCGCGCCCGCGCGCTCCGCCGCCTCGCAGGCCGCGACAATCTCGTCGTCGGTCAGGGCCGCGGACTCAATGATCACCTTGAGTACCCCGCGGCAGGTCCCACGAACCGCGCGAATCTCCGCCTCCACGGCGTCCACCCGGCCCTCCTTGAGCAGGCCGATGTTGATCACCATGTCCACCTCATCAACGCCATTCATGCAAGCTTCCCTGGCCTCCGCCGCCTTGATCGCAGCAGTGTGATTGCCCGACGGGAAACCCACCACCGTCGCCACCTTTACCGTGCCCAGGTTGGCGGTGACAGGCAGCATCGACGGCGAAACACAAACCGAGAATGTGCCGAGCTCCCTCGCCTCGGCCACCAACGCCTCGACCTGCTCCTGAGTGGCATCAGTCTTGAGCAGCGTGTGGTCAATCAGCCGGGCGAGTTCTTCACGAGAAATATTCATGAGCCGACACTACTCCGATTCCGGAGCACGCGCGCCAGGGAGGTGAGGCGTTCCTTCAACTCGCCCACACGGCGGCCCAAACCCGGCTTCGACGAGCGCTCCAAGAAGTCGAGGTGCGCGCTGAACAGGGCCAGCACGTCGGCACACACCTGCTCCCGCGTCAGCCCAGCGACGTCCCGCCCAATCGGGCCGTTTCCAGCACAAACTTCCAGCCGGTAGTAGACGTCGACGTCGGGTGCGATCCGCATCGCGAAGCTGGGCATCGGCCTGGGGACCGGCTCAATCCGGTATATGAAATCCTCACCCTCCAACGGGATCGTCAGTTTGCAATTGTCCTGATCGACGATGGCCTCCAGCCCTTGGTCCCGCGCCATCGCCGCCACCTCCGCCAGCGCGGGCGACGCCACCTCCGCGATGAATCGCCTGGCCGTCGGCTCGTCGGGGTACGTCACTGCATACGACAGCCTCTGGGACAGGCTGCGATCGACGGCCGCCAGCGTGGCCTGCCTGGCCGCCGCCAGGTAGCGTTCCTGACCCAGCGAGCGCGCCAGGCCGACCATCGCCAGAATCATCACCAGCGCGAAGGGCAGCCCGATGACCAGCGTCGCGTTCAACAGCGCCGGGATGCCCCCCACCAGCAGCATCGCCATCGTCAGCGCCCCCGTCGCCATGGCCCAAAACACGCGGCTCCACCTGGGCCCGTCGTGGTCCGGACCGGAGAGTTTCGCGGACAGGTTCGAGGTGACCAACGCCGCCGAATCGGCACTGGTGATATACAGCAGCAGCCCCACCAGGCTCACCACCACCGTCACCACGCCCGCCCCCGGATAGTCCTGCAGCAGCGCGTAGAAGCCGCGCTCCGGGTAGGCCAGCGTCAGCTGGCCAAAGGCGTCATCACCGTCGAGCAGCCGATGGATCGCGGCGTTGCCGAAAATGCCGATCCACGTCAGGACGAACACAAACGGCAGCGTGAGCGTGCCGACGACGAACTGCCGCAGTGTGCGGCCCTTGGAGATCCGGGCCAAGAACAGCCCGACAAACGGCGCCCACGCGATCCACCACGCCCAGAAGAACAACGTCCAGTTGCCCAGCCACTCACTCGCGTCCGAATAGGCGTAGGTGTTGAGCGTGAGGCCCAGGAAGCTCGAAGCGTAGTCGCCCACGTTCTGCACCACGCCGTCGAGGATGTCGGCGGTTTTGCCCGTGACCAGCACATAGACCGTCAGCAGCAGGGCCAGGGCCACGTTCATCTCGGACAGCCGCTTGATCCCCTTGTCGACACCCGAGATCGCCGACACCGTGGCCACAGCCACCGCCACCCCGATCAGGCACAGCTGCACGGTGGCGTTCTGCGGGATGCCGAACAGCACCGTCAGGCCGTAGTTGAGTTGAACCACCCCGATGCCGAGCGACGTGGCCACACCGAACACCGTCCCCAGCACGGCCGCGACGTCGGCGCCATGACCAGCCACCCCGTGCACCCGCCGCCCAATCAGCGGCATGAGCGCGGAACGCACGCTGAGCGGAAGCCCCCGTCGGTAGGCGAAATACCCGAAGCACATACCCATCAGCGCGTACATCGCCCACCCCGTGATCCCGTAGTGGAACAACGTCAGCACGATCGACTGGCGCGCAGCCGCAACCGTCTTCGGATCCCCTTCGGGCGGCCCGTAGAACTGCGCCACCGGCTCCGCGACGCTGAAGAACAGCAGATCGACACCAATGCCGGCCGCGAACAGCATCGCCGCCCACGAGTACAGCGAGAACTGGGGCCGCGAGTTGTCCGGGCCCAGTCGCGTGTCGCCCAGCCGGCTCAACGCGACGATCAGCACGAAAGCCAACGCCACCGTCGCGACGAGGATATAGAACCAGCCCAGGTTGGTGGACACCCAGCCCACCATCCCCGACAGTGCCGCGCCCGCCTGATCCGGCCAGATCCCGGCCCACAGCGCAGTCAGAATAATAAGCGCCCCCGACGTCGCAAAAACAGGCCAGTTCACCTTCGAGTATTGCACCCGGCCAAGGCTACTAGGGCTCGTCCGCCGACTCGTCCGGACGCCACCTGGCAAGGCCCCGGCTCCACACAATCCACCCGTTGACCTGCGATGAACTAGGCTGCCTACATGCTGCTTAGCGATCGCGACATTCTGCAGGGCGTGGAGGACGGGGCCATCGGGCTGGAGCCGTGGGAGCCGACGATGGTGCAGCCCTCTTCGGTGGACGTTCGCCTCGACAAGTACTTCCGAATCTTCGAGAATCACCGCTACCCCAGCATCGACCCGGCAGCCGAGCAGCCGGAGCTGACGCGGTTGGTGGAAGTGCCTGCCGACGAGCCGTTCGTGCTGCACCCGGGCGAGTTCGTGCTGGCCGCCACCTACGAGCTGGTCTCCCTCGGGCCGGCGATCGCGGCTCGGCTGGAGGGCAAGTCCTCCCTCGGCCGGCTGGGCCTGCTCACCCACTCCACCGCCGGCTTCATCGATCCCGGGTTCTCTGGTCATGTCACGCTGGAGCTGTCGAACATGGCGACGCTGCCCGTGAAGCTGTGGCCGGGCATGAAGATCGGCCAGCTGTGCTTCTTCCGCCTAACCTCGCCCGCGCTTCATCCCTACGGTTCCGCCGAGTACGGGAGCCGCTACCAGGGTCAGCGCGGGCCGACGGCGTCGCGCTCCCATCTCAACTTCCACCGCACCCAGCTCTAGACCGTCTAGGGGCGCCCACCCGGGATGCTCCTCGAAACAGGGCCCGGCTCGCGCGCGGGCACAGAAACGCGAGTCCCGCCTGCGCAGGGCGGGCGGGACTCGACTGGGCTGTTCAACCGGTGGTCAGTGGCGCGGGGGGCGCGCCAGCACCGTGAACCAGCGGTCGCCGTAGCGCACCTGCTGACCCTCCTTGACCCGCATCTGCACACCGGCCGGCGCGGGCTCCATCTCACCGCTCGGCAACACCAACGCGGTGCCGTTGGTGGAGCCGCGGTCGACGACGAAAACGCCTCGCGCGTCGGTGCCGATCAGGACGTGCGTCCGCGAGATCATCCGGCCGTCGCCCGACGCGGGCACCAGGTGCACCTCGGGATCTTCCGGGCTGCGCTGCGGGTTGCGGCCCAGCAGAACCGTCACGTTCAAGCCCACCTCGCGGCCATCGTCGAGCCGAATGCACCACTCGTGGTCGCCCGGAGCCGGGGCGTGCTGCGGAGCCACGGACAGCACGGTGCTGTCCGCATCCTCCACCTCGCCGAACTCACGCTGACGGACCTTCACCGAGCGGTTGGACGGCTCCAGGACGGAGGCCGGTGTCGGCATCGGGATCCAGTCGGGATGGCTGCCGCGGGAGCCGAAGGTGGGCACCTCGAAGGCGGACTCGTCCCGGAAGTCGGCGCTCGGCTGCGGCGCCGGGAAAGACGAACCCACTGCGGCGCCGGGAAAGACGAACCCACCGACGGGGCACTCGGCTGCGGCGCCGGGAAAGACGAACCCACCGACGGAGCACTCGGCTGCGGCGCCGGGAAGGAGCTGGCACCAAAGCCGCCCGATTGGGCGGGTGGGAACGTGCCTGCGCCACCGAAACCGGGCTGGGCCGGGGGGAATGTGTTGGCCGGTTCCATCGGCTGCGAGAAGCCGCCGGGGCCGGGGAAGAACGGCTGCTCGGCCTGCGGGGCGAAACTGGACTGCGTGGTGTACTCGCTGGTCATCTGGGGCTGCGCCTCGGGGCTGAACTGCTGCGCCAGATGCGGCGGCATCCCCACCGTGCGCACGTGGTTGCGTTTGGGGGAGTGCTCTGCGCGCTCATGCTCTGTAGCCGCCTTCGGCTGCACGACGATGGCCTTCACCGCCATGTCATGCCAGCCCTGGCGGCGCTCGTGCACGACGAGGAAGATCAGCATCGCGATGCCGCCCACGCCAGTGGCCCCCAGGCCCACGAACACCAGGAAGCGCAGGAACACTCGCCACCAACCGAGCGGCTTGCCATCGACCAGTCCGACGAGTTCCACGCCGACGAGCCGCGCGCCCAGACCGGCACCGGTCGTCGCGTAAGCCCACCACTGGTAGAGGCCGTAAGCGAGCGAAAGCATGACGGATACGATGCCGACCACCAGCAGCACAGCCGGGCTTGCCCACACTTGAAGCACCCCAAACAGCACCAGCTCCAGTACCAGAACCGGCGCAAGATCCAGCACGTAGGCGGCAAACCTACGCCCCAGACCGGCCACCTCGTGCCCCTTAGGGATCATGCGACTCACTTTTTGACCTCCTCGGCCCTATACAATACGGGATTCGCCGCCGTTAACGCTCACCAGTTATCGGCTGCTGACCCGCCGCGCCCGCGCGGACGATCCATGCTAGTACTCATCGGCAGTTCACATCACTTGATCTTGCGGAAGGACTTCGTGGAGAGAGCCGACGCAAACCAGCGCGGCAACCACACCGAGCGTCGCATACCCTTACGAACGTTCTTCGAGGCCGCCCAGTAATCCTGAACCACGTTGGCTCCCGGGCTGCCCGGCGCAAACACCAGCCAGTCGGCCTCCTTCGCGAGCTCGATGGCGTCGGCGGTCTCCACCAGCCGCGGGAAGTCCGCCACCAGCTGCTCGGCCTGCTCCGAACGCGTCGCGGAAACCGACGGGGAGCGCCCCAGGTCACGAGCCTTGTCGACGAGCTCAAGCCAGGCGCCCGCCACCCGGTTGGCCGTCACCGGATCGTTGCGGCGACGCGCGCGTCGCCGGCTCTTCATGCCCAAGATCAGCACGATCGGGAACACGATCGTCAGCAACGGAACGCCCGTCACCAGCATCACCGCGCCCACCTGGGCCCAGTTGATGGCGTTGTCCGGTTCCGGCGGATCAGCCCGCTCGATATGCAGGTTGTCATCCTGCGGAATCGACTCGGGAATCTTCGGAGGAGGCGGAGGCGCGACGATGAACGGCTTCGGCTCCGGCGGGGTCTGCTCCACCTTCTCCGGCGGCTTGCGATCCATCGGCGGCGTCGGGTCAAACCGAACCCAGCCGAATCCCTCCAGGAACAGCTCCGGCCAGGCGCCCACCTGGTGGCCCTTGACCTCGCGGGAATCCCCCATCTGGTAGCCGTAGATGATCCGCGACGGGATGCCCAGGCTGCGGGCCATCAGGGTCATCGCCGACGCGTACTGCTCGTGGTCGCCGATCATCATCTCCGGCTTAGCCAACAGCATCTCCAGGCGACTCTGCGAATGCCCGGGCAGCGCCTTCACACCGGGGTCGTCCCCGTGACTGAAGTACCCTTCCCTAAGCCGTCTCTCCAGCTCAAGCGCCTGGCCGCCCGCGAAGTCCTGCCCCTCGGTCCACAGCCGGGCGAGGGCCCGCAGGGTCTCCGGCACGTTCGTCACCGCCGCCTGCTTGAGGTTGCCCGCCTTGGCGCCCGCAATCTCCTCGTCGCTCGGCCGCCCAGCCACCACCACATCCAGCTCGTAGGAGTCCTCCGGGCTCAGGCCCGCCAGCGTGACGCCGGTGGCCGAGGAGTGGTTGTAGTAAAAGCTCTCCTGCTGACCGATAGCGTGCTCGCCCCCGAAACGGATGGCCCGCAGCCGTCCGATCGTGGGCAGCCACACGTCGGAGTATTCCCGAATGCGCACCCCGACGGTGGCCTCACGCCCATCGCTGTCATCGTTAATCCACTCCCCGACGCGACGGAAGGTGGTCTCGTCAAGGGCCGTGTCGTCGAGAGTGGCGACCCGAAACGCGATGCCGTCGTAGGCGTCCAGCGTGGCCAACCGGATCACGTCACCGCGGGCGATGCCATCAACCTCGAACAGCACGGCGTCCGCGTCTCGCACGATGTTGGCCCGGAAGGCCTGCAGCGGCGAGCGCCGCTCGGCCAGGTCCACGGGAATCGGCGTGTCACTGCGCAGCGTGGCTCGGGCGCTCTGACCGAGCAACAGCGGACCCAACGTCGCCCCGGCGATCGTGGTACCTGCCAACAGCACCGCGCCGATGGTCACCCGGCCGAAACGCAGGCCACTGGGCATGTTGGACAGCCGCGAGTACACCACCTCACGCCGGTACGTCACCCAAACCAGTACCAGCACATAGAACCCCACACCGACGTAGAGCGGCCACACGGTGACGGTGACCCCGAACGCCGCCGCGACACCATAACCGATGCCGGCCGGGAGCCAGGCGAATGTCGGAGTCCGGCTGCGCAGCGAAAGTGCTGTGCCCAACAGCCCCACCAGCAGGCCGATGAGCCCAGGAACCACGAGAAGATTGAAGGTTTCACCGATCGGGGGATCCAGCGTCAGCATATCGCGCCAGGCGGTGGCTGGCCCGGTGAGCAGACCGTACAGGGTGCGCCCCGTCGGGATCACCCGGCCGATCGACTGCGCAGGCATGGTCAGCGCGCTACCGAAAACGAGCCAGGCCGCCAACGAAACCAGCGCGACAGTGCCGAGCCGCCAACGCTTGAAAGCAGCGGCTACACCGATTCCGACACCGATCAGTGCGAACCCGAACAAGCTCAGCCACAGCACCCAGGTGGCGTAGACCGGCCAGAAGGCCAGCCCGATGAGAGCAACGAACAGCAGCAGAAGAGCGGAATCGACGATCACCCACTTCACCGAGCGGCCAGCCGCCTCCCACTTGCTTCGCACGTCAACGTTCCCGGTCACTGCATCGACCTCCTGACCGCCCGGGGGAGATGGTCCAGTTCCCCCACCTGGTTGATCGACGTGTTGCCCACCCGTTGGTTACGCAGCTCGGCCCCTGCATCGACGCGGATGCCGATGAAGCGCGTGTCCACATCGAACCGGCTGCCCGCGCGGCGCATATCCTGCATCGAAGCGGTCGAACCAGTGATGAGGTAGACGATGGATGACGCGAACGACTGGCTGGTGGCCGTCTGCGTCAAATCGCCGATCCCGCCGCGAGCAGTCATCTCGATCAGCGAACATTCGTCGAGCATCGTCGTGGCGGTGCCCGCCCGGAGTTGCTGCTTCGTAGTGATCATCGTCAGCGGTGACTCCGTCCAGATGGCGTGCTGGGCGATAGAGGCCGCCACCGACACCGCCAGCTCGAACTCGTCATCGTCGATGTAGGACCGACGGCCGGTGTCCAGGGCGACAAGCACCGTGGACATTCTTGTCTCTTCGAACTGTCGCACCAGCAGCTGGCCCGCGCGCGCCGTCGACTTCCAGTGCACATGCCGCCGGTCATCGCCAGGCACGTAAGGGCGCAGGGCGTGGAAGTTCATGTCCGACGGGCTGAGCCGGTCGCTGGGGTTGCCCTCCAGGTCGTGCACAAAGCCGAGCTGCCTACCCGGCAGCCGCACGGTGCGCGGATGCACGTACACGTCGACGGACTCGGTCCAGCGGGTCTCACGACCAGTCAGCCCGAACGGATCTCCCTGCAGAGAGTTCGCCGGGCCCACCACCACAAGGCCGCGCCTCTCGGTGGGGATAGCGAAGGAGAAGTCCCGCTGCTGGCCGCCACCCATCATCGGCAACCAGAAGCTGGCCCGCTCCTTACCGACGGGCAGGTCGAGCCGGGAGCCCAGGTGACGTGTCCCGGGCGCCGTGTGCACCTGAACCAGGCCCATCGCCGGTTTGCCGACCACCACGCTGATGTCCGAAACCCGCAACCCGACGGCCAGTTTGGGCCGGCCGAGCATGAACAGCAACGCAATCCCGAACAATAGAAGCAGAGCCACCCCGATGATCGCCAACTCCTGCCAACCGAAGCTCAGCCCAAAGCTCAAGCTGGCCACGCCCGCCGCCAGGCAGATCCAGCCCGGGGTACGGATACCAACGTAGGAAGTGAAACGGTCGTAGAGGGCTTTGACGGCCTCACCCGTCGGCGGCTCAACCGCCTCCGGGATCTCCCAGCTCGCAGAGGTGGACATCAGATGCGCGCACGCTCCGTCGGCGGCGGCACCGCGCCCACGATCTGGGCCATGACGTCACTGGCCTGGACGCCGGCAAACTCGGCCTCCGCGTCCAGGATGATGCGGTGCGCCAGACACGCCACCGCGAGGATCTTGACGTCGTCGGGGGTGACGAAGTGTCGCCCCGACGCCGCGGCCCAGACGCGGCTCGCCCGCACCAGCGCCAGGCCGCCGCGGACGGAGACCCCGAGCCGGACGTTCTCCTGGACCCGAGTGGCCTCGATGAGCCGGGAGATGTAGTCGAGGATGGACGACTCGATGTGCACCGCGCCGGCCAGCTGCGTCATTTCCGCCACCTGCTGGCCACTGACCACCGGGGCGAGCGCCGCCGATCGGGGGCGGGAACCTCCCGTGGCGAGGATCCGCATGGTCGCCTCGTGGTCGGGGTAACCGAGCGTTGTCTTCATGAGGAAACGGTCGAGCTGAGCCTCGGGCAGCCGGTAGGTGCCGGCCTGCTCGATCGGGTTCTGAGTTGCGATCACCATGAAGGGCACACCCACCGGATAGGTTTGGCCGTCGACGGTGACCCGCGCCTCCTCCATGACCTCCAGCAGCGCCGACTGGGTCTTGGGCGAAGCCCGGTTAATCTCATCGGCCAGCACAATCGAAGCGAATATCGGGCCCTGATGGAACTCAAACTCCCCACTCTTCTGGTCATAGATCGTCACGCCAGTGACATCGGAGGGAAGCAGGTCAGGGGTGAACTGGATGCGGCTGTGCGAACCCTGCACCGACTGCGCCAAAGCACGCGCCAGCGTGGTCTTCCCCGTGCCGGGGTAGTCCTCCAACAGCAGGTGCCCCTCCGCGAGCATGCAGGTAACCGCGAGGCGAACGGCCTCGCTCTTGCCCATGATGACTCGCTCGACGTTACCTACGATGTTGGCGAAGTTGTCGCTAAACCAACGAGCTTGTTCGGGGTTCACTAATCCTCTTCCTGATACTTACTTGTTGTTGTCTGGCCGATTGCTATTGAACCTTGATCCCGCTGACGAAATTAGGGTTACCGACGCCGGGGAAAGGGCTCTGGAGGAAACAACTGACCGTGTAGTCCTTCAGCAGCGATCCGCTTACCTCCGGTTCGCCTGCTTCAGCGGGCAGTTGATACGTCCCGCTGACGCTACCACCACTGGCCTTCAAACTGTGTATCTGCGTTCCTCCCTGAAGAATATGACAGACTCCACCGGCGACCGAAGAAATAGACACCCCGATCTCCCTGCGTCCGCTGCTATAGACGAAACTGGGCCGCGACACGCTGGCCGAACTCCTGCCTACCTCGGATCCACCAACCTGCTGTTGAACCTGCACGGTTCCAGAAAAGTTGACGACGTCGTTGAGCGTGTATGTCCGGCCAGCCACAACTATGCTGTATCCGTTCGGAGCCCAGCCACCAGTGTCGCTCAGCTCAGGGGTGCCAAACTGGAATGCGCCGAGCCAGTTAGCCTCATCCGGATCCGAAACCGTGCCGTTGCTCGGACCCACGAAATAAACCGGAGGCATCGCCAACGCCTTGGGGCTTTGTGAGATGGGCACGGCTGACTTCGGGCCAGCCTCGGCCGACGTCTGCTGCCCATCACTGCTGCTCAACACCACTCGGACGTAGATGGAGTGCGAAACTCCGGTGGCCAACCGCTCCGTTTTCATCGGCCCGCCGAGGCTACCCTCCAACTGCCGCCATGACCCGCCCTCAGTTCTGTAGGACGCGACAGCGTTAGCCTCGGCCAGCTGGGCAGGCGTGTAGTTTGCCACCGCCACCGCTACTGTGAGTCGGCCGTCATCGCTCGGCTCAGCATTCAGCGAAAAATCCGCGATCTGCGGCGAAGGCCAAGAGACCAACTCGCTTGTTCTAGCCAGATCATGGCCCGCAGAATGCAAGGTGCTCACCCGAACGATGAAACCAACCCTCGATCTCCCGAAACCTGCGAAACCAAACTCCCTCGGCAGATCGGACAGAGTCCCGGCCTGAGCCAAAGCACCGTTCTCCACTCCGTCCACCACAGGAACAATTGAGATGGCTGGGTTTGGATCCCCGTTGCCGTCCAAGCTACCAGGACCGACCGCAACACTGAATGCCCCGCCCTCTGGGTTCTGCACAACGGTAGCCTTCGCCGTAGGTGCGCCCCTCGGCGGGCCAACCGGGAACATCGGGTCGGAGCGAGCCGACTCGTCGGAGGAGCCCGCGTTGTTCGTAGCCACCACCGACGCCTGGTAGTTCCGGCCGTTCGTGAGCCCGGTCCAGGTGTAGCTCAGCGAACCGCCCGCTTCCACCTCCACCACGGCCGGCTCCCCGCCACCATCGACGTCGTACAGTCGCAGCGTGTACTTCGTGACCGCGCTGCCCGGATTGGAGGGGTCAGCAAAGCCGGCCGGGTTCCACGCCATCTGCAGAGACTGGTCACCCCGCGCCAGCGCGGGCGGCCCTGGCGGCAGTGGGCGCACGTCGGGCGTGTAGGGCGCGGATTCCGCCGACGGGTCGGATGCTCCCAGCTTGTTCCAGTCCACCATCCGCAGCGTCCACGGCACGCCGTTCTTCAAGCCCGTGATCGTACAGATCTGCCCCGGACACTCCTGCGACACCGACTGGCCCTCGCTGGAGGTGGCGGTCACCACCCGCTTCTCCACCGGGAACCCGTTCTCGGCGCCTGAGCGGTACTCGAAGGTGATCTGGCCGTCGCCAGCGACACCACCAAACGGCGGGGTCGGGGCGCTGGGGCGCGCAGAAACCGTCATCCTGATAGTGCCATCAACCACGCGATCCGGGTCGCCAGTGGCGTCCATCACCGAGTAGCTGGCGGTCAAGGTGCCTACCTCGTCGGCTTGCGGAGTCACCGTCACTGATTGGTCGTCATAGGTGATGGTGCCGTTGCCGGACAGGATGCGCGCACCCACCACCTTCAACGTCTTGTCACTGAGGAAGGAGATATCGTTCAGCGTCACCGGGATCGGCGTCGGCACCCCGGCGGCCGCCTCATCGAGATTGTCCGGGTTCGTCACCGTGAGCGGCTGCTTGGACGCCACCACCTCGATGCTCACGTTCACCGGGCGGCTCGCGTTCTGCGCGTTGATGACCCGCCCGCTCAGCACCAGCTGGCTGCCCCTCTTCGCCGTCAGCGGGGCGGAGGCAATGATCACCGAATTGCCCGCTTCCGCGCGCCAGGTGATCGGGGCGTCACCGCTGCTGACCGCCCAGTCGTCGAAATTGAAGTCCAGGCCCTGCGGGTCGGAGAACAGGCCCGTCAGCGCAAGCCGGAAGTCGCCCTCATCCGGCGCGACCTGCAGCACCGGTTGCGTGAGCTGATTCGGCGGCTGGGTCGTCAACTGGATGTCGTCGGGACCGCCCACCTGTTGCGGCGGGCGCTGCACCTCCACCCTGATGGTGACGAAGGCTCGCTTGAACGTGTTGTCGCCGTCAGGCACCACGTCAACTACCTCGAACGTCACCGCAGCCGGACCAAAGTACTCCAGGTCGGGCGTGTACTCGATGCCACTCGTCGAGGGAATGGCCCGGCCATTGGTGGCGACGATCGAATCGCTAGTCGTCAGCCGCACCTTCCGGCCACGGGTGCCCAGGATGTACTCATCCAGACTCAAGCTCAGCGACTGCCCGGCCACGACGACGGGAACGCGGCCCGGATCCCGCACGATCGGAATGACATCCTCCTTACCTGGGACCGTCACCAGGCCGAACGACTCGTTGCCGTCCGTGTCGCGCACGAGATAGCGGAACTGCTTCATCCGGTCGCCTACCCGCACACCCACGCGCCGGCTCTCGTTCACCCACACGTCGGGATCGGCACCGTGATCCTTCTCCGGGATGGCCAACTGCAGCGCATCGTGGGCCCCATCCGGGTCGAAATCGTTGCTCAGCACATCAATCTCGATCACGTCCTCGGACTTGATGTCCGAAACCCCCAACACATCCGGTCGGGTGACCGGGGGCAGCAGCGGCGCATTCTCCTCCACCGAGACCAGCAAGCTACCGACGGCTTCCTGGCCCACGTTGTCCACTACCCGATACGTGCCCGAGTACTGGCCGGGCTTGGTGATCGGCTCAATGCTGACCTCCCGATCCTCGACCAGGCTGACCTTCAACTCCGGGTCCTCCATGCGCACCGCATCCTGCTCCGCGTAGCGCAGCGGCCCGCCCTCCAGGTCGCGGTCGTTGCCGAGCGCCGAAATCTGGATCGGCCTACCCGGCCTCACCCGCACCACGTCGTCGCCCGGGATCGGTGGCGCATTCGACTCGCTCAGTGCGGCAACACCAATCCGCATCTCGCCCACCGCAGTCAGCCCCTGAGAGTCGCTCACCTGGTAGAAGAACGAGTCAGTGCCCGCACTCTTCGGGAACGCCTCGTACACCAGGAAGGAGTCACCGATGGCGGTCACCGCGCCCAGCCTCGGGCCCGAACCCAGACCGACGAGCCGCACGGCATCACCGTTGGGGTCGATGCCGTCAAGCCGAATCGGAATGCGCGTCCGGCTGCCCGCCAGTACCCGGTCCTCCACCGGAGGCGGAGCCGGCGCGACGTTGGCCGCGTCCTCACTGATCGCAGTGACGTTCAACACGGCCTCGCCACGCTTACCTTCGGTGTCCACCACCTCATAGGTGATCGGATACTGCTGGTGCAGCGATCCCGCCGGCATCCGAACCCGGATCGCGTTGCCGTCGATCCAGGCGTTCTCGCCCAGCTGGGAGGACAAGATCTTGGTCAGCTTCAGTTCGAGGCCCAGCGGGGACGTGTCGTTTTCCAGCACCCGTGCCGTGCCGATGCTGCCCGCACGTACTCGAACCGAGTCGTTGTTGGCGACGGGAAACACCGAGCCCGTGTTGCCCGTCGGCACGACGACGACGGAGCCGCGCGCCGTGTGCTTGCCATCTGAAATCACATAACCGACGGTGACCGGGCCAGCAAGTACCGTCTTAGCCTTGATGGTCATGATGTGCCGCCGCTGCAGCTCCACCGTGAGCCCCGGCGGGATGCTGAGCGACTGGATGACCAGCACGTCGCCGTCCGCGTCCGAGTCGTTCAGCAACGGGTCCACCGTCACGGCGCCCTGGGGAGGCAACAGGGCCACATCCAGGGCAGCCACCGGGCGACTGCCCTGGTTGGGTTCCAGCACGTCAATGCGGATCACACCACTGTCGATCGGCCCGCTGGAAACGTTGTAGGTGAGATAGTAGGTGCCCGCCTTGCTCGCCGAGAACGTGAACCGGTTCTCCGAGTGCTCAGGCACCACCCGGCAGACGCTGCACTCGCCAGGATCCACCTCAAGCAGCGCCATGTTCTCACCGATGTCGTTGGCCAGCGGCTCGACCGTGATTGTCTCCCCCACTCGCGCCGTCGCGAAATCCGCGTAGGCCAGCGGTGCCACAGGCTCATCCACCACGGTGACCAGCATGTCCGACTCGGCAGACGCGGTGCCGTCGGAGACCTTCAGCCTGATCTTCTTGACCCCGGCCTGCTTGCCCACGTCCTGGTAGGTGAGGGTGCCATCCGGGTTGAACACCAGCGGCACCTCCGTGCCCTCGGGCATCCACGCATCCTCCAGGATCAGCGGATCGCCCTCCGGATCGCGCCAGTCGAGCAGGACACGCTTGGTGAAGCTGCCGCCCAGGGAAACCTTGACCGGGCGGCTGATGTGGAAGGGGTAGGGCGGTTCGTTCTCGTTAGCTGGGTCCGCGTCAGCCACCCGAACAACCACCTGCGCGGAGGCCCGCTCCTTGCCGTCGAACACCTCGTAGGAGAAGGAGAAGCTCTCCGCCTCGGTCTCGCGCGGGATGGTGATCTGCAGCCCGGAGCCGCCGCGCACCCGCTCCAGCGTCGCGCCCTCGATCTCCGTGATCGGGCTGATGGTCAGGACGTCGCCGTCCGGGTCCGAGTCATTGTCGAGCACGTCGAGGAAGGTGGAGCGGCCCGCGCGCGCGGCCAGCCGGTCGTCCTGCGCCTTCGGAGGTCGGTTGTCGCCGGTGCGCTCCGGAGGAACATCTGTGACCCGCGTCGTGTCGTCGTCCTTAACCTCTTCCTTCCGGAAGTCCTCCCAACCCCCGACGGGGCGCACCTCGGGCTCGATCATCCAGGTCGCGCCCGTGGTCTGCTCATTCAGTGCGATGCCGCGCCGGTTCACCTGGAAGGACAGATCCGCACCGCTCGTCGGCTCGTAGCCGGGCAGCTTCGTGAGCACAGGATCCTGGTTTGCGCACCGCTTCACCACCGTGTTGGCGAACAACCCGTAGATGCAGCCGCCCACTTGCACGGGCATGATCGGGGCAGCCTGGATCGAACCTGAAAGCGACTTCGTACCGTTGCTGGTGACCCCGACGAGCCCCGCACCATTCGCGAACACCGCCTGATACTTCTCTTCCCCATCCAGGATGTCATCCACCGGGGGCAGCAGAATGGCCTCCCGCGCGCCATCGACCTCGATGGCCTGCGGCATACCCTCCGCCCAGAGAAGCCCATTCGCGCGATCCAGCACCACCGCCCGGTCGCCCACCGCGCTCACCGCGACTTCGCCCGCCACGTTCGCAGCTAGCTTGAACGGCACCTTGGTACCCGTGACTTCCCCATTTTCGTAGCGCAGGACCTCCGAGCGTTCCACGCTGACACCGATGACCTCGCCCGCCGTAGTCAACGTGGCGGTACCGTTCACCCCGACCTCGAAGTGTGCCTTGTCCTTGGTCAAGTCGAGGCCGAGCACGTCGTGAATGTTGCCGTACCAGACCTTGCCGTTTTGGGGGCTGCTCACCAGCAGCCGTGGACCGATCATCCGCACGTCCGCGCCGGCCGGCAGCGAAGTCGGGCGATCGAGACGGTTGCGGCTCGGGTTGTAGGGTGTGAGCGAGTTCGACTTGGGCCCGTAGATAACCACGGTCTCCTCGTGCTGGAGAAGTCGGGACTCCGAGTCGCCCATGTTGGAGGCCTGCACCACCCGGTCGATCTGGGTGTTCACCATGCCGACCATGCCCGTCGCCCGGTTCACCGCGTAAACGGTGCCTTCGTCCAAATGCACGTCGGCGCGCTCGATGCCCGGAGACAGGTACGCTACGACGCCCAGCGCAACCGCCAGCGTCGCCGCCACCATCCACTGCCAACCGCGCTTCAGAAAACGGGCGACAAGCCTGAGCCCACGGGAGTATTGCGCTGTATCACTCATCGACTAAACGTTCCTTGGCGGTTCCAGGCGCAACGACACACCCTCCCCGAGATCGAGAATCGTACCAATTTCAAGCTGGACCTCCCGCCCGTCACGCAGCTCGAACGGCGGCTCCCCCACCGAACGAACGGTGGTGCCGTTCGTGGAGTTGAGATCGCGGGCCACCACGTTCCAGTCGCGCTGCTCGATCAGGAGATGGCTACGGGAAATGTCCTTCTGCGGGCTGGGGACCGTGAGCCCCTTGGCCGTCGGAGACACCGACGACGGGTTGGGCGACCGGCCGATCACCACCGCCCACTCCACGTTGATGAACTCTCCGGAGTTCGCGCACACCCCCGACAGCACCGGCCGACGAATCGGTGCAGCCTTCGAGGAATCGACGGGCGTGCGGCAGATCCGGCATGTGCGGGCACCCACCGGATTCGCGTGGTTATTGCGGCACGGCGCGGCCATCAGCTGCGGAACAGGTTCCGACTGCTGTTCCTTCGGCTTCAGCACGGCCGCCAAGCCAGTCTCTAGCACGGTGTGATCGCTTTCCTCCACCTCACCGAAGACACCCGGCACGACGACCGGCCGAGACATCGACTGCCCGGGTTGCGGCGCCTTCGGCCGGGGGCTGGCCTGCTGATCCGCCACCTGTGTGGGCTCCGGCGCCTCAGCGGTCGGCGGCTCCACTGCAGCCGGGGACTCCGGGGCTGCGGGAGGTTCAGGGGCAGCCGCTTCCTGGGCGGCAGGCTCCTCGGTTTCCTCCTGTCCCCCGGAATCAGTTTGCTTGTCTTCCTCGACTTCCGCTTCCTCATCGAAGATGGGCATGAGCGAGGTCTCCAGCAGCGCGGCCTCACCCGGGACCGCGTCCTCCTGCACGTTATCTTCGACGACCGCCACCGCGGAATCCTCCGCCACGGGGTCGTCCACGGGCGCCTGATGCTTGGCGACCACCGGAGCCTCGGCCACTTCATCGTCGCCCGCGAACCCGCGTGCCGGAACCGGCTGCTGGGCCTCCCGGGCTACGGCTTTCTTAGCCGTCCGGTGCCTGGGGCGCAGGCCAAGCATCGGGATGCGCGGCAGCACGCCCTGCTGCTCGGGGCCGGCGAAGCGCAGCAGCTGGTCCTTGGCCGTGGTCAGCAGCAGCGTCGAAACCCGGGCAGCGCCAACCACCAGCGGCAGCACGGCGTCATCGCCGGGCTCCTCACCGGTCACGACGGTGTAGGTGGTTTCGGTGTCGAGCAGCGCCTCATCCCACAGGAACTTGCCCTCTGCGTCGAGCACCAACTCACCTTCAGCATCGAACACCTGCACCGTGCCGCGGCAGATGCCGTGCAGACCGCGCGTATCCCAGAAGAAAGCGCCAAAGTTTGGCATCTCGTCGATGCCGACCTCGGCCAGGTACCGAAACAGCGAGTCCGGGGTGCGCATGCTGATCAGGTTTTCCCAGTACTCGGCGACGAGATGGGAGTAGGCCGGTGGCGGCGGCATCATGATGACGAGCGACGTAGGACCCGAAAGGGCCAGCCAGCCTCCGCTCGCGTAGGACACACGCCATGCGGCCATCGGCAGTGCCATTGGGGGCTCCCTTCTCGTCACGTGAGGCGGCTACAACTCCGCCCTTGCATCGATAGTTTTATAGTGAAGGATACGCTGAAGCATGGACCACCGTAGCACTGACTCTGCGTAGCGCTTCCTCTATGATCTCGCGTGAGGTGGCCAGATTCACCCGAACCCACTGCTGGGTATCTGCGGCGAACTCCGCACCAAAATTGAATCGGACTCGGGCCTCATCATGGAAGAACATGCCGGGATGACGCAAACCGAGCGGTGTGCAATCCAGCCACGCCAGATAGGTCCCCGCCGACGGCGTGTAACTGAGCTGGGGCAGCTGCTCGGCGATCAGGCGGGCAAACAGCCTCTTATTCTCGACGATCTCCCCCGCCATCTGCACCAGCCAGTCCCGGCAGTGCCTCAGCGCAGCGGTGTGCGCGATGGCCCCGAGATGACTCATCGCCTCCGCGACGTAGCTCGGCAGCCTGCGCAGCACCGGCTCACCCTGCGGGCTGGCCACCAGCAAACCCGCCTTGATACCAGCCAGGTTGAACGCCTTGGCGGCCGACACTGAGACGAAAGACACCCCGGGATCAGGCAGCGCCAAGTAAGGCGTGAACTCGTCGCCGTTCAGCAGCGAGTGGATCTCGTCGACGATCACCACCACCGAATACTGCCTGGCCAGATCGGCCACGGCCAGCAGCTCGTCGCGGGTATGCACCGTTCCCGTCGGATTGTGCGGGGAACACAGCAGGTAGACGCTCGCTCCCGAGGCGAAAGCCCGCTCCAGCCCGGCCAGATCCAGCCGACCCGCCACCAGCGGCACCTCCACCCCGACCCGGCCCGTGCGCTCGACGATCTGCCTGAACGGCGGATAGATCGGCGGATTGAACACCACCTTGTCGCCCGGGCGCGATACCGCCTCCATCGTGTAGCGCATACCCTGCATCACGTCGCCCGTGCGCTCGATCAGCCCCACGTCGGGGGACCAGCCCCAGCGCCAGAGCGCGAAATCGGCGTAGGCCAACTGGTACGTCGGCTGCTCCGGGTAGCCCAGATCGCCCCGCGCCACCGCCGAGCTGATCGCTTCCGCCACCGGCCCCGGCACCCGGCAATCCATCTCCGCCACGAACATGGGCAACACGTCGGGCGCGAACCGCGTCCACTTAATCGAGGTGCGCTGCCGCAGTTCATCCAGCGAGCAGTTGAAAACCGTCATATCGCCAGCTCCGGCAGCTGCTGGGCCACTCGCACCAGCCACGTGAGCAGCCCGTCAACGGATTGCGGCCCGATGGTCCTGGTGGTCAGAAGGGCCAGGGCGTCGTAGCCGAACCACATCTTGGCAAACGGCGGCGACTCGTTCAGGCACTCCCGCACGCCTCGGTTCAGGACCGCCTTCGTCCGGGCCGGCTCCGGCGACTCCACCCGCCAGGCGTCGTCGAACTCCGGATCCCCCACGTAGACGCCGCCGCTGCCGATCATCTGCGCCAGCACGTTGGTATCGCGCCACAGGGTGATCTGCGGCAACTGGTGACCCGCAACCCGCACCCCGACGACGTTGCGCATCGGCATCACATTGAAGCCGAAGACGGGCAGGTGACCGAACTTACCCACAAACCCACGAGGATCCGGGCGCACCGGGACCCGGAACCGCATCCGGGAGTGGATCTCAATGCCGCTCGTGTAAAGCCACTGGCGCTGCCGGGTCCACGTCTGCCATGCCATTGCCGACGAATCCTCCGCCAGCTGGACGGAATGGGTCAACATCCGCGCGCTTGGACGCCCCGGCAGGCCCGGGACCTGCCGCGAGGCCGCCTTCGCCTTCTTCAGCACCTCGTCGGGCAGGCCCTGCGCGATCCGGTGCAGCACCGTCAGGTAGGCGTCGATCTCCGACAGGTCCAGCTCCCGACGAACGCTGATCAGGACGGAGTCGCCCTCAAACCACAGGCGGAACAACTCGACCTGGCGCAACAGTCCAATCAGCTTCGGCGTGATCACATCACGGGCGAAGGCCTCCGAGCGGCAGGAAGCCTGCCACTCCAAGTCGAATTCATCGTTGATCCCCACCCGCGGACCCTCAATGAAATCGAGCACCGAAGCGATCTGCAGTTCCGGAAAGTTGACGCCTGAGATCCGCACCGCCAGCACGTCGAGACTCGCCCAGTCGGCCGACGTGGCCCGCACCCGGAATCCGTAGCAGGGGAAGCTGCCGAACCGGCCCTCAAATCCCATCTGGACAACGGGTTTCTCCGCGTTGAGAAGGCCACCGCCGTCAACCTTGTCGAGGATCTGCTGCCAACCGGCGTGGAAAACCCACGAACGCGACCGGGCCCACTGCTCCCACTCGTACATCAAACCTCCTGTTCCACAGGCAAGTCTAGGCCCGCCATCCCAACCGGGTACACGCTCTCCACAGGTTCGCCCCGTCAGAGTGCGCGGTTGAGCGAACCGGGCCCCGCGTCGCATAATGGGCAGGCACGCAAGGCGACGATGAGGCCATCACCTCGGAGCCGCCGGAAGAACGGCCACGAGCTCACTAGACCCGGCAGCGGCACAGATGAAGTGGAGCGAACTCGCTCAAGAAGGGTGGTACCGCGGGCCCCGGCTCGTCCCTTCGTCCCCCAAGGAAGCAGTGACGAAGGACCCCGATGACCTATCGCGCAGTCGAAACGCAGGTGGATTTCCCCGCGCTTGAGCACGAGGTGCTGAAGTTCTGGGACGAGCACAACACGTTCGAAAAGTCCATCGAGCGCACCCAGGACGCACCCACCTGGACGTTCTATGAAGGCCCCCCAACCGCAAACGGAATGCCCGGAACCCACCACATTGAGGCCCGGGTGTTCAAAGACCTCTTCCCGCGCTACAAGACGATGCGCGGCCTACGCGTCGACCGCAAGGCGGGCTGGGACTGCCACGGCCTGCCCGTCGAACTCGCCGTCGAGAAGGAGCTTGGGTTCTCCGGCAAGGCCGACATTGAGCGCTACGGCATCGAGGAGTTCAACGCAAAATGCCGCGACTCCGTCCTGCGCCACGTCGACGCCTTCGCCGACCTCACGCGTCGCATGGGCTACTGGGTGAACCTCGACGAGGCTTACGTCACCATGAGCACCCCCTACGTGGAGAGCGTCTGGTGGGCTCTCAAGCAGATCTTCGACAAGGGTCTCCTCGAAGAGGACTACCGCGTGGCCCCCTACTGCCCCCGCTGCGGCACCGCGCTCAGCGACCACGAGCTCGCCCAGGGCTACGCCGACGTGACCGACCCGTCGGTGTACGTGCGTTTCCCCCTCACCTCCGGGCCCCTCGCCGGGCGCGGCAGCCTGCTCGTGTGGACGACGACCCCCTGGACCCTCGTGTCCAACACCGCCGTGGCCGTGCACCCCGACGTGCGCTACGTCGTGGCCACCCGCGAAACCGACACCCTCGTCGTGGCCGAGCCGCTGTTCGACAAGGTGCTCGGCGAGGGCTGGGCCTTGACGGGCGAGTCCTTCACCGGCGCCGAGATGGAACGCTGGGCCTACCAGCGACCCTTCGAGCTCGTGGACATCCCCGACGCGCACTACATCGTGCTGGCCGACTACGTCACCACCGAGGACGGCACCGGCCTGGTGCACCAGGCCCCCGCATTCGGCGCCGACGACATGGCCGTGTGCCGCCGCTACGGGCTGCCCTTCGTCAACCCCATCACACCCAACGGCCACTTCGGCGCCGAGGTGGCGCTCGTCGGGGGCGTGTTCTTCAAAGACGCCGACGCGGCGCTGGTCGCCGATCTCCAGGAGCGCGGCCTGATGTTCCGCGCCCTCGACTACGAGCACTCCTACCCGCACTGCTGGCGCTGCCACACCCCGCTGATCTACTACGCGATGCCGTCGTGGTACGTGCGCACCACCCACCTGAAGCACCGCCTCATCGAGGAGAACGAGGCCACCAACTGGTACCCCGACAACGTCAAACACGGCAGATTCGGCGACTGGCTGAACAACAACATCGACTGGGCGCTCTCGCGCACCCGCTACTGGGGGACCCCCCTGCCCATCTGGCGCAATGTTGACGACCCGACGGACCTCATCTGCGTCGGATCGCTCGCCGAGCTGGGCGAGCTCACCGGGCGGGATTTGAGCGACCTCGACCCGCACCGACCCCACATCGACGCGGTCGAGATCGTGCGCGACGGCGCGACCTACCGCCGGGTGCCCGAGGTGATCGACGCCTGGTTCGACTCCGGCTCGATGCCGTTCGCGCAGTGGGGCTACCCGCACGTCCCCGGCTCCACGGAGAAACTGGCCGACAACTACCCCGCCGACTTCATCTGCGAGGCCATCGACCAGACCCGCGGCTGGTTCTACTCGATGATGGCGGTGGGCACCCTCGTGTTCGACCGGTCGTCGTACAGCAACGTCGTGTGCCTCGGGCACATCCTCGCCGACGACGGGCGCAAGATGAGCAAGCACCTCGGCAACATCCTGGAGCCCATCCCGCTGATGGACCGGCACGGCGCCGACGCGGTGCGCTGGTTCATGGCCTGCTCCGGCTCCCCCTGGATGGCCCGCCGCGTGGGCGACGCCACGATCGGTGAAACGGTGCGCAAGGTGCTCATCACCTACTGGAACACCGTCGCGTTCCAGTCGCTGTACGCCCGCACCGCAGGCTGGGCCCCCACCGGTCAAGCCCCCGCGCCCGCCGACCGGCACGTGCTGGACCGTTGGCTCATCTCCGCCACGCACCTGCTGGTGCGGGAAGTCACGGAGGCCCTCGACCGCTTCGACACGCAGCGCACCGGCACCCTGATCTCGGGCTTCGTCGACCTGCTGTCCAACTGGTACGTCCGCCGGTCCCGTCGTCGCTTCTGGACCGGCGAGGAGAGCGCGCTCTGGACCTTGCACGAGGTGCTGAATGTTCTGACCCGCCTGATGGCCCCCATCACCCCGTTCGTTACTGAACGGGTTTGGCAGGATCTTTTCGTCGCCACCAATCCTGAGGGCCCCGCCTCCGTGCACCTCGCCGAGTGGCCCACCTACGACGAGGCCCTGATCGACGACGCCCTCGCCGCCGCCATGCAGGTCACTATGCGCGCCGTCGAGCTGGGCCGCGCGGCCCGCGCCGAGTCGAAGGTGAAGATCCGCCAGGCGCTCAAGCGGATGCTCGTACCCTCGACGATCCACTCCCGCCTTACCCCCGAACTGATCGAAGAGATCAAGTCGGAGCTGAACGTCGCCGCGATCGAGACGTTCGCCGAGGCCGGCGACATCGTCGATGTGTTCGCGAAGGGCAACTTCCGCGCACTGGGCAAGCGCTTCGCCAAGCGTACCCCGCTGATTGCCGCGGCCATCGCCGAAGCAAACGCGGCCCTGCTCGCCGCCAAGCTGAAGGCGGAAGGCAAGGCGACGGTCGTCGTCGAGGGCGAGGAGGTGGAGGTCGTGAGCGACGAGGTGCTGCTCACCGAGCGCCCGCGCGAAGGCTGGTCCGTGATCAACGAGCAGGGCGAGACCGTCGCGCTCGACCTGGAGCTCACGCCCGAGCTGGTGCGCCTGGGCCAGATCCGCGAGGTGACCCGTTTCTTGCAGGAGGCGCGCAAGGCGTCCGGGTTGGAGGTTTCCGACCGGATCTCGCTCACCCTCTGGGTGGCCGAGGAACTGGCGGAGGCCGTGGCCGAAGGGCTGAAGCAGATCGCCGACGAGGTGCTCGCCGTTCACGTCAACCATGTGGAGCGCCTGGACGAGTGGGAGCATTCCGACGAGGAGTTGGGCGTGCGGGCCCGCATCACTAAGGCCTGAGCTGGCTTTTAGCTCTGACTGCGTCCCCGGGTGGCTTCCAGCGCCCGGGGACGTTTCGTTCCCCGGGGCCGGCCGGGCGGGCCAGCCGTCCCGAGACGCCGGGCTCGGGGCCTTGGCCGCATCCGGCGGCTAACCACCCGGCGAGGGGTTCCCCTACGTTTTAACCAACGCTAGAGTTGGCTATATCTCGTAATCCGAAGGAGAACCACATATGGCGAAGACGCCCTTCACACAGAGCGTGGCCGCGACGGGGCTGGTGGCCTCGCTGCCCATCACCCCAGACGCCACCACATCCAAGGTGCCCGTCGACAACGAAATCCTGCAGCTCACCGTCCTCACCTTCGGTGCCGGCCAGTCGCTGTCCACCCACGCGAGCCCGAAGGCCGTCGTCGCGACACTCCTGGAGGGCGAGATGAGCTTCCCCGTTGACGGCGAAGACAACCGCATGGTCCCGGGCGACTCCCTCTACCTCGCCCCGAACGCGCCGCACTCCGTCGAAGCCCTCACCGACTGCCGCCTACAGCTGGTAATGGTCAACGCCAAGCCGTGGAGCCAGGCATGATTAAGGGAGACCGTTCCGGGCCGGAGGAGAAGCGCCTGCAGGGCCACTGGCTGCTGGCCAAGATGGGCAAACGCGTGCTGCGCCCCGGCGGGCGCGAACTGACCGCCGCGCTGCTCGTCGAACTCGCCGTCGGACCCGACGACGCCGTGGTGGAGTTCGGGCCGGGGCTCGGCATCACGGCCCGCCAGCTACTCGCGGCCGGGCCGAAGAGCTACACCGCCGTCGACCCCAATCCGGAGGGCGAGCCCGCGATGCGCGCGCTGCTCGACAGCCGCAGCGACGCGCGGCTGGTCACGGGCAGCGCGCAAGACTCGGGCCTGCCCGACGGCAGCGCACAGGTCGTCGTGATCGAGGCGATGCTCACGATGCAGTCTCCCGAAGACAAACGCCGCATCGCCCAGGAAGTGGCCCGCATCCTGGCACCCGGCGGCCGCCTCGGGCTGCACGAACTGGCCTTCGTGCCCGACGAGGTCAGCGACCACGTGGTCTCCGAAGTCTCGAAAACGATCGGCCGGGTCATCAAAGTGGGCGCGCGCCCGCTTCGGGCCACCGAGTGGCAGACGCTGCTGGAGGAGGTCGGGCTAGAGGTTTCGTGGCAACACACCACCCCGATGGCGCTGCTGGAGCCACGCCGGATCATCGCCGACGAGGGCCTCCTGCGCTTCCTGAAGTTCGTCTTCAACGTGCTGCGCACCAAGGCTGCGCGCCAGCGGATCCGGGCCATGCGCGCCGTCTTCCGCGAGCACGCCGAGAACCTGGCCGGCATCGGCCTCGTCGCCCGCAAGCCCAGCTGAACCCCCGAGGGCGCATACTGGGGTTGCGGGCCACGGCTCGCACCCCGGTTGCGAGGAGGCGCGATGGTTTGGGCAGTCAGGGCGGCTACGGCCGAGCAGAGCGTGCGGCGCAGGTTTCTGGCCCGTGCGCTGGTGTGGCCGGCGGGATCGCTGGCGCTGCCCGGCTGGCCGGGACGGCTGCGCGACCACTGGCAACTGCCGTTCCAGTACTGGTGGCAGGCCCACGCGCTGGACTGCCTCGTGGATGCGCAGCTGCGCGCCCCCGACGCGCGGCGCGCCCGGCTGATCCGGCGCTGGCCGCGCACTCAGATGGTGCAAAACGCCCTGCGCTGGACCAACCGCTACTACGACGACATCACCTGGCTGGGCCTGGCCCTGGAGCGGGCGGGCCGCATCGGGCTCGGGCATCCCGCTGGGCTGGCCCGCATCGTCGAGAAACTGCGCGGCGGCTGGGTGGACGACGAGCTGGGCGGAATCCGGTGGCGCGATGGCGACGACTTCCGCAACACCCCGACGAACGCGCCCGCCGCGATCCTGTTCGCCCGGCTGGGCGACACGCGGCGCGCCACCCGCAGCGTCGACTGGGTGCTGAGCCGGCTTCGCCGCGAAGACGGCCTGATCGCCGACGGCGTGCGCCCGTCGGGCATGGACTGGAGCGTGTACACGTACTGCCAGGGCACGATGATCGGCGCGCTGCACGAACTGGGCAGGCACGCCGAGGCGCGCGAACTGGCAGGCCACGTCGCGCGGAAACTGACCGTCGACGGGGTGCTGGTGGGCTGCGGCGGCGGCGACGGCGGTCTCTTCGCCGGCATCACCGCCCGCTACCTGGCGCTGGCGGGTGAGCGCGACGTGGTTCTGGCCAGCGCCGAGGCGGCCTGGCGCAACCGGGCGGCTACCGTCGAGGGCGTGTTCTTCGGCCCGGAATGGTCCGAGCCGACGACGGTGCCAGCCCGCCGCCAGCTCCCCGAGGGCGACCTCACCATCCAGCTCGGCACCTGGATGCTCCTCGAAGCCGCTGCCAGCGTCGAAAGGCAGCCGGCGCGCCAGGCCGCTCCCAGATCCTGAGCGAAGCCCAAGCTGGGGAAGATCAGTCGTCGCTGGACGTGAGATGGGCGGGTTGCGCCTCCCTGGCCGCAGCGAACCGCTGGGCTGCGTCGGCGGGAAACTCGCCCGCGACGATAGGTCCCGGCTGCGGGCACTCGTCGGCCAGGCGGTAGACGCCGGCGGTGCGCGTCACGAAGCCGTAGTCGACGAGTTCGCGCCTGAGCAGCGCCACGTCGGGGTGCATCGGGCGCAGCAGGTCGTTAACCTCCAGTTCCGAATACTGCCGGTCCGGCTCGAACAGGTGCAGCAGCTCCAGCAGCACCACGACGCGGGCACGGCGCCGCGTAGGGACGGACAGCAGCCGCCCGTCGGGGAGGAAGGTGCGCAGCATCTTCTCCCGGAACCGTTTGGCCTCGTCGAGTTCGGCGAGCAGCTTGGCCCGCGCCGTCGTGTAGTTCTCGCCCGTCATCGCCATGCGGGCGCGCACCAGATCCTTGAAATCGCGTTCGGAAGTCATCTCAACCTCTCAGCTCGGCCGACCCCAGTCGTCGCAGCCGGAGGGCAACAAACGGATGTCCGAGGATTCGCTCCCCTTCGCGATGATCGTCGGCGGGACTGGGCCACCGGCTCGCTGGGCGTTGGACACGCCGCCAGCCAGCCTAGCCGAGCCACCGTCAAAGAGCCAGCTCGGCGTCGCGATAGGTGATGCCCGCCTGGCGCACGCACTCGTCGAGCACCCGCATCACTTCGAGCGTGTCGGCCAGCGGCATCGTCTCCGACTCCGTAGCGCCCTGCCGCACCAGCTCGGTCACCTCCGCGAACTCGTGCGCGTAGCCCTTGCCGGTCAGCCGGGTCTCGATGATGCGCGGCAGCTGCCCGGAGCGGTTGATGGTGATTGTCGTGGGATGGTGGAAGCGCGGCTCCACCTCGATCCAGCCGCGCGTACCGGACACGATGAACCGGCCCGGGCCGTGCCCGTCGAACGCCACCGTGAGCGAGCTCAGCGCATCCCCGACGTGGCGCAGGTTGACCGCCGCCGACGCGTCCACGCCGTTGGGGTAGAGGCGCGCGAAGCAACTGATCTCCTTCACTTCCCCGAGGAAGTGCTGCGCTAGCGAGACGGGGTAGACGCCCAGGTCGAGCAGCGATCCGCCGCCGAGCTCGGGGTTAAACAGCCGGTTGACGGGATCGAATGCGCGGTTGGCGATGAGGTCGCCCTGCACCCCGACGAGATCCCCCACTCGGCCCCAGGCCGCCACCTCCTTGGCCGCGCGGATGGCGGGCAGGAAACGCGTCCACATGCCCTCCATCAGGAAGGTGCCCCGCTCCCGGGCGGCGGCCACCACCTGCTGCGCGCCCGCGTAGGTGGCGGCGAACGCCTTCTCGACGAGCACCGCCTTGCCGCGCTCGATGGCCGCGAGCGCCACGTCGCGGTGCTGCGGGTGCGGGGTGGCGACGTAGACCACATCCACCAGGTCATCGTCGAGCAGCTCCCGGTACGAGCCGTAGGCGCGCGGCACGTCGTGGGCCGCCGCATAGCTTCTGGCAGTCTCCGCCGCGCGCGAGCCGACGGCGTACAGCTCCGCGCCCGGCACCTGCGCCAGGTCACCCGCGACTGCGCGCGCAATACCGCCCGTTCCGATGATTCCCCAGCGAATCTTGTCCATGCCCCAAGGCTACCCCTCACGCAGCCGAGGCGTTCCCACCGTGGAACGTTGACGGTGTTGCCGCCGCCCCCGGTTAGGCTTGAGCCGGTAAGGGAAGGAGTCCTGAATGGGTCGCATCGTCCAGAAGTTCGGTGGCAGCTCGGTTGCCGACGCCGAATCGATCAAGCGCGTCGCCCGCCGCATCGCCCGCACCCGGGCGGACGGCTACGAGATCGTCATCGTCATCTCCGCAATGGGCGACACCACTGACGAATTGATGGACCTCGCGTTGAAAGTTTCCCCCAACCCTCGCTCGCGTGAACTCGACATGCTCATCACCACCGGCGAGCGGCAGTCCGCTGCGCTGCTGGCGATGGCGCTGTGGGACATCGGCGTGGATGCCGTGAGCTACACGGGTTCGCAGGCGGGAGTGCTGACCACCCCGGTGCACGGCAACGCTCGCATCATCGACATCACCCCCGGACGCATCGTTAAGTCCCTGGAGGAGGGCAAGGTGGCCATCGTCGCCGGCTTCCAGGGTGTTGCGCAAACCACGAAGGACGTCACGACGCTGGGGCGCGGCGCGTCGGACACGACGGCGGTGGCGTTGGCCGCGTCGCTGGGGGCCGAGTGCTGCGAGATCTACTCCGACGTGGACGGCGTCTACACCGCCGACCCGCGCATCGTGAAGAGCGCCCGCCACATCGAGCGCATCGGATACGAGGACATGATGGAGATGGCCGCCGCCGGCGCCAAAATCCTGCACCTGCGCTGCGTCGAGTATGCGCGACGCGAGAACGTGCGCGTGCACGTCCGCTCATCCTTCACCGACAAGCCTGGCACCTGGGTCGTCCCCCAGGAAGAACTGGAGGGAACCATGGAAGAAGCAATCATCACCGGCGTCGCCCACGACCGGGGCGAGGCGAAGATCACCATCGTTGGGGTACCCGACCGGGTGGGGCACGCGGCCGCCATTTTCCAGGCCGTCGCGGATGCGGACATCAACATCGACATGGTGGTGCAGAACATCTCAGACCTAAGCGTCGAACGCACCGACATTTCCTTCACCCTGCCCTCCGCAGAAGGCCGCAAGGCGATCGACGCGATCGAGCGCATCCAGCGGAAGGTGGGTTTCACAGGCATCCGCTACGACGACCAGATCGGCAAGGTTTCGGTGGTGGGCGTCGGCATGCGCTCCCACCCAGGCGTCACCGCAACATTCTTCAACGCGTTGGCCGAGGCTGAGGTGAACCTGCAAATGATCTCCACGTCCGAGATCCGGATTTCGGTGATCGTGGCCGCTGACGAGGTGGATCGCGCCGTGCAAGCCGCGCACACCGCTTTCGGGCTGGACGCGGAAACCGACGCCACCGTTTACGCCGGCACCGGTCGCTGACCCGTACCCGGCCAGGGCGCTGGGGGCGTTTGCCCCGTTCCGACGTTCCGCGCTCCAGCCTGGCCTCCGCACCGGGCGGTCGGGTCCTGCCGCGACCCCGACGAGCGGTAATGTGCCTGCCATGTTGACCAGGCGTTCACTGCTGTTGGCTGCGGCTGCGGTGGCGGGCTGCGCCCCGACGGGATCGGGCCCCAGCCCCACACAGATTTCGTCCTCCGCTCAGGCCTCCCCCGCGACGTCGGCCGCGTCCCCGTCAGGAACGGCCGGCCCGTTCCAGATGCCCGTGCCGTGCAAGGTGGATGTGCTGGGCTACCAGGGCCCCTACGTGTCGAACACGTTCGAGGCCGCCGAGCGGCTGTTCGCCGAGCGCAACAAGGGCGCAAGCGCCGCCTTCCGCCTGAGCTCCAACCCGGCGCAGGAACTCGGCGTCACCCCACCCGATGTGCTGCACGACGCCGGCCCGCGCCCGCTGCTGCTCGCCCGGGAACGCACCCGCCTGGTCGATCTGGCGCCGCTGCTGACCGCACCCGCGCTGGCGGGCGACGGCACCGTCGGGGCCGGCCTGTACACGGGGGTAGCGGAAGCCGGATCGTTCGGCGGCACCCAGCTGGCGCTGCACTTCGCCCTGGACGTGCACGGCCTGTGGTATTCCAAGTCGACGGCCGCACGGCTCAAGCTCGGCCGGCCGCGCTCGTTCGACGAGCTATTGGCGATGGCGCCGGGCGAACGCTACCTGTTCGCCTGGGAGCCCGCACTGGCGGTGAACTACCTTGAGCTGTTCCTGACAGTGGCGGTGAAGGAGGCGGGCGTCAGCCTGCTTGCCGGGCTGGAGGGGCTGGCGCCGGACGCCTGGCGGCATCCGGCACTGCTGGCGGTGTTGGAGGCTTTCGCGCAGTTGCTGGGCACCCAGCAGTTGCGCGAGGTGGCTGGGGCGGCCGCGCTGTGGGCGGCCGACGGTGGCCCCCTGTTCCTGCCGGGGCCGGCGAGCGCCCTGCGCGAAACCAAAGCGGTGCGGGCGGCGACGTTCCTGCCCGCGGTGCTGGCCCCGCCGGGGCTGTCCCCAGCCGCCGATCTGCCCCTGGCGGCCCGTGTCGGGTTTGCGGAGCCGTTCGCGATCCCTGCGGATTCGACCCGGCAGGCCTGCGGGCTGGAGTTTCTTCGTGTGGTGTTCAGCCCGACGGTGGCCCGCGAGTTCGCGCTCACGAATCACCTGGTGCCGGCCGTGCGAGGCACGCTGCCCCAGGAGCTGTCCCCCGAGCTGTCGGCGCAGATCGGGCTGCTGTCCGCCACGGGCGCGCACCGCATCCACTGGAGATTCATCGACTATTACGGCCTGGGCAGCGTATTCTCCCAGGCGACGGCCAGCTTCCTGCGCGGCCAAAGTTCCGCCGTCGAACTGCTGGACACGCTCCAGGCCGCCACCGACGATGCCCGCAGCAACCCGGAGAACACGCCCCTGCGGTGACGACGGACCCTCATCCGCTCGGTACGCACGCGCGCGCCGGTGCCGAGGCCCGCCCGTTCCCTCTGGTCTGCACCACCTGCACGCAGGTCTGGCCGGGCTGTTTGTCGACCAGTATTTCCGGATCCACCACTCTCAGCTGCGGCATTTCCTCGGCGGTGCTCATTTCCTGAACAATGAACGAGTCTCCCTCCTCCGGCACCGCGTTTTTCCACTTGAACAAGACTTTGTCCCCCTGGAGGGTTCCTCGTAGGTCCTCAACGGGTGGCACCCTATTTCTCCCCGGATCCACCGGGCTTGGTCGGGCGAAGGGCGTCCGCTGCGCGTTTGGTTCGGTACTGGCCCCCAACGATGACACGATCACCGTGGCGCCCAGAAGCAGCACGATCGCCGCTACCAGCGACGCTATAAGCCCACCCTTCGGCTTGGCCCGTTCTGATGGGGGAACCAACTCCGGCGCCACAATAGCTTCAGGCTCCGGCATCTCGGAGGGTTCGGTCGGCTTGCCGCGGAAGACGCGGGTGCCGTCGTGCTGAATCCTCCCAGTTTCATCATGCGTTGTCCAGTTCGTACTCGGGGCCGAGAACACTATCAACTCGGTCGCAGGATGGCCCAACTCCAACTGAATATTCACCAGAGCGTAGGCAAAGTCGGTGATGCATGGGTAGCGCTCGTCCGGTTTCGGAGCTAAAGCGGACTGCAATACAATCTCTAGAGACTCAGGCACCCCGGAAATTCCGGTAGGTCTCGGAATATAGCTTTTCGCTCTCTGCTCCACTTCAGAGTCCGAGTCTTGACCGGGGATGGACAACGGGCTTCGCCCGACAAGCATCGCCCACATTGTTGCACCAAGGGAGAAGACGTCGTAGGAGGGTTCAACCGCAGTCCCCGAGTTACCATATCTCTCTGGAGGAGTCCATAATGGGCTCCATGCGTTGAGTACCGCACCATGCCCGGGGGCGAATGCTATGCCGAAGTCTGTGAGTGCAGGTCTCCCAGTTTGGCTGGTGAACAGGACATTTGCTGGTTTTATGTCCCGATGCATAATTCCATGGCTATGGGCAGATGCGACGGCACCGGCCAGTTGAATAGTTATACTCAGCGCTTCTTTGACACTCAGAGGCCGCTCTTCAATACGGAGACCCAAGTGCTTGGTTCTACACAAATCCATCGCTAGGTACAACAGCCCATCCTCCGTCGTTCCCGCATCATAGACTTTTACAATATTCGGGTGCTCTCGGAGTCTAGCCATGGACTGGGCTTCTTGTTTTAAAGTGGCGAGAGAAGAGAGGTGATTACGTCGATAAACTTTTATAGCAACACCTTGGTCCAAGGCCTCGTTCTTATACTCGTAGACATCAGCGAAACCGCCGCTGCCAAGCAGCCGACGATAACTGTGGCCTTTGATCTTGGGGGGATGCTTTCCCTGCATGGACCAGCCACTCATGAAGGTATACCTTTCACACGAAGTATCACCTTAGGTCCAAGTTGAAGCAAATCGCCATCCATCAAGGGAATTTTAGCCTGCGAGAGTCGCACAGGTTGGCTGTTGCCCCGACGAAGTCGAGAACCGTTCGTGCTGCCCAGATCTTGCGCCAGCACCTTCCATCCTTCAATCGTGATGGCCAGATGGCTTCCAGAGATGAACTCGTTGGGTATCTCCAACAGCTGCGGCTGTTTCGGAGTCCGAATCGCACTAGGTTCCGGCTTCCTGCCGATGATCACTGGGCCGAGCAACTCAACGGTCTCTCCCGCTTCAGTGCTGATCTCACCCAAGGGAGGGCGTTGCAGAGGCTCAGCTTCCCCACTCACTTCAGCAGAACATACAAAGCACACTTTTCGCTGAGGAGGATTAGCATGACCACGCTCACAGCTGCGCGCTTGCACTGTCTCGACTCCCGCTTGTGAGCTAATCTGCATTGGCACGGCAGCCTGTTCCGGGTCCAGCACAGTACCATCCTCTGCCGAGTCTTCTCCTTGGCTGTATGGGTCAAGAAAAGTTTCTCTAGCCAGTGGAGCAACACCACCCTGATCTGACATAGGCACGCTATCGGGCACAGCCAAGAACTCTCGCACCGGATATTCAATCGCCTCGCCACTCAAGGTGATAACAGCGGTTTCACCGCGAAGGTCATATTTCTGCTCTGGATTATAGGATTCGGAGGCTTCAGGATCATAACAGTACGGATTGTATTGGCTAAAACTATCTCCCTGAGACCGCTCGGCTTCGCCAGGGAGGTCCCGCTCAGCCAGCATGATCCCGGATGCAAGAACGAGGCCATTGAGGAGCGGGTATCCTCGGTATCCGCAACGGCCCAGAGTGATTCCAGTGCCGGCTGGGGCCCTGTGCTCGACCCAGCTGGGAGTTTTCAGCCCACTCAACACAGACTCGCCGAAGGAGTCCTTCCGTTGGATCGCGAAGCGACCGCTGCAAGCCAGCCGCCATCCATCTTCTTCCAGCACCCCCACGGCGAAGGCTGGCAGTGCGAAGTTCTGGCCAGAGCAGCGGGATATCAACTCTCTCCGGAAGGTATCTAGCGTGGGCTCGTGCCTCAAACTTACCCAAATATCTTCTGCGATTTCCGCGCCAATGATCGAATCAATCAGGGCGGCCCCTCCAGGCCACACAATAGCAATGTCAGAGCCCGAGCAGCATCGGACGACGGATCTCATGGAACACCAGCCTCCACGGGGTCGGGGTGAGCGCCACTGGCCCTGTAATGAGACATTACAGCACGAGGAACAGGAGAGACCACCCCAACACTATGACAGGTAACAACCACCGCGGCGATGTTGCCACTAAGGCCCGCACGGTTGGCATTCTTCACCAGCCCTCCAGCATCCTGTTGACTATCATCAGCGCAGAGCAGAATCGCTCTTATCAACTGATCTGACACTTCGTCGGCCAAGCCATCAGAACTACATAGATTCCGGTCGCCTTCAGTCCTATGAAGCCTCCATTGATCAAGCGGCGGTTGAGCAATCCCGACGCTAACAGTCCAGGTTAGGATGCACAGAGAGGTCAGCCCGCCGGAACGCTGAAGGTTAGCAAAGCGGTCAACGTTGATCTGAGCCAGCTCGCCATAACACAACAGATACGTGCGAGAGTCCCCAACGCAGAAAGCCTGCCAACATGTCTGCCCGCTCTCCGATCTAACGCCAGCTCCGATCACAGCCGAACCTGGCAACAAACCGTCAGAGGTCAGCTGGGCGACTCCATCAGCCACCGCTTCACGGCAGCCTTCCCGGGCATTTTGTTCCACGAAACATCTGTCTACCAATTCGCCAAAAGGATGCACAACGGCATCAGCGGTTTTCTTCCTTCTAGCATGCCTAACCATTCCCTCAACGACCAAGAGAATGGATAGTCGCAAAAGGAATAAGTCCTGATTCGCAGTGCACCATCTATTCGGATCACTTACTACACCTGAACGAATCCTGACGATTTGGGCCATCAAAGCATCTCCCGGCACAAGAAACCACCGAAATAAATGGCTGTCTCCACTAGAATCTCCACATCCTCCCCAGGCCCTATCCGATCCGTCCCTCCGTCTTCTTCGACGGTTACCCCCATTCGCCACCTCGGGATAATACGCACCGGCGCTCCTACTGTTGAAGCAAGGCCCCACACCCCTGAAGAGCTGATTCAATGGCATCGCGCACATTACATCGTCGGTTGCTTTTCGAATGCAGTTGGCCACTGCAGGTACGCCTTCCTGCGCGTTAGGTCTCTCTGACGCATCGCATGGGTTAATCAATGATTTCTCGCCTGCCAGCCCCAACGAGCGCCGGAGAACCACAGCCAACTCCGGCACGGTGTCATCCACAGGTGAACTCTCCTGTTCGGCCATCATCCTAAGCCCAACTTCCCTACCTGATGACGCGTCACCTCCGTTCCATCGACGTGAGTGCTGAACCCGTGGTCGCTCCTGCTCTAGCGCATACTGCCTCGCCTGGCTTCCCGCCCGCTGTAGCTCATTGCGTCGATACGTTGCCGAGTCTCTCGCTAAGATATCTGGCCCTTGATACAACCAATGCCGCCCATTCTTGCCAGCGACAAGATGAGATATGCGCGAAAGGAAGAAGCAGGTATTGTCAACGAAAACTGTGATTGCTACCTTAAGAAGAACGCCTCCCTTGGCGCCCCAAGCTATCGATTTACCATAACTCAAATTGGAGATAAAGCCCCCAAGTGCGATTGGTCGAGCCAGCAGACGCTGGCCCATCCTGATCGGACGTGCCGAACAGTCAAAAAAATCGATATGTCCCATCGCTACTTCATTCCCGATTTAGGATGCCTACTTTGGGCCAGATTCGTCGTCGGAACAGTCCTGAAGGCGAGGCGGAAGTCGCCTTCGGAAGACGGCGAAGGGATCGGGTCGAGTACCGGATCAGAATTCTGCGGTGCCAAGGCTGTGTCCTTAGCAACAGGAGTTTCGCGGCCTCAGCCTCATCCCAAATCCTGGAGCATTCCTCTGGAGAACTCGTACCTCGGCCGAAAACCGCCGCGTCCACGGCGTGTGCGATTTGGGACAGCTCTACATTCGGATGACTGACGCTGAGCGCAGCGAGGTTTTCGCGCCTGGTTTGGCTACGCAACACCACAAATCCCATGTCTCGTGCTCGGTCCAATACCTCAGCCCAGGCCCCAGCCAACCGATCAACCGTGCTACCCCTGGTCCGACGGAGCCGGCAGCGTCTAGATTTGAGCAGCGCAATCGCCAAGAAAGGAGACAAGGCAAGCAGAAGGCCCCCGGCCACTCCACCGGCTAGGAACAGAGCCGCGAGCAGCCCGCTATCTTCTGGCTCATCCTCTTCCTCGGTTTCCTTCTGCTCAGGATCGATGTAGAGATCCCTCTCTGGGATACGTTCCGGTGGTGCCGGTGGCGGGTCAACCTGGGGCTTGGGGTGGGGCTTCGGCTTGGGCGTATCGGTTTGTGGTTTCTTGTCACGGTCAGGGGTGGGATCAAACATCACCCACCCGAAACCCTCCAACTGGGCCTCAACCCAGACGTGGGCCTCCTCACCGGTTACCATCCACTCGCCCTCCACTGGCTGCGAGGGATAGAAACCCAGCACAACGCGCACCGGTATACCAAGCTGAGTCGCCATGAGCGCCATCGCCGCGGCGTATTGTTCGTCACTGCCCACCTTCTGGCGCGACGTCATGAGGAGTGCAAGCCGGTGAGCAGAATGCCCGGGAAGGCTCCGGTTATCTTCACCATTGGAATAGGCTCCTTCCGAGCGGAACCTCTCCTCAATAGCGCGCAACTTGTCAAAGGCGCTTTCGGCGTCCACAGTCCACTCGTTGGCAGCGGTAGCGATCACCTCAGGCACAAGTTGAACTTCAGCAAGTCTGGCCGACCCAACCCCAGCTCCCTCCATAGCCGCCTTCTCTTCTGGCGAAGACGGTAGCGCAATAACATCCTCTAGGCTGAAGGTTGACCCGGAGCGCAGCCCAGCAGTCGTCAGACCTTGGTAAGCGTCCCGAGAGAAGTAGAAGCCACGGCTTTGCTCAATAGATTGCGCTCCGCCAAACTCGACCCGCACAGCAGAGCCAAAAGAGGGGACCCATGGCCCTTCGTAGGATTCCACTACAACCTCAGCACGGGACAAGTCTCCATGCTCGCGCCAGGGGATCTCTCGCCCGGTTCTCAGGAAGTCGCTTGAGGTTCGTGAGAAGTTGAACGTAATTCCATCCCAGCTATCCAGGGTAGCCAACCGAAGCCGACCGCCGACGGGCATACCAGTTACTCGGAAAAGAACTTCCTTCTTCTGAGTCAATTCATAAAGTCGATACTTCATTAGCGGGCTCGCGTAATCCCGCATGTTCAGAGGAGGTTCGAGACTGTCTCTAAGCACCTTACGGTCCACATAACAGGGAAGCATGGCCACTGACGGTGGTGCCGCTGGCCCTGGGGTCTTACGGTCGACATGACAGGGAAGCACGTTGACTGCCAAGCTGATTGCTGCGGCGAAAGCCAGCACAACGCTCACGGAAACAACGCGGATAGTCAGACGGCTGAAGCCGGCAGACTTTCGAACTAGAAATACGTCATTCGCGACTCGGGTAGAGCGAATCGCGTGAGCAACCAACCAAATCATCATCTCAAGGCCGAAGACCACGCCAAGCCAAAGAGAAGCGGGCGCTTCTCTAACGCCGAATGCTATATTAAAGGCGAGCCAAGCCAAAGGCAGCAGCAGAGGCAAGATGACTGCGCGGGTAAGCTGAGCACAGCTGGCGGTCAGCGCTCCCACTAACAACCCGGCAAGCAGCGGAGCCGCCTGCGGCCCGCTCAGATCACCGACCGGCGTTGCCGCGGTCAGCAGGTCTTTCCAGGATTGAAATACCAAGAGCGTTAGCCGCCTGAGTGTCTCGAAGCTAGGCACTACGTTGGAGATCATAGTTTCGGGAGCAGCGAGCGGTCCGCCGAAAATCAAATATGCGCCAATCATAGAAAGAAACCAGCTGGCCATCGACCACTGGAAGCTAATTGCCACGAGAGCAATCACGACACCCACCGTGGCACCGATCAAGGCCGGCAGATATCCTGTGACACCGCCAAACGTTGGCTGGGAAGCAACCACACCTGGGAGTAGAAGTAGCCAGGCACCGATGGCTCTGGATGCAGGAGACCGCGTAGTCAAGCTCATAAGACATCCTTCAGCGCCCGCCTAAGCTTGCTCAGACTATCAACATCTACAACAGTCAAATCACCAATTCTTCTCCTGGCAAACTCCAGGTTTTCGCCACAGCGCACGCCAAAGCTGCGTAGGCTAAGAGGCAAGGCCAGCTGAGCCGCCCTCAGTTCAGGGACCGCCACATTCCCAGTTACGAAAGCCGCTACAGAAATTCCCGGGCCGCGCCCAAAAGCAATCGCCGCCTGCCGCGGGTCGTGTCCACGCTGACTGCGTTCGATTCCAGATAGTTTGTCGAGCAACCCAAGTACGTTGGGGAACGTGAGTTCGCCAACCGACGTCTGTATAGTCACCTGACGCTCTGCCAGCAAAGCGGAAGCCGCGAGAGAACCTACTGTCGACACAGCCAACTCAAAATCGTTATTTGAGGCGTAGTCTTGCTCTCTGGTTGACCAAAGAATGAGCAGATGGGCACGCATAGTTTCCTCGAACTGACGGACCATCAATCTACCCATACGCGCGGTTGTCTTCCAGTGAACTGACCTACGGTCGTCCCCTGGAGAATAGTCTCGCAATGCATGGAAAGAAACGTCTGAAGAGGACAGGTTAGAGGTAGTGATGCCTTCGATGTCCTTCAACAACCCGACGGCCTCCATATCCACTGGAACAACCTCCGGGTGGACGTAAAGTTGTTGCTGTCTGGCCAACACCTTCTTCCGCGCGATCATGCCAAGAGGATCTCCTCGAACCGAACACACAGGGCCCACTTGGATAATTCCCCTTCGGCTTGTTGGAATCCTAAATAATTCCTCGTGTAGGCTCTCTCCAACCAGACTGGGCACACGAAAAGAGGCCACAATACCCGCAACCGGGAACTCGATGGTAGTGGCTCCAGCTGATTTATTCTTTGCCGCCTGAAGCCGGATTGTTCCCTCTGCGGTTTCCCCTGCCTTTATCCTCGGGGAATCTAGGGCTAAGTCCGCCTTATGCTCTGGACTGAGCAGGATAAAAGGCAGGGCGCTGATCAGCGCAGCACCCGCCATGATGGCCAGCGATTGGAACTCCAACCACCCACGATTCCATCCGAGCAGGGCAGCGGAGCTACCGCCGATGATCACAGCCCAACCTACAGTGGTTACCGATCCCAGAATTCTATTTTGCCGCATTAGAATTATGACAAGTTCCAATGCAGTCACGATTCTGGATAGCCCGCCCATTTGCTTTACTTTCATGCCGAACCGTCCAGCCCTTTTATGGGGGCAGGAACTGCTTCGAGAACACGAGAGATGACGTCCGCCGCCGTCGTACCAGCGAACTCCGCCTCCGGTGACATGATTAGCCGATGAGTCCATACTGGCACGGCCAACTCTTTCACGTCATCCGGCAGCACGTATGCACGCCCTTGAGCAGCTGCCCACACTCGTGCGGCACGAATCATCGCGATTCCACCACGGGTGGAAACCCCCATTGTCGTACTGCCATCTTCCCTGGTGGCCTCCACCAGACGCTGCGTATATTCAAGCACAGCTCGGTCCACGTGATTCTCCCGAACCGAGTCAATCATCTGGGCCAGGAATAGCTGGGTGACTGCGGGCTGCAAAATCCGCGAGCGATCCGGCTGGCCGGAGCCTCTAAGCACCTCGATGGCGGATTCCCTGTCCGGGTAACCGACTGAAATCTTCATCAGGAATCGATCGAGCTGGGCTTCCGGGAGTCTATAGGTACCTGCCTGCTCCACCGGGTTCTGAGTCGCGATAACCATGAACGGCCGCTCAGTCGGATAGCGGGTTCCGTCGACCGTAACATGCGACTCTTCCATGACTTCGAGCAACGCAGATTGGGTCTTAGGCGAAGCGCGATTGATTTCATCAGCCAGAACGATCGAACTAAAAATAGGCCCTTTTCGGAACTCCCAAGTACCCCTACTTTGATCATACATATTTGTGCCAGTGATGTCCGACGGCAGTAGGTCCGGAGTGAACTGGATGCGACTGTGGCTACCATCAACCGACGCCGCCATGGCACGCGCGAGCGCGGTCTTGCCTGTTCCGGGAGCATCCTCCAGCAGGAGATGCCCCTCCGCTAGCATGCAGGTAAGGGCTAGCCTAACCACGGGCTTCTTTCCCAGTAGCGCCTGGCCAACGTTCTCCGACAAGGATCGGAACTTCTCGGCGAAAAGCACTGCGTGTTCAGGCGACATGTTCATTCGGTTGACCTTTCATTCCGGTTGATTACTTGTATCGACAGCTTCCGCTAACGTCGAGTTCATTAGTCATAAAACCTCTGCCAATGACTGCAGTTCCCCAGTTGCCCCATCCCCAATCACCACTCGGGTTTACTCGCAATTCGAAGTGGTAGTCGACAGCCGCAATGCCGTTCACCGTACAAACCAACGAAGCATTCGGATACCACCCTCCTACCCATAGCTGAAGCCGGTCGCACTGTTCACCATTTCCCCAAGGGCACCCGCCATACGGCGCGCCATGCCGCTGCCGAGCGCTTCCTCGGCCTCTGGTCTCGCCGCAGGCCTGATGAGAGGAGGCGCTGCGCTGCCCCTTGTCATTCACGGCAACAGCAGATATGCACAGGGTCTGATGTGGACCGGTTCCCTCTCTCACTCCACCCGTCAAGGATTCACTTCTCGTACCGCCTTGCGTCGTAGTGACCTCGACTCGTTCAATGGGCCTACCATTACTGCTGGCGGGGGAGTTCCAACGAAGCACAGCCTTCGCCCCGTTGTCGACATGGCTCTGTGCCGAGACATCCGGCGCAGCCGGCGGGCCGTAGGCGTTCACGCTTGCCCGGGCTTCCGTTCCTCGGGCAGTCTCCCCATTCACCACGCTGACGGCTCGAAGGGTGACAGCGATGTCACGCCCGTTGACGAAAACCGAATTGCTGACCTCATCACCGACTGCGACGCGTCCCGTGGCTCCTCCTGCGCTCCACTCGTAATAGATCTCGCTGGGCCGCGCGCCGTTGCCGTCGGCCGGCGCAAACTGGAAGCGAACAGTGTTGCTTGCTCCCGTAGCCTCCACACTAAAACTCTTCGGCGGCCCGGGAGGCGTAAACGCTCGGATGGCATTGGAGCTGCTCGACCAGTCACTCCAACTACCAGACTTGTTGGTGGAGCGAATCTGATAAGTTCTGTCTTCGGTGGAGGCGCTCAGCTTTATAGCGCATCTTCTACTTGAAACTCCCTGACACACTAGGTTTTCTGTCCCGCTCTCCTTCACCTCGTAGAGGAATGAGCTGTCGCCATTCGGATTCCCAGGCGCCGCCCACGACAGCTCAGCCGTCAGGGGAGCGTTACCGCTTACTGGAGCCTTCTTAACCGTAGGTGGCCCTTGATCCTTGGGGGGTCCCGCCGGAATCTCTGGCGTAGAGGGTGGGCCAACAGGCGCCTTTGCCAACTTGTCACTCTCGGTCAGCTTATTGTGCGCGCTGACCTTGAAGGTGTAGGCGGTTCCGTTACTGAGCTGATCCCATTCGAAGCTCGTACCAGTCACCTGGACCTCAGTCCGCCCTATCTGGTCACGCGGGGTGATGTACACCTTGTAAAACTGAACCGGCGATCCTCCATCCGGCACGGCCACCGGGGCCCAGTTCAGCTTGATCCTGCCATCGCCGAAAGCGGCGGTCGGCGCACCCGGCGTGTTGGGTATCACGTCGACGAAGACCGAATTGCTCTGCGAAGATTCGGGAGAGGAACCGATATCCGCCTCCTGCACCTGCGCTCGCACTGTAAATTGATAGTTATTGTTGTTGGCGAGCGTATCGATCACGCAACTGGTAACCATACCGCAATCTTTACTGCCTCCAGACCAGTGCACGGTGAATCCTTTGGGAGTTCCGCCTCGCCAGCCGGAGAAGCTCCAAGTAACCTTCGCAGTTCGCGACCCCAAAACTTCCGCCGCCACATTGACTGGTGCTTTTGGCACGTCCTTGACCGTCAATCGCAAAATCCCGGTTCGTTCACGAGTCTTGTCTTCTGTTGCGTCCTGCACGGTGTAAGTTACGGCAACATTCTCAGCAGAGTCTGTATCTCCACCCCTCGCATTGGGAGTTACGGTCAGCCGCAAACCATCGACGTGGACACTGGCCCCGCCCTGAACCTGCGGCTGGCCTACCACCTTAATCTGACCGCCTTCTGCTGCAAAGGGATTCGTAATAGCTTGAGACAAATCGAAGGTCGTTGGCCTCCCCGCTCTCCCCTCTTTCTCATGCAATTCAGTGATCTGCATCAGAGGCCTTGGTGAAACTATGACTCGCACAGGGACAGTCATCTGCTGCGGATCCGTGGAACCGTCGTGAACTTGGACAACAACGTTGTGCAACTGCCCAACCTGAGCGTTGGTTGGCACCGAAACACTCATTTGTTTCCCGGAAACCTTGGCGCTCACCGGATCTTCAGCTGAGACTAGCGAGAAGGCCATCCTTTCGTTGTCCCCAGGGTCAGGGTCGTTGACCATTGCTCCCAATTGAGCAAGGACAGCGCTCTCCCCCGGAGCAACCTGAATCTCGCTGGGTCGCAGCTCGGGAGGAAATAGCCCTGACGACTGGACATCAATAGGCAAACTGAGACGGGCCTTGAGCCCACGGGGATCTTCTAGACTGCCGCCATCTGTAACCTCAAACGACACGGACGTTGCACCAATAAAATGCTTGTCCGGAGTAAACGTAATAGTGCGCTCATCAACTACTCTGAGACCCAGAAACTCTTCATCGCTCTTGTTCCCACCGGGCCCGGCAGCGACGAAGGCTTCCGAGGTGATCATCGACCGATGATTTGGTCTGGTCAGAACGTACTCGTCGAGCGAGATGATCAAGGTCTCGCCTCCCTTCACCCGGGCAGGTAACTTGTCTGGATTCAACTGAGGGGGTAGTTGATCGCGACCTGGAACGATGATGGCTGCCCGTGCCTCCAGCCCGTCCACGTCAGTCAATGTGTAGATCAACACCTGCCGATCATCAGTAAGCGGAACGCGGGCCACTCCGTTAGTGAATTCGGCTGCACCCTCCAGCGTCACCTTGAGCGCTGACCGTTCACCGTCCAAGTCGTAGTCGTTCTTCAACAGTTCCACTTCTGCGAACTCACGGCCGATCACCTCGTTCGACGAGACGACGTCATCCTTTGCCACCGGCGGAATGGGAGGCGCTTCCGCGCCTACCTCCACCGAAATCACCCCTGTGACGGGAGAACCACCGCCATCGGTTACGTCATAGTAGAGCTGGTATATGCCTTCCTCAGCCGGAGTAGTGACTACGACAAAACCATCGCGCACCTGCGTCTCCGGGTTCCAGCGCTGCGGGTCGACGGCCCGCACAGAACCTGCAACGATTCGCAACGCGGACACGTCCCCGTCAGGATCAAGGTCATTTGCCAGCACCGGGATCTCCAGCCGCACGCTTGGGCGCGCTGCTGTCTCGTCTGCCACAGCGACCGGCGCCAGGTTTGTTGCTGGAGGCGGGATCACACCGATCCGAATGGTGCTAACCCCCTCCATGCCAAAACGGTCTCGCACGACATAATCAAAAGTATCCGTACCTGCCATACGAGGGTTCGGCTCGTAGATCAAATTATTGCCCTCGACTCGCGCGTTACCGAGCTGCGGTTGTCGCTCGCCCACCCCGACGAGCGTGACTGAGTCCCCGTCGGGGTCGACCCCGTCAATCGGAACCTCAACCGTCGCAGACGAATCGGCATAGGTTCGGGCCTCCAGCTTCTTTGGAAGCGGTTTCTGGTTGGCAGCCTCGAACTCATTGATCACCACCGTGACCTCCGCAGAAGACACGTTACCCTCGGTGTCTTGCGCAGTGTAGGTAGCTACAGCTGTACCGGATTTCCGACCCGCACGGAATCGAAGCTTGTCGCCATAGACGAAAAACTCCCCGAGCGCTTCCTCTCCCCGCGGCGTTACCTCAGGTAGCAGCTTTAGCTCCAAGCCTGATGGGGAGAAGTCGTTGGCCAACACATCCACGCCGACGATATCACCTGCTCGCACTACCGTCGCCTCAGGATTGGCCACTGGTGGGGTCGTATCGGTGAGCGGAGGTTGAGGCACCACAAGGATACTCGCGGTGGCAGCCGCCTTACCGTTGCTCACGGTGTAGGTGAACGGCACGGGCTTCTCCAACCTATTCAGGCTGGAGATGCGCAGCAAGGAGTGTTCCAAGAGTTCGACAGTGATGCCCAAATCAGTGGATGCAGTGTGGCTGGCTAGCGCTAGGATTCCCCCCGCAGGGTCTTGGTCGTTGCGCAACGGCTCCACCATCACTGAACTGTCCGGACTGAGCAGCGCGAGATCATTCTGCGCCACCGGGCGCTCATCGACATCAGCTGGGTCTATAACATCCACCCGGATCTTTCCCACGGCCGTATGCGGGCCATCGCTAATCCCATAGGTAAAGACGTAGCTGCCCGTTTGATCGGCGCGAAACTCAAACGTTCCTTTCTCGTGGTTGGGAGACAGTTCCACTCCGCTCGGAATGCCTTTGCTATCCACCAAACGCAGTTCGTCATCGTCCGGGTCTGTGTCGTTACTCAACGGGTTCAGAGTCATGTTCTCACCCACACGAGTCACGTAGTGATCGTTGCCCGCCACGGGCGATGAGTTTGAAGCACCCGGCGCGATCTGCACTACCAGTTCTCCTGCTGTGCTCGTCCGTCCGTCGCTGACCACCGCGCTGAGCGCCTTTCGACCCGGCCCTGCAGTGCCAAGATCCTTCACCGACGCGAAGCCATCGGCACGCCAGTTGGTCGCCAGCCCCTCTTCACCAGCGATTCGTTCCAAGTAGATTGGGTCGCCGTCGGGGTCAAACCAGTCGTTTAGTACCGCGTATTCTGTCCCGGTTCTTTCGGAGATGTACAGGGTGTTCTTTCTCTGCTGAACAGGAGGCTCATTCTGTTCGGAAGTTCGGGGGGAAACTCGGACACTAGCGACATTCGATGCCTCCACTCCGTCGAAAGCCTGGTAGGAGAACATGATCGGACTCCTTTGTTCCGGCGACAGCTGCACCGTTACAGCCCTCCCATCTTTTGCGAGGGAAACCGGAAGTCCTTCTGGGACGTCCTTCAGCCGAACCGTGAGCACATCACCATCCGCGTCCAGGTCGTTAAGAATGACCGGCAGGGTCACCGAAGTTCCAACACGTGCTCCGAACTCATCGTCTCTGGCAACCGGAGGATTCTGAGTGTCTCCAGCCTCCTGAATCTGTGATTGGTCAGTCTGTTCGCTCTCCTCGTTCTCTTCCTTCTCCTGCTCTTCAAGCTGAGCAGCTATCAAATCCCAGTTGTCCACCCTCAGCATCGATTCGTCAGCAACAAAGGCAGAGCCATCGAAAACATCATTGATCAAGATCACATGCCGGTTGGTACGAAACACCGGGCTCTTGGCAGACACCAACTCCGGGAATTGGCGCGCCAGCTCCGATCCATGAGGACCGCAGTCGCGCAGAAAATACCCCGACTTCCGCCAAAGTCCGTAGGCGCAGCCGTCCAGCCACACTGGCTGCACCGGCTCTCCACGCAAGGCGTCCAGTGACTCTACCGCGCCACTCACGGGAGAGACCTTCAACAGTTCGTTTGCTGTGGCAACCAGCACAGCCTCGTCCGAGACCGCCGACTGCTGCAGCACTCCTTCCGAAAACCTTGGATCCTCAACCTCAGTTGAGCCAACGAACAAGCGACTCCCGTCTAGCACCACGAGTTGCCTACCCGCCACCGCGAGCTGCGCATCCTTGCTCGTCTCCGGTGCCAACCGATAGTCGAGTTCGCTGAGAGTCGCCTCCGGCCCGATGCCTTTAGCAGAGAACACCTGGCCTTCCTTAGTGAGAACGAAGGCCGCGCCCGAAGGCCCTACCGCGACCCTAGGGTGATTGAGTCCCTCGGCGGTCGGTTCGGAAGATGGATTGAAGGACCCCGCCCCGATCGTGTTCGTGAGCCACACCTTCCCTTTCGCCGAATCGGCGACGAGCACGACATCTCCACCATGTTCCAGCTCCATCCCTGCTGTCACAGCCTTCCCGAGAATCGAGAAACTGGAGACGTCAACAGGCTGTGCCGAGTCGGGTGAGACCAACACCACGTTGTCGCCGCTTTGGGAAATGTCCAAGTCTTTGGCGTCAACACGTATGCCCGCATCCTGTGTGCTGGATTCGAAGTTGATGTGGCCTGCCAAGAGTTTGCTCTGGTTCATAATCCAGACACCACCGTCGTGGAGATCCAATTCAGCTGCGGGGACCCCTTCATGGAGCACACCAACCACGACAATCCCCAACGCGACGGCGGCAGCCACCCCCTTCTCGATTCGCGCACGAAGTTTCGTCGTCACGGCCAACCACCACCCACCACACTAGAAGGGTCCCCTGTTTCCCGGTGCGTGGAGATACTAACAATTATTTCCCGGAAAAGCGACAGCGCGCCAAGATAAATCTCCCGTCAGACACCCCGACGCAACCAGACAACGATCAACAACGAGGCCAGGGCTTAGCGATAATAGGCGTCCTTCGTATATAACTGACATTTGCGACACCCGAAGCCAGATCTACTGAGGCTTCCTCGGCAGCATCTGCCCGCTGATAAGGGATTCAACTCTGCAAGCGGCTCGTCCGGACAGGCGTCAATGAAGTTTGTCCAGACAATCTGCCGTGTTTCCGGGGTACCCCAAGCCAGCGCGCACCTGAACAGCCAACTACAAAATGAGAACAAATCGCTCAGCCAGAATGCTCTTTTGCGCACCTCAGCTGTCCGCTTACGCGGTCAACGCCTCGAACCAAGGTCTCGTCTTGAGCCCGCATCAGCCCAAAGCAACCAGGATCAGAACATCACCCCGTGGTCGCGCGCCAGCTTGGGCGGACCACCGACGTAGGGCAGGCCCCGCACTCCGCCCAGCCAGCCAGCCGGGGTGCGCTGCAGCTCCCACAGCACCAGGCACGTCTGCCCGAGCAGCGCCTGCGGATCCTGGATGTAGACATACGACGTGTGCCCCGTCTCCATGTCCATGACCCGGGTCATCACCGTCGTCGCGTTGGCCAGATCGGGCGGACCGTAGCCCGGTTGCGCCACCGCCGACGCCGCGACGAGCACCCGGCTCACTTCGGCGGGCAGGGCCGATAGATCGAGCATCACCTGCGCCCGGTCGTGCCCACCCTTGACGCCAACGGGCACGGAGCGCACGAAACCGCTCAGATTCGGCAGCTGCAGGTTGCGCCGGTAGAGGAAGAACGAGCTGTCCGGGACGAGCCCATTGGAGCCCAGCAGCAGCGCACACACGTCGATGTCGCACTGCGGATTCTTCCAGGTCACGCCCAGCATCACCCGCGACAGCGGCCCGCCGCTGAGGTTCTGCAGCTGGACCCGTCGACCGCGCTCCAGCTTCACCGGCCGCGCCATCTCAGCCATTGGGCACCCCCTTCTTCGCCAAGGAGGCCCGCAACACGTCGAGCACTCTGAACGGCACGATGCCGCCGCTGCCCACCGACTGCGCGTCGGGTTCCGAGCCCAACGCCGATACCGCAAACAACCGGTAGGGCAGCTGCGCCTCCCGTGCTGCAGACATCACCATGTGCGCGTTGAGCCGCTCCAGCAGGCCCACCAATTCCGCGTGCAGCAGTTGCTGCTCCTGGTCCAGGTCCGTCTCCGACGACATTGACGGGTCGCGCTGCATCGCCGCACCGGGACGGTTGAACACCGACTGCCACTTGTCCACCCGCACGTCACGCAGCCGCTGCAACACGTCGAACTTGCTCAACACCACCGCAAGCAGCTGCTCCGGACCGCCCTGGGCGCGCTGCATACCACGCGCCCGAAGCACCTGCCGCAGCACGTTAACATCGTCGCCGGAGTTCTCCGGGAGAGTCACGATCCCCTCCAGCACAGCAGCCACCCCGGGCACCTTCAGCGGATCCACCAAGGTGGTGATCACGTCCACGAACCCCAGGTAGCGGAATCGTTCGTCGGTGGGCGCGAGCCGCTCGAAGTCTTCGCCTGCGGCATCAATGATCGACAGGCAATAACGCACCCCCTGATAGTTGAAGTCCCACATCAGGGGCTCGATGCTCTCCTGGTCTGCTGGAGGGGTAGCCCCCAACAGGTTGCGCTGCTGCAGCAGCGGAACCCGGTACTTATTGTGGAAGCGCTCCTGCGTCGAGCCCAACGGCGTCAGGAACCAGCCGTGCTTGGACAAGAAATGCTCGAACTGATCCATCATCACCCCGATCAGCACCGACTTCCCGGCCGTGCGTGCGCCCGTGATGGCGATCGCGAGCTGGATGCTGGTGAACCACTCCGGTGGCACATGCACGCCGCAGTTGCCGCAGCTGCCGGGCTCGGCGACGGGGTGATAGCAGCGCGGACACAGCGTCATGCTTCACTCCTCGGGAACATAGCATCCGCCAGAGCCACTTCGCCCTCAGCGTCAAGCAGGAGATCGGCGACCGAAGCCACCCGATCGAACACCTCCAGCGCGGCCAGCTCCTCCTCCCAGAACTCCTGCGGGCGGTCCACAGCGCGCGCCCCAAACCTGGACTTCCCGATGGCCACAACGATGTGTTCACGCCCCGCAAGCAGTTCGGCCACCTCGCGGTAGTCCACCATGACGCCCTCGACGATCAGCACCACGCTGGCGTCCTCCGGCAGCGAAGCCAGCGCGGAGCGCACCGCGTCACCCAGCATCGGCCACGGAGCGGGACGCTCGGGCAGGCAGCCGGCCCAATCCACCTCGTCGGCTTCCATCGCCTGCGTCATCTCCATCGTCGGCTGGCCCGCCACCAGCACCCGGTCGGCCTGCCTGCGGTACGCGGCCGTCGCCACCGCGAGCACCAGTTCAAGGAAAGCGTGGTAGCGTTCGGGATTCCGCGCGGCCCCGCTGGCCGAGCCGTCAACGACGGCCACCCAAGCCCGGCCCGGCTGGCGCGACCCCGGATGGTTGATGTGGAACGCGCGATGGCCGCGCTGCTGCCAGGCCCTGTCCGAGTCGGAGCTGTCGTGGGCCAGGTCAACGATGGTGCCGCCCACGATCTCCACCAGCGCAACGCTTGCCCGCCCGCCCGCGTCGAGCGGGGGACGCACCACCTCGTCGGCGGGATTCGACATCGAACGCAGCGAAACCCCGATGCGGGTATCCGGCGGGAAGCTGCCGCCGGAGGTGCAGCGGGCGACGACGGTGAGCGCCTCGTCGGGCAGCACCACCACCTCGGTGGGGGTCTTGCGGAAACTGGGCTCGACGCTTGCCCCGGCCGCGTTCAGGAGCAGCAATTCCACGCCCGAGCCGTGGCTCAGGCGGACGTTCAGCGCCCCCACCGGCTGGGCGACGGATCCTCCAGAGAGCTGAATCAGTGCCATAGCTTCCCTTTCAACTGTTCCTCCAGGTCAGGCCGGCTACCGAACTGCTTCTCGCTGCGCCGCCACACGGCCCACACCGCCCCCGAGAAGGGAGCGTCCTCCGCGCTCACCATCGGCTCCAGCTGCTGTGGCTCCGGTGTCAGCCACGTCGCCAACTCCGCGAACGCCCAGAGGTCGCCGCGCAGGCTCACATCGGGCGTGCGCAGCGTGGCCAACCACTCGTCGACATTCGGCGGCTCGCCCGTGCGGGAGCGGGCTCCCAACCGCACGGCGGCCTGCAATGCCAGATCCACCTTCGACGTGGCCACCTGATCCGCCTGCCCCTCGTCACCGGGCTCGCCGGAATCCGCGAGGGAGCCGTAGACGTCGTCGGGCTCGTCGCCGCCGTAGGGGTCGCTGAGCGCCACCTCCGCCGGGCTGGGCTGCGACGAGTTCAGCCCCCGCAGCTGCTGCACCTCCGGCCACTCGCTGGCCTGCGGGCCGACGGACGCCAGCGCCCGGCTGATCGCTGCCTCCTGCCCGAACAGCTGCGCCCCCGGCCTGGTGAACCAGGCGACGGTCTGGGCCAGCTGGGTGGGGAAGGGCTCCCCGCGCAGCTGGGATCGGGCCCGGTTGCACAACTCGTCGCGCACCGCGAACACGCTGAGCGCGATGTCGCCGGGCTGCATGATGAGTTCCGGGATCTCCTCGCCCCAGCCCGCAGGCGGCTCGCCAGGGTTGGTGGTGTCGACGACCATGTGCCACATCCGCTCGGGGACCGGCACGTCCGGGGTGGCCACGATGAGCAATGCCTGATTCGTCGGCAGCATCGCCAACGTCTGCGCATCCTCGCCGATGCAAACCCGGAATTGGGAGTTGAAAGCGGCGGTGTACATCCACTGCACGAACGACGCCCAGCGTGCCCCGTCGTCGAGGGAATCCGCCACCAGCAGCACCGGGATCCGCTGCACCAGCCGCTCTTGGACGGCTGCAGCCACCCAGCGGGCCGCCGCGCCGCGCTCCGGCACCTCCCGCAGCCAGTGCGCGGTGCCGGCCCAGCCCGGTGGCGGGCCGAACTGTTCCGGCAGGCTTGCGGCGCTCACCTCGCGTGCCCCGTAGGGCAGCACCCAGTCGGGGCAGAAGAACCAGTCGGCTGCCCGGAAGGCCGGGTCGTTGGGTAGGACCGCGCAGTGCGAGATCACGTTCCCGGGCCGGCCGGTGTGGTCCGCGCCGGCCTCGGCGCTCATGCAGGCGAAGAATGTACCCGCTTCGCCCAGGTTTGGTTTGGTGCGGAACCGCCTGGTCCGCAGCCGCAACTGATCGGCGCTCGGGAACGGCGGCATCGTCTGCCGCAGTTGCACGCTCGCCAGCTCCGCCAGCTCCTGGCGGGTGCGTTCCTCCAGCCCGAACTCGCGGATCACTCCCCATCCGCCGGCGAGGCGGCCCTCGATCCGGTCTGCGGAACCGTACAAGAATTGCTTCATCACAACCACAGCCCCAACGTTGAAATGTGTGGATCCAAAACGGCTACCGCGTCGGCCTCCTCCGGCCGAACACTGATGAACAGCCTGCCGTACATCGGGCGTTGCCCGACGGGCAGGTCGAAGACGTGAGTTCGGGTGTCGGCGGCCAGGGTGACGGTCTCGTTGCGCACCAGTTCACCGTCCGTCGGCTCCAGCGGCAGCCGCGCACCGTGGGCGACGAAGGCCAGCGGCAGCTCGCGCAGCTCCGCGTCGCTGGTGCAGAACACGCGATACCGGTTGGGCGGCAGGTTGCCCTGCGCCACCTGGTTGCCGGCCATGCCGACGATCTCGTAGCGCAGCCGCGCGATCCCGGGGTAGTCGATGGTGATTCCGGGAGAGTAGACCTCGCTGCCGTCCAGGTAGACGACGCCGAACAGGTGCAGCGCGCAGCCGTTGCTGGGTAGTGCCCGCGTGACCCGCATCCCGCCGCGCCGGTCGTACTCGTCGCGGGTCATCTGCTCGATGGCGCGGTTGCTGTACGGGTCGATCTCCACGCCTTTCGGCCCCTGGTACGCCTTGACGAACTTCACGTCCTCCGGCCAGGGGAAGGTGATGATCTGGCTGTCGACCCGCTCGATGACGCGCGCCCACGTGGGCGCGCTGGGACTGACCATGGAGATCGGGGCGCTCATCCAGGCAGTCTCCTCGTCCACTCGGTGCACCGCGACGAAGTGCACCCGCACCCAGCTGGGGTCGACGACGAACTCCGGGATGCTCCACAGCCCGCCCAGGTCGTCCGCCGGGTAGGAGATCAGGTATTCGCTGGTGAGGCCCTCACGTTGCAGAACCTCCCAGCTGCGCGCCTCCTTGTCCAGCCCGGCGGGCAGCGGGACGTTCGTCGCGTACAGCTCCACCTTGCCGTACTTCGGCGGAATCCAGGTGATGGTGTAGGCCCCCGGCCGGGCGGTGGAGCGTTCGACCTTGAACTCGATCTGCTGCGCCTCGGGCGTCACCCTGGCCTCGACCGTCTCCGGATCCGAGACTGCGGTCGCGCCGTTGGGCAGCTCCGCCAGGCAGAAGGCGGCGTAGACCACCTGCTGGCCCTGGGGTGCTGCCCTGTCGATGAAGCCGCCGGTGAATACGGCGTCCGCCGGCAGCTGGCGCGACGGGTCGTAGCTGATGTTCACCCCGGCGGGGAAGCGCTGCACCTCGACGCGGCTGCCCGCGGGCGCCGTCCAGGAGCCGGTCACCGCTTTGTCTGGGGTGACGTTCGTGGTGAAGGCCGACGGCGGCCACACCACCTCGCTCTGAGCGATCAGGATGGGTTGGGTGCGGGCCGCTGCCAAGGGTGAGTCGCCCTGGTGCGCCCAGATGGCGAAGTAGGTGATGGACGCGCCGCGCGAGTCCACCGTCGCTGTTCCCGCGGTGGCGCTCGTCACGCCGACGGTGGCCTCCATGTCGGGGGAGCCGGTGGGCCAGGTGGCGTCGGAGGAGATGATCCGGTAGAAGGTCACCGCGGCCGGCTCAGGGGCGGGCGTCCACTCGAACTGTACCCGGCCGTCGACGTAGTCCGCGTCCGCGTGCCCCACCGGCTGCCTGCCCGCCTCGTTCCAGTCGAAGGCGACGAATCTCGGATGCTGGGCCCAGTCGAAGGGCCGCGACGGGTCGGGGAGCTGCGGCTCCGGGGCGGCCACCGGCCCGGGGGATACGGGCTGGCTGGTCGGTGTGGCCTGCTCCGGGTCGACGACGGGTTGGGGCTGCGCCTCACCGGCCGCCTCGGCGGGGCCCGGTCCGGCGTGCGGGCCTAGCCCGAGCGTCTGCGCGATCTGAGGCCCGAACGGCAGCAGATGCGGCACCAGGACCGTCAGTGCTCCGCGCAGTTCCTCGACGGTGCTGGGGGCGGCGGCGGCCAGGCGCCCCAGGTCGACGTCGGTGGTGTCGCGCACCTCGGGTGCGTCGTGCTCCGCCCGCCAGCTCTGCAGCGCGCCATACAGCTGCGAACCATCCGGGGCGGAACCTTGAGCGGCCTGCCAGAGTTGGTCGAAGTTGTTGAGTACGGCGGAGGCGTCCGACCAGATGACCTGCTCGGCCACCGCGCGGGATGTGACGTTCATGCCGCACAGCAGGTCCAGGTCCGTGGGCGGGACCGCCAGGCCACGCTGCCCGGCGGCCGTGGCCATTCGCTGCCGCAGTTCCAGGCTCACCACACGTCTCCCTTCTGCGTCCAGGGAGCGGCGGGCGGCTGCCCGAAGCCGGTCGGGGCCGAGGGCGGCTGGGGGTGCCCGGGCGGCTGCTGGCCCGGGAACGGCTGCTGGCCCGGGAACGGCTGCTGACCCGGGAACTGCTGAGGACCGGGCGGCAGCGATTGGCCGGCCGACGGCTCAGGCAGCTCCTTCAGCTGTAGGCCGATGGGCACCGAGGCCGCACACAGGTACGCGACGACGATCGCCACCACCGCGATCCATAGCCCGGGGCCGGGGGCGGCCTCCTGCTGGGGCACGTTCAGCAGATCCTTCGCCACCCCGATGGCGCCGAACCTGACTCGGGTGAACAGGTGCTCGACGCTTGTCGCGAGGTAACTCACCGCGGCCGCGCTGGAGGCGATGATCGCCGTCGCCAAACTGCCCGCGAAGGAGCCCTTGGCCACCGCATAGGATCCCAGGATGTACACCACGGAAACCGCCAGCATGAGCACCACGAGCACCCAGTTGCCGAAAGCGGAGACCCCCACCCGCTCGCCGTTGCGGTCCTGCAGCATCACCCAGCTGGGGAAGATGGAGATGATGCCCATCCCGCCCGCGATGGCGAGCATAGCCGAACAGTAGTAGCCGTAGCCGCTGGCGAAGGACACGCCTTGGGGTTGCCGGACGAAGAACAGCATCCCCACCCACGGCAGCAGGGCGCACGCCACCACTCCCTGCCAGACCGACCGGCCGGCGCGTCGGGCCAGCTCGGCCCCGAAAACGGCCGAGGGTACGGCGTTGAGGAAGAAGCCCGGCATCGCCCAGGTCAGAAAGTCGTACATCGTTTCTCCTACACGAAGTCGCCGGTCTCGTGGATTTCCGGCGTGTAGCCTGCGACGATCGGCGTGCCCGCGTACTGCGTGACCATGAAGTCGCCGCCCAGCTGCACCACCACGATCGCCTGATCCAGCCCGAACATGTCGTTCTGCGGAAGGTTCTGCCGCACCTGGCGCACGTCCAGCTCGCTGGAGTCCTTCGCGAACAGCCCCGGCTGGAACGAGTCCACGGCAACCTCCGTCTCCAGCCCCGCGATGAACTCCTCCCGGTTCACCTCCCGCGCCTGGCCGGTGGCGGAATCACACACCTGAACCCGCGTGAGCAGCTGGTTGAGCGCCGCGGAGTTCTCCACCGTGAGGCCGGTCACGCGCTGGCGCATTCCGTCCGAGACTGGGCGCTGACGCGCCACCCTCGCCAGCTCCCGGCTCCAGCGGCTCAGCACCGGCTCGCCCTCGATCACCGGGTCTTGGCTCAGCATCGCGAGCCGATCCGGCGCAAGCTGCTGCTCCAGGGTGCCCAGCCCGGGCAGCGGCGTCTCCTGGAACTCTCGCCACGGATCCGTCAGCCAGCCCGCAGTGAAGAGGCGGCTGCGGCAGTTGGCCGCCACGGCGTCGGTGGCGTCCTCGTCGGACTTCGCCACCCCGATGCCGATGTTCAGCGGCAGGCCTTGCCCGACGGAGATCGTCTTGTCCGTGTGCTGCTGCGGGTAGCCGTAGGGTGCGTGCACGAACGCGCCGAAGACGCGAGCCCAGTCGAGGTACTGCCGGTAGCCGCGCGAGATGCGGCGCAGATCCTCCAGGGCCTCGATCCGGTGCTGTTTGGCGTCGCTCAACTCGGTGTCCGCCGCCCTGCGGCGGTTCAGCACCTCGAACACCCGGCGCGACGAACTCATGTGGTTCACCGCGCCCACGACCAGCCATGACAGGCCCGCCGCGAAGATTCCGACGATGAGCCACGGCCAAGCGAAAACGCCCAGCACCATGAGGGCCACCAGGATCGCCACCACGGACAGGGTCACGGCGCTCAGCACCGAAACCTTCATGACCATGTTGTCCTCGATGTCAGCCGTCTGATCCACCTCGGGTGGTCGGGAGCTGAGCTGCTCGATCCTGCCGTCGAGCTCATCCAGCTCCTGGATGACGCTGCGGTGCGCGTCGGCCAGCCGGCCACCCACGAAACCCGAGTACGAGGCGCGCGCGGCCTCCGCCCACTGGCGCAACCGGTTGCGCTCGTTGCTGATCTCCTGCGCCAGGTGCGGCTGGTTTCGGGAAAGCACCTCGAAACGCTCGAAGAGCCGCCCCACCTCGATGTCGTCGCCGGGCTGGATCTCCCAGTTGGGCAGGAAGGCCGCCAGCGAAGCCGGCAGCTTGAACACATTCGTCGGATCGGGGGCGACGCGCGCGGTCGTCGCGATGATCGAGCGCTGCTGGCCCGAGCGGATCGGGGGCAGGTGCTCCACCCGCTCCCCCGCATCCAGCAGGGTCAGCCCGCCTGCCGCGTAGTCGCTCCACAGCTGCCTGAGCTGCGGGATCGGCGCGAGCGTCGGCTGCGCCCCGTCGCCGCCCTGGTCCTGCATGGAGCGGGTGATCACCGAGTCGAGAGACTGCTCGTAATCAGTCCACGACGCGGACGAGCCGTCCGCCCGAACGCCGCCCACCACCACCGCGTAACTGGAATCCGAGCCGCCGTAGACCATGTTCTGCACGCCCTGCGCGACCGCCCGGTTGGCCGCCCGGACGATCTCCGTCGGCACACGGCGCAGCGAGTCGCCGACGAAGCGCAGGAACTGCCCCACCGCCGCCCACGCGCTGATATCCGACGGCGGCTTCGGCGGGGTGGCGTGACGCACCCTGGGCATCATGTACGAGTGCTTCTCGAACAGGCGCTCGGCCATCTCGACGGCGCGCGGCACCTCGTCGTCGACCATGCTGGAGAGCCGGCGATCGTAGTACGGCGCCGGGTAGCGCTCATCCACCGACACCAGCCTGGAACTCAGTTCCTGCTGCACGGAGCCCGACGACAGCGACCGGCTGAACACCCTGACCGGGGTGAGCAGCTCGCCCGCTGGCGGCTGCCGGAGGTCGAACGGTGCCTTCCGCTGCCCGGGCCACAGGCCGAGGATGCCGGCCAGCGACCCCGCCACCAGCATGTGCCAGGCCGGGTTGGCGAGGCTGGCTGCCAGCGGAGTGGCGGAGCGGCCGGGCGCCTCCGACTGTTCCGGCGCCAGCGCGAGGTTGTGCCAGCCAATCATCACCAGCGAACGCGACTGCCACTGCGAGTTTGGGCTGCCGACTGTGAGGCTGATGAGCACCGTCGGAGCCCCCGGCAGCGACTCACGCAGCAGCGACTGCAACGCGATCGCCTGGTCACGCAGTGCTCGGGTGTCTTCCTCATCGACGCAGCCCACGATGCACAGCCGCACCCGCGCCACGCGCAACCCGCTCAGCTCCTGCCGGATCGACACCCCGCGGCAGCCCGCCTGTGAGAGGGAGAAAGCGGGCACCGTGTCCTGTTGGGGTTGGAGGGAGTCGAGATCCACGATCCGGCACGGGCTCACGACACCCTGCAGCACCCAGTCGCGCAGTATGCCCTGCAGCGCGACCGCCAGCGGGCGCCTCGCTGCGATGACGACGTAGTCAGACCCAGACATCATCGCCGGCACCCGTTGAATCGTCCTGCTTGGCCGCCTGGATCATGTCGCGCAACAGCTCAAGGGCAGGCATCGCGTAGGGGGCCAGCTCGGCCATCAGACCCAGCTCGCGCACCTTGGCCAGCGGCAAATCCAGCTGGTAGGCCCGGATGTTGTCGTCGCGGATGACGCCGTCGTCGGCCTGGCCCCACTGCTGCGCATACAGCAGCCGCAGCCCTTCCACCCACTTCAGCGCCGCCTCGGCGCGCGCGACTCCGAGCGCCCCCTCGCCGGCTTCGGCTCTCGTCAGCACCGGGCTGGGCCCGTCGCACGGCAGCCGGTCGCCGTCGATCTGCATCGGGCGGTCGTAGAAAGCGGCCCTGAGCAGCTCCACGCCCTGGAGCGAGTCGACGTCGCCCGAGTGCGCGTTGGAGTCCGCGGTGTCCACGAGTCGGCGCAGCGCATCGTAGGGGGTGAGCGGCGTCAGGTCGGCGTCACCCACGCAGCGCACGAACGCCCAGGCGTGGCTCATCAGCACGGCCGGCAGCACGTCGTGCGGGGTGCGCACCTGGGTGTCCTCGCTGGTCAGGAGGTCACCGAAGTCTGCCCAGCCGTCGGGGGTGGCGACGGAGGCCTTGCCGGTCGCGTCCTGCCGGACGAGGCCGACGAGTCGGCCCAGGTACCAGCCGGAGATGACGCGGATCAGCTCGTCGGGCGACATCGCGACCGCAGCGGCGAGCGGGCGGGTGCGTTTCCACTGCCATAGGTTGCGCTGGGCGATCAGCGGTGCCTTCGCCCACCGCGATTGGATGGGCTCCAGCAGCGACGTAAAGCACAGCGGGGATACTTTCTGGTAGGAGCCGAAGATGTTGACCTTGCCCGCGTTGGAGATGGCCCCCACCAGGGAATCCTCGAAGTTCTCGACGCTGGTCGGGTCGAGCGTGGGGTTGCCGCGCAGGCGCTGCAGCACGTTCTGGCTGACCGGGTGCTCGGTGCCGATCGGGATGTCGGAGAAGGAGTAGACGAACTTGATGTCGGTGCCGTGCAGCCGCGTTGCCATGTTGACATCGATGCCCACCACGGGCTTCGCCTTCTCCATCGCCTCCAACAGCTTCGTCGCGAACGACTCCTGACGCTGCTGGCGGTCAATCACGTTCACCTGGGGGTCGTCCAGGTAGTCAGAGATCGACTGGCCCGCGAACGCGGCAAACACATCGCCCTTCGCGCTCAGGCGGGCCTGGGCGCGATGCAGGAGGTCGGCGTGGGTCATAAGCAGCGAATAGTTCGGTTTCGCCTCGGGGGTAGGCTGCCCGTCCGCAGCCCGCCACGGCAGCGCCTGCGGTCGCCAGTGGCTGATCTGCTTCAGCACGTCGTGGTTCTGTTTGGCCCCGGTGGTCTCCCACTCACCGCGGGTGGCCTCGAACCGGATCTTCGCCAGCGCCGCCTGGTAGCCGAGCTGGCCCTGCGTGGAGGCGACGACGTCGCTGTGGAACTGGTTCGGGAAATCGTTCGCGGTGGTGAGCAGCACCTCGTTCTCCGCGTGGTTGAACCGCAACGGCACGCGATCGCTCTCGTCGGGCCAGTCGGCGAACACCTCCGAATGCAGCTGTGCCAGGCCCGCGCCCGAGGAGGTCTTCGCGCGCTCCACCTCCAGCAGGTGCAGGGAGTCGTTGGCGGCCCGCTCCAGCGCGCCGAGCACGTCGATCGCGTAGCAGCGCAGCACCTCGGCTGCGATGCGCGCGCCTTCGAGGCGTTGCACCCGCTCCAGGGAGTTCGACAGCGAGCGCACCACCATCTGCCCGATCGGGTGGGTCATGTCGACGATCCTCTTGCCCAGGGACTGCGCCTGCATCGCCACCGTCGGGTCGATGCCCAGCGGATCCAGGCCGTCGGCGGAGGCACCCGCCTGGGCCAGTTCCCCGATGATCTGGTCCACCCGCATGCGCAGCCTGCTCATCAGCTCGCGCGCGTAGGGCAGTCCGAAATGGCCGGCGACGCGCAGGAACTCGGCGCGGGTCGCGGCCTCCAGCTGCTCCGACCATCCCTCGGCCCAGGCGTAGGCGTTGCGCCGGGCGTGGTTGCGCGACTGCTCACGCAGCTGGCCCAGCGACAGCGCGACCGTGCTCAGCCACTGCGCGGCGGGCGCTGACCCCGAGTTCGTGATCGTCGCGAAGGCCGGGCCGCCCGCCTCGCGGGCCATCGCCTCCCACACCGGCTGCTGGAAGGCCATCGTCTGGAACCAGTCGGAGACGGCCTGATCGTTCTGCGGCAGGCCGACGAAGCTGAGCGAGGCGCCGATCTGGTTGTCCATCAGCTGGCGCAGCTGGTCGTTGCCGGGCAGCTGGCTCGTCGGGTTGATGTGGCCCGCGACGAGGTGCTCCGAGGCGCTGCGGGCCAGCCGCTGGGCGGCGTAATCGAGGTAGCGGTCACGGCCCAGGGACAGGCTGGCGAAGCCCAGGGAGCCGAACGGCAGCGCCAGCGGGTCGATCCGCCACCCGAACTTCTGGTTCAGGCTGGTCAACGGGTTGGGGTTGCCCAGCATGAAGTCGAGGTACTGCCGTGACGCCCGCTCGGAGAGCATGGTGCCCGCCAGCGCGCGGGCGATGCCGCGATACACCGACTCCTGGGAGCCGTCGCCGAAGTAGGCGCCCGAGCCCCCGATCTTGGAGCCGATCGGGAACACACGCGCAAAGGGCGGGGTGTTGGTGTTCACCGGGATGCCCAGCGACGTGTACGTGGCGACGTCGAATCCCTCGGCCGTGCGGGCGATCGCGGCGATGATCTCCGGCAGCGCGGCCATCGCGTTGCCTTCGATGTTCGACCGCTTTCCCTCGTCGAGTTGCGCGAACACGTCGGCGGTGTAGAGGAAGCAGCCGATGTTCTGGCTCTTGACGCCCGGCAGCGTGCCGAGCAGCCGCGCCACGTCGAGGAACATCGACGCGCCCGAGCCGCCGGCCATCGAGCCCACGACGATCGGGATGATGACCTCGCTCGACTGCTCGTGCACCGGGATCTGTCCCCACGCCCCGGGCGCCACCGACTTGGCCTGCGCCCGCACCAGAGTCTCGCGCAGCTGGCTCAGCCTCGGCAGGGTCAGCATGCGCCCGACGGCGCGGTACTGGCCGGCGCCGGAGGTCACAGGGATGGTGTTCGCGGCGGCGGGGTTGCGCGGCGCCCAGCCGACCAGCCCGACGTAGTTGCGCCCTTTGTTCGACAGCTGCGCCTCCACGGTGTTAGCCGTCTGCAGGAAGGAGTTGGACGGGGAGGAGAAGGACACATAGTGCCCGCCCATGTCCTGGATGCTGCCCAGCGGCTCGGGCCCCTTGTCGGGGTCGACGGGAACGTCGATGTGCACGAACTGCCAGGCGTCGGGCAACTCGGAAATCCCGCGCGCCCGAAGATCGGCACGGAGCTGGTCGATGAGCAGCCGCAGCGTGGTGCCGCCCGAGCCGCCACAGCCAACTAGTAGGAATCTACGCACTGTCTTGCTTCCTTAACTTGTCATCACCATCCGCCGCCGAGCGGGGGATGCGGGTTTGAGTTGCCGTTCCAATTCTGCCCACCGGGCGGCTGCTGCGGCTGGGCGGGGCCACCCCAGCCGGGCTGCTGCGGCTGGTTCGGTGGCGCGCCCCAGCCGGGTTGCTGCGGCTGAGCCGGGCCGCCCCACCCAGGCTGGGTGGGCTGAATCTGCGTCTGCATCCCGTCCCACCCGCTTTGGGCGGGGGGCTGGGCTGGCGGCGCGCCCCAGCCGGACTGTGTCGGGGTCGTCGGCGGCGCGTCCCAGCCGCCGGCGCTCGGCGCACTCGGCGGGGTGCTCCACCCGCCGGAGCCGCCCCCGGGGCCGGAAGGGCCGGCTCCCCACGGATCTGGTGCGCCCGGCTCCGGCGGCAGCCCCGAGCGCAGTTTCGCGACGGCGTCGCGCAGGTTGCTGCGCACGTCCGCCTCCAGCTCCTTCAGGCCGGGGGCCCCGGCACTAGTGAAGACCGTGACGGTCACGTCGCCGCTGTGTGGGCGTTCCGGGTCGAGCGCCACCGTCCAGTTGCCCTGCACCGCCAACGGGAGCCGCGCCCGATCGCCGATGCTCGACATGATGGTCCGGCCCCCGGCCGCCCGGCCGGGTTGATCCACCACGACGTATCCCGGCTCGGTGGGCGCCAGGCCCATCTTTGCCCGCAGCATGACGCCCGCGATGTCCACGCGCCGACGCCCGTTGACGAGGTGGCGGATCTGCATCTGCGAGACGTCCAGGCCGAGCCCGGCGTCGGCGAAGGATCCGCCCTCCGTCACCTGCCCGCGCACCTGCTGCGCGAATAGCGACTGCCCGGGGATGCCGGCGTTGACGTACTTGACGACGTAGAGCAGGAGCACCGGGATCAGCACGCCCAGCAGGGTGAGCCCGACGAGGGTGCTCCACAGCACCGGCTGCGACGCGGGCCGGCTCATTTGCAGCTCGAAGGAGAGCGGCACGGCGATGGGTTCGCCGTTGGTCTCGGAGGTCAACCAAACCTTGGCTTCTCCCACGAGCGCCCCGTTGCCCACCGCGCCCGGGTTGAGTGTCAGCTCCAGGCCCGAGGCGGAGCAAGTCTCCTTCGATTGGGCCGGGGTGGTGAGCCGCGGCGAGGTCACCTCGGCGGGGAAACCAGTGAACTGGACATCGGGATCCAGCCACGCGCACCCGCTGCCGTTTAGCGGCAGCGTCCTGGTGATCGGATCGGGGGATTCCGTGGCGCCGAAATCGACGCGGTCCGCGATCGTCGGGTATTCGCCGGGGGGCTGCACCTGGAAAAGCAAGGACGAGTCGACGGGCTCCAGCTTGGTGCCGGGCACCTTCCGGCCATCGCCCTCCCAATCGCGGGTGCGCACCTCCAGCCGAAGGTTGATTCGGGCGGCCCCCGGCTCAAGCAGCTTCGGCTCAAGCTTCAGGGGCTTAGCCAGCTCCCGGACCTGCAGCTTGCTGGCCAGCTCGGTGGTCTTGCCGTCGCTGGTGACGAGCATCGCGCTGAGCGTCGAGCCCTCCGAGAGGATGGCGGGATCCACCTGGTCCCCCACGTGGTTGTGCAGGGAGATCCGCAAGTCGACGGGATCGCCACCCGACTGCACGCTGAGCGTATCGAATCCCTCCACAACTGGACGGACGTCGCCAATCAGTTTGAGCAGCGACTTGGCCGTCTCTTCGGTCTGCTTCGGGCTGACGAAGACGAGCCCCCACGGCCCCACCCACTCGGGCGCCTTGCCGTCGCGCTCCATCCGAATCGACGTGGTGAGCGCGGTCATGCGCTGCCATTTGATGACAGCCCCGCTGGTCTTCGCTTCCCCGGAGTCCCCTTCAAGTTTCAGCAGTTCACCGGTGCGGGTCTGCAACAGCACCCGGTCGCCCTCCTTGGGCACCGTGGCGATGGCGTCCACCCCGCCGATGGAATCGTCGAGGACGAAATCCCGGGTACCCTCCGCGCACGGCTCCTCACCCTCCGTGCACAGTCCAGTCTCCACCGGGGGCTCCGGGTTGCTCATCGTGCCCTGCTGGAAGGCGAAAATCAGGTCGTCGATGTTGGAGGCCATCACGAACTGGCCCGGCGGCGGGTCCGTCTTCTCCCCGCACTGCATGCCCTCGCCGGAGGTGAACCCCCGCATCAGGTTGAAGGTGTCCGCGTTTCCGTCCGGCGCCAGCCCGATGCCCAGGCTGACAATCTCCAGGCTGCGCAGCTGATCCGCGACGCCGCCGGGCCGGCAGAGGTCGGTGATGCCCATGTCCATGGCCTCACGCACCGCCTCCAGGGTGTCCAGCTTGTTGTCGGGAGCGTAGGGCTTGGCCCCGCCCAGCGATTCGAAGTTCTCCGGGCTGATCCGCACGGGCACGTCGAACTGGCCATCAGAAAACCACACCAACAGCGCACAGCCCTTGCCGCCGCCCAGTTCGCTGGCCAGCTCGCGGCGCGCGCCGTCGGCGGCCATCCAGTAGTCGGTGTCCTGCCCGGTGTTGCGCTGGGCATAGGATGCGATGTCCGCCTGCACCTGCGGCAAGCTCCCCGCGTTAAGCTCGGTCCAGTCGAGGGTCTTCTCGTAGCCGATGTCGAAGCCGCTGACCGCGATCCGAATCGTCGACTCTTTCTGCTCCCCCAGCGTGCGCGCCAGGCCGCCGACAAAATGGTTGGCCGCCGTCACCCGGGCGGCCTGGGGATCGGTGACCCGCAGTGAGCCGGAGCGGTCCATCAGCAGCAGCACCCGGCCCTGCCCGCCGCCGCGCACACACGCGCTGAACCGGCCCACCGGCGAGGTCGGCGCGGTGTCGTCGGCCGCCGCGGGAGGCAGGACCGGCAGCAGGAAGAAAGCGGCCAGGAAAATCCCGACGATCGTCCTCAGCTTCATGTCCAGGTCCCCCTCGCAACGTCATTTGCCACCAGCCAGGCCGCGAAACCCACGGCCACCAGGGCAAGCAGAACGGCCAACCGCCGGCCCCAGTCGGCCAAGCCGGATGGCGCGTACCAGCCGGATTCCCGCCGCTTCATGTCAGCGGCGTTGTACACACCCACCATCGAGATCGCCAGCGGGCCGGCGAGAACCCAGGCCACCAGGCCCATCGTCGCGCCCTTGAGCGCCAGGGCCATCACCAGCCCGGCGAGGGAGAGCACCAAACTCAGCGCCAGCCACACCAGCGGCGGCTTCTGCGGCTCTACGTACTCGATGACGTGCTGATCCGCCACGTACTGCGCACCGGGGCTGCGCTGGTCCACCCGTGGGGCGCTGGCACCCCAGCCTCCATTCGACCCGCTTTCAGTCATGCTTAGACTGTAGCGGACCCGTGCGTCCATCTCCCCAAGGTTCAAGGCCCGCTGTGCCCGACGCCGGACTCACCAGAAACGCAGCAGCGCGGTGGCGGCGATGGCGCCTAGGACGGCCACCGTCGCCAGCGCCGTGAAAACCCACTCCAGCCTCCGCAGCCTCCTGGGCAGATAAACCAGCAGAGCCGTAACCGCGATCCCGCCGAGCAGACCACCCAGGTGGCCCTGCCAGGACACGTTCGGCACCACGAAAGTGATGACGGCGTTCAGGCCGAGCCAGAACAGCACCGCCTTCGGGTTGTGCCCCTGCTTGAGCGTGATCACGAGCACCGCACCCATCATCCCGAACAGCGACCCGGAGGCCCCCAACGTGAGCGTGTGCGGCTCCGAGAAGGCCACCACCACGGCGCTCGCGGTGAGCGCGGAGAACAGGTACACCGCGAGGAAGCGCCAGCGTCCCATCATCCGTTCGAGCTGCGGGCCGAGAACGAACAGCGCCATCATGTTGAAGCCGATGTGCCACAGCTCGACGTGCGAGAACGCGCTGGTCAGCGGCTGCCAGAACGCGCCTGTGGCGACGCCGGGCACCCAATGGAACCCCGCCTCAACGCACGCGGCGGCATCTGCCAGCAGCAGCGTCTCCGCGTCGACGACGCACGCCCCCTCCGGCGTCAGCGCCAGCCACTGGATCAGCGGGCTGCGCGACCAGCCGGAGACCAGGATGGCCAACCAGACGGCCACGTTGAGCCCGATCAGCGCGAGCGACGTGGCCTGATTCGCTTCGAACCGACGAACCCGCACCCTGGGTTGCGGCGCGTTGCGCACGCACTCCGGGCAGTGGAAACCGACCGAGCCCTGGATCATGCAGTCCGGGCAGATCGGCCGGTCGCAGCGCTGGCAGACGATGCGGGCGGTGCGTGACGCGTGTCGGTAGCAGGTGTTTTCCATCGCCGCCCAGTATGCCAGCCGACGACCCGCCCGGCGGTCGCGCCGCCGCTGGCTTGTTGGGGCGAAACAGTAGTGTGCTGGCATGGGTCATTCACACTCAGCTCCACAGGTCGAGGTAGGGGTGCTCGCCAAGCGGGTGCTCGTCGGGTTCCTGGGCGCGCTGGCCGTTGTGACGGTCGCGGGCCTGCTCTGGCTCTGGCCGACATCCAGCGAAATCCAGGCGGGGATCAGGAAGATCCCCGCTGCTGAGGGTGTGGTCGAGACCACCGGCACCATCGTCGGGATCGAGGGGAAGTGCGTGAACCAGTTCTCGCCCGACGTGGGCGAGCTCGACTGCCTCACCCTCACCGTGACCGTGGCCGGCGGCCCGGACGCCGGTGAGCAGGCCAGCTTCGAGGTGGCCGGGCCGCCCTCGCACGCCGGGCTGAAGGTGGGCGACACCGTCGAGATCACCCGAATGAACACCCCGGACGGCACGATCTACGTCTACAAGGGCATCAACCGCATCCCCGTGTTCATCGTGTTGGGCCTGCTGTTCGTGGCGACGGTGGTGGCCGTCGCGCGGTGGAAGGGCCTGTTCGCGCTGCTGGGGTTGGCGGTAGCGGGCGGCGTGCTCGTCGCGTTCATCATCCCCGCGATCCTGTTGGGCAAACCCGGGGTGCTGGTAGCGCTGGTCGGCTCCACCGCGATCATGTTCGTGGTGCTCTACGTGGCGCATGGCGTATCGATCCGAACATCGACGGCGCTGGCCGGCACCATGCTGGGGCTGGCGGTCACCGCCGGGCTGGGGGCCGCGAGCGTCGCGGCGGCCAGGCTGACCGGGTTCGCCGACGAGACCGAGTGGGATCTGCTGCAGCTCGCACCCAACCTGGACTTCAAGGAGCTGCTGATCGCGGCGATCATCATCGGCGGCCTGGGTGTGCTCAACGACACGACGATCACCCAGTCGTCGGCGGTGTTCGAGCTGCGCGCGGCCGCCCCGCACATGCGCCGCCGCGACATCTTCGCCTCCGGCATGCGCATCGGCCGCGACCACATCGCCTCCACCATCTACACCATCGTGTTCGCCTACGCGGGCAGCGCCCTCGTGGTGGTGATGGTGGTGTTCTTCACCACGGACTCGTGGGCCAACCTGCTCAACCGCGAGCTGTTCGCCAGCGAGATCGTCCGCACCCTGGGCTCGGCCATCGGCCTGATCCTGTCGGTGCCGATCACCACCGGCATAGCCGCGCTGACCGTCGGGCCCGCGAAGAACCACCCCGCAGCGGCGGCCGTCGAGCCGGAGCCGGAGCCGGCCTAGCAGACTTCCCAGCCGTCTAGGTCCACCGCCAGCCGGATCGCGTCGCGGATGCGCGGCCCGTGGTCGGTCCAGCTGTGTTCCTCGGCCAGCCACACCCGCACCCCGCCGTCGGCCACCTCGACCCGGGTCAGCACCCCGTACTGGAGGAGCGGCCCGACGGTGCCCGGCGCCGCCAACACCTCGCCCTTCGCCAGGTGCGCCACGTCGGTGACGAACAGCGCCGCCCGCGGCTCGCCCGCCACCGGGTTGGGCGTCACCTCTCGTTTCGGCATTGCTCTCCTCCACCATCCGGGCCCGGGCTCAGCGCTTTGAGCCCGACGACACACCCGACGATACCCAGCAACAGTGCCGCCTTGGTAAAGCTCAGCTGTTCCCGGCCGGCCGCGACGGCGTAGCCCACCGTGAGCACCGTGCCGACGCTCGTCCACACCGCGTAGGCGGTGCCTGTCGGGATCGAGCGCATCGCCACCGCGAGCCCGTAGGTGGAGGCGGCCGTCGCGACGACGAACAGGAGGCTGGGCCAAAGCCTGGTCAGGCCGGCGCTCGCTGCCAGCGCGCTCGCCCACACCGCCTCCAGGCACGCGCTGGCCAGCAGGATCGCCCACGCCCTCACGTCGCCACCTTCAGCCCGACGACGCACCCCACCACCGCGACGATCAACCCGAGCCGGGCGAGGCTGGCCGGCTCCTCGCCGCGCCACATCGCCACCCCGACGGTGAGCGCCGCCCCGATGCTCGTCCACGCCGCGTAGGCGGTGCCCGTCGGGATCGTCAGCAGCGCGTACCCGAGGCCAGCCAGCGACGCCGGGGCCGCCAGTGCGAAGACGAGCGCGGGGATGCGGCGGCGGAACCCGTCGGACATGCTGAGCGCTGTGGCCCAGACCGCCTCCAGCGCGCCCGAGAGCACCAGCACCAACCAGTCCACTTTTTCCTCCTCGGGCCTCATCCTCCCATGCCCGACGGCTGGCGCGGCGCGCCCCGGGTAACCGCTAGGTTGGTGGCATGACTCGCGAAAAGACTCCGCTTGATGCCGTGGCCGACGGCTACGTCGCCAAACTCGCAGACCTCGACCCGATAGCCGCCACGTCGATCGGCCTGCCCGGACACGATCACCTGCTCACCGACTATTCCCCCGACGGCCACGCCGCCCGCGCCGAGCTGGATCGCGCGACGCTGGCCGCCGTGGACGCCACCGCGGACGTGGACGATGTGGACCGCGTCACCCGCGCGGCGATGCGCGAGCGGCTGGGGTTGCAGCTTGAGCTGCACGAGGCGGGCGAGACACTGGCGGCGCTGAATAACATTTCCTCCCCGCTGCAGGCGCTGCGCGACGTGTTCGACCTGATGCCCACCGCAACCGTCGAGCAGTGGGAGGTGATCGCCGAGCGGATGCGCCGCGTGCCGGAGGCCGCCGACGGCTACCTCGCCTCGCTGCGCGCGGCCACGGTGCGACCCGCCAAGCGCCAGTTCGACATTTGCGCGGAGCAAACCGATAACTATGCGCGCCCCGACGGGTTCTGGGCTTCCTTCGCCGCCGGGGCCCGCCCCGAGGAGGGGGAGCTGCCGGGCGGATTGCGCGACGAGTTGGCCGCCGCCGCGGAGTCGGCGCGCGCCGCGTTCGGCCTGCTGGCCGAGGGGCTGCGCGAGCTGCGCCCGAGCGGCGCCGACGCCGATGCCGTCGGCCGCGAGCGCTACGCGCGTTTCTCCCGGCTCTTCTTGGGCGCGGGGGTGGATTTCGACGAGACGTACCGCTGGGGGCAGGAGGAGCTGGCCCGGATCGTCGCGGAGCAGGGCCAGGTGGCCGAGCGGATCGGCGGGCCGGGCACCACCGTCGAGGCGGCGATCGAGCTGCTGAACAATGATCCCGCGCGCAAGCTCGTGGGGGTGGATGCCCTGCAGCATTGGATGCAGGCCACCTCCGACGCGGCCATCGAGGAGCTGGGCCGGGAGCACTTCGACATCCCGGAGCCGGTGCGCAGGCTGGAGTGCTGCATCGCCCCCACCGCTACGGGCGGCATCTACTACACGGGGCCGAGCGACGACTTCTCCCGCCCCGGCCGCATGTGGTGGTCGGTGCCGGAGGGGGTGAGCGAGTTCACCACCTGGCTGGAGAAGACCACCGTGTATCACGAGGGTGTGCCGGGCCATCACCTGCAACTGGCGCAGGCCGTTTACCGTTCGGATCTGCTCAATTCGTGGCGACGCAACGTGTGCTGGGTGTCCGGGCACGGCGAGGGCTGGGCGCTGTACGCGGAGCGGCTGATGCATTCGCTGGGCTATCTCGACGAGCCGGGCGACTACCTCGGCATGCTCGACGGCCAGCGGATGCGCGCGGCCCGCGTGGTGCTGGATATCGGCTTCCATCTTGGCCTGCCGCACCCGGACGGGGGCGAGTGGAGCTACGAGCGCGCGTGGGATTTCCTGAAGGCGAACGCGGGGGCCGGCGACGACTTCCTGCGCTTCGAGCTGCACCGTTACCTGGGTTGGCCGGGGCAGGCCCCGTCCTACAAGATCGGTCAGCGCCTGTGGGAACAGATCCGCGATGAGTTGTCGGCGCGCGAGGGCGCCGCCTTCGATCTGAAGGCGTTCCACCGTCGGGCTCTCGACGTGGGTTCGGTTGGCCTCGACGTGTTGCGTTCGGCGTTGCTTGGCTGAGTGCTGGGGGCGGCATTCTGCCGCCCCCAGCTCGTTCAGCGGCCGGGGACTCCGGTGGCGGAATCGACGGCGTCCTGCGACGAGTCGAGCGCGCTGTCGTGGTGCTTGTAGCCCTCCCACAGTTCGCCCACTCCGCCGGGCATCCTGAAGGGCGCCCCCACCCCGCTCAGGACGGGGTTTATCGCTGTTTTCGTGCCAAACGTGGCGGCCTGCTGCTTGGCGAAATGCATGAGAGATTCCTTGAATGTGGCGAACTTTTGCTTGCCTTTGACCAGCTCCCGCAGAGCTTTCAGCTCGTCCGAAATATCCCGAAGCCATCCGGCGAGCCTCTCCATGAACTCGGCAAGTTTGATCAGCACCTTGGCCATTCGGTCAACCACTCGCTTCACCTTGGCCAAGGTGCTCAAACCTTTCGCCAGGACCGCTGCCACCTGTGCGGCCATGGATAGGCCGAAGGTGAAGATGGCCAGAACAGCGGACACCACGGAGGTGTTGATCAAGAACTCGATCAGCGATTTGAACAGGTCGATGATGGTGTTGGCCACCTCGACGCACGTCTCCGCCGCGGAACGCAACACCTCCTGAGTCTTCGCAATCGCGGGAGCAATCTTCGACAGACTCTCCTGGATCCGACCCACCGTCACCA
>NZ_RQYZ01000140.1 GCF_003932855.1 Tessaracoccus sp. OH4464_COT-324 | reverse complement strand
GTTGGTTCGGGTTTGGTTTGATCGGGGTCGGCGGTTGGAGCGGGTGCGGATCAGTCCGGTGTGGCATCGTCGGCTTCGTTCGGGGTGGGAGTTGGCGGAGTTGTTGGAGCATGCGTTTCGCCGGTTCGCGTTGAGTTTGCCGCTTGAGGTGGGTTTGGAGACTGCCCTGGTGGTGCCGGGGGGTGCTGCCAGGTGGTCACTAGACGAGTATCAGCGGGTGTTGCGTGAGCATGAGCGGCAGCGTTGTGTGGCACGTGAGGTGGATGGTGTTGGTGTGGTGCGTGAGGTGGTTGGGCGTTGTGGTGGGGTGAGTGTTTCGGTGGATGGTTCGGGTTTGCCTTGTGAGGTGGCTTTCGATGAGGGTTGGTTG
>NZ_RQYZ01000139.1 GCF_003932855.1 Tessaracoccus sp. OH4464_COT-324 | reverse complement strand
GCCGAAATCCTCCCCCCACTCTTCAACGGCCTCCCCATCAACCAATTCAACCACCCAGAAACCCTCGGCGGCCTCCCCCTCAACCACCAAAGATCCTTCATCACCGTCTACGTCGGCTTGGGCGTCTACACCAAAGGCGGCACCTACGACAAAGCCTTCGCCCTAGAAGTGCAACGCGGGGCGATCCGCCCCCACGACTTCAACATGGATGTCAGCGATCTGAAGAACCCGCAACACTACGGGCGCCTCACTTGCGGCCGCACCGGACCCGACGACTACCTATTCGTCTGCCTCGCCTACGCCGAAGACGCCGTCATAAAAGCAGAGGACACCGGAATAGGCGAGATAACCGACGAAGAAATCATCGCGATGA
>NZ_RQYZ01000138.1 GCF_003932855.1 Tessaracoccus sp. OH4464_COT-324 | reverse complement strand
AATCCTGTTCTTTTTGTAGGTAAAAACAATATTCACATTGGATATTGCAATGGAAACTACTGGGCTTTGCCATTAAATGAAAATGAGCTTGTGGGGTAAAAAATGCCATAAAACGTCCTAAAACTCACCGCACTTATTTGCTTTTATTGTTAGGTAATACATTGTTAAATAAGCCATTTTGCTTTAATTCTTTGGCAATACGAATGGCGGTTTCTGTTTCGCAGCCCGCATATTCGGCAATTTCACGATAAGTCCAATTGTAATAAGGGAAATTGGTGGTGAGAAAATATAGGCTGTCTATTACCCGATCTAAAGTGCGTAAATAAGCACTTTTAGCCAAACGCTCTTCCGCATCTCTTAATTCATTGGCAAGG
>NZ_RQYZ01000137.1 GCF_003932855.1 Tessaracoccus sp. OH4464_COT-324 | reverse complement strand
GCCGAAACCCTCCCCAAACTCTTCAACGGCCTCCCCATCGACCAATTCAACCACCCAGAAACCCTCGGCAACCTCCCCCTCAACCCCCAAGAATCCAATATCACGATCTACGTCGGCAGAGGCACCTACGGCGGCAGTGGCACCTACGACAAAAACTTCAATCTCAAGGTGATCCGCGGGCTCAGCCTGCACGAGTTCTACATCATGGCGGTCAAGTCCATGGTAGACCCGCAACACTACGGCCGCCTCACCTGCGGACACGACAAAGCCTACTACAAAAGCTTCTGCTGCGTGGCCTACGGTGAGGACGCCTTCATCCAGGGCGAATCCAGCGGTGTGACCCGCATCAGCGACGAAGAAATCCTCGCGATGACCAA
>NZ_RQYZ01000136.1 GCF_003932855.1 Tessaracoccus sp. OH4464_COT-324 | reverse complement strand
ACTGAACTTTCTTTAGCAGAAAAAAGAGAAAATCTATTCAACAGTATTCGTCAAGGGAAGGCGGTGCTCGTTTGGTCTGAGTTACATCAATCCATTGATATTAAAGATAAAATGGATTTTTTTAATGGAAAATAATCGGGGGATTTTATGTTAGAACAACAAGGACAGCAATCACAACCTATGGATCCGACATTGGAGTGGTTCCTATCTCATTGCCATATTCATAAATATCCAGCGAAAAGTTCCCTTATTCATGCCGGAGAAAAGGCTGAAACCCTATACTATTTAATTAAGGGATCTGTGGCTGTGATGGTAAAAGATGAGGAAGGCAAAGAAATGATTTTGACCTATTTAAGTCAAGGCGATTTCTTTGGCGAA
>NZ_RQYZ01000135.1 GCF_003932855.1 Tessaracoccus sp. OH4464_COT-324 | reverse complement strand
AACCTGGGCGTCCGGTTGGGGGATTGTGGGGATCGGGTTGGTGCGTTGAAGGTGGCCGAGGAGGCGGTGGAGAGCTGGCGGGGTTTGGTGGAGCGGGTGCCGGGGACGTTCGAGGCGGACCTGGCGCGCGCGTTGACCAACCTGGGTGCTCTGTTGGGGGATTGTGGGGATCGGGTTGGTGCGTTGAAGGCGGCCGAGGAGGCGGTGGAGAGCTGGCGGGGTTTGGTGGAGCGGGTGCCGGGGGCGTTCGAGGCGGATCTGGCGCGCGCGTTGACCAACCTGGGCGTCCTGTTGGGGGATTGTGGGGATCGGGTTGGTGCGTTGAAGGTGGCCGAGGAGGCGGTGGAGAGCTGGCGGGGTTTGGTGGCGCGGGTGCCGG
>NZ_RQYZ01000134.1 GCF_003932855.1 Tessaracoccus sp. OH4464_COT-324 | reverse complement strand
TTGGTCATCGCGAGGATTTCTTCGTCGCTGATGCGGGTCACACCGCTGGATTCGCCCTGGATGAAGGCGTCCTCACCGTAGGCCACGCAGCGGAAGCTTTTGTAGTAGATTTTGCCGTGTCCGCAGGTGAGGCGGCCGTAGTGTTGCGGGTCTACCATGCGCTTGACCGCCATGATGTAGAAGTCGTGATTGCTGAGCCCGCGGTCCACGCTGAGATTGAAGTTTTTGTCGTAGGTGCCGCTGCCGCCGTAGGTGCCCGTGCCGGAGTAGACGGTGATGAGGGATTCGTGGGGGTTGAGGGGGAGGTTGCCGAGGGTTTCTGGGTGGTTGAATTGGTCGATGGGGAGGCCGTTGAAGAGTTTGGGGAGGGTTTCGGCTG
>NZ_RQYZ01000133.1 GCF_003932855.1 Tessaracoccus sp. OH4464_COT-324 | reverse complement strand
GCTGTGCAACGCTATTTTGTTGTAGTTGCAAGCTGACATTGAGATGTTGTAATGCCTTAATGGAAAGTAAAAAATGTTGCTGATTTTGTTGCAATAACAAGGCTTTGTTTTTTATCAAAGCAAGCGCATGTAAAACATTTTTTTGTTCACTGAGCGTATTAGCCAGATTGTGCGTAAATTGATTTATTGCCACAGAGGAAGTTGCTGTTTTTTCTTCATTTGTACTTAACAATTCCCCATAAGCCTTTTGCTCAGCCTTGCTTGGTGTTGTTTTCGGGTAATTTGGTGCAGCTGTATTGTAATTTGAGCTAAAGTGCGGTTTAAATTGAGAGGATTTTTCACTCTCTCTATATTGTTGGGTAAAAATATTTTCACCCGCAG
>NZ_RQYZ01000132.1 GCF_003932855.1 Tessaracoccus sp. OH4464_COT-324 | reverse complement strand
GCACCTACACCTCAAACTGGTGGGCCAAGGTCACCTACAACGGCCGCGAGGGCTACGTGTCCCGCGCCTACCTCAGGATCCCCACCGGCCAACCCAACGTGCCCGAGTGCGGCACGGCGCCGAAGCCGACGCCGCCCAAGCCCACGCCACCGAAACCGAACCTGGCGCAGGGCACCACAACCGACTACCTGAGCCTGCGTAGCGGCACCAACACGTGGTCGAACCGGCTGGCCGAGCTGCCGCCTGGCACCACCGTCGGCGTGCAATGCCAGGCCCGCGGCGAACTGATCCGCGGCACCTACACCTCAAACTGGTGGGCCAAGGTCACCTACAACGGCCGCGAGGGCTACGTGTCCCGCGCCTACCTCAGGATCCCCACCGGCC
>NZ_RQYZ01000131.1 GCF_003932855.1 Tessaracoccus sp. OH4464_COT-324 | reverse complement strand
CATCAACAATGTCCAACGGCTCTAGCTCGTCATAACTATCCATCGCCACACCGATCACCCCAGCCTCGGGATAACCCACCGGCACATTCACGAAACGCTGATCCATCACCTATGTCCTTTCCTGGCAGCAATGTTCCACAACCCGGCCAGCAGCAACTCCTGCTCGGCCAAGACCTCTTCTCTCGCCGAGACCGTGGTCCCGGCCAGTTCGGCAAACTTTTCCCGCGCGCTCGCCGTCGCGCGGATCAACGCGGCCCCCACCTGGGCCGAGTTCACCCGATCCAACCACGAATCATCACAGTCCACCTCAACCGGCCACCCCAACGAATCCGTAGCCACCCACACCCCCTGAAACCGACCAACCTGACCATCTACCGGACCCGGC
>NZ_RQYZ01000014.1 GCF_003932855.1 Tessaracoccus sp. OH4464_COT-324 | reverse complement strand
CTGGGCCGGACACCCACCACCCACCATCGTCCCACCCATCTTCCACAACCACGTCAAAGACAACTGGCCCATCCCAACCCTCACCAACTTCATCCCCTCAAAAGCCGGATTCCCCCGCACCCACAACACTGGTGGCAACTGGATCTACGTCCACAAAGACGACCAAGACCCCACCACCCCACGCCCAAGAACCATCCACGTCAGCGTGGACTACTACCACGACGCATACAAAACAATAACCAAGGACTTCGTCAACCCCAAAGCCGTAGGAAACGCCTACTGCGGCGGCCAGGGAAACCTTAAATCAGATAACTGCTTACTGGTTGCCCAGGACTCCATCATCGAGTTCTATCCGATCGGGCCCTGGGAAGGAGACGTGAACGCCCAAATGGAGCAACTCATGCTCGAACTAGCCACAGAACTACGCAAACAATTCGGCACCGATGACCAATAACACCCCCTGGTACACCACCGCCACCATACTCGCGCTCATACTCGCAGCACTCACCACCGTCGTGGTCACACGCCCCACACCCCAGGCGGTTCGCCGACCGACCGCCCGGAGATACTTCACCAACAAGCAATAGATATCACTCGGCGGCAGGCACGGTCTTCTCCACAGTTGTCCACAGGTTTTTCAACAGAACCGTGGAAAACTGTGCAAAACACTGCACCTGCCGCAACTCGACGAGCAGACCCGGAACAAGCCCCGGCAGGCAACCGGCTAAATCAGCCCACTGCTCATCCGCTCGGCCACCCGCCCAGAAATAGACCCCACATACTGGTTGTGATCGTTCAGGAAACCCACCCGCTGGGCCCCCGCCTCGTCGAAGTAGTAGATGCTGGACGTGATCGGGCCGGGCCTGGTCTTCCTCGACTCAACGAGCCGCTGAGCGATCGCCTTGATATTGCTGAGCAACGACCCCGGTCCGCTGAGTGCCGCAAAATAGGCCTCGTGCCTGCTGGGAGCGGCCAGCAGAATACCTCGACCAAGGTCATAGTCACGCTTGACCAGCCCTTCGAACACCGCCACCGGGTACAAAATGAGGGAAGCCGTGTAGTGCCAAGAATCTTCCAGCAACAGCCAGTCCCCGCCAGGTTCCCCAAGGAAGAAGGGATGCCGTTGCGCGTCGGTAATCGTGTTGTCCCGGGCGATGTTGAATAATTCCTCCTCATCGCATCCCCCACAGTTCAGACCATCCAAGGTCAGCAGTCTCCGCACGCTGAGTTCCGAGTCGATCACAAGCTGGCAAGCCAAATCGTCGGCCATCTCCTGCGCCACCATCCGCTCACCCGACTTAGGTACAAGCATCAGCCTTAGGCGCGGCGCCAACTCCTCCCACGGCAGCGTGGACAGGTCTTCGACGTCTTGCAGAGTCGCGAAAAAATGGGCAACCTGCTCCACCAAGTCCTCTTCCGGAAGCGCCTTCACGGTGCGGGCAAGATTCTCGAAAGTGAACGCTCCCCCGGAGGGCATGATCGCGCTCCGGCCATCCGGATCTAGAATCCCCCCACGCCGCACCACCTCAGCCTCGACGGCCTCAGCGAAAAGCTGGGCTCGCGCCCCCAATAGCTCCCGATAATGCTCAAACATCCCGCCTCCTGTGTCGAACATCAGCCATAAGTATCGCGCGGACCCCTGCCTCCACGCACCGAAAGTGGGCCCCTATTCCAGCTCTTCTGCGGCGGCCCAGAGATGTCCACCCTGATCACCGCTCTATCGCCCAGCTCTTTGTTGAGTTTGGCCACCAAAGCGGACGCCGAATAGCGCATCCCGGTTGCCCAGGCCGTGGAGTCGCACCGCACCTTGAGCACGCCGTCGGTGTAATCCACCGGTTTCGAATGCTGCGCATTCGCTTCCCCGACGAGAGCCGCCCAGTTGCGCAACACCGTGGTGAGCGAAAGGCGATGCTGCCAGCCCCGTTCGCTGATCAGCTGCGTGCACACCGAGCCCAACAGCTGCGGATCCCGATCATCCGGATGAGCCCCGGATCGCTGCTCAACGAACTCACCCACCCGGCGACGCTTACGCACCGGTTCCGCCACCTGCGGTCGCTCATAGCGCGTGCCATCGACGATGGCGCGCGCTACCCGCTCCGCCAGCTCCAGCCCTGTCGGGTCGTGCTGTTCGCTCAACTCTCCTCCTCAGGCACCACGCTACCCTGCCAAACCCGGAAACGTCGCTGAGCTGGAAAGTCGGGCACGTCTGCGCCCACGGCCGCCGTGATCAGCACCTGCTCCGCGTGACCGACGGCCTCTGCAAGCCGCTGCCGACGCGACGTGTCCAGCTCCGCGAACACATCGTCGAGCACCAGCACCGGCTCAATCCCGTCGGCACGCACCAACTCGAAACCCCCCAGCCGCAGGGCCAACGCCAGCGACCACGACTCCCCGTGCGAGGCGTAGCCTTTGGCCGGCAGCGGCCCGATGCACAAGTCGATGTCGTCACGCTGCGGCCCGACGAGCGTGACCCCCCGGCGGATCTCCTCGACCCGGGCTTCGGTCATCGCCTCCAGCAGCCGAGTTCGCAGGAGACCGCGCACATCGTCGCTGCCAGCCACACCCAACAAGTCGATGCCCGTGCGGTAGGTCGCGGTGATCACATTGTTCACGGGTGCGATCGTCTCGTATGCGGCTGCCGCGAACGGTCGAACATCGGCCAGAGTATCCAACCGGGCGTGCAGTAGCTCCGCCGCGATACTCGCGAACTGCTCATTCCACACCGTGAGCGACAGCTCATCCTCCTCGCCCCGGGTGGACATCGCTTTCAGCAAGGCGTTGCGCTGCTTGAGCACCCGGTCGAGGTCTTGACGCACACCCGCCATCCGCGGCCAGCGCGTCGTCACCAGCGAATCGATCCACCGCCGACGATCGGCCGGGTCCCCGCGCACAATCGCCAAATCCATCGGCGAGAACACCACCGTTCGGCACATCCCGACGAGGTCACGCGGTCGAGGCAGGGGCGCGCGGTTGAGGCGGGCCTGGTTCGCACGGCCCGAGTTGATCTCCAACTCAAGCAAGATCTGCCGCGCGTCATCCGCTCCCGCCTGAATCCGCGCCCGTACTATGGCGCTATCCTGGCCGGAGCGAATCAGAGGCACCACGCTGGACACCCGATGGGAGGTGGCCGTCGACAGGTATTCGATCGCCTCCACAAGATTGGTCTTGCCCTGACCGTTCGCGCCAACGAAAACGGTAACCCCCGAAGTCAGCCCGATGCTGACTTCGGGATAGTTGCGGAAATTCGTTAGCTCAAGATCAGTGACAAACATCTGCGCTCAGCCTAGCGGGACAAGGGAAAGTAATCGGCCACACCGCACGGTGTGGCCGATGATCCGTTGACCGCTCAGCTGGGCAGCCTCATCAGCATGATGACGTGCCGGTAGTCGAGCAGCTGGTCGCCGTCGATGCTGGCTAGGCCCGTGATCAGGCAAGGTTTGCCGGGGGCCGTGAACGCGAAGTGTGCGTAGGGCGCGTCGAGCTGGGTCAGCGCGTCCAGCAGGTACTGTGGGTTGAATCCTGCGGCCTCGATGCTTCGCTCGCCGACGACCTCCACCACCGCCGGGATCGCTTCCGATCCCTGTGCCTGGTCACCGGTGGCGGCCTCCAGCGTGACGTGGTCGTCGTTGATCACCATGCGCAGCGGGGTATTCTTCTCTGCCACCAGCTTCACCCGCTTCACTGCGGAAAGCAGCTCCTCCGTAGCGATGCGCACGTTCACGGTGCCGTCAACGTTCATGAGGTGGCGGACCTTCGGGAAGGCCTGGGAGAGGAGCCGGGTCGTGGCTTCGCGGCTGCCGTGGGCTCCCTCACCGAGAAAGCCGACGAGGCCTTCGCCCTCGGATTCGGTGGTGGACAGGGAAACCGTGACCTCCTCGCCCGAGGTCATCGCCTTCGCGGTCTCGTGCAACACCTTCCCGGGGATCAACACCGCGCCTTCCAGATCCGGGCTGCTCGGGTTCCAGTTCAGTTCTTTCAACGCCATCCGGTAGCGGTCGGTGGCGAGCAGCGAGAGCGAATCTCCGTCGATCTCGACGCGCACGCCCGTGAAAACGCTGAGCAGTTCGTCGCGGCCAGCCGCCACAAAAACCTGCTGCACTGCGCGCTCGAAAGCCTTCGCGTCGACAACGCCCGTCTGGGTGGGCATCTCGGGCAGGGTGGGGTATTCGTCAACGGGTAGCGTCTGCATCGTGAAACGCGCGGAGCCACAGGTGAGTTCGACCTTGCTGTGATCCGCCACCATGTCCACGGGCTTGTTGGGCAGCGACCGTGCGATCTCCGCGAGCAGCCGACCGGAGACCAGTACGGTGCCCTCATCAGTGACCTGGGCAGGCAGCTCGACCTTCGCGGATGTCGTCGCATCGAAGCTGGAAAGCCGCACCGAATCACCCTCGGCGGTGAGCAGCATCCCGGACAGGATCGGGGCGGTCGGGCGGCTCGGCAAGCTGCGCGCCGCCCAGGCAACCGCGTCGGCCAGCGCCTCACGCTCCACACGAATCTTCACTATGCGTCTCCTCGAACCGATGGTTTCGTGGCCGCGTCAAAGCTGACGGGACCAGTTAATTCTAGTGGACTTGCCACCGGAGGACTACTCATTCGCTATGGCCTCCAAAACGGGCTGGCGTGCGGCCATTCTGGCCGGAGCCAACGCGGCAACCAGCCCGAAGATTGCCGCCACCGCCACAAACAATCCCAGTTGTGTCCAGGGAAGGCTCAGCTGTTCTATGCCTTTGTCGGAGTTCAGTTGCTGCAGCGAGAACCCAAACAGCACTCCGAGGCCGATGCCGAGCAGCGTTCCGTTGATCGTGATCAGCACCGACTCAAGCGTGATGGTTCGTCTGAGTTGAGCCCTGGTCAACCCTACGGCCCGCAGCAGGCCTATCTCGCGTTTGCGCTCGATCACCGACAGCGAGAGCGTGTTGACGATTCCCAGGACAGAGATCACCAGAGCCAGCCCCAGCAGTGCGTACAGCACTCTGACGAGGGATTCGAATTGGGCGATGCTCATTTCGATGTACTCACTGACCTTCGCGACGGTGACCGCCGGATACGCGACGGTGGCCTCCTTGAGCGCGGTCCCCAACTGGTCGTCGGCGCCCGAAGCGGCGAACACGACGATGTTCTGCACGAGGGAAACATCCACCAGCAACCGCAGGGTGTCCAGCTGCAGCACCGCCTCGCCGGGCGCGTTTTTCTTCGTGATGCCAGTCAGGAGCAGCTCCTGCTTGCCGAGGGGTCCGGTTACTGTGAGGCGCTGGCCGAGTTTCAACCCCTTCTCCTGGGCGAACTTCTCGCTAACGATGAGCGAGTCGGGCGCCGAGGTGAACTCTCCGGCCGCGAACTCGGTCGCGGTGGCCTCGCTCAGCGCGCCGTCGGTGGTTCCGACGACCGCGACGGGAACGTTCACACCCTCGAAGGTAACTTTTGCGGGATAGAAAGCCGCAACGCTGCCCACCCCGGGCACCGCCGTGAGCTGTTCCACGACATGCGCATCGAAAGGCCGGAAGCCCACGGGGGCGACGACGTAGTCGCCCCGCTGATCGCGGGTCAGCTGGCTGCGCAGCGAGGAGGAGACGCTCGCGGTGAGCACCGCTACCGTCGTGACCAGGGACAGCCCGATCATCAGGGTGGCTGCGGTAGCGGAGGTTCGGCGTGGCTGACGGCGGGAGTTGAGCACCGCGAGCCGACCCACTTCCCCGAAGACCACCTTGAACAGCCCGCCCAAGCAGTAGATGATCGGCAATCCGATGAGCGGGGCCGCGAGCACGGCGCTGACAAGCATGAGAGCCGCCCCCACTCCGATCCACCAGATGGGCTGGGGCACGTCGAGCAGGATTCCGCAGGCGAGCAGCGCGGCAGCAATCTCGATGCCGACGGTGCCCAGTACGGTCCAGCCTCGGCCTACGCCTTCCTTTGGGGTGTTCGCCTTGGTCAGCGCTTCGATGGGGCGGGTCCTGGAGGCGCGCAGAGCGGGCACCAGGGCGGCGATTCCGGTGATCAGGACGCCAATGGTGTAGGAGGCGACGATGGATACTAGCGTGAGTTGCGGGATGGTGTCGCCCAGGCCCATGCCGAGATACTTGAACAGCCTGAGGATGCCCCAGACGAGTCCGTATCCGGCGGCGATGCCGAGGGTGGCGCCCAGGAGTCCGACGACGACCGCCTCGGCCAGCACGCAGCGGCGAATCTGTTTGCGGGTGGCGCCGATCGCGCGGAGGACGGCCAGTTCCCGGGAGCGCTGCGCGACGAGGATCGAGAACGTGTTGAGGATGAGCAGGCTGGCCACGAGCAGGCCGATGCCGGCGAAGACGAGAAGAAAGTTGTTCACGAAGCCCAGGCCGGTGGCCAATTCCTTTTCGACCTCCGCGCCGAGCGCGGCCCCGGTTTGGCCCTCCCACCCGTCGGGCAACGCTTCCTTGATGGCTCCGGCGACGGTTTCCGGATCGGCGCCCTGCTCGGTCACGACCCAGAGTCCGGGGTAGATGTCCTTGCCGGAGGTGAACAGGCGCTGCGACTCGGGGAGGGTGAAGAAGACGTAGTTGGAGGCTATTTGTACGCCGGTGCCGAACGTCGCCGTGCCGACGACCTTGTATTCGTGCACGCCGTCGAAGGGGGTGGAGATGCGTACGGTGTCACCGACCGCGTGTCCGGCGCGGGCCAATGAGACGGGATCCAGGGCCACCTCGGTGTCGGCAACGGGAGCTTTGCCTTCAATGATCCGGGCTCCGGTGAGCCCGCCAGCTGCGGGGGCGTCGTGCCAGTTGAAAGCGAGCCCCGGCGCGTTAGGTATTCCGAGGAGCCGGTTGTCGCCGTCGAGCAGGTAGGTCTGGATGTTGGTCACTCGGGGTTCGACGCGCGCGACTCCGGGCACGGCCCTCACCCGGCTCACATCCTCGCTCGTCAGCCCCTCGCTGTATGAGTTGGGCGAATCGATGGTGTGCTCAGGGGGCAGCACGTTCACGTCGGCGACGGTGGACTTCAGCAGTTCCTGCAAACTGCGCGAGAGCATATCGGTGAACATCAGGGAGCCTGCCACGAAAGCGATGCCCAAGATGATGGACATAGTGCTCAGCAGCAGTCGGGATTTCCTCTCCAGCAGCGATTTGAATGTGACCTTCAGCATGGCTAGAGGGCCCGCTTCGGCTTGGGTCCTTCGGAATGGCGTTCCGGCTCGATCTGGGCCCGGCCAGGTGATACTCCGCCGGAGTAGTCCGAGTAGCTGTCGCGGTAGTGGTCCGTGGTGGTCGAGGATGAGTGGGGTGCGAAACGGTCGTCGTCGAATCGCCTGCTGCTGTGGTTGTCGGAGATGCTTCCCGAGTATCCGCTGGCTGGCGGCACACTCAGCGGTTGCGTGATCGGGGAATAGCTCCACATCGGCTCTTCCTCGGCGACGGTGTGCCGTGGTGGCGGCGAATACCTGGATTCAGGCGAATACCTGGATTCGGCCGAGTAGCTGTCGGAGATCCTGGCATCGGGGTCGGATCGGGGCACTGTGGACTCGGAGTAGGTGGGTAGGCCGCCGGGCAGACCCGGCAACGTGTTTTCTTGCAACGACGTGTGACGCGGCTGCGCGGGGCTGGTGCGGTAGGTGTCGCTCGTGGGCGGCTTCTGCCCGGTTTCCTCCCACCAGCGCCCCTGCTTGGGGTTGACCTCCACGGGCCGCCAGATTGAGCTAGAGCCTGGGGGGCTCGCAACATGCCACTGGCCCTGCCTCGTCGAGGCGGAGGCCTCGGGCGGGGGGTTGACGGGGGAAGGCTCGGATGCTACGACGTCGCGCTTCTCACTCGTGCTGGCCCAGTTGTGCACTGTCCTGCTGGTACTGAAGTCTGGTTCCGGGATCGGGGTGTAGATGTATTCCTGGGTCTCCGGGAGCTCCACCGCTGAGCCACTGAACCTGTCCCGATCATTCGTGGTGAGACTGGTGCTGGTTTCGCGGGTAGCAGCCCGGTTTGGTGAGGTGGAACGATTGGGGAGGCTGTGACCACCGATGCCGGCGGCGTCCTGTCCGGGTCGAGGGTTGATGCGGGCCATCGTCTGCAGCAGCTCGTCTTGACTGGGGTTGAGCAATTCAGCGACGAGTTGTCCGTCGGAAAGGAAGACTGTTCGGTCTGCGTAGCTTGCAGCGTTGGCATCGTGGGTGACCAGGACAATGGTCTGGTGGAGTTCGTCCACGCTGCGTCGCAGGAATGCGAGGATTTCTGCGGCGGCGCTCGAATCGAGGTTTCCGGTGGGTTCGTCGGCGAAGACCAGCTGGGGCCGGTTGATGAGAGCGCGTGCGCAGGCTACCCGCTGCTGTTGTCCCCCGGACAGCTCGGCGGGCTTGTGTTTGAGCCGATCGCTCAGGGTGAGTGTCTGCACGACGCGGTCAAACCATGCCTGATCGTGTTTGCGGCCTGCTATGCGCAGCGGTAGCAGGATGTTCTCCTGTGCTGTCAGCGTGGGAATGAGGTTGAAGGACTGGAAGACGAAACCGATGCGTTCGCGGCGCAGTTTGGTGAGCTTGGTGTCGCTCAGTTTTCCAAGATCCGTCTTTCCGATGAACACGTGCCCGGAGGTTGGGGTGTCTAGTCCTGCCAGCAGGTGCATGAGGGTGGACTTGCCGGAGCCGGAGGCCCCCATGATTGCAGTGAACTCCCCGGAGCGGATCTCAAAGTCCACACCGGCTAGGGCCTCGACGAGGGTGTCGCCGCTGCCGTAGTTCTTTCTCAAGGCGACCGCCCGAGCTGCAATCGTCACGGTACAACCCTACCCACGTTGTCCAGCAGTTTTCCCGCTGCCTTCGTTGACTGGTCGAAGATGTGTGTTTAATCAGTAGTGGTAGTAGGGACTGTGGAAACTGTGGAAAACCTGTTTCTGCCCTTGTCAGCATGAGAGAGCGGCCTGTGGACACTCTGGTGGGAAACTGCAAATTACAAGGATGTCAGCTGTGGAGATCCTGGTTATGAAAGTTGTCCACAGCTCTTTCCACAGAGTTGAAAGCCGGGTTGTCCACAGCCCTGTGGAAGAGCGGGCTCAGGCCTGTTTGATCTTGTTGGTCAGTTCGGTGACCTGGGTGTAGAGCGCCCGGTCCTCGCCTATTCGATCCGAGATGCGGCGCACGGAGTTCAGCACCGTGGAGTGGTCGCGCCCGCCGAAGGCGGAGCCAATCTTAGGCAGTGACAGATCGGTCAGTTCGCGGCAGAGGTAGATGGCGATGTGGCGGGGCATGGCGATGCTGGCCACGCGGCTGGGTCCGGTCAACTCGTCGATGGCGATGCCGAAGTAGTCGCTGGTGGCTTTGATGATCGTTACGACGTCGACCCGTACCTCGCCTTCGGGAATCAGATCCTCCATCACCTGGTTGGCGAGTTCGAGCGTGATCTCCTCACGGTTGAGGCTGGCGAGCGCGGCCACGCGGGTCAGCGCGCCTTCCAGCTCACGGATGTTCGACGTGATACGGGCCGCGATCATTTCGAGCACCTGAGTGCCTGCGGTGAGCCGCTGCGAAGCTACTTTCTTGCGCAGGATCGCGATGCGGGTTTCCAGGTCAGGGGGCTGGATGTCGGTCAGCAATCCCCACTCGAATCGGGACCTCAGCCTGGGCTCCAGCGCTTCCAGCAGCTTCGGCGGACGATCGGAAGTCATCACGATCTGCTTCTGGGCGTTGTGGAGGGTGTTGAAAGTGTGGAAGAATTCCTCCTGCGTCTGGATCTTCGACGCCAGGAACTGGATGTCGTCGATGAGCAGCACGTCAACCTCCCGGTACGCGCTGCGGAACTCGGCGGTGCGGTTGGAGGAGATCGCGTTGATGAAATCGTTGGTGAGTTCCTCGGTAGAGACGTACTTGACGCGGAGTTTCTCGTAGTAGCTCTGCACGTAGTGGCCGATGGCGTGCAGCAGGTGCGTTTTGCCCAGGCCGGAAGCCCCGTAGATCAGCAGAGGGTTGTACGCCTTTCCAGGAGTTTCGGCGACGGCTGCGGCCGCGGCGTGGGCGAAGCGGTTGGATGAGCCCGCTACGAAGCTTTCGAACGTGTATCGGGGGTTCAGCTTCGTCTCCGTGGCCGCCTTGGTGCGGGTTGCCGGCTCGTTGTAGCGTTCGTCGACGATGAGGCTGGGTTGTACCGGCTCGGGTTCGGGCAGCGGAACTTGTTCCGGCGAAATCATCACCGCTAGGTGCGTTGGCCGATCAAAGCTGGCAGACAGGTATTGCTCGATCTGGTTGCGCAGGCGGGTCTCGATACGATCTCGGGTTCGCTGATCGCTGACGGCGAGCATCATGGTGGTGCCGTGCATCGCGATGGGCTTGGTGCGGTTGAGCCAGGCTTTGGTGGCGGCATCAGCGGTATCGACGAACTCTCTCCACAGGTTGTCCAGATCGACACTGTCAGACATGAACACCCCCGTCAGGTCTCAAGAGCTGCCGCCCGCCTTCAACATTTCCACAGAGTTTCCCACAGGTGCCTGTGGAAGAACGAAACTAATGGCTTGAGCCGTCCTTTGGCAACCTAAAACGCCGACGCTCCGGCGTGTCGACTGGACTACACCCGTGTAATTTGACAGGTAAGGTGTGTCGTTTGGTATTTCGGGCGTCGAGAGCGTATCGTTGCCGAGTCGCTGTCTCGGACAGCCCACGAACCCTGCCTTCGGGCAATGACGATTTGACCAACGGAGTACTGCCATGAGCAAGCGCACCTTCCAGCCCAGCAACCGTCGCCGTAGCCGCACCCACGGCTTCCGTGCCCGCATGCGCACCCGTGCAGGCCGCGCGATCCTGGCTGCGCGTCGCCGCAAGGGCCGCGTCGAGCTGTCGGCCTGATCCTGGCTTCGTGCTGCCACCTGACCAGCGGTTGAAGTCACCCGCCGATTTTCGCGGGTGTTTCCGCGAGGGCAAAGCGGCGGCCGCCCGGATGGTCGTTGTGCACGTGCGCCGGCCAGCAACGCAGAATCCACTCGAGGTGACCCGGGTGGGTTTTGTTGTGTCCAAGAAGGTGGGTAACGCGGTCCAGCGCAACCGGGTGAAACGGCGACTGCGCCACATTGCGCGAGAATTGCGGTCCCCATTTGTCGCTGATGTGGTGGTTCGAGCCCTGCCGGGGGCTGCGACTGCCGGCGCTGAGTTGTCTTCCGACGTGCGATCGGCCTGGTCGCGTGCCTTCCGCAAGGCCTGATCAAGCATGCTCAAGTTCCCACTGATCTGGTTTGTGAAAGGGTGGCGCAGGTTCATCTCGCCGCTCTACGGCGACGTTTGCAAGTTCCACCCCACCTGCTCCGCCTACGGGTTGCGTGCCCTGGAGGAGCATGGCGCGATCAGGGGTTCCTGGCTCATCGTGACGAGAATCTCCCGTTGCCATCCGTGGTCGCTGGGCGGCGTCGACTACGTGCCGGGTACGCCTGAAAGACAATCTTGGGAGGCTAATCGGGTCTCCACCAACCGCGAGGTGATTAAGTGATCGAATTGCTCCTTCCCCTGGGCATCGGGGATTCCCTGTACGGTGCGCTGTCCACCATGATGCAGCCGCTGTACTGGGTGGTTTCCGGCCTGTTGGTGATGTTCCACTGGATCTGGGGCGTCTGGCTTGCCCTGCCGCCGGGCGTCGCCTGGACCCTGGCCATTGTCTCGTTGACTGTTGTGGTGCGCACAGCGATGATCCCGCTGTTCGTCAAGCAGATCAACAGCACGCGCAACATGCAGCTGATGCAGCCCAAGGTGCAGGAACTGCAGAAGAAGTACGGCCATGACCGGGAGAAGCTCGGTCAGGAGACAATGAAGATGTACCGCGAAGAGGGCGTGAACCCGGCGGCGTCCTGTTTGCCGCTGCTGGTGCAGATGCCGATCTTCATCGCGCTGTTTCGGGTGCTGGAAGGTGCCTCCAGCGGAAATGTTCGCGGCACTTGGCTGAGGGAGGCGCCCGAGCTGGTTAGTTCCCTGCAGGCGGCCAAGTTGTTCGGTGCCGGACTGGCGGAGAAGATCCTGCCGTTCACGCCCTTCGGCGCGAATCAGATTTTCGGTATCACCCTCGTGGTCCTCATGGTGGCGGCGCTCTTCGTCACGCAGATGCAGCTGATGCGCAAGAACATGCCGCCGGAGGCGCTGACCGGCCCGATGGCTCAGCAGCAGAAGATGCTGCTGTACGTCTTCCCCGTGATCTATGCCGTCTCCGCGATCGTGATTCCGATTGGTGTGCTGATCTACTGGCTGGCCTCCAACATTTGGACCATGGCCCAGCAGGGTCTCCTGATCCGCAACAATCCCGCTCCCAATACGCCGGCCTACCTCGACTGGGAGGAACGGATGCGGTCCAAGGGCAAGAATCCGCAGGAGATCATGCGCAACCGCCTGGAGAAGAGCCGCAAGCGCCGCTCGACGACGGTGCCGACGGCCCGCACGGTGCGCGGAGCGTCCGTTTCGGAGAGCGGTGAGAACGAGGATAAGACGGCCGATGCCGAACCGAAGGTGTCGCGTCAGGCCGTGGCCCGGAGCACCGTCCGCGTTGACGCGAACGGCAAGCGCACGGTCGTTCGGCAGCAGCCAAGGCAGCAGTCGCGAGCTGCGCGTAAGCAGAAGTGAAAGGAGTGATCTTGAGCGACAATGAATCCAGCCTCATGGCTGAAGGTGATCTGGTAGCCGACTACCTGGAGGAGTTGCTCGACATCGCCGATTTGGATGGCGACATCGAGAACACCATCGCCGACGGGCGGGCGCTCGTAGCGATCGACACCGACTCTGATTTGCTGGTGGGTAAGAACGGCGAAGTGCTCGACGCGCTGCAGGAGCTGTCGCGGCTCGTCGTGATGACGGAGACGGGGCATCGTTCCCGGTTGATGGTCGACATCGGCGGGTATCGGGGTAAGCGGAGAGCTGAGTTGGTGGCGATGGCCAAGGACGCGATTGCGGAGGTTCAGGAGACTGGGGATCCTGTTCGATTGATTCCGTTGAACGCTTACGAGCGCAAGATCATCCACGACGAGGTGGCGGCTGCAGGCCTGGTCAGTGAGTCGGAGGGTGAACCGCCGAACCGTCGGGTAGTGGTGCAGCGGGCATGACGGAGGATTTCCAGGCTGAGGGCGCGGCTGAGGCCGCGCTCTTGTCTTTGTACCCGTTTGCCCATGAAAAGCTAAAGCTATATGTCGATATACTCGCAAAACGAGGCATTGACTGGGGGTTGCTGGGGCCCAGAGAAGGCGCACGGCTCTGGAGCCGCCACGTCGGGAACTCTCTGGCCCTGGCCGACCTGTTCTCGCAAGGCCTTTGGGTGGCGGACGTCGGTAGCGGAGCTGGGCTGCCAGGCATTCCCATTGCGCTAGGCCGACCGGATCTTCGGCTGGTGCTGATCGAGCCACTGCAGCGGCGATTCGAGTTCCTCAGGATTACACTGGCTGAGCTGGGGCTCCAGGAACGGGTCAGCGTCGTCCGCTGTCGGGCCGAGGACTACCAAGCTGCGGATGAGTGGAAATTCGGCGAACTGCCGGAGCGGTTCGACGTCGTGACCTGCAGGGCGGTCGCCCCCTTGGGCAAGCTCGTCGGTTGGACGAAAAATCTCTTTTACCCGGATGGCAAGTTGGTTGCCCTGAAGGGGCAATCTGCGGAGGAAGAGATGGCCAAGGCCGCCGGCGTCCTGCGGAAGCTGAAACTGCGAGCCGAGGTGGTGGAGCTATCCCCCGGACCTGGCCTGCCCGGAACGAGAGCTATCCAGGTGATCCGGGAAGGGTGACGAGTGTGATGCTGGTAGCGCGGTGGTCGTTCCACGTGGAACGACCACCGCGCTATTTCCGCTAATTGTCGGCTGCAAAGGGTAAGATCACCTTTGAAAAGTGATTGGAGACCCGGTGGCCATTTTCTTCCGTAAGCGACGGCAGCCAAAGCCTCAGAACGATGAGGAGTTCTGGAAGGATCACGAAAGCGTTCCACGTGAAACGGGCGTTCCCTTGCCGCCGGGACCGCGTCGGGCTGCCTATGACCTGCCCGAGGACTACGACTATAACTCGGAGTACGGAGACGAACTGCAGCCGGAAGAGTTCCGCAGGCCAACCCTTCCGCGCCCGGAAAGTCCGCGGGTCTTCGTCGTCGCCAACCAGAAGGGCGGTGTTGGGAAGACGACTACGACAGTCAACATTGCGATGGCGCTGGCGCTAGGTGGGTTGAATGTGCTGGTGATCGACAACGATCCTCAGGCCAACGCATCCACGGCGCTAGGAATCGATCATCCCTCGGGGACAATGGGCACCTACGAAGTGCTGGTTGAAGGTGATCCAATCGTCGCACATGCGCAGCCCTCACCGCACTCCCCGAACCTGCATGTGTTGCCCGCAGTGATCGATCTGGCGGCTGCAGAGATGGAGTTGGCAGACGTCCAGGGTCGAGAGGCGCGGCTCAAGCGCGCTCTCGAACAGTACATCGAGCAGAGCGGCGTCGATTATGTCTTCATCGACTGCCCACCATCCTTGGGTATGCTGACTCTGAACGCGCTGGTGGCAGCGACGGAGATCCTGGTGCCGATCCAGACGGAGTACTACGCTCTCGAAGGTGTGACCGCGTTGATGAACACCATCGATCGAGTCAAAGCGGGGCTGAACGATCAGCTGCAGGTATCTAATATCCTGTTGACGATGTTTGACCGGCGGACGAACCTGTCTCGCGACGTCGCGACCGAGGTGCGTACGCATTTCCCGAAGCAGACGTTGCACGTGGAAATCCCCCGCTCCGTCCGTATCGCAGAAGCTCCTTCGTTCGGCCAGACGGTGCTGACCTATCAGCCGCGCTCCGAAGGCGCCGTCGCCTATGCGCAGGTCGCTGAGGAAATTGCTCGACAAGTCGAGAGTAAGGACTAAAGATGGCTAATCCCAAACCCTCCAGGCTGGGTAAAGGGCTAGACGGACTGTTGGCACGTACCGATGAATCCGGAACCAAGTCTCCGACGCTGCAGGACATCCCGCTGCGAAACATTCGGCCCAATCCCAAACAGCCCCGGCAGAACTTCGACGAGGACGAACTCGCCGAGCTAGCGGAGTCGATCAAGGCCTTTGGGCTGTTGCAACCCGTTGTGGTGCGCCCGAACGGGGGAAGCTACGAGCTGATCATGGGTGAACGGCGGCTCCGCGCGTCGGAGCTGGCGGGACTGCAGGCCATCCCCGCTATAGTTCGCCCCACGGAGGACAATGCGCTGCTGCGCGACGCGTTGCTGGAGAACCTGCACCGATCGGACCTGAACCCCATTGAGGAGGCGATGGCCTACCAGCAGTTGCTGGAGGAGTTTGGCTGCACCAAAGAGGAGCTTTCCACGAGGATCAGACGCTCCCGTCCGCAGATCTCGAACACGCTGCGGCTGCTCAACCTGCCCACCGCCGTGCAGGTCAAGGTGGCCGCTGGTGTGCTGAGCGCTGGACACGCTAAGGCCCTGCTGGGCTTGCTGAGCCCCGACGAGCAGCGAGCGTTGGCGGAGCGAATCATCGTCGAGGGGTTGTCGGTGCGCACCACAGAGGAGATCGTCGCTTTGGGCGCCGGCAGACGTCGATCGTCTAGCCCTCGGGGACCACGCCAGCCTTCGGAGCGGGAACGTGAGTTGGCCGGACAACTGAGTGATCATTTCGATACCCGGGTGAAGGTGGATATTGGGCGCAACAAAGGTAAGATCACCATCGAGTTCGCTACCGGCGAGGACTTGGAGCGAATTATGGCGATCATCGAAGGCAAGACCATCTCGTACTGAGTGCCAAAGTCTTTCTCTAGATAAAGAGGTATATCGATAAATGGCTGAAGTAGTTACTTCCGAGGATTTCGACGTGATCGACCCCGAGGACATCCCGGGTATCCGAACAGGGTTGAAGCTGTACCAGGTGATGGCGTGGGTGGTCGGCATACTCCTGGTGCTGCTCACCTGCGTCGCGATGCCGCTCAAGTACATCTGGCATCAGGATGCGATGGTGATGTACGTCGGCATCGCCCACGGCTGGCTGTACGCGCTGCTGCTCGTCAGCGTGGTGAACCTGGGGCTCAAGATCAAGTGGAGCTGGAAGTGGTACCTGGGTATCGCCGCCGCTGGCACCGTTCCGTTTCTCAGCTTCTTCGCCGAGCGCAGGGCAACCAAGCACGTGACGGCCAGGCTAGCAGAGATCCACCACTGACCGGAGCCACCCCCGTAAGGCGCGAGAGGCCCACGTTGGCAGACGTGGGCCTCAGTTATGCTCGGGAAATGGCGAAGGGATCGACGGGCACACCCGCAACGCGACTGCTGGATGAGGAGGGCTGCGACTACAGCATCCATCGCTACCAGCACAACCCGCGATCCGAGAGCTACGGCCTGGAGGCAGCGCAGGCCCTCGGGGTTACGGAGGATGACGTCTACAAGACGCTCGTCGTGGAAACGGACCGGGGCTTCGCCGTGGCTGTACTGCCAGTGAGCCACCAGCTCAGCCTGAAAGCATTCGCGGCAGCGGCGGGGGCTAAGCGGGCCAAGCTCGCGGAGTTGTCCGACGTGGTGCGCCTGACCGGCTACGTCGCAGGCGGCGTGAGCCCGATCGGTCAGCGGCGGGCGCTACCCACCGTCGTCGACGACTCTGCGAGGAATAAGACGGGCATCTACGTCAGCGGCGGGCGCCGGGGCCTGGACATTCGGCTTAAACCGGGCGACCTCGTCGAGCTGTTGCAGGCCAGGTATGCGCGACTGACAGCAACATAGCATTAAGTCGACAAAACGACTAAGCCGGAAATCGGCTGGTGCTCACTCGACGAGGCCTTCCCCGTCGCCTCCGACCGTGCGCATCTTCTCCTCGCGCCGACGAAGCCGCTCGGCGCGCATCTCCTCCTGAACCTTAAACTGGCGGGCAGTGAAGATGCCGAAAGCTACGGATGCCGCAGCGAACACCCACCACTGCAAAGCATAGCCCTGGTGCATGTACGTGCCCTCCTGCTTCGGCAACTCCACCCGTGCCGGCAGCAGCCCGTGGGCCCGGGACTGCTCCTCGTCGAGGGTGATGTACCCAGAGATCAGCGGACTGGGCCACTCCTGCGCCAGCTGCTGCAGCCGCACAGAGCCCTGCGGGCGGTCCACTTCGTGATCCGAGGCCGAGAAGATCCCCGCGACCAGCTGCGGGCCGACAGGAGGGGCAACCGCATGCGCCCCCGGCGCCACCTGGCCGCGCACCACAGCGACGTGGCGGCCATCGGAAAGCCGCAAGGCTGTCACGACGCGGGGCTCACCAGAGCCGACCACCGACTGGTACCCCGGCAAAAACTCACCCTCGGCCCTCACCCGCCGACCGAAAACGTCGTCGATGCTGCCGTCGGCATGCACGGCGGGAGCCAGCTCAACGGGCGGCAGCTGGGCGCGCTGCTGAGCCACGTCGGCAACTGAAAGCTGAAAACGGCCCATCTGCCACACGCCGAGCACCACCATGACGGTCGCCACCACGAAACCGAGGACGACGGCCAGGGATTGCTTGGCTCGCAGCGTCATCGCGCAACCTCGATCAGGCGGGCGAACACGTCTCCGATGGTGCGCCCGGCGGCCTCGAAGGCGAGGGGGGCCAGAGAGGTCTCTGTCATGCCGGGGGCGACGTTGCCCTCGATGAAGACCGGCGTGCCATCCGGGCGCACGATGACGTCAATGCGCGACCAGTGCCTGAGGCCCAAGGCCTGATGCGCTGCCACCGCCAGCTCGGCCACGCGCGCGCTGACGTCGGCTGTCAGTACCGCAGGGGTCACAAAGCGGGTCATGCCAGCCGTGTAGCGCGCCTCATAGTCGTACATCCCGCTCGACGCGCGAATCTCGACTGCTGGTAGGGCCACCGGGCCGCCGCCCTCATCGAGCACTGTGACTGCCACCTCCGTGCCAGGCACGAACTCTTCCACAACTGCCGTTGGGCCATAGGCGAACGCGCTGACGAGCGCACTCGGCAGCTCATCCGCCGACTGTACGAGGGAGACCCCTAGCGCCGAGCCGGAATTGGCGGGTTTCACCACCAGCGGGAAGCCTAAGTGCCGAGCTAGGCCTGACATGATTGGGGCTGCTCCAAGCTCACGGAAGATATCCTGGGGAAGTGCCACCTGACGCGGCGTCGCGATGCCCGCGGCCGCCACCGTCGGGCTGGCGATGGACTTGTCGAAGGTGAGCCGCGACGAACTGCCGGTAGCGCCGACGAACGGCACCCCGAGGGCCTGCAACACCGAACGCAGCGCGCCGTCCTCGCCCAGCCCACCGTGCAGCATGGGCACGACGACGGCGTCGGGATGCTGCTCGATGAACGGCAGTAGCTCAGCCGTCACGTCGGTTTCCACGACATCGTAACCGACTTCCCTCAGCGCCGCGCTCACGCGCCTGCCCGATCGCAAAGATATGTCTCGCTCGTGTGACAAGCCGCCGGCTATCACGATGATGGTCATCGGAAACTCCTTGTCAACTCTGGTTCGGTGACGGTCCCGGGCCGCGGAAGCGTCGAGGAGGCTTGGCCGGGGTGCCAAAGATCGACTGCACCTCCAGCTCGTTGCGCACCACTGAGGCAAGCCTAGTCACGCCCTCCCGGATGCGCTCCGCAGGGGGGAAACAGTACGACAGGCGGATGTTACTGGCCCCCTGTCCGTCGGCGTAGAACGCGGCACCTGGGACGTAGGCCACGCGTGCGTTCACCCCGCGCGGCAGCATAGCGGTGGCATCGATCCCCTCGGGCAGGGTTAGCCAGACGAAGAAACCTCCCTTGGGACGGGTCCAAACCACTCCCTCAGGCATGTCATCGGCGAGCTGCTCAAGCATCGCGTCGCGTCGCCTGCGATACATCTCCCGGAACTGCCCGATCTGCTGCCGCCAGTCGCAGTTGGCTAGGTAGTCCGCGATGGCGAATTGCGAGAATACGGGCGGGCACAGAGTGGCCGACTCCTGTGCCAGAACGAGCTTCTCGCGCACCCCGTGCGGTGCGAGCACCCAGCCCACCCGGAAACCCGGCGCCAGGATCTTGGAAAACGACCCCAGGTAGATCACCTCGGTGTCCAGCGAGCGCATCGCGGGCAGCGGGTCGCCCTCCAGCGTCAGCAGCCCGTAGGGGTTATCCTCCACCACCATCACGCCCAGCTCGTGACACGTCGCCACCACCTCGGTTCGTCGTGCCAGTGGTTGCGTGAGCCCGGAGGGGTTGGAGAAGTTGGGAATCGTGTACAGAAACTTGACGCGTTTGCCAGCGGAGCGCAGCCTCGCGATGGCCTCGCTCAGCGCCGCCGGATCGATGCCATTCTCGTCGCTGGCGACGTGCACCACCTCGGTCTGGTAGCTCAGGAACGTCCCCAGAGCGCCCACGTAGCTGGGGGATTCCGCCAGGATCACGTCGCCGGGATTGCAGAACACCCGGGTGACCAGATCCAGGCCCTGCTGCGAACCCGCCGTCACGACGATGTCGTCAGCTCCGGCGACGATCCCCTCCAGCGCCATCACGTCGAGGATCCGCTCCCGGATGGGCAACTCGCCCTGCCCGGAGCCGTACTGCATCGCTTGCACGCCACGCTCGCGGATCAGCCGGGCCACGTTGTCTGCGATCGTGCCTAGGTCCAGGTCCTGAATGTTCGGCATCCCGCCGGCAAGTGACACAATCTCCGGCCGATTCGCAACCGCGAACAACGCCCGAACGGCGGAGACGCGCATGCCGTTAGTGCGATCCGCATAATTATCGACAAACCGATCCAGCCGGGTGTCGTGCCGTTCAATACTCACCCGAGGCAGTTTACGCCTCCGCTCGGGTTAACCGGGCAGGCTGTTCAACACCTTGAGCAGTCGATCCTGGGGCATGTCCGTCTCGGCATAGATGATCCACCCGGTCTGGTCCTTCAACCGGCCGCAGGCGGCGAACAGGAAGTCAGTCGACTTGCCGCATTGGGTTGATTCATCCACCGAGAGCGCGTCGACAATTCCACCATCGCGGAGGAAGTCCTCCATCTCACGCTCCGGGCTGGACACCACGAGCAGGAAGCTGTCCTTGCCGTCGGTGAAGTTGGCGTTCGTGACGGTCTTACCCGCCACTGCACTCGCCGACGGCTCGGCGTGGCTCTGCAGAGCGAACCCTTCGATCTGTTTCGGCACGGTGGGGGCCTGTGTCGCTGATGTGTTTTGGGCAGCCCCCGGTGCGCCGAGCACTCGGCCCAACCAGAAAGCTCCGCCGATGATCAACACAGCGAACAGCACCGCGCAGATCGTCACGAGCGTGGGTACCGGGGGTTTGGATGAGTGGTTCATGTCACACCAGCGACTCGATGACCTTCTTCAGCGCGTTTTTCGTCTTGCCGCCGGTGATCGACTTCACAACCCGGCCTCCTTGGAAAAATTGCAGCGTGGGGAGTCCCATCACGCCCTGGTCGGCGGCGAGACCAGGCTGATCGTTCGTGTCCACGCCGACGAACTTAACATCGGGATACTCGCTCGCCAATTCCGCAAGGATCGGGGCGAGCTGCTTGCACGGGCCGCACCAGTCGGCCCAGAAGTCCACGACCACGAGCCCTGAGTGCAGCAGCACTTCGTCGGCGAAAGTTTCCTGAGTGATTGCCTTCATCCGTTACTCCAATCAGTCAGCGAGGGCTGCGATGTACTTTTCAGCGTCCAGCGCGGCCTTGCAGCCGCTGCCCGCAGCGGTGATGGCCTGCCTGTACCGATTATCGACCAAGTCGCCACAGGCGAACACCCCGGGCAGGTTGGTCTCAGTGCTGTGCGGCTCGACGACGACGTAACCGGCCGGGTCGACGGTCACCTGATCCGCCACGAGGTTCGACCGGGGGTCATGCCCGATCGCGATGAACACACCGGACAACTCCAACTGGCGAGTCTCACCAGTGACGGTGTCCTCCAGAGTCACGCTCTCCACCGCGTTCTCGCCGTTGATCGCCGTGACCCGGGAGTTCCAGGCAAACTCAATCTTCGGATCGGCCTGGGCGCGGGCGACCATGATTTTGGAGGCACGCAGTTCGTCGCGGCGGTGGATCAGGGTCACCTTGGACGCAAAGCGTGTGAGGAACGTGGCCTCCTCGACGGCGGAGTCACCCCCGCCCACGACGGCGATGTGCTTGTCCCGGAAGAACGCGCCGTCGCAGGTAGCACACCAGCTCACGCCGCGCCCAGAGAGGCGGTCCTCGCCGGCCAGCCCCAGGCGACGATAACCCGAGCCCATGGCGAGCACTACGGAATGCGCACGGTATTCGGTGCCCTCGGAGTCACGGACAACCTTGACCTCACCGGTCAGGTCGACCGCAGAGACGTCATCGGTGATCAGTTCGGCGCCGAATCGTTCAGCCTGGGCACGCATGTTCTGCATGAGGTCCGGGCCCATGATGCCCTCCGGGAAACCGGGGAAGTTCTCGACATCGGTGGTGTTCATCAGCGCCCCGCCAGAGTCGAGCGCGCCCTCGAACACCAGTGGCTTGAGGTTGGCGCGTGCGGCGTAAATGGCCGCAGTGTAGCCAGCCGGGCCGGACCCGATGATGATGATTTCGCGAACGGTGGACATGAAACCCCTAGTAAAGTGATTGACAGGCTGATTTGCCACCTATCCTAGACAGAGTTCGCAAGTCCCGGCCGAATCGCACGTCAACGGGCTAGCATCTAGGACATGAGTGAAATCTCGAAGGAAGATCTGGAAGCAGCCCTCGCGCTGCGGATGGAACAAGGCAGTTCGGTTGATCCAGCCCTGGTTGATTCGCTCGCGTCGCGTATCGAGCAGGTGGTGCGGGAGCGTGCCGAGACGGAAGTCGTCAACCTGCGCCGCCAGGTCAACGCCGACAGGTTTGCGCGCCTTGGCCAGCTCATCGTCGCCTGCGCGTCGCTGCTCCTGGGCCTACCCATCACCGCAATCCTCTCAGAGAATCCGGGTTTGAGCGGCGTGATCGTGGCATGGGTGGGAATTGTTCTGGTCAACATCGCGTTCGCCCTGGGGGCGAGGAAGAAGTAGCAGCATGTCTCGAATCTCGACAGTACATTCCGGTGCCTCGATGCACCCCGGCAAGCTCGAACTGCTGATGGGTTGGCTGCCGCAGCAGCCGTGGTTCGACGGCAATGCTGCGGACGCGCGCATCGTCGGGAACTTCCGGTTCGAGGATCCGGAGGGTGAGGTGGGCCTCGATTCCCTGCTTGTGGAGGCCGACGGCGCCGTGTACTACGTGCCAGTCACTTGGCGTTCTGCACCGCTGCCGAGTTGGGCGCACCTGATCGGGCAGACGCAGCACACAGCACTGGGCACCCGGTACTGCTACGACGCCAGCACCGACCCGGTCTTCCTCGCGGAACTCAGCCGGGTGATTGCGGAGGGCGACACCCAATCCGAGGTGCACGGCACCGACGGAAGCATCCGGGCCGCCACCGTCGAGGTGCGAGGGAACGGGGCCACGCCGTCGAAGGACCTTCGGATTGTCCACAAGCTGGGAACGTACTACCCAGGGGACGGCCAGCTTGTCGCTGAGTGGAGCCTCGACGGCGTAGCCCGCAGCGACGTGTTGGCTGCGGGCTGACGCCGGGCGACGCGGCCGCGCCCCTAGTAGGCGAAGACCTCGTCCACTTCGGCCACGGGCACGTCCTCGATGCTCTGCCAGCGCCACTTGGGCTGGTTGTCGCGATCGACCAGGAGTGCGCGGACCCCTTCCGCGAAGTCAACCGGCACCATTCGGTTGGCGACCGCCAGGTCCTGGCCGAACACCTCAGGCAGCTGTAGGCCTTGGGCCCGCCGGAGCGCGCGGAGCGTGACGTGGACGGAGAACGGGCTGCGCTGGCGCAGTTCGACTGCTGCGGCGCGAGCCTGTGGCGCGGGGCTCTCCTCCAGACGACGGACGATCTCGACGGGGTCGTCGCCGATGTAGCACTCCTCGATCCACTCGGCCTCGGGTGAGAAGAGAGGGGCGGGCAGCTCACCGTCGGTTGACTCGTCGGCCAGCCCCAAGCGGATGGCGTCGCCGCCGGTGAAGCTTGCGCCGGTGAGGGCGAGGTGGGTACCTACCGCGCCAGCCCGCGAGAGCTGGTAGAGAACTCCGCAGTCTGGGAACAGCCCGATTTTGGTCTCCGGCATCGCCAGACGGGAGGTGGCATCGACCAGGCGCCGGTGCGCATGCCCGGTGAGGCCGAGACCGCCGCCCATGGTGATACCGCGCATGTGTCCGGTCACCGGAGCCGGGGAACCAGCCAGTAGCATGTCCAGCGCATATTCCAGTTCCAGGAATCTCAGCCAGGCCTCGCCAGCCAGAAGACGGTCGCGCAGTTCGCGCACGTCGGCTCCTGCGCAGAAGCCGCGCTCCCCATCGCCGGACAACTCGATCGAGCTGACTTGTTCGTAGTGGAGCCAGTCATTGACCGTGTCGTAGATGGCTTGGCACATCTCAAGGTTCAGTGCGTTGATTGCGCTCGGACGAGCGAGGACGATGCTGCCGACACCGTCGACGATGTTGCTACGGATCTGCTCAGACATGATCAGACATCCTACCTCTTGCGGCTTGGGAACCTGTCTTGCGGGTGTTGTGCCCCCAAATTAGGGAGGCCGGACGCCTAGGGGGGGTGGATGCGTCCGGCCTCGGCCACGCGTTTCCAGGTCGTGATGGGGGGGACTTACGAACCTTCCAACTGCGCGACGATCTAAATGTAGCGAATAGGAGGGGCAATCGCCAAAAGTTTCCGCCAATTTTTAGGGTTTTTTAAGCAAAGTTCTTAGGGGGGCGGTGTTTGCGCTTGTCGCACGGGTTGAGGGTTTCCAGCCGGGGACGGTCTCTGCGCCGAGCTGCGCACAACCGGCACCAGATGTACTGGGAACCTCGGGCGGGCTGGGTGGGTTGGGAGGACGAGACCTCTGGCGTTCGTCCCAGTCATGGTGCGGTTGCGATGGTTGGGGCCTGTCATGACCGAAGGGCGTCGCCCAATCATTGTCTGACACTATTATGAATTGTTCTTAATTTTGAGCTTAGGGATGGTTAACGGTATCAGAACTTTTCTTGTGGGGGATGTTCTTGGGTTTCTGAATACGAAAATGCAGCATTGGGTTATCCAGGTGTAATTGCTCGCCGCTAATTTCATTAAGGCAAACTATATGAAACCGTAAGTGACGGGCAGATCGGGGGTGGGCGTTTGCCCACCTCAGAGCCTGATTGTTCTTCTGTCGCGAAACCGTAGCCGCTGGATCAGCAGAAGATGAGCGGGCCGATGCGCACATCATTCCTGTTCTCGGCCAAAAACTCTCTCAGATCCCGGCTCTGGATTGAACGGACGCTCAGTTAGCTGTCAAAGTAGTTGAGGAATCAGCATTTTTGCGAGACGGCTAGAGCAGTCCGGAAACTTCAGGATTCAACAACTTGCTCACTTTGTTCTTCGCCTCCGCTGCCGAGGCGCACGACAGGGCTGCGCCCAACAATCGCTCGCAGTCGGCCCGAGAATGCAGGCTGAGCGCCGTTCGCACCGCAGGCATACGGCTGGCCGCCATCGACAGCGACGTCACCCCCGCCCCCACGGCTAACAGAGCCAACACCGGGTTGCCTCCAGCGATACCACACAACCCAATCGGACGATTCACGTCAACGTTCGCGTCTCCCACATACTTGAGCAGCCGCCAGAGCGACGGGTGCCATCCGTCGTGCAAGTGTGCAAGGCTCACAGACTGCCGATCCGCTGCCATCAAGTACTGCACCAAATCATTCGACCCGACCGACACGAAGTCGGCAGCAGCCAGCGTCGCTTCCGGCAGCAGCGCCAGTCCCGGAACCTCCAGCATCACGCCCGCGTTCGCCAACCCACAGTCATGGGCGAAATCGACGAACCACTCGACCTCCTCCACCGTCGCCGCCATCGGGGCCATCGTCCATACCTCGGCTGTGCTGGCCTGTGCTGCCTCCGAGATAGCGCACAGTTGCGTGCGCAACAATCGTGGATCCGATCGATACTGACGAACTCCCCGTCTGCCCAGCGCCGGATTCTCCTCGCGCGGCGTGGGGACAAAGCGCAAAGGCTTGTCGGAGCCCGCATCCAGGGTGCGGACTACCACCTTCCGGCTGCCCATCGCGTCAAACACCCGCTGGTAGACCTCGCGCTGCTCCTTCACGCTCGGGGCGGTTGCCCGATTCAGGAACAAGAACTCCGTACGCAGCAGCCCGATTCCCTCCACATCTGCATCCGTTAGCCGAAGCAGATCATCGGCGTTGCCGATGTTAGCCAGCAACTCCACCCGATGTCCGTCAAGGGTCTGGCCAGGCCCAGACGACCGCGCCAGCAACTCCTGGCGACGCCGCAACTGCTCCCGGCTACCCTCCCAACGGCTGGACTTGGGCTCCATCAGCACTTCCCCGGTGGCCGCGTTCACCGCCACCACCGTCGGGGCTGCCGCCAGGATGCCAATGCAGCCCACCACCATCGGGATACCCCGCTGCGCCGCCAACACGGCCGTGTGCGACGTCGGACTGCCCTCTTCCGTGATGATTGCCAACACCAACTCCCGATCCAGCAGCGACATGTCAGCGGGGGAGATGTCCCGGGCCACCAGGATTGCCGGGGCCGTGAACTCCGGCACCCCGGGCAGCGGAAGCCCGGCCAGGTAGGCCAACGCGCGCCGGTGCACGTCACGCAGGTCGGGCACCCGCTCGGCCATGTAGCTGCCCAATGAGCCCAGCAGGCGTGCGAAGTGATCAAAAGCCGACCGCAGCGCGGCCATCGGGGAAGCCGCCGTCCGATAATCGGCGCGAATCTTCGCGATGAGCGCCGGGTCGGCAGCCAAAGCCCCGGCTGCGCGCAAGACCTCCGCAGAATCGTCATCCAAGGTCTCCGCGCGTCGATCGAAGTCCCTGGCCACCACCTCAAGTGCCACGAGCAGATCGTCAAGATCGACCCGCTTGCCGGAAAGCCGTTCCGTCACGAGGGTCTCATCAATGTCGAAGGAAGCGACGACCACTTTGCCTTGCGCAAACCCGGGGCTCGCCCCGATGCCGGTTAGAGTCATGGCGACACTGTACCGGCCGCCCTCCCCACCTCATCTCGCGGAGTTGACGCCCTCCGGTTGTACTCTGGAGTGAGCAAACACCCCACGAATCACCAGAAAGACCGAGATGTCCACCGACAGTTCACAGGCCAGCTATCCCCCGCCACCGGATGATTTCGTCCCCCCGCAGCCGATGGCGGACCCCTACGGGCAGTCTCAGTCGCTCTACCCGCAGCCGGCCCCGGCTTCCACCTACCCCGATCCGATGTATGTGCAACAGGCGCCGATGCCTGCGCCCATGCACGCGCCGATGCCTCCCGTCGGTTTCCAGTACCAGAAGCCTGAACATCCTCAGGCCACGACAGTACTGGTCCTTGGCCTTGCGGGATTGATGTTTCCGCTGTGCTCCTTCGTCGCCTGGTTCATGGGTGCCAAAGCCAAGAACGAGATCAGGATGGGGGCCCCTTACGAATGGAAAGGGTCAATCGCGATCGGCTACTGGACAGGCGTGATCGTCTCCGTGCTGAGCATCGCCATCGTCGCTATGTGGATATTCATGGTCCTGCTCCTCGCCATAGTCCTGGGCGCGGTCTGAGCCTTGCGTGATACCACCCTTCAAGCACCCTGTACGCTGGCCCCTCAGACAGGCATAATTGTCTCGGCTCGGCGCGGAACACGCTGAGCTTCTGATCAGGACTCGCTAGAGAGGTTCACATGTCGCAGTACCAGAATCCGCATGGCGGATACGGCCAGCAGCCCGGTGGCCCCGGCTACGGCTACCAGCCACAGCCGCAGATGGGCTACGGTGCCCCCCAGATGGAACACCCGCAGAGCCAGACCGTCTTCATCCTCGGCATCGCGGGCATCTTCGTCCCCGTCTGCTCCTGGATCGCTTGGTACTTGGGTTCCCAGGCGCGCAAGGAGATCGAGAGCGGCGCCCCCTATCCGTGGACCGGGAACATCAAGACCGGCTACCTGCTGGGCAAGGTGTTCAGCATCATCGGCATCGTCGTGCTCGCGCTGTACATCATCTTCATGATTCTCCTCTTCACCGTCTTCGCGGCCAGCGCAGGCTCCTTGTCGTAAGCCCTGCCCGAGAGCGAGCGACGGGGCCTCCTCCTCGGTTCAGCGGACGAACACCGGCTGATCCTTGGTGGAGGCCCTTTCGTCGTAGCGGTAACCGAGCTCCGCAAAATCGACGATGCTACCCACCGAGCGCACCCGGGAACGAACCAGCCAGCCAGCAAAAGCGCCCCGCGCCCGCTTCGCGTGGAAGCTGACCACCCGTCGGGCCCCCTTGGACTCCTCCTCGAACCGCGGGGAGATCACGCGCAACCCCAGCACATCGTCGTGGATCACCTTGGCGTACTCGGCGGAAGCCAGATTCACCAGAACGTCCGGACCCGGTGAGGCCGACACATCCCGGCGGAGCATCTCGGTCACCGACGTGCCCCACCAGTCGTAGAGCGTACGCCCGCGCGACGTGACCAGCTTGGTGCCCATCTCCAGCCGATGGGGCTGAACGAGATCCAGCGGGCGCAGCAGCCCATACATGCCCGAGAGAATCCGAACGGTCTTCTGCGCATCGGTCAGATCCCGCGCATCGAAGGAGTGGGGCGCCATGCCTTGGTAGACGTCGCCCGCGAACGCGAACATCGCCGGACGCGAATTCTCCGGAGTGTGCTCCGGCGCGTACGCTCGGAACCGCTCGACATTCAGCGTCGCCAACTCCTCCGAGATACTCATCAGCTGGCGCAACTCAGCCGCCGACTTCGTGCGCAGCACCTCGACCACACCGTCAGTGGCGTCGAGCAGGCGCGCAATGGTGTGCTTCTTGGTGGGCAACGCCGTGTCGAAATCGAGCGATTTTGCGGGGGAGAGCACGCACAGCATCAGCGGCCCCTCAGCCGACGGAGTTAGACGAGATGCCCGGGGCGCCGTCGTGGATGATCTTGCCCGGATTCAGATTGTTGCCCGGGTCGACTCCCTCGAACAGCTTGCGCTGGATGAACACCCCGGCGGGCGAGATGTCCTGCTCCAGCCACGGGCTGTGCTCCTCGCCCACCCCGTGGTGATGCGAGACGGTGCCATGGTGGTCCATGAAGGACTGCTGGATGGCGCGCTTGCAGGCGTCGTAGCTGGCCTCCGCGGTTTCCGTGCTGTCGTTCACGACGAAGGTGAAGTACTGACAAGCGCCCGCGTGGTAGGAGTGGCTCAAGTGGCAGAACACGGTACCCTGCTTACCGGTCGTGCTGAGCGCCTCGAAGAAGGCCTCGCGGGTGCGGTCGTAGATCTCCACCGCCTTCGACCACGGGGTGCTCGTCTCGGAGACGTCGCAGATCAGGCCACGGTCCAGCATGAAATCGCGGATGTAGGGGGTGTCGTACTTCTTCTGGTCGTACATGGCCCCAGGCCCCGAGCCCACCCCGAAACCGCCATGCTTGCGAACAATCTTGCCCACCAGACCCTTGGTGTAGCGAACATGGTTGGCGGAGCCCTCGAAACCGATGAAGCTCATCGCGATCTGCTCCAGATCCCACTTCTTGAACTCCATCATCTTCTTGATGGCGTTGCTGCCCAACTTCGAGGTGAGCGACGTCGACTCCTTGCCGTTAGCCATGATGTACTGCGTCTCGATCGCGTCGGACACCCGCGCCATCATCACCTCGGCGTCGGACTCCACGATCTCCTGGCAGGCCTTCAACCCCGCGTAGTAGTCCGGGAAGAAATACGCCTGGATTTCGCGCACCTCCGGGATGCGGTGCACCTGCATCCACGCTTCGGTGATGATACCCAGACGCCCCTCCGAGCCGATCACCATCTCCCTGACGCTCGGGCCGGACGACGTTGACGGCAGCGGGCGCAGGTCGAGAACCTGGCCGGGCATCACCATGCGCAGCCCGCGCGTCATGTCCGCGATGTCCCCGTACTTGTCGGACTGCATGCCCGACGATCGGGTGGCGATCCAGCCGCCCAGCGTCGACCACACGAACGAATCCGGGTGGTGGCCCATCGTCCAGCCCCGCGCCTGCAACTGCTCCTCCATATGCGGGCCGTAGACCCCGGCCTGGATTCGCGCGAGACCGGCGTCCTCGTCGATCTCCAACACCTGATCGAGGCGGCCCATGTTGACGCTCACCACCACCCGCGTCTCCCCAGGCACCGCTTCCAACGATCCGACGATGTTGGAGCCCCCGCCGAACGGGATCAGCACCCCGTTGGCGGCGACGACAGCAGCCATGAGGCGCACCACGTCCTCCTCGTCGCCCGGGTAGACCACGACGTCGGGTACGCGTCCCAGCTTCCCCGCGCGCACGCGCATCAGATCGCGCACCCCCTTGCCGTAGCAGTGCACGACGCGGGTCTCGTCGTCGGTCACGACGTAGCGCTCCCCCAGGATCGCCACCAGCTCATTGCGCAACTGAGCGCTGAGTTGGCTGGCGGGCACGTCGAGCGTGGCGAAGTCCCGCACCGGCTGAATGGGCGCATCGATGTCGAGGCCGACCATGCGTTTGACGAAAGGCCCAAACTTGGGGCGTCCCTCGGCGGAATAGCCGAGGCCTTCCTCACCCCATCCCCACCACTTCTGCTGCTTTACGCCTTCGATCATTGTTTCTCCTCGCGCTTCGCTCGGTGTTTGGCCTCGTCAGCCAGGGTTTCGGCCTCGGAACGCTGATGCGAGCTCAGCATCGCGTTGCGAGCGTATTCGGCCAGGGTCTTCCGGCCGTAGGCCATCGCCGCTGTGTCATGCAATTCTAGGAGTTGGCGACGCATCCTTTCGGAGAAGGTGTGCGCTATCTCACCCGAGCGCGGCTGCATAGGGCGCCCGAAGACGACGTGCACCTCAGGCCTCCCCTTGGGCAGGTTCTTCTGCGACGTCGGCCACGCCTCGTGCGCCCCAAGCAGAGCCACAGGGACGGCAGGGCAACCGTTGGAGATGCACAGCGCGGCCACCCCCGGCTTGAAGGGGCCCATGGCGCCTGTTCGGGAGCGGGTTCCCTCGGGGAATAGGAGCAGTGGCACCCCGTCGGACAGCAGCGCCGCGGACATGCCCCGCTTGCCCTTCCCGCCCTTGCCGCGGTCAACCGGGTAGCCGTTGAGGAACAGCGACATCGGGCCGGCCTTCCACCACTTGTCGTAGAAGTAGTCGCCGGCCGCCCCAACCGCCACGTTCTTCCCCAGCTTGGAGGGCAGGGACGTCAGGATGAGCGGTGCGTCGAAGTGCGACGAGTGGTTGCCGAAAACAATGAACGGCATCTGCAGGCCGTCGAGGTTGGACAGGCCGTGGATCCGGACGCGCAGGATGCGCTGCAAAGCAGGCTTTAGCAGCAGCATCTGGGCGGCCTGCCGAGAGGCTGCGCCGGTCTTCAGCGAGTACCGCTTGCGCGGGAGATCCAGATCCTTGGCCATCTTCCCTACTTCTTTCGGGACGCGACGAGGCGCCGCGAGAACCAGCGGAGAAAAGACTTCGGCCCGAGCTTCGCCACCTGCATGGCGATCTTCCAGCGCAGGCTCGGGATGCTGACCGGCTTGCCCTTCTCCGCGTCGCGCAGGCCTTGACGGACCAGCGTGTTGATGTCGATCCAGACGACGTTCGGGAGGCTGTGCGCCTTAATGCCGGCGCGGGAATGGAACTCCGTCTTCACCCAGCCGGGGCAGAGCGCGGTGACGGTGACGCCCGTGCCGTGGAGCTCGCAGCCCAGGGACTCGGAATAGTTGTAGCACCACGCCTTCACGGCGGAGTAGTTGCCGGTGAAGATGGCGCTGGCCGAGGAGGCGACGTTGATGATCCGGCCTGAGCCCCGGGCGCGCATCGCGCGGCCCGCGGCGCTGCCCAGGATCAGCACGGCCAGGCACATCACGTCGAGGGCGCGCGCGTGCTCGTCGACGTGCGCGGGGTTGAGCACCGTCGAGTGGAGGCCGAAGCCGGCGTTATTGATGAACATGTCGAGCGGGCGCGCAGGATCCTCAATCAACTCAGCGACGCGCTCCACGTCGGCCCGGATTGCGAGATCGGCGGAGTAGGTCTCGACGTCGACACCAAAAGTTCGCGACAGCTCGGCCGCGATCTTGGCCAGCCGCTCCTCATCGCGGGCGACAAGAACGAGGTCGGTTCCTCGGGCCGCCAACTCCCGCGCGAACGCATAGCCGATGCCAGAAGTGCCGCCGGTGATCATCGCTTTTGCCATACGGAACACGCTACCGTGTCGCGCAATAAATGGCGCTCTCCCGCGCTCCAAGAACTCACTCGGATGATTGTCTGTGGTCCCGGTCTCGGGCACCTACCGCAGCCGACGTTCGGCTGCGGAACAACGAGACCGTTCACGCGACGGTGCGCGTGCAGCGCGGAACAGCCCACGTGCGACCCGACCCGGCATGACCGACCCCGGCGGACATGCCTGCGGACGCCGAGTAACTCGGGTCGCTGATGAACATGCCCTGGAGGGTTTCCGGGAGGCGCCAATCGGTGTCGTCGGCACCGGCATACAGTGCGGCCAAGACCTCGGCCGGACGTCCCCCCGGTCCACGCATTCCAGCTCCGCCACTCCTCCAGCGTGCTGGGCGTGGGGGGAAGAGTGAGTTGCGCTCAGCGGTCAGGTACGTAACCAGCCCCCGACGAGAATCGATGCCAGCACCGCCAGAAACGTGCCAGCAAAGACCAGCGACCTCAACGGGAGCCGGGCCACGTGCGCTGCTCTCCCGCCGCCGATCTGACGAGCCAGCGACACCTCCGAGCCAGTCCCTCAGCAATACCACCTGCTCCTGGTCAAGGGGCGCGAACCGGCCGCGCCCCTTCGAAGGATCAAATCAGCCGACGAGATCGGCCACCTGCTGAGCCATCGCCAACTCCTCGTTGGTGGGCAGCACAATAACCTTCACCGTGGAGTCCTCCGTCGAGATCACGTTCGGCTCCGGCGAGCGCAGCTGGTTGGCCGCCTCATCCATGCGGAACCCGATGCCCGTCAGTCGGCGCAACACCTCGGCGCGGAAGTCCGACGAGTTCTCACCCACGCCCGCCGTGAACACCAGCGCATCCGCACCGCCTAGCAGCGCCAGATAGGCCCCGATGTACTTCACCACGCGACGGCAGTAGATGTGGAACGCGAGCGTCGCCCGCTCGTCGCCCGCCTCGACCGCCGCCGACACGTCGCGCATGTCGGTCATGCCGCACAGCCCCATCATCCCCGAAGCCTTGTTGAGGATGGCGTCCACCTCATCCGGGGAGTAGCCCTGATGGCAGAGGAAGGTGAAGATGCCCGGATCGATATCGCCCGAGCGGGTGCCCATCACTAGGCCCTCAAGCGGGGTCAGCCCCATCGACGTGTCGATCGGGCGGCCGCCGTCGATGGCCGAGATCGACGCACCGTTGCCGATGTGTGCGGTGATGATCTTGAGCTCCTCAACCGGCTTGCCCAGGAACTCGGCCGCCTTCCGCGCCACGTACTGGTGCGAGGTCCCGTGGAAGCCGTAGCGGCGAATCCCGAACTTGCGCGCCACCTCCTGATCCAGCGCGTACGTGTAGGCCTCGGCGGGCAGCGTGGCGAAGAAAGCCGTGTCGAAGATGCCGACGTGGGGCACGTCCGGCAGCACCTTCTTGGCCCCCTCGACGCCCGCGATCCCCGGAGGATTGTGCAGCGGGGCCAGCGGAATCAGCCCCCGCATCCGCTCGATCACCTCGTCCGTGATCACCACCGGCTCAACGAACTCCTCACCGCCGTGCACGGTGCGGTGGCCGACCGCGGAAACGTCCGCCAGGCTCGGCCCATGCTGCTCGAAGAGCCGAACGACGGCGGCCACGCCTACCGTGTGATCCGGCAAGGGCAGCTCCTCGTGGAACGTCTCGCCGCCGACCTTGTGATCGATCGTCGAGACATCCTGGCCGATGCGCTGCACGATGCCGACCGCCTCAGGGGTGCCCACAGCTGGGTCGATCAACTGGTACTTGATGGAGGACGACCCGCAGTTCAGCAGGAGGATGGAAGCCATTGGCTCAACTTGCCTTTCGATCAGAGATTCTGGGACTGGATGGCGGTCAACGAGATCGTGGACACGATGTCGTCCACGAGAGCCCCACGGGACAGGTCGTTCACGGCCTTGTTGAGACCCTGAAGCAGAGGCCCGACGGCGACGGCGCCCGAATGCCGCTGAACCGCCTTGTAGGTGTTGTTTCCGGTGTTCAGATCCGGGAAGACGAACACCGTCGCCCGGCCGGCCACCTCGCTGCCGGGCATCTTCTTCGCCGCCACCACGTGATCGACGGCGGCGTCGAACTGCATCGGGCCATCCACCTTGACGTGCGGGGCGCGCTCGCGCACCAGCTCGGTCGCCTCCCGCACCTTGTCCACGTCGGTGCCGGAGCCGGAGGTGCCCGTCGAGTACGACAGCATCGCAACTCGCGGCTCAATGCCGAAGGTGGCCGCCGTCTGCGCCGAGCTGATCGCGATGTCCGCGAGTTGGTCCGGCGTCGGATCCGGGTTCACCGCGCAGTCCGCGTAAACCAGGACCCGATCCGACATGCACATCAAGAAAGCACCGGAGACGACGCTCACGCCCGGGCGGGTCTTGATGAACTCCAACGAAGGCCGGATGGTGTTCGCAGTGGTGTTCACGGCACCGGAAACCATGCCGTCGGCCATGCCCATGTGCACCATCATCGTGCCGAAGTAGCTGAGATCCGCGAGCTTCTCCCGCGCGGTCTCGATGGAAACACCCTTGTGGGCGCGCAGCCTGGCGTATTCCGTCGCGAACTTCTCCAACAGTTCGGGATCCTGCGGGTTCACCACCTCGGCGGCGGACAGGTTCAAGCCCAACGCGGACGCCCGCCGGGTGATCTGGCCAGCATCGCCCAACAGGATGATCTCCGCGACGCCGCGCGCCAGCACGATAGCCGCGGCCTCCAGGATCCGGTCGTCGGTGGACTCCGGCAACACGATCCGTCGACGATGTGCGCGCGCCATCTGCGTCAGCTGATGCTCGAACATCGTCGGGGTGCGCAACTCGGTGCGCGGCAGGTCGATCGCGGCCAGCAGCTGCTCCCGATCGACGTAGGAGGCGAACAGGTTGCGGGCCGTCTCGATCTTGCGCGACGACGACGTGGAGAAGCTGTGCACCTCCTTCAACTTCGCCGCGGTGGAGAAGGTGTCCTTGCTTGTGATGGCGATCGGCAGGTCGATGTTGGCGCTGGCGAACAGCTTGTGAATCGACTGGGGGATCTCGAAACCGCCGGTCAGGATCAGCGACGACAGCGGCCCGTACTCGGGGGAGCGGTGCGCCATGATGAGCCCCGGCACCAGCTCCAGCCGGTCGGCGGGCAGAATCACGGTGGCTTCGCGCTGCAGGTGCGGCAACAGGTTCGGCAGCGTCATTGCGCCGACGATGGTGTCGAGGGCTTCCCCGCTCAGCAGGGACTCGTTTCCGCGCCAGAACTTCGCTTCGGCCGCCGCGAACTGCTGCGCCACCGTCGGCGCATTCAGCATGGCGCTGTAGGGCACCACAGCCACCGGCACGTCACGGATGGCGCGCAGCCGCTCGGCCACCTCCTCACGACCGGCGGGATCGGCGTTCGTGCCGATGATCGAGATCACGGTGTTGTGGCGGCTCTCGAACGCCTCGACGGCGGCCTCCGTCGCGCGCGCCACCTCGTCGGGGCTGAGACCCGCGGCCTTCGTCACCAGGATCACCGGCGCGTTCAGGTTGGCCGCGAAAGTGGCGTTGTGGCCCAACTCCTGGGCCGACTCAACATCCGTGTAATCGGAGCCGACGATGACCATCGCATCGTTCCTGGCAGACAGCTCGGCGTACTTCGCCACCAGGGTATCGATGGCGGCCGCCGGGTCTTGTGCATACTGCTCGTAGGTGACGCCCAACGCGGACTCCAGGGACTGCTTGCCGTTTCCGTGGCTGAGAAGGGCCTCCGCGACAACGTCGTGCTCCAGCGAGTGGACGAGCGGCCGGAACACGCCGACATTCTTCACTTTGCTAGCGAAGAGCTCGAGCACCCCGAGTGCGATTGCAGACTTGCTGACCTGCCGTTCGGCAGCCGAAATGTAAACGCTCTTGGTCACGCCAACACCCTACCGGATGTGATCTTGGCGAGAGCCCGAGGACCGCTCTCAAACAGCGGGGGAACCCGGAGACGCATCCTTGGTGCGGCCGCCGCGCGCCTCACATAGGTCACTGGCGAGGTCATCCATGCCAAGTGATCGTGCCCGAATAATGCCGGAGCGGTACGCGGTGCGCGCCACCATCGAGGCGGAGACCGGCGCGGTGAGCAACTGAAAGAAGATGGCGAGCACCGCGACGCTCACCGCCCACCAGGTGCGCACGCCCAGAGCAATCCCGAGCGCGATCAAGATCATGCCCAGCACCTGCGGCTTGGTGATGGCATGCAGCTTCGCCAGCACGTCCGGGAAACGAAGCAGCGAAACCGCGGCGCCGAAACAGAGCAAAGCCCCTGAGGCGACCAGCAAAGCCGCCACCAGATCGAGATAGCTCATCTCTTCTCCTTCGGTTCCGCAGGTTTGCGGTAGACGACTCGTTCGCCCACCATCCGACCGATCGCGACCGCGCTCGTGAAGCCCAACATCGACAGCGCCAGCACCGCCACCACCTCCGTGTCTTGCTGCCTCGCCACCGCCCAGACACCGACCGCGCCGATCAGAACAGCCACCAGCAGGTCGGCCCCAATACTGCGATCCAACTGGCTGGGACCGATCGCCATCTGCCACAGCGCGATCAGTCCCGACGCGGCCAGCAGCACCGCCGCGAGGCCCAAAACAATCGAAACAGCCAGAGTCATCGTCGATCCCCCTCGACAGAGTCGGCGTGTCGCCCGTGGTCGCCCGCCAACGCCTCCATTGCCTCCGCATCCCAGTCGGTGGCCACATGCTGACGAGGCCGGGCGAGTGAATCCTCGAAGGAAGCAACCTGCTGCTTCGAGCCGAAAGCCCGCAGCAGGCGACGCTCCACTGCATCAACCATCCGCTGTACGTCCTCCGGGGACTGGCGGTCCATCCCCACCACGTGCAGATAGATCCGACGAGGGTGCCGGACGATCTCGACCACCACCGTCCCCGGCACTAGCGACACCAGGGCGGCCACCCCCACCTGGTACAGGTCGTCGTCGGAATCCAGCTCCACGCGCACGATCCCAGGATGCAAATCAACCTTCCGGGCAAAGGCGTAGCGCACCATTCGGGCTGAAGAGACGACCAGATCTGTCAACAGTCCGACCATCAGCAGAACGATCCCGACCGGGCGAGGCCGGCCTCCCCAGTGCATCGGCGGAAGCGGGAACAACACCCCGATCATCCAACCCAGCAGCGCCCCGGACAGCAGAATGAACGGGCTCAGGCTGGTCCACAGCAACGCCCACAGCGCCGCGCTTAGCGTCAGCACCGTCGGGCGGATGCGGAACCTGCTGGCCGTGTATCGGGCGGCCACCCGCTGCCGTCGTGAAATCATCTGACCCCCCCGGGGAAAACGGCACGCACATAGTTCTCGGAGCGAACCGAATCTGCCGCGCGCTCGGAGTAGCTGTACAGCGGACCAGCGAACACCGTCAGCGCCAGACTGAACGCGATCAGTGCGCTCGTCGCGAAAGCCATCAGCGGCGGCATCACTCGCTGGTCGTCGTCTCCGGCATCACCGTCGTAGTCATCATCCAGCCGGGCCTGGATGGTGGACGGAGCAACACCCCAGAAGGCTCGGTTCCACACCTTGGCCATCGCCATCAGCGTCAGCAGCGATGTGGCCAGGCCGCCCGCCATCACCACCCAAACCAGCCAGCCGCCGTGCTGCGCGCCCGCGTCGAGTAGGCCGATCTTGCCGAGGAACCCGGAAAGCGGCGGGATACCGCCCAAGTTCATCGCGGGCACGAAGAACAACACAGCCAGGAGGGGCGCTACCTTCAGCAGCCCGCCCAAACCGTCCAGCTTCGACGTGCCACCGTGGCGCTCGATCAGCCCGGTGACCAGGAACAGCGCGGCCTGGATCGTGATGTGATGCGCGGTGTAATAGATGGTGGCGGACAGGCCGGCGTGGCTGGCCAGCGAGATCCCAAAGACCATGTATCCCAGGTGCGAAACCAGCGTGAACGACAGCATGCGCTTGATCTCCACCTGGGCCAGAGCGCCCAGGATGCCCAGCACCATCGTGCACAGCGCCGCCACCATCAGCAGATCCGACAGTGGAGATTTTGGGAAAAGAAGCGTCTGGGTACGGATGATGGCGTAGATACCCACCTTCGTGAGCAGCCCGGCGAACACTGCCGTCACTGGGGCAGGGGCCGTGGGATAGGAGTCCGGCAGCCAGCTAAACAGTGGGAATACGGCGGCCTTGATGCCGAAGGTCACCAGCAGCATCGCCTGCAGCAGCAGCTGCACTGGCTCGGAAAGCTCCGCCAGTCGGATCGACAGATGGGCTAGGTTGATCGTGCCGGTGGCGGCGTAGACTGCGGCGATCGACAGCAGGAAAAGCGTCGAGCTGAGCAGCGAGACGACGACGTACGTCGTGCCCGCCCGGATACGTTCCCGGGTGCCGCCCAGCGTCAGCAGCACGTAGGACGCGAACAGGAATATCTCGAACCCAACGAACATGTTGAACAGGTCACCGGCCAGGAACGCATTCGAGATGCCCGCCATCAGCAGCAGGAAGGTGGGGTGGAAGATCGACACCGGCGTCTCCCGCTTGATCTCGCCCGTGTCCTGGCCCGTCGAATAGATCAACACCGCCAACGCGACCACACTCGCCACGAGCAGCATCAGCGCGCTCAGCCGATCCGCCACCAGCGAGATGCCCAACGGCACCGGCCAGTCGCCGATCCACAGCGCCATCGCGCCCGACCGGTCGGTGTGCCACATGAACAGGCCTGCGATCACCAGGACCGCGCTGAGGCTCAGAATCGAGACCACCCGCTGGACTTTCGGGCGCCGTGGGAAGAGCAGGGTGATCGCGGCGCCGAAGAAAGTCAGCATCACCGGGGCGGGAATCAGGTTGATCATTCGCTCACCACATCCTCTCCGGTGTCGGTGAACCGGGACTCCTCGTAGGAGCCCGACTGCTCGTCGGCTGCCGCCAGCTCGCGAATCCGGGCGTCCTCGACGTCGTCGGCCACCTCGTCGTGCCCACTGAGCTGGAAGCTGCGATAGGCGAGCGCGAGTAGGAAGGCCGTGACCGCCATCGTGATGACGATTGCGGTCAGCACCATCGCCTGCGGCAGCGGGTCGGCCACCTCGTCGGCACCGAATAGATCCGACAGGGGTGGTTTCGCCGGCGAGCCGGAGGCCACCAGGAATACCATGTTCACGCCGTTCGACGTGATGATGATGCCCAGCAGGATCCGGGTCAGCGACCGCTCCAACAGCAGATAGACGCCGGCGGCGATCAATATTCCGGCGGTGATGGCCAGCGTGAGGTTGGCTGTCATCGTCGTTCACCTCCGGGCAGCGCCTTCGTCGAGTCTGCGAGCGGCGTCGGCGCAACGTCTTGCAGCTGGTGCACGTCGATGCCGGAACCCAGGCTGCGTGCCAGATCCAGGATCGTGCCCACTACGACCAGGTAGACGCCGATGTCGAACACCGTCGACGTCACCAGGTGCAGCTTCCCGAGGAAGAAGTACTCGGTACCGAACACGGTCAGGGTGTCCGGGCCCGGCAGGTCGAGGTAGTAGTCGTAGCTTTGGAAGATCGCGCCGCCGAAGAACACGGGGGCGATGCCCGTCAGGATCGCCAGCAGCAGGCCGGAGCCCAGCAGCCGACCGGCGTCGAATGGTGCTGCCTCGTCGAGTTCGTGTCGGCCGGCTGCCAGGTAACGGATCATCAGCGCCATGCCCGCCACCAGCCCACCGGCGAAGCCGCCGCCGGGCGAGTTGTGGCCCGCGAACAACAGGTAGAGGCTGAAAATGATCAGCATCCAGAACAGCACCCGGGTGACTACCTCAAACATCAACGAGCGTGCGTAGGGGCTCATCGTCTGCCCCGCGCGCAGCCACACGGCAGGCGAGGTATCGGCCTCTCGGACGCGGTTGTGGGCAGCCAGCGCTTCCTCGGTGCGCGTAACCCGGCCCGCGCGGGTCTGCAGGAAGATGAGGCTGGCCACCCCCGTCGCCGCGATCACCAGAACCGTGATCTCCCCGAACGTGTCCCACGCGCGAGTGTCCACCAAAGCCACGTTCACGATGTTGTGGCCGAAGCCGAAACTGTAGGTCGCCTCATGCCAGGCCTTGGAGATCGGCTCATGGAAACGTGAACCCGCCGCCACCAGCGCAATCAGGGTGGCGGTGGCGCCCACCGCGGTGGCCAACAGCACCCGCCACCAGCGCGACGAGTGCAGCGGCCGGTTGGTGAAGTACCGGGGCAGCTTGCGCACCACGAGCACGAAGACCACCAGCGACACCGTCTCCACCAGCAGTTGGGTGAGCGCTAGATCCGGCGCCCCCCACATCGCGAACAACACCACCAGGCCGTAGCCCGTTGCACCCGTGAGCAGCACCCCCCGCACCCGGCCGCGGGACTTGGCGGCCAGCAGGCCGGCGGCAGCGATCAGCACGCACACCACCAGCTGCGCCACCGAGTCGAACGCGCTCACGCGTGGCCAGAACCTGATGTCCAGCAGCGCATATAGGGCCAACACGCAGAAGGTGACGAGGATCGTGCCCAGGTAGATCGGCAGGGAGCCGCGCTGCACCCGCGCCGTCGTCTCCACAGCCAGCCGATCCAGGCCCCGGATCGAGCGATGGAATTGCTCCTCCATCGACGTGGTGACCGGGAACGTCGCCTGCACGCGAGCAATATCGTCGCGGAACACGAACAGTGCCACGCCGCAGCCGAGTGCGACGGCCGACATCGCCAACGGAGCCGTGAACCCATGCCACAAGCCGAAGCCGTGCGAGGGCTGCCCGAAGCTCATCGTCTCCGAATACGGCAGCAGCACCGCAGACAGCTGCTTCCCGACGAAACCACCCGCCAGCGACGCCAGCCCCAGCGCCACTGGGATGGCCGACATCCCGGCGGCGGGAGGGTGCCAGCTGGGCTCCGGAACGCCCCGCTTCGACGCGAACGCGCCCCACCACCAGCGCAGTGAATAAGCGACGGTGATCGCGGAGCCAAACACCAGGGCCGCCGCGAGCAGTGCGCCGGCGAGGGGGGTGACGCGATACTGGTCCCCGCTGATCAGGTAGACAATCGACTCGAACGCGGCCTCTTTCGTCACGAAGCCGATGAGCGGCGGAATGCCGGCCATCGACAGCGCTGCCAGGCCACCCACCACCGCCAGCACCGGGTGGCGACGGCCGATCCCGGTGAGCTTGGTCAGATCCCGGGTGCCCGCCGAATGGTCGATGATGCCCACCACCATGAACAGTGTCGATTTGAACAGTGCGTGCGAGATCACCATGCCCAGCCCAGCCAGCGCGCCGGCCTTCGTGCCCATGCCCACCAGCAGCACCATGAAACCCAGCTGCGAGACAGTGCCGTAGGCGAGCAGCAACTTCAGATCGGTTTGGCGCAGTGCCCGCCAGCCGCCGACGATCATCGTCGCCGAACCCAGGATCAGCACCGCGGGCAGCCAGTACGGCACGAATGCGAAGGCGGGCGCCAGCACGGCGACGAGGTACACGCCCGCCTTCACCATCGCGGCCGCGTGCAGGTAGGCGGAGATGGGCGTCGGGGCGGCCATCGCGCCCGGCAGCCAGAACTGGAACGGGATCAGCGCGGACTTACTCAACGCGCCCACGAGCATCATCAGCGCGCCTAGCCCGGCCAGCGTCGACGATGGCGGGTGCGCAACGATCTCGCTCAGCGAGTAGGTGCCCGCCTGGTAGCCCAGGGCGACGATGCCCAGCAGCATCGTCAGCCCGCCGGCCGTCGTGACGATCAGGGCGGTGCTGGCGGCGCCGCGGTTGGCGCGTCGGGTGGGGTCGTGTGCGATCAGCAGGTAGGAGAAGATCGTCGTCAGCTCCCAGAAGACGAACAGCACCACCAGATCGTCGGCGGTGACCAGGCCGATCATCGCGCCCGCGAAGGCGGCGAGGACGCCGCCGGAGAGGGTGGGCATTCGGTCGTCGAAGTACCAGCGGCAGTACAGCAGTACCAGGACCCCGATGATCGAGACGATCAGGCCCAGCACCCACTGCACCAGCCCCAGCTGCAGAGTGATGGACACATTCAGGCTGGGAATCCACTCCGTTTCCTCCCGCAACACGCGGCCCGCCAAGATCTCCGACGTCCGGCTCAACAGGAAAGCGGCGGTGGTGGCGGGGGGCAGCGCCAGGACGAAGAAGGCCCGGGTGCGCAGGGCTTTGGCGACGACGGGGGTGCAGGCAGCCAAGATTGCGTGGGCGGCGATCAAGGCAAGCAGCACGCAGCGTTCCTTCACTACTCGATGGGCGGGGAATAACCAACCCTATCTGCCCGGCCAAGGCACGGGAAGGGGCGGGTCACAGCTCGGGCGCGACGGTGGGGCGGCCCTCACAGGTATTTGGCGGCCTCGCGTCGGCTCAGCGCGCTGAGCTTGCGCTCATGTTCGGTGAGGAAGGCGCGCACCCAATCGGCGTCGCAGCGGGCGTACTGCCTGAGGGCCCAACCGATCGCCTTCCGGATGAAGAACTGGTCCCCGTGCAGGGAGCCGAGGAGGTTCTTGGCGATCACCCGGCCGAGCAGGTTGACGTCCGTGTCTGCCCCGCGTTGCAGCTGGCTCAAAATTGCCACCCTGCGCAGCCACATGTCCTCCCCTTCCGCCCAGGCCTCGATGACGGGGACGGTACGCTGTGCGTCGGCCGTGAGGATGGTCTCCAGCACGTGAGCCGTCTCGTCGACGAGGTCCCACCAGGCACCCGTCACCACCAGGTGGCGAACCAGCGGCAGCGCCGATGCGTCGAGGAACGGCCGGGCGGCAGGCGCGCGCAGGACCGCGAGCGCAGCGTAGCGTTCCTCCCGGTAGCGGGCGTTGTCCCACAGGTTCAGGGTGAAGGTAGACAGCTCTTCCAGGCTTGTGAACCGCATTTTGCGCACGACGCCCCGGGTGATTTTGCGCACCTGCGGCACGCCGACTCCGCGAAACGGCATCGCGGACTTCATGTAGGCCTGTTGACTGGCCGCCCGCTCTGGGTCGCCGGCGGCGGCGAGCAGTCGTCGGATTTCGCTCATCGGGCGTCCAGCTCCGCCACGAGCCGCTTGGGCGCGGTTTCGCGGAAGGATTCCTCCACCAGCTCGGCCAGCTCTGCCCAGTCGCTGTCCGCGTCCACGACGACTCCCACCCAGCCGTGCGGGCCGATGTACATCGGGATGTGGGCGCGCCCCGACTGGAGCAGGGCCAGCCGTTCCGCGTCGGGCAGGAGGACGCTCAGGGTGGGGCGACGCAGCACATGGCCGTCGAGCTTGTAGGGCATGCCCCAGTAGGCGAAGACCTTCTTTGTGAAGAAGGCGGGAATGCTGACGACCCGCTTCTCCCGCGCGCCGGGCAGAGCCAGCGCCAGTTCGCGTAGGCGGGCCAGGCCGGGGTCATCGTCGCTGTCCATGAACCCATTATCGCGTGCGGGATGCCTGGCTGGGGCCGTTGGGGGGAACTTTGGCGTGTGGGCCGGCGGGGCGGCGGCAAGAGGCGACTTGGGAGCGGCTGGTTGCCGGTCGGCGGTGGCCGATTGCTGGTGGGCTGGCCCGACGGCCGATGCCAGCTCAGGCATTTCTGAGTATTGATACTCAGAAATGCCTAGGTACTGGGGCTGAATAGCCTAAGTATTCGTACTCATCTTCGGCCGTAGGGCGGTGTTATCCGCCCGGAGAAGTGGCAGCGGGGCGCGAGATGCGCGTAGGTTCTGCTTAGAAATTCTCAGCAACCTCTAAGGTGTACTCGAACGGAGCCAGATGTCTGAGCTGATGGGTCCGGGGGCAGGCCAGCCCGTCCCCCGGCGGATGCAGGAGCCATCGTCGGCGAGCGGGCCGCAGCAGCCGGCGCGCATGGCGCCGCCCGCGGCCCCGACGCTTCCGGACCCCGTTAGGCACGTCGCCCCGACGCCGCCCCAGGCGGCCCGAGACAGCCGCCGGCATCTCGTCGCCTTCGGCGCGGGGGCGCTGGCCGTGCTCGGCGCGGCGGCCAGCGGATTCGGCTACCTGCTGAGCGGCGGATCCTCCGACGGAGAGGCCAAGAAGATCGACAACGCCGCCGGGGAAACCTTCCTGAAACCCGACGACCCCATCCTTAGTGCCCCGGAAACCGCCGAGCCAGCCTTCGCCCGGGAGACGCCCACTCCGGAGCCCAGCCCAACCCCCAGCGCGGAGCCCAGCGCTGCGCCCACCCCCGACTCCGACAGCCTCCCCGACCAGCCAGATCAGCAGCGCACCATCCGCCCGGAAAGGCGCGAGGGCAGCAGGAAATCCGGCGGCCGGGGCGAACCCAGAAAAGCCAACCGCAACCGCAGGGTGCTGCAGGACCCCAGCGACGACGACATGTCCGGCACCAACCCGGAACGGTCACGCGACACCGAACCCGAGAAGAACCGAGAAGCCGACAGCAGCCCGGCCGAGGTAGAGCCGTCGAAAGCCTTCCAGGCGCCCCCGCCCGGCGCGACGCTCACCGCCACCAGCCCGCTCGCCCCCCAGCTCCCGCTCAAAACCACCGCGGCCTGGCACCTGGCGCGCCGCGCCGGCATCGGAGTCAGCGCCGCCGACGTGGCGGACATCGAACGGCTCGGCATCCCCGGCTGGATCGACGCGCAACTCAAGCCCGAAACCATCGACGACTCCCACGTCGAGGCGGTGATCGCCAAGTTCTTCCCCTGGGCGAACGCCGCCACCGCCGACGTGGCCCGGCACACTAACCAGCTACACCGGATCGGGCCCCAGGTAACGAACTCGCTGTTGGCCAGAGCGCGCTTCACGAAGCGCATCCTCGCCGAGCAGGTCATCGACGTGATCGCCAACCACATCTACGTGCCCATCCCCAACAAGGCCATCGCATACAGTGCCGAATACGATCAGTTGCTGCGCAAACACGCGCTCGGCCGCTACGCCGACACCCTCCACGCGCTGATCACGCACCCGGCCCTCCTCGTCGAACTCGACAACCACGTCAACACCAAGGCCAACCCCAACGAGAACCTGGGCCGCGAACTCCTGGAGCTATACACCGTTGGCGTGGGCCACTACGACGAGGACGACGTCCGGCACAGCGCCCTGCTGCTCACCGGACACAGCCTCGACTGGCAGAAGTACCGCTACCTCTACCGGGCGAACCAGCACCACACCGGCCCGCTCCACATCATGGAGTTCGCCGACCCCAACGATGATCCGGCCGCCGGACCCGAGTTGCTCGGCCGCTATGTCGAATACCTGGCCAAACACCCCGGCACCGCCCGCAGGCTCGCGCACAGGTTCGCCGTGCGGTTCATCTCCGACGAGCCCAGCGAACACACCGTCAACGAACTCGCCGAAGCCTACCTGCGCGCCGACACCAGCGTCGCGGCGCTCGTGAAGGCCACCCTGACGCACCCCGACTTCATGGCAGCGGTGGGCCAGAAGTGGCGCCGCCCCATGGAACTCATCAGCTCAATCTCGCGTGCGGCCCAGGTGTACCGAGTGAAGCCCGAGGGGCGCCTCGGTGGCGGCGAAGAGTACAGCATCGGCACCTACGGCTGGCTCATCCAGCAAGCCCGCAACCTGCCGCGCGCCTGGCCCGTCGTCGACGGCTACCCCGACTCCGCGCACTACTGGAACTCGGCCGCCACCACGCTGCAGATGATCAACGCCACCCAAGACGCGGTGCTGGGCGACAAGAAGGAGTCCGGCCTCACGTCGTGGTCCACCGCACTCGGCATCAACGCCGGCGACGATGCGCCAACCGTCGCCAGACGCATCACCTGGCACCTCACCGGTTACGAATGGTCCGAGGCTCACCTGGGCAACATCGCGATGCTGCTGGCCGGCGGTGAAACCGCCACCGGGCAAGCCGTGCCCGCCAAGGACCTGGATTTCTGGGTCTCCCAAGCCGTCCGCGTCATTTTCGCCAGCCCCTACGCATCCCTGCGCTAGATAAACGGAGCCGCACCACGATGAAACCGAGAAAGACCCGTTTTATTCAGGGAACAGCTCTGCTGCACGAGGATATCGTCACCCCGATGCACCACCACAACGAATCCGACGACGAACTCGTGGTGCAGGTGGCCGACCGCAAGGTGTCCATGAGCTGCTGCGAAGCCGACGGCTTCGTCGCCGAGAACTTCGACCGCCCGGAGCTCTACGAGGTAGAGCACGCCGCCGACGGCCCGCGCGGCGTGAAACGGCGGCACGTGCTGGGCGGCATCGCGGCCGGATTCGGGGCGCTGCTGACGGAGTCGATGCTGCCGCGCTACTCGTTCGCCGAGCCGGGCGGGGACGGCCAGCTGCTCGTCGTGGTGTTCCTGCGCGGCGGCTTCGACGGGCTCTCCGCCGTCGCGCCCATCACCGACTCCGCGTACTACGCGGCCCGCCCGACGATCGGTGTGCGCCCGGAACACACCGTCGCGCTGGGCAGCGAGTGGGGCCTGAACCAGAACATGGCCAGCCTGCACGAGATCTGGCAGGCCGGGGAACTCGCCGTGCTCCAGGGCGCGGGCTCCCCGAACGTCACCCGCTCCCACTTCGAGGACCAGGCGCTCGTCGAGCGGGCCGCGCCCGCCAACGTGCGCAGCGGATGGCTGGGCCGCTACCTCCAGCACTCCGCGACGTCTAGCGGCATCTTCCGCGGCATCACCCTCGGCAACTCGACGGTGCTGTCGCTCAGCGCGGAGTCGGCGAACGCGCTTGCGGTGTCGAGCATCGCCGCGTTCGACCTGCGCACCTACGCCGGTGAACAGACCCGCAACAGCGTGCGGCGCGTCATCGAGGAGATGTACGGCTCGGTGGGCGGCGAAGTGCAGGAGCAGGCCGAGGTCACGTTCGACGCGGTGGACGAGCTGCGTCGAATCCGGCAGAGCGGGGAGACGGATGCGTCGTCCTACCCGAAGAGCAGGTGGGGAGCGGGGCTGGCCGAGATTGCGCGGATGGCGAAATCTGGGTTGGGTGTCGAGGTGGCCACCATCGACTTCGGCGGGTGGGACATGCATCGGCTGGTTGGGAAGGCCAGCGACGCCAAGGGGCAGTTCTCGCGGCTGGCCAGGGAACTCGCCGACGGGTTGGCGGCTCTCCGGCGTGACCTCGGCCCACTGTGGGCCAAAACCACCGTCGTCACCATGAGCGAATTCGGCCGCCGCGTGGCCGAGAACGGCGACGCGGGCCTGGATCACGGGCAGGGCAACACCATGTTCATACTGGGCGGCGGGGTGCGCGGCGGAAAGGTCTACGGTCAGGTGCCCACGCTGGAGAAAGGGAACCTCAGCTTGGGCGATGTACCCATCACCCTGGACTACCGGCAGGCATTGTCGGAGATCGTCGCGAAGCGGATGGGAGGAGCCCACAAGATCAGCGAGATCTTCCCCGGATTCACGCCAGGCAAAGCATTAGGAATTGTTTAAAAGCGTCCCTGCCCGGGGCCAGAGGAAGAGCGGTGGCGGTGCCGCCTTCTGGGGCAGCCTCCGGGCAGGGCAGGCCGGGTGGACACTCGGCCGACTGGAGGGACGTCGCCAGCTGCCCAGCTGAATCCACCGGTACACGTGGGGGTTGTGCCGGGTGGGCACGCTGGCGATGTCCTCCCCGAACCGACGGCGCTGCGGCTCGGCGTGCAAGGTTTTAGTACTGGCTGAGCCGCAGCCAGGCCAACAGGAACGCCTCCGCGTCCGGGCACCAGGTGCCGTCGAAGCGGCGGCCACCCTGCGTCATCGCCACCCGCAGACCCAGCAGCAGCTCGCCCGCGAACGGGGCCCCCGCCGAACGCAGCCACTGCGCGTCGCGCTCCAGCTGCTCAGCAGCCACGACGCTGGACCCGCCCCGGAGAACCCGCTCGCACCAGCGCTCCACCACCAGGCGTACCTTCGGCGGGGAGTCCGCCCAGCTGGTCACATCGTCGGGTGTGGGCGGCGGCGGTTTCCGCACGGCGGGCAACTGGCCCACCCAGGAGCGCTCGACGGTGTCCAACCCTGGCCACCAGAGGCCGCCCAGCTCGTCGGGCAACTCGATGACCCCTTCGCCCACGCGCATGCCCAGCAGCGTGTCGCCCGCGACGAGGCACGTCACCTGGGTGCCGACGGCGGCCCCGAACAGCTCTGTGCCGAGGCCAGCGCCGAGCCGAGCCGCCGTCGGAAGCAGGGTGAGACGCTCGCCGGCCACGACGATTCCCTCCCGGTCGCCGCCGACGATGGGCCCGGCCACCAGCCGGTGACCCTCCGGCAGCCTTTCCCAGCCCGACCAGGGGTTTTGCAGCACTGCCCGCACCTGGCGGCCCCCGCCCAGCTTGCGGTCGGCGCGCGCGGTGGCGGACGAGAGCAGGACGTGGTGCCTGCTGAGCGCCCGGAGGGGGGCGCTCAGCCCACCCCAGGGTTCGCTGGCCGCGTAGCGGCGGGTGATGTTCCTGCGCCCGCCGGGAAGCACCTGCTCCACCCGCCAGGTGGTGCCGTCGGCGTCGACGAAGTGCGCGGCGACGCCCGAGAAACCCGATCCGGTGAGCACGGGCTCCGCGTAGAGCGGGGCGAGGGAGAGGCCACCGATCTCGGTGTAGGCCTCGCGAATCCGGCCGATCAGCTCCCGGGCTTCGTCGCCGGGGGACAGCCGGGACAGCTGGTACAGGTTGACGACGGCGGCGGCGAAGCCGGGCGACTGGGGGTCGTCGGTGCCGAGCGCGCCCACGAAGCCGGTGAGCGCGCGATCCGCGACGTGCAGCGCCCGGGTGCGCAGCTGGTGCAGGTCGCCGGCCAGTTGCGCGCGGCGTGCCGCGTCGAGACGGTGGCTGCCGCCCAGCAGCACGTCCGCCAGGTGCCGCCAGGTGGTGTGGACCGTGGTGAGCTGGGCCTCGGTGATGGGCAGAGGATCCCGGGCCGCCGTGCTGCGGCGCAGCCGATCGAGCGCCGACGGCGTGCGGGCCCGGGCGGCCGGCTGCGGGGGCGGCGCGTGGACGTCGCCGGGCGGCGGGCCGGCCGCAATGGCTTCGGCGGCGGCCAGGGGCAGCAGCAGCGCCACCACCGCGCGGTGCGCGCAGGCGGGGGCGAGGAGGCAGTCGCAGGTGAGGTGCTCGTCGGCCGATGCCACCTCGACGTCCGCCAGGCGCACCGTGGCCTTCCCGAAGTCGACGGTGGGGCCCAGCGGCGGCGGTTCGGACAGCAGCGCGTCGACGCGTCGACGCACGCGCGGGACCAGCGCCTCCACCACCCGCGCCTGCAACCCTGGATCAATTTTCACCTCGATCCCTCCCGGATGACGGTGCCCACCCAGTGGGCCAGATCCAACGGGGAAAGCGCGGCCACGCGCATGCCCGCTCCGGCCACTTGCGCCGCCACCCCGACGTTGTACACGCCCCGGCCGCTGTCGCTCAGGGCCGCGCAGCCCAGCTGATGCACCCCGGAGGAACGCAGCTGCTCCACCTCGGCCAGCAGCGGGGCCACCGGGCCGTTCTCGTCGAAATCGCTGATCAGCACCAGCAGGGTGCGTGCGGGCACCTTGACTCGGGAGCGCGCCACGCGCAGCGCGGAGGCGATGTCGGTGCCGCCGCCCACCTTCACTTCCAGCAGCAGCTTCAGCGGATCCGAGACGTGCCCGGTGAAGTCGATCACGCTGGTGTCGAACGCCAGGAACTGCACGCTGAGGCACGGCGAGCCGGCCAGGATCGCTGCGGTCAAGGCAGAGAAGACAACCGACTCCGACATCGACCCGGAAACATCCACCAGCAGGATCAGATGCCAGTCCACCTGGCGCTCCATCGGGGAGCTGAACACCGGATGCACCGGCACCACCTGGGCGCGCCCGGCGAACTCCACGACGTGGCGCAGGTTGGCGCGCAGCGTGCGGGGCAGGTCGAGCCGTCCGGTGCGTCGGCGCGTTGGTCGGCCCGTGGCCAGGCCGGTGAGCGCGGGCTGCAGGCGGACGGCGAGTTGGGTACTCAGCTCAGCCACCAGCCGCGCCACCAGGGGGCGCAGCCTCGCCAGCCTGGCCTCGGACAGCGCCCCGGTGAGGGACAGCGCGGTGGTGAGCAGCTCGACCGAGGGGCGCACCTCGTCGGGGGACAACTGTTCGAGCAGGTCGCCCCGGCCCCCGGAAGCGGCCTCGGCAAAGATCTCCGTGACCTCCCCGGGGCCGAAGAGCGCCTCGATCTCCGACCTCCACTCGCGCACGCCCAACTGGGAGGGGCCGTCGCCCGCCGCGCGCTGCGCCGGGTCGAGGGCGTCCGCGTCGTCGCGGCCGTACAGCTCGTCGAGCGCCGACGCCATCCGCGCGCCCTGCTGCGACAAGCGGCTGCGTTCCCGGGCGAGCACCAGCCGCCAGCGCTCAGCCGGGGAGAAAGACACGTCGGCCAAGCCTAGCGCGGCCAGACGCTCCCTGGCCGCCACGTCGTGGCGCGCGGCGGCGATCGCATCGTCGGGGGACAGCGTAAGCGCCCGCGCCCGGCCCAGCTCGTGCGCGAGGCCGCCCAGCAGCTGCTCGCGGGCGCGCTCGCTCAGGCAGTCAAAGCCGCCGCGCAGTGCGGGCAGCAGCGCCACGAACTCCGCATCCGCGAGGCCATTCACACGCTCGACGAGCGCCAGCGTCGCGGGCGCGGTGTCAAACCGTGGCCCAGCAGCCGCCAGCAGCCCGACGATGCGCCGGCTGAGCGCCCGCCGGGCCTCCGGGGTGTGCGCCACCAGCCAGGAGGGGACGACGGCGTCGGCCTCGTCGAGCAGCACCCCCGCCGCCGCGCCCTGCATCAGCGGGGACCCCTCGGTGAGCATCCGGCGAAGCGCCGCCCGCAGGGTGAGGGGGCGCTCGCGGCCCAGGTCGCTGAACACGGCGAGGGCGAGCGCATCGTCGGGATTGTCCGAGCCGGCGATGCCGCCCAGCTCGCGCACCGCCGCTGCGGTCAGGGCGGAGCGCAGCTCGATGGCCTGCCGCGCCAGCCCCTCGGGCAGCAGCTCGGCGCCGGGCACGCGGCACTCGCCCACCTCGGCCAGCGCCGTGCCGAGGGCCACCGCGTCAGCGAACCCCACCGTGGCCACCAGCGGCGCGATCACCTGGAGGGCGCGCCGCACCCCGGGGCCGCTCGCGCAGCCGGCGGCGTCGAGGAGGAGGCGGGCCGCGTCGTCGGGGCCGCTGACGACGGTGGTGAGCAGTTGGCTGGTGGCCACCTGCTCCGGCGTCAGGCCGCGCGCGGCGGCCAGCTCGATGCTGGCGTCCGTGCTGGGCGACCACCTGCACGACCAGGTTGTGGCCAGGACCTTCGCCCCGCGCCAGGTGCCGGACTCGGCGCGCGACGCGTACACGATCCCGCCGACGCTCAACCGGGTGAGCAGCACGCTGCACGCCAGGTCGGTGGACCCGCGCAGCGGGGTGAGGCTCAGCTGCACGGGGGCGTCGGGGTCGATGTGCAGGGCGCGCAGCTCCTCCACTATCCGCGCCCGCAGCGGCGACTGCGGTGTGCCGGGGGCGACGCGCCCGCGTCGCCTGCCCACCAGCACCCGCTCCAGCGCCTCCGCCACCGCCCGGCCCCGGCCCAGCACCTCGCCCTGGGCCAGCACCGTCGTCGCGGCCTCGATCAACTCCCGCCGCGACGGAGCCGCCAGCCCCCGGAGGCTGGCGAGATCCAGGGCCATCCTGGCCGTCTCGGCCGCCTCAGCCGGCCCGGCGGGGAGGCCGACGGCGCGCAGCTCGCGCGCGATGCGGGTGACGAACGCCGTCGCCGCGGAGCGAATCCGGTGCGCGTCCAGGCGGGACTCGCACACCGCCTGCTGCCACGCCGGGTCGCGAATCCCGGACGGGTAGCCGGAACGGGAGTCGAGTTGCGCGAACGTGTACGGCACCAGGCAGGCCGCCACGTCGTCGGGGCCGGCGGGCTGCTCGACGGGTGGGGGATCGTCCTGGGCGCGGGGCTGGGCTTCGGGAGCCTCGGCGGCCGGGCCGGCCAGCGCAGCGGCATGGAAGGAGCCCACGACGGCGGCCACCCTCCTGCCCGAAAGTGCCTCGGCGGCGACGGCCCGCGCCATGTGCGCCTCACGCGCCGCGGTGAGGGGGTCGATGGCCGAGCCCACCCGCAGCGCCCAGCCGTGCGCCAGCGCCGCCACGCGCAGCTCCTCGGCGGACGCGCCGGGGGCGCGCGCCTCGACCAGCCGGTCCCAGATCTCCTGCGAGTCGTCGCTTCGCGCGAGCCCGCGCAGTGCCCGGACGCCCCGATCGTCGCCCGCGGGCCGCCCGCCCTCCGCGGGTTGCTCGTCCTCCGGGGACTGCTCGTCCTCCGGGGACTGCTCGTCCTCCGGGGGCTGCTCGGCGTACCCGGCGCGCTCGGCCACCGGGAGATCAATGCAGACCACGGGCACGTCGCGGCTTCGCGCCCAGCGCAGGGCGGACAGCTCGGGGGAGAAGTCGGCGAACGGGTAGAACGCGAGATTCGCCGCCCGGCTGAACGCCAAAGCCAGGGGAACTTCCGCCTCGGGATGAGTGAGCAAGTCGAGCCAGCCTGCGGCCTCCGTGGGCAGCTCGACGGCCAACACGTCCGGCGCGAAGTCGTCGAGCAGGCGCGGCACGGCGACGGCGAGCGCGGGCGAGTGGTGCCGCACGCCGATCAGGAACGGCTCGCGGCAGGCGACCAACTCGTCGACGGGATTCACTGCTCCAGCACGTGCCGTAGCTGCCACAGCTGCACCCAGGTGTGTCGGCCGTCGGCGGCGCGGCGCTGCACGACGGTGTCCCAGTAGGCCAACAGTCTGGCGCCGTCGTCGGCGTCGTCCTTGCGCACCGCGCCCAGCAACTGCCCGGGGATGAGACGTACCCCGTCGCTGGCATGCGGGAAGAACGCCCCGGCGAGCGCGATCGATCCCGAGATGGCGACAGCCTCCGCGGTGGAGAGCACGGTGGAGGGTTTCTCCACCGCCCAGCCCTCCTGGCTCATCCCGGAGCGCAGCTCCCGGAACGCGGTGACCAGGGTCTCCACCACCACCTGGTCGACGCGGGTTTCCGCCCCAGCCGCGGCGAGAGCCTGCTGGGTGCGCTGCTTGACGAGCTGGATCTCGGCGTCCGCGTCCGCGATGGGCTCGACGGCCTCGAAGTTGAATCGCCGCTTGAGCGCGGCGCTCATCTCGGAGACGCCCCGGTCGCGCAGGTTTGCGGTGGCGATCACGCAGAACCCGGGCCGTGCGGGCACCGCGTATTCGCCCAGCTCCGGCACGGCCAGCCGCCGCTCGGACAGCACGGAGACGAGGGCGTCTTGCACCTCGGGTAGGCAGCGGGTGATCTCCTCGACGCGCGCCACCCGGCCCGAGCGCATGGCGGCGAGGATCGGCGAGTCGACGAGCGCGTCCTCGCTTGGGCCGCGCGCCAGCAGGGCCGCGTAGTTCCAGCCGTAGCGCAGCTGGTCCTCCGTGGTGCCGGCGCTGCCCTGCACGGTCAGGCCGCTGGAGCCGCAGATCGCGGCGGCGAGCAACTCGGACAGCATCGACTTCGCGGTGCCCGGCTCGCCCACCAGCAGCAGCGCCCGCTCGCCCGCCAGGGTGATGACGCAACGCTCTACCAGCGCCACGTCGCCCACGAACTTACGGCTGATCTTGTGCTTGTCGGAGCCGCAGATGAAGGAAACCACGGCCGACGGCGTGAGTCGCCAACCCGGGGGGCGCGCCCCGGGCAGCGCAGCCAGCCGCGCCAACTCGTCGGCGAATCTGATCTCGGGCGGCGGCACTTGGTGCACGGGCTCCATCATCACTCCCTTAGTCGGCGGGCCTGCGGTGGCGCAGCGCCCGGCAGACAACCTATCCGACGCCGCCGACAGCTTTGCCGGTAGGGGATGGGTGGGGTGAGGGATGTGTTGCCGGTTCCGTTGTGGACTCGTTCGGCGCGGAAGCCAGTTATCGATTGGGTACGGCCTGTTCCTGGCGGATCCGGACAGCCCGGAGGATGCCGCGGTGCGGGAGCGCGCGGCAGGTTGGCGTCGAAGAGCTTTGACGTTTCGACTGAGCTGCCGGCCGCGCTGCGGGAGCGGGGAGCGGCGGACTTCCGCATGAAGGATGCCCAGGCGTTTTTTGGGGGGTGCACCCCGAAAACTGCCCGAACTCCCTACGCTCGCCGACGCCGGTACCGCTCGGTGCGCAACTCCTCGTAACCCGGGCGATCCCCGTCGGAGAAACGCTGCCAGGCGTCGGCGAACAGTTCCGCAAACGGCGTGAGCAGAATCAGGATGTTGTGCACCGGATGCACCCGAGGCTCGTCGCGCAGCTCGTAGAAGGGAGCCTTCCATACCTCCAGCGGCAAGTTCGGTTGAGAAGCCTCCATCCACCCGCCAGGCAGGAAGTAGGACCTCCCGGCCCGTGCCCGCTTTGCTTCGACGACCAGGCCTGCCGAGAGCAGCGGCCCAGCAGCCCGCACCCGATCGGCCTTGCGCCACCCATTCCACAGGTCGATGTTCCTGTCGGTCGGGTCGTGCAACGCCAGCAGCTGCAGCCAGTACCGAGCCGACTCCTCGGGCAAGTCGAGGGCCTCCGCGGCAGCCCGCACCACCGTCGGCGCCGACCGGAGAGGATCTTGCAACCAGCCCTCCTCGCCGTCGAGCTGACCCGCCACCGCGTCGAACAGGCCGGTGATGAGCGCGGCCCGCATCCGCACGTCAAGCGCCCAGCCCGTGCCCGGCAGGCTGTCGAGCAGCGCCTGCTCCCGCCGCCAGTCCGTGACCAGCCGCGGATCCCAAACGAGCAGATCCTTGTGCTTCTCCTCCGTGACTTGCCACGCCCCGACTCGCCAGCAGCTGCCCACGTGCAGGGGCTCGCCGTCCTTGCCGCGCGTCGGCAGACCCAGCAGCTGGCGCAGCTCGGGCCCCGGATACCACTCGTCGATCTCGTACGGGGCGCGTAGCGCCTTCTTGAGGTCCGCGAACCGCTGACGCAGCACCGCGGCCAGCGGCCCGCCGCACGGCACGTTCGCCACCGCCCAGAACCACATGGGCAGGCGGACGCTGCTGAGATCAGTGCCCTGGAACAGCGCGGACAGCGAGCTGGCACCCCCATAAGGGGTTGCGCGTTCTGCCTTGCCGATCAGCTCATCGGGTACGACGACGTGGTCGCCGAACGTCTTCCCGGAGTGGGCGATCATCGCCTCCACATCCAGGCCCTCCAGCACAGCACGAACCGGGTCTTGAACGCCCGCAGCTACCAGCTCAACCAGCTCGGAAACGCTGATCTCCCGCAGGAAGCCCCGCGCCATCGCAGCCTCCGCAACCTTCAACCCGAGCTGCTCGCGCACCTCCTTCGGCAGGAAGTTCCGCTCCCAGGAGTCGAGATTCGGCAGTCCGGCCAGCACCAGGGCCGCCGCCGCCGTCGACCAGCCGAGGCCCTCCGCCAGCCGAGCCACCTGGTGCTCATCCCACGCGGGCGCTCCCCGCTCCAGCAGCACCTCGAACGCTTTCCGCAGCTCGGCGGGATCCATCCCCGACGACCGGTGAAGCACCCGCACCGGCTGACCATTCAGCTTGGCGGGCGCCCCACCCGAGGGAGAGAAAGCGGTGTGCAGCTCGTGCTGATAGGACTCGACCACCAGCACGAAGCTGGGCCCGGAGGGGGTGTCGATGACCGCGCCGGGCTGGCGCGCATGCTCGGGTGTGCTGTCGGCGCTGTACACGCACGACTCCGGCAGGTAGAGGTCGGCGTCCAGCACTGCCCCGACGGCCGCTGCGAGCCCGCCGATCTCGTCGCGTGTGCGTCCGAGGCCGAGCGCCGCAGCGAGGAGAAGCTCCGGTTTGACCAGAGTCAGGCCAGCTCCGCGCCCGAATTGCAGGGCACTCGGGCTGGGTTCGGCCTTCGCCGCCCGGTCTTTCGTGAGCCGGGCCAGGCCCGGCAGCCGATTCAACCACCGTCCCCACCGTGGCTGCTTCTGCCCATCGGACAGGACGCGTTGCGCGAGCGCGCGCAAGTGGGACGGTTTGGTCTCGCAGGTGCGCCAACGGTCACCGTCGAACGCCCACCACACTGGGGACAGGTTGGGCTCCCAGTCACCGAACGATGTCGACTCCTCGTCAACCGAGTTCAGCAATTCATCCCCCGCCCGGATGATCGCCTTCACCTGCGCGGCCAGCCACACGATGGCCTCCAACAGCGCTGGCTCGTGGCTGCCGCAGAGCTGACGGGCGGCTTCGAGGGCCTCAGCGGAGTTGAGCACCACTCCAAACCCGGAGCACACGCCCGACACGATGGCGTGTAGCGAATCGTTCGCACAGGCCTTAGCGATCGTGGGGACGGCCGCCAGGAGGTCGGCCACCTGTCTTGCGGAGACCGCTCGCAGCCGGGCGCTCGCGGCCGGGTCGCGAGGCCGGAAGTGGTGCCAGCCCGCCGGTGGAATACGGCCCAGGAAATGATTGGCGCCGTCGGCGCCAGTGGTGGGCAGCAGCTCCGACCCGTCGGCCTCGCAAAGCCGCCCCGACAAGTCGAACAGCCAGTGGCCGCCGCCCGGGCGGGCGATCCGGCCCACCGATCGGAACTTGACCTGCGGATCCTGGCGGTAGCCGTCGGGCCCGACGAAGCAGAAACCCTCTTTCGGGTGCCGCAGCTCCACCCAGCCGCGCCAGCCGGAGCCCGCGGGCTGCAGCGAAGCCGGGCAGTGCTGGGCGGGGAACCACGACGTCGACCCGCCCACCCGCCAACCATCGCGCAGCAGCGGCTCGACCAGCTCGGCCAGCGCCGTCGGCAACGATCTGCGGCCAACCTTCCCGGTGGCGGGTGAGATCTCGTTCACCTCGTCCCCGTCGCAGGTCCAGAACCGCTCGCCGTCGGTGAGCAGCTGCGCCGTCCCTTCGAGATTGCTGGCGTCGCCCACCCGCACCAGCGACGAGGACACCAGACGGCCGCCCGGCACCTGGAAGGACTGCTGCCTGCTGCCGACGTGCCACGTGTTGGGTACGTCGAGGATCCGGCCGGGAGCGTTCGACCAAATCCCTTTGTGGGTCCAGTCGCGCTGGCGGGCCACGAAGTAGGTGTGGCCGTCAACCAGCAGATATGCCCAGCTGCGGCGGTCGTGCAGGGCGGGCATCGTGAAGGACGCCTCGGCGACGCGCTCATCGCGCTCCACCCAGATGATCCGCCCGTCGCGCGCCGCCCCGACGGCGGGCCACGAGCCGTGGAAACTCACCTCGCTCGGCTGGCCCAGCTCGGCCACCGCCTTCTCCAACGCCGGCCAGCTCAGCTCGGTCAGCAGGCCGCCGCGCAGCCCCGCCGCGAGTAGTCGGGCGGCATCCAGGCAGCTCGCCAGGGCGGCCACCTGTTGAGGGAAGGCCGCCCTGCCCTTCGGGACGAGGAAATGGTTCAGCCGGATCAGCTCCCGCGCGACCGCGACCGGCGAGGAGTCCGGAGTGATGCGCGGCTCGGCCCACTCCGCCAGGAGCGTGCGCGTGCCGTCGCTGCCCAACAGCCTGCCCAGGTGCTTCTCCACCGACGAGCCGACACCCGCCACCGCGTTCTCGCGCAGGGGACCGTCGGCCAGGTGCGTCAGGGGCGAGTCGTCGTCGCTTTCCGCCCACGAGTCGAACGACAGCCGAGTGCCGGGGCGGGTTTCGTCGAGGACCACCTCGGCCCCTGCCGCGAGCATCGCGTCCAGGAGGTTGACGTCCACCAAGGACACGTTGCGCGACAGGCTGATCCGTGTGCCGCGCAGCCCCGGCAGCCGCGCGATCAGCCGGCCGAGTTCCAGGGGATAGGGGTGCGACCAGGACCGCTGCAGTTGGCGCGTCATGCGCTCCACCCACCCGCGGGCATCATGCTGGCCGGAAAGCAGTTCGTCGGCCACCCCGCACTCGGCCAGGAGCGCCACCCAATCGTCGGCGTCCACGGACTCCGGCACAATGCCCAGCAGCGCCCGACGCATTCCGGCGTCCGCGCGGGTCAACGCGGAGAGCGGTTTGCGCACCCCATCCCAGAAGGCCTTGGGCGCGCGGGACAGCGCGGGGGATCCGAGCACCTCGCGCAGCAGCAGTTCCTCCGCCTCCCCGGCGCGACGACCGGCCGCCCGGGCGAGGCGACGCAGGTCTGCGCCCAACCCGGCGAACGGGGGCATCCCGCCGCGAATTCGGTCGATGTTCAGCTTCAGGTAGAACTCCAGCGCCTCCTCGGCAGGCATCCGTTTCGGCAGAGCCCTGGACTCGGCGGTGAGTTCCTTGCCGCTCAGCGCCCCGGCCAGCGCGAACTCCAGGAACACCTGCCGGTGGCGGGCATCGTCGATGGCGAGATTGTGTACCCGCTCAGCCTCCCGCGCCTTCGCGAAGAGCTGCGCGGCGTAGGCGCGGTTCCCGGCGTTCAGGAAGACGCGGGCTCCCTCTTCCAGGAAGGTGGGCAGGAAGTGTGGCGCGGAGCGGCCCAGCTTGTTGGCCAGCTCGACCAGCAGATCCTTCGTCGCCCCCGGCCGGCTGCGGGCCATCTTGGCCGCGCGCTTCAGGTCTGCCACCAGGTTGAGCGCGTGGCGGGCGTTCGCCGGGTCGTGGATGATCGGCCAGGCGGGGAAGCCGACGGCCTGGTGGCGAACGAACCCCACGTCGGTGTGTCGCCCGGCCTCGAAGCCGAGCGCGCCCAAGCTCAGGTCCTCCACCTCGGACAAGTTCCCCCGCACCACCCTGACGACGCTCCGGCCGGGCAGCGCGGGGTGCGTGTAGTGCCGGGCCTGGGCCACCACCGCGTCAGCCGTGCGGCTCAACCCGACACCACCGAGTGCGACGGCTTGCTCGTCACCTATCATCTCTCGTCCTCCTTCTCAACCGCACGACCGGCGAAGATGTGCGCGGCCATGCGCACCCCCTCCGAGTAGGCGAGCGGCCCCACCTCGTTGACCGGGACCACCACGTCGCCCACCGACCAGTGCAGTTCCCCGGTGTACGTCTCCTCCTCCGGGTAGCCGGAACCCACCCAGTAGCGTGCGACGACGAGCCTGCCGTCGTCGTGGCACGGGCAGACCGCGTAACCGCCCGACACCTTGAACCCGTTGGCTGCCGCCCGAGCCTGCGCGAACCGCAGCTGCTCGAACTTGCCGTCCGCCCAGTCGCTGAGCTCGCGGGCCTCGGGGTCGAGGTCCGCAGGCATCAGGTGCACCTCCCGAAACAGCTGATCAACGCTTTGCTGCACCCCCAGCTCGACGGCGAACTCGCGGATGTCGTTCAGGTCAGCCAGCAGCACCGGGTGTGGCAGGAGCACCTGCGGGGCGTCCAGGGTGAGCGTCTCCCCGTCGAGATCGACGATACCCACCCCCTGGGCGGTCACCGAGCGCAGGAAGCCGACGGCCTCACCGTCCGGGGTGGACACCACGAGGTCGGTGAGGAAGCGCCGCCACGAGTCGTCTACCCACACCTCCTTGAGCAGCTGCACCGGCACCGGCAGCGAGCGCAGCAGCCACAGCTCCACCTGTTCCTTCACCTCCGACTCGTGCGCGTGCAGGAAGCTGAGCAGCGAATCCAGCTCCTCCCAGGCCTGTGTCTTCTTCGCCGCCGCAGGCACCTTTGCCAGCGGCTTGCCTTTGGAGTTGCGTGCGACGATCCGGCCGTCGTCGATGGCCAGCTCGTGGCCTGTGCCGGTGGGGATCCAAGACATGCGCCCAACCTAGCCGACCCGTCGGACACTGTTTACCCCGGGACGCGTCGCCCGCACCCGCTCACCCCAGCCTGCGTAGCGCGGCCCCGAACGGCTTTCGCCTAGGCTGAGGAACATGACCCTGAAACTCGGCGGACACGCAGCATCCGCAAACCCTCTCGACGACGCGCTCGCCCTCGGCGCGGACGTGGCCCAATGCGTCCTGGGCGACCCGCAGAGCTGGAAGAAACCCACCTTCGACGTGCCCGGCTTCGCGCAGGCGGCCGAGGAGGCCGGCGTCGAGTTTTATGTGCACTCGCCGTTCATCATCAACGTCGCCTCCCTGAACAACCGCATCCGAATCCCGTCGCGGAAGGTGCTGCAGCAGCACGTGGATCTGGCGGCCGAGATCGGCGCCAAGGGGGTGGTCGTGCACGGCGGCCACGTGACCGCGAACGACGACCCGGCCGCCGGGTTCGCCAACTGGCGCAAGTGCGTCGACGGGCTGAGGCTGCCCGTGCCGATCCTCATCGAGAACACGGCGGGTGGCAACCACGCGATGGCCCGCTATCTGGACTCGCTGGCGCGGCTGTGGGGGGAGCTCGCGGGCAGCGAGAACTTCGACCGGGTGGGCTTCTGCCTCGACACCTGCCACGCGCACGCGGCCGGGCTCGACCTGGCGACGCTGGTCGATGATGTGCGCTCCATCACCGGGAGGATCGACCTCGTGCACCTGAACGACTCGCAGGGCGCTGCGGGCAGCGGCGTCGATCGGCACGCCAACCTGGGGCAGGGCACGATCGACCCCGGGCTGCTGGTGGACGTCGTGCGCGCGGCGGATGCCCCGACCGTGTTGGAAACGCCCGGCCGGGTGGTGGAACACGCGGCCGACCTGGAGTGGCTGCGTGCCAGACTCTGACCCGCTGCTCGTCGCTACCGACCTCGACGGCACGCTGCTGCGCGCGGACCACACGGTCAGCAGCCGCACCCGAGCCGTCGTCGCGGAGCTGGCTGCGCGGGGTATCCCGGTGGTGCCGGTGACCGCCCGGCAGCCCAAGGGCTTGCGCCCGATCGCGTCGGCTGTGGGGCTTACTGGCCCCGCGATCTGCGGCAATGGGGCGATCGGTATGCACCTGGCGGCGAACGAGATCTGGTTTGCTCGCCCGCTGGCCGCCGACGACGCCCGCGCCCTGGCGCTGCGGCTGAGGGGACGCGACCCGAGTCTGCTGTTCGCCTCCGTCGGGCCGGCGGGGGAGTGGTTCCGGGCGGAGCCGGAGTACGCGGTTGAGGCGAAGTTCGCGGATCATCACCGCACCCGAAACGAAATGGAGCTGGGGGATTTGTCCTTTGTGGTGCTGGACGATTGCGCCAAGTTGATTGTGCGCCGCCCCGGCGTGGCGCCCGAGCAGCTGATTCGGGAGTTTCGCGACGAGTTCGCGGCGGTGGAGGCGACGACCTCCGGCGCCCCGTTCGTCGAGATCATGGGCGCGGGTGTGACGAAGGCCAGCGCGCTGGAGCTGCTGTGCGGGCGGCTCGGCGTCGCGCGCGAGCGGGTGTGGGCCTTCGGCGACGCCCCCAACGACGTGGACATGCTGCGCTGGGCCGGGCGCGGGTTCGCCGTGGCCAACGCCAGCGCCGAAGCCCGGGCGGCGGCCGATGAACTGGTGGGTTCCAACGAAAACGACGGTGTAGCTTCGGCCATTTCGGCACTGCTTGGTTTGTGACGAAGCAGTAACCTACGGTTGGGTAGGGTCACGCGCAGGAGGAGATATGCCCAAGCCGATCAAGATCATGTTTCAGGACACGGGCATGCGCCAGCACGTCATCGTGCGCTTCCGCAAGGTTGTCGCCGAGCTTCCGGAACGCGTCGCCACCCGAATCCGGATCGGCGACGAGTGGGTCACCCAGACCTATTCCCAGCTGTTGGAGAAGGTGAACTCCGTCGCGCAGGGGCTGATCGATCTTGGTATTGATGCCGGCGACCGCGTGGGCCTGTTCGCGAACAACTGCCCGCAGTGGACGGAAGCCGATTTCGGGATCAATACGGCGCGTGCCATCGTCGTGCCGCTCTACGCCACCTCGACGCCCGAACAGATCGCGCACATCGTCGCCGATTCCGGGATGAAGGCGATCATCGTCGGTGGGGAAAGCGAGGCCAGGCGGGTGCTGCAGGCGCGCGAGTTCGCCGAGATGCCCCGGATCATTTCCTTCACCGACTTCGAATCCATCCCCGACGATGTCATGCGCTACGCGGATCTTCTCACCCCGCCCACGCCCGCGGTGGAGGAGCGCTACGCGGGCGCGCAGGACGACGACCTGTCCGCCATCGTCTACACCTCCGGCACCACCGGCAGCCCCAAGGGCGCGATGCTCACGCACCTCGGCCTGAGCGCGCAGTGCGACGCCCTGGAAAGCTTTTTCGACGTCGACTCTGGCGACGACTCGCTCGCCTTCTTGCCGCTCAGCCACGCGCTGGAGCGCGCCTGGACCATTTTCGTGCTTACCCACGGCTGCCTGAACACCTACGTGGAGAACCCGCGCACGGTTGCCGAGCAGATGGTGCTCGCCCAGCCGTCGATGCTGGTGTCGGTGCCGAAGCTGTACGAGACGGTGTTCGCCACCGTGCACCAGAAGGTGGCGGCGTCGCCGGTGAAGCGCGCCATCCTCACGTGGGCGCTCAAGATTGGCCGCCACAACCAGTACGCGTTCCGCTCGGGGCGGCAGCCGGGGGCCTGGCTTCGGGCGCAGCGCTCGCTGGCCGACAAGCTCATCTTCAAGAACGTGCGCGCCGCGATGGGCGGGCCCAAGACGGTGCTGGCCTGCGGCGGCGCCCCGCTTCGGCCGGAGATCGAGGAGTTCTTCTCCGCCGTCGGGCTCCCGGTGCGCACCGGGTACGGGCTCACCGAGGCGTCCCCGCTGGTCACCTTCAACGCCCCCAACGAGTTCAAGCTCGGCACTGTCGGGCGCGTCATCGTCGGCGGAGAACTCCGCGTGGGCGAGCTGGGCGAGCTCCTCTACCGCGGCCCCAACGTGATGAAGGGCTACTGGAACCAGCCGGAGGCGACGGCGCAGGTGATCGACGCCGACGGGTGGCTGCACACCGGCGACGTGGGCTACATCGACAACGAGCGGTTCGTCACCATCACCGATCGGCTCAAAGACATCATCGTCACCCTCGGCGGGAAGAACGTCGCCCCGCAGCCGATCGAGGGCCTCATCCTCGCCGACCCGCTGTTCGAGCACGCCGTGCTCATCGGCGACACCCGGCCCTTTGTGACGCTGCTCGTCAAACCCTCCGCGCCCGCCGTCGAGGAGCTGGCGAAGCGGTTGCAGTGGCCGGGGGAGCTGAAGGACTGGCTGGAGAGCAACGAACTGCTTGCGGAGTTGCGCCGTCGTGTCGAGGAGCTCACCGCCCGGCTGCCCAGCCAGGAGCGTCCGAAGGAGACGGAGGTGCTCTCCGACGAGTTCACCATGGACAATGGGCTGCTCACCCCGACGCTGAAGGTGCGCCGCCGCGAGGTGGAGCGGCGGTTCAAGAAGCGCATCGACGAGATGTACGAGCGGTTGGAGGCCCTGCGTCGTGCCTGACCCGAAGCCGGCCAGGAAGAAACGTTCCGGTCCCGCCCGCCCCTGGTGGGCCACCTGGTGGGCGGCGGCCGCATGGTTCGTGCTGACCCTGCTCGCGGTGTCGCCGGCGGTGCTGTACTGGCTCGCCTACATCTTCCTCGTCATCGACAACCAGGCCGGCCTCGATATCCAGGTCGAGTCGGGTATCCCGCCGATGCCGCTGCGGGTGCTGGCGTTGGTGGCGACGGTGGCCGCGCTCGCGCTGCCGGTGCTGATGGTGCGCTGGTCGCGCAAAATCTGGCTGGGTTACACGATGCTGGGCGGCATCGTCGCGCTCGTCATCGCACTGATCGGCCTGAGCCTCTACTGACGTCCCGGGTGCGCCTCAATCCTGCCCCGGCCGGGCGACGAACCAGGCCGCCTGGTAAGGCAGGATGTCGATGGTGGCGGGCGCGAAGTTGTAGTCGTGGCCGCCCAGCACCTCCCGGGCCCAGCGGCCGAAGCGGTCGGTGAACACCGCGTGGTCAAGCGGCACCACGTCGGGGCTGAAGTTGTACACCTGCAGCAGCAGCCCCATCGGGTGGCGGCGCTCCAGCACCAACACCCGCCGGTCGGGGCTCGGCACAACCTCGCTCGGGAAGCTGGCGTGCAGCTGCGGCAGGCGCGCCCGGGTGGCGAAGATGTGCCGGAGCGCCGCGTTGATCCGCGACGCCGGCGCGGCCGGGTCGTCGGCCAGGCGCTCGACCAGCGCCCAGTCCATGCGCGGCCGGTGCGCCCACCGGTTGTCCATCGCGTGCGCCGGCTCGTTCGCGTAATCGTAGTCGTTGAGCAGGCCCAGCTCGTCGCCCATGTAGAGCAGCGGGATGCCCCCGAATCCGGCGATCGCGGCGTGCAGCAGCGCCACCCGCGCGACGGCGGCCTCCACCAGCCGCTCATCGCCCGCACCCAGCGCCGACTCCAGGCCCGCCAGCGAGGCCAGGGTGCCGCTGATGCGGCGGTCGCCCGTCGCCGGGTTGGCCTGAAACACCAGCCCGCGGGCAAACGACCCGGTCGCGCCCGAGTAGAACTCCGACAGGTAGGCGCGGTGCAGGTAGCCGTCGGCCCCGACGGCGGCCGCGTCATCGTCGGAGATCGCCCACCCGATGTCGTCGTGGCAGCGCGCGTAGGTGGCCCACGTCGTCGACGCGGGCTTCGGCGGCACCGCGCTCAGGGCCTGCTCGGCCATCCGCACGTCGCGGGTGGCGAGGCAGTTCCACAGCTGAACCATGAACAGGTTGTGGTAGGCCATGTCGGACACCAGGCCGTAATGCTCCCGGTATCCCAGGTAGGCCAGCAGCTCGTGTGGCGCGACGATGGCCTCCGCCTTGAACGCCACGGCGGGTGCCGCGACGCGCAGGCAGGCCCGCAGCACCTGGGTGAGGTCGTGCACCTCGGGCTGATTCTGGCAGGAGGTGCCCATGCGTTTCCAGATGAAGGCGATCGCGTCCAGGCGGAACACCTCCACGCCCTGGTTTGCGAGCCAGCAGATCAGCTCCACGAACTCGCACAGCACGTCGGGGTTCGCCCAGTTGAGGTCCCACTGGTAGTCGTTGAAGGTGGTCCACACCCAGCTGCCCGACTCGTCGTCGAACGTGAAGTTTCCTGGCGCGAAGTCGGGGAAGACCTCCGGCAGGTGCTGCTCGTACAGTTCCGGGAGGGTGCGGTCGGGGAACATCAGGAAGTAGTCGCGGTAGCGGGGCTCGCCGGCTCGGGCGCGGCGGGCCCAGTCGTGCTCCCGCGCGACGTGGTTGAGCACCAGGTCCATCACCAGGGAGATGCCGTGCTCGCGCAGCCGGGCGGTCAGCGCCGCCAGGTCGTCGACGGTGCCCAGGTCGGGGCGGATCGCCCGATAGTCCGCGACGGCGTAGCCGCCGTCGTTCGCGCCCGGGCGGGGTTGCAGGAACGGCATGAGGTGCAGGTATCTGACCCCGAGCCCGTCGAGGTAGTCGAGCCGGTCAGCGACCCCGGCCAGGCTGCCCGCGAACCGCTCGGTGTAGGCGACGTAGCCCAGCATCTCCGGGCGTTGCAGCCAGTCCGGGTTCAGCAGCCGCTCCTCGTCCAGGGTTTTCAGGCTTTCGGGGCGGGCCGCGAGGGCGGAGGCCACGAGGTCGCGCAGCCGGGCGAGCACATCGTCGGCGCGCTCGCCGTATACGCGTTGCAGGCTGGGCCGCATCGTCGGGGAGTAGCGGCGCCAGCGGAGGTCGAAGCTGGTGGGGGCGGGCTGGTGCATGGCGTGGTCCTGTCTGGGTTTCCCGTGTTTCTGCACGGTAGCGCATCTGGACCTCCGCCGGGGCGGTAATGCGTAGTTGGCTAGGAGCGTCTCGGGTTTGTTTGCTTGTCGGGCGTGCGCTGTTTGGCGGGCGGGGATTCTCGGGGAGCGTGCGGTTTTTGGTCTGGTTTCCGCCGGGTTGGCCTCGGCGAGTGCCATACTCGTTGTGGTCCGTGTTGCGGCGGTGGCGATGCGGTTGATCGTCGTCGACGGGGGCTGCGTCGCGGCCTTGGGGCGCGGCGGTCGGTTTTGGTTTAGACAAGGATTGGAGACCAGGGATGTCGATTCTGGACGCAATTGCTGGCGGGTTGCCTCAACTAGTGGAGTGGATCAAGCAGCACAAGCAGGGTGCTCCCGGCGAAGGGGCGGATGAATACAAGAAGTTGGCGGATCTGCTTGATCGGATCGAGCGGGAGAAGGAGCGGATCAAGGCTGAGGATGAGAAGAAGGGCCTGAACTGGTGGGACAAGATCAAGGTCACCTTCAGTGATATTGCTGACTGGGGGAAGGCTAAGGGGGAGTATGAGCGCAAGGTGGCGGAGATTAAGCAGCGCGCCGACGATGGCATGGTGAAGCTGCGTAAGGAGTGTGAGCGGGTCCTGGAGGAGCAGGACGTGCCCGACGACCTCAAGGAAAAGGGCGACCAGTGGAGGGAGGCCGCGAGGCTGGCGCGCGGGGTCTACGAGTCGGCGCCGCAGCGGGAGGTGATCGCGGGTTGGGCGGGCCCGGCCTACGAGGAGTATCAGAAGATGGCGAAGGTGCAGACCGCGGCGTGCTCGGAGTGGAGCCAGATGGTCAAGAAGATGGCGGAGAGCTTTGAATACGCTTATGAGATCAATGTGGTGGTGCAGACCGCGGTCTACGAACAGCTGAACAAGATCCTGGATCCGTTGACCTGCACGCCGGGGGAGCGGGAGTTCTTCGCGCCGACGGCGGAGTTCGGCAACCGGCTGCACGCGTACGCGGAGTGGATTCCCGGGGTGATCGAGCAGGCCGAGGCGGCGGGCGAGTCGTTGGACGAGTTCCTGCGGGGCCTGCGGAGCTCGCCTCAGCTGTTGGCGGGCGAGTGGCCGCAGGGCACGGCCAAGTCCGGCACGCAGCCGGCCGATCTCGGCCCGGGACCCAAGGGTGAGATGCATGTTGAGACCAAGGGCATCGAGGTGGACGGCGACGGCGCGGTGCGCTAGGCGCGCCTGTCGGGCGTGAAGGGGTTTGGTTGATGCGTAGGGTTTCGGGGTTGTGGTTGGGTGTCGTCGGCGGGTTGTTGGCGGTGTTGGTGGGGTTGCTGGTGGTGGTTGTGCTGCGGCCGGTTTCTCCCGATTCGTCGGCTCTTGGTCAGGGTTCGTCGTCGGCTCCGCGGTCTTCGATTGTGTTGCCGTCGCCGAGTGTGTCGGATGCTTGGCGGTCTTGG
>NZ_RQYZ01000130.1 GCF_003932855.1 Tessaracoccus sp. OH4464_COT-324 | reverse complement strand
TTGTCAGTCAATTCGTTACTACGATGCTCGCCATCAATATAAGCTGAAAGTAACTCTTTTTGCATCTTGAACTCCAAGTTTTTGGTTAATTGATTTAACGTTGTAATAAAGGTTGAATTTTGCTTTCAATTATTTCTCTTGCACGGAAGATACGAGAACGTACGGTTCCCACTGGGCAATCCATAATTTCTGCAATTTCTTCGTAACTCAAACCTTCCATTTCTCGTAAAGTAATCGCTGTTTTTAAATCTTCTTGTAGGTTACTGATTGTATCAAAAACAACTTTTTCTAATTCACTGGATAACATTTCATTTTCAGGCGTATCCACATCCCTTAAATTTGTCCCAACATCGTAACTTTCCGCATCTTCTGCCAAGATATCTTC
>NZ_RQYZ01000129.1 GCF_003932855.1 Tessaracoccus sp. OH4464_COT-324 | reverse complement strand
GGGTGGCTTATGTTGATAGCTCCAGTGATCCGGAGCGGGTCCTGGGGCTTGAAATGAAGGGTCTCGTGTTGCCGAGGCAGTTTAATGACTACCTGGCGGAGTGGGATGATGTGCATTATGTGGGGCGGTTCACCTGCGGCGCGTCGAAGATCGGCAAGTATCCGGAGTGTGTGGCTTATGCGGAGGATACCGTGATCGTGCTGGAGCCGGCTCTTGGCAGGTTTACCGAGCAGGAGGTGGTGGCGGCGATGGATGAGTTGGTGGAGCATCTGTTGGCCACTAGGTGATGCTGGCAGGGTTTGGTTGATGCGTAGGGTTTCGGGGTTGTGGTTGGGTGTCGTCGGCGGGTTGTTGGCGGTGTTGGTGGGGTTGCTGGTGGTGGTTGT
>NZ_RQYZ01000128.1 GCF_003932855.1 Tessaracoccus sp. OH4464_COT-324 | reverse complement strand
CCCACCCGGTGGGCAGGAACCACCCGGTGGAAGCCTGACCCCCACGCCCAGAGGATGGGCCACCCCGTCTGGTGGCCCCGCAGGCGGCGGGCCCGCGAGCGGCGGGTCATCGAGTGGCGGCCCTTTCCCCGGCGGCGGGTCTGGCGCTCCGGGTTCTGCGCCTCCGGCGGCGGGTGAGGGTTCTGGGCCTGCGGCGGCGGGTGGGGATATGAGTTTCACCGCTGATCCGCCGGAGTTGGTGGAGATGGCCCGTAGGTGGGCGGCTAATTCGGATACTTCGGCCAGCGGGGCACGGATGATGCCAGCTGGGGACACTTTCGGGTTCCTGGAAGGCACCCTTGACGGTTTTCGTGACTTGTTGGGCTCGATTTCCGGTGGCTCGGGTAAG
>NZ_RQYZ01000127.1 GCF_003932855.1 Tessaracoccus sp. OH4464_COT-324 | reverse complement strand
CGATCACCGGCAACTTCTCGAACAAGTACTTACCGCTCGCATCAGTCGTGACATCGCCAACGAGATCACCGTTGACATCCTTGACCGGCTGACCATCCGGACCCGTGATCTTCAACACCGCGCCGACAATCGGGCGATCCGTAGCATCCTGCAGACCATCCTTGTTCACATCGAACCACACATAGTCACCCACCGTGACCTCGGGACGAACGAACCCAAAGTCCAGGCTCAGATCCTTGTCCCCATCCTTCGTGAGATCAACAATCGTGCTCGCCGACAGCGTAGACGAATCAATCGCCCGGTCATCCCCAACCTCAGGCTTGGTCGGAATGTAATCGCCAGGCAGCAACATGACACGCACCGTGTACTTCTCACCTGCACCCAACACCGGCA
>NZ_RQYZ01000126.1 GCF_003932855.1 Tessaracoccus sp. OH4464_COT-324 | reverse complement strand
TTTCTTCCCAATTCCACGTTTAGCTCAAGGCTTACCAATTATTTTGGTAACAGTAGTATCAATTGCTTCTGTGGCTGGTGTTGAATTAATTAACCAATTACCGCTAAAAGCCTACTCAATGGAATGGTTGCCATTTGCTTTAGCTGGATTTGTTTTAGGCTATGTTTTACAAATGTTTTCTAGCAAAGAAAAATAGTATTGAAAAGATGAAGTAGAAAAAATCGGGGCATTTAAAGCCCCGAATTTTTTAGTAGTAAGAGTGTTCGCCACGTTGGTGCTCAGTAACATCTTTTACACCTTTTAATTCATTAGCAAACATCGCAAGTAGTTGCTTTTCAATGCCGTCTTTTAGAGTAACATCTACCATTGAACAGCCGTTGCAACCACCGCCAAAT
>NZ_RQYZ01000125.1 GCF_003932855.1 Tessaracoccus sp. OH4464_COT-324 | reverse complement strand
ACACACCGGCCAACAACTCACCCGGCTCACCGCCCACACCCGGGCGGTCACCGCGGCCGCCTGGCACCCCGACGGCCACCAACTCGCCACCGGCAGCCACGACGGCAGCTGCATCATCTGGGACCCACACACCGGCCAACAACTCACCCGGCTCACCGCCCACACCGACTCCGTGACCGCGGCCGCCTGGCACCCCGACGGCCACCAGCTCGCCACCATCAGCCGCGACGGCAGCTGCATCATCTGGGACCCACACACCGGCCAACCCATCACCCACCTCACCGCCCACACCCGGCCAATCGCTGCTCTCTCCTGGCACCCGGGCGGCCACCAGCTCGCCACCATCAGCCGCGACGGCAGCTGCATCATCTGGGACCCACACACCGGCCAACCCATCACC
>NZ_RQYZ01000124.1 GCF_003932855.1 Tessaracoccus sp. OH4464_COT-324 | reverse complement strand
CTTCTGAAACACGACCACAACGCCCTTTACGCTGATTAGCGGAGGCTTGTGAAATAGGCTCAATGGGCAAACGTTGCACTTTAGTACGGTAGCTATAACGTGAAATTCTTGCAGTGCCCGGATCTATGACATATTTTATGCCCGGTACAGTTAATGAGGTTTCTGCCACATTGGTGGCTAACACGATGCGATTTAAATTACTCGGATGAAAAATTTTATTCTGTTCTTGTGCTGAAAGACGAGCAAAGAGCGGTAAGATTTCAGTGTGTTTTAATTCTAATTTTTGCAGCGCCTCTGCGGTGTCACGAATTTCTCGTTCGCCATTAAGGAAAACTAAAATATCGCCTCTGCCTTCTGCTTGTAGTTCATCAACCGCATTTAAAATCCCTTGTAACTGATCT
>NZ_RQYZ01000123.1 GCF_003932855.1 Tessaracoccus sp. OH4464_COT-324 | reverse complement strand
ACAACGAGGATTAACGGAAAAAGCTCGGCGCGTAAATTTACGTAATGCCTTTAATATTGATATTAAACGAGCCAAACAATATGGTTCTGTTGCCTTAATTGATGATGTCATTACCACAGGATCAACCTTAAATGAAATTGCTAAGTTATTAAAACAAGCAGGCATAGAGAATATTCATATTTGGGGACTAGCAAAAACCTAAAGGAAAAACTTAGCGATATTACTGGAAAAAACGCGGTTCTAGGAGTATCATTCTTGATTATTTTACTCAAGTATTATCAGGAATATTGATTTATGCAAATTACCATTTCAGATGCTGCGCAAGCACATTTTCGCCGCCTTTTAGATCAACAAGAAGAAGGCACTAATATCCGAATTTTTGTAGTTAATCCCGGAACCCCGAA
>NZ_RQYZ01000122.1 GCF_003932855.1 Tessaracoccus sp. OH4464_COT-324 | reverse complement strand
TAGTTAGGTTTTGCTGCTTCTGCTGGTTGCTCAGCCACTTTTTTCTCTGCTTTTTGTGCTGATTTTTTCTCAGTTTTATCACTCGAGAAGAAGTTTTTCAGCTTATCTAAGAGAGAACTTTTCTCTTTTGGTACTGCTGCGACGTCAGAGCTAGTTTCCACTTTCGCTTTTGGCGTAGCTGGCGACTCAGGCAATTTACGTTTTGCTAAAGATTGCGGCTGTTCAGGAATTTCCGCATAGGTATCATCGGCTTCCACTTTTGCTTTTGGAGGCTCAGCTAAAGAACGTCTTGATCTCGGTTTTGGCTGCTCGCTAATTGTTGAATAACCACTATCATCTGCTTTAACAAGCGGTTGTGTTTCCGCATTTTCTTGCAATTTCTTCGGTTTATTCACTTCTGCATA
>NZ_RQYZ01000121.1 GCF_003932855.1 Tessaracoccus sp. OH4464_COT-324 | reverse complement strand
AAACGGTGCGAGAGCACATGATGCACAGGGCAACTTGTTATATAGCAACAACTTGCCAGAAGACATCGCTTTTGAAATTATGAATATGCCATTTGATACACAAAATATTTGTTTAAACAGTTATCAAGATGATGGCTGGTTTATTAATGTTGATGTGCCTCAATTAGCGAAATATCACAAAGACTCAGGTTATACCTATCAAGTCATTAATTTTGCGAAACATCATGGTCGAGGAACCGAAAAAGTCTTTTTTATTGGCAGATCTTTGCAACATTTGCAGCCTTTAGAAAAAGAGTTGCGTGCAAAATTTGGCGATGTGACTAGCATTACTTATTCAACCCCTATGTGTCTTGAAGTCATGAATAAAAATGTGTCAAAAGCCACCGCACTTGCGCAAGTAGTTTC
>NZ_RQYZ01000013.1 GCF_003932855.1 Tessaracoccus sp. OH4464_COT-324 | reverse complement strand
GGAGGGAGCGGCTGCGGGTTGGCCCCACTCGTTGGCGGAGGGAGCGGCTGCGGGTTGGCCCCACTCGTTGGCGGAGGGAGCGGCTGCGGGTTGGCCCCACTCGTTGGCGGAGGGAGCGGCATCGGGCTGCGGAGCCCAGTCGTTGGTAGCCGGTTGCCCCCACTCGTTCGCGGCGTTCTGCTGTGACCAATCAGCGTTTTGCTGACCCCAATCGTTGTTCTGCTGCTGGGCCCACTGGTTGCCCTGCGCGCCGTTCCACTGCTCATTTGACATGCGTCTAGTCTGCCAGTTGATGGGGGCACCAACCATCCCGACCACAAATTTTTTCGCAATATCATTGGCGGATGGCTGTAACGGAGTTGATCGTTGATCTGGGAGCGATCTCGCGAAACCTCGACGTGGTGCGGGCCCGCGGAGGCGGCCGATCAGTGTTCCTGGCGGTGAAAGCCGACGCCTACGGCCACGGGCTCGTCCCCGTGGCGCGGTACGTCGAAAACCAGGTGGCGGGCTTCGGCGTGGCCACCGTGGCCGAGGGGATCGAGCTCCGCAGCGCGGGCATCACGCGCCCCATACTCAAACTCTCGCCGGCCCTGCCCGACGAACTCCCTGCGGCCATTGAGCACCGGCTGTCGCTCGTCGTGGGCTACCCCGAGGCCGTTGACGCGTTGGCCGCAGCCGCCCGCGAACGTGGCCGAGTCGTTGACGTGCACCTGAAGATCGACACCGGGATGGGCAGGGTGGGGGTTCGCCCCGAGCAGGCCCGCGCGGTCACCGACGCCATCGTCGCTCGGCCCACGCTGCGGCTGGCCGGCGTGATGACGCACCTCGCGATGTCCGACGTCGCTTCGGGGCATGACTACACCGTCGAGCAGCTGCGGTTGTTCCGGCGGGCCGTGGCGGAGGTAACGGCCCGCACACCGGTCGAGTGGGTCCATTCGGCCAACTCTGGCGCCATCCTCAACCACGAACTCGCCGGGGACAATGCGATCCGTCCCGGGATCGCCGTCTACGGCTCGGCGCCGGAAGCGAACTTGGGCGAGGAGGGCCTGCTGGAACAGGTGGCGACGTGGACCGCGCGCGTCACGCAGGTGCGCGCGGTGCGCGCCGGAGAGCCCGTCTCCTACGGCGCGACGTGGCGCGCGCCAGCAGACACCCGGGTTGCGACGGTGGCCGTGGGCTACGGCGACGGCTACTCGCGCCTGCTGTCGTCGCGCGGCCGGGTGCTGTACGACGGGCGCAGCCTGCCGGTGGTGGGGCGGGTGTGCATGGATCAGATCCTCGTCAACGTCGGAGACGCGTCGGTCGGGCCCGGCGATGCGGTGGTGTTGCTCGGCAGCTCGGGGGAGGAACGGATCACGCCCCAGGAAATCGCTGACCTCATGGGCACCATCCCCTACGAGGTGACCTGCCTGATCACGCAGCGGGTGCCGCGACGCTACGTCAGCTGACCGTGCGCTTCGGTCGACGGTTCGGCAGCGCGGTCAGGGTGTGCTTGGCCACCTGATGTGTGGTCCACGCGTCAACCGCCGCGCCCACTCCGCCGCCGACGAACGGGATCTTCTTGGCCACGAACACCCCGAGACGCTTGCCGCCGACGAAGTTCATGGCACGCTCCAGCAGGATTCTGCTGACCGCGCCGTCGAGTTTGCTGTCGAAAACAGGCGCGGTGGCTACGACCAGGGGAGTGCTGGGCAGCACCGACTTGGCGACCAGCGCGCTGCTGGCCGACGGGCCGAGCATGCACATCAGGATCGCGGTGCGCACCCGGGGATCCGCCAGCTCGTAGCCGCGCAGGTGGGCGATCGCCGCCACCATCCTCGCTTGTACGAAAGCCGACGCCGCGACGTTGGCGGGAATCGTCACCAGCGACAGCAGGAACCCGCCCCAGTTCGTGGCGAACCCCTGACCGCCGGCCAGCGCCAAGTGCTGGCTCACGATGACGTCGACGGCGCGTTCCGGGTCGTCGTGTTTCTTCAGCTGCTCGTTGGCCAGCTCCTTCGCGCCGGATAGCGTCCCGTTGCCGACGATCGCCAGCTCAAGGATCTGGTGGAAGATGTCGGCGGTGAACCCCTCGGCCACCGCCAGTTGCTTGTCGTCCATGGCACTCCTTCATCGTCAAGGGTCGCACACTCACCCAAGCGTTCGCAGAGACTGTCAGCATTGGGCGGTGCGCCTGCTATACCTGACCCATGCGCAGCACCATATTCGGCGACCCGGCAACCTGGCCCGAGGGCGACCTGATCGGGGTCTCGGAAGAGTTCGACGCTGCCCTGACGGTAGAAGCCTACCTGGCGGGCGTCTTTCCGATGCCTGTCGACAAGCTGATGGGTTGGTGGTCTCCGGGGCTGCGCGGCATTCTGCCGTTGGACGGGCTGAAGGTGAGCCGCTCGCTTAGGAAGTCAGCACGGCGCTACACCACCACCTTGAACGTAGCCTTCGACGAGGTTCTGACCCGCTGCGCCGATCCGAACCGACCGCTGGGGTGGATCGACGAGCGCATCGCGGGCGTCTACCGGCAGCTGCACAGGCTTGGGGTTGCGCATAGTGTCGAGACGTGGGATGCCGACGGGCACCTCGTCGGCGGGCTGTACGGGGTGCACCTGAAAGGCTTGTTCGCCGGGGAATCAATGTTTCACACTCCGGAGGGCCGGGATGCGTCGAAGGTGGCCCTGCTGCGGCTCGTCGAGGTGCTGCGCGAGAACGGGGCGAGCTTGCTCGACGTGCAGTGGATCACCCCGCACCTGGCAAGCCTGGGCGCAGTCGAGGTGACGCGCGACGAGTACCTGGCCCTCCTCGACGAGGCGCTGGGCGGCGAGTAGGCCGGGGCGCACGGTGCCCGTCGGCTTGCCGGACTGGGGCGGAGCGCCCGGAGCGCAAAAACAAAAACAGGGAGGGCCCGGCCGAAGCCGGACCCTCCCTGTGCTGAGTTTCCTGAGGATCAGGACCAGCGGGAAGCGTTGGAACGCTCGGTGGCGTCGTAGCCGTCCGCGATCTGGCCGAGCAGAACGGGCATCTGCTCGATGATCTGGGACTGACGCTCAGCGGACTGATCCCAGGAGCGCTGAACTTCCTGGTAGGCCACGCGGGCGTTGTCTTCCCACATGCCGAGGGACTGCTGCAGCTCGCCCTTGAGGGTCTCGAGCATCTCGACGAGCTCCTTGTGCGCGCGGCGGAGCGAGGAGATGCCGTCCTGGAGGCCGGACTGGGTGTATACGGTTGCGTCGCTCATTTTGTTAGTTCTCCTTAAAAGTCTTCTCGATGGGGGTGGATCAGATCATGCCGACGAACTTGTTGGCGTCCGCCTCGGACTCTTCCTCGCGGATGGTGTAGTCGCGGAGAGTCTCGGTGAGCGCCTGGTGGATCTGCTCGAGGCCCTTCTTGACCTTCTCGTACTCTTCGTTGAAGCGCTCGTAGCCGTTGCGGAAAGCGGTCGAAGCGCGGCCGGTCCACACAGCGCTCAGGGTGTCCATCTCGCCACGGAGACGGGTCTGCAGCTGGTTGATCTGCTGGTGCTTGACATCGATCTGCTGTGCGGCCTTGGCCATTTCGGCGCGATCTACGGACTTGTTGCCCATTTTTCATTCCTCTCGACGTTGGTGCCGGGTGGTCCGGCCAGGTGAGGCAACTTCTGCTTGCTCTTCCGTTGCCTTGTTGTCGAGTACGACCTTAGAAGCAACAGGGGGTCATTTCCTAGTGTTTTCGCCATCTTTCTTCGAAAACGAGTAGGAGTACTCAGACGTACCTAGGTACTCCTAAGTACTCCTACTCGCGTACAGGCACCCAGCAGACCCACTTCTGGGCCCCCACAGCCGGTGCATGGTTCGGGGAACCATGCTGGGCTCCGACGCACCGGATTGAGCGAGAAAGGCCCCCAGCAGCTGCCTTTGGTGCCTCCGGGACAAGGGCAGATGCTGAGAGCCCAACTCGTCGTTGTCGGGGCGTTCTCGCCCCGACAACACTTCCGTAACAGGTTCTAGCGTTCTCTGGTCGGCGCGTCGGGGCGGATGATCGTGATCGACGAATTCGAAAGGCTGCTGCGCTCGGGCAATCCCTCTGGGATCTGCGCCAGGAAGCCGCCCGGTACCGCCACCGGCTGGACGTCCTTGTAGCCCAGCGCGGCACGCGAGGCCTGGTCTGGGATGGCGTACTTGCGCCCGTTCGTCACGAGGAAGGTGACCGGAGTGTCGGACTGGGCTTGCGAGTTGCGCAGCAGCGCGCCGGTGAGCGGTGCCATCTGGATGATGTCGAACGTGTTGCCGGCGTTGATCTTGTACAGGCTGCGGTCGAAGTCCGGCGTCTTGTCGCCGTAGCTCAGCACCGGCACCTCGTCGTCGGCGGAGAGCCACGTCGCGCACACCGAGACGTCGCGCAGGCTGGCTTCCTTCGACGGCCCGCGCGGCTCATCCCACGGCAGGCCGGGGGTCCGGCGATCCGGCGCGTTTCTGAACTTGGCCATGTCGCTCGGGTCGAGCTGGCGCACGGCGTTGGTGTCGCCGTTGTGGTGCAGCAGCAGAAGCGCCTCGGCGTCCAGGTACGAGATCCGCACCAGACCCTCCTCCGTCTGCGTGAAGTACTGCCGCTGGCCCGCGTCGTCGGCGTTTCGGGTGCGGGCCACGTCCGCGCGCGCCATACCGGAGAGGAACTTGTTGTTGTCGCTCTTCGGCGCGTCGATCTGCAGCGGCGCGATCGGCACGCCCTCCGGGATAGCGGCGATCCAGGCGTTGCCCACCGCGACCGCAGGCAGCCCGCTGCTCATCAATGCGTTCCGTTCGGGCAGGTCCCACAGGCGGTGCTTCTTGCCGTTGAAGATCAGGTAGCGGGAATTGTCGGAGTGCTCCGCGACGAAGGCGAAGTTGTCCGAGGCCGGGGTCTCCGCGCGGAACTCCAGGGTAACGAAGCGTTCGCTGTTGTTGTTCGGGGCGGTGGAGCACATCTTGATCGGGTAGCCAGACATGTTGGCGGCGTCTGGCAGCTGGCGGGGCGCGCCGGGGATGCCGCGCATGTCGGCCTGTTTCATGCCCACAAGAGCATCCGTCTTGACGTTCGTGGTGCGCGGCATGCCCGCCGCGTCCAGGCCTCCGGCGAGCAGTCGGGCTGTTGCGACGTCGGCCACCGGTTGCAGCATGTCCTGCCCCTCGTGGTAAATGAACAGCGCGCCGGCCTGCGTGTCGGAGATGACGACGCCGCCGGTCTTCCAGCCAGGGTTCGAGCCGGGACGCAGCAGACCGATGAGCGTGTAGCCAGCCACCATGATGATCGCGATCATCAGCGAGACGAAGGAAGCCATACCGACACGGCGCAGCGGCGGGGTAGGATCGTCGGGGTCGCGGTTGATGAACGAAGCGATCATGCGACGAGACGTGAATGCCTGCGCCTTGAGGAGATCTTTGCGAGTCGCCATGTGTGCCTCTCGTTGGTCTTGCAGGCCAAGCCTAGACCGCATTTGGGACCAAAGCGCCGCTTCGGGGAGGCAATGCGCGTCAGAACCTCTAAAGTTACGCAGGAAAGGTCTGCGAAGGGACACCATGCTGAAATCAGGACCGGTTGCGAAAGCGCAGCTGCCGCTAAGAGCACGCTCCACGCGCTACCTGCCGTTGGTGGTGTTCTGGCAAGTGATCATTCTCGCGGCGGGCGTCGCGTTTGCCATGCAGGATGTGTTGTTTGCGGTGCTTGGGGCGTTGATCCTGCTCGCCGGGCTACTGCTCACCGTGCCCGTGAACGGTCGCACGATGCCCCGCACGCTGGGCAACCGGCGCGCCTATCGGTTGAGGCAGCGCGAATTTGTTGAGTTCCCCGACCAACCACAGGATCTTGTGCCGCTGGGACAGTGGCTGCCCAGGCTTGAGGTAACCAAGATCAAGGATGCTCACGACGGCGAGATCGGCATCGTCGCCGACGGCAGGTCGTGGACGGGCATCCTCGAACTTCAGTCCGACCTGCAGCTGTTCTCGGACCGCGGCAACCTGCTGAATCTCGACGAACTGGCGCAACTCACCCGGCAGGACGACGTCACGTTCGCCGGCATCCAGGTGATCACCTTCACCGTGGGCGCCCCCACCCGGGCCATGCTGCCCGCCGGGTCACCCGCCATCAACTCGTACCAGGAGATCCTCGACGGGGCCCTCCCCCCGCCAGCCGTACGCCGTACGTGGCTGGCGCTGCGGCTCGACCCGAGGCTGTGCCTGGAGGCCGTCGGCCGCCGCGGAACCGGGCAGGTGGGCGTCTACGCGACGCTCCGCTTCGGCCTGCACCGCGCGCAGGCGATGCTCAAGCGCCAAGGTGTGAGCACGTCGACCCTCAGCCCGCAAGAGATCGTTGATGTCCTGGGGCAAGCCACGGGCGTCAGTCCCGAGCCCGCGCAGCAGCGCACCGTCGAGAACTGGGAGAACCTGATCGTCGACTCGCTCGTGCACGAGTCCAGGGCGGTGCAGAGCTTCGGCCGCAACACGTCGGACGGCTACCAGCGGCTCCTGGAGGCCGTGTGCGCAGCCCCGGTGATGATGGCGATCACCTCGTACACAGTCTCGCCCGGTGAGCCTGCGCGCGGCGCGGTGCGGCTCGTGTCCAACGACCTCGAACAGGCCGGGCAGGGGGATGAAGCCGTGCAGCTGCTGCTCCCGCCGTGGGTGCGGCTCGGCCCGCGCGGTGGAACTCAGGTGCCTGGCCTGCTGGCCACGGTGCCCCTAGGAAGGCAGGTGGACTGATGGAGAGTTACCAGGCGCTACCGCCGGGCCGGGAACAGTTCGATCCCGTGGTGTCCACGGGCCCGTCGGGCTTGCTGCTTGGCCGCGGGCCGGGCGGCCCCGTCGCGCTGCGGCTGTTCCGTAAGGAGCCCACCCGGCTGTACCTTGCGGTGCCGGAGTACATGCGCTGGCTGATCGCGTTCCGGGCGGTGTGCATCGGCGCCCACCTGAGCGTCGTCTCTTCTGACCATCGGCAGTGGCTCGCCCTCGCCGAGACCGTCCGCTCGTGCGGCGGCACCATCGACCTGCTTCGTGACCTGGAGGACGTACCGGGGCAGGGCAGGCCGTTCCGGCCAAGCCTCATCCTCGACGACGACGAGGCCGTCGGCCCGACGCACCGGCTGGGCGCTTGGCAGGCGGTTGCCCGCATCGGTGACCCGACGTCGAGTGGCGCGGTGGGCGAGCTGCGCAACTCCGAGGTGGCGATCGTCACCCCCCTGGACGGCAAGACCGGCGAGAACCTACGTCGCGCCTATGCCCTGCCCGCCTCCCAGGTGAAGGCCGCCTCAGACCTGATGGAGACAGAAGTCGTGTTGGCTAGCGCCAGGAGGCTCGCCCGGGTTGTCATCCCGCCTAGCCCCACCGAGTACCGGCTGCTGTTCGGCTAAGCATCCGCGCGTCCGGTGTCCGCTCCGGCGCGCCGAAGGTGTGCTTGGCCGTCGCCGGCTGCGCTGGCCCGACTGCGGCTTTAGGTTGGATGTGGGCGTGCCTCAGCAGCTGGTTAGAGGCCCTGGGAACGCGCCGGGTCCGCCGTTGGTAACGGGTCTTTAGGCCGGTGCGTCTGCCAGTTTCCTCAAGAGTGCACAGGAATCCTGCAGGACATTCGGGGTCGGCTGGTGCTCAGCCGACCCCGACGCAACGGCGGACTTAGCAGACCCAGGTGGGTGGGGTCCCGCTGTCGCCAAAGGCAATCAGCCGAAGTTGAACAGGCCGCGGAACCAGGTGTAGAAGTCCATCACGCCAAGGGTGAGGGGAACAAGGCCGATGATCGCGACCCACTCCAGGATGTCGCCCCAGCGGCCCCACGTCGGAGACAAGATCTTGCGATACCAAGCGGCCGAATAGTGTGCGAACACATATCCAAGGAACAGGGTGAGCGCGAACAGTACACCCAACCCGACGTAGCTGCGCGTGGCCGCCAGCACGATGGAGAACGCTGCGACGCTGGTGATCAGTCCACCGCTCACTACCAGCGCCAGCCGCTGCGTAAAGCCGACGAACGACCGCGCGCGCAACAGGAAAGCGAAACCGACGCAGAGGCACAGCAGCACCCCCGACCAGCTGGGTACGGTCATCGTGATCGCCGCAGACACCGTAGCCGCAGCCGAGGTGCCCATCAGCATCCCGCCCAACAGCCGGTCGGCAAACAGCGCCCGGCTCACGATGTCCGACTGCACCGGCGTCTCGTCAGCCAGCATCGCCTCAGTGGTCACCGGCAGGTTTGGTAGCGCGATGCCCGCGATGCGGTAGCTCAGTGTGGGCAGGAAGGTGGTCGCCAGCGCCATCGCCGCCATCGTCGCGGCGGCCACTTTCTCGTCGTGACCGTACTGCAGCGCCATTGTCGAGGAGGACACGAGCATGATGCCAGCAAACAGCGATGCTGCGAACAGCGGCATCGTGTGTACCCGGGCGGCCAGCGCGTTCGCTGCAGCCGTGATCAGCACCATCGACGAGGACATCAGGATGTTGATGTGCATCGCGGGGTCGACGGCGATCACGTAAGCCAGGTTCCAGCCCATCAAGCCCGCCAACACAACGCTCACCCAGGCCAGCACCGTCGCAGTGGGCACCTCCTTCGCGGCCCGAGCCAGCGAAACCGCCGCGACGAACGCCCCGAATGCGATGATGCCCGTTGCCGCCAACACCAACGCTTGCAGCAGGCGACCCTGCTCCAGCACGGAGGCGAACGTGATGATCGGCGGGAACACCAGCATCATTGCCATGCAGATCAGGCCGATCACCTGCGAGTTGTTCTGCGTCCAGGAGGGCCGCGAATTCGTGGCCCCCGCGACCGCGTCCACCACGTCGTCGAACGCGGCATCCGGCATCGCGTTCTCCCGCTGCCGTAGGTGCAGGGTCTCGCCGTCACGGATGCCCAGCTTGCTGATCGGGGAGTACAGGTCGAACGGATCCTGCCCGAAGCGCTGCAACACCCAGGCGTGTACAGCGTCCGTCGGGCTGTTGGCGTCAATGCCCGCGAACTTCAGCATACTGGGCAGCAACTCGCTCAGGCTCACGGAGCCCGGCAGCGCCAGGTCGACGCGTCGGATCGACGAGATGATCGTGACGCGCGTCAGGTCTTCCTCTTGGATCGGGGTACTCACGAGAAGCAAGCCTAGTTGCACAAGGGGCTAACGAACAGCTAACCAGCCCCAAGTGATCAATACCGGGCAGCTTTCTGTCTGCTGGCTGCCCGCACCACCAGCACATTCGCCACGCAGATCACGCCCAAGCCCGCCAGCTCGGCCAGACCCAACCGCTCGTCGAGGATCAACCAGCCAAACAGCACCGCCATCACCGGGTTCACACTCATCATCGTGGACGCGACGTTCATCGGCACCCTCCGGAGTGCGACGATGTCGAAGGCGTATGGCACCGCCGACGACGCCACTCCGGCCGCCAGCCCCGTGAGCAGCACCGGCCAGGACAACTCGCCGGGCACGCCAAGGTAGGCCACCGTCGGCAGCAGCACCACTAAGCCGAGCAAGCTGGCCATCGCCGTGGGTGTCAAGCCGCTGAGCCGCGCCCCCGCGACGCGAGCGGCCACCAGGTAGGCCGCCCAGCTAGCTGCCGCCAGCGTCGCCCAGAACACGCCCAAAGGTGTCGCGCTACCTGTGGGCCCTGTGACCAGCACCATCCCGATCGCTGCCAGGCAGGCGCCCACCCAACCCGGCCAACTCCGGGCCGTGACCACCGCGAGCAGGATCGGCCCCAGTAGCTCGATCGTCACGCTGAGCCCCACACCCATCTGCTCGAAAGCGAGATAGATGGCGGTGTTCATCACGATGAGCGGGACGGCGACGAGCATCCCCCAGCGCCAATCCGGCAGCCGGGCCGAGGCTAGCCCCTTCCAAGCCAGCGGCACGTGCACCGCAGCCTGAACCAGGTAGCGCACTACGACGATGCCCGCCACCCCGGTCGCCGGGATGACGCTGGCCCCGAGTGCAGCCCCTGCCTGAACTGACACCGCCCCGAGCACCAGGAGAAGCACGCCGATTGCGAAGGGGGAAGGGTTTGGCCGCACGAGTTAAGCGTAACGTCTGAAAAATACTCCACAGCTGTCGGCGAAGAGATGCTTCCTGACCGCAATGGGCAGTAGGTTTAGACGCGGAAAGTGTCCTCGGAGGATTGAGAGCAATGGGTGTCATCACCTTCCATCGCCCGAAGCGGGTAACGCCACCGGCGATGCCCCGCGGTGACCTGCTGCTGGAGTCGCCGCCCGAAATCCCGCCGCCGTCGCCGTCCAAGCCGTTCGGCGCGGTGCTTCGCATGCTGCCGATGGCGGCAGGCATGCTGGCCATGGGCCTCATGATGTTCGGCGGCTTCACTGCGGGCATGGGCGGTTCCAACGTGCTGCGCCCCATCATCATGGGTCTCTATGCGGTCTCCATGATGGGCATGATGCTGACCCAGACTGGCCGCCAGAACGACGACCAGTCCGCCCAGCTGGACGCCAACCGTCGCGAGTACTTCCGTTACCTCGCCCAGACCCGACGCAACTTCTCCAAAACCGCTGATGAGCAGCGGGCCTCCGTCGCCTACCGTCACCCGGAACCGGAGTCACTGTGGACAGTGGTCGGCGGTATGCGGATGTGGGAGCGCCGCCCCGACACCGAGGATTTCGCCTCGGTGCGGATCTCCGTGGGTCTGCAGCAGTCCGCGAAGCGCATCACGCCGCCGGAGTCCCAACCCATCGAAGACCTGGAGCCCCTCACCACAGGCGCCCTACGCCGCTTCATCCGCACCCACCGGTTGATCCAGTCGGTGCCGCTGTCCGTCGACCTCCGTGGCTTCCACGCCATTCGGCTCGTGGGTGACGAGGAGGTCTGCCGACGCATGGCGTACTCGATGGTGGCGCAACTCGTCACCTGGCACGCGCCCACGGACGTCGCGTTGATGGTGGCCGCAAGCAAGGAGCGCCAGGAGGACTGGCAGTGGGTGAAGTGGTTGCCCCACCTTCAGCACCCCACGGAGGTTGACGGGGTGGGCAGTGTGCGCATGTTCGCCACCGGGGCCTCCGAGATCAGCCAGCTGGGCACCTCCGCTCAGGCGGCGGACGCGCCGCCGTCGCTGATGGTGATCCTCTCCGATGGCGTCGATGGGGTGAACGCGCAGCAGTTCGTCACCCCCACCACCCGGGCCGTGAGCGTGCATCTCACCGGCGAGCGCAACCTGCCCCGTTCCATGGAGATCGGCGTGGCATACTTCCTGGTTCAGGAGGACAGCGTGGTGCTGCACCGGCGCACGTCCAAGATCCAGCACGCCACCACGGGCTTCGGCCGGCCTGACCAGACCAAGCGGCTCTACGTCGAGATGCTGGCCCGTGCGATGTCGCCCTACCGGATGCCCTCGCTGGTGTCCGCCGACGACGGCGAGCCCGCTGAGGTGGTGTTCGAGCCGCCCAAGGATTACCCGGCGATGTTGGGGGCCGGTGATCCGCTGACCCTCGACCCGCGCACCGCCTGGCGGCCCCGACCGCTGCGCAACCACTTGCGCATCCCCTTCGGTACCGCCGACGACGGCACCCCCGTCGAACTGGACATCAAGGAGTCCGCCCAGGGTGGCATGGGCCCGCACGGCATCTGCATCGGCGCCACCGGCTCGGGCAAATCAGAGTTCCTCCGCACCCTGGTGCTCGGCCTCGCCATGACCCACTCCACCGAACAGCTGAACTTCATCCTCGTCGACTTCAAGGGTGGCGCCACGTTCCTTGGCTTGGAGGAGTTGCCGCACGTCTCGGCGGTCATCACCAACCTGGAAGGCGAGCTTAGCCTCGTTGACCGTATGCAGGACGCCATCGGCGGCGAGCTCGACCGCCGCATGGAGGTACTGCGCGCCGCGGGCAACTTTAAGAACCGCGAAGACTACGAGAACGCCCGGCAGGCTGGCGCGGACATTCCCCCGATGCCGAGCCTCCTGATCGTCGTCGACGAGTTCTCCGAGCTGCTGAGCGCGCGCCCCGAGTTCATCGATCTGTTCGTGCAGATCGGACGCGTCGGACGGTCGATCGCGGTCCACCAGCTGCTCGCGTCGCAGCGATTGGAGGAGAACAAACTGCGCGGCCTGGACACGTTCCTGTCCTACCGCATCGCGCTGCGTACCTTCTCGCCGGCGGAATCCCGCACCGTCATCGGCGTCCCCGACGCTTACGAGTTGCCTACCCCGCCCGGCAACGGCTATCTGAAGTTCGACACCACGGGCATGACCCGCTTCAAGGCAGCCTACGTTTCGGGCCCCTGGCACGGCACGACCACGGTCACACAATCCAACCAACAGCCGATGGACGAGGTGGCGCGCGTGGTCAGCCGGGCCTGGACGCCGCCCGCGCTGGAGTTCACCGCCGACTACGTGATCCCGGTGGTCCCGCCGGAGCCCGAGGCGGTGCGCGTCGACTCCGCCGACCCGGGGGCCCCCATACAGCCAGACGTCATCGTGGAGCCGGAGGAGGACGAAGAGGAGGAGACGCTGCTCTCCATCTGCGTCAGCCGCCTCAAAGGCCACGGCTGGCCGGCGCACCAGGTGTGGCTGCCTCCCCTGAACGAGCCCCCGACGATGGACCAGCTGCTCAACGACCTGGAGGAGAGCGAGCGGGGACTGCAGGCTGCGGAGCGGTCCTGGCTGGCCAAGCTGCGCGCCCCGGTCGGCATCATCGACCGGCCGCGCCACCAGCGGCGGGACCCGTGGTGGATGGACTTCTCCGGCGCAGGCGGCAACCTCGGTGTCGTCGGCGGCCCGCAGTCGGGCAAGTCGATGGCGCTGCGCGCGGCCATCGCAGGCCTCTCGCTCACCCACACCCCGAAGGAAGTGGGCTTCTACTGCCTCGACTTCGGCGGCGGCGGCCTGATGTCGATGCGTGAACTGGCGCATGTTGGCTCCGTCACCGGCCGCCTCGACATCGACCGGGTGCGACGCACCGTCGCGGAGCTGACCAGCCTCCGTGGCCGCCGCGAGCAGCAATTCGCGGAGTTGGGGATCGATTCCATGGCCACCTACCGCAGGGGGCGTGCGGACGGCACAATCACGCCCGACCGCTTCCCGACGGACGTGTTCCTGGTGATTGACGGGTGGGCCACTCTGAAAACTGAGTTCGAGGAGATGGAGCCGCAGGTGCAGGCGCTCGCTGCCGGCGGCCTGGGTTTCGGTATCCACGTGTGGGTCAGCGCGGCCAAGTGGTCGGAGATCCGCGCGGCGACGAAGGACATGCTGCAGAGCCGCATCGAGCTGAAGCTCGGCGATCCCTTCGATTCGGAAATTGACCGGAAGGTTCAAGGCATCATCCCCGCGAACCGCCCCGGTCGCGGCATCACCGAAGGTGGCCTGCACACCCTGATCGGCCTGCCGCGTGTCGACTCCGTCGAGAGCGCCGACGATGTCAGCGTCGGCCAGAAGGGCTTCATCGAGCTGGTCAACCGGGCCTGGAAGGGCCCGCGCGCCGCCGAGGTTCGCATGCTGCCGGAGATGTTCAGCCACAAGGATCTGCCGCAGATCACGCACGACCCGGAAGACCGTCGGATCCCTTGGGCCATCGACGAACTGGAGCTCGAACCGGTCTTCCTGGATCCGCGCCACGATGCGCACCTGGCGATCATCGGTGGGCCGGAGTGTGGCAAGACCACCATCCTGCGGACCCTGGTGCACGGCATCGTCGCGCGCTACACCCCGAAGGAAGCCAAGATCGCGATCGTCGACTACCGGCGCACGCTGCTCGGCGAGCTCGACTCGGAGCATGTCATCGGCTACTACGCCTCGGCCTCCGCAGCCACCGACAATCTGCGTCAGCTGGCCGAGGCGCTGCGCCGTCGCCTGCCCGGGCCCGACGTGACCCAGCAGCAGCTGCGTGACCGCTCCTGGTGGACCGGCGGCGAGGTGTTCGTCGTGGTCGACGACTATGAGCTGGTGGCGACCCCTTCCGGCAACCCGCTGGCGGCCTTCGCGGACCTGGTGAATCAGGCCGGCGACATCGGCCTGCACATCATCGTCGCGCGCTCCTCCGGCGGCGCCTCGCGCTCGGTGTTCGGCGACCCGATCATCGCGAAGATGCGTGAGCAGATCAGCCCCGGACTTGTGATGTCGGGCTCGAAGGACGAGGGCAAGCTGTTCGGCGATGTCGTCGGCAGCCGGATGCCGCCCGGCCGGGGCACGCTCGTCACCCGCACCTTCAAGGGGCTCGTCCAGGCCGCCTACCGGCCGCCGGTGGATGAGGAGGGGCAGCAGTGAGCAGGAGACGATTCCTCGCGGGCCTCCTTGCGCTGTTGCTCACCTGCACGCAGCTGACGCTGAACGCGCACGCGGAGATCGTGGTGTTCACGCCCTACGACTGCGCTGCGGCGAAGAACGATAAAGCGGAGAAGCCGCCGAAGTCGTGGCACATCGACCGGATGCGGTTGGAGGAGCTGCACCACGTCGCAACCGGGCGGGGCGTGAAGGTGGCGGTGATCGACACTGGGGCCGCCATCGAGGGCACCGTCTACCTGAAGGACGGCGACCGGAGCCGCTTCGTCCACTATGACGGACTGGGCGGGCGGAAGTCCTACGACGACAGCGAGGTGCTGGAATACGACTGCGTGCACGGCACGGTCGTGGTGTCGCTGCTGGCGGCGGGCAAGAAACCCGACGGTCAACCCTACGACGAGCACGTCGACTTCTATGGCGTCGCGCCAGAGGCGGAGGTGGTGCTCTACCGCACGCTGATGAGGTCCGGCAAGCCGGAGCCGAACGACCCACCGGTGCCGCTGTCGCCGCTCACCGAGGCCATCCGGGACGCCACTCGCAAGGGCGTGGACGTCATCAACATCTCGCAGGCCTTCTACGGGGACCTCCCCGGCAAGGGTGAGATGGAGATCGCGATCAAGGAGGCGATCGACGCGGGTGTCGTCGTGGTGGCGGCGGCAGGCAACAAGGATCAAGGCAACGGCCAGGACGCCTATCCCGGAGCGTTCCCGGGCGTGATCTCGGTGGGCGCGAGCAATATCAACGATGCCCCTTCGGAGCAAGCCCAAACCGGCGGCAAGGTCGACATCGGCGCGCCCGGCGAAGGGCTGGTGGCGTTGGCCCCGTCGCGCAGGGACGAAACAGCGGGTATGAGCAGCCAGGTCTACGCGTTGAACCAGGTCGGCTCCAGCTTCGCCACACCAATCGTCAGCGGGGTGGTGGCACTCATGATCGAGAAGCACCGGCTGGATATCCAGAACGGCGTGCTCAAGAGCGACGCCAAACTCACCCCCGCCGAGATCCGCAAGCGGATCGTGCTGACCGCCGATCCGCCGCCGCGTTCGACGAGCGATCTCCAGCTGGGCGGGGGCATCATCAACCCTGTCCGGCTGCTCTCCGGCGACGCAGGTTCGCTCAGCAATCACAAGGACGGACCCCCCATCAACCCTCCGGTGGTGCTACCGGAGGAGCGACGCGTTGACCAGGTGCCGATCGTCGTCGGCATCGCGATGGGCGTGGCCGCGGTCATGATGGTGGTGGCCGGCCTCGTGCTGGCGATCGTCCTGCCGGCCGCGAAGCGGGCGCGGGCCGCGGAGAGGCGCCGCTAGAAGTACGCTGGGGCGATGCACGGATACTTCGGCCCCGCAGGCACATTCACGCACCAGGCGTTGCTGAGCATCACCGACGATGAAGCCCGCCCGTACAGTTCGGTTTCCGCGGCCTTGGCGGCCGTGCGCTCCGGGGAGGTGACAGCCGCCGTCGTGCCCATCGAGAACTCGGTGGAGGGCGGGGTGTCGGCCACGCTGGACGAGCTGATCAACGGCTCGCCGCTCATGATCCGCCGCGAAATCCTGGTTCCGGTGTCCTTCGGGCTGTACGCCCGTCCCGGGACGGCGCTGGCGGACGTCCGGCAGGTGCTCACACACGGGCACGCGGCCGCGCAGTGCCGAAGGTTCCTGGTCGGGCTGGCTGGTGCCCAGGTCACGGAGGCGGGTTCGACGGCGGGTGCGGCCCTGGAGGTCGCCCGGCCGGAGTCGCGCTTCGACGCCGCCATCTGCGCGCGCGTGGCCGGGCAGCTCTACGGGCTGAGTGAGCTGGCGTGGCCGATCGAAGACAACACCGGGGCGGTGACCCGGTTCGTGGAGGTGTCGGCGGCCGGCGCGCCCGGCCCGGTGACCGGGACGGACAAGACCACGATCGTCGCCTACCTGGACGAGGACCGCTCGGGCGCATTGCTGGAGATCTTGGAGCAGTTCAAGGTGCGTGGGGTGAACTTGACGCGTATCGAGTCGCGCCCCACGAAGACCCTCCTGGGCTCCTATTGCTTCTCGATTGACGCCGAGGGGCACGTGCGGCAGCGGCGCATGGCGGAGACGTTGGAAGGCCTGGCTCGGGTGTGCCCCCGGGTGTACTTTCTGGGTTCCTACCCGCGGGCCGACGAGCGGCCGCCCACGCTCGACGAACGGTTCTCCGAACAGTCGTATGAGCTGGCCAACCGCTGGCTGAAGACGGTCGCCGAGGGCTGAGCGCTCCTGGGCCCGGGGCGGGGCGGCGGGTGTGCCAAACCTCAGGGCAGCACCAGCTGCACGGCACCGGGGAGAACCTCGAAGGTGACGTCGGACACCTCGCCGACGACGTCTCCGTCGATCTGGCACAGCGCCCGCCCGTCGATCTGCAGCCGCACCCGCCTGCCTGTGTAGCGGGCGACGTGGTTGCCGCCCTCGGCGTCGAAGAGTTCAGCGATCATCTGGGCGGTTTCCAGTGTGCTGTTCGGCGTGGCGACCAGCACGTCGAGCAGGCCGTCTTGGGCGCTCGCGTCAGGCATGATCGCCACGCCCTTCTGCAGCTCGCCGACGTTGCCGACGGACACCAGGGTGGCCTCGGCGTGCACGGGCTCGGCGTCGTCGAGGGTGATGGTGACACCCATCCGTTCGCCGACCAGGCGTTTGGCGCCCGCGACGATGTAGGCGGCCGGCCCGATGGCCCGCTTGAGGTCTTCATCGGTGTTGTCGAGGATGTTGGCGTCGAGTCCGATGCCGGCCATCACCGCAGCCAGCTGGGGGCCGTCGGGCAGGTCGACGCGGATGATGTCGATGGGGGTGACGCGGCCGTTGACTGCGGTGCGCAGCGCTAGCTCCAGGTCGAGCGGGATTTCGAGGTTGCGCGCCAGCAGGTTGCCCGTTCCGGCGGGCAGTACCGCGACACGCTGGCTGGTGCCGGCGAACTCGCCCAGCACGACGCGCACGGTTCCGTCTCCGCCCGCGACGAGCACCAGGTCTACTTTGGCGGCGAGCGCCCGCCTGGCCATTTCGACGCCGGGATCCTCGGCCTCCGTCGGGAGCCAGGAAACGTCGCCGTAGCCCTGCTCGGCAAGCAGGTTGTCCACCAGGCTGCGGAAGGCTTCGGTGTCGACTAGTTTCACCGGGTTGAAAATGACGGCGGCGGTTCGGTCACCGGAACGTTTCTCGCGGACCAGGTGCACGTCGGCGATCAGGTTGGCGACGCCCGCGGTGGTCACGCCCAGCAGCAGGCCGCCGATCACGTCGGTGAGGGAGTGCGCCCCCATGATGAGCCGGTTCAGACCCACGGCGGCGACGGCGAGCGTCCCGCCAACGAGCCAGGGCAGCAGCCGGGTGCGCCGGATCGAGGCGAGCGAGACGACCATGACGGCTGCGGCGCTCCACACGGTCACGTGGATCGACGGGTAGCCGAAGCCCTGCTGGGTGATGATCCCGGCGAACGGGGAGTCGGGCCTGGGCTGCTGGACTAGCGGCTTGAGGACGGTTGAGGTGGCCCAAGACAGAATCATCGCCAGGATGAGCGCGCCGGAGATGTTGAATAGCCGACGGCGGCTCGCCCAAGCGGCGACGCAGGCCGCGCCGATGAACACCAGGATGGGTGAGGTGGCGCCGGCCATGATCACCATGACCTGACCGAAACTCGATGACGGGTCGGGCCTGGTGAAGCCCCACCAGCCGTCGATGTTTGGCAAGGTGATGGTCCAGAGTATGGTGGCCAGCCCGCCCAGGACCGTAGCTACCAGGGTGGTGGAACTTTTGGGCTGCATGTGCTCAGCCTACGTGCTGGCGAGTCCGTTGCGAGCGGTCAGGAGACGTAAGATTGTCCCATGATTGATCCGAAGATGCTGCGCACAGATCCCGACCGCATCCGTCGTTCGCAGGAGGCCCGTGGGGAATCCGTTGAGCTGGTGGACGAGTTGGTGGCGGCCGACGAGGCGCGCCGCTTGGCGATCGCGTCGTTCGAGAACCTTCGGGCTCAACAGAAGACGATGGGCAAGGATGTCGCCCGAGCCAAGGGTGAGGAGAAGGCGGCGCTGCTGGCGGACATGAAGCAGCTGGCTGCGGACGTCAAGGAGGCGGAGGCGGCCGTCGGGTTCGCCGAGGAGCGGTTCACCGAGTTGGCGAAGCGGGTGGGCAACCTGGTGATCGACGGCGTGCCCCGCGGTGGGGAGGATGACGGCGTCGTGCTCTCGACGCACGGCACGCCGCGCGATTTCGCGGCGGAGGGGTTCGAGCCGAGGGATCATCTGGAGATCGGCGAGCTGCTGGGCGCCATCGACATGGAGCGAGGGGCGAAGATCTCGGGCTCGCGGTTCTACGTGCTCACGGGCCTGGGGGCGCAGCTGGAGTTCGCGCTGCTGAACCTGGCGATGAGCAAGGCCACCGAGTGGGGGTTCACGCCGATGATTCCGCCGGCCCTGGTCAAGCCGCAGGCGATGGAGGGCACCGGGTTCCTGGGGCAGGCGGCGCAGGACGTCTACCACCTGCCTGCCGATGACATGTATCTGGTGGGCACGTCGGAGGTGGCGTTGGCGGCCTACCACTCGGACGAGATCCTGGAGGAGCTGCCGAAGCAGTATGTCGCTTTCTCGCCGTGTTTCCGCCGGGAGGCGGGCTCTTACGGCAAGGATACTCGCGGTATCTTCCGCGTGCACTGGTTCGACAAGGTGGAGATGTTCGTGCACTGCGACCCTGCCGATGCGGCCGCCTGGCATGAGCGGCTGCTGGGTTTCGAGAAGGAGTTCCTCACGGCGCTGGAGATTCCGTTCCAGGTGCTCGACGTGGCGTCGGGCGATCTCGGGCTCTCGGCCGCGCGGAAGTACGACTGCTACGCGTGGCTGCCCACCCAGCAGCGCTACCGGGAGGTCACGTCGACGTCGAACTGCACCGATTTCCAGGCGCGACGCCTGGGCATCCGGGGCCGATTCGCCGATGGGGTCAAGCCGATCGCGACGTTGAATGGCACGCTGTGCGCCATGACCCGCATCATCATCATGCTGTTGGAGAACCACCAGCAGGCCGACGGCTCGGTGTATGTCCCGGAGGCGCTCAGGCCGTTCCTGGGCGGTAGGGCGGAGCTGTCGCGCTGACTCGCGTCGTCGGATTTTCTTATTCAGGGAAGTTATGTCTTTTTCGCCGCAGCTTGTCGCGCTCGACATTGATGGCACGCTGGTCGATTTCCAGGGACGAATGCCTGACGCGGTGCGCGACGCGGTGCGCGACGTTGTCTCGGCTGGGGTGCCCGTCGTGCTATCGACGGGGCGCAGCTGGATCGGCACGGATGAGATCGCCCAACAGCTGGGGCTGCCCCCGGGGTGGGCGGTGTGCTCCAACGGGGCGATGGTGCTGAGCTACCCGTCGGTGGTGATCCATCATGATGTTCGCTTTGATCCGCGGCCCTGTGTGGAGAAGGTGATGCGGATGCGACCGAACGCCCGCCTGGCGGTGGAACGAGGGCTGGAGCGTTACTGCACCAAGCCCTTCCCGGAGGGGGAGCTGTCGGGGACCGTGCACGTTGTCGATTACGAGGAGTTGGTATCCGGCCCGGTTTCGCGGCTGATCATTCGCGAGCCGGAGGCGGCTGATGAGGAAGGGCTGTTTGACTCGCTCCTGGCGGAGCTGGGGGTGCACGAGGTGTCCTACTTCGTCGGCTGGTCTGCTTGGCTGGACATCGCTCCGGTGGGGGTGGACAAGTCGTATGGCTTGGCCTACGTGTGCGCTCAGTTGGGGGTGGATCGTGGCGACGTATTGGCCATCGGAGACGGCCGCAACGACATCGAGATGTTCGAATGGGCGGGGCGGGGAGTGGCGATGGGGGATGCGGCCGCAGATGTTCGGGTGGTGGCGGATCACGTGACCGGCAGGTTCGACGAGTTGGGGGCTGTCGAGGAGCTTCGGCGCTGGTTCTAGTTCCCGGTGATGATGTGCACGTCGCTGGGAAGCCCGTAGTAGGTTTTCAGCGACTCCTCGTAGCGGGGGAGGAGGAAAGCTCCGTAGTAGTTCATGTTTGGTGCGGGAAGCGTGGGCGGGAGAATCACTTCGCCGCCGGGCTGCGCCGCGAGCAGCCGGGGTTTGATTTCCTCTTCGACGAACATGTGGTTGAGCTTGGTGCCGAAGAGGGCCAGGTCGTACCAGGTGGCCGTCGTGGCTGCCATTGCGACGACGAGCGCCCAGCAGAGTTTGCGGGCCGCGTGTGGCGCGGTGTGCGTCAACAGGTCGAGGGCCAGCCGGACGACCAGCAACAGCAACAGCAGGGTGGGGACGAAGTGTGCCCGGTGACTACTGACTCCGGAGCCAAACACAAACAGACAGCTTCCGATGAAGCCGCCCCATAGAAGTAGCGGTGCAGAGCCGATGGTGTGGCGCACGTGGGCCAGTGCGTACCATACCGCGAGGAAGGCGACGGCCATCGTCGCGCAGGCCAGGATCGCGTGCGGAAGCACATGATCGGGCAACGGGCCTTGATAGTCACCTTGGATGGAGCGCCGGTGCCAGAAGACCTGGGAGAGGAACCCGAAGGCGGTCGTTGCGCCGATCGCGCTCAGGAGACCGATGCGTGCCTTGCGTTCGCTGGTCTGGAACCACAGCAGCACCAACAGGGCTAGTAGCGCGAACCAGAGCCACCAGGTGCGTTGCCAGAGCAGCGACGATGACTGCGCGGTTCCGCGGAGCAACCTGAGAAGCAGCGGGTCATCGGCGGCCTCCGAGATCAGCCCGTTGCGGCTGCGTAGCCCGGGGTTGGTGATGTGCACAGTGAAGGCTGCTAGGGTGGCGGCGGCGAGTACCCAGGCCTTGCGGTCAAGCTGTCGTCGGTGGGTGATCACTGTCACTGCCACGGCTCCGGCCAGGGTGCCTGCAGGCACCTCCATCAGGGCGTCGGTTGCGATGGCGGCGACGGCGGTGGCGGCAATGGCCGGCCAGGAAAGGGCCCGGCCATCGAGAAGGGTGAACCAGTTCCCGAGCACGATCCCGACGCCGATCAGCGGGAGTACGTAATTGATGGCTCCGGCGGTCCACAGGACAGCGTCTCCAGTCATGGGCGGGTTGGCCCAGAGAATGGTGGGGATGGCGAGGAGCCCGACGATGTAAGGTGCAGGGCCTCGACGCTCGGCGCCTCGGCTGAGCAGCAGGCCAAGTGCCAGGCCCACCGCTGTGAACATGAGTGGCGCGAACAGCGGGTAGAAACTCGTCCCGGGGCGAAGCACCAGCCGGAGCAGGGAGTCAGCCAAGCGGCCGTTCCGTTGGGTCCAATCGATGGAGAGTTCCCTTAGCCATGTCGAGAAGGTGAATCTGCCTCCGAGGTCGCCCCCCGCCGTGGTGAGGAGGTAATCGTCGCCGGCCATGATCCACCACCGGTGCAAGTACCACCAGGCAACAAAGCTTAGGACTGCGGCTGCGGCGACGATGTAGCGATCTCGATGAGAAGCTAGTGCTTTGGGGAGGGACGGCATTCGGCTTCCGTTTCGGTGGCGGGCAGTGCTCCCCACAAGATAGCCCGCTGAATCTGAAACGTGTGAATCAGGCTGCCCGCTGTGTGACGGAACCCTTCATGGCGTTCAGGGTGGCGAGGATGATCTCCGGGGAGGGGATCGGCTTGGGCTTTTTGGGGACGAAGTTGCCGTCCTCGATGCGGCGGAGGTGGCGCTTGACGGTGGATACGGAGCAGCCGAGGCGCTGCGCGATCATGCTGAGGGGCTGGTTGGGGTTGGCGGCGCGGAGACGTAGGATCTCGGCTCCGTCGTACTGGCGGCCGGAGTTTACCCCTGCGTAGGCGTCGAGGTCTTCGCTGGCAACGCTGATGCCCAGCCGGAGCCGCAGGTCGTGGCGTTCCTTTCGGGTGGTGCCGGCAACGTAGCCCACGACGTCGAACTTGGTCACTGCGTCGGACAGGCATTGGGCGGCGAAGGGGCAGCCGGCGCAGAGCCGCTCTGCCTGGGAACGCAGCATGAGCATCTCGTGCCGCTCTGCGCGGCTGGCGGGCGAGCGGGTCTCTTCCATCAGGGGGTGTTGAAAGACGTCCTTGGCTTGGATGCAAGGTGCCGTCGCGTCCATGATTCGTTTCCCTCTCGTCGGCTTTCGGGTGGTGCTGTTTCCAACACAAGGTTCCCATTGTTTTGCCTTGAAAAGTGCCGAAAAGTCTAGGGCTCCGTGCTAGTTCTTTCTAGGTATTCGACCTGCCGCCTCTAAGTACAAATACTCACATCATCAGACAACAGACGTCTTCGGCGAATCGAGAAATCGCTCTGACAAGGGGAAATGATGATGGGCGGCCTCCGGGTCGTCGCAAAAGGGGTATGAGTACCTAGGTGAGTACTCCCGAGTCAAATACCCGATACCTTCATTAGGCATATTTGACGGCATGGCCCTCGGAAAACGCTCGACAGACGCAACGGCGCCTCCTGCCAGCCGGCAGGAGGCGCCTCAGGCTCCCGGTATCGGGTGAGCTAGCGCACGTCGATGAATTGCCCCGTCCTCGACGACTCAATCATCGCCTCGCACACCTCGACGACGCGCGTGCCCTGCTCCAGGGTCACGATGTCCGCAGACTTGCCCAGCACAGCGTCGCGGAAGTTCTCGTGCTCGGTGCGCAGCGGCTCCGGTTTCTCGAACGCCAACCGCAGCACCTCGCCCTCCGTCACCCCGCGGAACTGCGCGAGGTCCTCCCAGGTCTGCTTCACCGACCCGTTGGAGTAGAAGGTCAGGTCGGCTGTCAGGGTGTCCGCCACGAACATGCCCTTCTCGCCCGTGACGATCGTCAGGCGCTCCTTGGTCGGCGTCAACCAGTTCACTAGGTGGTTGCTCATCAGGCCGCCTTCCAACTGGCACGTCGCGGACACCATGTCCTCGTACTGTCGGCCAGACTTGAACATTGAGCGCGCCGCCACCAACTCGTAGCGCCGCTGGGTCACCCAAGCGGTGAGATCAATGTCGTGCGACGCCAGATCCTTGATCACCCCGACATCCGCGATCCGGTTCGGGAACGGTCCCTGGCGACGCGTGGTGATCTGGTAGATCTCACCCAGCTCGCCCGCCTCCAGCCGACGACGCAACTGCTGAAGTGCGGGGTTATAGCGCTCGATGTGGCCGACGGCGCCCACCAGGTTCGCACGCGAGAACGCCTCGGCCAGCGACCGGGCTGCCTCCGTCGTCTTCGCGAGCGGCTTCTCGATCAGAGCGTGCACCCCGGCGGCGGCCAGCTTGAGCCCAGCCTCCTCATGGAACTCCGTGGGCAGGGCCACGACGCAGTAATCAATCCCCGCCTCGATCAACGCGTCGATGCTGGGTAGCACCTCCAGATCCCCGGCGACGCCGTGCGGGTCGCCCACCTGATCGGCCACCGCGACGAGATCAACCCCGTCGATGGCCCGCAGATTGCGGGCATGGTGGCGGCCCATCATGCCCAACCCGATCAGACCAGCGCGCAGCATGTCACGCACCTGCCTTCGCCAGCGCGTTCACCGCAGCCACGATCCGCTCAAGATCTCCCTGGCTGAGCGACGGGTGCACCGGCAGCGACAGGCACTCCAGCGCCGCCTGCTCGGTGTTGGCCAGGTGTACATCCACCTGGAACGGCTTCAGCCGGTGGTTGGGCACGGGGTAGAACATCCCCGAGCCGATGTTGTACTCCTCCTTCAGGGCGCGCGCCAGGCCGTCGCGATCCTCGGCGACGCGGATCGTGTACTGGTGGTAGACGTGCACCGCGCCGTCGGCGACGTGCGGCACGGTCACCCCGTCGAGGTTCTCCGAGAGGAACGCCGCGTTGGCCTGACGCTGGGCCGTCCAGCCGTCCACCTTCGTGAGCTGCACCCGGCCGATGGCGGCATGGATATCGGTCATGCGGTTATTCAGGCCCACGACCTCGTTGTGGTACTGCTGCAACATGCCCTGGTTGCGGTACAGGCGCACGTTGCGTTCGATCGTCTCGTTGGCGCACGAGACCATCCCGCCCTCACCGGAGGTCATGTTCTTGGTGGGGTACAGCGAGAACATCGCAAACTCGCCGAAGGCGCCGACGGGGGTGCCGTCGAGCGAGGCGCCGTGCGCCTGCGCGGCGTCCTCGAACAGCAGCAGGCCGTGCCTGTCCGCGAGAGCCTTCAACTCGGCCATCTTCGCCGGGTGCCCGTAGAGGTGCACCGGCATGATCGCCTTGGTGCGCTCAGTGATCGCCGCCTCCACGGCCTTCGGGCACAGGGTGAAGTCGTCGAGCGCGATGTCGGCAAACACCGGGGTGGCCCCCGTCAGCGCGACGGAGTTCGCCGTCGCGGCGAACGTGAACGACGGCACGATGACCTCATCGCCGGCGCCGATCCCGCTGGAGAGCAGCCCAAGGTGCAGCCCGGACGTGCCCGAGTTCACCGCGACGCAGGCGCGGCCAAGCTTGAAGTGCTCGGCGAACTCGGTCTCGAATGCGGCCACCTCCGGGCCCTGGGCGATCATGCCCGAGCGCAGCACGCGGTCCACCGCGGCACGTTCCTCGTCGCCGATGATGGGCTTTGCCGGGGGAATGAAGGGTTCGGTCATTTCGCTTCCTTTACAAGCTGCAGGGTCTCGCCGGCCTGTTCAAACTCGTCGCCGGTCTTGGGATCTACGAAGGTGTTCTCGCCGGTGGGCTCCAGGGGGAAACCGGAGCGGCCCACCCACTTGATTCGGCGCGCCGGTACGCCCGCGACGAGCGCGTAGGCGGGCACGTCGCGCGTTACCACGGAGCCGGCCGCGACGGTGGCCCACTCGCCGATCGTGACGGGGGCCACGCACACCGCCCGTGCGCCGACGGAGCAGCCGCGCTTGAGGGTCACGCCGATGGGCTCCCAGTCGTCGGCGCTCTTGATGGTGCCGTCCGGGTTGATGGCGCGGGGGAAGGTGTCGTTGGTGAGCACCGCCGCAGGGCCGACAAACACGCCGTCCTCCAGTACCGCGGGCTCGTAGACGAGCGCGTAGTTCTGGATTTTGCAGTTGTTGCCGACGCTGACGCCGGTGCCGATGTAGGCGCCGCGGCCGACGATGACGTTCTCGCCCAACTGTGCCCCGCCGCGCACCTGGGACAGGTGCCAGATCGAGGACCCGTCGCCGATGGACACGCCGTCGTCAAGGTCTGCGGAGGGGAGGATTCGAGGTTCTGCCATGCATACTCCTGTCTGGGTGCCCGCACGTGGCTGCGGGCAGTGCCAGTCTAATGCTCCCAGCGGGAAGATTCGTACTGGAGCCGGTTGTCCGAAGTTCCGTTTGTTGCTTGGTTGAGGCATCAGCTTTTTCCTGGTTGGGGTACGTAGCTACGATGACAGCTGACGTCGAGAAGGATTGAGATGACAGCAACAACCACACCGGCATTCGTGGTGGATGAGGCCGCGCTGCTCGGACAGGTGCACTCTTTCAAGCAGGCTCTGGCAGACTCCTGGCCTAACTCGGTGCTCAGCTACTCGGTGAAGACCAACTCCCTGCCGTGGCTAGTGGCCTGGATGGGCAGGCACGGCGTGCCGGCCGAAATCGTCTCCGAAGAGGAATGGGATCTGGCGGTCGCTGTGGGCCACCATCCGGAGCGCATCGTCGTGAACGGCCCGACGAAGTCGCGCCGCCTCGTCGATGAGGCGCTCGACGCGGGCGCGGTGGTCAACCTGGATTCCCGCCGCGAACTGCGCTGGGTGCTGGAGCGTGCCGCCAGCGGGCGACGGGTGGACACCGTTGGCGTGCGGGTCAACTGGAACGTCGACGGCGACGCGCCGGGGCATACTGCCTCCGGGGCGGAGGGGCTGCGGTTCGGTTTCCACGTCGACAATGGCGACCTCGACGACGTGCTCGCCCAGCTGAGCGAGGCCGGGGTACGCGTCGCCGGGCTGCACCTCCACGTGACCAGCCTGACGCGCGCGTTGGACACCTACGTCTCGGCCGCCCGCACTGCTTGCCGGATCATTTCGCGGCATAAACTCGAACTGGATTGGATCGATTTGGGTGGGGGATTCTTCGGCGGGGACTCCGACCAGTTCCCGAGCCCGGAGGAGTACATCTCCACCATCCGCGCAGAGCTGGTGGATCACGTCAACCCGGACCGCACCACGCTGATCATCGAGCCGGGGGCGGCGCTGATCGCGGTACCCGTCGAGTTCCACACGAGCGTGATTGACGTCAAACCGGTGCAGGACCACACAATCGTGGTCACCGACGGATCACGAACCAACCTGGATACGTTCTTCCGCAAGTCAGGCTACGAGCACGAGTTGCTGACCGACGGCGAACCTACCGACATTCCCCAGGTCATCTCGGGTTTCACCTGCCTGGACAACGATCGGCTGATGACCTTGACAGACGCCCCCGCGCTCGCAGAGGGAGACCGGGTGGTCTACCACAAGGTGGGCTCCTACACGATGACCTTCAACCCGCTCTTCATCCAGTACCTGCCCCGGGTCTACGCCCGCCGCACCGACGGCAGAGTACAGCTGGTGCGGGAGCGTTGGGGCGTCGAGCACTATCTGGCGGGCAACCACTACAGCGAAGAGGACCTATGAACATCCTTATCCTTACCGCGGGCAGCCGCGTGCAGACCGTGACCTACTTCAAGCGGGCGCTCGCGGGCCGGGGGAAGGTCATCGCCACCGACGCCAGCGAGCTGGCCCCGGCGCTGTACGCCGCCGACAAGCACTACGTGGTGCCGCTGATCACCGCGCCCAACTACCTGGAGACCATCATCCGGATCTGTCGCGACGAACAGGTCTCCCTGGTGCTCAGCCTCCTCGACCCGGAACTCAGCCTGCTGGCGCGCCACGTCGAGGAGATCGAAGCCACCGGCGCGCGCGTCATGATCTCCCCCAGCGAGGTGGTTGAGCGGGCCTTCGATAAGTGGTTGATGTTCCAGTGGCTGGAGGACAACGGCTTCCCCACCCCGCGGTCGTGGATTGAGCTCGACGCGGTGGAGGCCGACGTCGCGGCCGGGCGGGCGGCCTTCCCGCTGTTCGTCAAGTCGCGCACGGGCTCCGCCTCCGCGGGAATCGCCCGGGTGGACACCCTCGACGAGCTGCGCGACCAGATGCGTCAGCACGAGGGGCTGATCGTTCAGGAGTTCATGCCCGGCGAGCCGGTGGACGTTGACGTCTTCATCGACCTGGTCTCGGGCGAAGTGGCGGCCATGTTTGCCAAGAAGAAGCTGCGGATGCGCGCCGGAACGGCCGACAAGTCGGTGTCGTTCAAAGACGATTCGCTTTTCGAACTGGTGGCGGACTTCGCGAAGCGCTGCGGCTTCCGGGGCGTGATCGACATCGACCTGTTCTCGACGGAGCAGGGCTGGTCGATCCTGGAGGTCAACCCCAGGTTCGGCGGCGTGTACCCGCACGCCTACGAGTGCGGCGTGGACTTCCCCTCGATGCTGCTCAACAACCTTGAGGGTCGAGCGAACGAGCCGCAGATCGGCGCCTACGAGGAGGACTGGGCCATGCTCGGCTACGACGGCGTCATCATGCAGAAGTTCGACGGGCTGGCCACCAGGAGCTGACCGGAAACAGACAAAAGGAGACCCCGATGAAGGAAGCGTCCGGCAGGAACACGCTGCTCAACATCACGCTCGGCACCTTCCTCGCGGTCCTGCTGGGCTGGCTGCTCTACCTGGGCCAGAACTTGCTGATCCCCATCGTGATCGCCCTGCTCTTCGCCTACCTGCTGTTCGCGGTCGACGAGCTGATGGGCCGGGCGCCCGTGGTGCGGCACCTGCCGCTGTGGCTGCGCCGGGTGGTCCTGGTGCTGGCCGCGATCGCGGTACTCTCGGCGCTGGCCGCTCTCATCACCGTCACAGTGCAGGAGCTGGTCGCCCGGGCCCCGCACTACCAGGTGAATCTGGAGCGGCTGATCGGCGAGGTGGCCCGGATGGTCGGCTTCGAACGAGTACCCGACTGGGAGACCATCCGCCAGCAGGTGGTGGGCCGGATCAACATCCAAGCCTGGCTCACCTCGGCAGCCGGGCAGATCGGCTCCATCGGCGGGGTGCTGTTCCTCATCATCATCTACATCGCGTTCCTGCTCAGCGAGCGCGACGAGTTCGTCGAGAAACTGGATGCGGCCTTCCCCGAGCCCGAGAAGGCGCGCCGGATCAAGCAGGTCATCGGAGCCATCAACGAGCGCGTGGGCCAGTACCTGGCCACCAAGACGCTGGTCAACGCGCTCCTGGGCCTCGCCTCGTATGTCATCATGCTGGCCTTCGGCCTGGACAATGCGGCGTTCTGGGCTCTGGTCATCGCGCTGCTGAACTACATCCCCTACATCGGCTCGATCATCGCGCTGATCCTGCCGGTGGCGCTCAGCATCGTGCAGTTCGGCTCCTGGCCGATGACCATCGGACTCTACGCATGCCTGCAGGTGCTGCAGCTGATCGTCGGCAACTTCCTGGAGCCGGCGATGGTGGGCCGCAAAGTTAACCAGTCGGCCTTCGTCGTGTTGGTGGCGCTGTCGTTCTGGTCGGCGATCTGGGGCATCACCGGGGCGATCCTGGCGGTTCCCCTCACGTCGATCCTCATGATCATCTTCAACGAAATCCCGGCGACGCGCCCGCTCGCGGTGCTGATGAGCGAACGGGTCCGCCACACCAGCAAGTCGAGGAAGGGGAGAGCAGATGGCGTCGGCGAAGCTGACGGTGGGGCTGGCTAGCAGCGCGCTGTTCCAGCTCGACGAGTCGGACCGAGTCTTCCGCGAGCGGGGCAAGGCCGCCTACCTCAGCTATCAGCGCGAGCACCTGGACGACACCCTCCGCCCCGGCGTCGCGTTCGCGTTTGCCGAGCGGCTGCTCTCGCTCAACGAGGTGCCCGGCGTCGAGGTGGACGTGGTGGTGCTGTCGCGCAACAGCCCGGAAACGGGACTGCGGGTGATGCGTTCCATCGAGGCGCACGGCCTGCCGATCAGCCGGGCCGTGTTCAGCGAGGGTCGCAGCCCCTACGGCTACATGGATGCGCTCGGCATGTCGCTGTTCCTGAGTGCCAACGGCGACGACGTGGCACGCGCCATCGAGGAGGGTCGCCCGGCGGGTCAGGTGCTGCACGGCACCCTCGACGACGAAGGCGACGAGTTGCGCGTCGCCTTCGACTTCGACGGGGTGCTCGCCGACGACTCAGCGGAGCAGGTATTCGCCGACGAAGGGCTGGTCGGGTTCCAGAACCACGAGCGGGAGCTGGCCCAGGTGGCGCACGAGCGGGGTCCGCTCGCGGCCTTCCTGGCTGGGTTGAACGAGATCCAGCGGGCGGAGGACGAGCTGACCGAGCAGGACGCGGGCTACCGGCGTCGGCTTAGGGTGTCCATCGTCACCGCGCGCAGCGCCCCGGCGCACGAGCGGGCGCTCGCCAGTCTGCGCGCTTGGGGGCTGCGCGTCGATGACGCGTTCTTCCTGGGCGGGCTGCCGAAGCCGCCGGTGCTGAACCTGCTCCGCCCGCACCTGTTCTTCGACGACCAGCTGAGCCACCTGCCTGCCGACGCGTTGCGCACGCCTGCGGTGCATGTGCCCTTCGGCGTGCGCAACGCTCAGAGCCTGTCCACGGAGGTCGTGCCGGGGCGCGTCCTCCGTGGAAAGCCCTTTCCTAGCCGCAGGAGTACGACGGGCTGTTGACGCGGATGGTGATCGAGGTTTGCAGCCTCACCATTAGTTCCGCGCCCTCCGCGTTCGTGTTGAGATAGGCCGCCAGCTGGGATGGTACATGGCCGATGCTGTCCCGCGCCTCGAAGCCGTAGGCCGTGACGATGTCGTTGACCCGCTGCAGGAGCTCGTCATCCCAACGGATCCAGTGCTCTCTGGTCCACTGATCGTTCTTCTCAGCAAGGAAGTAGATGGACACCCGGCAGTTGCCTTCCGACCTGTAGGCCTGTGCCTGCGGGACCTCTCCCCACGTGTACATCGACGAGCGGCTCGTCAACTCATCCTTGATGCTTTGCACCATCGGCGCGTAGCGCTCGTTCATCTGCTGCGGCGTGAGCGGAACGGTGACGGCACCGGAACAGCCGGCCAGCAGCACCACGCCCGCCAGGAGCGCGCTCAGTTTTGTGGCACGTCGATCCACAGTTCCATTCCTTCCCTGCCCCGCCACTGCACCGTGAAGTGGTCGTTTCGCCGACTCGCGGTCAGCACCAGTTCGCCCCAGGAGCTGCCGGACACCTTCTCCTCAGGGAAGCTGTAGCCGACCAGCACCCGGTTCAAGGCCTCGGTGCAGGTTGGGATGTCCGCGGCGTGCAGCAGCGGCCCGTCGGCGCGCGCTGCGCAGATGCGCAGCACCCGGGAGCCACCCTGGGTGGCCGGGTGGTCCGGCCGTTCGGGGCCCCATGCGAGATCGGGGTAGGCGGCGCTGAGCGATTCTCTGAGCAGCTTGGCCAGCTCGCGAAGGGTTTCGTACCTCATGGCACCATCCTTGCGGTCTGGGTGAACACCTCGCGGAACTCCTCCTCGGTGAGGTGCACCTCGCCCGGGTAGTCCAAGCCGTCATTTCCCCACACGCCCCCGCCGGGGCCCCAGGGGTTGACGAGGATGATCCTGCCCTTATCGTCAAAGCCCTTGACCCAGTAGGCGTGCCTCGGCACGATCCGTTTCTCGTAGGGTTGTTCGGCGGGATCCGGGTACGGCCAGATGCCCGGGTTGGTGCCCGCGGAGACCGCACCAGGTGGTTTCCCCTCCATGGTGCGCCTGATCTCGGCGAAGCTGTGCGGGGTCAACAGGGTGCTGTCCGGATCCTTGCCGGTGAAGGTGGACATCCCCCAGGAGGGCAGGCCTCCGGTATTGGTGAGGATTGTGCCGTCGAGGGTCTTGCGGTAAGCAGCCTCGTAGATGCTGAGGAAGTTGATGCGGCGGTCAGGGCCCAAGACGGGTCGCTCTCCTTCATCGTCCAACTTATCGATGTTTCTTTCCAGCTCGTATGGGTCGACGCTGACCTCGCGAGGCACCGCGCCAAGGGGCGTGCTCATGTACACGGTCACCTTGTAGGTCTGGCTCTCGGGATCCCACCTGAGGCTTTTGCGGATGAACTCCGGGTCGGCATGCGCGACGCCCGCGAGCCCGGAGAGAAAGAAGCAGTCACTGTGCTCCCCCTGCATCGAGGTTTCCGCCTGGAGACGGATGTCCGCGTCGGTCAGCCTCACCGGGCCAGTGTCGGGCAGGATGTCGTAGGGCGACGGCAGCTTCGCGTTCTCGTAGAGCAGCGCCGCCGTATGCTTGAGCATGGCGTCGGTGCGTGTGAGCAGGTCGTAGTACTGGTGCGTGAGGCGGGCGGCGTGGCTGCGCAACTCGGCGACGACCCGCGGTTCCTCCAGATAGCTCAGGGGAATCAGCGCCACCACTCCGTAGTCATCCACTTGCAGTCGTCGGCCGCGCACCACCAAATCGAGCTGGGTCAATTCCGCCTTCGCCTGCTCAACCTTGTCGGCGCACTCTGACATCAGTCTCGCCATCCTGGCGAGAACGTCTGCCTGTTCCCGCAGCTCCTTGACCTGGTCGAGTAGCTTGGCTGCCGCGCTCTCGCCTGTCGTGCCGGGCCACGAGGACCTGACCTTCCCGGCCTGCTTCTCGTGGAAGTGGGCCTCCGAGTTCAGCCGGATCTGTTTCTCGCTCGTGACCGCTGCTGCTCTGCGGAGTTTGTTTGGGTTGTAGCTATGTAGTTGTGAGCGAGTCAGCATCCCAGCCTCCGCTCGAACTTCTCGCTCAGCTGGGCGTTGTGGGTTTCGACCTGCTCGTACTCCTCGCCCGACAGCCGCAGCTTCTGGCCGATGTCCGCGCAGCCCTTGCCAATCTCCGCGATGTTGTCGGCAATCGACGTGGCAACCGCTTCCAGCGCCACATCGACGGGGATATTCGGGTCGCAGCCAGAACCTAGCTCCTGGAAATCACCAATCGTTCCAATTAATGTATCGGCGGCGGTAGAAACCTCGGCGCCAATCGCCTGCAAGGCACGGTAATGTACCTCGATGTTGCTCATGCTTTTCCTCCTTTGACTAGCTGGAGCACAGCCAGTATAGGAGCGAGGCGGGGTCACCAGGCCGGCGAAGCAGCCACGGGTTCCACGTGCAACGGAGGCTAAGGCCTGTTACGAAAATGCTGTCGGGACGGGGAAGCTCCGACGGGAAGAGCCCTCAACATCTGCCTCCTGCGCTGGACGTAGGGGCCAGGACGCCGGGGTGCGGGCCATCCGACCTGGTGCGCCGCAGCCCCGGCATGACCTTCGGAACGGGCCTAAACCTCGACGTCGTCCGCGCCGCTGAACTCGGTGACAGTCGCGTGCCCCTCCTCGGTGATTCCCTCACGCTTCAGCACCACCCTCACGGTGTCCAGCATGATTCGCGCATCAAGCGCGAAACTGCACTGCTCGACGTAACGCACATCCCACGCCAGGCGCTCCGCCCAGGGCATGTTGTTCCGACCCTTGACCTGGGCCAAGCCGGTCACACCCGGTCGCACCTCGTGGCGGCGCATCTGCCTGGGCGTGTAGAGCGGCAGGTACTCCATCAACAGCGGGCGGGGGCCCACCAGCGACATGTCGCCCTTCAGGACGTTCCACAACTCCGGCAACTCGTCGAGGCTGGTCGAGCGCAGGAGCGCACCGAAGCGGGTGAGACGGTCCTCGTCGGACTCCATGCCCGGAGCCGGGTCACGCATGGTGCGAAACTTGATCATGGTGAAGGGCTCGCCGCCCAGGCCGGGCCGCGTCTGCTTGAACAGCACCGGGTGGCCGAGATTGATGCGCACCAGCAGGGCCACCACCAGCTGGACCGGCAGCGTGGCTAGCAGGATCGTGCCGGCGACGACGATGTCCAGCGCGCGTTTCACGAACTCGTAAGGCCTCATCGTCGATCCAACACCTTTCGGATGGTCGCCTCAACCCGATCAAGCTGGGCATCGCTGAGTACCGAGCCCGAGGGCAGCGAGATTCCTTGCCCGAACAGCCGGTCTGAATTGCCGTTCACGTAGGCATCCAGGTGGGCGAAAACTGGTTGCGCGTGCATCGGCTTCCACACCGGCCGAGACTCGATGTTGTCTTCGGCCAGCGCGCCGATCAGGTCGTCGCGGCTGAACCCCGCCTGCTGGGGGTCGATGATGATCGAGGTCAGCCAGAAGTTGTCGTGGTCGTGGCCGGAGCCAACCGGCTGCTCGGCCCCGTCGGGCTGGCCGAAGAAACGCACCCCGGGCACACCGTCGAAGATCGCCCGGTAGCGCTGCCGGTGCGCCCGGCGGCGTTCCAGCATCTCCGGCAGCCGCGAAAGCTGAACCCGGCCCAGCGCGGCAAGCAGGTTGGAGAGCCGGTAGTTGTAGCCGATGTCGGTGTGCTCGTAGTGCAGCACGGGTTGTCGAGCCTGCGTCGCCAGGTAGCGCACGTGCTTGGCCACCTCCTCGTCGTCGGTGAGCAGGGCGCCGCCGCCGGAGGTGGTCATCACCTTGTTCCCGTTGAAGGAAACGATGGCGATGTCGCCGAAAGCGGCCGCCGGCCTGCCGAGCCGCACCGCGCCCAGCGACTCCGCAGCGTCGCTCAGCACGACGAGACCAAACTCGTCGGCGAGCGCGCGGAACCCCTCGTGGTCGACGATGTGGCCCAGCAGATCCACCGGGACGATGCCCTTCATCCGCGCGCCCTTGGCGAGCTGGTCCTCGATGGCGACCCGGGTCAACTCCACGTCCATCGACCCCTCGGGGTCGCTGTCGACGAGCACCGGCGTCGCGCCAGTGTAGGTGATGGCATTGGTGGTGGCCGCGAACGTCATCGAGGCCGTGACGATCGTGTCGCCGGGGCCGAAGCCCAGCGCCAGCCCCGCGAGGTGCAGCGCAGCGGTGCCGGAGGAGAGAACGACGGCGTGCTTGCGCCCGCAGTACTCGGCCAGCTCCGCCTCGAATGCATCCACCTCCGGCCCGAGCGGCGCTATCCAGCCGCTGTCGAAAGCGCGAGTGACCGCCGCGCGTTCGGCTTCGGTCATGTCGGGGGAGGACAGATAGATGCGATCACTCATGGTTGGCAGGATACTCTTTCTGCCACCGGCGTCGTACTCACATGCGTGAAGCTTGGCTACGACAGGCCAAGCGGACGGGGGATAGGCTGTGATGGACAAGCACAGAATAGGAGCGGCAGTGAGGGAGAGAACCATTCCCGTTCGGAGCACGCGTCTGGTGGGCGGAGAGTTCTTCTTGGCCTTCATGAGCCTGGCCGTCATTCTGCAGTTCCCAGGGAACACGTTCCTGGCGCTTGGCCTGCCTATCCTTGCCCTGCTCTGGAACGGAATCCAGCGCCACTACCTGCCCCGACCCTGGGTGGGGGGAGTGGCGGTGGCCTGGCTCGCGGTCTCGTCGGTAGCCGCACTTTTCGCCCTGGCCAAGTTTGATGTGCTGCTGGATCGCAACTATTTCCTGCTGTTTGTCTCGCTCTTGGTGACTGCTCTGGTGCTGACCATGGGGCAGAATCGTCCAGTTGTTGCGAGCCTAGCAAGGTGGATATACATCTCCTTCCTGCTCCTGACCATCATCGGCGTGGCAGAGGTGCTGACCGGGTTCAAACTGGTGTTCATTCGGTACCCCGACACGACCGTGTGGTGGTGGGTGGCAAATTACCGATGGATCACCACCGCTGTTTACGCGAACTACAACGACTTCTCCGTGGCGATCGCGGTATTCGCTCTTTTCCTGCTCGCCCGGATGCTGCTGGCCCCGAAGGCCGTTCCGACGCAGCTCCTGCGAGGTCTGAGCGTCTTGACCATAGCCGTTTGGATTCTCGCCATGGGATCCAGAGGGGCGCTTCTGGGCCTCGTGGTGGGGGCCGCTGTGCTGCTGTTTATCGCGGCGAGGGCGCGCGACAGCCGAGCATTCCCGCCGTGGCTCATTGTCACCGGAGCGAGCCTCAGCCTGCTAGGCGCGACTGTGCTGGCCCAGAGTAGCTACATCCAAGACGGTGACACGGCCGCGCGATTCCGCATTATCAGCCGGATTTGGAGCCTGCTCAGCGAAGACCCCGCCAAGGCGTTGACGGGGTTTGGCTCGCCGGAAGTCCTGCAGAAGCTTGCGGAGAACAGACTAGAAAATCAGCTAGTCAACCCGCACAACATGCTCGTCGAAGCTTTGCTCTGGGGCGGGTTTCCGGCGCTCACTGGGCTGCTGATCCTGTGGGCGCTGGTGGTGTGGTTTTCCCTCACCAACCGAATCGAGAAGAACTGGTACGCCATGGCGTCTGCGGCCTTCACCGTCGCGATGCCGGTATTCGGTTTGGCCCCCAGCGTCTTCCTGCACTACCTCTACCCTCAGCTGATCATGCTGGTAGCGGCCTGCTCAGTTTCCCCACGTCGGCCAGCAGCAGAAGCCAGAGATGGGGATCGGGAACCGACGATGCCTCGATAGGGACAACGAGACAGTCCCCGGCCCAAGCCCCTTCCCTCAGGCTGCGTTCCGCTTCCGCTGCGCCCGGACGTCCAGCGCGGCGGCGGCGATGAGCCAGGCGGCAAACGCGGCCACCAGGCCCAAGAATGCCATGGTGATTCGGCTGGAGGTCTTCTCCGCTTTGTCGACGTCCGCAGGAGCCGTCAACTGGTATTTAGTGACTCCCGACTCTGCCGCGTCGCGCGCGGCCACATGAGTACGAAACGCCTCGGCGAAGTCGTTCGCCAGCAGGGTAGCTGTCTGGGCGCTGTTGCCGTGGGCAGTGAACAGGATCGCCAGGCCGCCGGCCTGCCGTACCTCAACCAAGTTTCCAAGTTGCATCGCGTCCAACTCCGGGTGCTGACCTACCACCGCATGCGCAATCTGAGGGTTAACCTGCGCCACCTGAACATCCGCCAGCACGGTGCTTTCCAACACCGAAGACAGATAGATCGCCTCAGCCTCCGTGGAGGGCCGCGGCGCAACTGCGCCGACTATGGCCTTCGCCTGCCACGACTCGTCGCGGGTCAGGATGATCGGTACGGCGATAGCCAGTACCACCAGGAAGGCCGGAAGCGCGCGGAGCCACTGTCGCAGCAACCTCAGGCAGTAGGATCGGAGGTCGATGATCTCATTTGCTTCATTGGACACGTCGTCATCGTACATTGGATTAGCCGACCGACGAGGCGGCTAGACTGTACCACCCAGCCCGCGGAAGGGAGCGCCAGGAAGTGCGAGCCATATTTCATCACCCACTGCCAGTGGTTGAAGATGGAGCTTCGGGCAGCAGTATCCGGCCGATGAAGATGCTTCAGGCCTTGCGCCAGTTGGGTGAGGTGTGGGTGGTGGCGGGCTCATCGGCACAGCGAGCCAAGCAAATCCGTCGGATTCGTTCTGCGGTGAAGGAAGGGGTCCGTTTCGACTTCGTCTACTCCGAGTCCGCCACCTTGCCCACGGCACTCACCGACGATGACCGCATCCCCCGCAGGCCCCTGCTCGACCTGCGTTTTTTTGCCTTCTGCCGAAGAAAAGGTATACCGGTTGGGCTGTTCTACCGCGACGTGTTCTGGCGATTCCCGGAATTCATGGCCGGGCAGAATCCTGTCAAGCGTTTTCTGGCAAAAGCTAGCTACCATTTCGACCTGTTCTGGTACCCCTTCGCTGTGGACATTCTTTACCTGCCCAGCCTGCCCATGCTGGAGCACGTGCCGATCTCCCGCAGGATCTCGGTCCAGGCACTGCCCCCCGGGGCCGATGTGGGTGGCATAGCGAAGCCCGATACCGACGGGCATCTCGAAGTGCTGTACGCCGGAGGGCTGAGCGCGACCTACGACAATCGTCGGTTCGTGGAAGCCCTCGCCGACATCGAGAACCTGCGGCTCACCATCTGCACCCGGGACTACGAATGGGAGGCGGAACGCGGCAACTACGAGCCGCTGATGGGTGCTAACACTAAGGTGGTGCACCAGTCGGGGGAAGAGCTGCGCCAGACGATGATGCGTTCCCACATCGCGACCGTCTGCAGCTGCCCGAACCCGTACAGGAAATTTGGGGTCCCGGTAAAGGTCTACGAGGCATTGGGGGCGGGCCTACCCATCGTCGCCTCCTCCGACACCCTCGCGGGCGAGATCGTCGAGGAACTCGGAGTCGGCTGGCAGGTGCCCTACGAAGTGGACGAGATGCGCGACCTGTTCACCCGCCTGGCCGCTGACCGGTCCTTGGCGGAGGAGAAACGAGCCCGCGCCGTCGAGCTCAGGCAGGAACACAGCTGGGTGGTCAGGGCACAGCAGGTTGCCGACGAGCTGGGCGCGATCAGGTCTCGCACGTCGCCAGCACCGCCCGAATGAACCGCTGATGATTACGCGCCTCGTCCCAGTTCGAGAGGATCTCTTCCCTGAAACCAGCCCGCCAGGAAGGGTCACAAGTCCTGGGCAAAGCCTCGACGATCTCCGCCGCCCAGCGCGCCGGGGGATCGTCGGGAGGTAGGAGCAAGCCACCCGGAGGAGAGATAAGCTCGGGGGTGCCACCGACGGCGGTGGCGGCCACCGGGATACCGCCCGCCATGGCCTCCATCAAGGAGATCGGTACGCCCTCCGAGCTGGAAGTGTTCAAGGCTAGATTCCAGGCGGAACCCAGGATTGTTTCGTTCAGCTCCTCCCGGCTCAACTGCCCCAGCCAATCGACCTTCGCATTGGGCGGCAGCAGCTCCGAGGCGAGGCCGGCCAACTCCGGCAGCGCATCCCCGGAGCCGGCGTGCGTCCAACTGATCGTTGAACCGGGCAACAGGCGGGCAATCTCCGCAACCGTCTCGACGAGCGCAGGCAGGCGCTTCACCGGGTGGGTGCTCGAAATGGAGAGCAGGCGGACGGTGGCGAGATCCGCCGGACAGGGGGAGCACCCGTCGGGAATCGTGACGCCCAGCCGATGACAGGCCGAGGTGCTCTCCGGTGCGGCGTAGCGGTGGCGGACATACTGCAGGCCAGTTGAACTGATCGGCGCGAGAAGGGACACCCGCCTGGCCATCTCCCGTCGGAAGGGCAGGCGCCCGTCGGGGGACCTCTCCTCGTAAAGGTCGTAGCCGTGTGCCCGGCTCACCACCCGCCGAACATGCCCGCGGCGGGCGGCGGCCAGCGCACCCAGAGTCTGGTGGTCGAACCAGTACGAGTAGGCGACATCGAACGGCCCTCGCGAAGCCGCGAGATCGGCCAGAGCCCTCTCCGTGAGGCCGGCGGCCGCGCTCGGCACCAACGCGCGCCACAGCGTCCGCGGAGCAGCTTTCCCCGCCCGCACGCTGCGCGCGGCCTCAGCCCAGAACCTGCCCGAGAACAGCTGCCCCGCCAGAGCTAGCCGCCATCCGCTGCGGCGCAGGCGATCGAGTCGGTCGTCGACGACGATGCCCTCCGGCACCGGGCGGCGCAGCTCCGTCGACTGCCAGGGCAGGATGGTGAGCTCGACGTCGTCGCGGACCCAGTGGTGCAACTCGGGAGCAATGAACTCTTCTCCCGGTCCCCAGGGATATAGGCTGGTCAGGAGCACCACTCGGCGACGCGTCATGGCGCCAACCATACCGTCGGCTTCCCCGAAGAGTGGGCCAAGAAGGGAACGAAAATGCGTATTCTTCACCTGATCAACGGCCTTGGCACCGGTGGGGCAGAAATGCTCGTCGTTGACCTGGCGGACGCGATGCGGCGTCACGGCCATCATGTACGTATCGCGGTGCTGAGCGATGTTGACGGGGTGCCCAGCCAGAAGGCGGAGCGCCTCGGGCTGGATGTCACGGTGTTGGGCGCCCACCGGTACGACCCTAGGCTGCCGCTCAGGGTTGCGCAGGTGGCGAAAGGCGCCGACGTGGTGCACGCCCACCTGTTTCCCGCCTTCTACTGGGCGGTGGTGGCCCCGACGAGGACGCCGGTGCTCTTCACCGAGCACAACACCTGGAACCGGCGGATGGAAAAGCCGCTGTTTCGGGCCGTGGACCGGCTGATCTACCGCGGCCTCGACCGAGTGGTGGCGATCAGCCGGGGCACCGCGGCCAACCTGGCCGCAGCCCTGGGCACGTCGCCCGACGACTACCCGATCGTGTTGAACGGCATCAGCGACGGACTCGTCGAGGGCCCAGCCGCGGAACGCCCCGGCCAGCAGAGGGCGATCATCGTTGCCAGTCTGGAGAACCGCCGCAAGGACATCTCGCGGGCGGTGCGCGCCATAGCGGAGCTCCCGCAGGCGTCGCTCACCGTCGTCGGCGAGGGGCCCGACCGGGCGGAGATCGAGGCGCTGATCGCCCAGTTGGGTGTTGAGGACCGGGTGCGGCTGCTCGGCAGGCGCGGTGACGTGCCCGAATTGCTGCGCCAACACGACGTCTTCCTGTCCACCTCACGCGTGGAAGGTTTCGGGTTGGCCGCCGGCGAGGGGATGGCCGTGGGGCTGCCCGCCGTCGCGCCCGACATCCCGGGCATCAGCGAGGTGGTCACCGACGACGTGTCCGGCATCCTCTACGACCCGGCCGACGCCGCCGAGCCGGCCGCCAGCCTGCGGCGGCTGTTCAACGACCCGGAGCTCGCCAACCGGCTCGCCAAGGATGCGCGGAGCGAGGCGGCCAAGTTCACCGTTGACGCGTGTGCGCGCAACTACGAGAAGCACTACCAAGAACTCGCAGGCGGGAGCGTCACCGGGTAGGCACTTGCGCGGTGTGATCGTAGACTAGCTGCGAGCGACCCCACTGCAGGAAGAGGACGAGTGAGCATCCAGCAACTGCTGAACAACAGCGCGATCAGGTATCTGTTCGCCGGAGGCTTGGCCTTCGTGTTCAACGTGGCGCTCCTGAATCTCTTCCGGGAGGGGTTTGGCTGGGACCTCAGCCTGTCCGCAGCTCTCGCCTTCTGGGGCACGTTCGGTTTCAGCTACGGCATTCAACGGATCATGGCTTTTCGCTCCACGTCGAGCATCACGGGATCCGTGATTCGTTATTCGATCCTTGTTGCCTTCAACTCGGTGGTGGTCACCGCTGTGGTCACCGTCTGCAACGGGTATCTGTCGCTGGGCTTGGGCACCGCTCAGTTGATTGCCACCGTGCTGACCACCACCTGGAACTACTTCGCCTACAAGCACTGGGTTTACAAGAACAAACAGGAGACGAATGCGTCGGGCACTGCTGAGCAGCCCAGCCTGGACGCTGCTGGGATGGAGGAGAGTCGCCCATGAAACGGCTGTCGGTCATACTTCCCGCCCACAACAGCGGGCGGCGGTTGGCGCACGCGGTGGAGCAGCTTGGTGGTTACTCCGGTGATCTTGAGCTGGAGGCCATCATCGTGGAAAACGGCAGCAGCGACGACACCTGGCAGGTTGCGCAGGAGCTGACCCTCGGGGGCTTCGGCTTTCCCGTGCTGGCTACCCAATCGGATAAGGGACTCGGCAACGCCTACCAGCAGGGCATCCGGGAGGCTTCGGGCGACGTGGTGCTGCTGACCGCTGACGATCTGCCCTTCGGGCTGACCGACATCGAATCCTGGGAACGGGTGGGGAAGCCCAACGCGCTCGTTGTGGGCTCGAAGGCGCACCCGGACTCCGTCGTGCCCCGTTCCTTCGCGCGCAACGTGATGTCCTTCGGCTACCGGACCCTGCGCAGGCTGCTGCTCGGCATGACGGTGGCGGATTGCCAGGGCACGCTGTTCATCCCCGCGGACTGGGCCAAAGCCAACGTGGACAAGCTCAGCGAAAGCGGATACCTGTCGAGCACTGAGATTGTTTATCTCGCCCAGGTGCAGCGCTTCCCCACCCTGGAGGTGCCGGTCACCCTGGATGCCGGACACGGCAGCAGCAAAACCCGAATCACCCCCAAGGACGTCGCGAGCATGGCGCTCGGCCTGCTCGGCCTGCGCCGACGGCGCTCTCAGCTCAGCCGTCGGCCTTCGTGACGCCGCGGCGGAGCGGGAACCGAGCCAGAACCAGGTAAGCGGCCAGACCCAGCAGGCCAAGCAACCCGATCAGCAATCCCGTGCTCAGGCCGGGCTGCGTGTATGCGCAGCTGAGTTCACGTTGACCGTCGGCCGGCACCGCCAGGAAACCCTGACGGTCTTGAACTCCGACGGGTGCGCCATCCAGGGCGCAATGCCAGCCCGGATTTGCCGCAGTGGCCACGGTGATCGTGCCGCGCTGCGCGTCGGAGAACCTGGCGAACAGCGTTCGCCCACGTACGATGATCTCCTCCGGTGCGGGCACGCCGACCAGGCTCTTCTCGAATGCTGTGCTGTCGTGGCACTTGAAAGCATCGGCTGGTGGCGGAACCTGCCTGAACGTGCTGAGTGTGATTTCCACCGGGCCGCGCGCCGGAAACTCCTGAATGCCTGTGGAGCTGTGATAGTTGCTGGCCAGCACACGGTCGTCGCCAGCCACCGTCAGCTCAGCGTCTTCGAGGCGCCGGGAGTCGATGGACAGCACGTCGCCCGTCGGGCAGGTTGCGGTCAGCCTGAACTCCGTCAACTGGGTGGCTTTCGGTGGAACGTCCTCCCACCTGTTCGGGAAGGAAACGGGCCTGCCCTGGGTGTTCACGGCAGTCAGCTGCGCCTGATGATAGATCGGCTCCGGGAGCAGATTCTCGCGGGCGGCGAAAGGGGAGTCGGCTTGCTGGGCGGGCCTGTCGTAGGTTCGCACCAGCGGCAGGGCTGGCGAGACCAGTGTCGTCGCGGTTTCGAAGTCGTGGCGTGCGCGGATCGAGAAAATCGCGTCGCCCACGGAACCCGACCGGTCAGCCACCATCCGCCCAGCGGACGCGTAGTGCATGCCGAGATCGATGAACGCGGCGCTCGTTGCGCGCGGCATCATGCTCGACGAGTAGGAAACCCCGGCAAACCTGTCCCGAGCGGACAGGTTCAGATCCAGGTAAAACGGCTCTCTGGTCGGCGATGGAGCCCCAGCTCGGAAGCGCGGCCACTCGCTTGCCGCCTGCACTTCCTGGGCGGCGGGCAGCGACTCACGGGCAGTGATGACAAAACGCTCGCTGGAGGCCAGGAAATCTCGGTTGGCCTCGTTGATCCAGTTAGCATTCAGCGCCGTCTCCGTCAACGTGATTATCGCCAGCAGCACAACTGCGGCGGATCGTGACCATCGACCGCTGGCTCGGAAAAGGAACAGCGCGCCCAACGCCAACAAGGGGTAGATCAGCAGAGACGGATCCAGATAAATCCGCTCCAGAGGTTTGTAGTAGGCGCCGAGGTGCGGTTCGAAGTCGCGCGGCATGGCTGCCAGCAACGTGGACAGCACGACGGCTGCCACGGCGAGCTGCGCCCAGCTGGGGGATCGGAGCCTGCCTTCCTCCCACAGGGACTGCCAGGCGACCGCGATGAGCCAGCCCACCAACACGAATGCGTATCGGTAGGCGTTCCCATGCGGGCTGACGAACGCGCTCCAGACCAGCACGAGAGAAGTCGAGAGCGCGCTGAACACCAGCAGCAGCGCCGTGGAAGACCACCACACGACCCGGCGGCGCACCGAACCCGCGCCAAACAGCGCGGCCCCCGCCAACAGCAGCACCAGGCTTCCGGCGAACAGGGCCGGTGAGTAAGCCACGCCGGACGTGCCGGGCAACAGGCGGGTTGCCAGCAGCTCAAGCGGGTAGGGCCGGAGGTGCGGCGACGGTGCGCTGGTGGAGTCCAACAGGATTAGCGCGGTCGGCACCAGCACGGGAGCCGCGAGCAGGGCCCCCAGCACTCCGCGCAGAGCAAACACGGCAGTGCCTCGCAGAGCCACACGGACGGGCGTGGCCGTCGCCAGCAGCCAAGTCACGAAGAACAGTACCCCGCCCAGGATGGCCATGTAGGACGTGTAGTAGTTGGACCACAGCACCAGGGCAACGCCCAGCACCGAAAGCAACGCATGGCGGCGCTCCACCGAATACATCCCCACCAAACACACCAGCGGGAAAGCTATAAGGCCCCCCAACCACATCGGCGTGTAAATGGCCATCTCAAACACCCAAGCGCTCGATCCATAAAGAGCACCGAAAGCGGCGGCTGCCCAGAAACTGCCCGGCTGGAGCTTGCGCAGCAGGACAGCCATGAGCGCTCCCGCAGTTGCGCATTGGGTCAGCACCATCGTCGTCAGGCCCAACTCCGCCAGGTGCGGCGGAAAGAGAGCGATCAGGAACGGAAACGGACCACCGACATAGTTGGTGATGTCCCCAAAAACTGGTACACCAGCCCCCGAGGTCCAGGAGAACAGGAAATCCGACAGATCGTCGCCGCGTAGAATCCGACCGAACTGGGCATGAAAAGCCAAGTACTGGGTGACGTAGTCGCCCTGCCCGCGTGCCAACGTGCCAAACGGGTACACCCCGGAAACAATCATTGCTAGGACGTGAATCGCTACAGTGAATGCTCCGGCCAACGCAGCCAGCGCCCAACTGCTTCTGATCCGGGCACTCCAGTTTCTGGGGCGGTTCTCCATATCGAGCAGCTTACCGGAGCGGTCCTGACCAGCTAATCCGCTGGCCGCCAGGTCAGCTCAGGTAGAGCTGGTCCAGGCCCCGCCAGATGATCTCCGGCGCGAACTCCTTCCGCGCCCGCTCCCTGGCCGCCTCGCCCATGCTGGCCCGCCGCTGGGGGTCGGCCATCAGCTCCTCGATCGCCGACGCGAGCCCTCGGGCATCGTCGACGTCGATCAGCCGGCCGGTCACCCCGTCAATCACGGAGTCGACGGCTCCCGTGGCCCGGGTGGTGATGGTGGGGATGCCTGCGCTTGCCGCCTCCAGCACCACATTGGGGAAGCCCTCGCGACGGGTGGGCAGCACCAGCACATCCATTGCGGCCAGATGCCCCCAGGGCTGGTCGACGTAGCCCGCCCAGACCACGTTGCTCGCCGACTCCAGCTGCGCGGCCAGCCCGCCCTGCTCCTCGTTGCCGAGCACCAGGCAGAAGATGTCGCGCCCGCTGAGGGAGCGCAGCGCGTCGATTAGCGTGTGAATGCCCTTGTCGTGCACGAGCCTGCCCACGTAGCCGACGACGAAGGCCTCCGCGGGAATGCCGAGCTGGGCGCGCATCGGAGCCCGTCTGCCGTCGGCGCCCGCGGCGATCGCTTCCGCGTCGACACCGTTGCTGCTGCCCGAGCCGATCAGCGGCTGGAGGCGCCTGCCGCCGACGAGCCGCTCGCGGCGCAACACCCGAAGCATGCTGTCGCTGATCGGCAGCACGTGGGTGGCGGTGGCCATCGTCAGCCGCTCGATCGCCCAGAAGATGCGCCGCTTCAGGCCCTGGAAACCCTCGAAGCGCAGCCCCCACACCACGTTCACGCGACGCGGCACGCGCGTCAACCAGCCGGCCAACCCGCCCAGCAGGCTGGCCTTCGGGGTGCCGAGGTTCAGCACCTCCGGCCGGAGCCCGCGCAGCAACCGGACCCACTGCGCGAGCGCCTTGAGATCCTTGAGCGGCGACGGCTCGCGCTCCATCTCGATCACGTGCACCGTGACGCCCGCCGCACGCACCTCGGCCAGCTCCGGGCCGTCGGACGAGACCAGGTGGACGTCCCAGCCCCGATCCCTCATCCATTCCAGCTGCCCTCTGAGCAGGCTGGTGCTCGTGGGCACAGTGACGCTATACAGCAGGCGACCGCGTTTGCTCATGCAGTAAGCGTAGTCGCGCGTCGTGCGCGGCGACGCACTTCGTCGGCAACAACGAACAACAGCGTCACCTCGAACATGCTCCACGACAGCGGCATCCAATGGCTATTGGCCAGGCCGATCAGCGGCCACAGCGCCACGACGGCGGCCGCCCCCGCGCCCAGCCACCGGCCCTGCGCGCTCGCCCAGTGCAGCGTTGCGGAGCGCACAGCCCACAAGAACACGGCACCCAGCAGCGTCGCGAACGCGAGGCCGGGCAGTACGCCGTAGGCCACGAGCACCTCGACGACCGCGTTGTGCGGGTTCACGAGCTGGAACGTCTCGTGCGGCAGATCCGCGGTCGCGCTCCACCGCGCGTAGCCGCCCGGGCCGACGCCCAGACCCCACGTCTCGCGCAACATGTGCAGGCCGTTCAGGGCCAGGTTGGCGCGCGGGTTGTCGCTGCCGAGGGGATCCTTGTCGGCGAACAGCCCGGTGGCGGCCACCAACCCGGGAGCGGCCAACGCCGTCGCCAGCGCACCCGCCGCCGCCACCGCCACCAGGATCCGCCCCCAGCGCCACAGCAGCGCGGCCACCAGCAGCTCGATCGCCAGCACCAGCAGGCCGGTGCGCGACTGGCTCAGCCACACCATCGGGGGCACCGCGGCCGTGGCCGCCAGCGCCGCAAACCGCCACGGCTTCGATTTGTCCGCCAGCGCAGCCCACGCCGCCACCGGGCCGGCGACGACACACAGGTGCGCGAGTTCGTTGGGATTCGCGAAAGTGCCCGCCATCATGAACCACACGCCCATGAAACGGTCGTCGTCCCAGACGAGGGCGAACGTGGGCAGATGCAGGCCGGAGAAGTACTCCCACGCGACGACCCCCGCCTCCGCGAGGAGGGTCAGCACCACGCCGCGCGCGACGACGAGCAGCCGCCGGGCGGCGGGCACCAGGGTGAGTGCGGCGGCAGCGCAGACGAGCGCAGCCACGAGCGAAAGCAGCTCGATGAGGCCGTCGGCGGGCCAGCCCGGCCACAGCCACGTGATCCCGCTCGACAGCAGCGTGAGCGCCGAGAGCCCGCCCGCCGCCAACGCGAGCGGGTGCCGGGCACGGCGCCGCAGCAGCACCACCACACAGGCGACGATGCCCGCCACCAGCAGCAGCCGGTAGGCGAACACCGAACCAACGCCCGCGAGCGGGCCAGCCGCCGCCGCAGGGGCGAGCAGCAGCAGCCACGCCTCGGCGAGGCGGGGCAGCGGGAAACGGGCAACGGAGGTCATCGTCGGATCATCTTCTCATCCCAAGCCCAGAAATGGGCAGCGCGGCAGTTGGGCGGAAGCCAGGCGAGCCGGCGCGATTACACTGAACCGCATGGATTCAGCAGGTCAGCCGCCCACCAAGCGGGAACGTTTCCGCCAGTCCCGCGTCGGGCGCTGGCTGGATCGGCACGAGTTCGTGAAGCACGTGCTGACCCTCATGACGGGCACCGCTTTCGCCCAGGCCGTCGGCCTGCTGATCTACCCGATCGTCACTCGCCTGTTTACGTCGCACGACATGGGCGTGTTCGGCATGTTCTCCGCCATCGTCGGTTTCCTCGTCACCGTCGCGGCGTTGCGCTACGAGTTCGCCATCGTGCCCGCGAAATCCGACGACGAGGCCCGCGCGCTGCTCACGCTCGCGACCCGCATAAACCTGGGAGTCTCGCTCGGTTCCAGCGTGTTGCTGGGCGTTTTCGGTGGCTGGTTGGCGGGGCTGCTGAACACCCCCGGGCTGGGGCCCTGGCTGTGGCTCGTCGGGCCGCTCGTCTTCGTCACCGCGCAGGTGATCATCTACACCCAGTGGCTGAACCGGAAGAAGTACTACTCGTTCGTCAGCAGCAACCACATGACGCAATCGCTGGTGATGTCGACCACCCGCGTCGCCTCCGGCATCCCAGGCAGCTCGGTGCTGGGGCTGATCGGCTCGCAGTTCCTGGGCCAGGCGGTCGCGCTGATCCGGGTGTTTCGCCGCACCCGCGACGAAGTCCGCGCCCCCCGGGCGGCCACGCTCAAACACGTGGCGCGCAAGTTCCGCCGGATGCCGCTGGTCAACGGGCCGAACGCCGTCGTCGACGCCATCCGGCTCAACGGCATCACGGTGCTGATCGGCGTGTTCTTCTCCACCAAAGTTGTGGGTAACTTCAACGTCGCCTGGCTGCTGATCCAGGCGCCGCTGAGCCTCATCAACGGGGCACTGTCGCAGGTGTTCTTCCAGAAGCTGGCCGTCACGCCTCGCGGCGAAATGTTCTCGCTGGTGGCGAAGTCGCTGCTGCGTTCCGTGCTGCTGGGGATCGTGCCCTTCGCGCTGATCTACTTCCTTGCCCCGCCGATCCTGCCGTGGGTGCTGGGCCCCGAGTTCCCCTTGGTAGGTGATCTCGCCGCAGTTCTGGTGCCGTGGCTGTTCTTCAACCTCGCCACCTCCCCGGTCTCGATGCTGTTCATCGTCGTGCAGAAGCAGGGCGTGATGCTCGCGTTCTCCGTGGTCTACATGGTCACCCCGCTCAGCATCCTGTGGCTCCACCATCCGGGCATCCTGGAGACGATGACCGTGGTGTCGTGGGCGATGGCCGGGCTGCTGGCGATCTTCTGCCTGCTGGCGCTGTGGGCCGCGCGCGAATACGACCGCGGCCGGACCGTCAGCATCGAGGAGGGGCTGGCCGCGAAGGACCGGGTGGCCGAGGACGCCGAATGACGACCGAACGCGGCCGCCGACCCGGCGGGGCAGCCGCCCGGGCCTTCGCCTGGGCCGCGCCGCTCATCCTGATGGTGGCGAGCTGGTTCAACGGGCAGGAGGTCATCGTCGAGGAGCCGGTGGGGCTGACCGCCTGGCTGCTCGGCGCCGGGGCAGCTACCACCGTCGGGCTGGCGCTGCTGGCGTGGCTGCCGGGGCGCGCACAGCTGTGGCGCGCCACCTGGCCTGGCCTGCTGGCCTTCGGGCTGCTGCTGGCGTGGGCGCTCGTGCGTACCCTCGGGTTCGCCACCTGCATCGCCACCCGCGACGGCGAGCCGTGGCCCGCCTGCTACCCGACGTGGGTCGCGTGGGTGCCCATCGTGCAGGCGGCGGTGACCATGCTGCTCGCGTGGCTGCTCGTCGCGGCCACGCGAGCCGGGCGCAGGGAGGGCTGGCTGGTGTGCTTGGCCCTCACTATCGTCGGGATGGGGATGGTTGGCCTGGTGCGGGCACTGCTGGACCCGCGTGGTTTCAACCGGCTGGGCACGGGCCTGGGCGGGGCGGCGGTGCTGTCGTGCGCGCTGGTGTTGGCGGTGGTGGTTCTGGTGCTTGCGGGTGTGCGGTCGTCCGGCCGCGCGCGATGGCTGCTTGTGGCGGCGACGATGGGCGTCGCCTTGACCGTGCTGACCTTCTCCCGCGCCGGATTGGCGCTGCTGGTGCTCACCGCCGTCGCCCTGCTCGCCCTCGGCGGCCGACGGCTGTCCGGCCGGGCGCTGTTGGCGATAGCCGGTGCCGTGGGCGCGCTGTCGGTGGGGGCGGTCACGGTGTTTCCCGAGCTTGCGGCGCGGCTGCTGACCCTGGGCGATCCCGGGCGGGCCACCAACTTGGCGACGGCGGTGCAGCACTGGTGGTCCTCACCGGGCCGGGTGCTGTTCGGGGCTGGTAACGGTGCGGTGTGGCCGTGGTTCGGGGTGGACGCCAACCTGATCTGGGCCCCGGAGACGGGGGAGTTGACCGTCGAGGGCATTGGCGGGTCGCTGTTGGTGAACCCGCACTCGCTGTTCCTCGGGGTGCTGGTGGAGTTGGGGGTGGTTGGTTTTGTCGCGCTGCTGGGGCTGGTGTGGTTTGTGCTGCGCGTGGCGGTGCGGGAGGTGCGGCTGGGGCGCGCCGGCGTCGGGTTGGCGTCGGCGGTGTGTGTGGTGGCGTTCGTGTTCGACACTTATCTGCTGCGCAATCCGGGAGTTTCCTTCGTGTGGTGGCTGGCGGTATTCGCGGCCGCGAGCGAGTGCGAGGCGCGGCGGAAATCCGGGAAGCCGGCGGTAGACTCGGCACCAGCTGTGTGCGAAGGAGAAAATTGTGGCTGAGTTCAGGAGCACGCGCGCTCGCCTGGAGCGGGTGGCTCTAGCGGTCTGGGATGCCGGTTGTTGGGTGGTGGCCGCGCTCGGCCTCGTGGTCATGCGCTACAACTTCGATCTGTCGAGTGAGCAGACCCAGATGGTCCTGGTTTACGCGGGGCTGGCGATTACGCTTCAGGTGCTGGTGGGCACGGCGACGAAGCTGTACCGCGGCCGCTACCGGGTGGCTTCCTTCGAGGAGGCGACGCACCTGGCGGCGGTCGGGCTGGCGGTCGGCGGCGTGCTGGCCCTCGGTTTCGCGTGGGTGGCCCCCGAGTACTACCCGAGGGTGATGACTTTCACCGTGCCGTTCGCCGCACTGATCCTGATGGCGGCCGGGCGCTTCATCTCCCGCACGATCTCGGGTCATCAGCAATCGGGGGCCCCGGCAGAGCCGGTGCTCGTCTACGGCGCGGGCAACGCCGGCGCCCAGCTGGGCCGGCTGCTGGAGTACGATCCCGACGCGCCGTACCAGATCGTCGGATACATCGACGACGACCCGAGCAAGCGCAACCTGCACCTGTCGGGCGCCAAGGTGCTGGGTGGTCGCGAGAAGCTGGTGCCCGCCGCGCTGGAGCGCGGGGTGCGCACCATCATCGTCGCGCTGCCGACCGCGTCCAGGGAGTTGCTGCGCGAGATCAACGCGCTGACCGAGCCGGAGGGCCTGAAGACCCTGGTGATGCCTCAGACCAAGGATCTGATCTCGGGGAAGGTCGAGCTGTCGAGCCTGCATCAGTTGGATGTGGCCGATCTGCTGGGGCGGGCCCAGATCAAGACCAACCTTTCGGAGATCTCCGACTACCTCTCCGGCAAGGTGGTGCTGGTCACCGGGGCGGGCGGCTCGATCGGTTCGGAGATCGCGCGCCAGGTGCACAAGTTTGGCCCGAAGTCGCTGGTGATGCTGGACCGCGACGAGTCCGGCCTGCACGGCACCCAGCTGGCCATCTTCAACCAGGGGCTGCTGGACACGCCCAACATGGTGCTGTGCGACATCCGCGACGTGGCGGCCCTGGACAAGGTGTTCGCCGATCATCGGCCCGACGTCGTCTTCCACGCGGCCGCGTTGAAGCACCTGCCGATGCTGGAGCAGTATCCGCTTGAGGGCTGGAAGACGAACGCCATCGGCACCCTGAACGTGCTGCGCGCCGCCGAGAAGTATGGGGTGCAGCGTTTCGTGAACATCTCCACCGACAAGGCCGCCGACGCCACCAGTGTGCTCGGTAAGACCAAGCGCATCGCGGAGGAGCTGACCGCCTACTACGCCCGCAAGACCGGTCACCTGTGGGTGTCGGTTCGTTTCGGCAACGTGCTCGGCTCGCGTGGCTCCATGCTGCACACGTTCCGCGCGCAGATCGACAAGGGCGGGCCGCTCACGGTCACGCACCCGGACATCACCCGCTACTTCATGACCATCCCCGAGGCCTGCGAGCTGACCATCCAAGCGGGCGCGATCGGCCAACCGGCGGACGTGCTGGTGCTGGACATGGGCGAGCCTGTGCGCATCCTCGACGTGGCGAAGGGCCTCATCGCGCGCTCGGGCAAGGACATCGAGATCATCTTCACCGGGCTCAGGCCAAACGAGAAGATGCACGAGGTGCTGTTCAGCGACGACGAGGAGCGCACCCCCACCAGCCACGAACTCATCTATCGGGTGCAGGTGCCGCCGCTGGATCCGGAGTTGCTGGGTACTGTCGACGGCGCCGACCCGGATTCGCTCGTCGCGCTCACCCAGCAGAGCCACGCGGCCGAGGCGGCGCGGCGCAATCTGGAGGAGGCGCGAAGCGGCCTCGACGGGGTGCAGCTCACGCGGCCGGCGAGCGAGTAGCCGCCACCAGCCGTAAACGCCGGAGGGGGGTGCTGCGTGTTCCCACGCAGCACCCCCCCCTCCGGGTTCTTTAAATCAGTTCTTGACCGCTGCCTCGATGGCGGCGCCCACCTCAGCGTCGATGTTCTTCCAGTACTGGAAGGCACGGCTGAGCACGGGCTCGGCCACCCCGGACAGGGCGCCGGCCACGGTCTCCACGAGGCGGGCGCGCTGCTCGTCGCAGAACACCTCCCGCACCAGGGTGTGCGCCTGGCCGAAGTCGTCATCCTCGGCGTGCAGGGTGTACGCGGAGCGGACCAGGGTGCCGTCGGCCTCCCAGCCGTTCTCCGCCGGGCCCTGCGTGTCGGCGTAGGGACGGCCGAAGGAGTTGGGCGCGTAGACCGGGGCGGAGCCGTTGTGCACGAACTCCATGTTGCCCTGGTTGGCGTAGTTGTTGACCGGGCAGGCCGGCTGGTTGACCGGCAGCTGGTGGAAGTTGGTGCCGATGCGGGCGCGGTGCGCGTCGGGGTAGGCGAACACGCGGGCCATCAGCATCTTGTCGGGCGAGATCCCGGTGCCGGGGATCATGTTCGACGGGCTGAAAGCCGCCTGCTCGATCTCGGCGTAGAAGTTGGCGGGGTTCTCGTTCAGGGTCATGCGACCCACCTCGATGCGCGGGTAGTCCTTGAATGACCAGACCTTGGTGAGGTCGAACGGGTTGTAGCGGTAGTCCTTGGCGTCCGCGTAGGGCATGACCTGCACGTGCAGCGTCCAGCTGGGGAAGTTGCCCTCGGCGATGGCGTCGAACAGGTCGCGGCGGTGGAAGTCAGCGTCCTTGCCGGCCAGTTCGTCGGCCTCGGCGTTCGTCATGTTCTCGACGCCCTGGTCGGAGACGAAGTGGTACTTCACCCAGAACTTCTCGCCCTCGGCGTTCACCCACATGTAGGTGTGGGAGGAGTAGCCGTTCATGTGGCGCCAGGTGCGCGGCAGGCCGCGGTCGCCCATGAGGTAGGCCACCTGGTGCGCGGTCTCCGGGGACTGGGTCCAGAAGTCCCACTGCATGGTGGCGTCCCTGAGCCCGGAGGCGGGCATGCGCTTCTGCGAGCGGATGAACTGGGGGAACTTCAGCGGGTCGCGCAGGAAGAACACGGGGGTGTTGTTGCCGACGATGTCCAGGTTGCCTTCGGAGGAGTACCAGCGCACCGAGAAGCCGCGGACGTCGCGCCACGTGTCGGGGGAGCCCTGCTCGCCGGCGACGGTGGAGAAGCGCACCAGCATCCGGGTTTCGGTTCCCGGCTGGAAGCAGGCGGCCTTGGTGTAGGCGGTGACGTCGCCTGTGACGGTGAAGGTGCCGAAAGCGCCCGAGCCCTTGGCATGCGGGTTGCGCTCAGGCACCCGCTCCCGGTTGAAGTGGGCAAGCTGCTCGACGAGGTGCACGTCGTGCAGGACGATCGGGCCGTCGGGGCCTACAGTGAGCGAGTGGGCGTCGGTTTGAACCGGGGAACCGTTGAGGTGGGTGGACGGGGTGTTGATCGTGTTCATGCTTCTCCTCCATCTTCGATGCATGCGGGGCAGGTGCCCCAGTAGATCACCTCTGCCTCATCCACGATGTAGCCGGCGGCGTCGTGTGGGGTGAGGCAGGGGGCGTGGCCGATGTGGCAACTGACGTCGCGCAACGCTCCGCAGCGGCGGCATATGAGGTGGTGGTGGTTGTCGTCGGCCACCTCGTAGCGGGGCGTCTGCCCGGCGGGCTCGATGCGACGGATGAGCTGGCGCTCGTGCAGAGCGGACAGCACGTCGTAGGTGGCCTGCACGGATAGGGAGCCCAGGTGGCTGATCGCCCGGTCGCGTACCTCGCTGACCGTGGAGTGGGGGTGCTCGTCCAGCACCCCCAGCACCGCGATTCGGGCTGCGGTGACCCGAAGGTCGGCTGCTCGGAGCCGGGCTGCTGGGTCTTGGAATGTTGCGGACACGGTGTCACAATAACACCTAAAGTAGAAAGATTCCAAAAAAGGAAGCCTTCAGGGAAAGCCTGGGGAGGGCACGCTGACGCAGGTGGGATTCGCCGGGAGATTTTTGCGCGGCCGGTTACGGCCGCCGGCCTACCACCAGACCGGAGCGCCGTTGGCGAGGTGGTCCAGCATGCTCAACCCACCGACGAAATCCGCGCCCACCTGAGGGTAGGGCGTCGGCGTGAACGAGTGGTACTCGACCGCTATCCCCAGTCGGTCGAACACCGACCGATCCAGATAGTTTCGGCCCGAAGGGCCGGAGAGGTACACGTCGCCCCCGAGCTCTGCGACGATGTCCGCCAGCAGCTGCGAAGACGACCCCCGGGCGGACAGCTCGGACGCGCGCACCAGCCGGGTGCCGAGGCCGTAGCGGGCATGGAATCGTGTGATCAGGGCGATGCACAACTCCGCGAGGTTGGTGCTGGGGCTCGCGTAAACGGCCTCCAGCAGCTCGATGGCCTCGGAAACATTGCCCGCCTTGCCGTAAAGGGTGCGCAGAGTCTTCACGTGGTCGCCGCGCCACGGGCGGGCCTCGTTGGTCTCCACCTCGTTCGTCGGCTGCCCCAGCCGCCCCTTGGTGATCACCGGCACGGTCAGCCACTGTGGCCCGTTCGGGCCCTTGATCCGCACCCGGTTCTGGTAGCCGCCCTTAGTGAACGGCACCGTGTCCAGCAGGACGAACACGTCGGAGCGGGCCATCTTGTCGAAGTAGCCGGTCCAAGGCGCGAAGTTTGGCTGGTGAATGGTGACGATCACAGCACGATCCGGATCAGCTCGAAGGCCTCCGCCCACTCGTGTTTCACCTGAAGGCCCCGCACCCGGGCCAGGGAATCGTGGAACTCGGGCGTGAAGTAGGTGCGCCCCATCTCCAGCTGCGACTCGTACTTCGTCAAGGCCGCCCACTTTGTGTCCAGGTGGCGACGCTCCAGGGTCACGAAGGCCGACGCGGAGAAGGTGATGTGGTTCCATGGCAGTTCGTAGCCGAGCAGGGTCTTATGCTTGAAGGCCCGCAGCGCCTCGTCGTGGATGGTGGCGTGGTCTTGGTGGAGGTCGGCCCCCGACGGCGCCAGCACCCAGTCCGGATCAATGTCGCGGCCCAGCTGCACCAGGTGCTCCAGGACCTCCTGGCGGTGGTAGCTGAGCTTCCGGACTGGGTAGCTGAGGATCGTGCGGTTCCCGCGCGGCACCCCCAGCACGTCGAGGGACTCGTGGCACTCGTCGGCTAGCCGAGTAGGCGCTGACCCCTCAGGTAGAGATTCTTCTGCGGTAGAGAATACGGCGACGTGGACTTCCACCCCGGCCTCGATCCACTTCGCGATCGATCCGCCCGCACCGAGCTCGGCGTCGTCAGTGTGTGGGGCAAGCACCAGGATGGTTTTGGGCAGTAGCATCGAAATCCTCTCGTAATTCAAGGTCCCCTGAACTCTACCCTCTCAAGGCGGTGCGTGAGTTATGGGGGGAGCTGTCATACCGCATGGTCGCTATGAGGAATTGGCCGGCGGACATCGAAGCTGGTCTATGCGCAGGCGGCGTCGGGGCAAATCCAGGTGTTGTCGAGTGCGACGATGACGGTGGAATGGCTCGCTGGCTGTTGTCAGGTGGCCGACGGGAGCCTCAGAGCCGCTCGTACAGGTCCTTCAGCTTGGCGAACTCGGCGTCCCAGTTGTAGCGGGTCAGGATGGCCTGACGGCCGTTCTCGCCCATCCGAGCTGCCTCCGCTGGGTCGGCGAGCAGCGATTTCAGGGCCGCGGCCGCAGCGTCGGTGTCGAAGGGGTCGACGGTGATGCCGCAGCCGGCCTCCCCGACGATCTCCTGCCACAGCCGGAAATCCGAGCAAAGCACCGGCAGCCCGCACGCCATGTACTCGAACATCTTGGTGGAATAGCCTTCGACGTAGTTGCTGATCGGGTGGTCCAGCACAATCCCGACCTGCGCGTCGCGCAGCCCGGCGACGATCTCCTCGCGCTGCACCAGCCCCGCGTAGTCGACGCGGCTCCAGCCGGGATGGGCCTCGGCGCGGTCCTGATGGTGCTTGAACCTGCCCGCGATCCAGCCGCGCACGCCGTCGGGCAGCTGGGCGACGGCGTCCAGCATCTCGAACAGCCCCTGCTGCACCGACAGTCCGCCGACGTAGATGAACGCGTGGCTGCGCGCCTCGAAGGGGACCTCGTTGCGCGTCGTCGCCAGCCCCTTCTCCGGGAAGTTCTGCACGACGACGGTGCGTCCTGGCGGGAACTTCGCCGCGATCGACGGGGTGGCCGCGACGATCCCGCTGAGCAGCCGTCCCGAGATCCCCTCCAGGACCCTCACGATCCAGGCCAGCGGACGCTTCGCCCAGTCCGGGATCCAGGTCTTGTTCATGATCTGCAGCGGCACGTCCTCGTGGACGTCGTAGACGACCTTCTTGCCGCACAGCCTAAGCGCCAGCCCCACGCCCATGAGCTCAGGGTCGTGGAAGTGGTAGATGTCCGCCTTCTCCTTGAGCGCCCGGAAGAAGATGGCCCATGTCTTGACCAGGATCCGGTGGATGCGGTTCCGGGGCGCGCCAAGCCCGATAACCGGAACACCTGCGACGGTGGTGTCGCCGTCGTGGGTGTTGATGAGCGCCACGTCGTAGCCGGCTTCCTCGAGGCCCCCACACTCCTTGTAGGTCACGCGAGTGTCGGTGATGTCGTGGACGCTGGAAAGGTGGCGGATCCGTCGGGGCATCAGTGCTGGCCGTTGCCGATGGCGCGATAGGTCACACCCTCCCACTTCGCCGCATCGAGGCAGCCGCGGCCGTCGACGATGACCTGCACGCCCGGCAGGTCGGTCGGGGTCCACTCCAGGTACTCGGGGTGGTCGGCCTGCAGGATGGCCACGTCGACGGGCTCGCCCCGGTGGTAGGCGGTGAAGCCGTACCCGGCGAGCTCCTCGTCGGTGAACATCGGGTCGTGGACCGTGACCTCCGCGCCGCGGGTCTTCAGCCCCTCGGCGGTGGGGAAGACCCCGGAGAACGCGGTCTCCTTCACCCGGCCCCGGTAGGAGGCGCCGAGCACGACGACACGTTTGCCCTTGAGATCCCCGACGGCGCCCTCGGCCAGTGCGATGGCGTACTCCGGCATCGTCATGTTGGCCTCGCGGGCGGTGCGCACGATGGTGGCCTCGGGATCGGTGTACAGGTAGAGGCGCGGGTAGACGGGGATGCAGTGGCCGCCGACGGCGATGCCCGGCCGGTGGATGTGGCTGTAGGGCTGCGAGTTGGAGGCGTCAATGACCTTGTTCACGTCGATGCCGTGGGCGGCGGCGAACTTGCCGAACTGGTTGGCGAGCCCGATGTTGACGTCGCGGTAGGTGGTCTCGGCAAGCTTGGCCATCTCGGCGGCCTCGGCGGTGCCCATGTCCCATACGCCGTTGCCCTGCGGCAGGTCGGGGCGGTCGATGAAGGTGAGCACCTGCTTGTAGAACTCGATGCCCTTGGCGGTGCCCTCAGGGGTGAGGCCACCGACGAGCTTCGGGTACTTCTTGAGGTCCTCGAAGACGCGGCCGGTGAGGACCCGCTCGGGGGAGAACACGAGGTGGAAGTCCTTGCCCTCCTTGAGCCCCGAGATCTCCTCGATCATCGGCTTCCAGCGTCCCCGGGTGGTGCCGACGGGCAGGGTCGTCTCGTAGGAGACGAGGGTGCCGGGGGTGAGGTGTCCGGAGAAGGAACGGGTGGCGGACTCCATCCAGCCGAAGTCTGGCTGCCAGGTCTCGTCGTTGACGAACAGCGGCACGACGATGACGATCGCATCCGCCCCGGGGATGGCCTCGGAGTAGTCAGTGGTGGCGCGAAGCCTGCCTGCGGGCACCAGTTCGGCGAGCTTCTCCTGCAGGTGAGCCTCGCCGGGGAAGGGCTCCAGGGCCGCGTTGATCTTGTCAACGACGCCCTGCTGCACGTCAACGCCAATGACCTCGTGGCCCATGTCGGCGAACTGCACGGCCAACGGCAGACCGATCTTGCCCATAGCGATAACGGCGATCTTCACGCTGCTTCCTTCCACCAACCTGAGAACTTGTGTGAGCGTTGCACCGAGTCTACTCGTATCAGCCCGGCTTCAAGACGCTAGCCTTGGCGCATGGGTAGCGTGTGGGCGGTGGGGCCGTCGAACTATGCGGGACAGGCGCATCGCTGGGCGAGGGCTGCGCAGCGAAATCTACCGGTGACGGCGTGGTCGTTCTCGGGCGTGCCGCTGCGCGGCGGCGGATACTCCTTCGACATCGACCACCTTCTCAACCGGTTCGCGTTCCGCACCCCCCTGTTCTGGGGCGCGCGAACCCGCAGGCTGTTCGCGGAGACGACCCACGTCGCGCTCGACGGGTTCAAGACCTTCGCGCGCTGGGATCGGCACGCCCACTTTCCAGCCGACGCCCGGCGGCTCGCAGAGCTCGGGAAGCGCATGGCGCTCATCGCCCACGGCTCCGACGTGCGCGACCCCGCCGCTCACATGGCGCGCGACGAATGGTCCTACTTCACCGTCGGCGACGACGCCTGGCGGGCCACGTTGGCGGAACAGACCGCGCGCAACCGGGGCTTCGCCGAGGAATGCGGCTGGCCGGTTTTCTTCTCCACCCCGGACCTCGCCTTCGACCTGCCCTCCGGCACCTGGCTGCCCGTCGTGGTGGAGGTGGAGCAGTGGGCGAGCCCGTATCCGGTGCTGGAACGTGAACGGCCACGGGTGCTGCACGTGCCCAGCCAGCGCAATCCGCCCATCAAGGGCACGCACCTGATCATGCCGGTGCTGGAGCGGCTGGAGCGGGAGGGCGTGATCGAGGTGGTGGCGCCGTCGGGGCTGCCGCACGCCGAGCTGCGCACCCTCGTGCAGGGGTGCGATGTCGTCATTGACCAGTTGTTGTTCGGCTCCTATGGCGTGGCTGCGGTGGAGGCGATGGCGGCGGGCCGGGTCACTGTCGGGCGCATGATCGACGGTGTGCGCGCCAAGATGCCGGAGCCCCCCGAGATGCTGGAAGCCACCCCAGAGACCCTCTACGACGTGCTGTCCTCCGTGCGGGACCGACGCGACGAGTTGCGTGAGCAGGCGGAACGGGGTGTGGCTTTCGCGAAGAGGTGGCACAACGGCGACGAGGCAGCCCGCCGGCTGGCGGACTACCTCGTCGGTGGTTGAATCGGGCTCAGCGGTAGACCACTACCTTGTCGCCGATGCGGACCTGGTGGTAAACCCAGTCCAGCGTGGCGGCGTCGCGGATGTTGATGCACCCTGCTGAGCCGCCGGCTCCGGTTGGGTCGGAGGCAAAGCCCTCCGAGTAGTGGATCGCCTGGCCGCCGGAGAAGAACATCGCCCAGGGCATGGGCACGCCGAAGATGCTGGACACATGGTGCCTGGATTTGCGGAACACCTTGAACACGCCCTCACGGGTAGGAGTGCTCGGCCAACCGAACCGGGCATCCATGGTGGCTTTGATCTCGCCGTCAATCACCCACCACAGCTTGCCGGCAGACTTAGAAGAGCACAGCACCCTCCCCGTAAGGCAGCGACGATCCAGCTTGTAGCCCTGCGAGATGCTGTCGCGGGAGTGCAGGATATAGGAGTGCAGCGTACCGTCTTCGCGAATGGCCCAGAGGCGGTTGCCAGTCGGGCTGAAGGCCGAGTTCAAGCCTTTCATCTTCGACCAGCCGGTACCCAGCCGGAAGTGGGTGAAACCGCCGCCGTGCGCGTTGGCTGCAAGATAGCGGAGGGTTCCCTGGTGGTCGATCGCAGCGACGTCGCTCTGACCATTGCCGTCCCAATCGCCGACGCCGGTCACCAATCCCAGGTCTCTCCAGTCGTTGTCGATCAGGATTGGGTCGAGGAACTCCGTAGTGCCTTTGGTGGGGTACAGCCAGGAAGCGCCATCCTCGCGCACCCCCAAGAGAGCTGGGGAGTTATGCAGGCTGCGCGACAACACAGTGATGGTCCTGAACGGTTGCCAGCCCTGACCGATCTTCCAGTGGCTGCGCACGCCCCCACGAGCATCGCCGACGTAGAAGTGCACTTCGCCGTTACGGAACCGGGCCAGCAGATCAGGGTAGCCGTCTCCAGTCCAGTCTGTGCCCCCAAGAACGTCGAGGGCCGCTCCCCAGCCGTGGCCGATCTTGACCGGCCACTCGAACTGGTCCCACCCGAGCGAGCGGTAGAAAAGAAGATCACCAGAAGGCGTGATCAACATCAAGTCGGTTTTACCGTCCCTATCCCAGTCGCCGGGGAAAACGGTGCGGCGCGCGTTCCAGCCGTGCCCGATCTGCGCGCTGTACTCAAGCCGCACAAAGTCGTGGTAGTCGGTTGGCTGCACGGAGAGAGGAACGCGTTCAGAGAGGTCTTCTTCCTCGGGCGCTAGCTCGCTCTGCGGCTCTTCGCCGGTGGGAGCACCGTCGTCGAGGCTCGGCTCAAACACTTCTGCTTCAGGAGTGTGCAGGTCATCACCGGTCGAGGGCGGAGATGTCTCAGCGTCGCTGGGGGACGGCAGCGGAGTCTGCTCGGCTGTGGGCCCCTGAGTGGGCTGCGGCGCTGGAGTTGTAGGCGACGACGACGGCGTCGGCGACTGCGTCGCCTGGTCTTGCGGCCCACCTCCGTCTGTAGCATCATCCGCCCCGGCAGGAAATATTCCGAAGCTGAAGACGAGAAGAGCTAGAGCCGTGGCCGCAGTCGACCTGACCGTTCGCCGGTCCGTGATGGTTGAGATTCTCATGACCTGTAAACCCTGTGATGAATGGTGGCGCTTTCCGCCACGGTTGCATCAGTTTCTCATCTTTGATTGCGGCAAACAAGTCGTTGGGTAAGGCGTGGGCACCGCGTTGGCATGGCCCAAGAACCCCTCGACTGGACGCTGACAGGCCTCGGAAGCCGGAAGGAAGTGGGCCGGCTCGCGGCCAGTCAAATGGGGGAGATCAGCTTGGGAGCAGGGCCGAGAGTTGTTCGGAAGGGAACTCCCCCTGAACGATCATCAACCGGACGAAGCGTTCCTCCACCCACACGGCCTCGGAGTGCGGGTCTCCTGGGTAGTCTCGAACGGCGGTCAGCCCAGTGTCCGTCAGGTTGAGGTTCTTCGTCGTGAACCCCGCCTCGCCTGCGGTGCAGGCCTGCAGGGCCTCGGAAAACTCGGCGAACCACTTCTTGGCTTCCGAGTCAGACGCGAACTCCAGCACTAGGCCGTTACCGAAGCGGTCCTGCCCGTCGCGGTAGGAACCGGCCAACGCACCCAACGGCAGGGGAGGGGAAGTGTCCTTGCAGTAGGGGATGGCCTCGGTCGAGGCGATCGAAGGGTCAACCACATGCACCCAAGTCCCGTTGGGGACGAACTCTCCTTCCGTCGGTTCGACCACGGTGCCCGAGAAACCCAGCCAACTCGCGGGGAGGGAGTCGGCGGAAAGGGCCCCCACCGTCGAAGCATCTGGGCTCGGTGGCGCGGCAGGAGATTGGATCGGATCTGACACGTCCATCTCGCCGGATCCGTCGACGCTGGTGGGGCTCACCAGCACCGACGGATCCGGAGAATCCGGTGAGCTGGGCGGAGTGGAGCAGCCTGACCCAAGCAGGCAGAGCACGCCAATGACTACTGTTGCCCTCATCAGCACCTCTGCGTGGTGAGCTCGAAATGGTGGTAGTCACGGTAACAGCCGCCCCAGTGTCCGCCATGCCGGCGGAACTCGACGGGGAACACCGTGTCCGCCATGTGCATACCGGGGATGCTGGCGGAGCGTCCCGTCGAGTACGCGGCGGACGGGTACCACCGGCCGGCAAAATAGGGATTCTTCACCGTATTGATGTCCACGGCATACCCGTAGCTGTGCGGCGACACGCGGTAGGGGTTGCCCACCACTTGACGGCAGTTGAACGCCGACGTGTTGTCGTCGGCCATCATCGTTATGTCGTTTCCGTCGTAGAGCGCTGCCGTGCGCATCTTGCTTATCGGGAAGCGCTTCGCGAAAGCGGCTTTGAAGATGGTGGTGGTACGTGCGACCAGGTCTGAGCGCACTATCAAGTTTCCACGGCTGATTCTGCCGTGCGAATCCCAGAAATTCATGGTGATAACGCTCAGTTGTTCGGGGCCAACAGGGCACCCTGGGCGCCACGATTTGCCGAGATCATTCAGAGTTGCCGGACGCGACGCATAGCTGAAAACGGGGCGGGCCGTGCTCGCGGTGAAACGGAAGAACATGCCGTCTTGACGAATGCCTGCCAAGGAGGCGGCCCCGTTCTCCGCCTGGGTGACGCCCAACTTCAGGAAATACTGCCAGTTTCGCCCCACCTGAAACCGGCCAGTGATCCTGGCTCCAGCCAGGGGAAGGTAAACCAACCGACCGCTCCGGTCGATAGCGATCAGATCTGAATACGAGTTGCCATCCCAGTCGCCGGCTGCCTCCAACAGGCTGTACTCGTTGGCGTCCCTCGCCAAGGTGTGTGCTGGCGCGAAGTTGCCCACGCCGTCGGAGGGGTAGTAGAGAACCCGGCCATCCGAGTGCAAGCCGACGATCGCGGGGTAGCCGTTTGATGCTTGGGGCAGCAGGGCGATCTTATTGATGCCACCCCAGCCTCGGCCGATCTGGCTGGAGCGGAGAAAACCTCCAGAGCCGTCGCCCGAATAAAGAATCAGGCTGCCCGAGGTGAACCGCGCCACTAGATCAATCAGCCCATCGCCATCCCAGTCCGCCTGACCGAGGAGTTCCAACGCCGCGCCCCAGCCGTGACCGATGCGCACCCCCTCGTATAGCGACCCGTCGGCCCGGCCACGGTAGAACAACAGCTCGCCGCGCGCAGAGCGCATGAGCTGGTCGTCGTAGCCGTCACCGTCCCAGTCGCCGGGGAACGTCGTGTTGTCGGGCAGCCAGCCGTGGCCGAACTGGCCGGCATTGTGCACCTGGACCACCGGATGTTGCGGGAGGGCCGCCGCGAACGGTTCATGCTCCTGGAGATCCGCGGGTTCCTCGGTCTCGGCAGCCACCTCGACCAGCCCCAGTTCATCCCCGGGGCTAACCAACTCGTTCTCGGGCCTCGTGGGCGAGCTTGGCTGGCTCGTTTCCGCTGCTGAGGGCAGCTGGGTTGGCGTCGGTGCAGGGCCCGTCGAAGCCTGGTCCGGAGTAGGGGAAGGCGAAGCCGTGGGCGGCTGCGATTCCGGTTGGGAGGGCTCGGCCGTGGCCGTGGGAGGAGCCGGCGGCGCGCTCGGTTCCTGACTATGCGACGACGCGCTTGGCATGGGCTCGACCGTGTCATCTGCGGCTGCTGGGGGGCCCAGCGTGGTGGCCAGCGAACTTGCCAACACAACGAGGAACGTGTTGCGCCATCTGCTCATGTACCCTCCCAATGCTTTCTTCTGATGATTAGTCCGTACCGGAATCGAACGAGGAGCGCAGCCCGGCCGCGTCGATCACGTCGTCGCCCACCGGGGCGCCCAACTCGACGATGGCCGCCTTGCCGCCCGCCTCCAACTCGCCGATCAGGCTGGCCTGGGTGACCCCCAGGGTGCCCTGCATCGCGTAGAGCTCAAGTTTCTCCCGAGAGTCGGCGATGTCGAGGTTACGCATGGTCAGTTGGCCGATGCGGTCGGTGGGGCCGAAGGCGGCATCCTCGACCCGTTCCATCGACAGCTTCTCGGCCGCGTACGACAGGTGCGGGCCGGTGGTGTCGAGGATGGTGTAGTCGTCGCCGCGACGAAGGCGCAGCGCCACCTCGCCCGTGACCGCCGACGCCACCCAACGCTGAATCGACTCACGCAGCATGAGCGACTGCGGATCCAGCCAGCGGCCCTCATAGAGCAGCCGGCCCAGCCGCAGCCCCTGCGTGTGATAGTTGGCGAGCGTGTCCTCGTTGTGGATTGCGGTCAGCAGCCGCTCGTAGGCGATCCACAGCAGAGCCATGCCGGGTGCTTCGTAGATACCACGCGACTTCGCTTCGATGATGCGGTTCTCGATCTGGTCGCTCATGCCCAGACCGTGGCGACCACCGATGGCGTTGGCCTCCAGGACGAGCTGCACCGCGTCGTCAAAGCGTCGGCCGTTGATACTGACCGGGCGGCCCTGTTCGAAGCCGATGCGCACATCCTCGGTGTCGATGCGCACAGCCGGATCCCAGAACTTGACGCCCATGATCGGCTCGACCGTCTCCAACGAAACGTCCAGGGCCTCAAGCGTCTTGGCTTCGTGTGTGGCCCCCCAGATGTTGGCGTCGGTGGAATACGCCTTCTCCTTGCTGTCGCGGTAGGGCAGGTTACGCTGCGCGAGCCACACGCTCATCTCGTCACGACCGCCTAGCTCGCCGACGAACTGCTCGTCGAGCCACGGCTTGTAGATGCGCAGCTGCGGGTTGGCCATGAGGCCGTAGCGGTAGAAGCGTTCGATGTCGTTTCCCTTGTAGGTGGAGCCGTCGCCCCAGATCATCACATCGTCCTCAGCCATCGCGCGCACCAGCAGCGTGCCGGTCACGGCGCGGCCGATGGGGGTGGTGTTGAAGTAGGCGCGGCCAGCGGAGCGAATGTGGAAGGCGCCGCAGGCCAGCGCAGACAACCCCTCCTCGACGAGCGCCGACTTGACGTCGATCAGCCGGGAGATCTCGGCACCGTACTGGGTGGCGCGCCCCGGAACCGACCCGATGTCCGGCTCGTCGTATTGGCCGATGTCCGCAGTGTAGGTGCAGGGGTGAGCGCCGGCCTCGCGCATCCAGGCCACGGCCACCGACGTGTCGAGGCCGCCCGAGAACGCGATGCCGACGCGCTCGCCGACGGGAAGAGAAGTCAAAACTTTAGCCACGGGTTAACCCTAAGCCATGCGCGCGGCTGCGCCACCGTCGGCTCATGTTGGGTTCACAGCACCAGGATGATCTTGCCCACGTTCTCGCCGGAGCTGAGGAGTTCGTGGGCGGAACGGACATCGTCGAAGGGGATGCGGGTCTCCGGCGACGGCTTGATCTTCCCGTTGCGCAGCAGCGGCCAGACCTGGCGCTCTACCTGGGCGCAGATCTCTGCCTTCTCGTCGGCGGGACGGAAGCGCAGCGACGTCGCGCTGATGGTGCCCTGCTTGCTGAGCAGCAGTCCCACGTTGAGGGTGCCCTTCACGCCGCCCTGTAGGCCGATGACCACCATGCGTCCCCGGCGGGCGAGCGCCTTGACGTTGGCCTCCAGGTACTTGGCGCCGATGATGTCGAGGATGACGTCGGCGCCCCTGCCGCCGGTTGCCTCCTGCAACTGCTTCACCCAGTCTCCGTGGTAGTCGAGCGCGATGTCGGTGCCGTGCGCCCGGCAGTGCGCCAGCTTGGCCTCGGAGCCTGCCGTGGCCGCCACGCGCGCGCCCAACGCCTTCGCGTACTGGGTGGCGAAAGTGCCGATGCCGCCCGCGCCGCCGTGCACCAGGAAGGTTTCGCCCTCCTTCAGCCCGGCGAGCGCCAGGTTGCTCACCACCGTCGCGGCCACCTCAAGAACGCCCGCCGCGGTGACCAGATCCACGCCCGGGGGCGGGGAGATCAGCTGGCCCTCGGGGGCCACGAAGTACTCGGCGTACCCGCCGCCCGCGAGCAGCGCGACGACCTCGTCACCCGGGCGCCACCGCTCGCACCCGGCCCCTACCTCCTCGACCACGCCGGAGGCCTCCAACCCGAGGATGTCGGTGGTGCCGCGCGGTGGGGGGTAGTGGCCCTGGCGCTGCAGGATGTCCGCGCGGTTGACGCCGACGGCCACTGTGCGCACCAAGACCTCCCCCGGGCCGGGGGTTGGTTTGTCGGCTTCGCCGAGGATGAGCATCGAAACGTCGCCGGGTTCAGGAACGAGTACTGCCTTCATGGGTGCAACCTTGCCACAAGGCCGCCGCCCTTATCGAGGAAAATCTGATTGGTCTCAGCCGCGGTCCGGCCATGGCAGCCGCCTGGGGCTTTCGAATTGGCGCGGGACGCCGTCGATCGGGTCGACGAAGTGCAGCTCGCGGGCGAGGAGCCCCATAGGGTGCGTGAAATCGTCGATCTCCCAGGGTTGAACTACGGGATAAAGCGGATCGTTGTGCAGCGGGACGCCGAGCTCCAGGAAATGCATTCTGATCTGGTGCGTCTTGCCGGTGAGGGGGCGCACCTCGTAGCGGCCCCACCCGTCGCGCGTCTCTACGAGGTCGATGTCGGTGTGCGAGTTGGGCGGCAGGTCGAGCCGCTCGGCCTGCAACACACCCACCTCCTTCACCAGGTGCGACGACACTCGGCGCGGAAACTCCAGGCCGGGCCGCACGGGAGCTATCGCCTCGTACACCTTGCGGGTGGTGGGGGCGGCAAAGATGGAGTGGTAAGGGGCGCGCCAACGCTTCCGGGTGGTCATGAGCAGCACCCCGGCGGTGCCGCGATCCAGCCGGTGCACGGCGGAGAGCTCCGGCATGTCGAGCTGTTGGCGGGCCCGCACCACGGCCGACTGCACCACGTGGCGGCCGCGGGGGATCGTCGAGAGGAAGTGAGGCTTGTCGAACACGACGATGCGGTCGTCGCGGTGGATGACCTTGAGGTCGCCGGGGACGTGGGCCTCGTCGCGCAACTCTCGATGGAACCAGACGAAGGTGTGCGGGCGGTAGACCTCGTCGCCGATCCAGGCCTGGCCGGCGTCATCGACGAAGTCGCCGCGGGCCAGCATCGCGTCGACGCGGTCGCCTGCCGGGCCCAGCTTGTCGATCAGGAAGTCGCGCATCGTTGGCCAGGGCAGGGCGTTGGTCGGGTCCCGGTCCGGGGTGCGCACCCAGGCGGCCTGGAGGCCGTGGCGGGGCGGGAGCGGGGACTTGGGCGGCACGGGCCAAACTATATGCGCGCCCGGGCCTCGTGCCGGAATCGGTTGGATTGCGCTACGCTATGCGGGTCTGGCGAGATCGCATAGTGGACTAGTGCAACCGCCTTGAAAGCGGTCGAGGTGCAAGCCTCCGTGGGTTCGAATCCCACTCTCGCCGCTGGCTGGGGCCGTGGCACCGATTCGACGGTGGTGCGGCCCCTCGTTTTGGGTTCCTGGGGCATCGTCGTGGCGACCGTCCGGGGATGATTTGCTTGAAAGCCGCCGACCGGCTGGGGCGCGCGGGACTCGCTTGACTGGGCGCCCGTCGACCGCGATGCCGTGCGCCATGCGGCCGGCCAGATTCGGTGGGTGGTGGGCATTATGGGTTTCGTGCGTTGAGGGCGTGGTCGAGGTATTCGTTGGTCATCGCGATGATTTCTTCGTCGCTGATGCGGGTCACACCGCTGGATTCGCCCTGGATGAAGGCGTCCTCACCGTAGGCTACGCAAGAAAACTGTCTGGGATAGGTTTTGTCGTGTCCGCAGGTGAGGCGGCCGTAGTGTTGCGGGTCTACCATGGACTTGACCGCCATGATGTAGTTCTCGTGATTGCTGAGCCCGCGGCCCACTTTGAGGGCGAAGTTTTTGTCGTAGGTGCCGCTGCCGCCGTAGATGCCCCTGCCGTTGTAGATGGTGATGAAAGATGCTTGGGGGTTGAGGGGGAGGTTGCCGAGGGTTTCTGGGTGGTTGAATTGGTCGATGGGGAGGCCGTTGAAGAGTTTGGGGAGGGTTT
>NZ_RQYZ01000120.1 GCF_003932855.1 Tessaracoccus sp. OH4464_COT-324 | reverse complement strand
ATCGCCGCCGCGCAGAACGCGCTCAGGGTCTACGTCGATTCCATCTGGCCCCACGGCACCGCGAAGGCCGGCGTCAAGGCCGGGAACATCCAAGGCCTGCGCCCCACCCCGCCGATGGATATCTCCGATAAGCTCGACGACCCGGACGCGCAGGGCAACCTCCGCCGCAACCGGTAGCCAGCATCATGAAGACCGGTCAAAGCCTGTGGTGGGCCATCATCGCCGTCCTCACCCTGGTACTCGCCATCCTCACCGCGGTGGTGTGGTTGCGCCCCACCCAGCCCACGGTCACGCCCGGGCCGTCTCCCACCTACGTCTGGAGCACCACCACCCCAACCCCCATCCAGCTCAACACCCCAACCCCAACACCCACACCCACCACCCCGGTATGGACCGTCATCGAACC
>NZ_RQYZ01000119.1 GCF_003932855.1 Tessaracoccus sp. OH4464_COT-324 | reverse complement strand
ATCCGCTCGAACGCGTCGGCCAGGTCCCGCCCGGAACGAATCCGGGCACCCCACGTCGTGTTCAACCGCACCTTCCGCGGCAACCACCCCTCGTCAAACCACACCCGCGCCAAACCCGTACCATCACCAATACCCCGATCAGCATCCCCGAACCCCGCATCATCCCCAGCACCCCACACCCCAGAAAACACCCCAGAGCGCGCATCATCGGCAACATCGTCATACCTCGGCGGCGCCAAAGGATCGTACTCATCGTCAAAATAACCGTGGCTCATGCCAGACATGGTGCCAGCCCCCACCACCCACGCGCAGCAACAACCACACACCAACACGAAAAACGAGTACCCACACCTAGGTACCCCACACCCACAACCTAAGCACCCATACTCACCCAACCCACCAGCGC
>NZ_RQYZ01000118.1 GCF_003932855.1 Tessaracoccus sp. OH4464_COT-324 | reverse complement strand
TGTTTAGTTTTGGGCAGGCTATTTTATCGGCGTTGCTTTCCGTTTTTTTCGGCTTATTATTCGCTCGTGCTTTCTTTTATCAAAGGTTTATCGCCAAGCCTTTTATTCTCAAACTTTTTTCTCTAACCTTTGTTCTGCCTGCTCTTGTAGTGATTTTTGGCATTACAGGCATTTATGGACACAATGGTTGGCTAGTAAAACTCACCTCACTTTTGGGCATAAGCTGGCAACCACACATTTATGGGTTAACAGGTATTTTAATTGCCCATCTATTTTTTAATATTCCTCTAGCCGCAAGAATGTTTTTACAAACATTTCAAGCTATTCCAACGCAACAACGCCAACTGGCAGCACAATTAAATCTGCGTGGTTGGCAATTTATTCGATTGATTGAACTTCCGTATTTA
>NZ_RQYZ01000117.1 GCF_003932855.1 Tessaracoccus sp. OH4464_COT-324 | reverse complement strand
ACTCATGCCGATAAGCTTTTAAGCAAATTACAAACAGGTAAAGAAAAAAGTAGCCCTGAGGGTTCAATTCGTATTGAAAATCACGAACAAGATCCTGTTGGTAGTATTCCTCTGATTTTAGGAGGGAATCCAGCAACAATGAATGACAATACCCAAAATCGCCAATGGGGTGAAAGAATAGCTGATATGTTTGGTGATGATTCATCTATGCATAATTGCTATGGTTTAGAGCGGCCTCAATGAATATGGCAATGGAGATGAAACAAGTTGGCTTGCAAGCAAAGTCGGCAGTTTACAAAGTCAAACCTCTTTATCTAGCCAAAAAAGAAACCAATATCAAAGGCAGTCAAGTGTTAGGCAATAAAATCAACATCACTGCCCAAAATCTCAATATAGAAAGCCTACAA
>NZ_RQYZ01000116.1 GCF_003932855.1 Tessaracoccus sp. OH4464_COT-324 | reverse complement strand
AAGCAGAAAAAGATAAACCAACTTTAATTATTTGCAAAACCATTATTGGCTATGGTTCACCAAATAAACAAAATACTCATGATAGCCATGGTGCGCCATTAGGCGATGAAGAAATTGCTTTAACTCGCCAAGCATTAAATTGGAACCATGCGCCTTTTGAAATTCCAGCAGATATTTATGAACAATGGAATGCACATGAAAAAGGACAAGCAGCAGAAAACGCATGGAATGACAAATTTGCCGCTTATGAGAAAGCTTACCCAGAATTAGCAGCTGAATTTAAACGTCGTTTAGCAGGTGAATTACCAGCAAATTGGGCGGCAGAAAGCCAAGCTTTTGTTGAAAAATTACAAGCAAATCCAGCGAGCATTGCAAGCCGTAAAGCATCACAAAATGCGATTGAAGCA
>NZ_RQYZ01000115.1 GCF_003932855.1 Tessaracoccus sp. OH4464_COT-324 | reverse complement strand
CTGCTTTTAACGATTGTGAAATTGCAGGGGCAGACATCAGTTGATTGACCTCTTGCAAGGCAATAACGTCGTAACCTTTTTCCACAATCGTTTGAGCAAGTATCGCTATTTTTTCCACTTGGTTATCTTCTAACCAAGCGTGTACGTTTAGGGTAAGTAGTTTCATCTTTTTCCCTTAATTCTCACAATGCCAAATATCTGCGTTATATTGTGCGATAGTGCGATCTGATGAGAAGAAACCTGCTTTCGCAATATTCTGGATAACTTTTTTATTCCAGCTGTCTTGGTCTTCGTAATCCGCTAAGATTGTTTCTTTTGCTTTAACATAAGAATCAAAGTCGATTAAAGTCATAAACCAGTCTTTATTTAATAATTCGTTATAAAGACGCTCTAGACGTGTACGACTAC
>NZ_RQYZ01000114.1 GCF_003932855.1 Tessaracoccus sp. OH4464_COT-324 | reverse complement strand
TGATGGTGTGGTTGGTGTGCCGGCGGCGCCTGTGTGGTCGGATGGGGATCAGCGGGCGGAGGCTGCTTTACGAGCTGAGTTGGCGGCCGCGGTTGAGGCGTTGGGGGGTTCTGATCCTGCCGCGGGTTTGGCGTCCGTGGTTGATGGTTGGCAGCGGGTGCGGGGGGTTTCGGTGGGGTTGTCTGGGCGGGTGTCTTCGGTGGTGTCGGCTGGGGTGGATGGTGGTTTTGCTGCTGGGGGCGCGTCGGGTGGTGGGGGTTTGGTGCGGGCTTGGTTTGGTGTGGATCATCGGTTGGTGAAGGTGCGGATCAGCCCGGTGTGGTTTGACAAGTTGCGTCCGGGGCAGACGTTGGGACAGTTGTTCACGTCGGTGTTTCGTCGTTACGCGTTGAGTTTATCTCCGGCCCCGGTTT
>NZ_RQYZ01000113.1 GCF_003932855.1 Tessaracoccus sp. OH4464_COT-324 | reverse complement strand
TCGTCATCAGCGATGACGTCAGTCGTGTCAGACACGGCCATCTCCTCTCGGATCAGGCCAGACCCTCACACACCGTTTTCCTTACAGTCTCTGGTGGCGCACCAGACGCGCTTGCTCATCTGTTTTGTAGGTGGGTGATGTATTCGTTCATGATCTCAACGAGAGCCTCGTCGTTGTCGCGGAGGATTCCACCGGCCGTGGCGACTATTGTGGCGTCTTCGCTATGAGCGATGCATTCGAAGTGCCCGGTGGGGTTGGCGTGTCCGCAGGTGAGGTTCCCGACGTAGTGCGGATCCCGCCACTCCTTGGCGTACATGTTGAACGTGTCATCGAGGGTGTACTTGCTGCGGGTGACTGATAGCCAGAGCGCCTCAATGTTGTCTGGGCCGTTGTAGTGGACGGAGCCGAGCCAGAC
>NZ_RQYZ01000112.1 GCF_003932855.1 Tessaracoccus sp. OH4464_COT-324 | reverse complement strand
GCCAAAGCTAGAAAAAATAGGCTCAACAACATCAATTTGATCAAGATAAATATCGCAAAGTTCAGAAGTATCAATATACATAGGATTTCCCTTCTATATTTTAGACATTAGTGGCTAAGTATAACCAATCTTAGTTTACAAGCAAGCCCAAACTAAATAATAGATTAGTGAGCAAAGCAAGTAAGGACATTTGTGCAAGTATTGGACGTAAATTTAGCGGATCTTTATTTTGATAAACAAAATATGCATGTTTCATCAGTAATGGAAAAGCAAGAATAAAGAGGAAATTAGCCCAATGAGTAAATGTGTACAAGGTAAAAATAAAGTAACTTAATGCACTTGTAGCCAAGAGAATACAATGATAAATACGTGCATTTTCAGCGCCTAAACGTACTACAAGCGTATTTTTTCCCGCT
>NZ_RQYZ01000111.1 GCF_003932855.1 Tessaracoccus sp. OH4464_COT-324 | reverse complement strand
TTTTCATTGCTGAAGAAATATGTCATTCGCTCATGGCTATATTTATATTCAGCGCTGGTATTTTTTAATTTAGTCTGATCCACTGGATCTGTTACTTCGAGTTCAACAATAGTGGAGAAGTAATTTAACCCTTCTTCTAAACTTTTACGGTTAATCACAACATGCGTGTCCGTCTGTTGCCAGTTTTCAATTGGTACTGGGTTGCAACCACCGGGTTTCCCAATGGAAGGAATAAACATTCTTACCCCACAACCAATACAAACAACTTGATCGCCTTCCATTACATAGCCTTGATCGCCACAGAGAATACAAGCATCAAAAACCGTTGCTAAACTGATTTTTTTGGTTGAACGATTAATAATGAAAAAACGCACAGCCTTGCCGTCGCTATTAATCCAAACGAACCGATGCAATTTGCCG
>NZ_RQYZ01000012.1 GCF_003932855.1 Tessaracoccus sp. OH4464_COT-324 | reverse complement strand
AGAAGAGTCGTATCTATATTTTCGTTGCTACTGCGTATTATGGGTCGGGGGATAGGCATGATCCGGAGCTGATCTTGAGTATCAGTCGCGGTGTGGAGCCACATGATACTTTCAATCGTAATGTGGTTTATTTCTCGGATGCGCATTATGTGGGGCGGTTGACTTGCGGTCATGACAGTATTAATGGGCGGTTCAGTTGTCTTGCTTATGCGGAGGATGCTTTTATTCATTCAGTTGGAGGCTTATCAGGGTAGGGCTGGTGTGTCGGAGGAGGAGATTGTTGCTCGGTTGAATGAGTTTGTTGATCACCAGTTGGGGGGTGGCTGATGTCTTGCGCTGGCGTTGGCGTTGAATGTCTCAAGGCTCTTGGGTAGTTCCTTCTGAGGGGGATTTGGGACGTGGGAGTGCATCACGACGGTAGTTCAGCCCGCAGTTCAAAGCCGAGGTGGTCCAGCAGGTCGCGCAGATCGATAGGTCGATCATGGAGGCGGCTCGTGAGTGAGAGACATGGTTGTTGAGCATGACACTGCTTTGACCATCGTAGATCAACGGATTCCGCTATGCGCAGCCCCGGATTCCGTACCCTGCCATCTTCGGGTCCTGGCGGCTCGACGACGACGCGACAAGCCGTCTTCAAAGGGTTCTGGCAGGGACGCTCATCGTGACGCCGTTCCGCGGATCAGTGGTCCGAGCTGGCCGAGGGGTCCCGGATGCCGGATCTGTGTCAGTGTGACGTCACGGAAGGGGCTCGCCTCGAGGGTCGTCGTCGTGTCCCGGCACGGGTCACACCCACGGTCAAGGAGCTTCGTCAGGGGGGTGACGAGGTGTTGGATGCGTCGGGCCCACGTTCCAGCAGGTGCCGCGACATGTTCGCTGACATGCATCACACCTTCCGGTGTGAGGACTCGGTGGGCCTCACGCAGCACCTGTGCCGGGTCATGGACGGAGCACAGCACCGTGGCGCACACGATCACATCGACGCTGGCGTCCTTGAGCGGGATAGCCTCGGCCGGAGCAGCCAGCAGCCGGGCGCCGGCACGTTCCGCCACACGGCTGCGCAAGCCGCTCGTCGGGTGGGGCTCCAGTGCGATCCACCGAGTCGTGGCAGGCAGCAGCCGTCCCAGGGCGCCGTTGCCGGCCCCGAGGTCGAGGACCGTTCCTCGGCACGCCGCCGCGACGTGGGCCAACCACTGCTGATGGGACAACGGTCTTCGAGCACTCGGGCCGACAGTCATGCGGCCATCGTATCCCGCAACGCGGGTGACATCGCACGGGCGAGCCCAGGCGGCCGGCCGCTCTCACCGCGTGGTCTCGGCCAGTGGGACCTCCGGGCCAGGTTCATGGGTGATGCGGTTGCGGATGTCGCGTCTGACCACCTCGATGGACCACACCCACAGGATGTGTTCGAAACACTCCGAGAAGTGCTCATCCCAGGCCTGGCCGCCCTCCATCCACGGGAACGGGGGAGGGACCAGACCAGTGGTAGGCATCAGCAACACGTGGAAGAAGCTCCATGCCAGAAAGCCGAAAACGGCACCCTGCCACAGCTTGATGCGTGGGGAAGCACTCGGCGACGATGCAGTAGAACAGCGCGATCACGATGGAGAACGCGAAGTCGACGATGAGCGAGTAGATCGGCCTGGGGTTGCCGTTGAAGAAGACCAGGGCGTGTGACTGCTCCGGGCTCATCCCGAACCACAGCTCCAACATCCTCTGCGGCGGGTTCGTGGCGTCACGCTCCGGGGTGCGTGGCGGGAATGGGGCCTCCCAGCTGAGCTTGACGATGGCGGAGAACGCACCGGCCATCAGCCCTGCCAAAGTCGCAACCCGATGCGACGCCGAGTGGGAACGGTGCGGCTCCGTATCCGGGAAAGGAAAGCGGGCATACGATCTCCTTGGAGCGAGTGAATCGAGCCACTGAGCGGGTTCTGAGAACCCCCGTGGCCCACTACCAGACCGCGGCACTGGACAACGACGTCACAGTTTCTTCGATCCCGCGACACGTCGTCGCGCAGATGCCGTCGCTGGGCAAAGAAGAAAGAAGGAAGGGTTGAAAGCGCGATTTCCGGGCGAGGTGTGCTTAGGGTGATGTCATGCGTGTTTCTGAGAAGCAGGCCTCCCGGGAAGTACCGCTGCGAGCCGGAGCCGGCGCTGAGACCCGTCCGCGAAGGTCCCTCCGACGTCGCGACCTGTTCCAACTCACGGCCGCGGTTCTGGCAACCGGGGCTGTGGGCTGCGTCTCGCCGTCCCCTGTTGCCACGCCGCCCAGCCCGGGCACGACATCGTCGTTTACCAGCAGCAGCGGCCTCAGAAGCTCCTACCGTCTCCACAAGCCCGCTGGCGACGACTCATCAAAGGGGATCGTGATCTACCTCCACGGCGACGGCTACGGTGAGTTTGAGCCAGGAGCTACCGCCATCGACGACTACGCCGCCGTCGCGGGGGACCACGGACTCCTTCTGGCCGCGCCGATCACCCCCGACAAAGCCACAGGAACCTGGTGGAGTGCCGAGACCTCCGGGCAGTGGCTGCGCGAGTTCATCGAGTACCTCGGGCGGACCCTGCCCGTCGATACCTCCCGAGTATGGCTCGTCGGCTACTCCGGTGGGGCAGAGGCTATCACCAACATCCTGCTGCCCCACCACTCCGACCTGTTCGCTGGCGGTGGCGCACTCATGATTGGTGGTGGCAGTCTAGACCCCGAAGTGGAGTTCACCCTCCCCCTGAGCAGACAGCTTCGCGCAGGATTCCTGATGACATGGTTAGTTGGGGAGCTTGACACCCCCGCTAAGGGCGGCGCGGATGGCAACTTCGACGCCCTTGGCGAGAGCCGAGCCGCTGAGCAGGCGTACCGGGAGCTGGGGATGAGCCGCACGGCATTGAAGGTGCTTCCCGGCGAGACCCACGACTCCTCGATCCGCCACGGCGCCGGGGTCCTGCGCGACATGCTGGGGCGGTGACTACCCAATAGAGTTGGGGTCATTGGAATCCCCAACGCGTTGGCAACCCGTTACGCCTCCGAACAGATGCTCGCCAGCTGGGGCCCCGAGGCGAAGGCTGTCGCGGAACGACGGTTACGGTTGGCCGTGCTTCGCACCCAGCGTGGTCTCGGAGTCGACTGCGGAAGGCACAGACCCTGACGCCATCAACCGGGACTACGAGACCGTCGGCGGGTGAGTTGATCTCGCCTCCATCGCAGCTTGGCCCCGACGACTTCATCTTCGGCTCGCTTCGAGGAGACCAATTCGTTCGCCGGATACGAGCATGTCCACGAGGGCATATGACTTCCAGAGGCCTCACCGCGAGCGTCGAATAGCACCATGCGCTGGCCTCCACCGGGCGAGTGTACTTCGCGTAGCCTCGACCACGACATCGTCACTACGTTGGCATAGGCCGCAGCGGCACCGCCGAAGACAGCCACCACGACTCGATGGACTGTCTGGGAGCTTCCCCACCACCCTCATCCCCCATCGACCTCGGGGCCTTTCCCGACGCGATCGCCGCCGAACTGGATAGTTACCGGGAAGTGATTGACGCCTACTTCACCGCGCACTGATTTCCCGACGCGATCGCCGCCGAACTGGATAGTTACCTGCCATTCTTACTACGACCAGGGTGCTCATGGCTGCGATTCGTCACAGGGTGGGGCGCGAGGAAGCCCACAAGGCGATCGAGGATCGCGCCGTCGTCGCCGCTCCGGGGATCCGCCAAGGGCTGGCCGTCAACGATCTCCTCGACTGGCGGGTAGGGGCTCACGGCTGCAACTCAACTGGGACTAGTCGGGGAAGCTCGACACCAACCCGCAGGAACTGGACGGAACCGTTGGAATGCAGGACGCGAGGATCGCTGATCAGAAGACAACCGTCTTCGCCTACCAAGCGGAGGATGCCCAGCACCGAGCGGGAGCCGCCCCCTGGCGATCCTCGCGACCCTGCTCAGGAGATCAGGAGGTGACACCTCCCGTCTTTGGCAGACTTGGGGCGGGGACCCCCTTGGCAGGCTGCGCCTTTGAAGACTGCATCGGCGTGGTCGTCACAGCGCCAGCTTCCTGTGCCTCGGTGATGCTACCCAAGGTGAGGTAGCCGTCGACGACGGTGTCTTGGGTGGCGTTGGCGAACTTTAGGGGGGCGCCACCCGGCATCGTATTGGGGATCCGGACGCCTATGGTGCCGAGGGCGCTGCGGAGGGTGGCATTCACTTCGACGGTCTGCCCTGGCAGGATGGAGTCGATGTCGGCATCCACCGTGGCGGAACTTAGGGCCTTGCCGCCAACGTCGAGGATGGAGAACTCCATTGGCCAGTCGTAGTAGAACGGGGCAACGCCACGGTTGGTGATTTTCAACGCCACCTTGACGACATCGCCGTTCTTCTCGACCTTCGCGCTCGTGGCCGCGAGGTCATAGCCCAAGGAGGCATGGGCTGCCTTGGCCTTTGCCAGCGCCTCGCCGGTGTAGCCGATGCTCCATGCTCTATCATTCATCAACCAGGAGACGTGGCTAACCTTGACGGCTTCCTCGAAGTTCTCCGCCCTGGCGTTATTCTCGCAGGGGGTGGAGGTGTCGAACAGACAGATCTGAACCGGGGGTTGGATCTCGCCGCCAATAGGCTGGGTCTTCCAACGCTCACCGAGCTTGGCTTTGTCCATCAGGCTCATGAAGTGCCAGTCGACATCCGACAGGGTCGAGACCGCGAAGGAATCGTCATGGAAACCGACCTGGGCATCAGCGAGGTCCTGGGCGGGGTAGCGGTTGAGCAGCTTCGTCTTGTCGAAGGCCTTGTCCCAGGCGTGGTAGAAACCAAGCTCCACCTCGCGGGTGGGCATCCAGTTCACTCCCGTCGGGTTGTGCTCGTTGACGGAACCGTTCATGGGCCAAGTGTGCTGTTCACCCCAGAAACCAACGAGACCGGTGGTGATGAATCCAATGCGGACATCACCGTCGTACTTCTTGCCGAAGGCAGCCGCGAAGTCCTTGATGAGATCCTGGATCCGGGGGTCGTTGTAGTCCGGGGAGAAGCTCAGGTTGTCGTTGCCGAACACGGTATACGTGCGGGACTGATCAATCCCGTCCGGTCCCAGGAGGTAGTCGGGGACACCTGACTCCTTCGCGGGGTAGTCCAGGTAGAACCGCAGCGCCGCCTGGTGTCCGCGGGACTTGATGCCCTCCAACTCGGTCTCAAACTGGGTCCAGTCGTAGGTCTTCTCGCCCTTGACCACAGCCTTCAGAGGCAGGTAGAACCACTCCATCGTGTGGGGAAAGACAGTGGCGGGATCGCCGCTCTTCGCGCCGAACGGCACGAACCCCTTGAGCGGGTTGTCCAACCGGGCTGCCGTCGTCTTGAGCTGCTGCCAGCCGGCATCGTTGGCGTGGCTTGGGACCAAGGGCACGGTCAGGGTCAGAGCCGCAGCAGCAGCCGCAGCGAGGGTACGAAGTATCAGCATGACTCTTCTTTCCTGTTGGTCGACGTCGACCACTCTTGGGGTCACGTCGCTGTGCCTGTGAGATACCCCAGTCCATCACACCCTCACCCATTACGCAATCCATTGACTTAAGTTGTAAGGGGTGCTTCAATAAGCGGGGAACCATCGGGAAAGCTCCAGAGTCGGAAGGACCCGAATGACTGAACCATCCGCGCCCAGCGGCGGGCGTGTACGGCAAAGGATCCCCCCAGCCGCCCGGGGGCACAGTCTCGCGGCCGCCATCCTTCTGGCGCCGGCGCTCCTCGGATTCCTTGTGTTCTGGATCTACCCGGCTATTCGCGGTTTCGGGTACTCCGTCACTGACTACAACCTGCTCAACCAGGGCAAATTCGTGGGCGGGGAGAACTTCATCAACGCGATCAACGATGGGCAGGTCTGGCAGTCGTTGAGGATCACCGTGGTCTTCGCTGTCGGGAGCGTCGTCATCTCCCTCACCCTGGCCATGCTGCTGGCTGCTCTCATGCAGCGGCTGCGTACCAAAACCTGGGTGCGAGCGGGGCTGTTGTTGCCCTGGCTGGTGCCGAACGTGGCCGTCGCGCTCATCTGGGCCTGGCTGCTCGACGCCAACGTCGGCTACCTCAAAGGCCTGCTGGATCGAGTCGGTGAGACCCTCCACCTCAACTTCCTGACCAACTTCACCTTCTACAACAGCGAGGCCGCGCTCAACATCGTGATCCTCATCGGAGTGTGGGCCGGAGTCGGCTACACCGCGCTGCTGCTGTTCGCCGGGATGATGCAGGTGCCAACCGAGTATTACGAGGCAGGGGCCATCGACGGCGCCAGTGAGACCACGATGTTCTTCCGCATCACCCTGCCGCTGATCCGGCCGGTGATCGCGCTGGTCGTCGTGGTGTCCCTCATCGGATCGTTCCAGGTCTTCGATCTCGTGCAGGTCGGCTACGGCAACAACCCAATCCCGGAAGTACGAGTCATTTACTTCTACATCTACCAGCAGGCCTTCAATTTCCTGAAGATGGGCTACGCATCTGCCATCGCGCTGCTGCTGGCCATCATCCTGGCTGTCCTCACCCTCGTGCAACTGAGACTGCTACGCGCCAACCGATCGGACCTGGCATGAGCGTGCGCCGCCCCCACCTGCGACCCTCACGGGCTCTCGCTTGGCTGATGCTCATCATCGCCCTGGTCATCACTGCCTTCCCCTTCTACTGGATGGTCCGCACCGCGCTGACACCGGCCGCTGAACTCGTTGGGGATTCCGGCAAGCTGTGGCCGTCGAACCCCACCCTCATCAACTTCCAGCGTGTGCTGGGCATGGTCTCCAGAGAGGAAGCCATCGCCGCCGGAGGCACCGGGGCCTCGATCAACTTTCCGCTCTACACCCTCAATTCCATCATCTATGCCGGAGGGGTCGCCGTCGTCCAGACCCTAGCCTGTGCCGCCGCGGCCTACGCTTTCGCCCGGCTCAGGTTCCCCGGTCGTGACACGCTGTTCCTCATCATCATCGGCGGCCTCATGATCCCCGGCATCTTCACGCTGCTGCCGAACTTCACGCTCATCCGAGATCTGGGGTTGATGAACACGACGCTCGGCATGATGCTCCCCGCCATGCTCATGACCCCGTTCTCCATCTTCTTCCTGAGGCAGTTCTTCCTATCCATGCCCCTGGAGGTTGAGGAAGCGGCCATGCTTGACGGGCTCGGACCCCTGGAACGGTTCGCGCGGATCGCCATCCCCATGAATCTGGGACCGATCGCCACGATGGTTCTCATCACTTTCGTCGGCATGTGGAAGGACTACCTCTGGCCCCTCGTTGTGGGGCGTCAGGAACACACTCGGCTGTTGACAGTTGCACTCGGGGTGTTCCAGCAGCAATCCCCCAATACCGCGCCCGACTGGACTGGTCTCATGGCCGGATCCACCCTGTCGGTGCTGCCCGCCCTACTCATCCTGATCTTCCTGGGCCGGCAGCTGGTTCAATCCCTTAGCTTCTCAGGGAACAAGTAGACACACGAACCAAAGGAGATTCACATGTCCCTGCGCAAGATCATCCTCCCTCTCGGGGCCCTCACCCTGGCCCTCGGGATGGGTGCATGCAGCGGCCCGGCCGGTGGCGGATCCGGTTCGGGCACCGAAGAAGTCACGCTCAAGTACTGGCTGTGGGATGACACCCAGCTTCCCCTCTACCAGCAGTGTGCGGACAACTTCACCGCCAAGAACCCCAACATCAAGATCGAGATCACGCAGACTGCGTGGGGGCAGTACTGGCCCAACCTCAACACCCAGATCGCGGCTCAGGACGCCCCGGACGTGTTCACCAATCAAGTGTCCTACTTCCCGCAGTTCGTGGAGAACCAGCAGATTCTGGACCTCACCGATCGCATCGACAAAGCTGACATCGACCTCAACCAGTACGCCGAGAACCTCCCCGAGCGCTGGGTGCTTGATGGCAAACGCTATGGCCTGCCGAAGGACTGGGATTCCGTCGGGCTTCTCTACAACGTGGAACTGGCCGAATCGGCCGGCTTCGACGCCGCCAAGATGAACGACCTCACCTGGAACCCCACCGACGGTGGCACCTTCGGCGAGTTCATCAAGGCCACCACGGTCGACGTCAACGGTAAGAGCGCAACCGATCCCGCCTTCGACAAGAACAACGTCAAGAGCTACGGCTACTACCCCGAGTGGGCCGACGGCGCCGTCGGGCAGAACGGGTGGGGCAACCTGGCCCATGCCAACGGCTTCACTTACTCCGACCAGCAGGGCCTTCCCACCGACTTCAACTACGACTCGCCCGAAATGGTCGCCACCGCCGCATGGCTGCAGAACCTCATCAAAGACGGCTACGCCCCGCGCTATGACCAGCAGTCCTCGCTCGGCACAGATGCCGTGATGAAGAACGGCAGCGCAGCCTCGACCATCCAGGGCTCCTGGACCATGGGCTCCTACCTCGGCAAGGACGAGCCTGTGAAGTTTGCCTTCGCCAAGCTGCCCAAGGGGCCCAAGGGGCGGTTCGCTGCCACCAACGGACTGGCCGACGCCATCTGGTCCGGTACGAAGCATCCCGACCAGGCCTTCGAGTGGGTTAAGTACTTGGCATCGGCGGAGTGCCAAGACACGGTAGCCAAGGGAGCCCGGGTGTTCCCGGCGATCACATCCTCCACCAACATCGCCATGAACGCCTTCAAGGAGCAGGGCTACGACCCGGCTCCCTTCATCGAGATGGTGAATGCTGGCGAGACCTTCGCCGTCCCACTGGTGAGCAAGGGTAACGAGCTCAACGTTCTGATCCAGGACGCCATGGCCAAGGTGGCCGAGGGCGAGGACCCGCGGGCTGTCCTCACCAAGGCCAATGCCGACGCCGAAGCCCTCTACAAGTGAAAGGATGCGCGGATAGGCGTGACCCACTGCGGTCAGTCCCGCTAGGACACCACCACGACGCTTCTCGCGACGACCCTCCTACCTATCTGCGCACCCTTCAACCCTCAACCGTTGGCGGGTCGGGTTGTGTGGTCGGCCCGCCGTTGTTCTCAGGAGTCATGATGTTGACTAACAATCCCCCCACCACCGCACCGTCATGGGTGCCAGCACCCGGCCAGGTAACCGAGACCTTCCACCGGTCCGCGCGGATCGCATTGCTCCACGGAGTGCCGGACACCGCCGAGGTATATCGGTCAGGGCAGAACTCGTGGTCTCCGGCCGGGTGGCGTCGACTCGACGCGGAGCCCCTGCGCATCGAGAACCCGGTGCGCCGCAATACCGCTGATGACAACCGCTGGGACGACCCGGTGCGGCACCACTCGTCGTGGCTGCTGGCCCTCAGCGATGGCGAACGTGCCGTCCTGCTGGGCGCCCTCGAAGCCGACACCCCGCGCCTGCACGCTGATCGCGACCTGCTCGCCGGCTGGACGGAGACGGGAGAGCCGGGACTATGGGTGCTGCTCGAAGGAACGGAACTTGCGGTCTTCGACCGCTACCGGGACCTGCTCGCGGCCCGCTACGGGACCCGGGATCGGGACCCGGGCACGGTGTGGTCGTCGTGGTACTCGTTCTATGAGACGATCTGCCGCTCCAAACTCGATGAGGTGCTCGAAGAGCTTCCCACGCTCGGCTTCGATACCTTCCAGATCGATGACGGCTGGCAGCAGATCGTCGGTGACTGGCAGCCCAACCTCAAGTTCCCCGAAGGGGTAGCCGACCTCGCGGAGGTGGCAGCAGATCGAGGACTCCGGGCAGGGCTGTGGCTGGCCCCCTTCATCGTCCTCCCCGGTTCCCAGGCCTTCGCGGAGCGACGCCAGATGCTTCTGACCGATGCGTCTGGGGAACTCGTTCAAGCCGGAGAGAACTGGGGCTCGCCCTACTACACCTACGACTACTCCCGCCCAGATGCCCGAGACCACCTAGCCGAACTCATCCGAACCGTCGTCGAGCAGTGGGGTTTCACATACCTCAAACTCGACTTCCTGCAGGCCGCAGCGGCGCCCGGCAGACACAGCGTGGCGACGGATCGGGAAGCGGTCTATCGGATGGCCATCGAGACCATTCGCGACGCGGCAGGTGACGACATCTTCCTGCTCGGCTCGGGGGCGCCGCTGTTCGCCTCGCTGGGGGTGCTCGACGCGGTGCGTACCGGACCGGATGTGGCCCCGATGTGGACGAACTACGCCACGGACGACCCATCGGATGCGATGGCCTTCAATGCGCTGCGCAACGCCGTCGAGAGGCTGTGGCTACGGGGGCTCATCGGCATCGACCCGGATGTTGTCTTCGCCCGTCATGCCCGGAACCTGCTGAGCGGTGAGCAGATGCAGTGGCTCAAGGACGCAGCCATCCTCTCCGGATTCCGTGCTCTGTCGGATCCGCCGTCGTGGCTGACCGACGTCGAACGCGACGACCTCAGAAACTACCTCGGTCCGCTGCCCGCCACCAGCCGACTCGGTCGGTACCGTTTCCTCATTGATGACCGGGAGGTCGACTTCGCGCCCGCCGTCCACGGATTGGCAAGCCCTTACGCGCTCTAGACCTGGTTGTTCAGGAAATACTCGGTGAGTTCCGCCGGCAGGGTGGGGATGCGCCGTGGTGTGGAGCCGTCGCGGAGGCTCTCGGTGGCCTGGATGCCGGCAACCACGGCGTACCAGGCGCTGACCGGCGAGGTGTCAGTGGGGGCCCCGGTACGCACGAAACGCAGGAACTCCGCAACAGTGAGGGCATCGGCGTCGTCGTGGCCCTCCAAATCGCCGAGGATCGGGAACTGCTCGTCGCCGTCGGCATCGTAGAAGCCCCGGCGGTTCCACAACCGGATGACCCCGCCCTCGCCGTCGCCGAAGTTCTCGATCCGCCCCCGAGAACCGATGACGGTGTAGTTGCGCCAGTAGTCAGGGGAGAAGTGGCACTGCTGGTATGAGGCGAGCACGCCTGAGCGCATCCGCATCATGAGCATCGACAGATCCTCGACATCAACGATGGGGTTGAGGCCCGTGAGGGATTCAGGAGGCCAGTTGTCCAAGGAGAACCAGTCCGGCATGAGAGACCCACCCTGACCGGTCCGGGAGCGGTTGCGGCTATAGATCATGAGATCACCCATCCCGACGACTTCGGAAGCCTCGGAACCGGCCAGCCAGTGCATGACATCGATGTCGTGGGCGGCCTTCTGCAGCAGCAGGCCGTGGCTGTGCCGTCGATCCGCATGCCAGTCCTTGAAGTAGTAGTCGCCCCCGTGGCCGACGAAATGACGACACCAGATGGTCTGGACCTCGCCGATTGCATCGTCGTGGATGAGCTGCCGCAGCTGGCGCACGAAGGACATGTGCCGCATGTTGTGGCCGACGTACAAGCGCGCTCGGCTCTTGTACGCGGCCCGGAGAATGCGGGTGCTGCCATCAATGCTGGTGGCCAGGGGCTTCTCCAGGTAGACGGGGATTCCGGCCTCAAGAAGTTCGATTGCGGTGGCCTCGTGAGTGTCGTCGGGTGAGGTGACGAAGGCCGCACCGATCCCACTCTCGATCAGTTCTCTCACCGAGGTGAACACCGGGCAATCCTCGGGGGCCTTGTGCAACAGATGCCCGACCCGGGTGGCGGCGAGGGGGTCGGGATCGCAGGCGCCTACCAGCACCGCCTTGTTTTCGGGGGACTCGACGTGCTGTGCCAGCTGGGAACGGACCCCGAGTCCCACCACTCCAACCCGCAGCGGCTCGGAGACCACGACAGCGTGACGGTGTGCCTCGGCCTTGCGGCGGTCGGCGTAGGCACGGTGGGCGTCGATGATTTGCTGCAGTCCGGAGACTGCGACAGGGTAGCGGGTGCGAGCATGCAGGAAGTGAGACTCCGCGTCGCGCAGGGCCAGGGACAGGGCCCCGATCGTCGAGGCGGCCCCACCCAGTTCTCCCGGTTCCATATCGATCTTCGGCGCGGTCGGGAGCCGCATGGCGCTCAGATGTGCCCACATCTCAGTCGCCGAATCTTCGTCTTCAAGGCCTGCCGTGGAGATGACCACCAGGGTCGGGTCGATCGCGGAGGACACGGTGCTGATCGTCGCGGCCGCCCGGAGGGCCCACCGCGTGTGGCTGGTCTCGGTGTCGAGGCGGGCTCGGAGTTCGCCGTCGAGGCTGTCGTTGATCTCCCCGGCATGCCAGTGGTGGCCCTGGTGGATGTCCCCGCCGAGAATCAGTCCGGTGCGGAAACCAGCGAACACCCTGATGTGGAGGAGGGTGTCCAGCAGGTCGATGCGCCCGTCGGACACACGTGTGGCGAACTCGCCGTAGGCCGCGCTGTTGATGTCGTTGGCGGCGTGGAACCGGATCCCGCTGCGCTCGGTGAGGAGCTGGGACAGCCGGAGCCCATGCCATTGGGGGACCGAGTAGCTGCGGAGGATGAGGCCGGCGCCGTCGACGATGCCCGTCGTCGAAGCGAAGCCACAGACGGGTTGCCCGTGCTTCGGTTCCAGTTCCTCGACCACCTCGCGCAGGGCGCGGCATAGTTCCTGCAACCTGCTGTCCCGGGCGCGTTCGGTGAGTGGCCGGACGGTGGCGTGCAGGACCTTCCCAGCGATGGATGCGGCGGCGATCGCCACTTCGTCGCGCTGGATGTCGAGGCCGACTACGAATCCGTGGCGTGGGGCGAACGAATACAGGGCGGCGGGACGCCCGGCGCCGGAGCTGGTGGCGCTTTGCGCGACGAGTCCTTCCGCCTCTAGATCGGCCACGATGAGACTCGCGGTGGGGCGGGACACTCCCGCATCCTTGGCGAGAGTCGCGAGGGTGGCCGCGCCACGAGCCCGCAGCGAGTGGAGCAGACGACGGGCGCGCTTGGCTCTAGCTGCTGAGTTGGCGTCTTTGCCCATGCGTTCATTCCTCCGCCCATGTCCGCGTGACCCTTGTGTCAGGCGGTTCTGATGTTAGGAAAGCCGCCTTCCCAAGTGTCGCGCTCCCCGAGGTTGTCTGTCCAGACCTCAGGCATGAATCCTTAATGAACCTGCTGTGCCAGATCGAGTCGGCCCACCGGCACCGTGAGCTGATCCAAGGGAATTGACAGGATGGCGCGCTGCAGGGAGGACTGGGCCGGCAGTGCCGAGAAGTCGACGGGCTGGAGACTCAACTCCTTGCGGAAGACGAAGAAATAGGCGCTACGAGGAGAGCGTCCTCCGTCTTCGAGGATCGTGAACCGTCGTGCAAAACGGGCCATGTTCGACTTGGGATCGAGTTGCTTGACGATGAGCGGGTCGAGGAGCCAGGACTCCATCCGGAACTCCGGCAGCGGCTCGTTTGGAAGGAGAAGCGGTACAACTTCCACGGCTCGTGAGAGAGACTCGTCAACCGCCTCTGGGGTGAGTGGTCCGCATTCGGGGATGTGGACGCCGACGAAGGGGGTGCCGTCGTCGGTGCGCTCCAAGGAGAACTGGAGGCGCCCCAGCCACAGGTGCCTGCCGGTGAAGTTCGCCACACACCACGTCTGAGCTCGGAACCCGAAGAACCCGAACACTCTTCGGAAGACGTGCACCTGCTGTCCGAGATCGGACAAGGCTGCCCAGGCCAGGTCGCTGGGTAGCCCCCGAGCGACTTGCGCGTCGTGGACCGTGTCGGCGACGGCGACCAGGCCCAGCAGCGTGACCAACCCCTCGTCGAAGGTCGCGAGACCGGCGTCATCACGGACGGTGAGGTTGTCGTCGAAGAACCGGCCGATGCGGGCCACCAGCCGCTCGGCGAGCCGCATCACACGTTCCAGAACTTCAGGGTTATGGGGCAGGGAAGCGACGAGGTCGCGGCAGGCGGCTGCATCCTCGTCGCGGAATCCCAGCCGGGCCAGATCCGCCCGGGCCAGGGCAGCGAGAATCGCTTGAGGGGTCATGGGCATCTCCGTTCGCAGGGCACCAGACTGGCACGATGGTGGGGCAGCAGCCAACCCGGCGGGGCCTGGACGTACTGGCCGGGGAATCGATACAGAAACGGTCCTCACGGCCACACCACGGCCCGAACAAGACCCTGCCTCAAAAGCCGCTCCCCGCCCTCCGGAGGAAATCCGGTCGACGGGGAGCAGCGAAGACTATGGATGGGTCTGGCCTAACCCGGGGCTCAGAGCGGCTTGTTGGTGCGATCGTCCGCGCCCTCCGTGGCCTTGGTGACGGCCGTCAGGAACGAATTCTCGTCGGGCAGGATGAGCACCTCTTTGGCAGCCTCATCGTAGAACACCAGCAAGCGGCCATTGACCACGTAGGACGGCGTAGCAGTAACACCCGAGGTGTTGAAGGCGTCATTCGCCGAGCGGGCAAAACCCGCAAACGCGCGGGAATCGTAGAGTCCCTGGAACTTCTTCAACTCATCGCCGGTGATCCCGGCTTCTTCGGCGAAAGTGGTGCGCAGCTGCTCGTCCGTGTACTCAGGAGCCTGATTCTTGAACAACACCGAAGCGTACTCGCTGTAGCGGCCGACGGCGTCCGCCGTAGCCGCAGCGATCGCTGCGCGCTGCGAATTGTCACCGCGACCCCGATCCAGGAAGTAGGCCGTGCGATACTCCACCGTGAGCTTGCCCTCCGCAGCCAGTTTCTTATAGATCGGGCCGTAATCGTCTTCGCGGTGCTTGCAGGCCGGGCAGCGGAAGTCTTCGTAGATCACGAGGTGCGGCACGCCATCCTGGGGCTTCTTTCCGTCGAGCAGGATGCCAAACTCGGCGGTGGCGTTGGGCGGAGTCTCGTTGCCTCCTGCCCCGGATCCCTTGTTGAGCAGCGCGGGCACCGTGAGAATGACGATGACCGCCAGCACCGCAACGACGAGGATCGCTGAAACCCAAGTGATGATCCGGTTGGTGCGCTTGCGCTTCTCCTCCAGCATCAGTTGCTGTTGCAGCGCTGCGCGTCGGCTCAGGTTCTGGTTGCTGGCCATAGGGCTCCTCAAACGAAACGACTACTCCTTCGGCAGCCAGGACAACGCTCAATGAAGCGCGGCGGTCCCGGCTGTCGCCCACAGTCTAGCGGCACTCCGAAGCCAGCGGCCCAGTCAGCTGGCGCGCGCTGGCGGCCTCGCTTAGGCTCAGTGCCATCATGCACGACTACTCAGCGCTCACGCAGCAACTGACCTCCCGGTGGCCCGAGCATCGCGTCGCCCCCACGCTCACCCGCGTGGCGCGCCTCATGGAGCTGCTCGGCGACCCGCAGCGCGCGGTCCCGGTGATCCAGGTGGCTGGTACCAACGGCAAGGGCTCCACCGCGATCATGATCGAGAGCCTGCTGATGGCGACGGGGTTGCGCGTCGGGCGGTTCTCCTCACCGCACCTGAGCGACGTCCGCGAACGGATCTGCATCGACGGCAAACCGATCAGCCGCGAAGACTTCATCCACGTCTGGGCTGAGATCGCGCCCTACGTCGAACTGGTTGACGAGGCCCGCCACGACGGCGTCGCAATGACCTTCTTCGAAGTGATCACGGCCATGGCCTACGCGGCCTTCGCGGACGCCCCAGTCGATGTGGCCGTGATGGAGGTGGGCCTAGGCGGGCGCTGGGACGCTACGAACGTTGCCGACGCCGCAGTGGCGGTCGTTACCCCGGTGGGCCTGGATCACACCCACATCCTCGGTAGCACCCTGGCGGAGATCGCGGCCGAGAAGGCCGGGATCATCAAAGAGGGCTCCGTGGCGGTGCTGGCCGGCCAGCAGCCGGAAGCTGCGGGGGTGCTGCTGCGACGCGCCGTCGAGATGGGGTCGCGGGTGAGGGCGGAGGGACCGGATTTCGGTGTGCTCGACCGCCGCGTGGCCATCGGCGGGCAACTGCTGCGGCTGGAAACGACCGGCGGGCCCGTATCCGACGTCTTCCTGCCCCTCCACGGCGAGCACATGGCCCGCAACGCCGCGCTGGCGGTGGCCGCCGTCGAAGCCTTCCTGGCCGGGCAGCCGCTCAACCCGGAGATCATCGTCGAAGGCCTCGACCGAGTGAGCGCCCCCGCGCGGCTCGAGCTCGTGCGCACGTCGCCCCCGATCGTCGTGGACACAGCGCACAACGAGCCCGCGGCCCGCACCCTGGTGCGCGGCTTCGCAGAGGCCTACAGCTGCCAACCAACCATCGGCATCGTCGCGATGATGCGAGACAAGGCGTCCGCGGAGGTGCTGAGCATATTCTCGGAGGTGATGGACCAGGTGGTGATCACCCAGGTGGCCGGCAGCCCGCGCGCCAGGCCCGTCGCCGAACTGGCCGCGCTGGCCGAGGAGTTCTTTCCCGCTGGGGCGGTCCACCGGGCGACTACCATGGCAGAGGCAATCGACACCGCCGTCATGCTGGCCGACACGCTCTCCGAACACGGGGGAGTACTGATCGCGGGCTCGGTGATCGCGGCCGGTGAAGCCTGCCGTCTGCTCAAGAAGGAGGAGCCGAATGAGGCTTGAGCCCAGCAACCCGATGCTGACCACGCTGCGCGCCATCCTGGTGTTCGAGGTGGTGATCGTCTGGCTGGCCTTCCCCGGCATGCTCCAGGTGTCGGAGGCGTCCGTGCGCGATGCGCTCGTCTGGTGCGGTGTCGCGACGGCGCTCGGCGTGGCGGCCATCATCGGCCTCAAGAAGGCTTGGGGGTTTATCGCCGGCTGGCTGACGCAGCTTGGGATCATCTTGCTCGGCCTGCTTACCCCTTGGATGTATCTGATGGGCGGAATCTTCGCCCTCATCTGGCTGACCGCATTCATCTTGGGCGCCCGAATCGAAACCCACCGAAAGGCAACCCGATGAAAACACTCGTTCTCGTCAAACCCGACGCCGTCTCCGCGGGTCGGCTCGGCGCGATCCTCAGCCGCTACGAGGAAGCAGGCCTCAGGATCGTCGAGCTGGAGATGCGCAGGATCGACGATGCGTTCTCCGACCTGCACTACGCAGCCCACGTGCACCGGGAGTTCTACCCGCCTCTCAAGGAGTTCATGACCTCCGGCCCGCTCGTCGCGGCCATCGTCGAAGGCGACGACGCGGTTCGGCGCGTGCGTGAGTTGAACGGCGCCACCGACCCTGCGGCGGCCGAGCCCGGCACAGTGCGGGCCGACTTCGGCACCGACGTGCGGCGAAACGCGGTGCACGCCTCGGATAGCCCCGAATCGGCGGCTGCAGAGATCGGGCTGTGGTTCCCTGGCCGCTGACAGTTACAATCGCCGGGTTATGACTGCGACTTTCCCAGGCGAATCCCTGTTCCCGGACCTAGAGCCGCTGCTCGCCCAGGTCTCCAAACCAATCCAGTACGTGGGCGGCGAACTGAACTCTGTCCAGAAGGACTGGGGCTCGGTGGCCGTGCGCTGGTGCCTGGCGTACCCGGACGCGTACGAGGTTGGCCAGCCCAACCAGGGGGTGGCCATCCTCTACGAGATCCTCAACGAACTCGACTGGGCGCTGGCCGAGCGCACCTACGCGGTCTGGCCCGACCTGGCGCAGTTGATGCGGGAACAAGGCATCCCGCAGTTCACGCTCGACGCGCACCGCGCCGTCGGCGCTTTCGATCTGCTGGGCGTCAGCTTCTCTACAGAACTCGGCTACACCAATCTGCTGAGCATTCTCGACCTCGCTCAGATTCCGCTCCACTCGGCGGAACGAACCGACGCGCATCCGCTCGTCGTCGCGGGCGGCCACGCGGCCTTCAACCCCGAACCCATCGCAGATTTCATCGACGTGGCCGTGCTGGGCGACGGCGAGGAGGCCGCCATCATCCTGTCGGAGATAGTCCGCGAATGGAAGGACGAGGGCCGTCCCGGCGGCCGCGACGGGCTGCTGGAGCGGGTCGCCGGCACCGGCTCCTTCTATGTGCCCCAGTTCTATGCCGTCGAATACCTGCCCGACGGGCGAATCCAGCGGGTGATCCCCGTGCGCGACGTCGCGCCCTTCCAGGTGCGTAAACACACGCTGATGGACCTCGACGAATGGCCTTATCCGAAGCAGCCGATCGTGCCGCTGGCGGAGACGGTACACGAGCGCTACTCCGTCGAGATCTTCCGCGGCTGCACGCGTGGGTGCCGCTTCTGCCAGGCGGGGATGATTACGCGCCCGGTTCGGGAGCGCAGCATTCAGACCATCGGCGAGATGGTGGCAGGTGGGCTTCAAGCCACCGGCTTGGAGGAGATCGGCCTGCTCAGCCTCTCGTCGGCGGACCATTCCGAGATCGGCGAAGTGGCCAGACAACTCGCCGACCGCTACGAGGGGACGAACGTCTCACTGTCCCTACCCAGCACGCGCGTGGACGCGTTCAACATCGACCTGGCCAACGAACTCTCCCGTAACGGCCGCCGCTCCGGTCTGACCTTCGCGCCGGAGGGCGGCTCTGAGCGGATGCGACGTGTGATCAACAAGATGGTCACGGAGGACGACCTGATCCAGACAGTGGCCGCCGCCTTCAGTTCCGGCTGGCGGCAGGTGAAGCTGTACTTCATGTGCGGCCTGCCCACCGAAACCGACGACGATGTGCTGGCGATCGCCGACCTGGCGGCCCGGGTGATCGAGACCGGACGTGCGGCGTCGGGAACGAAAGACATCCGCTGCACCGTCTCGATCGGCGGTTTCGTTCCCAAACCCCACACTCCCTTCCAATGGGCCGCGCAGTGCGACGCCGACACTGTCGACCGCAGGCTGCAACTGCTGCGCGACAAGATCCGGCAGAACAAGCACTACGGGCGAGCCATCGGCCTGCGCTACCACGACGGCAAGCCCGGCATCGTCGAGGGGCTGCTGAGCCGGGGCGACCGTCGGGTTGGGGAAGTGATCGAGCGGGTGTGGCGCGAGGGCGGACACTTCGACGGCTGGAGTGAGCATTTCAGCTTCGAGCGCTGGATGACCTGTGCAGGCGAGGTCCTGGCCAAGTACGGCATCGACGTCGACTGGTTCACGACGCGCGAGCGTGGCTACGAGGAGGTCCTGCCCTGGGACCACCTGGATTCCGGCCTCGACCGGGACTGGTTGTGGGAGGACTGGCAGGACGCCCTCGACGAACAACCCGTCGAGGACTGCCGCTGGACGCCGTGCTTCGACTGCGGCGTGTGCCCGCAGATGGGCACCGACATCCAGATCGGCCCCACCGGGGCAACGTTGATCCCGCTGAGCGTGGTGACGCGCGACCTCAGTTGAGTTCGGCCACCTCGCGCCAAGGCAGTGAGAAAGCCTCGGCGACGGGGCGCGAGTAGAGCTCCCCGGCGTGGGTCGACAGCCCCCGGGCGAGGGCGCCGTCGGCGGCCAGCGCGGCACGCCAGCCGGAGTCGGCCAGCCGCAGCGTGTAAGGCAGGGTCGCGTTGGTGAGCGCCCGCGTCGACGTCACCGGGACCGCTCCCGGCATGTTGGTGACGCAATAGAAGATGCTCTCATGCACCCTGAACGTCGGCTCGGTGTGCGTGGTGGGGCGGCTGTCTTCGAAGTTTCCGCCCTGATCCACGGCGATGTCCACCAGCACGGAGCCCGGCTTCATCCGCTGAACCATCTCGTTCGTCACGAGGACCGGGGCCTTCGCGCCCGTGACGAGTGCGGCGCCGATCACCAGGTCGGCGGTCTCACAAAACTGCATGATGCCGAATGGGGTGGAGTATTCGGTGCGGATGGCGCCGCCCGTGATCTCCTCGACGTAGCGCATCCGGGCCACGTTCACGTCGAACACCGTGACATTCGCTCCCATGCCGCGCGCGACCCGCGCCGCGCACAGCCCCGCAACGCCGCCGCCCAGCACCGCCACCTCGCCGGTGATCACCCCGGTGGCCCCGCCGAGCAACACACCCGCGCCGCCGGCGAACTTCAGCAGGGCATTGGCGCCCATCTGCGTGGCCAGCCGACCCGCGATCTCCGACATCGGGGCCAGCAACGGCAGCTGGCCGTCGTCGAGTTGCACGGTTTCGTAGGCGATCGAGGTCACCCGTCGGGCGAGCAATTCTTCGGTGAGCTGCGGCTCGGCCGCCAGGTGCAGGTAGGTGAACAGCACCTGACCGGCGCGCATCAGGCCAAACTCGCTCTCGACTGGCTCCTTGACCTTCAAGACCATCTCGGCCTCGCCCCACACCTGCTCCGGGCCGCCAACGATGACTGCCCCGGCCGAGCGGAAGTCGTCATCGAATATCCCCGAGCCGATCCCGGCACCCGATTGAATCAGCACGGTGTGCCCGCGCTTCCGAAGGGAATGCACCCCGGCGGGCGTTATCGCTACACGAAACTCGTTGTTCTTGACTTCGGTTGGGATGCCAACGTGCACGGCTGCTCCATTCACTTCGACGCTGAATCAGCGTCCAATCTACGCTCACAACAGGTCAGCGCGTGGGCGGGTGGGGAAAATCGAAGTAGAATCACGGCCCGTGGTACCCCGTAAACAGCCGCCGCAACAGCCGCCGCCCGCGCAGAAGATGCGCCTGCGCTACGCGAAACGTGGCACGGCTCGCTTCACCTCGCACCGAGACTTCGGCCGGGCGCTGGAGCGGGCACTGCGGCGTGCCGACGTGCCCATGGCGTACTCATCCGGTTTCAACCCCCACCCGCGAATCTCCTACGCCAACGCGGCCCCGACGGGCGCCTCGTCGGAAGCCGAGTACGTCGAGCTTGGCCTCGCCAAGACCTGCGACCCCGGCAAGTTGCTGGCTGCATTGAACGACTCGCTGCCTGGAGGCTTCGTCATGCTCGACGCCGCAGAGGCCCTGGCGGAACCGCTGGGGGATCTGCTCCAGGCTTCGGACTGGGTAGTGAGCCTCGAAGCCGACCCGAAGACCGTTTCTCAGGCGATCGAACAGCTGCTGGGGCAGGAATCCGTCGTCGTCGAACGCATGACGAAAAACGGCCTGCGCTCCTTCGACGTACGCGCCGCCGTGCTGGGCTGCGTCAAGCACCCGGACGGATTCCAGGTGCGCATCCGACACACCACGCCGCTGGTTAGGCCCGACGACGTGGTGTCGGCGCTGCGGGGTTTCGCGCCCGAGCTGCCGAAACTGGTGCTGCTGCACCGGGTGACGCAGGGCCCGTTGACGGTTGACGGCATCGGCGATCCTCTCCGTCCCTGAGGTTTTGTTGGCGCGAACTTGGTGGAGTGTGCCAGAATGCAGGGAGGTCAAGGCGCCGCCGGCGCCACCGGACGGCTTTGAGCTGCACCGCGACGACGTTCCGCACGCGACTGCTCGAACCCCGGAGATCGTGAGTTTTAGGCACTTAGTGCCCGTCCGCGCGCTGCGCGTTAGGAGCCTGTAGTACATGGCCGAATCGGAAGCAACCGAGCCCACTCGTCGTCGTCGCGCCGCCTCGCGGCCGGCCGGCCCACCCGTCGAGGTGGAGGTGACGCCCGTGGAGGCGGTCACCGGGCTGGCCGCCCCCGTGACGGGGGTGGCCGTCGTCGCGGAGTCGCCCGCCCCCAGCCCGCGCTCGGCCCGGAGGCGCGCCAGCCGGAAGGCAGCGCCCGCGGGTGTGGATGCCGAAGTCGTGGTGACCGCAGCCGACGCGCCCGTCGCCGACGAGGCGGCCGAGGCGCTGGCCCAGGCGGAGGAGAAACCCAAGCGGCGACGTAGCCGCAAGGTCGAGGCCACGCCGGCTCCGCAGGCCGACCCCGAGGAGGACAAGGGCGCGGCTCCGGCTCTCGTGGAGTTGCCCGCCCCGGTTCAGGAAGAGAAGCCGAAGCGCACTGTGCGGCGGCGCGCTAGCCGGAAGGCAGCGCCTGCGGATGCGGATGCCGAGGTGGTGGTGACGGCGGAGGAACCGCCCAAGCAGGAACCGATCATCGATGTGGCGGCGCCCGCCGCCGAGGAGAAACCGAAGCGTCGCCGCTCGCGGAAGACTACCGAGCCCGAGCCCGAACCCGTCGCCCAGGAGGCCGAGTCGACCGACGAGCCCCAGGAGCCGGACGAGATCGACGAGATCGCGCTCGCGTTGGCCGAGGCCCAGCGGGTGGCGCAGCAGCGGATCGTCGCGAATCCATTCATGACCGACGCTGACCGGGACACCCAGCTGGCTGCGCTCGCCGGCGCGATCGCGGCGGGTGAGGATCCCGAGGTTCCCGGCGACGCCGAGCAGGAAGCGGACGCCGAGGAAGGGGCGCAGGACGACGCGGAGGAAGCGGAGGACTCCGACGAGGAACGCCCGTCGCGCCGTCGTCGCCGCCGCGGAGGCCGCCGTCGCAGGCGGGCTGGCAAGGAGGATTCCGAAGACGAGTCAGACGAGGCCGAGGAACCCGCCGAGGGTGCCGAGGAACCGGGCGAGGAAGACGAGGCCGCCAGCGAGGAGAGCGGTACGACGCGCCGTCGACGCCGGAGGAGGCGTCGTTCCAGCGGCTCGGACGAGGCGGAGTCCACGGATGACGAGGTGACCGGCATCGAAGGCTCCACCCGGATGGAGGCCAAGCGCCAACGCCGCAAGGAGTCCCGCGCCGCAGGGCGGCGCCGCGCACCCATCCTTAGCGAGGCGGAGTTCCTGGCGCGCCGCGAGTCCGTCGCGCGCAAGATGATCGTCCGCCAGGGCGAGGATTACACGCAGCTCGCGGTGCTTGAGGACGACATCCTCGTCGAGCACTACGTTGACCGGCCCTCCGCGTCGTCGCTCATCGGCAACATCTACCTGGGCAAGGTACAAAATGTGCTGCCCAGCATGGAGGCGGCCTTCATCGACATCGGACGCGGGCGTAACGCCGTGCTGTACGCGGGCGAGGTCGACTGGGACTCGTTCGGCGTCACTGGCGAGGACCGCAAGGTGGAGAACGTCCTGAAATCCGGCCAGTCGATCGTCGTGCAGGTCACCAAGGATCCGATCGGTCAGAAGGGTGCGCGACTCACACACCACATCTCCTTGCCGGGGCGCTACATCGTCTACTCCCCTGGGGGGCACCTCTCGGGCATTTCCCGCAAGCTCCCGGATACCGAGCGTTCGCGCCTGCGGGACATCCTGTCCGATCTGATCGGCGACGACGAGTCGGTGATCGTGCGCACTGCGGCCGAGGGCGTGGGCGAGGAGGACCTCGTGCGCGACGTGAACCGGCTGAAGGCCCAGTGGGAGATCATCGAGAAACGGGCCAAGCAGGGCGGGGCCCCGCAGGCGCTGTACGCGGAGCCCGACCTGACGCTGCGCATCATCCGTGATCTATTCACCGGGGACTTCGGCGAGATCATCGTCCAGGGCGACGGCGGGCAGGAGGACGCTTTCGAAGCGATCTCCGCCTACGTCTCCCACGTCGCCCCCGGGCTCATCGAGCGGGTGCACCGCTTCGAGGTGGGTGAGGACGGCAAGGATGTGTTCGCGCGCAACCGCATCGACGAGCAGATCGCGAAGGCGTTGGAGCGTAAGGTCTTCCTGCCGTCCGGTGGTTCGCTCGTCATCGATCGCACCGAGGCCATGACCGTCATTGACGTCAACACCGGGCGGTTCACCGGCTCCGGGGGCAATCTGGAGGCCACAGTCACGTCGAACAACCTGGAGGCGGCCGAGGAGATCGTTCGCCAGCTGAGGCTGCGCGACCTGGGTGGCATCATTGTGATCGACTTCATCGACATGGTGCTGCCCAGCAACCGAGAGCTCCTGCTGCGCCGCCTCGTGGAGTGTCTGGGCCGGGACCGCACGCGCCACCAGGTGGCGGAGGTCACCAGCCTGGGCCTGGTGCAGCTCACCCGCAAGCGCATCGGAACGGGGCTCGCGGAGGCCTTCACGGAGGAGTGTGAGACCTGCCACGGCCAGGGCTACCATCGTTTCGAGGAGCCGGTGGATTCGCAGGCACCCGCCGACGGCGGCGACCGCGCCACGCGCAGGCGCCGGAAGCGCTAGCCCGGTTGATGCGCCAGGAAGGACGAGCCAAAGCAGTTCCCGGTCGTTTTGCGCGACATGTGGATATGCGTTACAGTTTTGCAGTTGCCTTCGGGCAAAACGTAGTACTAACCGAGGAGATTCCGATGGCCGCCGTGTGTGACATTTGCGCCAAGGGTCCCGGCTTCGGGCACAACGTGCCCTGGTCGAAGAAGAAGACCAAGCGCCGCTGGAACCCGAACATCCAGCCCGTCCGTGCTGCCGTTAGCGGCCGTGCGAAGCGTATCAACGCCTGCACGTCCTGCATCAAGTCAGGCAAGATCCTCGCACGCTGACGCGAGAGCTCAGGGGCGGTCCTTCAGGGCCGCCCTTTTTCTTTTCCAACGAGTGCTCCGTTCCCGCAAACAGCCCCGCTAGGCTCAAATCATGTACCGTTCCGCGATCTATCGTGAACTGGCGCGCAAGCTGCCCGACGTCGTCGGCGTGCCCACGGCGAAAGAGCTGTCGCGACTGGGGCTGGAAACCGTCGACGACCTGATCCGTCACGTGCCGCGCCGCTACGTTTCGGGTGGGCAGATGACCGAGTTGGAGAACATCCGGGTGGGCGACGACGTCGTGGTCATCGCCACGGTGCGTTCCACGACGATCCGCAGCGGCACGCGCATGCGGGTGGAGTCGGTGATCGCCGACGCCGCCGGCACCGAACTCGTCGTGACGCTGTTCGTGCCCTCCAGCCGACGTACCGGTCGCCCGATGGAGAACTATGCGACGCACTGGGCGGGCCAGCTCGCCGCAGGGGCGCGAGGCATCTTCGTCGGCAGGGTGGGTGAGTTTCAGGGGCGGTTGCAGCTCACGCACCCCGACTACGTGATCGTCGAGGGGGCGCGGATCACGGCACGCAAGAGCGACTCGGTGAAGGAACGCTCCAAGGCGGCGCTCGCACGCCTGGCGGATCGTGCCACGATGATCGGGATCTACCCCGCCACCGCGCGGATGCCCACGTGGCTCGTCGCCGAGGCCGTGCAGCTGGTGGCGCCCACCATCGCGGAGGATCCACTGCCCGAGTGGGTGCTGCAGGAGGCGGGCATGCCGGCCCTGTCCGACGCGCTCAGGGCCGTGCACGAACCCACAGACCTGCAAGCGGCGGAGCGCGGAAAGGAACGGCTGCGCTTCGACGAAGCCTTCGGCATCCAGCTGGCGATGGCGCACAAGCGCGCTGCTGCGGCCAGCGCGCCCGCAGTGGCTCGGCCCCGCGTCTTGGGCGGGCTGCTGGAAGTACTCGACGCCCAGCTGCCGTTCGAGCTGACCCCCGGCCAGGTGAGTGTCGGGGAGACGATCTTCACGGAGTTGGCCCGGACCCGTCCGATGCACCGGTTGCTGCAGGGCGAGGTGGGCTCGGGCAAGACTCTGGTGGCGCTGCGCGCGATGCTCGCCGTGGTGGACAACGGCGGCCAGGCGGTGCTGGTGGCCCCGACGGAGGTGCTGGCTCGGCAGCATCACCGGGCCATCCGCCAGCTGCTCGGGCCGCTGGGGGAGGGCCGCAGCCTGGCGCATCCGGGGGCTACCGACGTGGTGTTGCTCACCGGCAGCCTCCCCGCAGCGCACAGGCGCGCGGCACTCAACTCAATCATCACCGGGGAGGCAGGCATCGTCGTGGGCACACACGCCCTCTTCTCCGACCCGGTGAGCTTCTTCGACCTCGGCCTGGTGGTGATCGACGAACAGCATCGTTTTGGTGTGGAGCAACGCGCGGTGCTCAGCGCTCAGGGGCGAGCCAAGCCGCACACGCTCGTGATGACCGCCACCCCGATCCCGCGATCGATCGCCATGACCATCTTCGGCGACCTTGAGGTGTCCGAGCTGCGAGAGCGCCCGGCAGGCCGCGCGGAGGTGCAGACCGTATTCGTGAACACCAGCCGTCACCCCGCCTGGGTGGAGCGGGCCTGGCAGCGGGCTCGGGAGGAGGTGGCCGCCGGTCGGCAGGTGTTCGTCGTTTGCCCGGCGATTGAGCCCGGCGAGTCGGCCGGCGAACGCCAGCTGACGAGCGTCGTCGAACTTGCGGACCGGCTCGGGTCCGGGCCGCTGGCCGGGCTGCGGCTCGGGGTTGTGCACGGCAGACAGTCTGCGGACGAGCGGGCCCGGCAGATGAGCCGCTTCGCAGACGGGGAGACGGACGTGCTCGTGGCCACCACCGTGATTGAGGTGGGTGTGGACGTCCCCAACGCCACGATGATGATCGTGCACGACGCGGACCGGTTCGGCATTTCCCAGCTGCACCAGCTGCGCGGCCGGGTTGGGCGGGGCCAGCACCCGGGATTGGCGCTACTACTGGCCCCAGTCGGTCCCGACGATGTTGCGGCCGAGCGGCGACTAGCGGCGGTTGCCAGCACCACCGACGGCTTCGAACTCGCGGAGGCCGACCTCGCCATTCGTCGCGAGGGCGATGTCCTGGGGGCGAACCAGTCCGGGGCCTCGTCGCTGAAGATCCTGCGCATCGCCGACGTGGAGGTCATCGAGCGGGCAAAGGAACTGGCCGAGCGGGTGCTGAGCGATCCGCGCGCAGCCGACGATCCTCGGCTGGCGGATCTGCTGGAACAGGCGCGGCAGGTGGCCGCCGGGGAATGGCTGGAGAAGGGATGAGCAGAATCATCGCGGGCAGCGCGCGTGGCCGCAGGCTGGCGACGCCGAAGGGGGACCGGACTCGCCCCACCACCGACCGGGTGCGGGAGGCACTGTTCTCCGCGCTGGCGAGTTGGTTCGGCACCAGCGAACTTCCCGCCGACGAGCAGCTGTCCGGCCTGGCCGTGCTCGACCTGTTCGGCGGCTCCGGGGCCGTCGGGCTGGAGGCGGCGAGCCGGGGCGCGGCGCGCGTCACCATCGTCGAGGCCGATCCGGCCACCGTCCAGCTGATCCGCCGCAACGCCGCCGACGCCCGGCTGGCCGCGCAGGTGATCTGCGCCCGCCTGCCCGGCGGGCTCGCAAAGGTGTCGGGGGGCTGGGACCTGGTCTTCGCGGACCCGCCCTACGACCTGCCCGACGCCACGGTGGCCGAGGTGCTGGCGGGCGTGGCAGCAGCCGGTTTCCTCACGGTTGACGCGCTGGTCGTCGTCGAGCGGGCCAAGCGCAGCCCGGCCCCGACGTGGCCCGCGGGTTTCTCAGATTCCTGGGAGCGCGGGTACGGTGAGACCACGTTGCATTTCGGGACCAACCAGGTCCCGGACGAGGAGGCCGGATGAAGGTGGTGTGCGCGGGGTCGTTCGACCCGATCACGCTGGGCCACGTCGATGTGATCGAGCGTGCCGAGCGCCTGTTCGGCGAGGTGGTGGTGGCCGTCGGCAACAACTCCTCCAAGCGCTACGTCTTCCCCTACGAGGAACGGATGGAGCTGGTGCGCGGCGCGCTCGCTCATCTGGGGCACACATCGGTGGAGCCGTTGTCGGGGCTGCTGGTGGACTTCGCAGCCGAGCACGGCGCCACCGCGATCGTCAAGGGGCTGCGTTTCGGGGCGGACTTCGACTTCGAGCTGCAGCAGGCGCACATGAACCAGTCCCTGACCGGCATCGAGACGATCCTGCTGCCGGCCGCGCGCGGTTTCGTGACGCTATCCTCGACGATCCTTCGGGAGGTTTTTCGGCTGGGCGGAGACGTCAGCCAGTACGTTCCTGGCAACGTTAACGAGGCCATAAGGCGTAGACAGAGCTAGGTCGCGCAGTTTGTCTGCGCGCTTTGTGCCGAGCGGTTCTCAACCTACGGAGCCGTTGGCAATATATGGAGCACCTTTGTAACGAAGCACGATTGGTGTTCGCATGAAATATCGCATTGGGCTGCTCGCATTGGCGCTGGCAGCAAGCGGGTTTGTAGTGACCCCACAATTCGAGGCAGCGGCCGCGCCAGCCACGACCGATCAGGTGCCGCTAAAGCTCACGTATGGTCAGCCAGCCAGGCTGGACATGTGGCAGGACGAGTCCCTGCCGATCGGCAACGGCGCCCTGGGAGCCTCGATTTTTGGCCAGCTGCGAGCCGACGAGATCACGTTGAACGAGAAGACCCTGTGGACGGGAGGCCCGGGCGTTCCGGGCTATCGCTACGGCAACTACACCGAGGAGGAGAAGGGCAGGCGGCACGCCAACCTGGAGGCCCTGCGGCAGGAGCTGCGTACTAACCACACGGTGAACGCCAACCGGGTCGCCCAGCTGCTCGGCCAGCCGAAGCTCGGCTACGGCTCGTACCAGAGTTTCGGCAAACTCAAGTTCAACTTCGAGGATACCGCGGACGCGACGGATTATGTGCGCTCCCTCGACCTGGACAACTCTCTCGCAGCCGTCGAGTACACCGTCGATGGCACGAAGTTCAAGCGCGAGTACTTCGCCTCCTATCCCGCGGGCGTGATCGCGATGCGGGTCAGTGCCGACAAGCCGGGAAAGGTGTCGTTCACCACCACCTACGACCGAAACGCGAACAAGGCTGCCCGAAACCGGCACGAACGTGGCCTGGCCGATGCGAACATCGAGGTCTCGGAGGACGGGGTGATCGACGTCTTCGGGGCGCTGGAGGACAACGGCCTGAAGTACCACGCGCAGACCAAGGTGGTCAATGAGTCCGGCACGCGTACCAAGGTTGCCGACGGGGTGCAGGTGGCGAACGCCGACTCCGTCACTATCTTCTGGAGCGCGGGCACCGACTACAAGCTGGAATACCCCAGCTACCGCTCCGGCGAAAACGCCGAGGTGCTGAAACAGAAGGTGGGTGGCCGGGTGAGCGCGGCCGCCGCGGCCGGATACGCCGAGGTGAAATCGGCGCACCAGGCCGACTACAAGAAGCTCTACGACCGGGTCAAGCTCGACCTGAAGGCTGCCAGGCTGACGAAGCACACCGACGCGGTGCGCAGCGCCTACCGAGGCTCTGGCGCGCAGGACCGGGCGCTGGAGACGATGTTCTACCAGTTCGGCCGCTACCTGTTGATCTCGTCATCGCGCGACGGGTCGCTGCCGGCAAACCTGCAGGGCGTTTGGGAAGACGGCAACGAGGGCGTGCCGTGGAGTGCCGACTACCACACCAACATCAACCTGCAGATGAACTACTGGCCCGCGCTGTCGTCGAACCTGGGCGAAACTACCGCCCCCTACCTCGCCTACATTGAGGACCTGGCGAAGGCCGGCGTCGACTCCGCAAAGAGCATTTTCGGCTTCGACAAGGGCTGGATGGTCATGAATGAGACCACCCCTTACGGCTTCACGGGTGTGTTCGATTGGGCGACCGCTTTCTGGTTCCCGGAGGCGAACGCTTGGTTGGCCCAGGCCTTCTACTGGGAGTGGCTCTATAACGGTGACCGCGAGTTTCTTGCCGAGCGGGTCTGGCCGATGCTGCGCAAGACCTCCGACTTCTGGGTCAACTACCTGGTGGACGACCCGCGCGACGGCACCCTCGTCGCCAGCCCCTCCTACTCCCCGGAGCACGGCCCGTTCACGGCGGGTGCCGCCATGTCGCAGCAGATTGCGACGGAACTGTTCGAGAGCACCGTCGCGGTGGCCAAGGAGCTGGGCAAGGAAAACGAAGTCGCCGACGTGGTGGCCAAGCTGGCGAAGATCGACCGTGGCCTGCACGTCGGCTCCGACGGGCTGATGCAGGAGTGGAAGGTGTCCAGCGTTCGTGGCGAGCCGCAGCATCGGCACACGAGCCACCTCTACGCGCTCTTCCCGGGACACATGATTTCCCCGGCGGATCCGGCGGACGCGCAGTACGTCGCGGCGGCGGAGAAGACCCTGCTGGACCGTGGAGATCTGGGCACCGGCTGGTCCATGGGCTGGAAGATCAACTTCTGGGCCAACCTGCGCGACGGCAACCACGCGCACAAGCTGCTCACCAACCTGCTGTCCAAGGGCACGTACCCCAACCTCTGGGATAAGCATCCCCCGTTCCAGATTGATGGCAACTTCGGTGCCACGTCGGGTGTGAACGAGATGCTGGTCCAGAACGAGCGCGACCACGTCGCGGTGTTGCCCGCGCTGCCCGCCGCCTGGGCGGAGGGTTCGTTCGACGGAATCCGGGCCTGGAATGGCCTGACCGTCGGCGCCACCTGGGAGAAGGGCTTGGCCACTGAGGTTCGGGTGACCCCGGATCGGGCCGGACTGGTGGCGGTGGGCACCACCTTGGCTTCGTCGAGCACGAAGGTGCTGGATCCTGAGGGCAACAAGGTTGAGGCCGAGGTGGTCGAGGGAGTCGTGGCTTTCGAAGGCGAACCGGGCAAACAGTACCGGATCACCGGCGAGCAGGTGAGCGTCGAGTTCCACTGGGTGCCGGAGTACATCACCTACGGTGCCGAGACAGAACTCCAAGTGAAAGCCAACAACGCGCCCGAGGGCTCCCAGCTTCAACTGACCCTGCCCGAGGGTTGGGAGGTGCTGAGCGACAACCCGCTCGCTGTGCAGGGCACCACCTACCAGCGGTTCCGCATCAAGGCGCCGGCCGCGGGCACCAGCGCTCGGGCTACGGTGACGCTGAAGCACCAGCACGGTTCGCTGCCCGTCGGCACCACACTCACGTTGCGGGATCCGCTGAAACTGAGCCCGGAGGCGATGAACGTCGTCGCCTGGTCGAGCCAGGAACCCACGGGTGAGGGTGCGCCGAACGGTTGGGCCAGCGCCGCCGTTGACGGGGACATGGGCACCTACTGGCATTCGCAGTGGCAGGCCCGGCAGGTTCGCCCGCCGAACTCGGTGGTCATCGATCTGGGCGAGCCGGTCGAACTCACGAAGCTGATCTACCACGCCCGCCAGGGCGACCGGGCGAACTACAACGGCCAGGTGTCGCGCTACGCGGTGCATGTCGCGACGGAGGGCGCGTTCGTTGCGCCCACCGAGGATCAGATGGCTTCTCCCGAGTTCCCGGAGCCGGCCGACGTGCAGTGGACGGAGGTGTCCACCGGGGACTGGACTCTGGCAAACAAGGATCCGAAGGAGGCTTCCTTCGGCGATGATGCGGTGAGCGCGCGCTATGTGAAGTTCACCTCGCTGGCTGGTTTCGGCAACTGGTCGCATGCGGCCGAACTGGAGTTGGTCCCTGCGAATCCCACGGTCACCACCCCGGCGGCTCCGGATCTGCCGGAGAATCCGCCGGTGGCGCCGCCGACGCCCAGCGTGTCTCCTTCGCCCAGTGTGTCTCCCTCGGCGAGTGCTTCGGCTTCGCCCAGCGTGTCTCCCTCGGCGAGTGCTTCTCCCTCGGTCAGCGCCTCCGTTTCGGCGAGTGCTTCGGTCTCCGTTAGCGCCTCCGCGTCGGCTTCGGCCAGTGCGTCCGCTTCGGCGAGTGCGAGCACGCAGCCACAGCCGTCGGTCGATCTGAGCCCGAGCGCATCGTCGCAGCCCACGACGGATCCCAAGCCGACGGATCCCAAGCCGACGGCGCCCAAGCCCGCCCCGACGGATGCCCCGCCCGCGCCCAAGCCGCAGCCGTCGCAGGGGCAGCCCTCGGCGTCGCAGCCTTCTGTCGCCAAGCCACGCCCCGGCCTGCCCAAGACCGGTAACTGAACTGCGCTGATACTGCTTGGGGCGGGGGCATCTCCCCGCCCCAAGTGGTTTGTCGCCCGCCGGGTGCGCGTCCGAGGACGGTGCAATAAGGTGTGCCACATGCTAGACATCGAACTCGCGGTGGTGCACCGCGGCTGGGTGGCGGAATCGCACCACCGTGGCCGCGTCGTCGTGACCCGCCCGGACGGCAGCATCCGGCTCGCTTTGGGCAGCCAGGAGGAACCGACGCTGCCTCGTTCCGCGCTGAAGCCCTTCCAAGTGATCGCCATGGTGGAAAACGGGCTCGATCTCCACGGCGAACTTCTGGCCCTGGCCGGGGCCTCCCATGCGGGGGAGGACCTACACCTGACGGGCGCCGAGGAGATTCTGGCTGGGGTTGGGCTGAGCCCGGCCGACTTCGTGCACACCCCCGACCTGCCGGTCGACGAGGACGCGCGAATGGCCTGGCTGGCGGCGGGTAGGGGCCGGGAGCCAATAGCCCATAACTGTTCCGGCAAGCATGCGGCAATGCTGCGTACCTGTGTGCGCGCAGGCTGGCCTAGTGAAGGCTACCGCGATCCGCAGCATCCACTGCAGCGCGCGATCCGGGCGGTTATCGCGGACTATTGCCAGGTGGTGGGGGAACCGGTGGTGGACGGCTGCACGGCTCCCGCATTCGCGACGACGCTGCCCGGGCTGGCGCGTGGATTCGGTCGGCTGGCCGCTGCCGCTGAGGGCCCCGCCCGACAGCTCGCCGACGCGTTCCGCGAGCATCCCGAATACATGTCGGGCACGAAGGATCCCTCGGTCGCACTGCACCGTGCAGTTCCCGGGCTGGTCGCCAAGCTCGGCGCGGAGGGTATTCTCGCCGTCGGGCTGCCCGACGGCACCGGCATCTCCTTCAAACTATCCGACGGGATGGGCCGGGGCCGCTTCGAGGTGGCAGCCACCATCCTGGGCGCCCTTGGCCACCAGGTGTCGGTGCCCGAAGAGGTGCGGATCTCCGCCGAGTTCGCGGACGCGCTCGCAGGTTTGGGCAGCTGAGCAAATTGCGTCTACGGGCGCTCTCCGGTACAGTTGGCGGTCGGTCAACTACGAGGTCAAGCTCGGCTAGGAGTTGGGATACCCGCCATGAAGTCTGATCATCGCGCAGCTGATCGTCGCTCACCGCTCGTCTTCGACGTGCATGAAGTGGGCCGGCGTCCGGGTGTGATGAAGGAGTTCGAGGTCACGGTACCCGCCCCCGGCGAGCTCGGCAGCGCGGTGATCGGAGTGCCGGAAGGCTCACCAATTCAGCTTCACCTGAAGATGGAGTCGGTGGTCGAAGGCGTCCTGGTGTCGGGTAGGGCTGCGGCGGATATCGTCGGCCAGTGCTCCCGCTGCCTGGCGGAACTTGAAGACAGCGCGTCCTTCGAGTTCCAGGAGCTGTTCTACTATCCCGGTCGCGAGATCGAGGATGACGAGAGCCTCATCGTCGACGAGACGGTGTGCATCGAAGAACCGCTCAGGGGCGCCGTGGTGCTCGAACTTCCGTTCACGCCCCTGTGTGACGAGGACTGTTTGGGACTGTGCCCCGAGTGCGGGCTCGACCTCAACGCCGATCCGGATCACGATCACGGCGCGCGGGTGGACCCCAGGTGGGCGAAACTCGCCGGCTTGACCGGAGACAACGAATAGAGCTTTTAGTACAAGGAGTTGACATGGCCGTTCCGAAGCGGAAGATGTCGCGCAGCAACACCCGTTCGCGTCGTGCGCAGTGGAAGACGTCCGTCGTCCCCACCGTGACTTGCGCAAACCCGGCCTGCCGTGAGCCGCATCTGCAGCACACCGCCTGCCCGTCGTGTGGCCAGTACGGCCCCCGCGGCCAGCGCCGTCAGGTTGTAGAGGCCTGAGCCAGCTGCTTGACCTGCTCAACGAGCTGGACGTCGTGGTAGACGTCCAGCTCTTTGAGTTGGCGCTGACCCACCGCAGTTACGCCTACGAGGCCGGCGGTCTTCCCAGCAACGAGCGACTCGAATTCCTGGGAGACGCGGTGCTGGAGATCGTCGTGACCGACCACATCTACCGCACCTATCCGGAGCTGTCGGAGGGCGAACTCGCCAAGCTGCGCGCCTCCGTGGTGTCCGCAGTTGCGCTCGCCGGGATCGCGCGCAGACTGGGCATCGGCCCGATGATCAAGCTCGGCCGAGGCGAGATCGCCACCAACGGCGCCGATAAGAAGTCGATCCTGGCCGACACCACGGAGGCCATCATCGGCGCGATCTATCTGTCCAGCTCGATGGCGGGCGCGGAGCGGTTCATCCATCACATCTTTGATCCGCTCATCGTGGAATCCCTCACGGTCGGTGACTACTCGGATCACAAGACCACGATCCAGGAGCTGAGCGCCCGGCACGGTTGGCAGGTTGTTTACGAGGTCGAGGGCAGCGGCCCGGACCACAACCGCGAGTACCACGCCACCGTCTTCATTGACGGGGTGGCGCGCGGCCAGGGTACCGCCCCCAACAAGCGCCGAGCCGAGCAGCTGGCTGCTCGCCAAGCGGTCGCAGAGCTGGGCGATGCCTGAACTACCCGAGGTGGAGGTCGTTCGTCGCGGCCTGGAGAAGCACGCGCTCGGCCGCACCATCGTCGCGGTGGCGGTGCTGCACCCGCGTCCCGTCCGCAACCATGCCGCCGGGCCGGGGGGCTTCGCCGCGGACCTGACCGGCAGGACCATCACCGGCGCGCACCGTCGGGGCAAGTATCTCTGGCTGGCGATGGCGAGCGACTGCCTGCTCGTGCACCTGGGCATGAGCGGCCAGTTTCGGGTCGCCGCGCCGGGCGACGAGCAACCCCGCAACACCCGCGTGCTGTTCGACCTGGATGACGGCAGCCAGCTGCGCTTCGTCGATCAGCGGATGTTCGGCGGGCTGGAACTGAGACGGGACACGGCGAACCCGGTGAGCCACGTCGCCCCAGATCCGTTCAGCCCGGGCTTCGATCCGGTCGCGGCTGCGGCGCGCATCGTTAGTAGACGTACGACGATCAAGCGTGCTCTGCTCGACCAGCGGCTGGTGTCCGGCATTGGCAACATCTACGCCGACGAAGCGCTCTGGCGGGCGCAGTTGCACGGCGACACGCCCACGGCGCTGCTCAGCCAAGCCGAAGCCCTCGACGTGCTGGCGGCGGCCAGCGAGGTGATGACCGAGGCGCTGGACGCGGGCGGCACCTCCTTTGACAGCCTCTATGTGAACGTCAACGGCGAGTCGGGTTACTTCGAACGGGGGCTGAACGCCTACGGTAGAGAGGGTCTGCCGTGCGTCAGGTGCGGCAGCGAGATTCGGCGGAGCAAGTTCATGAATCGGTCTAGTTATTGGTGTCCCAGCTGTCAGGAGTTGCGCTCGTGAGGAGGCTGTTCAACCGCTACCGGTACTCCCTGTGGCAGTTCATCAAGTTCGGCATCGTGGGCGGCTCCGGGGTATTCGTCAACATGGCGGTGAACGTTCTGATGAACCGCATCAACGGTGGGCCGGAGAACTCGCAGGCAGTGCTGTTCGCGTTCCCGGGGACCCCGTTCAACCTTCGGTTCACGATGGTTGCTTGGTTTGTGCCTTTTCTGGTGGCGAACGTGTGGAACTTCCAACTCAACCGTTGGTGGACCTTCAAGTCGCACCGCGCGGCGGGCTGGTGGCGCGAGTTCTGGCCGTTCTTCGCGGTGGGTTCGGTGGCGATGCTCGTGGGAGCCCTGCTGAAGTGGGTGATGACCAACCCGGCCAGCCCGCTGCTGCTGCCGGAGCCCTACTTCACGGAGGCCGTGTGGTGGCGCTCCAGGGAATACTGGAGTCAGCTGATCGCCATCTTCCTGACGCTGCCGATCAACTTCGTCGTGAACAAGCTCTGGACCTTTAAGGCGGTGCGTGGCCCGCAGCCGGAGACCTCCGGGGGCGCGTAGGTGTATCTGAAGCAGCTGACCCTGCGCGGTTTCAAATCGTTCGCCTCGTCCACCACGCTGGTGTTCGAACCGGGGATCACCTGCGTCGTCGGGCCGAATGGCTCCGGCAAATCCAACGTCGTGGATGCACTCAGCTGGGTGATGGGAGAGCAGGGCGCGAAATCGCTGCGCGGCGGCAAGATGGAAGACATCATCTTTGCGGGTACGACGAAGCGGGCGCCGCTGGGGCGCGCGGAGGTGGAACTCACCATAGACAACAGCGACGGCGCCCTCCCGATTGAGTACTCCGAGGTGACGATCACCCGCACAATGTTTCGCTCCGGCGGTTCGGAGTATCAGATCAACGGTGCGCACGCTCGGCTGCTGGACGTGCAGGAGCTGCTCTCCGATTCTGGCATCGGCAGGGAGATGCACGTCATCGTCGGGCAGGGGCAGCTCGACACAATCCTGCAGGCCACGCCCGAATCTCGGCGTGGTTTCATCGAAGAGGCTGCAGGGGTGCTGAAACACCGCAAGCGTAAGGAGAAAGCGCTCAGGAAGCTGGAGGCGACGAGGGCCAACCAGGAGCGCCTCACCGACCTGGTTGGGGAGTTGGGTCGGCAGTTGAAGCCGCTCGGCCGGCAGGCGGCGGCGGCCCGCAAGGCGGCTTTCATCCAGGCCGAACTGCGCGATGCCAAATCGCGGCTGCTCGCTGACGACCTCGTCGCGGCTCAGACGGAGCTGCAGGCTGAACTCGACAGCGAGAGAGCGCTGCTTGAGGCCAAGGCCCGGGCAGAGTCAGCGTTGGCTACGGCAACAGTCGGCGAGGAAGAGGCTGAGAGGGCCTTGAAGCAGAGCGCGCGGGACTACGACCGGGCCCAGGAAATCTGGTACGGGCTCTCAGCTCTCAAGGAACGAATTGCCTCGACCATGACTGTCGCCCGGGAGCGCTCCCGGTTGGCAGACAGCCAACCTGAGCTGGACATCAGCCGACGAGATCCCGAACAGCTGGAGCAGGAGGCGGAGCAGTTTCGCGCCCGGGAGGCCGAGCTGATGGCTGGCGTGGCCGCCGCGGAGGCCGAGCTGCGTACAGCGGCTATGACACGCGCCGCAGCCGAGCAGGCACACAGCGAGGCGGAAGTCGCCTACTCCCGGGCGCTGCGGGCAGCCGCCGACCGGAGGGAGGGGCTGGCGAAGCTGAGCGGCCGTGCGCAGACGGTGCGCACCCGGCTTGAGGCCGCGGACGACGAGGCCCGCCGGCTCAAGGTTCGTCGGGCGGAGGCGCTGGGGCGAGCCGCGGCAGCCGATGCGGAGGCCGAGGAGGTCGACGCGGAACTGGCCGAGCTGACCGCGGAGAAGAGCGCGCTGAGCGCGGCGCACGGAGAGACAACACGCCGAGTGGCGGCCAGGCAAGAGAACCTGCAGGAGCTTCGGCATCGGGAAAGCGAGATCTTCGCCCGCAGAGTGGCCCTCGACGCAAGAGTGGAGGCGCTCAGGCTGCTGGCGGAGCGCAAGGACGGCGCTGCCGCGCTCCTCGACGACCCCGACTTTTCCTCCCTAGGCAGGCTGAGCGATCATCTACAGGTGGCCCCAGGCTGGGAGGCAGCCGTGACTGCGGCGCTCGGTTCGGCGGCGGAGGCGGTGGTCGTAGGTTCCCTCGCCGAGGCAGGAGCCGCCGCGCAGCAGTTGGCGGAGACCGAGGGCGGCAGGGCAAGCATCGTCGTCGCCGACGCCGAGCCAGCAGCGCCTGACGAACAGATTCTCGACGTGGTGCAGCCGGCCCCTGCGGTGGCCAACGCCGTCAGCCGGCTGCTGGCGGGCATCGCATTAGCGGAGGACGACGAGGGGGCACTGGCCGGGCTGGAGCAGGCGGGCTGCGTCGTGACCCGGCGGGGCACCGTGTACCGTGCCTGCCTGGTGGAGGGCGGCTCCGGGGACGGGCCGTCGCTCATCGAAGTGGCCGCAGAACTCGCTGAGGCCCGCTCGGAGCTGCAGGCACTGGAGAGTAGCGGGCAGGAACTGGAGGAGTGGATTCTCGTCGCGGAGGAGGAACTCTCCGGGCACCAGGCCATCGAGAAGGAGTTGCGCGACAAGCTGCAGGACGCGGGTTCCGCGCTCACCGCGCTGCAGGCCCGGGCGAGTTCCCATCGGTTGACGGCCGACGCGGCGCGCGCCGAGGCCGATCGGCTCGCTGATGCTGCGGGCCAGGCCGTGGTGGCACGCGTGGCCGATCAGGCGTTGCTCGGCGAGCTGGAGCAGCGCCTGAGCCTCGCGGCTGCGGAGGAAATGGTCGAGCCAGACCCCGCCCAACGTGAGCAGCAGGCGACGGCGGCGCGACTTGCGCGGCAACAGGAGATGGATGTGCGGCTCAAGTTGCGCACAGCCGAGGAGCAGGCCAAGGCCATCGCAGGCCGAGCGGAGGGATTGCTGAACGCGGCGCAGCAGGAGCGGCAGTCCCGAGCGAAGGCGGCGGCGAGGCTAGCGAAACTGCAGCAGGAAGCCCAAGTGGCGTCGGCGGTGGCCGGGGCAGCCGGCCGGCTTGCAGAGCTGGTTGATGCCGCGCTGGAGCAGGCGATCGCGGACCGCGAGCGAGCCGACGGCGCACGCAGGGCGGCCGAGGCGGGCACGACACTGGCCCGGAACGCGGTGAAAGCCGCCGCGGCGCGGTTGGACGAGATGGTGCGCGGTGCGCACCGCGAGGAGATGTCGCGCATCGAACTCAGGATGCGCGTGGAACAGTTGACGGAGCGCGCCCAGTCGGAGTTGGGCCTCGATCCCGCGACGCTGATCGCCGACTACGGACCGGATCAGCCAGTGCCGCAGCTGTCGGCGTCCGACGGCTCGGCGCCGACAGAGGAAGGGCCTGAGTACGTTCCCTACGTGCGGGAAGAGCAGGCGCGCAGGCTAAAGGCGGCGGAGAAGAACCTCCAGCTGCTGGGCCGGGTGAACCCGCTTGCGCTGGAGGAGTTCGACGCGCTGACGGCCCGGCACCAATTCCTGAGCGACCAGCTGCAAGACATCAGGGACACCCGAGCCGATCTCGCCGACATCGTGCGCCAGGTGGATCAGAAGGTTCAGGAGGTGTTCGAGCAGGCCTACTTGGACGTGGAGCGCGCCTTCGGCAAGGTGTTCGAGCGGCTGTTCCCTGGCGGCGAGGGCAAACTCGTGCTCACCGAGCCCGGCGACTGGCTGAACACCGGTGTCGACGTCGAAGCCCGCCCGGCTGGGAAACAGGTCAAACGCCTGTCGTTGCTGTCCGGTGGCGAGCGCTCGCTGGTGGCCGTCGCGTTCCTGTTCGCCCTGTTCATCGCGCGACCCAGCCCGTTCTACATCCTCGACGAGGTGGAGGCCGCCCTCGACGACGCCAACCTAGGCCGCCTGCTCGGCATCTACGAGGAGCTGCGCACGAACTCCCAGCTGCTGATCATCACGCACCAGAAGCGGACGATGGAGATCGCGGACAGCCTCTACGGGGTTTCGATGCGTGGCGATGGCATCTCGACGGTGGTGAGCCAGCGCTTGCACGATTGACGGCTGTGGGCCCCGGAAAACTCCGGGGCCCACAGGTCGGGGTCAGCGTACGTCGTCGTCCACCCAGTCGAAGGTCCGGGTGACTGCCTTCTTCCACAGGCGGTACTGGCGGTCGCGCTCCTCGACCTCCATCTGCGGCTTCCAGCGCTTGTCCTCGGCCCAGTTGTCGATGACGTCCTGCTCGCCCTTCCAGAATCCGACGGCGATGCCGGCCGCGTAGGCTGCTCCGAGCGCGGTGGTCTCCGCGACGACGGGGCGCACCACGTCCACGTCCAGCAGGTCGGACTGGAATTGCATGAGCATCTCGTTGGCGGTCATGCCACCGTCAACCTTCAACTCGGCCAACTTCACACCGGAGTCGGCTTCCATGGCGTCGAGCACCTCGCGGGTCTGGAAGGCGGTGGCCTCCAGCACCGCTCGGGCGATGTGGCCGCGGTTGACGAAGCGGGTGAGGCCGACGATGGCGCCCCGGGCGTCGGACTTCCAGTACGGCGCGAACAGGCCCGAGAAAGCGGGCACGAAGTAGGCGCCGCCGTTGTCCTCGACGGTGGCCGCCAGCTGCTCGATCTCCGGGGCGGAGTCGAACATGCGGAGGTTGTCGCGCAGCCACTGCACGAGCGAGCCGGTCACCGCGATCGAGCCCTCCAGAGCATAGACGGGGGCTTGGTCGCCGATCTGGTAGCACACCGTTGTGAGCAAGCCGTTCTTGGACGGGACTGGCTCGGTACCGGTGTTCATGAGCATGAAGTTGCCGGTCCCGTAGGTGTTCTTGGCCATACCGACCTCGAAGCAGGCTTGGCCGAAGGTGGCGGCCTGCTGGTCGCCCAGGATGCCGGAGATCGGGGTATCCACCAACAGGCCCTGCTTGCGACCGTAGCCGTAGACCTCGGAGGACGACTTGATCTCGGGCAGCATCGACATGGGGATGGTCATGTCCGCAGCGATGTCTTCGGCCCAGCTTAGGGTCTTGAGATCCATGAGCATGGTGCGGGAGGCGTTGGTGACGTCGGTGACGTGCACGCCGCCGTCAACGCCGCCGGTCAGGTTCCACAGCACCCAAGTGTCCATGGTGCCCATCAGCAGGTCGCCGGCCTCGGCGCGCTCGCGAGCCCCCTCGACGTTGTCGAGGATCCACTTCACCTTGGGGCCGGAGAAGTAGGTGGCCAGCGGCAGTCCGACGCGCTCCTTGTACTTGTCCTGGCCCACCTCGCCGCCGAGTTCCTCGACGATCTTGTTGGTGCGGGTGTCCTGCCAGACGATGGCGTTGTACACGGGCTCACCGGTGTTCTTGTCCCACACGACGGTGGTCTCGCGCTGGTTGGTGATGCCGACCGCAGCGATGTGGTGCCGGTTGATCTGGGCACGCGTCAGCGCGGTGCCCACGACCTCGCGGACGTTATCCCACACCTCCATCGGGTTGTGCTCCACCCAGCCGGCGCGGGGGAAGATCTGCTCGTGCTCCTTCTGACCCACGGCGACGATCTTGCCCGAGCGATCGAAGATGATGGCCCGCGAGCTCGTCGTGCCCTGATCGATGGCGATTACGTAGTTCTTCTCAGTCATTCAGTTGCTCCTCGGCGTTGGATTGTGTGTGGTGGGATCAGAAGACGGCCGCGCCAACGAGGCCGCCCAGGACGCCGCCGATCATCGGGGCGACGACGGGCACCCAGGCGTAGCCCCAGTCGGAGCTGCCCTTGCCCTTGATGGGCAGGATGGCGTGCATGATGCGCGGGCCAAGGTCACGGGCTGGGTTGATGGCGTAGCCCGTTGGGCCACCGAGCGCGATGCCGATGACCACGATCAGAAGGCCGACACCCAGGGCGTTGAGCCAACCCAGGTTCTGGGCCCCCGCTCCGAAGACTCCGGCACCGACGACGACGAAGACGAGCACGAAGGTGCCGACGATCTCAGTCAGGCAGTTCCACAGCGGTTTGCGGATCTCCGGAGCGGTCGAGAAGGTGGCGAGCTTGAGCGCCGGGTTTGGCTCCTCGTCGTAGTGCTCCTTGTAGGCCACCCAGCACAGCGTCGCGCCGATCATGGCGCCCGCGAACTGCCCGAGGATGTAGGCCGCCACCTGGGTGGCGGTGAGTTTCGTGCCTGCGGCCAGCACACCGATGGTGACTGCGGGGTTCAGGTGGCCGCCGGTCTGGCCCGCAACCAGCACACCCATCATGACCGCGAGACCCCAGCCAAAGTTGACGAAGAGGAAGCCTGTGTCCTTGCCCTTCGACTTGGTGAGCAGGGTGTTGGCTACGGTGCCACAACCCAACAGGATGAGCACCGCCGTGCCGACGGTCTCGCCCAGGAAGATAGTCCCAAATGTCAATTCCATTAGAACACTCCGATTTCTGACTTCATTGTCGCCGCGCAGCCATTGCGCGGTTCTATGCCCAAATGCAAGCAGCCCGGCTGGTCGGGGGGCGTGGGAATGAACGTATGTTCAGGCAGTTACAAGATTCGCTTCGCTGCGCAACGCTCTCAGCCGCGGCCGCCGCTTTTCAACCCGAGCGCCTGGTGGAACAGCACGATCGGGTGAACCGTCGGCACCTTTGTGGCCTTCGCGATCTGCCAGCGGCAGGTCTCTGTGTCGCAGGCCACGAGCCCCTCGTTGGTTTCCGCAACCATGTCGAACAACGGTTTTCCGACGGCGGCGGCCACCTCGTACTTCTCCTTTTTCAGCCCGTAGGTGCCCGCGATTCCGCAGCACGTCGCGTTGGAATCGATCACTCGCAGACCTGGAATCAGTCGCAGCAGATCTGACGCAGGCGCGCCCATCCCCTGGGAACGCACCTGGCAGGGTTGGTGATAGGGCAGCGTCATCTCGATGGGCTGCAGGTTGAAGACCAATTCGCCCGCCTCGTAGCGTTCCATGAGGAACTGCGAGATGTCGTAAGAGCGAGTGCCGATCTCCTCCAGCGCGGGATCTTTGATGCCCAGGTAGTGGCTGGCTTCGTGCTTCAGCATGCCGACGCAGCTGCCCGCGTTGGACACGATGGGCAGGTCCTTGCCCGCGCTGGCCAGGTCCTTGACCAGATTGAGTACGGACTTGGTTGCCTGATCGAACAGCCCGTTGCTCTGGGCGGCCAACCCACAGCAGCCTTGCTTGGGCACGAGGACTTCGTAGCCTAGGTGTTCGAGCACCTCGATCGAGCACTTGGACGCCTCCACCTCGAAGTAGCCGCCTGCGCATCCGTGGAAGAACACGACGGGACCATTGGTGGCCGGAGACTGCCGGGGTGGGCGCTTCTTCAACCACCCGTAGAGCGAGCGCGTCTGGGCGGGCGGCATCGGCGCGTCCTTGGCAACTCCGACGATGGCCTCCATCGCCTTGCGGATCGGTCGGTTGCGTAGGGCGAAGTTGGCGACCGGGGCGACCGGGGTCATCATCTTGCCCATGAGCGTGGTGTGGGTGAGGAGCTTGTCGCGCAGCGGGATGCCGTTCTCCGCGCGCATGACGGCCTTGGCTAGGGAAATGATCTCGGAGACCTGCACGCCCTGGGGACACACCACGGTGCAGGTGCCGCAGGACGAGCAGTAGTCGATCGAACTGTCCACTGACGCGCCGTCGCGGTAGCGCTCGCCTTGGGGGCCGGAATACTTGGGGCCGCCGAACAGGGGAGTCACACCCATGACCGGGCAGTTGGTTTCGCAGATGGTGCACTTCACGCAGTGATCGAGGCTGGCACGCCTGAGCTCGTTGTCGAGCCGTTGTCTGAGTTCGGCCGCTTTCTTAGCGCTCATCTCACACCTCCGATGATGTTGTCCGCAGCGCGCACCGCGCTCGCGATTGCGATGGCGTCGCCCGACTTCTCGTGCGAGCGCTGGGCGCCCGCCAGGATGCCTCCGGCGACGTAAAGATTCGTGTACTGGGCGTGGTCATTTACCAAGGGGCGGCCCGCGTCGTCGGTGCGCACCCCGACGGCGAACAGGGGCTGGGGCGACCAGTAGTCGGCGACCAGCAGTTTGGTGGCGTCCTCCTGGGTGGGGCGTAGGCCGAACAGCCGTTCGGAGATCCTGCCGTAGGAGTCGACGCCGAGGGCCCCGGATTCGAACCCGCCCGGCGCGTACACCACGTGCGAGCAGGCGACCCGGGTGGGGTGTCCCGCTGACTCGACCTTGATCGCGTTGATGCGGCCGGCGTCGCTGGTGAAGCCCGTGGCCAGCGCACCCTGAATGTGCCGTAGCCCGAGCCTGCGCGCCCGCGCGAGGAGAGCGTTGAACATGCGCAGCCCCGGCACCGACGGTGGCTGCGTCGGCACCTCCGCCACGGGGCGGTCCAGGGCCTGTTCGAACGCCCGCCAGGCGTCGGGGTTGCGCAGGCCGATGACCGCAGGCACCAGCACCACGTCCCCGGCCGGGGCGACGCTGGCCACTTTGGCCGCGAACAACTCCGCCTCCCTGGGGTCGTCCAGGGCGTTGGCGAAGTGCACGTTGGCGGAGTCGATCTCGCCCGTGCGCGCCTCGAAGGCGGCCCAGGCGCTTTGCGCGGACAACTGTCGTCCCTCGAAGATGGTTCGGTTCAGGTTTCCGGCGATGAGGTCCGCCTGGAAATCCTTGAGCTGGCGCACGCCAACGACCGCATAACTGGATACGTCGCGGACGTCCGCCGCGACGAAGGAGCGCGGCGCCAGCGCTGTGGGGCGAAGCGCGCCCACCGCGGTGGGCAGGTGGAAGTTGGTCTCGGGGCTGCCCACGAAGCCGAGTTGTTCGCCCACCCAGCGAACCGAGCGGTCCACCAGATCGGCGCCGAGCTGGGCGAAGGGATGGGCGGAGTCCAGCTGGGGCAGCGCGGTCAGCGGCCGATGTACGCGAGCGGGGGTGTAGCCCAGCACATCGATGCTGCCCTGCCCCAGTTGCAGCCCGCCGGGCCCCTTAGCGATCAGGGTGACGGGCAGCCCCGCATCGAGCAGCCGGTTTGCGGCGGTCAGCCCAGCCAGGCCGGAACCGATCACTACGACTCTATTCATCGTGCTTCCTCCTTCGGGTCCTCGCTGGCGGGCAGGTGGTTGACATCGAGGGTGCCCGTGAAGATCCAGTCGTCCAGCACCGTCTGCCTGACCTGTTCGCCGAAGAGAATCGGCCGGATTCCCTTCCACCTGGCGGACAGGAAGTTGCGCAGCAGCGCGGTGGAGTGCTCGGGGTCGGCGTGCCCGGAACTGCACGCGACGCCCGCCGCGCGCGTGGCGCAGAACCCGCCCTGGCACGGCCCCATGCCGACGCGCAACTGGCGGCGCACGTCGTCGAGGTTGGCGTCGGGCTGCTCGGCGAGTTCGCGCACGAAGGCAGACTCGCTGACCAACTCGCACTCGCAGAGCGTGCGCTCCACCGTTCGCCGGGCCTCGCGTTCCTTCAGCCGATCGGTGACCCTGTGGATGCGCGGATGGGCCTCCGGCACCGGCTCTTGTGCGGTGCGGCAGGGACGGTTGTCACCCAGCTTCTCGCACATCGCGTCGACGATGTGCTCGGCCATGAGCCGGTAGGTGGTGAGCTTTCCGCCGCCGATGGTCAGCATCCCGTCCAGGCCATCGTGCTCGGAGTGATCAATGATCGCCATGCCGCGGCTCATGTGCCGGGTATCGGAGGCGCTGACCCGAGGATCCTTGATCAGCGGTCGGTTCCCGGCCCAGGCGCGCAATACCCGGGCCCTGCGGAAGCCGGGAATCATGTGCTCGCCCGCGTCCAGCATCTGCTGCACCTCGTCAGCGGGGATGGTGCAGTCGTCGGGATCCTGGGCCCGCGTGTCGGTAGTGCCGATGATGGACACAGTGTGTGCGGGCACGAGAATGTCGCCGTCCGTGGGATAGACACATCGGTTGACCACGGTGTTCACCAGGCGATGGTTCATCGCGAGCATGATTCCGCGTCCAGGAACAACCTGCACCGGGTCGCAGCCTGCCATCATCGTGATCTGACCGGCCCATGGGCCGCCGCAGTTGAGCACGAAATTGCAGTCGATGGTGACGTTGTCGTGGTGCTTGGTGTCTCGGCAGATCACCGCAGCCACCCGCGAGCCGCTGCGCTCGATCCGGGTTACGCGGTGGTAGGTGAGTACCTCGCCGCCGTGCTCGCGGGCGGAACGCGCAGCGCCCCACACTAGCTGCCATCCGTCGATGGACCCGTCGCGCACCTCCACGGCGCGCTGGATGCCTGGGTTCAGCCGAGGCTCGCGCCGCAGCGCCTCACCGACGCTGATCTCCCGGGCCGGTACCCCCGTCTCCTTGGCTCCGGCGAGGAACTGGTCGACGAAGGCCGGATCGTCGCCGGGCAGGGAGACGAAGAAACCGCCAGTGTCCTCGATCGCGCCGGGCTGGATGCGGCGCAGGACCTCGTTTTCGAGGGAGCACTCGCGGGCGGACTGCGGGTCGCTCACGACGTAGCGCCCGCCGGAGTGCAGGAGACCGTGGAATCTGCCTGTGGTGCCCACTGCCAAGTCGTCACGTTCCACCAGAACGGCCTTGTAGCCGCGCATCGCGGCGTCGCGCACGACGCCCAGCCCGGTGGAACCGCCGCCGATGACCACCACGTCAGCTTGAAGACGTTTCACCGTTGAAGTCCTTTCAGCCTGTCCGACCGCAGCCGGAGGGCACGTTGAGCTACCAATAGCTAACCGCAGGAGGGGTTCATCGTCGTGAGGAAGGAACCAACGGTCATGAAAACTTGTTCATGTGAACGATTATTCAGTGCTCTCGATCATCCGATGCAGGGTGCGTGCCGTCACGTTGTCGCAAACCAAATCCGTAACGGCTCTTGCGCGTAAAGCGGCCAGCAGGACCGCCGAGCGGCTGGGATCTCCGACGACGCACAGGCGCCGCCCGATCGACTGCATCTCCTCGGGCGTCGGCCCGCTTGCACGATCGTTCAGTGCGATGCCGCGGAAGCTGCCGTCGGCCCGGATGAGCACCGTGCAGATGTCCCCGACGGCACCGTCGGCGATCGCGTTGGAAAGGTCTCCCGGATCGATGTAGCCGTTCGCGTACACGTGGCTCGGTACACGAGCGTTCGGATAGCCGACACCGAACACCGCGACATCCAGGCGCCGGATTTCGTTGAGCACCCGCAGCACCGAGCGCTCCCGCCACATGGCCTCCTTGGTGCCTGCGTGGTCGAAGAAGGCGGGGACCGGGAACGGCACAATCGTGGCGTTACCGTAGGCCTGGGCATACATCTGCAGCAGGGAACCGGCATACGGTAGGGCCGCTTCATAGGCGTGGGCGCTGCCGTTCATCTGCACGACACGCACCCCATGGACTTTCACCGGGTCGAGCTGGCGGGCCACCCGGGCTGCAGTGACCCCCCACGCCACGCCGAGCGAGGACTCGTCCTTGACGAGCGAGGTGAGGATCTTCGCGGCCAGCTTCGCCACCATATTGATTCGTGTCGTGGGAGAAACGCTGTCCACGACGTTCACGATGTGCACCTGGATGCCGAAACGTTCGGCGATGGCCACCGCCGTCGGCGACTGCGAGCCCGGCGGCTCGGCAATCGTGATTCGAACCAAACCAGTGTTACGGGCCTTGGCCAGCAGACGCGAAACTGTCGGGCGGGAAACGCCCAGCTCAGCCGCTATCGCGTCCATCGTCGCGCCTTCGACGTAGTGCCGCTGTGCTACTTGGTACAGCAGTTCAGCTTGAGGGCCCCGCAACATCGCTCCTTTCGCCCAGTGAAGTTGAATCTAACACCGTGTGTGAAAAGGCGGGTGGGTGGCTGCTCATCAGCCGGACGGGCGGGCGAAGGTTAGGATGGCCTGGTGATTCTGCTCAGTATTGATTCGTTGATCTTCTGGATCGTCCTCGGCTGTGTCGGCCTGGCCATCGTTGCCGGTGCTGTCATCGTGATCCTCGACAACAAGCGCAAGAGGCTCGAGGCGGGCGGGGAACCGGGTGAACTCGAACCGCCGTCAGGCCTAGAGGAGCTTTCGCCCGAGGAGCCCGACACTGCCGAGCTGACAGCGCGGCCCGAAGTCGAGCCCACGACGGTGGAGGCTGAGGCCGAGGCGCCCGCGCCCGAAGCTGAGCCCGCCCCTGAGGTGGAACGGCCGGAGCCGTCGCGGAGCCGGATGGGCAGGCTGCGCCGTCGGCTGGCCTCGTCTAACAATGTGCTTGCGCGTGCCCTCGCCGATCTGCTTTCGGTGGACCGCATCGACGAAGAGGTCTGGGACGACTTCGAGGCCACGCTGATTGCCTCCGATCTGGGGGTCGGCCCGACGACCGAGCTCACCACCGCGCTTCGCAAGGAGCTCGCCGTGGACGGTGTCTCCGACGTAAGCACGGCGAAGGAAGTGCTCCGCCGTGAGCTGATCGCGCTGACCGACCCCAGCCTGGATCGCTCACTGAACCTCGACAAGGACGGGGACAACCCTGCGGTCGTGCTCGTCGTCGGTGTGAACGGCACTGGAAAGACCACCACCGTGGGCAAGCTGGCCCGGGTGCTCGTCGCAGAGGGCAAGGCGGTGCTGCTCGGCGCCGCGGACACGTTCCGGGCGGCAGCAGCCCAGCAACTCGCCACCTGGGGCGAGCGCGTGGGCGTCGAGACGGTGTCCAGCCACGAGGGAGCCGACCCGGCCTCCGTGGCCTTCGACGCGGTGAGTAAGGGCATCGAGCTCGGGGTCGACGTGGTGCTCATCGATACAGCGGGGCGGCTGCACACCAAGACCGGCCTGATGGATGAGCTGGGCAAGGTCAAGCGAGTCGTCGAGAAGCGCGCCAAGGTGAGCGAAGTCCTGCTGGTGCTGGACGCCACCACCGGGCAGAACGGCATGACCCAGGCGCGGGTGTTCGGCGAAGTGGTGGACGTCTCGGGCGTCGTGCTGACCAAGCTCGACGGCTCGGCCAAGGGCGGCATCGTGGTCCAGGTGCAGCGCGAGCTCGGGGTGCCGGTGAAGCTGATCGGGCTGGGCGAGGGCGTCGATGACCTGGCCCCGTTCGACGCCGAAGGCTTCGTCGCGGGCATCCTCGGCGAATAGAACCAAGTCAACGAGGGCGGGCGCCCGGCTCCGTGGGGGCTTGGGCGCCCGCTCGGTTCCGGGGCGAGGTGGAGAAGTAGGTATCCTTGTGCGGGTAGCTGAGCACAAGAAGGGCGATTAAAGGTGTTTGACACTCTCCAGGACCGGCTGGCCTCCGTCTTCAAGGGACTGCGCGCCAAGGGAAGGCTGACCGAGGCCGACATCGATTCCACCATGCGCGAAATCCGGATTGCCCTGCTGGAAGCCGACGTCAACCTGGCGGTGGTCAAGGAGTTCATCGCCAACTCGAAGCAGCAGCTCACCGGGCTCGAAATCTCTAAGGCGCTCAACCCAACCCAGCAGATCATCAAGGTGGTCAACGAGCAGCTGATCGCCATCCTGGGCGGCGAGGCGCGCCGAATCCGGTTCGCGAAGAACCCGCCTACCGTGATCATGCTGGCCGGCCTGCAGGGCGCGGGCAAGACCACGCTGGCCGGGAAACTCGCTAAGTGGCTGAAGGCCGAGAAACGCTCCCCGCTGCTGGTGGCGGCCGACCTACAGCGCCCGAACGCGGTCAACCAGCTGCAGATCGTCGGGGAGCGCGCGGGTGTGCACGTCTTCGCTCCCGAGCCCGGAAACGGCGTCGGAGATCCGGTGGCGGTCGCCCGCGATTCCATCGCGTACGCCGCGCAGAAGCTCTACGACATCGTGATCGTGGATACCGCGGGCCGCCTCGGCGTCGACGCCGAGCTGATGCGGCAGGCGGCAGACATCAAGGCCGCCGTCGGCCCGCACGAGACCCTGTTCGTCGTGGACGCGATGATCGGTCAGGATGCGGTCAACACCGCGAAGGCCTTTGACGAGGGCGTGGGCGTTGACGGCGTCGTGCTCACCAAGCTTGACGGCGACGCCCGGGGCGGTGCCGCGCTGTCGATCGCCCGCGTGCTCGGCAAGCCGATCATGTTCGCCTCCAACGGCGAAAAGCTGGAGGACTTCGACCTCTTCCACCCCGACCGAATGGCCAGCCGCATCCTGGGTATGGGCGACATGCTCACGCTCATCGAGCAGGCCGAGAAGACCTTCGACGCTGAACAGTCCCGGGCAGCCGCGGAGAAGCTGCTGGGCGGCAAGAACCAATTCGGCCTCGACGACTTCCTCAACCAGATGCGCCAGCTCAGGAAGATGGGGCCGCTGACCAAGATCCTGGGCATGCTGCCCGGGGCTGGGCAGTTCAAGGACGCCATCAACGAGATCGACGAGCGCGAGATCGACCGGATCGAGGCCATCATCTGCTCGATGACGCCGGCGGAGCGCGATGATGTCTCCATCCTGAACGGCTCGCGTCGCGCCCGGATCGCCAAAGGCGCCGGGGTGGAGGTGAGCGCGGTGAACAATCTCGTCAACCGGTTCGTGGACGCCCGCAAGATGATGGAGTCGATGGCCGGGCGGATGCCGGGCCTGGGCGGTATGCCGGGGATGCCCGGGATGCCAGGCGCCGGTGGGATGCGCGGCCCCGGGAAGCGGCTGAGCGCCAAGGCCAAGGCAAAGGCGAAGAAGAAGGGCAAGCGAACCACCGCCAAGCGCACGCTGCCGCAGCAGCAGGCGCAGCAACTGCCGCAGAGTATGGAAGACTTCGAGTTGCCGCCGGAACTGAAGAAGATGTTCGACCAACACAAGTTCTGATCTGGTGTGGCCGTAGACTCTCTGCCTATGGAGCAGCTGCACTTCAACGGGGTGGTCGTCCCCACTGGCCAGGCAGTCGATCTTTGGGTGGTCGGGGGGCGGGTGACGTTTGCTCCCGTGGCGGGAGCGCGCACCGTGGTCCGGGGAGCCTTCTTCGTGCCCGGTCTGGTGGACGCGCACTGCCACATTGGGTTGGGCGTCGAGGGGGCCGTCGACGAGGCCACCGCCCGCGCACAGGCCTGGGACGATCTCTCGGCGGGCGTGATGTTGGTGCGGGACTGCGGCCAGCCCGGGGACACGAGTTTCCTCGACGGAGATCCACGAGCCCCCAGGATCGTTCGCGCCGGGCGACACATCGCGCGCAGCCGCCGCTACATCCGGCACGCGGCCCACGAGATTGAGCCCGACGAGCTGGTCGCGGTGATGGCCGCGGAAGCCAGGCCGGGGGAGTGGGTGAAGCTCGTCGGCGACTGGATCGAGCGCGGCGCGGGGGATCTCGCGCCCAGCTTCCCGGCGGCTGCCGTTCGGGAGGGCATCGCAGCCGCCCACGAGGCCGGGGCCCGAGTGACCGCGCACTGTTTCGCCGAGCAGTCCGTTGCTGAGATCGTCGAAGCCGGGGCGGACTGCATCGAGCACGGCACGGGGCTGGAGGCCGAGACGATTGCGCTGATGGCGGAACGCGGCGTCGCGCTGGTGCCGACGATGGTGAATCTGGCCAACTTCCCCACCTACGCGGCCCAGGGGCAAACCAAATTCCCCAAATACGCTCAGCACATGCTCGATCTGCACGCACGCCGATACGACACCATCGGCCGGGCGCGCGACGCCGGGGTGCCGATCTATGCGGGCACCGACGCGGGCACCGTCGTGCGGCACGGGCGCATAGTCGACGAAGTGCTGGAGCTGGCGAAGGTCGGTGGCGCGGAGTTCGCTCTCGGAGCCGCGAGCTGGCGTGCCCGGGAATGGCTGGGGGCGGAGGGCATCGTCGAAGGAGCCTCGGCGGACTTCCTGATCTTTGAACACGACCCTTTGAAGGACCTCAACGTTCTCTTTTCCCCTGTTCACCTGTTCTTAAGAGGAGAGTCGATCCATGACTGATCAACCAGACTTCCGATCCGATACGGCAGCACCGTCGCCCCAGTCCCAGCCGCCGGTCACAGCGGATCAACCGCAGCAGGCCAAACCCGCATCCAGCGAGCAGTGGCCCCCGCCCAGCGCACCCGAGAGACCGGTCGTTGCGCAGCCGACCTACGTCCAGAGCCAGTCTGGTCGGGGAGGATTCGGCCGCGGTTTCGGCGCGGGCTTCGGCTTCGCTCTCGGCCTGGGGATCGTGCTGACCGTGTCCTCGATCATCACCACCGTGATAATGATGGCGTCGCTGGCCACCCTGATCCAGACACCTGCGGGCACCGCCAGCACACAACTGGAGACCATCTGGGGGCCGGACTCCGCCAAGGACAAGCTGCGCGCGGTGCAGATCTCTGGCACGATCCTTACCGAGAGCGGCGAGGGTGGGGTGCTCGGGGGCGGCACGTACGGTTATGAGGTCGCCGACATGATCCGCGAGCTCGATGCGGATGAGGCGGCGGGTCTCGTCCTGCTGGTCAACACTCCGGGCGGCTCCGTCACGGGATCGGCCGCGATCGCCAATGCGGTGAGCGATTACAAGCAGCGCACGGGGAAGCCGGTTCTCGTGCACGTTTCGTCAATGTCGGCGTCGGGCGGTGTCTACTCCACTTCCTCCGCGGATGAGATCTGGGTAGACGAGGGTGCGATGGTTGGCTCGATCGGCGTGTTTATTGGGCCGATCTCGCGCTACGAGAACGTCACTGGGATCGGCAGCACGATCCTGCAGCCCGGCGTCACTGCGGAACGCGTCGAGCAGGAATTCATCTCCGCTGGGCGCGGGAAGGTTTTCGGCAATCCGTTCGCTCCTGCAGATGAAGCGGTCAAGAAGCAGTATCAGGAAATGATTGATGAGGATTACGCCAACTTTGTCGAGCGGGTGGCCCAGGGGCGCGGCATCAGCCCCGATGTGATTCGCAACGAGATGGGCGCCGCCGTATTCGCGCCTGATAAGGCCAAGGCGTACGGCCTGATCAACGGGGTGAAAGGGCGTGACGAGTTCTTCCGCTATGCCGCGGAGAAGTTCGGCGTGAACCCCAACGAGACCAAGGTCGAGATGGTGGCCGAGCCCGGGCCCCTGGCCGAGCTGCTCGGCGCCAAGCGCGCCTTCGGAGCCAGCCTCCCGGTGGAGCAGGGGCCGGGGATCGTTCCTACGCTCAACTCCGGGGTGTGCAACCCGCAGTCCGTGGTGGTCTACCACGGCTCGCTGCACAGCGTCTGCGGATAAGCCTTGCAGCGAAAGCCGCGCCGGGCTGGGGGAAAGGGAAGCCTGCACCTTTTCTAACCGGTGCGCCCACCTCGGGAGGTTCTTGACAAAGAACCTCCCGAGCTTGGCAGCGCTTTCATTACTTGGAGCCGTTTCGCCGGGCTCGGGTGGCTCAGCCCCACCCGAGTTCGTGCAGCCTGTTCTCCTCGATGCCGTGGTAATGGCCCAGCTCGTGGATCAGGGTGATGGCTATCTCCTCGCGCAACTCGTCGAGGGAGGCGCACATGCGGGTCAGCGGCCCACGAAACAGCACGATGCGGTCCGGCAACTCGCCGAAGCCGTACTCGGTGCCGCCGCGCTCCGTGATTGATGTGCCCTCGTAGTAGCCGAGGGTGTCCGAGCCATCGTCCGGCTCTGTTTCGACGAGAAACAGCAGGTTCTCGACGTTCTCGGTCAGGGCGGGAGGCAGCTCGTCGAGTGCCTCCTCGACGAGCGTCGCGAACTCGTCGTCGGTCAGTTCGGTGAGCTGGGTGGGGGCCTCGGTCATGGGCAAAGCCTAGCCACTGTTGGACGCGCATTAGGCGAACCGCGAATGCTCTGGCACAATGTCCGATGCACCTTTTTGTGCAGAGCCCTCTCTCATCTGCCAAGAAGGACCTGATGGTTTGCAGCCGAGCGTGCCCCACACGCCAGGCTGCCGCCCCAAACTGCTAAAACAAGGAGTAACCACACAAGTGGCAACCAAGATTCGTCTGAAGCGCATGGGCAAGATTCGCAGCCCGCACTACCGCATCGTCGTGATGGACGCCCGCAAGAAGCGCGACGGCCAGGCCATCGAAGAGATCGGCATCTACCACCCGAAGAACGACCCCTCGGTGATCCGCGTCAACTCGGAGCGTGCCCAGTACTGGCTCTCGGTCGGCGCACAGCCCACCGAGGCCGTCGTCGCGATTTTCAAGCGTTCGGGGGATTGGCAGAAATTCACCGGTGACACCACCCCGGCGGGCATCGATCCGCAGCCGGAGCGTCGGGACCGGGAGGCGGAGTTCGCCAAGGCTCTCGCCGAGGACTCCAGCTACGTCGCGTCCGCCATCACCAAGGCCGGCGAGAAGAAGGCCGCCAAGGTCGCCGACGAGCCGGCCGAGGCCGAAGAGGCCTGACAGTGCTCGCCGACGCACTCGAACACCTCGTCGCTGGCATTGTCGCCAACCCCGATGATGTCACCGTTCGTGACAAGGACCTCCGCCGTGGGCGGCTGCTTGAGGTCCGCGTCCATCCGGACGACGTGGGCAAGGTTATCGGTCGACAGGGGCGTACCGCTTCGGCGTTGCGTACCGTGATCGGGGCCTTGGCCGGCAAGGAACAGATCCGGGTCGACTTCGTCGACGTGGATCGTCCGCGCCGTCGATGAGCATCGAAGTCGTTGTTGGAAGGATCGGTCGCGCTCACGGGATCCGTGGCGACGTCGCGATCCACGTGACAACCGACGAGCCGCACCGCCGTTTCGCCAAGGGAGTGAAGCTGCGCTGTGGCGATGGAACAGTGTTGGAGGTGGCTGCCGTGCGCTGGCACGGCGGCCGCCTCCTGCTCTCTTTTGTTGGGCTGAGCGATCGAACCGTGGTCGAGGCGCTCACCGGGCAACAACTCTTCGTCGATGTGGACGAGGAGGAACAGCCCAGCGGAAAAGATGAGTTCTTTGATCGGCAGCTGATCGGCCTCGCCGTGCAGGACGCGTCGGGCGCCGTGCGGGGCACGATCTCCGAGGTGGCGCACCTGCCCGCACAGGACCTGCTACTGGTCGACGTAGACGGTCAGCGTCGGATGGTGCCATTTGTCGCCCAACTGGTGCCCGTCGTGGATATCGCGGGCGGTTTCGTCCGCCTGGCAGATGTGCAAGGGCTGCTGGAGGACATCTGAGATGCGCATTGACGTCGTCTCCATTTTTCCCGACTACTTCGCGCCGCTGAGGCTCAGCCTCGTCGGCAAGGCAATCTCGGCTGGGATCCTCGACGTCCGCGTGCACGACCTGCGGGACTGGACTCACGACAGGCATCGCACAACGGACGACACCCCCTATGGCGGGGGGGCGGGCATGGTGATGAAGCCCGAACCCTGGGGAGAGGCGCTGGATGGCATCGAGGCCTCGGCAGGCGCGCCGATGACCGTCGTGATTCCGACGCCGGCGGGCAGGCCCTTCACCCAGGGCACGGCCCACGAGTTGGCCGAGCGTCAACATCTGGTGTTCGCCTGCGGACGCTATGAGGGCATCGATCAGCGTGTGCTGGAGCACTGCCATGAGCGCTACGAGACATTCGAGGTGAGCCTTGGCGACTATGTCCTGAACGGTGGGGAGGTTGCGGCGCTGGCGATGATCGAGGCGCTGACCAGGCTGATCCCAGGCGTCATCGGCAATCCGGAGTCGCTGCGGGAGGAGAGCCATTCGCTGGGTCACGACTCCCTGCTTGAGTATCCCAACTACACCAAGCCCCCTGTCTGGCGGGGCCGAGAGGTTCCCGAAATCCTGCTGAGCGGCAATCACGCGCTCATCGCTCGCTGGCGCCGTGAGCGGGCGGAGGAGCGCACGCGTCAGCGACGTCCGGACCTGTTGGATTGAGTTTCAGGGATTCATTTTCCAGATATTTAAGATAGGCCAACGTGCTGAAAATTGCCTTGTCGGGTGGGCTCTGAAATTGTTATTAAAAGTGGGCCCGGCGTCCGCAAGCGTCGGGTTTATTGGATAAAGTACGGCTCGTGACGACTACATTGACAACTCATCAGCGAGCACTGCGCTCGACTGTGGTCAGGAAGTTCATCATGGCGGTGACCGGCCTGATCATGATCGGCTTCCTGCTCATGCACATGTACGGCAACCTCAAGATGTTCTTGGGCGCCCACGCTTTCGACCACTACGCGCACTGGCTCAAGGGCGCCACCGAAGACGGCGGCATCCTGTACCCGATCATGCCGGCAGGCACGTTCATCTGGGTGTTCCGCGCGGCGCTCCTGCTGGCCATCGTGCTGCACTTCTGGTCGGCGGTGACGCTGTGGCAGCGTTCGGCCAAGGCGGCCGGCCCTGGTTATCAGAACACCGCTAGGCTCGCGCAGACCTACTCGGCCCGCACGATGCGTTGGGGCGGCATTATCGTGTTGCTCGGCCTCATCGTGCACCTGCTGCAGTTCACCGTGATTCCCGGGCAGTTCGGCGGCGACCTGGAAAGCCCCTTCAAGATGGTCGTTCACGCCTTCACTCAGCCCTGGTTCGTCGCGCTGTACGCCGTTTGGATGGTGCTCGTGTGCATGCACATCCGGCACGGCTTCTGGAGCGCGTTCGCCACGCTCGGCCTCAACCTGTCGGCCAAGTCGCGCAAGATCCTCAACTGTCTCGCAATGTTCGTGGCCGTCGTCCTCTACGTCGGCTTCATGATCATGCCGGTGTCCGTCTTCGTCGGCTGGATTGGATGAAACTCATGACTGATGTTGCTCTTAACTACTACACCGTTGGCGAGCCCATCGAGGACACCAAGGCCCCGAAAGTGGAGATCGACAAGGTGTGGTCCACACGCAAGTTCCAGGCCCGCTTGGTCAACCCGGCCAACCGCCGCAAGCTGTCCGTCATCATCGTCGGCACTGGCCTGGCTGGTGGCGCGGCGGCCGCGACGCTCGGCGAGGCCGGCTACAACGTCCTGAACTTCTGCTACCAGGATTCCCCGCGTCGTGCCCACTCCATCGCTGCGCAGGGCGGTATCAACGCTGCCAAGAACTACCGCAACGACAACGACTCGACGCACCGCTTGTTCTACGACACAGTCAAGGGCGGCGACTACCGGGCTCGGGAGACCAACGTCTACCGCCTGGCCGAGGTCTCGGCGAACATCATTGACCAGTGCGTTGCGCAGGGTGTTCCCTTCGCGCGCGAGTACGGCGGTCTGCTGGACACCCGATCGTTCGGTGGCGTCCAGGTGCAGCGCACCTTCTACGCCCGCGGCCAAACGGGTCAGCAGCTGTTGATCGGCGCTTACCAGCAGCTTGAGCGTCAGGTCAATGCGGGCACCGTCAAGATGTACCCACGCCATGAGATGGTGGAACTCATCGTCGCTGATGGCCGCGCTCGCGGCATCGTCACCCGCGATATGGTCAGCGGCAAGGTGGAGACCTGGACCGCGGACGCCGTCGTGCTGGCCACCGGCGGATACGGCAACGTGTTCTTCTTGTCCACCAACGCGATGGGCTGCAACGTCACTGCGGCCTGGCGTGCGCACCGCAAGGGTGCCTACTTCGGCAACCCCTGCTACACCCAGATTCACCCCACCTGCATTCCGGTGCATGGCGACCAGCAGTCGAAGCTCACCCTGATGAGCGAATCGCTGCGCAACGATGGCCGCATCTGGGTGCCGAAGAAGGCGGATGACTGCGCGAAGGATCCGCGTCAGATTCCGGAGGAGGCGCGCGACTACTACCTGGAGCGCATCTACCCGGCGTTCGGCAACCTGGTGCCGCGCGACATCGCGTCGCGGCAGGCGAAGAACATGTGCGACGAGGGCCGTGGCGTTGGTCCGGCGATCACGGAGAAGCAGCCCGACGGCTCCACCAAGCAGGTGCGGCGCGGCGTCTACCTCGACTTCTCCGACGCCATCAACCGGATGGGTCAGAAGGCCGTCGAGGCGAAGTACGGAAACCTCTTCGACATGTACCAGCGCATCACCGGGGAGAACCCCTACGAGGTGCCGATGCGCATCTACCCGGCCGTGCACTACACCATGGGTGGTCTGTGGGTGGATTACGACCTCATGTCCACCATCCCCGGCATGTTCGTCACCGGCGAGGCCAACTTCTCCGATCACGGCGCCAACCGCTTGGGCGCCTCGGCGCTGATGCAGGGCCTGGCCGACGGCTACTTCGTGCTCCCGAACACCATCAACGACTACCTCGCTGATGCCCCGTTCGAGAAGCTGCCCGACAACCATCCCGCGGTTGTGGAGGCCTTCGAATCCGCCAAGGGCCGCATCGACAAGCTGCTGTCCATCCAGGGCACCCGCTCGGTTGACTCCTTCCACAAGGAACTGGGCCACATCATGTGGGAGTACTGCGGGATGGAGCGCACTGAGGCCGGCCTGCAGAAGGCAATCGGCCTGATCCGCGAGCTGCGCGAGGAGTTCTGGCGCAACGTCCGCGTCACGGGCAAAAATGAGGATTTCAACCAGGCGCTGGAGAAGGCCGGCCGGGTTGCTGACTTCATGGAGCTGGGCGAGCTGATGTGCATCGACGCGCTGCACCGTCGCGAGTCCTGCGGTGGCCACTTCCGCGCTGAGTCGCAGACCGAGGACGGTGAGGCGCTGCGTCACGACGACGAGTTCCTCTACGTCGCGGCGTGGGAATGGGGCGGCGACGGCGCCAAGCCGGTGCTGCACCGTGAGGACCTGAACTACAAGGCAATCGAACTGAAGCAACGGAGTTACAAGTGAAGCTGAAGCTGCGCATTTGGCGTCAGGCCTCCACCGACGCCCAGGGAAAGATGGTCGAGTACCTGCTCGACAACGTGTCCGAGGACATGTCTTTCCTCGAGATGCTCGACATGCTGAACGAGCAACTCACGGAGAAGAATGAAGAGCCGGTGGCCTTCGACCATGACTGCCGGGAAGGCATCTGCGGTATGTGCTCGCTCGTCATCAACGGCATCGCGCACGGACCCGAGGTGACCACCACCTGCCAGCTGCACATGCGATCGTTCTCCGATGGGGCGACGATCGACATCGAGCCGTGGCAGGCCGGCCCGTTCCCGGTCATCAAGGACCTCGTCGTGGATCGCACGGCGCTGGACAGGATCATTGCTGCTGGCGGCTACATCTCGTCGAACACGGGCTCCGCTCCCGATGCGCACGCGACCCCCGCCCCGAAGCGGGAAGCGGACGTCGCTTTCGACAACGCCACCTGCATCGGTTGCGGCGCTTGCGTCGCGGCTTGCCCGAACAGTTCCGCCATGCTGTTCACCTCCGCGAAGATCACGCACCTCGCGATGCTTCCCCAGGGCCAGCCGGAGCGTTACCGGCGTGTCAAGTCGATGGTGGCTCAGCACGACGCCGAGGGCTTCGGCAACTGCACTAACATTGGTGAGTGCGCTGAGGTCTGCCCGAAGGGCATCCCGCTTGCGTCCATCTCGCAGTTGAACCGCGACCTCATGAAGGCGATGTTCAAGGGCGACGGCAAGTAATCGTCACACGGCAGTGGGCGGTGGCAAGTCTTTGGGCTGGTCGCCGCCCACTGCCGTTCAGGTAGCCGGGTGCGCGCCCCACAGCAGGATTATGCGGGGCACCGGGTTTTCTGGCATCATTGGCAGCTGATGCCCGTTAGGGCGTCCGACGGTGTGTCTGGCTCCTGCCACAGGGGGGTTGACCAGGCGGCCGGCGAACTACGACCGCGGTGACCTGTGGCACTGACGAGGATTAACATGACTCATCCGCTGATCAAGGAAATCGACAAGGCTTCTCTGAAGGAGGATCGCCCGGAATTCCGCGCCGGTGACTCGGTGAAGGTACACGTCAGGGTTGTCGAAGGCAACCGCTCGCGCGTGCAGGTCTTCGCTGGTGTCGTGATTGCCCAGAACTCCGGTGGCGTTCAGGAGGCCTTCACTGTGCGCAAGGTGAGCTTCGGCGTCGGAGTGGAGCGTACCTTCCCGCTGCACAGCCCGATCATCGAGAAGATCGAGGTCGAGCGTCGCGGTGACGTGCGGCGCGCCAAGTTGTACTACCTGCGGGGCCTCCGCGGCAAAGCAGCGAAGATCAAGGAGAAGCGCGCCTGAATTGGCAAAGCTTTACCGAGGGCCACTGGGAATACCCGGTGGCCCTCCCTGTTGCGGGTAGGATGAGGCATCGTGAGTGAAGAAAAACCAGACGAAATCGAGTCACCACCCACCTTCGGGCGCAGAGTGCGTGGCTGGGTCTGGGATACCGTCTGGGTTGTGACGGTGGCGGTCGTCATCGCTTCGCTCGTTAGGCTGTTCATCGCGCAGATGTTCCTGATCCCCAGCGGATCGATGGAGAACACACTACTGGTCAACGACCGGGTGGCGGTGAAGAAGTTTGGCGGCTTCGAGCGCGGGGACGTCGTGGTGTTCGAGGATCCAGGCGGCTGGCTGAGCCATGCGCCCAAGGAACGCGGCCCGGTGATCCAGGCGCTGGAGTTCGTTGGCGTTTTGCCTAACAGCAGCACCGAGTACCTGATCAAAAGGGTTATCGGGATGCCGGGGGACCGCGTGCGGGTCAACGAGCAGGGCTTTGTCGAGGTCAACGGCCAAGCGTTGGATGAGTCCGCCTACCTGTATTCGGAGCAGGGCGTGCAGATCGCGCCCTCCACAGTAGTTTTCGATGTCGTGGTGCCAGCCGGGCATGTCTTCGTGTTGGGTGACCACCGCAACGCGTCCAGCGATTCGCGATGCAAACTGACCAACGTGCGTCAGGGGGATCCGCCGGGCATGACGGCTTTCGTGCCGGTTGAGAAGGTGGTTGGGGCGTCGGTGGCCATCGTGGCCCCGCTGGATCGGATGGCGACGTTCCGGGTGCCGGAGGCTTTTAAGGAAGTCCCGGCCCCGGCGGAACCGGCGCCCGAGAAGCCCGTGCTGAACCACGTCGAGCCCTGCCGCTGATGCGCGGAGGCTTTGACTTCGAGGCGACACTGGTGACGGCCGGTTTGGGGCCAATAGCTGGCACCGACGAGGCGGGTCGAGGCGCCTGCGCTGGCCCGCTGGTGGCGGCCGCTGTCATCCTGGATCCCGATCGGCCGATTGATGGGTTGGGAGACTCGAAGACCCTGAGCCCGGGGAAGCGCGAGCGACTCTATGACCAGATAACGGGGTGTGCGGTGTGGGCCGTGGCGGAGGTCAGTGCCGCTGAGTGCGATGCCCTGGGCATGCACGAGGCCGACATTCAGGGGCTGCGCCGAGCGGTCAGCAAGTTATCTCAGCGACCCGGTTTCGTGCTCTCCGACGGGTTCGCGGTGGACGGGTTGGGGGTGCCCAGCCTGGGTGTGTGGAAAGGTGATAAGGTGGCCGCCTGCGTCAGCGCGGCTTCCATTGTTGCGAAGGTGACGCGGGATCGTTTGATGGTCGAACTGGCCAAGCGGTACCCGAACTACGGCTTCGAGGTGCACAAGGGGTATGTCACGAAGCTGCACTCGGCCAGACTGGCGCAGTTTGGGCCCTCGGTCGAGCATCGGATGAGCTATGCGAACGTTCGGGCTGCCCGTGCGCACCTCAGCCCAGTAGAGTTGTGCCCATGAGTGCCGAGGACCTTGACGAGTACGAAGCCAAGCTCGAACTGGATCTTTACCGCGAGTACAAGGACGTGGTCGGGATCTTCACGTATGCGGTGGAGACAGAGCGTCGGTTCTACTTGTGCAATGCCGTCGACTTGAAGGTACGCACGGAGGGCGGGGACGTCTATTACGAGGTGTCGATGGGAGACGCCTGGGTCTGGGATATGTACCGGCCCGCTCGGTTCGTGAAGTCGGCGAAGGTTCTGACGTTTCGTGACGTGTCGATCGAGGAGATCGCGCACTCCGAGCTGCAGATCCCGGATCGCCCGTAGCTTTTCTGTGGATAACCGGCGCTAGCGGATCTTCACCTCCTAGTTATTGGGCAGGAGGTGATCGAATGGTTCGACTGGGTAGGCCGTCGAAGGCACTCGGCAGGTATGGTGAGCGGCTGGCAGAAGAGTATCTGGTTGAGAAAGGGTTGCGCGTACTCGACCGAAACTGGCGTTGCCAGCATGGAGAGATTGATTTGGTGGCGTTTGACGACGCCTCGCGCACGCTGATCTTCGTTGAGGTGAAGACGCGAACCGGGCTGGGTTTTGGCACGCCGCTTGAGGCGATCACTCAGGCCAAAGCGCGAAAGCTGTACGAGTTGGCGCGAATGTGGATGAAGGCCCACTCTGTGCGGGCAAGCCGGGTGCGTGTCGATGGCGTCGGTGTACTGCTGGGCCGGGAGGGTCGGAAGATCAGCCATCTGGAGGCGGTGTCGGCATGAGCTGCAGCACTTGGTGTATCGCACTGCAGGGACTCGTCGGTGCGAAGGTGGAGATAGAAGCGGCCACCACGATGAACCTGCCGCGCACGGTGTTCGTTGGTTTGCCCGACACTGCGCTGAGCGAAGCGAAGGAGCGGGTGCGGCACGGGGTGAAGGCTGCCGGCAAGAAGTGGCCCGACGGTGTGGTCACCGTGAACCTCTCTCCTGGGTCGCTACCCAAGCACGGCACCCACTTCGATTTGGCCATAGCCATCGCCGCGATGAGCGTTGAACCCGGCAACGCGGTCGATCCCGAGCGCCTGCCGAGGACGGCGATCTTCGGGGAGTTGGGGCTCGACGGCCGGGTGCGGCCGGTCAGAGGAGTGATCCCGTTGGTGCTCGCGGCTGCGAGGCAGGGGTTCGAAGCGGTGATCGTGCCAGCCGAACAACTCGCTGAGGCTCAGCTGGTTCCCGGAGTCACCGTTTGGGCGGTTAGCTGCCTGCTGGAAGCTCTGAGCGTCCTGGCTGGGGAGCCAGTGGTGCACGACGTGCCCCCAGCTATCCCCGAGCCGGAGGCGATGCAGCCCGATCTGGCTGACGTACAGGGCAACGAGGAGGCCCGGTTTGCGCTGGAGGTGGCCGCCGCGGGCAGGCACCACCTGTTCTTCCAAGGGCCGCCCGGGGTGGGCAAGACGATGCTGGCGTCGAGGCTGCCCACGATATTGCCGCAACTCACGCCGGACGAGGCGATCGAGGTGTCTGCTTTGCACTCCTTGGCCGGGGCGCGCGTCGAAGCCGGGTTGATGACGCGGCCGCCCTACCAGGATCCTCATCACACCTGCAGCAGGCAGAGCTTGGTGGGTGGGGGTGGGCGCGAGGTGCGGCCGGGCGCAGTCAGCCTGGCACACCGAGGTGTGCTCTTCCTGGATGAAGGGCCGGAGTTTGGCCAGAAGACGTTGGAATCGCTGAGGGTGCCTTTGGAAAACGGTTATGTGAGTATCGGGCGGGCTATGCATCAGGTTCGTTTTCCTGCGCGGTTTCAGCTTGTGCTGGCTGCCAACCCCTGCCCTTGCGGTTTTCATGGCGTCGTGGGGAGGGAGTGTTCGTGTGCCCCGGCTCGTGTCCGGCAGTACCAGGAGAGGTTGAGCGGGCCCATCCTCGATCGGGTCGACATTGTCCATCGGCTGCCGGCCATTCAGCGATTTGTTGATTCGGCGGAGCAGCCGGGGGAGAGTAGCTTCGAGGTGCGTGAGCGAGTTTTGGAGGCGAGGAAGCGGCAGTCGCGTCGGCTCAAGGACACGCCTTGGCGGACAAATAGTGAGGTTGCGGGTTCATTCATGCGTAAGCAGCTTCCGTTGCCTGAGGGGATCGAGCTGATCAATCGTTCTTTGGCGTTGGGTGCGTTGAGTCTGCGCGGCGTGGACAAGATCCTTCGCGTGGCGTGGACGTTGGCAGATCTGGCGGGCGAGGATCGGGTGACGAAGACGCATTTGCGTGTGGCGATGCGGCTCAGGAACGGGGAGGACTCGTGTCGAATCTGAACGAACGGTTGGCACGGATGGGATTGTGCGCGCTGGGTCATCTGGGTTCGCCGCAACTGGTTCAGCTCGTTGAGCGGGAGGGGCCGGAGTGGGTCTGGGCGCAGTTGAGGAAATCGACGGAGAACCGCTGGTCGCGCAAGGCTGTGGGCATTGATCCGGAGGAGATACTTCGAGCCACTCGGCTTGCTGGGGCGCGTTTCCTGATTCCCGATGACCCGGATTGGCCAGCGCAGTTGGCGGATTTGAACGTCGCGATGGTCAACAACCAGGCGGGTGCCCCTTTCGGACTTTGGATCAAAGGAGCCGACCTGCCGGATACGTCGCAGAGCGTTGCGATCGTCGGTTCCAGAGCGCCGACGCAGTATGGCACCACCGTTGCCGGAGAACTGGCAGCGGAGCTGAGCGCGAGCGGGATACCTATTCTTTCCGGACTCGCGTTTGGAATCGACGCAGCTGCCCACAATGGGGCATTGCGAGCCGGCGGAGTGACGGTTGGAATCGTGGCTAGCGGGGTGGACAAGCCTTACCCGGCTTCCAACGCCAGCCTGGCGTCGCTGCTGGTTCGACGTGGGGCGATTCTGTCGGAGGCCCCGCCGGGCACTCATCCCACCAAGGCCGCCTTCCTGGCGCGGAATCGGTTGATTGCCGCGTTGAGCGTTGGGGTGGTTGTGGTGGAAGCGGCTTTGCGCTCTGGCGCGAAGAACACGGCCGCCTGGGCCTCGGAATTGGGCAGAGTGGTGATGGCGACCCCAGGGTCGGTGCATTCTTCGCTCTCCACTACGCCGCACAACATGATCCGCAGCGGACAGGCGGTGCTGGTGACAGGGGGCCGGGACGTGCTAGAGGTCGTCGGGCCGGTGGGCCGACTGCCCGAGGCAGCAACCCGGGGCCCTGACAAACCCTTCGATCTGCTTCCGGAGGATGCTCAGTTGGTGCGCGAGGCGATTCACGTAGGTGAGGAAGCTACGGCCGGTGCCCTGGCCAGACGAGCCGGTCTTACCATGATGCAATGCTTGGCGGCGTTGCAGCTTCTGCTCGACGAGGGTTGGGTTGAGCAGAGTCTTTCTGGTGAATGGCGGCTACCCTCCAGAGTCGGCTAGGTGTACTCGGGCAGGATGTTGGTGACAGGTTCTGGTTGAGATGGGGGAGGACCTCCGGTGCGGTGGTTGGTGCTGAAGCCGTCCCCGAACCGGAGGTCTTCACGTCCCACCGTGTCCGTGTGCTGGGGTGGCCCATCGCTCACGCGGTCAAGGCTCAAGGGGCCTCACGGCGGTGCGCGCACCGCTGGATCGCCGGCTACGACCTCCAGGGCGAGACTGGCCTGTACGGTCGGTCATCGCGCCCTCACCACAGCCCGCGCCGAACAGCGCCCGCAGTTGAGTTGAGGAGCGCGTGGTAGCCCTGCGCCAGGAGCAACGCTGCGGGCAGGACTGGCTGGGTCCCGAACTCGGACTCGCACCACGGGCCGTGTCGCGGATCCTGCGCTGCCACCACCTGCTCTACTTGCGTGACTGTGATCTGCTGACCGCAGCGGTGGTCAGGGCCTCGAAAAACGACCGCGGTCGGCTACGAACGCGACCGGCCCGGCGAGTTGGTCTACATGGATGTAAAGAAGATCAGCCGGATCCCCGACGGCGGGGGGCTGGCGGGCTCACAGCCGCCAGATGGGTTCCACCGCGGCCCGCAAGTAGGCCCGCATCGGCTACGACTACGTCCACTCCATGGTTGATGGCCACTCTCGTCTGGCCTACTCCGAAATCCTGCCCGGGCGAGAAGGGCACCGCCTGTGCCGCTTTCCTCGCCCGGGCCGCGACCTACTTCGCCAGCCACGGCATCGACCGGATCGAACGCGTGATGACTGACAAGCGCTTCTCCTACCGCCACACCCGTGGGGCCGCTGAAGTCAGCGTTGGGGGCCCGGCACATATTCATCCGCCCGCACTGCCCCTGGCAAAACGGCAAGGTTGAACGGTTCAATCGATCCCTGCAAACCGAGTGGGTCTATCGACAGATCTTCACATCCAACGCCGACCGCTCCGCAGCCCTTGTGCTCTGGTTCGAGAACTACAGCACTGGACGACGCCACACCGCACTCGGCGGACTATCCCCAATCAGCCGACTGTCACCAACCTGATGGCGGAGTACAGCTAGACGCGCGTGACGTTCCAAGCCGAAAGCACCGTCCTACATCAGGTGTACTGGCCGGACAGGTTGATCGGGTGGTCAGCCGCGGTTGATTCCCACGCTCGTAGCAGTGGGTGGGGGTGTGCCGATCTCAGCCACGGTATGACCCGTGCACGGTTCGCGGGTGACGCTCGCCCGTCGGATCCTGCTGATCGAGAACCAGCGCACGGCATCGCGCAGGCGGCACCATCCAATGAGGTACCAGGTGCCGTTGGTGTTGGCGAACAGGATCGGTTCGACATCGCGCCGGGTGGCAGCGCCATCGGCGGCGACGTAGTCGATGCGCAGTACGCGCTGCTCGGTCATGGCCTGCTCACAAGCAGAACGAATGACTCTCGAAACGTTGGGTGCTGGGTTCACCCACACGCGTGAAGCGAGCTGATTGACCCGCGCTCGCGTGTGTGGATCGAGGACATCCATGATCTTGCGGACCGCGGCGGCGGCAAGGTCGGAGTAGGGCGCATCCGGGGCTGCCGCAACAGCAGCCAGGAGCGACAGGGCTTGAGCGTCAGTGAGGGTCACCGGCGGCAGCGTTCCGCGGCTGAGCAGTCCGTAACCGCCGCCGGGGCCAGGTCGCGACCAGAGCGGCAACCCGGACGCCTCAAGGGCGACCAGGTCTCTCTTGATCGTGCGGACCGACACCTCGAACTCGGTCGCCAGCTGCTCGGCGGTCCGTCCACGATTTCCGCTCCGGCGCAGTGACTCGGTCAGTGCGTGGAGCCGCTCCGATCGCCTCACCGCCCGACCTCAGTGACCTTCATGTCACAAATAGTGACACCCTGCTGTCCGTGCTCCCTGCAAGACTCTCCACATGACATCGACATCGCTTTCGCCGCGGCAGCCGCACATCGTCCTAGTCCCCGGCTATTGGCTTGGTGCCTGGGCTTGGGACGAGGTGATTGAGAAGTTGACCTCCGCAGGTGCCCTGGCCACGGCCCTGACCTTGCCTGGCCTCGACCCGCGGGACCCCCAGCGCGCGGCGCGGACGCTCGACGACCAGGCCGAGGCCATTGCCGGCGTGCTGAATCAGCTGGGTGGTGATGCCGTTCTGGTGGTACACAGCGGCGCCAATGGGCCCGCAAGCCTCGTCCTGGACAGGAACCCGGAGCTGATCCGCCGCGTGATCTGGGTCGACTCCGGCCCGATGGCCAACGACGGCGCGTTCGCCCCAGAACTGCCGGCAGCGGTCCCCGAGGTGCCGCTACCTGACTTCGACACGCTGGGCCAGCAAGCGAGCCTTGAAGGTCTCAACGACCATCACCTCGCCCGATTCCGCTCCAAGGCTGTGCCCGAACCCGCTGGAGTCGCTCGTGCACGCGTCGAGCTGACCAATGCTGCACGCCACGACGTGGCCACTACCCTGATCTGCTGTTCCCTGCCCAGCGCCCAGGTCCTCGAACTGGCTGCGCAAGGACACCCCATGTTTAGCGCCGTGGCCCAGCTCACCCAGATGGAGGTGGTCGATCTGCCGACCGGCCACTGGCCCATGTGGAGTCGCCCACAAGAGCTCGCCGACGCCATTCGCACCTCAGCCAGCCTGACCGACTGACCTCACCCCCCACCCCCGAGGGGCCGGCCGTCATGGCTGGCCCCTCGTCCTCTGACACGAAAAGCTCCGAACGAGCCACAGGAACGCTGCCTCCACACCTTGCCATCGACTTCGTGTCGCCCGTCTCGTCGTTGATGATGGGTGGCCGATCAACGAGATAGCTGCCCGTTTCCAGGTCTCCTGGCCCACCGTGAAGCGCTGAGCAGGCCACTCCCGCGCCGCCTACGCAGAGATCCACGACGATGAAACCACCCACACCGCCACCGCGGTCCTGGTGAGGACCGTCGAGTGGTTCACCGCCCGCGGGGTGACCGTCGGGCGGGTGCTATCGGACAACGACGGCGGCTACCGCTCACACCTGTGGCGAGATACCTGCACCGAACTCGGCATCACGCACAAACGCACCCGCCTCCTACCATCCGCAGACCAGCGGCAAGATCGAACGGCTTCCCCCGCGCCCCTGGCCGACGGCTGGGCTTACGCCCGCTGCTACACCTCCGAAGCCGAATGACGCGGCGACCTCGACGGCTGGCTGCACTACTCCAAGCATCACTGCCCGCACACAGCCTGCGGCAACCAGCCGTCCTTCTCCCGATGCTTGGCGCTCCGTTAACGTCGCCATAACTGCCCCATCGCGGAGTTCGATGAGCGACACGGCACAGCCGGCCACGAATTCTCCCGAGGAGGTGACAAACCAAACAGCCGCAGTCAGGCCGGATAGCGCTCTTCGAACCACGCAACCACCGTGTCGAGGTGCGGGGGCCGGCCAAGGAAGTGCTGGCCGCCCTCGACCTGGACGAGTTCGGCCCCGGGCGCCCCCGCGAACTGGCTGAGGGCGTCTAGGGGGACCACCTCGTCCCGGTCGCCGCGAATGGTCCAACTGGGGATGTCAAGCCTCGCGGGATGATCCTCGACGAAGCGTAGGTACGGCCATTCGAGCATCGCACGAGGCGTGTCGATCGCGGTCTCTGCCTCTAACTGCTCGTCCGTCACCGAATATTCGGTCATCACGTCTCGGATGTAGTACTCGAGGTCGATGAGCGGCGACACTAGCCAAGCGCGCTCGAACGTCCCGACGGGTGTGTCACACAGGGCGAAGTAGGCCCCAACGCTGCTCGCGAGCAGGCCGACCTCAGTCGACTGGCTGCGGGCCAATCGTGCGAATGCCCGTATCTCGGGACTCGCTACCATGGCGTTGAACGCCTTATCGTCTTGGCGATCACCGTGGGCGGGCAGATCGAAGACGATCAGTTGGCCGCCCCGCGACGCAATCACCTCACCGCACCGTGCCATGACGGGATCAAGCTTGTTCGAGAACTGGCCGTGTACGCCGACAACGGCCCGACCGCCGGGCCTTCCCCACCTCAGAGCGGGAATTCCGTCAAGGGTGAATTCTACCGGCCGAGTGCTCATGGGTTAGCTCTCCTTCAGTACCGCTGACGACTGGGGCGATCGCCTTGATGATCTCGCACGATATCCGGCATACCTTCGGATGCCTAGCCCGCTTCCAGGTAGTTCCCGCCGTGGCGCGTGAGCTCTGCTGCCTATGACGCAAGTTCCCCGCCCACGACAAGCGCGCGATACGACAATGCCTGCGCCGCATCGGGTGCACGAATGGCTAGGCGTAGCAACACGGGATCGAGGTTGCTCGGCGACTTTCGCCCTCACCACCCTAGCGCGGCGGCCACGACATCGTACAAGGCAGCGTCGCCGTCTCCACGCGGTTTCGGGCATCTCAGGCTGAAGCGTCGTTCGCCACGCAGACCTTGTTCGAAGGGGCCGCAGTGTTGCTGCGAGGTCACGTGCACCCATGTTGTTTGCAGTCTTATGACGAGGCGTCCGATTCGGCCCGGTTGCTCGACACGTGTCGACAGCCGCTACGGAGATTGGCTCCACGCGGGGTTGTTGATCACGGTTCCTCGTGTTGGCCGCTTAGCTCTGCCACAATCGTGGCAGGAGACAAGGAGGATATTGTGGCACCTGAAGCCGTAATTTTTGATCTGGACGGCACCCTCGTCGACACCGAGTTCGTTTGGGATGTGGTGCGGCGCAAGATGGCGGCCGACGTAGACATCGAATGGCGAGATGAGTTCACGAGGTCGATGATGGGCATGTCCACCGCCGAGTGGAGCCGCTACCTTACGGAGGAGGTTGGTCTGCCCTACTCTCCCGAGGAAGCGGCTCGGATCACGGTGCAGGGAATGGTGGATCACTACATGGCTGGTCCCATGGTGCTTCCGGGGGCCACGGAGGCCGTGCGGCTGATGTCCCAGACTTATCCGGTGGCTATCGCCTCCTCATCCCCGCCCGTGCTGATCGATGCGGCGACGGAGGTGCTTGGGATTCGTGACTGCTTGCGGGCGACGGTATCGACAGAGGAGTGTGAGCGAGGAAAGCCCGCACCGGACGCCTATCTGCTTGCCTGCAGCCGGCTCGGTGCCGACCCGAAAGCCTGCGTAGCGGTGGAGGACGCGGCGGCGGGAATCCAGGCCGCGCTGTCAGCCGGGCTGGCCGTGGTTTCGGTACCCCAGGACTTCCACCGTCCAGCCCCTGGTCTGCTGGCGCAGACCGTGGTGCTGCGCAGCCTCGTCGAGTTGAACCACGAACTCGTTGCCGGGCTGCGCTAACGCAGTGGGACGAAGAGGTACTCGCCTACGCGATCAATTACCGGCTTGCCGTTCTCGTCCTTAACCACGCGCCAGAGCTGACCTCGAACAGGCATCACCAGGATGCCACCCGGCGCGAGTTGAGCGAAGAGTTCGGGCGGCATCTTGCGGGCTGCCGCCGACACGAGGATGCGGTCGAACGGAGCCTCATCGGGCTGGCCCAGGCGCCCCTTCGTCGCTTCGACGATACGCGCCCACGGGCGGTTGAACTTCCCGAGATTGCCCTTGCCGAACTCGACCAGCTCTGGTTCGATCTCAACACCCAGCACGCTCCCGGTGGAGCCCGTCAACTCCGCGAGCAGGGCGGTGGTCCAGCCGGACCCCGACCCCACGTCGAGGACCTTCGCCCCCGGCGGCACATCGAGTAGGTAGAGCATGTCCTTGACCGTGGTCGGCTGAGAATTGGTCTGGTTGCGTCCGATAGGCAGCGGGCGGTCCTCGTGGGCTCGGGAGCGCAACTTCTCCGGCAGAAACTCTTCCCTCGGCGTCGCGGACACCGCCTGCACAATGCGGGTTTCCAAAGTGTCTTCCATGGGGAATCTCCGTATCAGTCGAGGAGCGCGTCAAGCGTGCGCACCACAAGCTCGTTCTCTGTCTCAAGCCCCGCGAATATCTCGGGTGCCTTACCACGGTACAGCGGGCGCACCGTGGTACCGAAGTCGAAAAGGTCCTGGCGGGTGAAATCTCGGCCATACAGTTCGTCGGCTGCTCTCCGAGCCCCGGCGAGATCGGAGATCCTACCTTGCCAGCCAGGGTTGTCGGTGGGGAAATCGCCTTCGCTCATGCGTCGAACCAAGGTCGTCAGCGCCTGCGAGAGATCCATCAACTGCTGGCGCTTCACCTCGACATCGAATCGCGGCTCCGGTGTTGGTTGCGGATGCGATTTGAACAGCTTGCCAAAGAAACCCATGAGCTAACCTCCGGCGTCAAACCTACCTCACGATCGACACGAGCTTCAGGACGGCTGGATGAAATCCTTGTCCCTGGTGTAGGCTGGCCGGGCCAAAGGGATGTGCGCCGCAAAGTGAGGTTGGGATTTGCGGCCGGGCGTCGCATCCTTGGAGTGTTAATGTCGTCAAAGACTTCGTTGGTCGCTACCGGCGGCTGGGCCTTCCTGGTTTCGGCGGCGGTGGGTCGACTGCCAGCCGCCATGATCCAGCTCGGTCTTCTGATGTACGTGTCGGAGGTGGGTCTCGGGCTCAGCCTGGGTGGGCTCACCGTCGCGGCTGTGGGCTTGGGCACGGCGCTCGGGGCCACCGTGCTGGGGCGCTTGGTGGACGCGTTTGGTCCGCTGCCCGTGGTTCTGGGCGCAACGCTGGTGCAGACCGGAATGCTCTATGCGATCCATCTGTGCACGCCCGGACTGGTTGCTGGACAGCTGAGCAGCGGGGTTTTGCTCGCGCTGGCCGGGGTGTGCGGATTCGCGAATCCACAGATTGGTCCGATCGTTCGGGCGCGTTGGTCGCATCTGAGCCGATCGCTCGACGATCCGCGGCTGATCAGCGACGCCCTCGGCTACGAGGGGGCGATGGACGAACTCAGTTTCATCGTCGGACCGATAGCGGCGAGCATACTCGTCGCGGTTCTGGGGCCGACCGACGCATTGTTTGTCCTGCTGGGGTGCACCCTGGTCGGTCAGGGCATCTTCATTGGTTACCTGATCGGCTTGGGTAGAGGCTGGGGGGCAGGAGCCCATCGGGGCGCCCCGTCGGGGAGAATGCCGCTGAGGAAAGTAATGGTACCGATGGTGCTGTTGGTGACCGTCGGGGTCTGTTTCGGCTCCACCCAGACCGCGCTGACGGCGGTCAACGATCAGCGCGGCACTCCGGGTCTGACGGGCGTGATCTACGGCTGCGTGGGCGCGGGCAGCGCGGCGGCGTCATTGTTGGCGCCGAGACTCCCTCGGCGCTGGTCACTTCGGGGAAAGCTGATGTTCGGGGCCGCGACTGTGGTGTTGGTGGCTCTCGGTTTCGTATCGTTGCCGCCAACTCCCGTGGCGGTGGCCCTGGCGTTGGCCATTGGCGGGGCCGTCGGGATCATCCTGGTCAACGGTTTCGCGCGAGCCGAGTCGGTTGCTCCGAGCGGCCGGATAGCTTCTGCAATGACCTTGCTGTCGATGTGCCTGACACTTGGGGTGTCTGCGGGAGCCGCGACGGCGGGGCAGCTGGTTGCCGACCCGAGGCTTGGTTTTGTCCCGGTGATTCTTGCCGGGGCAGTCGGAATGGTGGCGGCCTCGCGGCTGCCGAGGCAGGAACAGCCAGGAGCTGGGCAACCCGGGTGAGCGAATCCGGGCAAGGTACGTAGCCTTGTAGAGATCCGATGTCTGTTGAGTTAGAGTTCTCTTGATTTATGGCTGCCATCAGAGAGGATGACATGACTGTTCGCAGACCGAGGGGGCTGCGAGGACTAATCGTGGCGCTGCTCGCGTTGGTTCTCGTGCTGCCGGCCGGGCTGGCCAACGCCGACCCGGTGGATCCCGGAACTTGGGTTTCTGGGGAATGGGCTAGGGTGCGGCTGACCAGCATTGCCCCGCAGAAGACGAAGTACCAAGTCGGTGATGTGCTTAATCTCAGCTATCGCATTGAGGCAAATCTGAGCGAGATCAGCAACATTTCCGTCGTTTCGGATTCCGTCGTCAATGCCAACGCATGCAACTGGCGGAATCTGCCAGCCGGCCCGGGTGGGAAGTACAACTGCGGTAGGAACACCACCTACACGATCACCGAGCAGGATCTGCAGCAGGGTTTTGCGAAGTTCTCCGTGACCTGGACGGCATCGGGAACAGCGACGGGAACCATCTACCCGTCGATCACTATCGAGAACCAGGTCGCGGTGGGTGATCCGGAGCCAATCGTGTGGCCCGAACTGGAAGACGGTGTTTCACGAGTTCTAGCCAATCCGGGAGACTTCGGGTTTACCTGTCACCGGATTCCCGCACTCACGGTATCGCCGAAGAACGGTTGGCTGCTCGCGGCCTGGGACGGCCGCCCGAACAACTGCGGTGATGCGCCGAACCCGAACCACATCATCCAACGCGTTTCCAAAGATGGCGGCAAGAGCTGGGAGGAACCGACGACCATCGCGGCCGGGCAGGGTGGTCCAGCCAAATTCGGCTACTCCGACCCCTCGTACGTCGTGGACCACGATCAGGACAAGATCTTCGCTTTCTTCGTCAAGTCATATGATCAGAGCTTCCAAGGCTCTGGGGTGGGCACTGACCCGCAGCAGCGCAACGTCCTGCATGCTGTGGTGGTGGAATCTACCGACGACGGTGTGTCCTGGTCCCAGCCCCGCGTGATCACGGGCGACATCGTTCCCAACGGTGAGACCAACCTCTGGCGCAGCCGGTTTGCCGCCTCCGGTGAGGGGATCCAACTCCGCTACGGCCCGAAGGCCGGTCGCTTGGTGCAGCAGTTCACCTTCGCCAAGGTGGGTGGCGGTTACTACGCGGCCTCAGTGTTTTCCGATGACCACGGCCAGACCTGGCATGTCGGCTCCCCAATCGGACCGGGCATGGACGAGAACAAGGTCGTTGAGCTTTCGGACGGGACTCTGATGATGAACTCGCGCCGTTCCAGCGGCGGGGGCGGTCGCTGGGTTGCCTACTCGAAGGATCAGGGTCAGACGTGGACCGATCTGCACGTGGATCAGTCCCTCGTCGACCCCGTCAACAACGCCTCGATCATTCGTGCGTTCCCGAACGCAGCACAGGGCAGCGAGGATGCCAAGGTGCTCCTCTTCTCGAACTCGTTTAGCGCTTCGGGTAGACGAAACGGCGCCGTCCGTGTTTCGCTCGACGACGGTAAGACATGGTCGCAACACAAGGTTTTCGCCCCCGGCGAGATGGCCTATTCGACCCTCACGCCACTCAACCAGCAGGGCAAGTACGGTCTGCTCTTTGAGGGGCCCGGCCCCCGCATCGAGTACATGCCGGTGTCCCTTGACTGGCTGAAGCTGCTGCGAGTTCAGATCGGCCACGAGTTGCAAACGGTGCGGCGCGGGGAGAACTCAGTCTCCTTCACTGTCACGAACAAGGGCAGTAAAGCGGCTGTCGGCTCGGTCGAGTTCAGCGTTCCTGCGGGCTGGTCCGTGAGCGGGCCGGTTGATATCAACGTGTCTGCAGGTCAGACGAAGACCTATCAGGTTTCCGTGACCGCGCCATCCGCTGCGGACCCGGCAACACACGTGCTTGTGGCCCAGGGCACCTTCGGTGACGTGGCCGTGACAGGTGAGGTTCCGGTGGAGTTGCAACTCCGTCCGGGGCAGAGCGCCTCGCGCAAGTTGGATGTCGAGCTGGTCAATGATTTGCCGTTCCAAGGCGGGCAAAATGCCGAGCCGCCATCGAAGATGTTCGACGACGATCTCGACAGCATGTGGCATTCCCCGTGGAACACTTCGGTTCGGCTGCCGCTCAACATCGACCTTAAACTGGGCGAAGAGCCGCAGGATCTTGGGTTCTTGATGCATGCTCCGCGCCGCACCGGCGGTGACAATGGCAGGATCGCGGACTACCAAATCCTGGTTGGTGACGATTTGGCGAACCTTCGCCCGGTTGCCGAAGGCCGCTGGCCCAACAGTTCAGCGCAGCAGTTCGTTGATCTCGTTGGCCACAAGTCAAAGTATCTGCGTTTGACGATCAAGGACACCTACAACTCCCAGCCGGGCATGAAATTCGCCTCTGTCGCGGAACTCGCGGTGCATGCGCTTGTCGCGGATAGCGGTGACTCCGTTGGCTCCTTCGTTGACTGTGCCTGAGTGTGGCAAGTTGGCTGAGGTGGTTATTCCTGAGGTGGAGGGTGTTGAGTACTCTCAGGAGCGGGTTGATGAGAAGACGGTTCGGGTGCCTGTGGCCAAGGCTGGTTTTGTGTTGGCTGAGGGTGCGGTTGCTGAGTGGACGTTGACGATTCCGGATGTGGTTGCTTGTCCGCCTGCTCCCAAACTGGTGACTACGCCTGTGGACGACGAGGCTGCGAAGACCTGCTCCGCCAATGGCGGGGTATACGTCGTGGTCGACTCGGTGGAAGGCGATGCCGCATGGGGTGCGTGCGCCAAGGGTGAATTCGATGATCCGATCACCGCTGCGCAGGCTGCTGGGTTCCCCGTCGAGTTCGAGCAGAGCCCTGTCGGAGAGCGGTCGACGATGTCTGTGCCGCGTTCCCTACTGCCGTTGGATGCCAAGGCTGTTAAGGGCCGAAAGGTGTTGTCCGTGAACGGTGTTCAAGCCGGGGCAGGAAAGTCTTGGAACATCTGGTCCGCTCCTTCCGGCGCGAAGCCGATCAAGTGGAAGGCCTGGAGCGGTGGCCCGAAGCTGAAGGTGGGCAACGTCGCCGGACTCTCGCTGGGGAAGACCGCTGAGGTCACCCCGCGTTGGCTCGGATACGGCGTGGACAGCAAGCCGATGCCCCCGGTGAAGCCGGGCAAGCCGTCTGACCCGGTGAAGCCGGGCAAGCCGTCGAAGCCGGGCAAGCCGTCGAAGCCGGTTGTGAAGAAGCCAGGTTTGCCGAAGACCGGCGTCTGAGCGATCAACTGCTCAACGCAGATCGAGGTGGGGTGCCCGTGGGGGTGCCCCACCTCTGTCTTGCTGCCCGGGCCTCCTGACGATCGTCTTATCCGTACCGCAAGAGGTAGGAAACGATCTTGCTCGGAAGCCGATGGACGGTCAAGACGCACAGTCCGGCTCGGGCGGGGCACAAAGCCTGGGCCACAGCGGGGTACAAGGAGTGCCGAGCGGTCATGTTGTTTAGCGCGGCTGCGCCCCTCGGGACGAGAGAACTCAAACCAGGCCGGGCGGGGCCGAATCGATCAAAAGAAAACCCGCCCAGCAGCCCCTGCTGCTAAGCGGGATACTCCACGGTGTCCGAGAGAGGACTTGAACCTCCACGCCCTGTAACGGGCACTAGCACCTCAAGCTAGCGCGTCTACCTATTCCGCCACCCGGACTTCGCTCCGTACTGGAGCGAAACTGAACTCTACCAATGCTTGCCGATCCTGCCAAATCGGCGACGGGGCAGCGTCGAGTTTCAGCGGCTTGGACCGTCGGGACTGTCCTCTGACGCGCTGGTTCCCTTGCCTCTCGGAATACGTTGTGCCGCCCAGCGCTGTGGAGCTGCTACTGGCGGTCAACGTGACGGCTAGGCGGCTCCGAATGGTCATCCTGAGCGGGCCGCAATGCAGGAAAACCCAACCGGGGTCCAACCTTGACCAGAAACCGTCAGATTGAACTTGTGACGCCGAGATCTGCCGTGTCATCCCTGGGCGCGGTAGAGGCGCTCGATGAGGGCGACTCAAACCGGTGCGGGCGGTCGAGTTCCGCCGCGATAGACAAGGCGAGGCCGTCTTCAAAATCTCGTTAGCCCGTCGCAGCTCGGCGTTCTCCTTACACAGGCGCTTCAGCTTCGCGGACTCCTCGCTAGCCGTCCCGGGACGCTTCCCGGCATCGATCTCGTCCTGCTTCACCCAGACTCGTAACTACTTGGGCGAGGCGATCCCCAGCATGCCCGCAACCGCCTTGATCGTCGCAGTCCGGCTGGGCATAGCCGCCTTGCGACTCCAACATCATCCACACGTCCCGCTCCCGCAGCCCCGACCGGTACTTCGAAACACCTGGTATGAGAGTAATCCTTTCAATGAATTCACTCTCCAGACACGCCGGGGGACTTCACCAGCCACAATACGGCAGATCGCGAAGATCTCGGCGCGCGGATCGTCCTGATCGACCAGGGTTCCACCGCCTTTGGCGGCAACTTTCAACTTCTCAGACAATCCGTCGGGGACTAGCGAATCCTACGTCTCGCCCTGGAATCCCCGGCCCCGACGATCGAGGGCGCAAACCCTATCTCCTGGAACGCGCGGGAAGCCGTCTACGAGTTCGATGCTCGCGCCCAAAGCGCGGCGGGCATCCTGCCCCGGGTCAGCCCACTTGCCCTTTCGGACGCGTCCATCGAACGGGCGAGCATCAACGGCATCATGGAATGGAGAAGATCTACGATCGGCTGGCCGAGGCGAGAAGCTCGGCTCATGGTTGAGACGTTCGGCGGTGTCCCGGTTGTCGCGCAGCTTCCTTCCATGCGTGCGGCGCTGGGACTCGCCAACCTGTGAATCTCACGCTCAACTCGTTGACGCTCGGGGACGAGGAAGGCTATCGGCGATCAGAAGCTCCTGGAGGACTCGTAGGAGCAGGTGGAAGCAGCTGGACGGCGAAGCCTTGGTGATGCGGGACCTCCCGGCAGCGACCTCGTCCCCCCTTTCCCTCCACCAAAGCCCCGTGGTGAGTTCTCCTGACACGCTTGTCGTAAAACCGGTAACGGTGCTCGGGTGAATACCCCGCGTGACAAGGCCGGGACTAGAACTATTGTCCTCGGAGCCGGGGCAGTGGGCTGCGCGGCCCGATGATCAGGAACCGGCTTTTGGGCCACCGGTGTTTCGACAGGGACGGGCGCCGGGTCAGCTGCGCAGCGCGTTGGTCCCGCCCGAGACGTCGTCAAGGGCCTCGACGATAGGGTTGACGAGTCGCTTCCCATCGCAGTCCATGATTTCGTCCAACTGATCCAGCGTGCGGGGCCCGACCAGGGCCGAAGCGACCTGTGGGGCGTCGCGTACCCATAGGAGCGCCACCTGCGTCGGGGTCAGCCCGAGTCCCTGCGCGGCATGGGCCACAGCGTCGACGATGGCTTCCGAGCGGGGCTGAAGGTACGGCTCCAGGAACCAGCTGAAGTGCTGCGATACCGCCCGGGAACCGCGCGGACGCCTGCCATTGCGGTACTGGCCGGTGAGGGCCCCTCGCCCGAGCGCACTCCAGGCGATCAAACCGAGGCCGTGGTAACTGGCGGCGCCGACCACTTCCACCTCGGCGCGCCGGGCCAGCAGCGAGTACTCCACCTGGACACTTGCGAGACGTGCCCGCCCCGGGAGCGCAGACTGCCAGGTGGCTGCGGTCGCCGTCTGCCACCCAACGAAGTTCGATACCCCGACGTAGCGAACCAGGCCACGGCTGACAGCGGAATCCGCGGCGGCCAACGTCTCCTCCAGCGGGGCCTCTCCCCAAGCGTGTATCTGCCACAGGTCGATGTACGAGGTGCTGAGACGTCTGAGCGAGTTCTCCAGATCCGCGAGCAACGCCCCGCGCGATGTATCGATGACGCGCTTGCCGTCTCGGACCACGAAACCCGCCTTGGAAGCGACCACCAGTTCCTCGCGAGGCAGGCCGCGCTTCAACGTCGCTCCGATGATCTTTTCCGCCGTGCCCGCTCCGTAGGCGGGCGCTGTGTCGACGAGGTTTCCTCCCCGGTCCACGAAGGCCTCCAACAGCCGCCTGGCTTCGTTGGGCTCCACGTCGCGTCCCCACGCCATGGTCCCCAAACCAATGGGGGAGACGTGCAGGCCGGTCAAGCCAAGCGCGCGATTGTCCATGGCTCCTCAGCCTACGCGGCCAACACGCCGGTCAGGAGCAGGACAACGAGGATTGCTGCCAGCAATAGTCGGTAGAGCACGAATACTCGGAAGGAATGCGTGGAGATGTAGCGCAACAGCCAGGCGATCACCGCATACCCGATTACGAAAGAGATCACGGTGGCGACGATCGTCGGGCCCCACGCCACTGTCTGGTCCCCCCCAATGTCCTTGAGCTTGTAAAGGCCCGAGCCGAAGACAGCCGGGATGGCAAGCAGGAAGGCGTAACGTGCCGCAGCTTCGCGGTTGTAACCAAGGAACAGCCCGCCGGAAATCGTGGCCCCGGATCGGGAAACACCGGGGATCAGCGCCGCCGCCTGGAAGAAGCCGAACGCTATGCCGTGGCCCCAGGTGAGTCGGGTCAGGTCGCGGTCGTTCTCGGCGCCGAAACGGTCGGCAGCCTCCAGGAGAAGCGCAACGCCGGCCAGCATCGCGGTGGTGATCCAGAGATTCCTCAGGAAAGTATCGATGGCGTCCTGGAACAAGAGCCCGAGCAACACGATCGGGATTGAACCGATGATCACCAGCCATCCCATGCGAACATCCGGGTCGTCCTTTTCATGCTTGCCGACGAGAGCCAGGCACCAGCTCCGGATGATTCGGATGATGTCCTTGCCGAAGTAGACGAGGACAGCGGCCTCAGTACCCAGTTGAGTCACGGCCGTGAAAGCAGCTCCGGGATCGTGGCCCGCGAAGAACAGCTGGCCGACGATCGAGATGTGCGCGCTGGACGAAATCGGCAAAAACTCCGTGAGACCCTGCACGATGCCCAGAACTATGGCCTCGATCCAACCCATGTCGGTCCTTCCTTAGGGGAACAAAACAAGAATGCCGGGGCCAACCTTACGCTCAGCGGGGTAGCTTGGGCACATGACTACGCTGCTGTTGGTGCGACACGGGCGCTCCGTGGCAAACGCAACGGGGATCCTCGCTGGACGCGCTCCTGGGGTTCCGCTGGACGAAGTAGGCCAGGCGCAGGCCGCTGGATTGAGAGCTGGTTTGGCTCAGGTGAGTCGAGCTTACTCGTCGCCGTTGGAGCGGTGCGTGGCCACCGCGCGACTGGCCGGTTTCGCCGCGCCCCGGCTGGTGGCTGCGCTGACGGAGGTGGACTATGGGGAACTCACCGGGCGACGCTTCGACGACGAGGTGGTGCTCAGCTACTGGTCTCGAATGTGCGCCACCCCGGAGCAGGTCTTCTTTCCTGCGGGAGAACGGCTTCCGGAGGTCCGGGAGAGGGTTCTGGCTGCGGCGCGGGCGATAGCATATGAATCTCCTGGGAGAACCGTCGCGGTGTTCACCCACGGGGACCCGATCAAGCTCATTCTTGCCGATGCCCTCGGGATGCCATTCGCGAACTATCAGCGCATCCAGGTGTCCCCGGGATCGGTGAGTATCGTCGAGTACGGGGACGCCCCCAGCGTGCGAGGCATTAGTATCTCGGCAGGGATATCGGCCGCTGACTAGTTGGGAGGAGGTTGCACATGCTGATGGAGTTCTTCCGGCCGGACCGGTTCGTTCTCGGCACCTTGGGAGAACCCGGTAAGCGGCGCTTCATTCTGCAGATTTCCGGTCGTGGTCAATTGGTGTCGGTTGAGGTGGAGAAGCAGCAGATTCTCAAGCTCGGACGGCGGCTTGGCGATGTGATGGATCAACTGATGGATCTGGGCCGGCCGATCCCCGAAGCCTTCGCGCCCCGGGACATGGGCCCGCTGGATTCTCCTGTCGACGTGGAATTCAAGGTGGGCGGTATCGGCCTGGCCTGGGACAACGCCAACTCTTGCACCCAGATCGAGTTGTTCTCCGAGGATCCTGACGATATGCGGTTGATCCAGATCTGGTTGACTCCCAGCAGGACAAGGGAATTTGTCGGGCGCGTGGAACGCATCATTGAGGCAGGTCGCCCCGCCTGTCCCGTGTGCGGGCAGCCCATCTTCAACAGCCACATCTGCCCGCGCTCCAACGGCTATCGTCGTCCGCTGTTCCACGGCTAGGACCTGTTTCGGGAGCCCGTGGCGGGCTACGGAACGTCGTGATGGGTGAAAAAGGCCCTGTGGCATCCCAGTCTGCGCGCCCGGCGCGATGGGCGGCTGCTGCGGACTCAACGGAACCTCCCACAGTGTATCTGGGATAGCGGCGCCTTCGGAACAGGCTCCGCCGTTGCCGCACGTACCTGGGCCGCGACGATCGGTGCTTCTTCTGGGGTAGATTGTGGCCGAGACCCGCAGCCCTGTGCCCCGAGCAGCTGAGCGGCGGGTAGCGAGGAGGTAAGCGTTCAGATGAAAAGCTTTGAGCAGTTGTTCGAACAGCTGTCGCTGGCGGCCCAGGCTCGCCCAGAGGGTTCCGGGACGGTTGCGCGTCTCGACGCAGGCGTGCACAGCATCGGCAAGAAGATCGTTGAGGAGGCAGCCGAGGTCTGGATGGCTGCCGAGTATGAGAGCAAGGACGCGGCGGCCGAGGAAATCAGCCAGTTGCTGTATCACCTGCAGGTGCTGATGCTGAAGCTGGATATGAAGCTCGAAGACGTCTACCGCCACCTGTGACAGGAGGAAGAATGGCTGAACTTTTGCGTGTGGCCGTGCCCAACAAGGGGTCGCTGGCGGACTCCGCCAAAGAGATGCTGTTGAGCGCGGGTTACCGGCAGCGATCGGACGGCAAGGAGTTGACTCTCATCGATTCCGAGCATCGCGTCGAGTTCTACTACCTGCGCCCGAGGGACATCGCGACGTACGTTGGCCGGGGAGATCTTGACCTGGGGATAACCGGCAGGGATATGCTGCTCGACTCCGGTGCCAGCGCGATCGAGGAGATGTCCCTCGGATTTGGGGCTTCGTGCTTCCGTTTTGCGGCCCCCGCGGAGGCGGAACTCTCGGTGCAGGATCTCGCGGGCAAGCGGATCGCGACCAGCTACTCAGGGCTGCTGGGTCGTTACCTTGCCGAGAAGCAGATCGCGGCGGAGATCGTTCATCTAGACGGCGCGGTGGAATCCGCCATTCGGTTGGGTGTGGCGGACGTCGTCGCCGATGTCGTCGATACGGGGACGACGCTGCGCAAGGCCGGGTTGGCGATGTTCGGGGAGCCAATTTGCGATTCGGAGGCCGTCCTCATTCGCCGAGCCGATGGGGGCGGGGACGACGTGGTGGTAAGCGCGTTGAAGACACGGCTGCGCTCGGTGATGGTTGCGCAGAACTACCTGATGATGGACTACAACGTGCCCGCTGATCAGCTCGAAGCAACGTTGCGGCTTGCGCCGGGGGTTGATGGTCCGACGGTCAGCTCGCTGGCCAAGGACGGATGGTACGCAGTGCGCGCACTGGTTCCCCGCAAAGGGGCGCACCTGTTGATGGACCGGCTTTACGACGCGGGAGCTCGGGGTATTTTGCTGACCCAGCTGGCCGCTTGCAGACTTTGAGGAGGACACTGTGGAATCTTCCGCCGAAGAGCGACTCAGTTTCATCAGCGTGCCGGCGCTGGTGACCAGCGTGCTGCTTTCCACCGTTTTGTTCGCGGGTTCGCTATGGGTGTGGTACCTGCTGGGCCCGAGCGTGCACGCGCAGGTGACAGTGTTCCAAGTGGGCACGCTCCTGTTCATCGTGCTTCTCCTGCTCGGCGTGATGCTGTCCTTGGGGTATTCCCACCTGTGGGCCGTTGGGGACGAGGTGGTGATTCGCAACGGGCTGTTCGTGCGTCGCTATCGGGTCGAGCAGATCGCGGGGGTCCGTCTGCGTAAAGGCGACCCCTGGGCCTACCTGCTGGTGAAGGATCCGGACGCCGAGGCCGGCTACGTGCGAAAGGCAGCGCTCGCCATCCAGTCGGTGGAGGGCGAACAAGCAAGCAGGAAGGTGCGTCAATTGCGTCGCTGGCTCAAGGCAAATGGCGCCACCGGCGTCGAGCGCGACATCACATGATGCCGCGCTTTTTGAGCAATTCCTCGATCTCCTGATCCTCGGCAGTCAGGCCGCCCTTGCTGGGCTTTGCGCCGGGCGTGGGAGCGGCGGCCGGGGCCGAGGGCGAGGCCACCGCTGGCCGGGCGGGTTTCCCGGGAACGGCGGGTGCTGGCGCAGGTGTGGGTGACTGCTGCTCCTTGGGATCCTTCGGCAGGAAAGCAGCTATCACGCACAGGATCACGCCGCCGCCGAGCAGGCCGATTCCCCAGGTCATCACGTCCGTCCACTGGGTCTGGATCACCCAGTCGATGGCAGCTTTGATGCCCTGCATCACCAACCCCGTTACGCCCAGCAGATACAGGCCGAGAGGAATCAGCATCGCGCCCACCGCGCCGACGACGGGCCGTGCTCGGCGGCTGCGGGCCCAGAAGCCGATACCGAGCGCCCCGATGAAGGCCATGAGGACGATGGTGACGAACAATGGAGTAAGCATGGATCAAGTCTGGCACAGGGTGCACGCCGCCACCGCTAGTGTTGGGCTCATGCGAACTTTGTCTAACCCCAACGCTCGCTTTGCCGACGACCACGGCGAGCCGGATCCGATCGCTCGGGAGGCAATCGCCCGGGTTTCTGACCAGATTTCCTACATCCGAGCGTTGGTAGCTCTTTGCTCCAGTCGACTGCTGATGCCGATCGTCGCGACGGGTGACGACTCGGGCGGGGAGAAACAGGCGGAGATGGCGGCGGTGAAGCTAGTGAACGATCACGGAACCTTCCTGTTGGCGTTCACCGGCCTCGACTCCATGGAAACTTGGCAGAAGGGTGCCCGCCCGGTCCCGTGCACGCTCGACGACCTGTGCGTGACCGTGCGAGAGGCGGGTGCCGACCAATTGCTTATCGATGCTGCAGGCCCCACGTCCCTGGTGATTTCGGGTGAGCCATTGCAGCGGTTCGCGCAAGGTTTCGCGCTGGTCGAGTTCGAGGGTGAGGCCTTCGGGTGGGTCAAGAAGAGCGATGCCGATCAGATAGCGAATCTTGAGGGGGCCCTCAGCTCTCTTGAGGCCATGATCGCGGAGGTAGAGGCCGAGGCGGCCGCCGCCCAGGAGGCAGAGCGAGAAAGCTCGGTTGAAGAGACAGCCGGAGAGACTCAAGCTGCGGGGGAGGACACTAAGGTCTGACGGGGAGCGCGGGTTTGGAACAGGGCCGACGTTGGGCTAAGATCGTTCCGCACATGATCAGCGAATCACTGATCCGTTCAAGTGGAGGCCACTCCCACCCGCGATCGCCGAGGCGGCCGGGTTCGATTAGGCGACTTATCCGCCTCGGCCTCTGCGCGCGCGGAGGCCTTTTTGTTGATCGCGGATTGTCTCTATAGGAGTTGTCATCAGTACTGAACCACGGATCAATGATCGCATCCGAGTACCTGAGGTCCGGCTTGTTGGCCCCAAGGGGGAGCAGGTCGGCATAGTCCGCGTGGAGGACGCGCTGCGCCTCGCCGCGGAAAGTGATCTGGATCTCGTCGAGGTCGCTCCGCAGGCGCGGCCGCCGGTCGCGAAACTGATGGATTACGGCAAGTTCAAGTACGAGGCCGCACAGAAGGTGCGGGACGCGCGGCGGAACCAGTCGAATGTCTCCACCAAGGAGATGAAGCTGCGGCTCAAGATTGACAGCCACGATTATGAGACGAAGAAGGGTCACGTCGTCCGCTTCCTGAAGGCCGGCGACAAGGTCAAGATCACCATCATGTTCCGCGGCCGTGAGCAGTCGCGCCCCGAGTTGGGCATTGATCTGCTGAAACGGCTGGCCGACGATGTGGCCGAGTTCGGCTATGTTGAATCCGCCCCCAAGCAGGACGGCCGGAACATGCTGATGGTGCTCGGGCCCACCAAGAAGAAGACCGAGGCGAAGGCCGACCGCGATGCTGATCGCGACCGTCGCATGGCCCAGCGTCAGGAAGACGCCGCTGCCGAAAAGGCCGCGGAGGCCAAGCTGCGCGAAAAGGCGGCACAGAGCAAGCCCGCCAAGAAGCGTCGCGGCCCCGCAGACAACATCGATCCGGACATCGACCTCTTCTGAGCGTCGGTCGTCTGCCGGATTCGTAACCCCCAAAGAAGAAGAAAGCGAGCACGTCATGCCGAAGATGAAGACGCACTCCGGTGCCAAGAAGCGGTTCAAGACTACCGGGTCGGGCAAGCTCATGCACCGTCAGGCCAACCTCGGCCACCTGAACGAGCACAAGTCGTCCCGTCGAATCCGTCGCCTGCAGGGCAACGTGGAGGTCGTCGAGGTCGAGGCCAAGAAAGCGCGCAAGCTGCTTGGCAAGCACAAGGGCCGCTGAGCCAACCCACCCACCCGCATCCCTCATACGTTTTCCTAAGGAGTCAACATGGCACGCGTGAAGCGTTCCGTAAACGCGAAGAAGAAGCGCCGCGAAGTACTTGAGCAGGCATCTGGCTACCGTGGTCAGCGCTCTCGGCTGTACCGCAAGGCGAAGGAGCAGCTGCTTCACTCGTATACTTACAGCTACCGCGACCGTCGTGCCAAGAAGGGCGATTTCCGTGGCCTGTGGATTCAGCGGATCAACGCGGGCTGCCGCGCGGAGGGCATGACCTACAACCGCTTCATCAGCGGTCTGAAGAACGCGGGCGTGGAGGTTGATCGTAAGATCCTCGCCGAGCTTGCCGTGAACGATGTTGTGGCCTTCAACGCGCTGGTTGCCGTCGCGAAGGAACACCAGACTCCCGCAGCCTGAGTCTGCCGTGCGCCACGAACCGGACGCAGCGCTCCCGGTCGGGGTGCTGCGTTCGGTTCGTCGTTTGACGCAGCGCCGCGGTCGGGACATCGCGAACAAGTTCCTCGTGGAGGGGCGGCAAGCCGTCCGCGAAGCCCTGGCAGCGGGTGACATCGTCGAGGAGGTCGTCGTCGACGACCCGGCCAAGCACGCCGATCTGCTCGACGGCTACTCGGGAACCCTCTGGCGTGCCGACGAATCGGCCATGCGTCAGCTCTCGGATACGGTGACGCCGCAGGGCGTCATAGCGGTTTGTCGTCAACTGAGCTTCGGCTGGGAGCACATTTCTGATGCGCGACTCGTCGTGATTTGTTCACAGGTGCGCGACCCCGGAAACGCGGGTACCGTGATCCGCTGCGCTGACGCCTTCGGGGCCGACGCGGTCATCCTGACCACGGGGTCCGTCGATATTTATAATCCGAAGGTGGTGCGCTCCACTGTCGGTAGTCTTTTCCACATGCCCATACTCACCGGAGTTGATCTGCGCGACGCGGTAGATCGCGTGCACTCCCTGGGGCTGCACGTGTTGGCGGCCGACGGGGAGGGGGAACCGCTAGATCTGAAGGCGCTGCGCGGCGAACTTCGGCGGCCTACCGCCTGGATCATGGGCAACGAAGCCTGGGGGCTGCCCGTTGCCGACCGCGCACTGGCTGACGAGGTGGTTGCCGTCCCTATGTGGGGCGGGGCAGAGAGCCTCAACCTGTCCAGCGCGGCGGCGGTTTGTCTGTACGCCACGGCATCCGCACAGCGAAGGAATAGTGAAGGAGTGCGCAATGAGCGGGCCCAATGACAATTACGATCCCAAGCAGGTTTCTCAACTCAGCCCCGAAACAGTCGAGGGCTACGTTGCGGACGCTTTAGCGGCCGTAGCTGCCGCGACGACGACGGAAGAATTGAAACAGGCGAGGCTCGCCCATGCCGGGGATCGCTCTCCACTCGCGCTGGCGAACCGGGAGATCGGGGCCCTGCCGCCTGCCGCCCGCAAGGAGGTCGGCAAACGGGTGGGCCAGGCTCGCGGCCAAGTGAACCAGGCTGTTGCCGCGCGTCAGGAGGAGTTGGCGCGCCAAGAGCTGCAGCAGGCACTCGTCGCGGAGCGGGTGGACATGACGCTGCCGATCGAGCATCGGCCGCTGGGCGCCATCCACCCCGTAACCGCCATGATCGATCGCATGACCGACGTGTTCGTCGCGCTCGGCTACGAGGTCGCGGAGGGCCCGGAGCTTGAAGCCGAGTGGTACAACTTCGACGCGCTCAACCTGCCCCCGGACCATCCTGCGCGCGGCGAACAGGACACCCTTTGGGTGGATCCGCCCAGCGCGGCCAAGCTGTTGCGTACCCAGACCTCTCCGGTGCAAGCCCGCGCTCTGCTCAGCCGTGGTGTGCCGCTGTACATAATCAGCCCGGGCAAAGTGTTCCGATCCGACGAGTACGACGCCACTCACCTGCCGATGTTCCACCAACTGGAGGGCCTGGTGGTGGACAAGGGAATCTCGATGGCGGACCTTCGAGGAACTTTGGACCACCTAGCTCAGGCGCTGTTCGGCCAGGTGGAGACCCGCATGCGCCCGCATTACTTCCCGTTCACCGAACCATCTGCAGAGGTGGATCTCCAGTGCTTCGCCTGCCACGGCAAGTCCGTGGGGGACCCGCAGAACTCATGCCGGACATGCCGGAGCGAGGGTTGGATCGAGTGGGGCGGCTGTGGCGTGGTTAATCCGCGCGTCCTCCAGGCCTGCGGCATCGACCCGGAGGAGTACTCAGGGTTCGCGTTCGGGATGGGGATCGAGCGCACCGTGATGTTCCGAAACGGAGCGCCCGACATTCGCTATTTCGTTGAGGGGGATGTGCGTTTCAGCCGTTCGTTGATTGGAGGCGCCCGATGAAGGTTCCTGTTTCTTGGCTCCGTGACTTGGTGAGGTTGCCAGAGGAGGCCACCGCGCAGGAGATCGCTAGGCGTTTCACCAACGTCGGCCTGACGGTGGAGCGGATCGAGAGCGTCGGCTCCCCCGTAACCGGCCCGTTGGTGGTTGGCCGCGTGCTCAGCCTCGTCGAAGAACCGCAAAAGAACGGGAAGGTTATCCGCTACTGCCGGGTTGACGTCGGCGAGGAACTGAACGAAGCGGCCACCGAGGACACACCTGCCTCTCGGGGCATCGTCTGTGGCGCGCACAACTTCGTAGTCGGGGATCTCGTCGTGGTTGCCCTGCCTGGTACGGTCCTGCCGGGCGATTTCCAGATCTCTGCGCGCAAGACGTACGGCCACGTATCGGACGGCATGATCTGTGCCGAGGACGAGATCGGACTGGGCGAGAATCACGAAGGCATCATGGTGCTGGGTTCCGGCACGCCGGGCGAGAGCGCGATCGAGCTGCTGTGGACTTCGGACGAGGTGCTGGAGATCGACGTGACCCCGGACCTCGGCTACTGCCTGTCGCTGCGCGGCCTGGCGCGCGAGGCGGCGATCGCTTTCAACTGCAGCTTCACCGACCCGTACCGACTTCCGCCGGTGGCGGATGCAGCCAGCGGGCACGAGGTGATTCTGCAGACCCCGAATTGTTCGGCTTTCACCGCGATCACGATTAACGCGACGAACCCGCAGGCCAAGACCCCCCGGTACATCGTCGACAGACTGCGGGCGTCGGGCGTGCGCTCGATCTCGCTTGCCGTGGACGTGACCAACTACGTGATGCTCGAATCCGGACAGCCGCTGCACGCTTACGACGCTGATCGGCTCCAGGGAGCCATCCGTGTTCGCCAGGCGGATCAGGACGAGGAACTGGTCACTCTTGACGGGCAGCTGCGCAAGCTGCGCGTCGAGGACATGGTCATCGCCGACGACTCGGGTGCGATCGGCCTGGCCGGTGTCATGGGTGGTGAAACCACCGAGGTGAACGAGCGGACCACCCGCATTGTCCTGGAGGCTGCTGCTTTCGACTCGGTCTCGGTGTCTCGCACCTTCCGCGCCCACGGGTTGTTCTCGGAGGCGTCGAAGCGATTCGAGCGCACCGTGGATCCGGCACTCGGCTTCTCCGCGGCCCGTCAGGCTGCGGAACTGATCATCAAGTACGGCGGCGGTGAAGTGGCGGGAGAGACCTTCGTCGGGCAGGTGCCTGAGCGGCACACGATCCGGCTGCTAGCCGGGCTGGTGTCTGCCGTGCTCGGCGCGGAAGTCCACTACGACGAGGTAGTTCGACTGCTTACGGCCACGGGTGCGGAGGTCACTGCCTTCGGCGACTCCATTACGTTGGAGGTTCCGACGTGGCGCAACGACCTGGTCGACCCCTATGACATTGTCGAGGAGGTCGGCCGCAAGTATGGCTATGACCGCATTGGTCGACGACTTCCGGTGGCTGCGGGAGGCGGGGGGCTGACTCGTCGTCAGGCGGCGCGGCGAGAGGTCATCCACGCGGTGGTGGCTGCCGGATTCACGCAGTGCATGACCCTGCCGTTCATCGGCAGCGAGGAACTGGATAGGCTGGGCCTGCCCGAGCAGTCGGCTGCGCGCTCCGCTGTCCGGCTCAGCAACCCGCTGTCCGATGCTCACCCGCTGCTGCGTACCACCTTGTTGCCCGGGCTGCTGCGCGCGTTGGCAACGAACGTTTCTCGGTCGATTGACGACGTGGCGATCTTTGAGGTGGGCAGTGTTTTCTTCGCCGGTGAACCGATGGATGCGCCGCGTCCGGCGGTGACGCATCGGCCGTCGGACAAGGAGATTCGCGCACTCGACGCGGCGCTGCCAGCTCAGCCGCAGTTCGTGGCCGGCCTCGTGGCGGGCAACTGGGTTCCGGCAGGTTGGTCCGGGCCGGCGGTGGCCGCTGACTGGACCCACGTCGTGGCCCTGGCCGAAAGCGCGGCGAATGCGGTGGGCGTTGCCCTCGTCCGGCGGCAGCGCGACGATGTAGCGCCCTGGCATCCGGGCCGAACCGCGGAGCTGCTGGTTGGTGAGGCCTCGCTGGGCTACGCCGGTGAGCTGCACCCCGACGTGATCGCTGCTTTCGGTCTGCCGGCACGAACCTGTGCGGTGGAGTTCAACCTGGACGCGCTGCTCGACGCCGCGCCCCACGCCGGGCGAATTGGCCTGCTGCACAGCTTCCCGGTGGCCAAGGAGGATGTTGCCCTGATTGTGGATCAATCGGTGGCGGCGGCCGACGTGCACTCGGCCCTGGTCGCCGGAGGAGGAGAGTTGCTGGAATCCGTGCGGTTGTTCGACGTTTTCACGGGTGAACAGGTTGGTGAGGGCAAGAAGTCCCTCGCCTTCGCGTTGCGGATCCGCGGTGATCGTACGCTGACTGACGCTGAGGCAGCAGAGGTCCGGCAGGCGGCGGTGGCGGAGGCCGTGGCGCGCTTCGGGGCCGTTCAGCGCGCCTGATTTTGAGGGGACCGTCTGCCCCGGGGCCTCGCCAGGCTGCCTGCCGGGGCGAGGTTGCTAACTGGCAGAATCACCTCCATGTCACTAACGAATGAGTCGACGGCGGCTGACGGGGTGCTGCCTCGTGCCGGATACCAGCCATTCGTCCGGGTTGCGCTCCCCCAGGGAGCGTTGGTGCTCGGGGGCGCGGTGCGGGCGCACGGGAATCATGTTGTGGTGTTGTCGGTAGCGGGCCTGCTCGCTTTCGCTGCTTGGGTCGGCCGGTATGCCAAGCTGGGATGGGGGTGGACCGCCACTGACAGTCCGTCGTTTAAGGGCGTCGTATCCAGGGGCGACCGCTTGCTGGGAACAACCGCTGCCGGGGGTGCAGAGCCCGGAACGGGGCGCGGTTCGGGCTCTTGTCGTTTCGCTTTCGACGGCTGTCGCTCCGTCGTAGGGTGGGTGAGGAGAACGAGCCGTTGGGGGATGGTGCGACGATGGCGTTGACGAAGGCGGCCATCGTCGCGGGCGGATTGGAGATTCTGGCCCGCTATGGCCTGGCCGATTTGACGATGCGCAGGTTGGCGGAGGAGCTTGGGGTGCAGGCGGGAGCCCTCTATTACCACGTGCCGAACAAGCAGCAGCTGTTGGCGGCGCTGGCGGACGAGCTGTTGCGCCCGGTGGGGGCCGATGACCTGCGGGTCTGGGCTGACGAGTATCGCGCGACGCTGCTGAGTTGCCGCGACGGGGCGGAGTTGGTGGCGTCCAGCAGGGCCTTGGGGCTGGGCGCCGCCGATCCGTGGGCGGGGCTGCGCGGCGTCGTTTCGGAGGATCTGCTGGCGGCCTGTGAGCATTTCATCCTGGGCGCGACGATGCACGATCAGACCCAGCGACAGCTGTTGGAGCTCGGTGTCATCCCGGAGTTGGATGCCGAGGCGGCTGAGCGTCGGTTCCGGGTGGGGGTTGAGCTGTTTGTGGCTGCTGCGAAAGCCGACCCAAGCCCTAGAATAAATATGGAATCTATGTCATAGTTATCTTATGACCTTCTCGATAGCTGTTGCAGGGTGCACCGGTTATGCCGGGGGAGAGCTGCTCCGCCTTCTGGCTGGCCATCCGAACGCGCGGATCGGCGCGCTCACGGGCAATTCGTCGGTGGGAGATAAGCTCGGCAACCACCAGCCGCATCTGGCGGCCCTCGCCGAGCGCGTGGTCGAACCGACCACCGCTGAGACGCTCGCTGGGCATGATGTCGTCTTCCTGGCTCTGCCGCATGGTGCCTCGGCGCCTATCGCGCGAGAGCTCGGCGAAGATGTTCTCGTGATCGACTCGGGCGCCGATTTCCGACTGTCCGACCCGGCGGCCTGGCAGAGGTTCTACGGCACGGAGCACGCGGGCACCTGGCCCTACGGCTTGCCCGAGTTGCCTGGCCAACGCGCGGTACTGCGGCAGGCGAAGCGTATCGCCGTGCCTGGCTGCTACCCGACGGCGGTGACGTTGGCTTTTCTGCCCGCCGTGGCGCAGGGCATGGTGGACGCGGGTCAGCTGAACGTCGTCGCGGTGTCCGGCACGTCGGGGGCGGGCAGGTCGCTAAAGCCGCACCTGTTGGGCTCCGAGGTGATGGGCAACGTGCTGCCCTACGCCGTGGGCGGCGGGCACCGGCACATTCCCGAGATCATCCAGAACCTCTCGGGCGTGGCTTCCGGCCCGGTCGGGCTGAGTTTCACTCCGCTCCTGGCGCCGATGTCCCGCGGCATTCTGGCCACGTGCAGCGCACCGCTGGTCGGCGACCCGAAGCTGGTGCGCCCCGCCTACGAGGCGTGGTGCGCCGACGAGCCCTTCGTCGAGCTGCTTCCGGAAGGCCGGTGGCCGATGACGGCGGCGGTGCTCGGCTCCAACAGGGTTTCGCTCCAGATCACGGTGGATCAGGCCGCGGACAGGGTGATCGTTTGTGCCGCCATCGACAACCTGAGCAAAGGCACCGCAGGCGGGGCCATCCAGTCCATGAACATCGCTCTCGGGCTCGACGAGTCCATCGGATTGAGCGGGAACGGGGTAGCTCCATGAGCGTCACCACACCCAAGGGTTTTCGGGCCGCCGGCGTGGCGGCTGGGATCAAGCCCACCGGCCGACCGGACCTGGCGTTGGTGGTCAACGATGGCCCCCGGATGGCGGCGGCTGCCGTCTTCACGACCAACCGGGTTTTCGCCGCGCCAGTCAAGTGGTCCCGTCAGGCGGTCGCCGACGGGCAGGTGCAGGCCGTTGTGCTGAACTCCGGCGGGGCAAACGCCTGCACGGGCGCGGCGGGCTTTGCTGATGCTGCGGCGACGGCGGTGCGCGCCGCCGAACTGCTACGGCTTCCTGCGGACAACGTTGCGGTGTGCTCGACGGGGCTGATCGGCGTGCGGCTACCCATGCCGCAGATCCTGGCGGGGCTGGCCGAGGCCGTGGAGCGGCTGAGCATCACCGGCGGGGAGGATGCCGCGCGCGCGATCATGACGACGGACACCGTGCACAAGACGAGCGAGTTCCGCGGGACTGGCTGGAGCGTCGGCGGCATCGCGAAGGGGGCCGGCATGCTCGCGCCCGGGCTGGCCACGATGCTCGTCGTGCTCACAACCGACGCCGAGGTCGACGCGGACTGTCTCGACCGGGCGCTGCGCGAGGCCACCCGCACGACCTTCGACCGAGCCGACTCCGACGGCTGCATGTCCACCAACGACACCGTGATTGCGTTGGGTTCGGGAGCCTCTGGAGTGCCGGTTTCGCAGGCGGAACTGGCCGAGGCACTGCGGACGGTCTCAGCCGACTTGGCGCGGCAGCTGATCCGCGACGCGGAGGGCGCCCGGCATGACATCGCCATCGAGGTCGTTGGCGCCGCGAGTGAGCGTGACGCGGAGGTGGTCGGGCGGGAGATTGCGCGTTCCAACCTGTTCAAGTGCGCCATTTTTGGCGGGGATCCCAACTGGGGGCGGGTGCTGAGCGCGATTGGGGTGACGGACGCCGAGTTCGATCCTGACCAGCTTGATGTCAGCTTCAATGGCGTTCAGGTGTGCCGGGCTGGTGCGATCGGTGACGACCGGTCCCTGGTCGAACTGTCCGCCCGGGACGTGCGCGTTCTGGTGGACCTGCACGCGGGCACCGCGAGCGCGACCATCCTGACAAACGATTTGACCTATGACTATGTCAAGGAGAACGCGGAGTATTCATCGTGAGCCTGGAAAACAGCACCGCGAAGGCCGCGACACTGATCGAGGCGCTGCCGTGGTTGAAGGAGTACGCCGGCGAGATCATGGTGATCAAATACGGTGGCAACGCCATGACGGACGAGGGCCTGAAACGCGACCTGGCGAAGGACATCGTCTTCTTGCGGCAGGTGGGGGTGAAGCCAGTCGTTGTGCACGGCGGCGGCCCGCAGATTTCTTCGATGCTGGACCGGCTGGGCATTGATTCGGAGTTTCGCAGCGGCTTCCGGGTGACGACTCCGGAGGCGATGGAGGTTGTGCGGATGGTGCTCGTTGGCCAGGTGGGCCGGGAGCTGGTGAACCTCATCAATCAGGAGGGTCCCTACGCGGTCGGCATGTCGGGTGAGGACGGTGGGCTGTTCACGGCCGTGCGCAGGTTGGCCACCGTCGGCGATGAGGAGGTTGATCTCGGGCTGGTCGGCGACATCGACTCGGTCAACCCATCCGGGCTGATTGATCTGATCGAGGCGGGGCGCATCCCGGTGGTTGCCTCGGTCGCGCCCGACGCCGGCGGCGTGATCCACAACGTGAACGCGGACACCGCTGCGGCCGCGCTCGCGGCGGTCATTGGCGCTAAACGGCTTGTGATGCTCACCAACGTCGCGGGCCTTTACGCGAACTACCCAGACCCGGATTCGCTGATCACCGAGATCAGCGCCGACGATGCCCGCGCCATGCTGCCGAGCCTGGCTACGGGCATGGTTCCGAAGGTGGAGGCCTGCCTGGCTGCCGTGGACGGCGGTGTGCAGAGCGCAACGATCAGTGACGGGACCCAACCTCACTCGTTGCTGCTTGAGATCTTCACAGATGAGGGCGTGGGAACGATGGTGAGAAAATGACTGTGGAGTTGAGCAATGCGCAGTTGCTGGGCCGGTACGACTCGGTGATGATGAACGCGTTCGGCAGCCCGAAAAGGGTGTTCGTCGAGGGGCGAGGGGCCCGGTTGCGTGACGCGGATGGCCGCTGGTACACCGACCTGCTCGGCGGGTTGGCGGTCGTGGGGCTCGGCCACGCGAACCAAGCGGTGAACGGTGCCATCGCCCGTCAGCTGGACACGCTGGGCCACATCTCGAACCTGTTCGCCTCCGAGCCGCAGATTCGACTGGCCGAGCGGCTGGCCGCTGAGTTGGGCGACCCAAGCGCACGGGTCTTTTTCTGCAACTCCGGCTCGGAAGCCAACGAGACGGCCTTGAAGATCTCGCGTCTCACCGGTCGGATGAAGCTGGTGGCGATGGAGGGAGCATTCCACGGGCGAACTACTGGCTCGCTGGCGCTGACGCACAATCCGGCCTACCGGGAGCCATTCGCCCCGCTGATCGGCGAGGTGCAGTTCGTCCCATTCGGCGATGAAGCGGCGCTGGCAAGCGCGGTGGACGAGCGAACGGCCGCCGTAGTGCTGGAGGTAGTCCAGGGCGAGAATGGGGTGGTGGTGGCGTCCGGGTCGTTCGTTGAACTGGCTAGGCGTCTTACGAGGGATGCGGGCGCGTTGCTGTGGATCGATGAGGTGCAGACGGGCATCGGGCGTTGTGGAGCCATGTTCGCCCATCACCACTACTCGGTTGAGCCAGACCTGGTTACCTTGGCGAAGGGGCTGGGAAACGGTTTCCCGATCGGGGCCTGCCTGGCCACGGGCGCCACCGCCGGCTGGCTACGACCCGGAATGCATGGAACCACGTTCGGGGGGAACCCGGTGGCTGCTGCGGCGGGGCTGGCCGTGCTGCATGAGGTCGGGCAACTGCTGGAGAGGGTGAATGCCCTCGGTGGTTGGCTCGCCGATCAGATTGTGGCGCTCGGTCATCCGAGGATTCGCGAAGTCCGAGGTCGAGGGCTGTTGCGCGGCATCGTCCTAAACGACGACGGTGCGCCGGAGGTTGTGGAACGCGCGCTGTCTGCGGGTTTCATTGTGAACGCGGCCCGGCCCAACGTGCTTCGGCTTGCGCCGCCGCTGGTGATAACGAGGGAGCAACTTGGCGAGTTCGTCGCCCAGCTGCCGGCCTTGCTGGAGCGGCAATGACGGAGGTGTCCCGTGCTGGCCGCCACGCGGCGTTGCGTCAGTTGCTGCACGAGCAGCGCTACTCGTCGCAGGCGGAGTTGGCTGCGGCGTTGGAAGCGCGTGGCATCCTGGCCAGCCAATCCACCCTTTCGAAGGATCTGCTGGCTTTGGGGGCCGCCCGCCAGCGCGGTGCGGACGGCTCGCTGGTTTACGTGTTGCAGGAGTTGGATACCCGGGCAGCCACCCGCTTGGCCCGGCTGTGTGCTGAACTGCTGCTGACCATCCGTCGGGCGCTGAACCAGATTGTGTTGCGCACCCCGCCGGGGGCAGCGCAGTATTTTGGTGCGGCACTGGATCAGGCAGGGTTGGACGGCGTCGTAGGCACGATCGCCGGCGACGACACTGTGCTGGTGATCGCCGTTGACGAGCCGTCCGCGGCGGCACTTGCGGAGCAACTGGAGAGAATGACCATCACTGGTAAAGCTACGGAGGAAGAATGACTGAGGGAAGGCTCTGGGGCGGTAGGTTCTCGGGCGGGCCCAGCGAGGCAATGTTCGCGCTCAGCAAGTCGACGCAGTTCGATTGGCGCCTCGCTCTGCATGACATCGCCGGGTCGCGGGCTCATGCCAAGGCCTTGCATGCGGCGGGGTACCTTGGCGATGCGCAGGCGGCCGAGATGGACGCCGGCCTGGCGGAGCTGGCCAGGCGGGTGTCGATGGGAGAATTCGTGGCGGCCGACAGCGACGAGGATGTGCATGGCGCATTGGAGCGTGGCCTCAAGGAGATCGTCGGTACCGAGCTGGGCGGTAGGTTGCGCGCTGGGCGGTCGCGCAACGATCAGATAGCGACGCTGATTCGGAGCTATCTGCGCACAGAGGCCCGCCTGATTGCGCAGGACCTCGATGGGGTGATTGCTGCCTTGACGGAGCAGGCCGAACGGTACTTGGGAGCCGTTTTGCCGGGGCGCACGCATCTGCAGTCCGCGCAACCGATTCTGTTGAGCCATCATCTGCTTGCCCATGCTTGGCCGCTGGTCCGGGACGTGGAGCGGCTGCGGGACCTAGACCGACGCCTGGCGGTCAGCCCATATGGCTCGGCCGCGTTGGCTGGTACTTCGTTGGGGCTGGACCCGGAACTGGTGGCGCGTGAGTTGGGCTTCGAATCCTCGGTGCCTAACTCCATTGATGGGACAGCAGCGCGCGACCTCGTCGCAGAGTGCGCCTTCGTGCTGGCGCAAATCGGAGTGGACTTGTCCAGGCTCAGCGAGGACGTGATCCTGTGGTGCACGGCGGAGTTTGGCTTTGCCACGTTGGACGACGCGTGGTCCACCGGATCGTCGATCATGCCGCAGAAGAAGAATCCCGACGTGGCAGAGCTGGCCCGGGGCAAAGCCGGTCGACTGATTGGCAATTTGGCGGGGCTGATGGCGACGTTGAAGGGCCTCCCGCTGGCCTACAACCGGGATTTGCAGGAGGACAAGGAACCGATTTTCGATGGAATTGACCAGCTGCACGTCCTGGTTCCGGCGGTTGCGGGCATGGTAGCGACTTTGACCTTCCACCCAGCGCGCATGGCCGAGGTGGCGCCCAAGGGTTTCTCGCTGGCCACCGATGTTGCGGATTACCTGGTGCGTGCGAAGGTGCCGTTTGCGGTCGCTCACGAGGTGGCGGGAGAGGCCGTTCGATACTGCGAGTCTAAGGGGATTGAGCTTGGTGATCTCACGAGTGCGGACCTGCCGCAGATTTCGGAGCATCTCGACGCCGGGGTGCTAACGGTGCTCACGGTTGCCGGCTCGGTTGAGGCGCGCAACGGCCGCGGAGGAACTGCGCCTGAGCGAGTGGCGGAACAGATCATGGAACTGCGCGCAGCTCAGGCGGAGTTGGCTGATTGGGCCGCGCATTGACGCAACCGGAGGCTCTATGCTTGGCCCCATGAACTTGTTCGAAGACCTTTGCTGGCGCGGCCTCGTCGCGCATTCCACTGATCCGGAGGCGCTTGCCGCGCACCTGTCGGCGGGGCCGGTCAAGTTCTATGTTGGCTTCGACCCGACGGCTTCCAGCCTGCACATCGGACACATGATGCAGCTGCTCATGGCACGTCGCCTGCAGCTCGCCGGGCACATCCCACATCTGCTCGTTGGGGGAGCGACGGGGCTGATCGGTGACCCGAAGGAGACCGGCGAGCGTGTCATGAACGATGCTGACATCGTGGCAGGATGGGTCGAGGCGATCCGCCAGCAGACTACGGGGTTTGTCTCCTTCGAAGGCGGGAACGCTGCCGTGCTGGTCAACAACCTGGACTGGACTTCTGGTCTGAGCGCGATCGATTTCCTGCGGGACATCGGTAAGCATTTCCCGGTGAACCGGATGCTGGCCCGGGACGTCGTTGCGCGGCGCCTGGAGTCAGGGATCAGTTACACGGAGTTCAGCTATGTTCTGCTGCAGTCGAACGACTTCCGGGAGTTGCATCGTCGTTTCGGGGTCACGCTGCAGACCGGTGGCTCTGACCAATGGGGCAACATTACGGCGGGGGTGGAGTTGCTGCGGCGTTCCGACCAGGTTCGGGTTCATGCATTGGCCACCCCGCTGATCACGAAGGCGGATGGCACGAAGTTTGGCAAGACCGAGGGCGGTACGGTTTGGCTCGACCCGAACTTGACCACCCCCTACGAGTTTCACCAGTTCTTCCTGAACGCCGAGGACGCGAAAGTCGTGGACTATCTCAAGGTATTCACCGATCTCAGTCGCGAAGAGGTCGAGGCCCTTGAACAGGAGACGATTGACGCCCCCCACAAGCGGGCCGCGCAGCGGGCGCTGGCGGACGCCGTAACTGATGTGGTCCATGGGGCCACTGCGCGGCGCGAAGCAGTCGCTGCAGCACAGGCGCTGTTTGGCCGAGGGGAGCTCCGGGAACTGTCCGAAGAATCCATCGCCGGAGCAATGCGAGCGCTGCGTGCGGCTCAGGCGCAAGCGCCTCTACCTGTCGTGGACGCGATGGTGCTGGCCGGGGTAGTGGAATCGAAGTCTGCGGCCCGCCGGGCGATTGCCGAAGGCGGCGCCTACCTGAACAACGAGAAGGTGACTGATTCCGAACGAGTGCTGGGCGCGGACGACCTGTTGCACGGACGGTTCGCGGTGCTGCGTCGGGGGCGCAAGACCGTGGGCGGAGTGATCTGCTGACCGGAGGTCGGCGCGGCTGGTCAGTTGTTGTCGGCTTGGCCCAGTTCCCTGAGCCCGGGGACTTGTCCGACGATGGCTCGGGTCCGCGCGGCTGATTCCTTCAGTTGAGTGGTGGGGCCGATTCCTTGGTCCAGCGCCTCGGGTATGAGGTAGACCCGCGCAGGGGAGCCGTTTCGATGACGGGTGATGTGTGTCGGCGCCCAGAGCAACTCTGAGTCGAACACACCTGGTGAGGTTTCGGTAAAGGTGAACTCCGCCATGTAGCCGTCGTAGGTGTACGGATAGGGTGGGCCGCTTTGGGCGATCAGGTTTCCTGCGCCGTAGACGACCCATTTCCCGTTGACACGGTCGATGGGTTGCACGACATGTGCGTGTTGGCCAAAAACGAAGTCGACGTGCTCGGAGGCCGTGACCGCAGCGACAAAATCGATTTGCTCGCGATTCAGTTCCCGGGAGTATTCAGTACCCGCATGCATGTGGACACCGACGATGTCGGCTCCGGCCTCCTTGGCCTTGCGGGCGTCGGCTATCGCTTTGTCGGCGTCCAACAAGCTGACTGCCCAGGGCTTGTCGGCGGGTCGCGAGAGGCCATTGAGCCCGTAGGCCTGGGAAACGAAGCCCACCTTCACCCCGGCAGCTTCGTAGATCGTGGGGGTTTCGGCCTCTTCCCGGGTGCGGTAGGTACCGACGGTGCGCAGTCCCGCCTCTTCGTGAGTCTCGATCGTGCGCACGACCCCGGGCCATCCGCCGTCCATGGTGTGGTTCGAGGCAGTGGTGCAGATGTCCCAGCCAACCTCCTTGAGGGCTGGGGCAATGGAGGGAGGGGCTGCGAAGAGGGGAAAGTTCCGGAAGGGACCCTGGGGAGGGGCAAAGGGCACTTCGGAGTGACAGATCCCGATGCTTGCTCGGGATACGAAGCTTTGTAGGTGGGCGAGTTGGGGGAAGAAATCCATCTGGCCTCGGCCGGTTCGGCTGGCGTCCTGTTGGGCGCTAGTCCACAGTGTGTTGTGCCAGAGAAGGTCGCCGGAGACGTTGATTGTCACCCGGCGTAGAGCCTTGGGGGAAGGAACTGGTGTGGGTGTTGGAGTCGAGCTTGGTTGAGGGTGGGGTGAGTTGGCGATCTGCACGTCTGGGAGTTCGTCCGGCCAATGGGAGGCGTCCCAAATAGCCATACCGGTGTAGTCCGCACGGAGAACCGGCGAGCAAGAAACCAGCGCCAAGCAGAAGCCGGCGGCCAGAACGTTGAGTCGCATGGCAGCACTCTACGCCGAAGCCACGAGGGGCTGGCCGCGCCGTCGCAGTTATGGGAAGCATGGTGCTGGCAAGCCGATTTGAATGTTCCTCTTGAGGTGTGTAATGTTCACCGGGCTGCCTCGGCCGGGCCGATGGGCCGGAAGGGGCAGGGCCTGACTTGAGGCGACGGAAACCGATGAGTGTGCGTGCGATTAGTACCCACTCAAGATCGGGAGAAGTCGGATCAAGACCTGGTGGCGAAGTTGACTTCGAGAAACCAGGGGAGTACAGTTAGGCAAGTTGCCTGAAGGTGACGACCGCACAACTCCACAGAGACGAGCTGAGATCGGATTTGACCGAAGTAGTGAACTTGGCTAGGATAGACAGCAGCCGCTTTGCGGCCAAGCAATCCAGCCCACCGCTTCAACCGCGTTGGCCCTGTGGCCAGCCTCAGGAAGATCCGATTTGACAGCGCGTCGAAGTCGTGATAGAGTGGTCGGGCCGGAAGGTTTAAAAGCCCCGAATGGGATGCCTCACATGAGGCCACCGTGAGGGTCGCGAGCGAATCTTGAGAACTCAACAGCGTGCTTTAAGTCAATGCCAATTTTTGCACATTTTTTGTGTGTGTCCTGTGCACG
>NZ_RQYZ01000110.1 GCF_003932855.1 Tessaracoccus sp. OH4464_COT-324 | reverse complement strand
ACCCCGTCTGGTGGCCCCGCGAGCGGCGGCCCTTTCCCCGGCGGCGGGTCTGGCGCTCCGGGTTCTGCGCCTGCGGCGGGTGAGGGTTCTGTGCCTGCGGCGGCGGGTGGGGATATGAGTTTCACCGCTGATCCGCCGGCGTTGTTGGAGATGGCCCGTAGGTGGGCGGCTAATTCGGATACTTCGGCCAGCGGGACACGGATGATGCCAGCTGGGGAAACTTTCGGGTTCCTGGAAGGCACCCTTGACGGTTTTCGTGACTTGTTGGGCTCGATTTCCGGTGGCTCGGGTAAGGCCTCGGGCGAGTTCGACAACGTGTGTGACTCGTTGCAGATCCTCGCCAGACGCTACACGGAACAAGAAGACCGCGCACAACAATCCGGTGACCAGATTGGAGAACGCTAATGGCCGGACCAGAAGACGCAGGC
>NZ_RQYZ01000109.1 GCF_003932855.1 Tessaracoccus sp. OH4464_COT-324 | reverse complement strand
ACCCCGTCTGGTGGCCCCGCGAGCGGCGGCCCTTTCCCCGGCGGCGGGTCTGGCGCTCCGGGTTCTGCGCCTGCGGCGGGTGAGGGTTCTGGGCCTGCGGTGGCGGGTGGGGATATGAGTTTCACCGCTGATCCGCCGGAGTTGGTGGAGATGGCCCGTAGGTGGGCGGCTAATTCGGAGGCGGCTGCGCGCAGTGCGCGTGGGGTGCCGGTTGAGAGCAATTTCGGGTTCTTGGCGTCCGTTCTTGGTGGCTACCATGCTGTGTCGGGTGGGCTCTCGGGTGGTTCGGGTAAGGCCTCGGGCGAGTTCGACGACGTGTGTGACTCGTTGCAGGTCTTCGCCAGACGCTACACGGAACAAGAAGACCGCGCACAACAATCCGGTGACCAGATTGGAGAACGCTAATGGCCGGACCAGAAGACGCAGGC
>NZ_RQYZ01000108.1 GCF_003932855.1 Tessaracoccus sp. OH4464_COT-324 | reverse complement strand
ACTGATACTATTCAAGGATTAATTATGGTTCTAGGAACCTTTTTATTGCTTGGCGGTGTTATTTATGCTGGAGGGGGCGTTAGCCAAATTATTGATAACTTGGCTAAAATTGATCCAAATTTAATTACCCCTTATGGTATTGATGCTAGACCTCTTGACTTTACTTTTATGGCATCCTCTTGGGTGTTAGTCTGCTTTGGTTTACTTGGTTTACCTCATACCGTTGTGCGAGCGATGTCCTATAAAAATAGCAAAGCATTGCATAGTGGTATTGTCATTGGAACAATTGTCATTGCTGCATTAATGCTGGGAATGCATCTCGCTGGTGCATTAGGACGTGCTGTCGTGCCAACATTAGATGTCAGTGACAAAATTATTCCAACATTGATGATACAAGTACTTCCACCAGTAGTGGCTGGTATTTTTCTG
>NZ_RQYZ01000107.1 GCF_003932855.1 Tessaracoccus sp. OH4464_COT-324 | reverse complement strand
CCCGGATCGTGGAGGGCTTCCTTATGCGGCTTGCCGGTAGGGGGCCGCGTTGTTCTCGTAGTTGACCGGGCTCATCATGCCCGCTGAGCTGTGTCGGCGCTCGTGGTCGTAGAACCCGTAGCACCAGTCCAACACGACGGCCTGGACTTGCCGGACGTTGGCGAACTCGTGGCGTGAGAGGACTTCCCACTCTAACGAGCTAAAGAACACTTCAGCGGCGGAATTATCGAAACATGACCCCACCCGTCCCACCCGATTGACGGATCCCGAGGCGGCGACAAAGCTTGGTGAACGCATTCGCCGTGTAAGCCGAGCCTTTGTCGGTGTGAAACACGACCCGCTTCATTTCGTCTTCACGCCACCCAAGCTCGTTAACGACATCGGCACCACCACGCGCCGCGACGGCCATCTTGATCGCTCAGCACGCCA
>NZ_RQYZ01000106.1 GCF_003932855.1 Tessaracoccus sp. OH4464_COT-324 | reverse complement strand
GGGATTTATTTCGTGTTTATTTGCTTTTTAGTACCTTTGCAGCAAATCTAAATCTTCATACCATGAAAAATCTACTTTATTTTCTTTTCGCAGCGGTCGTTTTCTCGGCCTGCGGCAGCGACGACGTAGAAATCGTCAAAAAGTCCAACGGTAAGCTCGACCCGAGCGCAATGGTGAGAATTGAAGCCGACAAAGGCGTTCGCCTACGCTCCACCGAAACCGAAACTCAATACACCGAAGACGGAGAGCCTTTGCTTTCGGCTCTTGAAATCACCAAACAGGGAGAAGTTTTGCAGTTTCTAGGGTACGACGAAAGAGATTCTAACCCCTACTATTATACTTCCAGAGGCTTCGGAGATTGGATGAGAGATACCGTCCCTCCCAATCCGGCACTGTTGATGTGTAGCACTGATATTATAGACCATTTAGGG
>NZ_RQYZ01000105.1 GCF_003932855.1 Tessaracoccus sp. OH4464_COT-324 | reverse complement strand
GCTGCTGATAAAATCTGAGCGATTGGGTTTGCGATGCCTTTGCCTGCAATATCTGGGGCACTTCCGCCAGCAGGTTCATATAAACCAAAGCCATTTTCATTTAAGCTCGCTGAAGGCAACATTCCCATTGAGCCAGTAATCATTGCTGCTTCATCAGAAATAATATCGCCAAAAATATTCGAGCAAAGTAGCACATCAAAACTTTCTGGTGCTTTAATTAATTGCATAGTGGCGTTGTCAATATACATATTTTCAACTTTCACTTCGGGATAGTCTTTTGCCACTTCCGCCACCGTTTCACGCCACAAAATTGAGCTTTGCAATACATTGGCTTTATCTACCGAAGTCACTAATTTACGGCGTTTCATTGCTGCCTCAAAAGCCGCTCGAGCAATACGCTCAATTTCATATTTGTAATAAACTTCCGTATCAAAG
>NZ_RQYZ01000104.1 GCF_003932855.1 Tessaracoccus sp. OH4464_COT-324 | reverse complement strand
TGGTTGTTGGCTAGCAATTATTTCTGAGGTATTTATTAATGTATTGTCAATAGAAACTTCTTGAGTTTCTGGTGGGTAGCAAAAACCTTTGGTACAACCTTGATAAGTAATTAATGCTTTATGAATAAATGTATTTTGCGGAAGATTAAGAGATATATTTAATTCATTGCGGTAAATCTCAGTTTCTCCAAAAAACTCATCTTGATGTAGTTCCGCATGAGGTAAATTTAAGCTATCAATAGAAAGAGTTTCTGTTTTGTTATCAGCATTCACCAATTCAATACTGATTTCTTTTTTATAGAGATAATAGTTTTCTGCAATATTCCAATGTAAATTGAGTTTTTGTCCTTCTTGCTGACTACTAAATTGGAAGGCGTCTTCACTTTTTAAAAATTGTGTTTTTTTGTTAAAAATACTGCCTTGAGCTTGGATTGTGA
>NZ_RQYZ01000103.1 GCF_003932855.1 Tessaracoccus sp. OH4464_COT-324 | reverse complement strand
AAAAAAGATTAAATACTCGCCGAGCCAGTTGCTCCAATAATTCATCTTTATTTTTAAAATAAAGATAAATAGTGCCAGGAGAGATTTTTGCCTCTTTAGCAATTTTGTGCATAGACAGACTATGTAGCCCACCTTCCGCCATTAATCTCTCTGTGGCAATAAAAACCTGCTCGGTCATATCTAATTCAGATTGACGCATAAGAATTTCTATAAAATAAATAAAATTAAGGGAAAGTTACATACAGTAAGAATTGTTCGATAATTGAAGAAAATATCACAATATAGGGACTGAATGAACGTTCGTTCATTTTAATGATTTTTACTCATTTCGCAAGCTGAATATAGAATTTAATCATAAAAATGGGCAATAAACTTGCCCATTAAATTACGATTGAAGGCTAATTTTTTCGAATTCAGAAAAATAGGTTGGGAAAGTCTT
>NZ_RQYZ01000102.1 GCF_003932855.1 Tessaracoccus sp. OH4464_COT-324 | reverse complement strand
GTTCACAAAATGCATTTCCTTGTCCTCTAAATTGCTGTCCGGCGTATTAAGCTTTATCTATTTAATCAGCGGACAACAGGAAATATATGAATAATCAGAATGAATTGTTATTGCGTTTGCTGCAAGTGCCCAAATTGGGGGCTTCAGGCATTACTCAGCTTTTATCGCAAATCGACTTACAAATATTAGAAGATTATGATGATGCCGAGTTTCATTATTTGGGCTGGAAACCAGAGCAGATAAATAAATGGTTTCACCCAGATCCTAGATATATTGAGCCCGCATTATTTTGGGCAAGTAAAAAAGGTCATCATCTGCTTAATTTCTATCAAGATAATTATCCTTATTTATTAAAGCAAACCATAGGTGCTCCGCCTCTGTTATTTATCAAGGGAAATCCTGACATACTGGCGCAACAACAAGTGGCGATTGTTGGTAGC
>NZ_RQYZ01000101.1 GCF_003932855.1 Tessaracoccus sp. OH4464_COT-324 | reverse complement strand
GGGTTGCCAACCACCACCCGGGGCCGGGTACCCGGGCCGTGGGTACCCGGGAGACGGATAGTCCGGAGCCGGATACCCGGGGGATGGATACCCGGGGGCCGGGTATCCGGGGGACGGATGGTCCGGAGCCGGGTGGCCAGGCCGTGGATACCCGGGAGTTGGGTAGCCGGGAGGCGGGTGGCCGGGTTGGGGGTGTCCGGGGGTTGGGTGGCCGCCTGGTGGGAGGGGGGTACCGCCGATCAGGCCGTGGTAGCGGGGATCGCCTGGGTAGATCGGGCCCAGGCTGCCGTCGTGGCGGGGATCTCCGGGCAGGATCGGATCCCCGTAAGCCCAACCCTTGGGATCCCCAGCAGAAGCCGCACCCAACCCACCAGACACCGAACCACCAGACACCGAACCGCCAGGCAACCCACCGGGCATCCCGCCGGGCATTCCGCCGGG
>NZ_RQYZ01000011.1 GCF_003932855.1 Tessaracoccus sp. OH4464_COT-324 | reverse complement strand
CAACCACACACCAACACGAAAAACGAGTACCCACACCTAGGTACCCCACACCCACAACCTAAGCACCCATACTCACCCAACCCACCAGCGCGCGTGCGTCGTCGCCCAATATGATGGGCAACGACGGCCAGCCGCGGAACGGCTGCTGAGAGCGACGATGGAGAAACAACGATGATTCCCAGCGATATCGAGATCGCCCAATCCGCCACCGTGCTGCCCATCCAGGAGATCGCCGCCAAACTGGGCATCGCCAACAACGACCTGATCCCCTACGGCCACGACAAGGCAAAGATCCGGCTCTCCGCAGCACAACGCTATGCCGCGAACCGCACCGGGAAGCTCATCTTGATGACAGCGATCTCGCCCACCCCGGCGGGCGAAGGCAAGACCACCACGACGGTGGGCCTCACCGACGCCCTCAACCGGTTGGGTCACTCGACGATCGCATGTCTGCGTGAGCCATCGATGGGCCCAGTGTTCGGCATGAAGGGCGGTGCAGCTGGCGGCGGCTACGCCCAGGTGGTGCCTATGGAGGAAATCAACCTGCACTTCACCGGCGACATGGCCGCACTCACCCAGGCGCACAACCTGCTGGCCGCCCTGATCGACAACCACCTCCAGCAAGGAAACGCGCTCGACATCGAACCGCGCTCCATCACCTGGCCGCGCGTGCTAGACCTCAACGACCGGGCGCTGCGCCAAGTAGTGCTCGGCATGGGCGGCTTGTCCAATGGGGTCCCGCGCCAGAGCGGATTCGACATCACCGTGGCCTCCGAGCTGATGGCGTTGCTGTGCCTGGCCAGCTCCATCGGCGACCTCAAACGACGCATTGGGGACATCATCATCGGACGCACCAGGGCAAAGAAGCCGGTACGGGTGCGTGACCTCGGCTGCGAAGGGGCGATCACGGTCGTGCTGCGGGACGCGCTGCAGCCCAACCTGGTGCAGACGCTCGAACACTCCCCGGCCTTCGTCCACGGCGGGCCGTTCGCCAACATCGCCCACGGCTGCTCGTCGGTGCTGGCCACCAACACCGCGCTCGGGCTTGCAGATTATGTCATCACCGAGGCCGGCTTCGGTGCCGACCTCGGAGCAGAAAAGTTCTTCGACATAAAGTGCCGCAAGGCCGGCCTGGAGCCGTGCGCGACGGTGGTCGTCGCCACGGTGCGGGCCCTCAAGTACCACGGCGGCACCGGGCTGAGCGAGCTGAGCTTCGAGAACCTCGACACCTTGCGCGCCGGCATGAGTAACCTGACCAGGCACCTGGACAACCTCATCGAGCAGTTCGGCCAGCGAGTCATCGTCGCCATCAACCGCTTCCCCAGTGACACCGACGCCGAGATCAGTCTCATTCAACAGCTCCTCGCAGGTCGCGGCATCCGGGCCATCGAAGCCACCCACTTCGCGCACGGCGGCGCCGGGGCGGAGGAACTGGCCAAGGCGCTCGTCGAACTCACAGCCGACGATGCGCCACCCCTCGGCCACCCCTACGAGTTGGCGGCTACTCTCAGCGACAAGATCAGTGCGGTGGCGAAGAAAATCTACCGGGCCGGGCAGGTGACTTTCACCGCGTCGGCGCACACCCAACTGCAACGGTTGCAGCGTGACGGATTCGGTGAACTACCCGTGTGCATCGCCAAGACCCAGTACTCCTTCTCCACTGACGCAAACCTGCGGGGCGCGCCCGAAGGACACGAACTGCAGGTTCGAGAGGTGCGCCTCAGCGCGGGGGCGGGGTTCATCGTCGTGATCTGCGGAGAGATCATGACCATGCCCGGCCTGCCGAAGGATCCGGCGGCCATGCACATCGACATCGACGACGAGGGCGTGATCACCGGGCTGTCCTGATATCGGCCCGAGGGGAATGTCCAACATCCCTGACAGCATTCCGTTCACCCCTGACAGCCGGAGCGGGACTGAATAGCGGGCTGGATGGAGTTATTTTCGATGAGGAAGACTGAGGGTTGGCGGATTCGCACCGCACAGCACCGGATGCCCGGCGCGGCGCACAATTGGTGCGCTGCCCGGCCGCTTCACCGGGCAGTTTGTGCTGGAGTCGATGCTGCTGGGCCTGCTGGGTGGGGTGTTGGGAGTCGTCGGGGTGTGCGTGGCCGAGGAATGGGCGAGGGCACTGGGTTGGCGCCTCGCCGTCGCGGGCCCGCTGGTTGGGCTGCTGCCCGCGTGGCGGGCCGCTAAGATCGAGCCGATTGCGACTCTCCGCAGCTGAATCCGAGCTGACTAGTGCTTTGCTGGTCCCGGTTGGAAGTTGACGTGGTTTGTTGCCCTAAGTGCTCAACCACATGTGCTAGACAAGTACTTGAATGATCACGGAAGGTGCGCCGGAATGGTAAGAGTCTGGGAGATTAAAGAGGGCGATGTCCTGCAACTCTTGGATCGAGTGCTGGACCCCAACCGCGAGGATCCGCTCGTCATAGTCTCGCCCACCTCGGATACCGGGGCACCGCGGATCGACGTCGCCGCACTCGCCGAGATCTTGCCCCCGGGCACGGAGCTAGCCCAATTGATGAGTGTCCGAACCACTGAGAAATTGAGTGACTACTCGCCATCCAACGCATTCAACTGCTATGGCGGATCTGTGCGGATTATTCGCCCTAAAGCGAGTCCACGTGACCACTGGCGGGCGCACAGCCTTGTTTTCATCTACCCCGACGACGACCAGAAGGAAGCACTGCGCAGCATCGTCCGGAAGGTGGAAGAAGGCGCGACGCCGCGCAACTACTCCACCCAGGTTCGGCCCACCGGCCCGTCCGTCAAGGGCAAGGACCTACGGGCCCTCACCGAGTACCGCGGCGCGCTCCTGTCCTCATCTGGCAAGGTGGCGGCGAAGCCCGGCCCCGGCAAGGTAACGGTGGCCCCGCCAGTCTCACCTAAGCGCGATGTTCGGCCCAAACAGCCCGAGATCCGGCCGAAGCCCGAGCAGGAACAGCGTCCCGAGGTTGCGCCGCAGCCGACGCCGAAGCCCACGCCAGTACAACCGGCACAACCCGTGGCGGCAACGCAGGCTGCCCAACAGCCCCAGGTTGTGGCCATCCCGGTCGGCGATGTACTCACGGTCGACGTGGTGAAGGAAATCCTGAACCAACACAAGACACAGATCGCCCGCGAGATCAGGGAGCTGGTGGAGGAAACCATCATCCACCTCGTCGGGGGCGAGCAGCACGACGTCGAACGGGAACGCCTGCGCGCCGACGAGGCGGAACAGCAACTGTCGGACGCCCGCAGACGCATCGAGAGGCTGCAGCTGAAATACGAGGAGCTGAAGCACGAATCCGAGCGCGAGTTTCCGCGAGTGTTCGACGACGAGGAGCGCCAACTTCGCTGGGAAATCGAACAGACCTGGCTGCGCGATGCGCGCGAATCGGAGCGGGTCCCGCTCAAGCCCTACACTTTCGCTCCCGGATTCCTGGCGTCCACGCGGACGGATATCGTGCCGCTGTCCAAAACCAGGAAAATCATGATCAAGGTGCTCACCGACCAGCATTGGGACATCTCGCACCAGTTCTACGAGAGTAAGGCCGGCGAACCCCGGGTGCGCACCGACGGGGCGGTGGCCTGGCGCACCTACGTGAAGCAGCAGTCGTCGGGTGCGCCGAGGCTCACCTGGTGGCAGCTCACCGACGGAACGATCGAGTTCGAGCACGTCGGCCACCACGACGCGATGCTCTGACGTTTCAGACCGGATACGTCTATCCTCGCTGGTCGACCCGTCCCTCAAGCACCCAGGTCAGGAACTCGCGCAGCGTGCCGGTCTCGCCGTCGCGCCCACCCCGCCCGACGATCAGCGTCGGCTGCGCTGCGATGAGCCGTGCCCCGTGGAGCCGCTCCCGCCAACCGCCGGGGACGACCAGGTGTTGGTATCCGCCATCGGTGTCGATCGCTATCGAATGGTCTTGGCGCAGATACCAGCCGGATTTGTCGGTGCGCACCATCCGGCCGTCAATCAGCCGGGCCCGAAGCGGAACGGGCTCCAGGCCGCGGGCCTTCGCCTCGGCGATGAACCAGTCGATCAGCCGCTGCGCTTCGACGGCCTCCGCCCGGGCCGCCTGTTGCGCCAGTTCGAGCTTGATTTGGGCTGCTTGCGCGCGCGTCGACTCCATGCGTCGAGCCTAGAGCCTGTTCCAACATCGTGCCGGGCTGCGGCGAAACGAATCTCGCCCCAATAGCACCTTCCGAAACGGGCTTCGGCCAAGCAACTACCTAGGATGGATGGGTGCTGGACTTGCTTGTGGAAAACCCGTTGTTGACGCTCTTCGTGGTGATTGCGCTGGGGACGGTGGTGGGGGCGGTACCCCTGGGTCCATTACGTTTCGGCGCCTCGGGTGCGCTCTTCGTCGGGCTGCTGCTAGGCGCGCTCGACCCGCGGCTCGGCGAGGGACTGGCCGTGGTGCAATCGATCGGGCTCGGCCTGTTCGTCTACACGATCGGGTTGGCCGCGGGCTCCTCCTTCTTCCGCGACTTCCGCAGGCAGGCGCTGCTCATGCTGGGGGCAGTCGCGCTTCTGGGTGGATATGCGATGCTGGTGGTGGGTGCCGGGAAGCTGGTGGGCATGTCCGCGGGACTCGCTGGCGGGCTTTTCGCAGGCACGCTCTCCGCCACCCCGGCAGTGGCGGCGGCGCAGCAAGCCCTGAACGATCCGATCGAGCCCGCAGTCGGGTTCGCCATCACCTACCCTCTGGCGATCCTGCTGGGTATGGTCGCGGTCAGCGTCGTCACGCGATTTCGGCTGCCCGCCAGGCGTGACCCGGATCGGGCTGGCAGCGCTCGTTTGGTGACCCGCACCGTCGAACTGCACCAGGACATCGCGGTGGAGGATGTGCCCGGCATCGCCGAGATCCCCAGCAAGGCCGGCGGCGAGGTGCGGATCTCCTATCACTGGCGTGACGGGCACATGAAGGTGGCCCGGCCCGATGAGTTGCTGCGGGCCGGTGACCGCGTGCTGCTCGTCGGCACACCCGACGGGGTGGCGCACGCAGCGTCACTGATCGGCCACGAGGTGCGTGAGCATCTCATGCACGACCGGCGCGCCGTCGACTTCCGCCGCTACGTGGTCTCCAACCCGCGCATCGCGGGGCGCACAGTGGCGGAGCTGGCGGTTCCGGATCGCTTCGACGGCTTAATCACCCGAATCCGGCGCGGTGACCAGGAGCTGCTCGCACACGCTGAGATGAAGCTTCAGCTGGGCGATCGGGTGCGGGTGGTCGCGCCCGCTGAGCGTCTCGACGAGCTGACAGGCCTGTTCGGCGACTCGGAGCGCAAGGTCACGGAGGTGGATTTTTGGACCGTTGGGCTGGGCATCGCCCTCGGCGTCGCGCTGGGCATGGTGACGATAACGCTAGGTTTTGGGCAGATCGCGTTGGGTAGTGCGGCGGGCCCGCTGATCGTCGGGCTGCTGCTGGGCTGGGTGGATCGTACTGGCCCGTTCGTCTGGACGATGCCGAGCGCGGCCAACTTAACCATTCGGCAGCTGGGGCTGGTGCTGTTTCTCGCGACGATGGGGCTGGCTAGCGGGCCCGCCTTCGCATCGCGTGCCTTCAGCTGGGAAGGGTTGCGGCTGGGGGCGACGGCCGTCGCCGTGCTCGGGTTGCTGCTGGTGTTGTTTTGGCTCCTAGGTTGGGCGGTGGGCCATTCGACGGCCCGAGTTGCGGGAGCGATGGCGGGCCTGGTGGGGCAGCCGGCGGTGCTGAACCACGTCAATTCACTGATTGACGACGACCGCGCCGAATCCGGTTATACCGCATTATTTGCTATCGGTTTCATTGCGAAAATTGTCCTGGTTCAGCTTGTCGTCTCGTTTTGAAGGTTTCGCGCAACCCGTTGTCCTCGCACAAATGGGTTCGTGACAAGATGGGTCTGACCAAGCGACAAGGAGAATACTCATGGCTGAGTTTCGCTACGAGCACATGCTGCCCACCGGCAAGGACGAAACACCTTACCGGCTGTTGACCACCGAGGGTGTTGAACTGGTGGACGGCCCCGAGGGACGCCGGTTTCTCAAGGTGGCTCCCGAGGCGCTGACGCTGCTCGCTGAGACCGCGATGCACGACATCGCCCACTATCTGCGCCCCGCGCACCTGCAACAGCTGCGTAACATCCTCGACGACCCGGAGGCCAGCGACAACGACAAGTTCGTGGCCCTGGACCTGCTGAAGAACGCCAACATTGCCGCCGGCGGCGTGCTGCCCATGTGTCAGGACACCGGGACCGCGATCATCTCGGCTAAACGCGGTCAGCACGTGCTCACGCCCGGCACCGACGAGATTCCGCTCAGCCAGGGCATCTATAACGCGTACACGAAGCTGAACCTGCGCTACTCGCAAAACGCCCCCATCACGATGTGGGAGGAGAAGAACACCGGATCCAATCTGCCCGCCCAGATAGAGATCTACGCCGACACGGATGCCGGGCACGAGAACACCTACAAGTTCCTGTTCATGGCAAAGGGCGGCGGTTCCGCCAACAAGAGCTACCTTTATCAGGAGACCAAGGCGCTGCTCAACCCATCCTCTCTGATGAAGTTCCTGGAGGAGAAACTCCGCTCGCTCGGCACCGCCGCCTGCCCGCCCTACCACCTTGCGATCGTCGTTGGCGGCACGTCGGCCGAGTTCGCACTCAAGACCGCCAAGTACGCCTCCGCCAAGTACCTCGACGGGCTGCCCACCGAAGGCTCCATCGCCGCCCACGGTTTCCGCGACCTTGAGTTTGAGGCCGAGGTGCTAGAGCTTACCCGCAAGCTCGGCATCGGCGCCCAGTTCGGCGGCAAGTACTTCTGCCACGATGTGCGTGTCGTGCGCCTGCCCAGGCACGGCGCGTCGCTGCCCGTGGCGATCTCAGTATCCTGCTCCGCCGACCGCCAGTGCCTCGGCAAGATCACCCCGGAGGGTGTCTTCATCGAACAGTTGGAGACCGACCCGTCGCACTTCATGCCCGACGTCGTTGATGAGGAACTCGACGCCGAGACGCATGGCGTGAGCGGCACCGGCAAAGGCGCGACCATCAAGATCGACCTCAACCAGCCGATGGAGCAGATTCGGGCGGAACTCAGCAAGTATCCGGTGAAGACACGCGTATCGCTGACCGGGCCGCTGATCGTGGCCCGCGACATCGCGCACGCCAAGATCAAGGAGCGGCTGGATCGCGGCGAGGAGATGCCGCAGTACCTCAAGGACCACCCGGTGTATTACGCCGGCCCAGCAAAGACCCCGGAAGGCATGGCCTCCGGTTCCTTCGGCCCGACGACGGCCGGGCGAATGGACTCCTACGTAGATCAGTTCCAGGCCGCTGGTGGCTCGATGGTGATGCTTGCCAAGGGCAACCGCTCCAAGGCCGTCACGGACGCCTGCCACAAGCATGGCGGCTTCTACCTGGGGTCCATTGGCGGCCCGGCCGCCAGGTTGGCGAAGGACTGCATCAAGAAGGTGGAGGTCGTGGAGTACCCGGAGCTTGGGATGGAGGCCGTGTGGCGCATCGACGTCGTTGATTTCCCCGCGTTCATCGTCGTCGATGACAAGGGCAACGACTTCTTCGCCGAGGTGCTGCAGCCGGTGATGCAGATCGGCAAGCGCCCCGGCCTCTGAGCTGTCGGCCGATCTGAACATGCTGATGCCCCGCCGGGAATCGGCGGGGCATCAGCAGTTTTGTTCAATTAACGTTCCCTGGGGCGGGGCTGAGGCTAGTCATCATCATCGTCATCGTCGTCGTCATCGTCGTCGTGAAACTTAGGCTTCGGTTTGGGGGCCTTCTTGGGCGGAGCCTTATCAGGCTTCGGCTTGGGTTTGGGGGCTACCGTCGGGGCGGGCTTGGGAGCAGGAGGAGGAGCGGGTTTGGGGTCGGGAGCCACCGGAGCTGGGGGCTCGGGCGCAGGTTCGGAGGTCTGGGGTGCGGGATCGGTAGTCGAAACAGCCGAGGGATCAGGCGTTGAGGTGGCTTCTGCCGGCTGCACCGACGGTGACGTTGAGGGGCTTGGCGAGTTGGGCACGGCACTGACGTGTACGGCAGGACTGTGCTCGCTCCTGTCGTTGCTTGCTAGCGCACCGAAAATACCTCCCAAAGCGACGGCAAAGCCTAGCGTTCCCGCTCCAAACAGAATGATGGTGTTTCGTTTGATGGCCATTTCGCTCCTTTCAACACCTATAGCTAACCTGACTAGGCTGAAAGCCTGAGGAGAATCGAATTAGAACATTCTCATGAGCGGATCTACACGAGGCGGTAGCCCATGCCGCGTACTGTCTCGAAGCGTTCCTTGCCGAGCTTGGTGCGCAGGTAGCGCACGTAAACGTCGACGACGTTGGAACCGGGATCGAAGTCGTAGCCCCAAACGCTACTCAACAACTGCTCGCGGCTGAGTACCTGTCCAGGGTTACGCAGGAAGGTCTCAGCGAGGGTGAACTCGCGCGCTGACAAGTCCACCGACTTGCCATCGAGGTGCGCTTTGCGTGAACGGAGATCCAGCGTCAGGCCGCCATGGCTGAGTTGAGTGGCGGCCTCGTTTGACGACGCGACGGGCCGGAGACGAAGCCGCACCCTGGCCAGCAATTCCTCGAAGGAGAACGGTTTGGCGAGGTAGTCGTCGGCCCCGCCTTCCAGGCTGGCGACGCGGTCGGTGACCGACGTGCGGGCTGTGAGCATGATCACTGGCACGTCGACGCCCTGGCCACGCACCCGTTCCAGCACCTCGAAGCCGTCGATGTCGGGCAGGCCGATGTCGAGGATCACCATGTCGAAGTTGCCGTGTACCGCAAGCTGGGCACCCTCGATGCCCGACTTGGTGCTGTGCGTGGTGTAGCCAGCAGCCTTCAGGCCCTTGGCGACGAATGCGCTGATGCGCTCCTCGTCCTCAACCAGCAAGATCGTGCTCATCTTGATCGTCCTCCTTTGGCGAGATCGGGATGATGATGGTGAACTTGGAGCCGACGCCGGGCTCGGACTCGATTTCGAGTCGCCCGTGGTGGCCAGCGACAATGGACTCGACGATGGACAGACCCAGCCCGGCTCCCGAAGCAGAACCAGCGTTCGAGCCGCGCCCGAAGCGGGACCTGATTGTATCGAGTTCTTCCGGCTTGATGCCGACTCCCTGATCCTCGCACAGGAAGTGCACTTCCTCCCCGACGACTCGACAGCCGAGCGTGATTGGGCTGTCCTCGGCGGAGTACTTCACAGCGTTCGCGGCGAGCTGTAGCCAGGCTTGCGTGATCCGGTTGGGGTCGAGCCAACCGTCAACGGATTCGATGCTGCGCAGCCGCCACTGACGTTTACCGAGTGCGCGGGCTTTCTCCAAGGTGGAGTCGGTGAGCGCAGCCAGAGAGAACCATTCGGGTTGGACGAAGTCGCTTTGGTTCGCCTTCGCGAGGACCAGCAGGTCGCCGACGAGGTGGCCCATGCGGTCGAGCTCATCAATGGCGAGGTCGCGGGTCTGCGACACATCCTCTGGGTCGGTGCGGTCCATCAACTCCAGGTGGCCACGCACGATGGTGATAGGAGTGCGCAGTTCGTGGCCGACGTCGTCGAGAAGCCGCCGCTGGGTCTCCACGGAGGTTTGCAAGCGGTCCAGCATCCGGTTGATGGTGCGCGACAGGCGGGTCATGTCATCGTTTCCGGTGGTGGGAACGCGGCTGGTCAAGTCGTTGTCGCCAATTGATTCTGCGGCCACACGCAGTGCATCGACGGGTTTCATGATGCGATCGATCAGCAGCCAGGTGACAGCGGCAGAAAGCAGGGACATGGCTATGCCGACAAGGAGGAAAATCCACAGCAGGCTGTCGCGTTCGCTGCGCAATGCGTCGAGGTTGTATACGTGGACCAGCGCCCCTTGCGAGGTGGGGAACTTTATGGGCGCCACGTGGTACCGGTAGCCGAATTTCGATGTGGTGAAAGTGCCCATGCTCATCTCGCTCTTCTGGGCGAGCGGAAGCATTTGTTTCATCAATTCCTTGTCTTGCTCGGCTGCGATGCTCAACGTATTGGAGCCGAACCAGCGGATCTGGCCCTCCACAATGCCGATCGCTCCGGCGTTCTCGTCGACGAAGGTGTGGGACAGGAAGGAACCGAGCAGCTCGCCGGGGTCGGCAAACGGGGCGTTCGAGTCGGGGTCCTTTCCGGTCGCCGCGTAGGCGACGAACTCGTCGCGGGTGCGCAGTAGATAGGAATCGATGCGCTCTCTGCTGGATCGGTCTTGCAGCACCACGACAATCCAACCCGTCACAATCAGCGTTACCACGACAAGCACCACCATGGCCCCGCCGATACGGCGACGGATGGACCCAGTGCGCTTGGGGTGAGGCGTTTTCTTCATCTTCTTCATTGTCACTGATCCCAGTTTGTTTCTCTAGTTGATTCGACTCGGATCGACCACAACGGCGCGGTCTCCTCGTCTGGTTCGGTTGATCTGGTGTATGCGGCGGCTGCGGGGTAGCAGGCCTGGGCCCGATTGGCGGCCGCTCGGCGGGCTGCGAAGTGCAGCATCGCCGAAGTGGGTGTGTCCGGCAGAGGAAGCAGCACAAGGTTTGGGCCGAGTGCGCGCACCTGCTCGGCGACGGCGGTCTCCATTGCCATGGAGATGTCGCTGGGCGATCCGAAAGGCAAGGCTGCGCAGATCGTGCGCTCGGCGGAATCCACTTGGAGAGGCGACTGCGCGCCGAGCACCAGCGCGAAAACGTCGTGGCTCTCGCTGAGTGCGGTGAGCGTTTGGCCAGCCTCCTCGTTGACCTGCTGCGCATCAACACCGACGACGAGCACGCGAGGCCGCGTGGGTATTGCGTGGTGGTGTGACTGGGCGGCCAGGGCGTGGCTGCCGATGCGCTGTGTCTTGGCTTGACAGCGTGCGTAGGAGATTCCTTGGGCCACGAGCGCGACGCAGCTGGCGACGGTGAGGGTCACGGTGGCCCAGACGCGCTGCTGTGATCCGGCGAAGACGGCATTGGCGGGGGCCAGAAGCAGGGCGCTGGCGACGGCCAGGGTGCGGGCATCGTCGGTGACGATGCGGGAGCGCGTAAAGGTGGCTGCGGTGAGCACCAGCAGAAGCGCGAGCACAAAGTGGGCGGTCGTCATGGCTCAATAACATCGGTTGCCCGGGAGGTTGCTGTGAGACTGTTGTGAGAGAGTTCTCATAGCGGGCTGGGGCTGCTGTTTCGCGATCAATAATAGGATGCGTGATGTCTTGATGGATGTTCATTCAGCTGAAGGAGCAAGATGACTGCCTCTCGCCCACGGTTCGAAGCGAGCACCGAACTATTGCTCGGTTTGCTGCACGATGAAGGCTTGCGGCCGCCCATTACCCCCGAACTCCTGGCCAGCCGGAACTCCGCAACTGTGCGTGACGAACTTGCCGCCGAGTTGAGCTATCAGCTTCGGCTGAGTGATATCACCGTCGAGGACCGCCAAATTTCTGGCCCTGTAGGCGAACTGACTGTCGCGGTGGCGCGCCCGGCCGTGCCGCGCCGGGGGCCGCTCGTCGTGTCCTTTCACGGTGGCGGGCTCGTCAAAGGCAACCGATACAGCGACCTGGTGCTGGCCGGCCGCATCCTGGACGCCCACGGCGGAGTAGCTGTCTCGCCCGAGTACCGGCTCGCTCCCGAGCACCCTGCTCCCGCCGGTTTCGACGACGCCTACGCCACCTATCTATGGGCCGCCGAACACGCCGAGGAGTTGGGCGCAGACCCCACGCAAATCTTGCTCGTCGGGATCAGCGCCGGTGGCAACTTGGCGATCGCCACGGCCCTGGCCGCCCGCGACCGTTCCGGCCCCCGCGCCGTCGGCGTGCTGGCCGCCTGCCCGATGCTCGACGACCGCAACGACTCGATGTCCACCCAACAGTTCTGGAGCCTGGGCAGCTGGACCGGAAGCGACAACGAAGTGGCCTGGTCTGCGGTGTTGGGTGATCGTCGGGGTGGGCCCGAGGTGAGCGCTTATGAGGCCCCGGCCCGCGCGCAGTGGTTGGGTGGGTTGCCACCGGTCTTCCTCGACGTGTCCGCCACCGAACCCTTCCGCGACGAGGTGGTGGCCTTCGCCAGCGGACTGTGGCGCGACGGGGGCGACGCGGAACTGCACGTCTACCCCGGCGGCACGCATGTCCATGAGCTGTATGCTGCGGGCACCTGGATTGGCCGGGGTGTGCTGCACGCCCGCGCCGAGTGGGTAGCGCACCTGATTGAGCCCGACGACCCGCGAGACAGCGTCGAATATGTGCGCGGGCTCGGTAAGTATCCGATTGGAGAAGCATGATCGCCCTGGACATTGGCGGCACCAAGATCGCCTGCGGCATCGTCGATGGCGCCACGGTTTCGCACTACGACGCGGTGCCCACGCCCGCGAGGGAGGGCGCGGAGGCGCTGATGGACGCAGCGTGGGCGTTGGCTGAGCGGGTGCAAGAGGCGCACTTGGCGGCCGGCGGTGCCCCGGCCCGACGGCTTGCAGTGGCCTCCGCGGGTGTCATTGACCCGGCGACGGGTCTGGTCACCTCCGCTACCGACGCGATCCGCAGCTGGGCTGGGACGGACGTAGGAGGTGGGCTGGCGGCTCGCTCCGGGCTGCGGGTGAGCGTGCTGAATGACGTACATGCGCATGCCCTCGGCGAGTTCACGCATGGTCGTGGTCAGGGACGGGAGTCGATGCTGCTCGTCGCAGCTGGTACTGGCATCGGCGGCGGGCTGATCGTCAACGGGGAGTTGCTGTTGGGCGCAAACCGGGTGGCGGGGCATGTCGGGCATGTTGATGTAGCTGCCGCCGATGGCCTGGAGTGCTCGTGCGGCAGGCGCGGCCACCTGGAGGCGGTGTCGTCGGGGACGGGCATCGAGCAGTGTTTCGAGCGCGCCACCGGGGTGCGGTTGCCCGGCGGTGAGATCTCGCGCCTGGCCGGTGTTGAGGAGTCGCTATCGCCTGCCGCGCGCGAGGTGCTCGGGGTGGCGGGCTATTCGCTGGGCCGGGCCATCGGCGGTCTGCTCAATGCCCTGGACCCGGGCCTGGTGGTGTTGGCCGGGTCGGTGGTGCGTGCAGGCGCGGAGTGGTTTTCGCGGGTGCGCGCCGGGGTGATGGACTCGGCTATGGCTATCGTGGCTGATACGGAACTTGAACTTGCGCAACTGGATAACGCTGCCCTGGTCGGCGCGGCCGTTAGGGCTCTACGAGAGGATGACTGAATGAGCGAGATGCTGGATCAGCTGAAGGGTCAGCTGGTTGTTTCCTGCCAGGCGTACCCGGGTGAACCGATGCGTGTTCCCGCGACGATGGCGCAGGTGGCGCAGGCGGTGGTGCTGGGTGGCGCTAAGGCCGTGCGACTGCAGGGGCTGGACGATATCCGCGCAGCGAAGAAGGTGCTGGAGGTGCCCGTCATCGGGCTCGTGAAGGATGGCAAGGAGGGTGTCTACATCACGCCGACCTTGGATTTCGCGGTGCTTGCAGCCGCGGTGGGCGCGGACATCGTCGCGATTGACGGTACGCAGCGCCCGCGTCCCGACGGCCGCACGTTCGCTGAGACGGTGGCGGGCCTCAAAGAGCGCTACCCGCACGTGCTCGTCATGGCGGACTGTGATTGCATCGAGTCTGCCCGGCATGCGGTCAAGGGCGGGGCAGACATCCTGGGTACGACGCTCGCCGGCTACACCGAGGCGCGCGCGAAGACGGAGGGCCCGGATCTGGAGTTGGTGGCCGAGATTGTGGCAGAGTTCCCTGAGTACCCGGTGTTTGCTGAGGGTCGCGTGCACACGCCGGAGCAGGCGCGGGCCGCGATTGATGCGGGTGCGCACGCCGTCGTCGTGGGCACCGCGATCACGCACCCGACTACGATCACAGGCTGGTTCGCGGCCGCTGTCGCGGGCTGACGGATGCATGGCGCCGGGCGGTTTCGACGTTGGCCGCCCGGCGCTGCCTTTCTCAGACCTTTCCCGCCCGGGTGGGGCGCGATGCCGGTTTCGGCGGCTTCGGGCTGGGGTGGGTTCAGTGGCTGGCTTCGTATTCCGCGCCGCGCAGGTTCCTGAGCAGCGGCGCGTAGTGTTGGGTGACGGCCGCGCGGTAGGCCTCCACGTCACCGGCTTCGGCCGCCTCCAGCATGGAGCGGTGCGCCTTGGCGGTTTCGAGGATGTCCACCGGCCGGGCGATGCCGAGTCGGGGGGCGGTCAGGGTGTGCACGTCCCAGAAAGCCTCGGTGAGCTGACGGAAGAGCTGGTTGGAAAGTGGCGCCAGCAGCCGGGAGTGGAAGAGCCGATCCTGTTCGGGAAAGGGCTTGCCGAGCTTGGCCAGCGTTTCCATCTCGGTGACGGACTGGTGCATCTCATCGGAGTGCTTGCCAGACCAGGTGCCGCACACGTCGGCGGCGAAGGCATGGTCGAGGGCCTGGCGCACTTCAACGATCTCTGCGAGGGAGCGGTAGTCATCGCCGGGGTTCAGCATGCCGCGAAACACCAGCAGCTCCACCATGGGGTGCATGGACACGTTGCCGACGAACATGCCGTGGCCATGGCGCACCTCGACGATGTCGAGCGCGGAGAGTGTGCGGACGGCTTCGCGTACGGAGGAGCGCGACACCCCGAGCGATTCACACATCTGGCTCTCGGTGGGGAGGGGATCGCCGGGCTGGAGGTTGGACAGCAGGATGTAGTCCTTGATGGCGCTCAGTGTGGAGGCGGCCTGCGTCTGGGGCCGGGTCTGCGGCCTAAGCTGCGCGTCGAGGAGATTCATATGTTCTGCGTCCTTGGAGCTAGCGATCGTGACCAAATTGTGTCCGACGTTCTTGGCGGGGGTGGGTGTGATCCCGTGGAACCCATGTTACACTTCATTCAGTTTTCGTCAGACATAGGATGTCAGACATCAAGGAGATTCAACGATGAACGTAGACCGCCGCAACTTCTTCAAGCTGACCGGCATCATCGGTGCAGCAGCGGGAATCAGCACGGCACTGTCCGCGTGTGGCAAGGGTGAGGGCACCGCCTCCACCAAGCCCGCCGGCTCGGGGGATGCCACCCCGGGCGGCACCATGGCCCCCTCGGGGGGAGCCGTCGCCAAGGACGGCACGATCACTGCCGGTATCTCTTACGAACTGGGCACAAACGGCTACGATCCGATGACCACCACTTCCGCGCTCACCGTGGCCGCCAACTGGCACACTATGGAGGGTCTCACGGAGATCGACCCGGCCAGCCGCGAATGCTACGCCGCCCTCGGCAAAGAACTGCCCAAGAAGGTTGACGACACCACCTACGAGGTGACGCTGCGCGAGGGCGCCAAGTTCCACGACGGCACCGACGTCACCGCAGACGACGTCGTCTACTCCTTCGAGCGGGTCCTCGACCCAGCCAACAAGTCGCTTTATGCGTCCTTCATCACCTTCCTGGACAAGGTGGAGAAGAAGGACGAGAAGACCGTCCTGCTGAAGCTCAAGCACACCTTCTCCCTGGTGGCCGAGCGCGTCGCCGTCGTGAAGATTGTGCCGAAGGCGCTTGCGTCCGCCGACCAGAAGAAGTTCGACCTGAACCCCGTCGGCACTGGCCCATACAAGATGACTGACAATGGTGCGGCCAGCCAGAAGGTCCTCTTCGAACGCTTCGACGGCTACACCGGCTCCCGTCCGGCCCTGGCCAAGAAGATGGAATGGCAGATCCTGCCCGACGGCACCACCCGCACCAACGCTCTCACCTCGGGCACGGTTCAGGCCATCGACGCCGTTGGCGCCGCCGACCTGCCGAACTTCAAGGCCCCGAACGAGGTGGGTGCCGTCCAGGGCTTTGGCCTCATCTTCGCGATGTTTAACTGCGCCTCCGCCGCCATGAAGGACGTCCGCAACCGCCAGGCCATCATGTACGCCCTCGACTACGCGGCCATCTGCGAGAAGGGCATGTCCGGCCTGGCCACTCCGGCCACCAGCTTCCTGCATAAGGACCACCCCTCCTATAAGGAGGCGAAGGTCGTCTACAAGAAGGATGCGGAGAAGGCCAAGGCGCTGCTCGCGGAAACCGGGCTCACCGAGGTTCGCGTGCTGTGCACCGATCACGGCTGGTTCTCCGCGGTTCGTCCGATCATCAAGGAGAACATTGAGGCGCTCGGCCTGAAGGTCACCTACGAGGAGAAGAAGTCCTCCGACGTCTACGGCACTATCGACTCCAACCCGGACGCCTTCGACGTGGTGTTCGCGCCCGGTGATCCGTCGGTGTTCGGTGACGACGCCGACCTGTTGCTGCGCTGGTGGTACGCGGGTGACGTCTGGACCGAGCAGCGTATGCACTGGAAGGGCTCCGAATCCTACGCCAAGGTCCAGGATCTGCTGACGAAGGCCTCGTCGGTCACCGGTGAGGAGCAGAAGGCCGCCTGGCACGAGATCTTCGACGTCATCTCGGAGGAGGTGCCGCTGTACCCGCTGCTGCACCGCAAGACCCCGACCGCGTTCAACGCGGAGACGCTCGTCGGTTTCAAGCCGATCGCGCTGACCGGCCTGTCCTTCCAGGGCGTCGGCAGCACCAAGTAACTCGGATGAGCAAGGGGTGGGAATCCTCGGAATCCCACCCCTTCTCTTGTCGGGTAACTTAAGATCAGACATCAGACAAGCGGCGAGTGGCGTGCCACCCTCCGCGACCCGCCGACAGGCGGAACGACTCGGACCAGCAAAGGAGCCTTCCTGTGTCGAAGCTTCTCAACCTCATCCTGCGGCGCCTGCTGGCGCTACCCGTGATGGTGTTGGGCGTTACGCTGCTCGTATTCCTCGTCATGTCGCTCTCCAGCGCTGACCCGGCCCGGCTCGCCCTGGGCGAGTCCGCGTCGCCCGAAGCTCTGGAGGCCTACCGAGCAGCACACAACCTGGACGACCCGCTGCTTAAGCGGTTCTGGGACTATCTGGTGAACTTCGTCCAAGGCGACTTGGGTCAATCCTTCACCGGCGTGGACATCTCAGAACTCGTCGCCAACGCCTTCCCCATCACCCTGCAACTCGCGCTCATCGGCATCCTCATCGCCGCCATCGTCGCGGGCATCCTCGGCGTCATCGCCGCCCTCTATCGCGACCGCTGGCCGGACCAGGTGATCCGCGTTATCTCGATCCTGTTCCTCGCCACGCCGTCATTCTGGCTCGCGCTGCTCCTGATCCAGCTGTGGAGCGATGTTCCCGGCGGAACAGGCACCTTCGCCTCGGTGGTCGGCCAGTGGGTGGGGTTCTTCGACGACCCGGCAACTTACCTCTACCAGACGTTCCTGCCGATCATCGCGATCGCCGTTCCGACGGCCGGCTCGCTCACCCGCGTCGTGCGCACCTCGATGGTGGAAGAACTCGACCGAGACTACGTGCGAACCGCGATCGGCGCGGGCATCCCGAAACACGTCGTCGTCGCCCGCAACGTGCTGCGCAATGCGCTCATCACCCCGATCACCGTGCTTGGCTTGCGCGTCGGCTACGCGATGGGCGGCGCCGTCGTCATCGAGATGATCTTCAACATCCAGGGCATGGGTCAGCTGATCTTCCAAGGCATCACCCGCAACGAGGTGAACATCGTCATGGGCGTGTCCATCACCATCGCGCTGGCCTTCATCGTCATCAACATCATCGTTGATCTGCTCTATGTGCTGGTCAACCCGAGGATTAGGAGCGTCTGATGCTGAGCCGCAGCCATTTCAAGAAGGCCACCCAGCCCGGCCTGCGCTTCCAGGGCTGGAAGGCGATGCCGCTCGGCTCAAAGCTGGCCGTCATCGTGCTGGCCCTCATCGCGCTGATGGGCGTCCTCGCCCCACTCCTCGCCCCCTACCTCCCCAACGCCACCGGCCTCGCTGAGGAGACCCGCGTCATCGTTATCAAGGGCGTGGGCGAACAGACCGTGGTCGACAACTCCGTCGCGCCCAACGGCGACTTCTGGTTCGGCACCGACGGCTCCGGCCGAGATGTGCTGTCGCGGGTCATGTATGGCGCGCAGGTGTCGATCATCGTCGGCCTGTCCGCGACCGCGATCGCGCTACTGATCGCCGCTGTCTTGGGCTCCGTCGCCGCCACTGCCCGCAAGTGGGTCTCCGAGGTGCTCATGCGCGCCCTCGATATCCTGATGAGTTTCCCCGGCATCGCACTCGCCGCAGTGCTGGTGCTCGCGCTGTCCACGCGCTTCCCGATGCTGCCCGTGATCATCATGTCCATCGCCGTGCTCTACGTCCCACAGCTCACCCGCGTGGTGCGCGCCAACGTGCTGTCGCAGATGGGCGAGGACTACGTCGCGGCCTCCAAAGTGATGGGCGCGAAAACGTGGTGGATCCTTGCCAAGCACGTCACGAGAAACTGCGTAGCCCCCATCATGGTGTTCGCCACCGTGCTCGTCGCGGACGCCATCGTCTTCGAGGCCTCGCTGTCGTTCATCGGCGCCGGCATCAAGTCGGTCAACACCCCGACCTGGGGCAACATGCTCTCCGAGGGCAAGGAGTTTCTGCTGTCGGGCCACTGGTGGGTGACGTTCTTCCCCGGCCTGATGATCCTGATCACCACGCTGTGCCTCAACATCCTCTCCGAGGGCCTCACTGACGCCATGGCCTCGCCGCGCGTCAAGACCCGCGCCAAGGTGGCGGAGGAGGCCGAGGGCACGGTGAGCCCCGAGGCACAGGGTCCGCTGTCGCGTCTGGTGCGCCACGCCGAGTCGTCGGTGCCGCTGGAAACCCGTCTCGCTGCGCTGCGCGACGCGGAGCTGAAACGCAACGACCGCCTCGTCTACAGCCGCGACGAGGAGCCGATCCTGGAGGTAAAGAACCTCTCGATCCGCTTCCCACAGCAGCACGGCGACGTGGCCGTCGTCGACAATGTGTCCTTCTCCGTGCGTCCCGGCGAGACGATGGGTCTCGTCGGAGAATCCGGCTGCGGCAAGTCGATCACCTCGATGGCCGTCATGGGGCTGCTGCCGAAGACGGCCCAACTGGAGGGCCAGATCCTCTACAAGGGCCAGGACCTGCTGAAGCTCAGCCCGAAGCAGCACAACGCGCTGCGCGGCCACGAGCTGTCGATGATCTACCAGGACGCGCTTTCCAGCCTCAACCCGTCGATGCTGATCCGCTCGCAGATGGCGCAGCTGACCAAGCGCGGCGGCACCCGCACCGCCGAGGAGTTGCTGGAACTTGTGGGCCTCGACCCGGTTCGTACCCTCAAGAGCTACCCGCACGAGCTGTCGGGCGGCCAGCGGCAGCGCGTGCTGATCGCGATGTCGCTCACCCGCAATCCGTCGCTCGTGATCGCCGACGAGCCCACCACCGCGCTCGATGTCACCGTGCAGAAGCAGGTCGTCGACCTGCTCAACAAGCTTCGCGAGGAACTGGGCTTCGCGATGGTGTTCGTCAGCCACGATCTGGCGCTGGTGGCGCAACTGGCGCACCGCATCACCGTCATGTACGCCGGCCAGGTGGTGGAGCAGGGCCCGACGATGAACCTCCTCACTCAGCCCACCCACGAGTACACCCGGGGGCTGCTGGGCGCGGTGTTGTCCATCGAGTCCGGCGCCGACCGCCTGCACCAGGTGCGCGGCACCGTGCCAAGCCCCCGCGAGTTCGTCACCGGCGATCGGTTCGCCCCGCGCTCAGCCCACCCCACCGTCGGCCTCACCAGCCGTCCCGTGCTCAAGCCGGTGGGCGACCACCCCGAGCACATGTTCGCCATCTCCCCGGAACTTGAGGAGCTGCTCGCCAAGGAGGTCTCCCGATGAGCATCAAGGATTGGACGCCGGAGCAGCCCGTCATCGAGCTGCGCGGGGTGCACGTGATCCACAAGTCGCGTACCGGCAGTCTGTTCAAGCCCGACACCGTGCACGCGGTCAACAACGTCGACCTGAAGGTGATGAAGGGTAGAACCCTGGGGATCGTCGGCGAATCCGGTTGTGGCAAATCGACGACGGCGCGCGTCATGGTGGGCCTGCAGGAAGCCACCGGTGGCGAGGTGTTGTTCAAAGGGGCCCCGCTGAAGAACTCGCGCGAGGTGAAGAAGGCGATGGGCTTGTCGGTCTCCATGGTGTTTCAGGACCCGGCGACGGCGCTCAACCCCCGAATGATCGTGCGTGACACGCTCATGGATCCCCTCAACGTGCACGGTATCGGCTCCCAACGGGAGCGTATCGACCGGGTGCGAGATCTGCTCAACGTGGTGGGTCTGCCGCAGAGCGCGCTCGACGTGCTGCCCCGCCAGATCTCGGGCGGGCAGCGGCAGCGTGTCGCCATCGCCCGCGCCCTGGCGCTCGACCCGGACGTCATCATCGCCGACGAGCCCACCAGTGCCCTCGACGTGTCGGTGCGCGCCCAGGTGCTGAACCTGCTGCAGGATCTCAAATCCTCGCTCGGCCTGGGCCTGGTGTTCATCTCGCACGACATCAACACCGTGCGCTACATCTCCGACGAGATCGCCGTCATGAACGGCGGGAAGATCGTCGAGTTGAACTCCACGGACGAGATCTTCGCCAACCCCGCCAACGACTACACGCGCACGCTGCTGAGCGCGGTTCCCTCGCTCATCTAGGGCCAACTGAATTGAAAGGAAAATCAATGTCGCACGACTTCACTGGCGTTATCCCGCCGGTGGTTACCCCCTTTACTGCCGAAGGCGAGATCGATTTCGCGAGCCTCGACCGCGTCGTCGAGCGCCTGATCTCCGCGGGGATGCACGGCCTGTTCGTGCTGGGATCATCGGCCGAGGTGGCCTATCTCACCGACGAGCAGCGCGTCGAGATCGTGGAGCACATCGTGGCGAAGTCCGCGGGACGGGTGCCGGTCATCGCAGGTGCCATCGACACCACGAGCGCGCGCGTCATCGCGCAGGCGAAGCGGATCGTCGAGGCGGGAGCGCAGGCCATCGTGGCCACATGCCCGTTCTACGCGATCAACGACACCACCGAGATCGCGGACCACTTCAGGCGCATCGCAGCCGCCATCGACGTTCCCCTGTTCGCCTACGACGTGCCCGTGCGGCTCAACGGCGCCAAGCTCAGCCACGAGATGCTGGTGGAGCTGGGCAAGGAGGGCGTGCTCGCAGGCGTGAAGGACTCGTCGGGCAACGATGTCGCGTTCCGTCGCCTGGTTGCGCTGAACCGTGCCGAAGGCAGCCCGCTGAAGCTGCTCACGGGTCACGAGTGCGTCGTCGACGGGATGCTGCTGCTGGGCGCGGACGGCATGGTTCCGGGCTACGCCAACGTCGACCCGGCGCGGTACGTGAAGCTGTGGGAGGCCGCGCAGGCGGGTGACTGGGCGCAGGCGGCTAGGTTGCAGGATGAAATCTGCGCTGGCTTCGAGATCGTGTTCGCGGCACGCGGCCGCTCCGCAGACGCTGCCGGCATCGGCGCGTTCAAGACCGCCATGTGCCATTTGGGGGTCATCGCCACCAACGAGATGGCTTTCCCCGTGCGCGGTTTCGCCGGCGAACTCGTTGACGAGATCCGCCAGATCATGGTGAACGCCAAGGTTCTCTGACCTGCTGAAACACCCGGGTCCCGCTCGGCCGAGAAGGCCGGGCGGGACCCGGCGTCATCGTATTGTTGGGTCGCGACGAGTGGCGGGCTGCTGCTGTGAAGGGGACACGCGCTGAAGTCTCCCACCTGACGCGATGTCAGCCGCTAGAGTGGGTCAGAGGCGACCGGAGGCAGGTAGATGAATCGAAAAGTCTTCAATTCTGAAGGCTGGGATGCATCCCGTAGCGTCGCCGTATCTGTGAACGGTAGCCAGGTGTTGGATGTGTTGATCCGCCGGTTGCCAGAGACCCCGCAAGCACAGGACCAGTTCGGCGTCTCAGTGATGGATGCGTTCTACAACGCTCTGGAGACCCACTGCGATGCGTTGATGGCCGACGTGGAGGTACCCCACGGCGACGATCGCCTGCTCGCGGAACTGGACTCGCTGATCGGGGATGTGTTCGGGGAGGCTGCGGAGCAGCCGCAGCCGGTTGCGGCGACGACGCCCGTCGCACACAGCGACGGTGTGATCGTCTACGGTGGAAACGGTGTGGTGAGCGGCATCGGATTCGGGCGGCAGATCGACTGGACCCAGCGTCGCGCCCTTGAACGATCCATTAAGGAAGCGCTCAACGACTTCCTGGCCAGCGTTCCGCCGCTGCCCAGGATCGAGGTGGCGTCCAGCGACGTGGACCCGCTCGACGCCATGCTTGCGGAACTGAAGGCTACGGGGGGATTGTGGCTGCCCAGCTGATTAACGGACACGATTGGCAAAAATCCTGCCCATTTGGCCGGGGTTGGTGCACTGATCGTCTTGTAGTGTCAGTTCGAGGTAATGAGTTGCGCTGTGTTGTGGCGTACTCAGCATGGGAAAGAGAGTTAAGGTGACCGTCGAGTTCAACCCCGCATCCTGGGAGAACGCCTCCCAGGTGATGGCCGAGCTTGCCGCTCGGCTGGAGGGTGCCTCGGGTTGCTTTGCTGTCCCCGGCGTCGGCGGCCCCTCGGCCACGGATCGGGCCGCGCTGCAAGGCAGCGATCTGGTTTTTGAGCGCGCCGCGGAGGTGCTACCCATGCTGAGCGAGACCGTGTCGTCGGAGAGCCAGAGAATGGCTGAGACGGCACGCTCCTACCAGGCAATTGAGGACGTCAACCAGCGCATCGCCCACATGGTTCAACAACTGATGGGGGAGCAATCTTGAGTGTGATACTTCAGCTCACCGGGGTGAGTCTCCCCACGACCGCAGACCTGCTGTCCGCGCGCGCATCGGCTCTCAACTCGGCCCTCCAGGTGGTCAACGAGGTCAAGCAGGGGGTTCGAGGGGTAGGCGGGAGCCTACTAGCGAACAACAGGGGCCCGACGGTTGATGCCTTCACCCGGTACTTCGGCACGGGAATTGCGTCGCCGGCCAGGCTGGAACGGTTTGCCCGCGAGTTGGCGCGCGCAGCCGAGGCCGCTCGGCAGGCGGCAGCGATTATCCGGCAGACTCGGATCACGATGCTGGCGGTGGCGGCGCGGGCGGAGATTCAGCTTCGCCGGATGCTCAGCGCCCCGGCCCCCGAGGTGATGCAGCGCGCGCTCATCCACCGCCTGGTGGAGCGCACCCAGCGGGAGTTGCACGCGGTCGACAACCTGGGCGCGGCGAAGGCTGCGCAGGCTCTCTCTGCGGCCCCGGTCACGCTTCCGGGGGAGGCCGGCTCCGAAGATCAGAACGGTTATGGCGGGTTCAAGTTTGGTCCGCCGGAGCGCCCCGACATCGAGTGGCCCGAGGACTACGAATACGGGGTGCGTATGCCCACCAGGGCGGATGAGGATAGGTGGCTGGCCGCCGGGGAGCAGCGTCGTGCCTTCCAGTATGTGCCGCCCGGCGCGGCCGAGACATTGAAGTACTACGACCACTTCATCGCGAACGTGGGCGGCGAGGAGCAGTTCGATTACGAGAGCGGGGCTCGCCAGGATCCGGCGTTGGCGCGCAACATCGAATCGGAGGTGGTGCGCACCGCTGCGGCTGCCGATCGCATGGTTGCGGAGGGTGGCGCATCGTTCAGCATCACCGGAGTCGACAACCCCACCCCGCACTATCCGGCGACGGAGGACTGGCAGAAGGTCATCGGCGGGTATCGGCAGTGGAGTTCCGCCGACGTCAAGGTGGAAAATGGCATGGTCAACATGAGGGTGACGGTCCATGCCGAAGACCGGTACCGCTTCGTGCGCGGGGACGAGTTGCGTGTGGGTGGCGGCGACGCCGTCAACGGACGCTTCCAGGAGCTGGGCTGGGCGAAGCCCTATAATCTGCGCGGTCAGGTTACCCGCGAACTGTCCTGGCCGGTGGGCCACCCACCCGGGGAGTATTCTTTCGACCCCAATCCTCAACGCTGATGGAAAGGATCACCGTGTGCGCACCGGTGAAGAACGGTGGCTCCGCTCTGAACATTGATCTCGGGCCACTTCGGCAGGCGATCCCTGCGCTGGAGCGGATGGAGCGCGCGAGCTGGACCTCCGGCACGCTGGGCGACGACCGGCTCCCGGGGCGCGCGACCTATTGGGTGGATGCGGTCGTGCAGCTGGATCCGGAGATGGCGGTTCAGGCCCGGGCACTCGCGGATACGCCTTCGGAGCCCGTGGTGCATCCGACGCTTGAGCGACGGTTGCCGTCTGCGACTTTCCTCACCTCGCCGAAGTTGGATCAGCTATTCGGTGGCCCCAACTGGTGGGCGACGGCCCACCTGGTCGAGGGGCGGCCCATCCTGGTGCTGAATCTCGTCGGGCGCTGAGCCCTCCCTCGCTGGCGATCCCGGCTATCGACGGTGGGGCGGCGCGGCTGGCTGGTTCTCCCCGGACGGACAGCGATTTTGTGGCATACCCCTTGACTGGAGCCCACGTCGGGCGCAGACTAGGTGCTACCTAAATCGAATTAGGCCGGAGGTCAACGATGACTCAGATCACCCGACGCGGAGTGCTGACGGGAGCCGTTGGTGTGGGTACGCTCGCGCTCATCGGCAGTCAGTGGCCCCGCCTCAGCGGCGCAGACATCCCGGGACGTCATGACGACTCCCTGTCCATCGCCATACTAGGCACCAACCAGGACGCCGAGGCCCGGCAGTCGCTGGTCAAGGCGTTCAACGTCCATCATCCCGACATCCCCGTCCGGCTCCAGGCCATCCAGGGCACGGACTGGGCTGACTTCTTCGCCAAGATCCTCACCATGGTCGCGGCAGGCACTCCACCAGATGTCTGCGTCGTCGCCACCGAGGGCGCCCAGCTGTTCGCCGAGCGCCTGGCCGAACCCCTCGACGCCTATATCCGGCGCGATGCCGACCAGGTGCGGGACTACTTCGACGACGTGCACCCGAGCCTCATCGAGGCATTCATGTACAAGGGATCCTTCTACCAGATGCCCATCGACTTCAATGCCGCAAACATCTACTTCAATACTCAGGCGATGAGGCGTGCTGGAGTGGAGTATCCCCCCGACGACTGGACCCATGACGACTTCCTCACCGTGGCTCGTCGGATGAGGCAGGCCAGCGTCGGCAACTTCGTGCCATTCTACTGGACGAACCGCCTGTGGGGTGGCATCGTCCCTTGGCTCTATATCAACGAAACAAGCTTCCTCACCGAGCAGAAGTCTCCCGGCGGCGAGTGGCTGTGGGAACGCTTCTACCCCGATCGTGTGGGTCAGCTCTCCGGCGGTTTCCTCTGGGAGCACTCGAACGCCACCGATCCGAGAGTCGCGGAATCGTTCGAGTTCGTCCGGGCGCTGGTCGAGGAAGGCCTCGGCACCAGCCCCGCCCAAGGCGGTGGCGGAGAACTCGTCGGCCAGTTCTCCGGCGGCTCCATCGGCATGACCCCCGCTGGCGGGTTCTGGGTCCAGGGACTCAGCGAAGCCGGGCTGAAGCCCGACGACTACGACGTCGGCTACTTCCCGAAGTGGCGCAGCCAACGCCACCAGTTCGGCGCAGCCGGATACGCCATCCTCAAGACCTCGAAACGCAAGGACGAGGCCTGGGAATGGGTGAAGTTCTGCACCTCGCGGGAGGGCATGCGGCTCGCATTCCCTGGCCCAAACACCACCCCGACCCGCCGATCGATGTGCAACGAGGCCCTCTACTCCGAAAAAGGGCCCAAACACTGGAAAGTGTTCTACGACACCTTGGAGAATCACCCCTGCGCCCCGATCCCGGCCCCGCCGCAGCAGGCCGCCGTCGAGACCGCCCTCATCAAGAATGTCCTCGGCGCCGTCACCGGCTCCGCTGCGGCGCTGCCCGCTGCACTCGCGCGCCTCGACGAGGACCTGACCCGCGCCCTGGAGGTGTGACATGCAACGTACGGTTCTGACCTGGTTGTTCCTGACCCCCACCCTCATCGGGCTCGGGCTGTTCACCTTCCTGCCCATCCTGGCCTCCATCGCCCTGGCCTTCTTCCAGTGGGACATCATCACCGACCCGCAGTTCGTGGGCCTCCAAAACTTCGCAGAGATCGCCTCGGACCCGACGATCCGCGTCTCCTTCCTGAACACCATCGGCTTCGTCGTCGTCGCGGTAACGCTGCAGCTGGCGCTTGCGCTGGGGCTCGCGGTGCTGGTCAACACGAAAATGCCTAATGTGCTGAAGTCGTTCTTCCGCTCCGTGCTGTTCTTCCCGCTCATCCTGTCCGCCGCTTCAGTGTCGATCATTATGAGCTACCTGTTCAACGAGAACTTCGGGCTGGTCAACCATTTCCTGAACAAGCTGGGCATCGGGGACGTGCCGTGGCTGACCTCCTCCGGTGGAGCGACGGCCGTCGTGGTGCTGGTCTACGTGTGGCAGAATTTTGGGTTCTCGTTCCTGCTGTTCCTCGGCGGGCTGGCGTCGATCCCCAAGGAGGTTCACGAGGCCGGGCAGGTCGACGGAGCGACGAGCTGGCAGCAGTTCTGGCGGATCACGTTCCCGCTGGTCAGCCCCACCACCCTGGTGGCCTCGGTGATGGCGATCATCTCCGCCCTGCAGATCTTTGACCAGCCCTACGTTCTCACCCGGGGCGGGCCGGGCGATTCCACCCGCACCGCCGTCATGGTGATCTACGAGTCCGCATTCAAGCAGTTGGAGTTCGGGAAGGCATCGGCCATCGGCATCATCCTGACCATTCTCATCATGCTGGTCACTGCGCTGCAGTTCCGGCTGTCCCGTCGCTTCGTGTTCTACGGCTGAGGAGCCAGAGATGAAGAAGATCGCAACCTACGTCGTGCTGGCCCTGGCCAGCCTCCTGACCCTGGCACCGGTGATCTGGACCGTGCTGTCGTCAATGCGGCCCCCGGCCGAGTCCCTGTCCGCAGATGGCTCGTTCATCCCGACCAGCCTCGACCTCTCCTCCTACCCTGCGGTGTTCGAGGAGGTGGATATGTGGCTGCTCATCCTCAACTCGGTGCTGGTGACGGTCATCATCGCCGTGGGACAGATGCTGTCCTCGGCGATGGCCGGATACGTGTTCGCCCGCTTCGAGTTCCGGGGCAAGAACCTCTTGTTCGCCCTCATCCTCGCGACGATGATGGTGCCGATGCAGGTCACCATCGTCCCGGTCTTCATGCTGATCCGGGGCATGAACCTGGCCGACACCCTCCTGGCCCTGATCCTGCCCGCCATCCCCACGGCTTTCGGCACCTTCCTGATGCGTCAGTATTTCATGGGCCTGCCGGTCGAGCTGGGGGAGGCCGCCGAGATCGATGGTGCGAGCCCATGGCGGACCTTTTCCTCGATCTACGCGCCGCTCGCCACTCCGGGCATGGCCATCGTCGGAATCCTCGCGTTCAACTACCACTGGAACGAGTTCTTCCGCCCGCTCATCCTCACCATCAGCGAGCAGAACTTCACCCTCCCGCTGGGGCTCGTGTCGCTGCAAGGCAACATGGGGACCGGGTCAGTGGCGACGGTTCTCGCAGGCGTGGTCATCTCGATGATCCCCGCTTTCCTCGTCTTCGTCTTCGGGCAGCGGACGCTGCGCGAGGGCCTGACCGCGGGCTCGCACCGCTGAAAGGAGTGTCATGACCGCGCCCACCACCTCCTACCACCTGCGGCCCGTCCACGGCTGGCTCAACGACCCCAACGGCATGACCCGCGTCGACGGGGCGTGGCATGTGTTCTTCCAGCACAACCCGGCCGCACCTGCCCATGCGGCGATTGCCTGGGGGCACGCCAGCAGCGACGACCTCGCCCACTGGCGGCTCCACCCCGTCGCCTTTTCCCCGACCCCCGGTGGTCCGGATGCGTTCGGCTGCTGGTCGGGGGTGTACGTCCCCGGCCACGACCGCCCCGCCGTCGTCTACTCAGGGGTCGCGGATGCCTCCGGCCAGTCGACGGTGTGCCTGCGCTGGGGCAGCCCCGACCTGAATCAGTGGGGGCCGCCCGTCGTCGTCGGGGCGACCCCGTGGGACGACGGAGTCGCCATTATGCGGGACCCGTTCGTATTCGAGCATGGGGGGCGCAGGTTGGCGGTGCTGGGCGCGGGACTCAGTGACGGGTCTCCCGCAGTCCTCCTCTTCGACCGCTCCGACGAGCTGGCGTGGCGCTACCTCGGGGTGCTCGTCGCGGGGAATGCGGTCCTTTCTGATGCCGGAGCGGCGGATGTCTGGGAGTGCCCGCAGTTGTTCCCCCTGCAGGAGAAGTGGGTGCTGGTGCTCTCCCTCCACGACCGCGGGGTGCTCGGTCAGGTCATCGCGGCGGTTGGGGACCTCGTGCCCGACGGGGAGGGGCTGCGGTTCGTCGCCGAGTCCGTCCACTCCCTCGACGACGGCACCGACTTCTATGCACCCCAGGTGACTCTCGCCGACGGTGAGCCGCTGCTCATGGGCTGGGTCAGGGAGGCCGATCAGGACCCTGCGGTTCGGGATCATGCCGGATGCCTCACGCTGCCGCGTCGCCTCGGGCTGGCTGATGGGGTGGTGGTGAGCCGCGTCGACCCGGTCGCCGCAGAGGCCCTGACGGGGGATGTCAAGCATGTGAGGGCAGGGGAGACGCTGCTGGCGGATCGTCGCTGGTTGGTGAAGGTCGTCGGGGACGGGGTGCGGCTGACACACCCGGATCTCGGCGAGGTGCCAGTCGCGCCCGGGGATGAGCTGTGGGTTGACGGCGCGGTTCTGGAGCTGTACCGCCCCGACGGGATCCCGGCGACCTGGCGTCACGACGAGCCGTGGACCCTCACCGTCGAGGACGAGGGGGCGGTGGAGATCAGGCAGGTGGTGGCTTCGGTGCCGTGAGTCAGCGCTCGGTGCGCGGTGGGGCCGTCGAGTCCCGGACCACCAGAGGACAGGGCAGCACCAGCTGCTCCGCCGGGGTCGGGGCGTCCAGAGCCAGCCGCACGGCCGCCTCACCCATCGCCGCGTGCGGGAGGGCGATGGTGGTGAGCGCCGGGACCAGACGCTCGGCCAGCGCCTCCTGGTCGTCGAAGCCGATGATGGAGAGGTCACCGGGGACGCCGAGGCCCAGTTTCGTGGCGGCCAGCAGCGCCCCCGTCGCGACCCGGTCGCAGACCGCGAACAGCGCCGTGGGTCGCTCATCGGGGGGCACGTCCAGCACGTCGAGGGCCGCGGCATACCCTTCGTCGATCTCCCAGCCCCGCGTGTGGAGGCGAGCCGCGACGCCCCGTGTTGCTGCAGCCTGCCGGAACGCCGCCCAGCGGATCGGGCCGGACACGTTCCCTGCCTCGGCCTCCGGCAGGGTCGGCTCGTGGTGGCCGCCTAGCATGACGACGTCGCGGTGCCCGAGATCCGCCAGGTGCTGCAACGCGGCGACGGCGCCCCCCGCGTCGTCAGGGCGGACCGAACTGGTGTCGGGATCGGGTGAGGTGCAGTTTGCCAGCACCAGCGGGATGCGCGAGGTGGGGGCCTTCAGCAGCTGGGTGAACCCCATGGTGGCGTAGATGATGGAGTCAACCTGGCGGTGTTCGAGGTCGGCGATGGCATCCGCGACGCGTCCCGTGCGATGGCCGAGGTCCATCACGAGGAGCACGTGGCCGATGGCTTCGGCGGTCTCGGTGGCGGCGGCGAGCAGGCGACCACCGAAGGGCGACGAAGCGACCCCGTCCGTGACGAGGCCGATGGATGCGGTGCTGCGTTGCCTGAGGCTCCGCGCGACGTGGTCGGGGCGGTACCCGAGCTCCTTGGCTGCTTTGAGGACGTGGGCGCGGGTCTTGGCGGAGATGTTTCCGGCGTCGCGGCCGTTGAGGACGAGGGACACGGCGGTGGTGGACACGCCAGCGGCTGCAGCAACGTCGGCTGCCCGCACCCTGGAACGTCCCTTGTCTACCCGCACATGGTCATAGCACCAGCCGTCACGCGCCATGTCAATTCGGTTGCTCCCGACCTGGCGCACGGGTACGGGTCCCAGGGGCGATGCGCGACGTTTTTGCCGATTGCGCATCTAACCCGGCGGACGGGGACGGGCCGCGCCCGGGCTGCCGATGCCTCGGCGAGCGCTGGGTGCTCGCTTCAGGACACGAGGCCGAAGCGCTTGAGGATCTTGCGTCCCGCAGCGGAGTCGGTGGCCTGAAGGGCGAGGAGTTGTGCGTAGATGCCGTTAGTCCGGGCGAGGTCGGCGGGGCTGCCCACCTCGTCGATGCGGCCGTCGCGCAGCGTGACGATGCGGTCGACGGAGGAGATCGTCGACAGGCGGTGCGCGATGATCAGCGCCGTCCGGCCGCGCATCAACTCCTCCAGTCCGGCCTGTACTTGGCGCTCCGCCTTAGTGTCGAGCGCACTAGTGGCCTCGTCGAGGACGAGGATGGGGGCGTCCTTCAGCAGGGCCCGCGCGACGGCGAGCCGCTGCTTCTGCCCGCCGGATAGCTTCACGCCGCGCTCGCCGATCTCCGTGTCGAAGCCGTCCGGCAGCCGCTGGATGAAGCTCAGCGCGTTCGCGCGGCGCGCGGCGGCGCGCAGCTCGTCGTCGGTGGCGTCGGGTTTGCCGTAGCGGAGGTTGTCGCGGATGGTGCCGGAGAAGAGACTGGCTTCCTGGAAGACCATCCCGATCTGGGAGCGCAGCGCGCCCAGCGGCACGTCGTTGACGTTCTGGCCGAGCACTTCGATCTCGCCGGAGTCTGCGCGGTAGAGGCGCATGAGCAGGTTCACGATCGTCGATTTACCGCCGCCGGACTCGCCGACGAACGCTATTCTTTCGCCGGGGGCCACGTCGAGGCTGAAGTCGTGGATCACCGGGGCATCGTCGTAGCCGAAGGTCACGTCCCGGAATGCGACGACGGGTCCGGTCTGCGCCCACGCCGGCTCCGGTTGGTCTGCGGTGGCGAGGGCGTTGCGCGGCTCGTCGGGCTCGTCGAGCACCCGGAAGTACTCCCGGCTGCCGGTGATGGCGCGCTGCATGGAGTCAACGTAGTAACTCATTGAGGAGACCGGCTGCTTGGCGATGTGGATCAGCTGGATCAGAAGAACCATCGATCCGATGGTGAAGCTTCCGTCTAGGGTAAGCAGGAAGATCAATAGGTAGATGCCGAAGAAGACCAGGTCGAGCACGGAGCAGCGGGCCACATCCATCCAATGCCAGGCGGTGGATTGGCGTCGCGTGATTCGGATTGCTGCATCGTAGTGCTCGTCGAAGTGGGCCAGTTCGCTCGCCTCGGTGGTGAAGCTTTTCACCACTCTCGCCTGTCCCACCACCTCGGCGAAACGGCCGCCGGCGATGTCGTGATGCTCGTTCTTGAGCGTCTCGTAGCGCTGCCAGCGTCGGCTGGTGAGCGTTGTCAGGTAGGTGAAGACGGGATAGATGACGATGAGCAGCAGTGCCAGCCAGGGCGAGTGCCATCCGGCGACGAGCAGGGTGACCAGCACAGTCAGCGCCGTGGTGAACAGCGCATTGGAGAAGAACTGCAGGAAGTTCGTGATGCTGGTGATCGACCGGTCCAGTTTCGAGATGATCGTGCCGGTCAGCGTGGAGTCGAAGTAGTTCTGCGGTAGCCGCAGGAGTTTCTCGAAGTAGTTGTGGGACATCAGGCGGCGCACGCGTGCGGCCATCTGGTCGCCGAGGAAGCCGCCCACGTTCGTCGCGACGGTGTGGGTGAGCATCGTCGCGAGCAGGCCGATGGCCAGCCAGACGAGCGGCGGTGCCGCCGGGTCGCGTGCTCCGGAGGTCATGGCGACGACGGTTTCGGTGGCTTGGGCGATCAGGAACGGCGCCAGCAGCGTGGTTGCGGTGGCTGCGAATGCGGAGAGCACGATCCCCAGGTAGAGCGGCCAGAGCTGGCGGGCGTCGGACAGGATTCGCAGGATGCTTCTCACCCCTCGACTCTAGGCCCTGGTATGGAGGTCGTGCTGGGCTGCGGCGTGTGGGGCCCGTCGGTGGGGGTGGCCGGGCGCGTGGGTGGTTTTCGAAAATCTCGGGGAAAACCTCCCGGCCTGACCAGTTGCACAGTAAACTGACTGTATGGTCAAGAATCTTGGTTTGGTAAGCAGCTCCCGGGTGCACGGGCTCGACGCGCTGCGTGGCTTCGCCCTCCTGCTCGGCGTCGTGCTGCATGGGCTGCTGCCCTTCGCGCCCGGCGAGCTGTGGCTCGTCAACGACCGCTGGGAGTCCTTCTGGGCGGTCGCGGCCATCGGCCCCATCCACATGTTCCGCATGGCTCTGTTCCTGATGCTCGCCGGCTACCTCGGGCGAGGGGCGCTGCGGCGTCGCGGCCCGAAGGGCTACTTCTGGGACCGATTCCGCAGGCTGCTGCTGCCGCTGTTCGCCTTCTGGCCCATCGCGGTGCTGCCGCTGGCCTTCTTCGCGGTGCAGGACGCGGCCCGACGCGGCGTGGAGGTGCAGTCGCCCGAAGGCGGCGGATTCCCCACCGCGCACCTCTGGTTCCTGTGGGTGCTGTTCGAGTGCGTGCTGCTCGCGCTGCTGGCTCACAGCGTCGTCGCGCTGCTGAGGCGCGCACACACCGTCGAAGCGGCCATGCAGCGGCTCGCACACCTCATGCTGCTGCCCGGCGGGGTGCTGCTCGCCGCCGCACCCTACGTCGCATCGATGTGGCTGCAAGACACCACCCAAGGGATCGTGGCACCCGTCGGCCTCACACCGGAGCCTGCGGGGCTCGTCGGCTACGGCGGCGCCTTCCTCGTGGGCTGGGTACTGTCCACCGCCCCCGACGGGCTGGCCCGGCTCGCCAGGCAGTGGCCCGCCCACCTCGCGGTGGCAGTGGCCTGCAGCGTCGCCCTAGTGGCCCACGACGGCTGGCCGCATCCGCTGATCTGGGCGCTCTACGGGGTGGGCGGCTGGTGCTGGGTGTATGCGCTCACCGGGATCGCGGTGCGCCACCTGGACGCGGAACGTCCCTGGGTGCGCTACCTGGCCGACGCCTCGTACTGGATCTACCTCCTGCACCTGCTGCCCCTGCTGGGGCTGGAGCTGCTCGTCGCCGACCTCCCCTGGCCGATGGTGGTGAAGCTGGCGGCGGTCTGGCTGCCCAGCCTGGCCCTGCTGCTGGTGACCTACGACCTGCTGGTGCGCTCCACCTGGGTAGGCACGTGGTTGTCGGGAAGACGACACCCGCGGGTGCTGCTGAGGATAGGGTCGGTACGTGAATGAAACCTTCATCGAGCGGGCCAGACGCAAGCAGATCGTGGCGGCCACCATCGACGTGATCGCCGACGAGGGTTTCCGCGCGGCTTCGGTGGCGCGCATAGCGGAGCGGGCGGGAGTGTCGAAATCGCTCGTGCTCTACCACTTCACCACCAAGGACGAGCTGCTGCGCCAGACCGTGTTCGACACCTATGCGGCCCTCGCGGAGGCGGTGACGAGCCAGCTGGACTTCACCCGGCCCGTGGCCGAGACGCTGCCCGAAGCCGTGCGCCTCACCGCCCGCGTGGGCATTGACCAGGCCCGCAGCCGTAGAGCGCTGGACCAGATCATCGCCAACCTGGGCCGCTCCGGCACCCCCCAGGTGCTCACGCCCGCCGACGCGGACCCCATCACCCTGGGGCTACAGCAGATGTTCGAGGCGGGGAAGGCCGACGGCTCCCTGCGCCCCGACCTGGACGCGCACGCGATGGCGGTGGCCTACCAGGCCGTGATCAACGCGATGCACACCCACCTAGACGCACACCCGGAGACCGACGTGGACGCCTTCGCCGACGCGCTGACCGACGTGCTGCTGCGCGGAGCCGCACGCTAGGCCTGGCGCGAAAGCGCGGGCGGAGCCGGGACGCTTCGCCCGGTTCAGCGTGAGTCGGGCCTCGCGGCCGACTGCGGGTATCGTCGGCCCTTCCAGCTGAGCTCCCGACGCAGCCCCACCACGGCCCCGGGGATCGACAGGATCGGCGTAATCGGCCCCAGCAGGCCCTCCGCCAGGTCGGCGGGCGCCCGGCGCCCCGCGGCCACCGCCACCACGGAGCGGTCCAGCAGGCTCGCCGCCCGCAGCGCCCACACCCAGCGGGAGCCGCGTACCAGCCACGGCAGCGTGTGCGTCAGCCCGAAGGCCAGCAGGCTCAGGCAAGCAGCGACACGGGAACCTTCGTGCGTCGCCACCACGGACTTACCGAGTCCCCGGACCGACTCGCGGTAGGTGCGGTAGAAGACGGCCCCCAGCAGATCGCCGCCCAGCGCCAGACGTGACCGGCCCCGCCTGCCCCGCACCCGGGTGAACTGCACCAGGCGGGCCAGCAGGATGTCCTCCTGAATGCGGTTGGACAAGGCCCGATGGCCGCCGCAGGCCTCGTAGGTGGCGCGGTCGATCGCGATTAGCGCGCCGGAGGCGCTGCCCTTACCGAGCCGGTCCCAGCTGAGCAGCGGCCAGGGAGCCATCGTCAGCACGATGTTCTCCACCAGCGGCGACAGCAGCCGCGCCGATGGCGAAAGCTCACGCAGCCCGGGAAGCACGCTGAACAGATCGGCACCCAGCCGTGATTTCAGCTCCAGGATCGCGTCCAGGGCGCCCGCCTCCCAGCGGGTGTCGGCGTCGGTGAACACCAGAATCTCGCCCGACGCGGCCCGCGCCAGTTCCCAGCAGGCCCAGTTCTTCCCCATCCAGCCCTCGGGCCGCTCCGACGAAATCACCCGGACACCCAGGCTGTCAGCCTCCGCCAGCCCGGCGCCGTTCAGGCCGTCGTCGAAGACGATCACTTCGTTGGCACCCTGCCGGGCGAGCGCCCGCAACAGCCCGGGTAGGTTGTGCTCCTCGTCGCGGGCCGGAACCAGGATCGACACGCTCGGCCGCTCCTCGCGACGTGGCGCGGGCCGCAGGCGGGGTATCACGGCCGAGTTGAGGGCCAGCGTCGCGGCCCTGGCGGCGAAGATGGCCGTCGCCGCGCCCAGCGCCAGCCTCCGGAGCCTCACCATCGCACGATCATCCCCGTCGTGGTGAGGCCCGCTCCGGTGCCGACGAACAGCACCCGGTGGCCCGCGGAGATCCGGCCGGTGGTCAGCGCCTGATGCAAAGTGAGCGGGATGCTGGCCGCGATCACATTGCCGAGGCGTTCGAGCGTCGACTCGATGCGTTCGCTGGGCCAGTTGTAGCGCTGCAGCAGCTTCATCCCGGCCGCGCTCGCCTGGTGCGGGATGACGAGATCGATGCCATCCAGGCCGCTGGACAGCCCCGGCTGCAACTCCTCCAGGAGGCGGGGCACCAGCTTGTGGCCCAGCATCAGCGCCCGCCGACCATTCATTCGGAACGTGAAATCCTCCGGCGGGCACTGCGCGTCGAGGCGCGGGCGCCGGTAGCCGCCGGCGCGAATCTCGGTTGCCCCGCCGCCCTCGGGCCACATCTGCGCCACGTAGCGTTCGATCCCCTGATCCGGCCGCTCGGCCTCCCCGACGATCACCGCCGCCGCGCCGTCGCCGAAGAGCAGCGACGACTCCGGGTCGGCCAGGTTCAGGCCCCGGCTGGACACCTCGCAGCTGACCACCGCCACCCGTCGCGCCTGCCCGGCGGCGACGAGCAGCGCGGCCTGATGGATGCCGACGAGCGCGCTGACGCACGTGGAATGCACCGAGAAAGCTGGTCGCCCACGGAACCCGACGGCCTCCGCCAGGTGGGACGAGCCGTCGGGAATGGGCTGCGGAAAACTGCCGGAGGCGTGGATGAGCACATCCAGCTCGGTTATCTCCATATTCGCGGCGGCCAATGCCTGGTCAAGGGCCGCGGCGCCAAAGGTGACCGGGTCGTCGTCGGGGGCCACCCAGCGTCGCTCGGCAACCCCGGTGGCCTCCAGCACCCGCTGGGCATCCAGCCCAGCGCGGGCCGCTAATTCGGTGGTGGTGACCACCCGATCAGGTAGCGCGTTTCCGGTGGACAAAACCCGCATATTCAGCATTGTTCACTCCTTGTTCGTGTTGCGGAAAACACGTCGGAGTTTAACGCCGGGCGGGAGCGGTTGCCACGGCCGATCGGTCAGACTGACGCCGCGCACACCGTGGCGGTCCAACTCCGCCAGCACGTGGTCCCGCACGGTGGCGCGCAGCCCCGCGAGCCACGGCTCCACCTCGACGCAGAGCGCAGCCGGTCCGGTTTGGATCAGCCGGTACTCCCTCAGCTCGGGCACCCGGCTGAGCGCGGCGCGCAGGAAATCGGGCCAGATGGTCACCTCGCCGTTCGCGCCCGGCAGGAGCAGCGCATCATCCTGGCGGCCGACGATGCGCACGATCCTCCGGGTGGCGCTGCCGCAGCCGCAGCCGTCGCCCAGCTTCAGCAGGTCGTTGAGCCGGTGGCGCACGACGGGCTGCGCACGGCGACGCAGGTCGGTGATCACCGGGCGCACCAGCCCCTCGCCCACCGGTTCCGCCTCGATGTGGACATGCTCCTCGGCAAGGTGCAGCTGTCCGGCCGCGCACGGCAGGCCCAGCAGACCCTCCGTCGCCTGATAGATCTGGATCACCGGCGCGCCGAACCAGCCGGCCAGGAAGGCCTCCGTCTGCCCCTCCAGCACCTCGGCGACGCTGACCACCCGGCTCGGCCGGGCTCGACCGCCGGCGTCAGCGACCGCGCGCAGCACCGAGGGCGGGCCGACGATCACCGTCGGCGACGTGCGCGTCAGCCGATCCGCCAGCTCCTCGACGGGGCGGAGGATGTCGTAGAAGTCGATGCTCACCCGGCGGGAGGCGGCCGTGCGATAGAGCCCGCCGTCGGCCCGCAGGAAGAAGGCGACGCGCTGGGGTGTTTGGAGAGCCCACGGGAAGGGGCGGAAGATGGCCGCGAGCACGCTGCCCGCCCAGCGCAGCCGGTCGGCGCGGCTGACGATGAACGCGCCCTGGGTGCCGGAGGTGCCGGTGGATAGCCCGACGGTGATCTCGCCGCCTCGCGTGGTGAGCTGTCCGGTGAAGTCGCGGGTGGCTTCGGCCTCGCGGGCGAGGGCGAGCACGTCGTCGAGCCGGGCCCCGACCGTGTTGAGCTGATCGAAGTTGCCCATCATGTCGGGTTTCTCGACGGGCGGTAGCTCCCGCCACCGCCCGGGAGGCAGCCCCGCGTCGGAGAAGCGACGCGCCGTCCAGGCGGAGTGCGCGATCAGCCAGGGGATCTGCGTGCGGGCGAGACGATCCTGACGGCGTTCGACGGCGGCGCGGGTACGGAGCCGTCGACGCGCGGCCGCGATGCCCTCCGCCGCGATCACCGCGAGGTCAGCCGGCCGGGAGGTCATGCGACACCACCACCTTCGCCTTCGGGTGCTGGGCGAGCCAACGTCGCCACGCGGCGGCGCTGCGGCGCGCGTCGGGGAGGCTGTGTGCCACTATCCGCCGGGTGAGCCAGTGCGGTTCGAGGCCGTCACGCAGCGCCCGCTCGCTCCACGCGACATCCCCGGCGATAAGGGTGAGCCCGGCGCCGTCGCGGTTGTCAGTGGCGGTGCGGGCCACGACACTCACCGAGCCGTGGGTGTGGCCGGGGGAGGGCACCACCCACAGGCTGCCGTCGCCGAAGAAGTCCATCGCCCGGGTGAAGGGGGCCAGCCAGGCCGGGGCTGCGGTGTAGCCCAGCGGGCGGAGTCGTTCGCGGGCGGGCACCACGTCGGGGACGATGCCGTGGCGCACCGCGGCAAGTCCGTTGTGGCGGCTGAGGGCGGAAATCTCTGCCGGGTCGAGCCAGACCGGCGCGTCCGGGAAGTCGGCTGTCCCCGCGAGGTGGTCGAGGTGCAGGTGAGAGCAGAGGATCGCGGTGACGGATGCGGCGTCCTCGCCGCGCGCCTGGAGCTGCTCGACGAGCGCCTCGCCCGGTGGTAGGTGGATCGGCAGCAGCTTCCCGTACAGCCAGGCGGGCCAGCGGCGAACGGCTTCGACGGCGGCGCGGGAGTAGCCGGTGTCGAAGAGCACGAGGCCGCGCTTGGGGTGGCGGATGAGCGTCACCCCGGCGGGAAAACGTCGTTGGCGCCAACTTTCGCCGCGCTGCGCCAGCGCGCCCGGGGCCACGCACCAGCCGGCCGCCAGGTGTTCGAGCTGCACCGTCGTCGTGGATGTGCTCTTGGCCGGGAATCGGGTGGTGGGCGCGAGGTCGTCGAGCACCGAACCCAGGCCTTCGGTGTTGATGGGGCGGTAGCCCAGCTCGTCGCGGGCGCGGGTCAAGTCCAGGCGCAGACCGTGGGTGAGGAGGCGGATGCCTGCCGCGGTGAGCTTCGGCTCCGAGCGGCCGAGTCCGCGGGCGAGGAGCTCGGCTGCGGACGCCGCGGCTTCGACGAGTGGCGCGGGCACGCGTCGGCTGGGGCGGGGCACGCCCAAGGCGTCCGCCACCTGATTGATGCTGGCCCAGATGGCGATCGGGTCGCCGTCGGCGATGTTGACGGGTCCGGTGACCGTGCTTTCCACGGCCAGCCGGGCGGCATGGGCGGCATTGTCGACGTGGGTCAGGTCGGTCAGCACGTCGCCCGGCACGAGCCGGGGCAGCCTGCCCGCGCGTAGCGCGGCGACGATGCGCGGCATGATTGCCGAGTCCCCGGGGCCGTAGATGCCGCGTGGGCGAAGGCAGCAGGCGTCGGGGTGCGCGTCGAGGACGGCGCGTTCGGACAGCCACTTGCTTCTCGCGTAGGCGCTGTCGAAGCGCGGTCCGACGGGCAGGGTCTCCGGCACCGGCCGGGCGGGGGTTCCCCAGCTGGGGTCTTCGTGCACGGCGCGGTTGTAGATGCTGGGGGAGCTGATGTGCACCAGTCGGGTGCCGCGGGCGGCGCAGGCCTCGGCTAGGCGGCGGGAGGTGTCGATGTTGGTTCGTTTGAGGTCCGCCCAGCGGCCCCACAGGGTGGAGAGCGCAGCGCAGTGAACCACCGCGTCGACTCCGCGCAGCAGGCGGGCCAGTTCGTCGGGGCGGGTGAGGTCGGCCGGCAGGATCTCGACGCCCAGCCCTGTGAGCGCGAGGTGGCGCCGCTGGGAGAACGTGCGCCCGGAGGCCACCACCTCGTGTTTCTCGGCGAGCAGTTGAGCGACGCGCCCGCCGAGGAAACCCGACGCGCCGGTGACCAGTATCCTCATGGCCCCCATCATCTCAGGAGATACCGGCCCGCTCGGCCGGGCCGCCCAGCGGTCGCCGGGCCAGCGTCGTCGGGTGGTCTCGGCCGAAACGGTTCAGGGCCGGTAAATCCTCCTTGTGCTAATGCCCCGGGTCGTGGGTAGTCAACCAAGCCGTCCGGTCAGCACATCCGTGTGGAGGTCAGACGTCCCGAGCCCGGAAAAGCGTCCGGGGCCCGCCAGCGGCAGGCCCCGGGGCTGGGAGTCAGCGTTCAGCGATGGGCACGTAGTCGCGCTCGGTGGCGCCCACATACACCTGGCGTGGGCGGCCAATCTTGCGTGCCGGATCCTTGTGCTCCTCCTGCCACTGGGCGATCCAGCCGGGGAGCCGGCCGAGGGCGAACAGCGCGGTGAAGTGCGTTGCCGGGAAGCCCATGGCCTCGTAGATGAGGCCGGTGTAGAAGTCGACGTTCGGGTACAGCTTCCGTGCGATGAAGTACTCATCGTTCAGCGCGGTCGCCTCCAGCTCCAACGCCATGTCCAGCAGCGCATTGTTCTTGCCGGAGTCGCGCAGCAGTCGGTCGGCGTGGCCCTTGATGATCTTCGCGCGCGGATCGTAGTTTTTGTACACCCGGTGGCCGAAGCCCATGAGGCGCACGCCGGACTGCTTGTCCTTCACCTTGCTGACGAAGTCCTTGATGTCCATGCCGTGCTCGCGGATCTCGCGCAGCATCTCCAGCACCGCCTGGTTGGCTCCGCCGTGCAGCGGACCGGACAGCGCGTTGACGCCAGCGGACACGGAAGCGTAGAGGTTGGCGTCCGACGAGCCCACCATGCGCACCGTGGAGGTGGAGCAGTTCTGCTCGTGATCCGCGTGCAGGATGAACAGCGTCTCGAACGCGCGCACGGCGGCGTCGGAGATCTCGTATTCCTCCATCGGGGTGCCGAACGACAGGCGCAGGTAGTTCTCGACATAGCTCAGGCCCCGCTTCGGGTACAGGAAGGGTTCGCCCACGCTCGACTTGTAGGCCGACGCGGCGAGCGCGGGCATCGAACCAATCAGACGCAGCGACGCCTCCTCGACGTGCTCCGGGTCGTGCGGGTCCAGGTATTGGCGGTTGTAGGCGCCGAGGGCCATGATGCCCGCGGAGAGCACCATCATTGGGTGGCCGCCGCGCGGGAAGGAACGGAACAGCTCGCGCAGCCGCTCGTCGAGCATCATCCGATTTGTGACTTTGGCCGAGAAGTCGTCGAGCTGCTGCTGCGTCGGCAGTTCACCGTGGAGCAGAAGGTAGGACACCTCAAGGAAGGAAGCCTTCTCCGCCAACTGCTCGATCGGGTAGCCACGGTAACGAAGAATGCCCTTGCCGCCGTCGATGTAGGTGATCGCGGACTGGCAGGAGGAGGTGTTCACGAATCCAGTGTCGAGGGTGGTGTAACCAGTCTCAGCCAGCACTTTCGCGATGTTGAGGCCGCTACTTCCGTCGGTCGCCTCCACCACCGGCAGTTCCACCTCTACATCGTTGATCTTTAGGACCGCTTTGGTCATGTGTGTCCCTTCCTTGGGTTGCGGCGGCTACGGCGGCGCCGTCATGGATGTCGTAGCTAGATATTAACCGCAACTCAGGGTGCGGAAAAGAGCGGAAGCTCTGGCGAGGCCAGCCACCGCCGCCCGACGTGCCCGGCCGGGCGGCGGCGGCTGGATCAGCCTGAGCAGTTCGTCCCCGTCTTCGACGGCACGTCCCTGAGAAGGGAGTACGCGCCGAGGCCCCACACCGAGGCGGGCAGCAGCAGGCTCAGCGCCAGGACGACCGCGGCCACGGTGCGCCGGGTAGCCACCAGCCAGATGGCCAGCCCAATTCCGAGCACAGCCAGCGCAGCGGAGGCCCAGCCCGCGACGTGAACCCAGATCGGCGCGACGAGGCTCAGGTCACAGGCCTGAGCGCGCTGCCTGACGGTAGCGTTCGCGCCCGAACTGGCGACGAGCACCAGCACGACAGCCCCGACGAGCGAGAGCGCCGACAGGGTCGGGGCCAACCACCTGTACCTCATCACTCGACAAGCGCCCGAGTCTCGCCGCCAAAGTAGCGGTTGACCGCCCCTTGCGCGTCCGCCTCCATCTGCGCCAGTGACTGGGCCGTCTCCGCGAGCTTCTCGCCGGTTTGGTCTACGCACGTAGCAACCTGACGAATCTGCCGCGCCAGGGTGGCCGAAAACTCGTTGCACGCCGCCGTCGTCGCGAATCCCTGAGACGATACGGAAGTCTTAGCGGCTTCGGAGGCCGTGCGCCCCAAGTCCTCAGCGATGCCGGAAACCTTGGAGGAGAGGGCGGCGACGCCCCCGTAGTTCATGTCGATGTTTGCGGTGCTCACCAGGTCTCCTTAGGCCGAAGAATAACGATTTTTTGGTCGCCCTCGCGGATGTTGTTGTACGGCTGGCGCGCGTTGAGCGACACGTTGTCCTGGGAGCTGGTGTGCTGCGTGTAGAGGATGTCCCCGTTGGGTGTCACGGCGGTGACGATTGCCGCGTGGTGGGACATCCCCTTGTCGATCTCGGGGTTGTGGCCGTCCTGCTCCCAGTAGATGATGTCGCCCGGGCGCACATTGCCCGGCGCGACCACCTCGGCCCCGTTCCTGGTGAAGAAATTCTGGCTGGCTTCCGCGTTCACCCAACTGTCGGTGTGCGAGGGTCCCCAAGTCCGCATTGGGGTGTCAAACTGCGAAATCAGGTTATGCCCCCAAGCGTCTTCCTGGATCGTGAGCCACCCCTTGGAATCCAGGCCGGCGGCTTCAAGGGCCGAGGAAACGAAGTGGGTGCAGTTGTTGTCAAAGTAGTCCAGATCTTTGTTGTAGGCGTTATCCAGAGCGTACTGCACCAGTTTCATGCGGTTGTAGCCGTCGCTGCCCGCGAGATCACGCTTCACGTCGTCGGGCACGCCGGCCATGTTGTACACCTCGAGTGGCAGCGCCCGCTTGAACTGCTCCCGCTGCTCCTCGGTGAGGCTCGTCCACCACTTGTGCTGCTCCTCCTTGGAGGCGTTGAGCGGCATGGATTGCTTCATCAGGTCGAGAGAGGCCTGGGCCGGGGCGTCCAACACCTCGTTACGCATTTTGTTCACGTCATCCCCGTCGACATCGCCGTCCTTGTCCACGTCAACGCCGTGTTGGTCGAGCTGCTTCAGCTGTGCTGCCGCCTCCTGGTCGATGCGCGCCGCGTCGGCCAAGATGGTTCGGATCAGTGGGGTGAACGTGTCGGCCTCCGCCTGCTTGGTTGGGTCGTAGGCGCGCACCGTGCCGTCGTCGTTCACGTGGAAGGCGCGCGCCCGTGCCTCCGCCACGGTCAGTTGCAACTCCCGCTGCTGGGTCCGCATGGCGGCGGTGAAGCCGTCCAGCACGGAAACCGATCCTCTGGCTTCCATCGCGAGGATCTCGCACGAGCGGGCCTCGCGCTCCAACTCGTCCCGCGCCCCCGCCGCGTACTTGTCTTTCCAGTTGTCGGCCAGGGCACCCCCCGATCTGTCATATATCTCTTCCGACTGCTCAACGAGGCTCTTCGCAGTCCGGACGTGGCTCTGAGACAGTTGGTCGAACTGACTGATATTGATACTTTCAAGTTCGCTGACCAGCATCTCGCATCCTCTCGTTGGTCTTCGTAGCGCCAGATGTGTTAGCATCTTCGATGCTAAATCCGTCACGGGTTCACCTTCAAGGGCCGACGCGGTGGACCCCTAGGGGGTGGAAGAGGTTCGCGGGCGAGATCTGCGGACGCGACCCGTGATGCGGGGTCGCGATCGGCTTGGACCTGTCTCGATAGTCACGCAGGGGCCGTGCCGCGTCGGATCGGGTGGAAGATACATTCAATATCTCGCTCCGCACATCCAGTGCAGAGGCGGCCGCCGGGCACTGGCTCTCCTCAGCCGAAATGTGTCCCTTGCTCCGCGGTGAGCCCGGAGTGTGCCCCGGCGCGGAACCTTGACGATTCGGGCAAGCGCGCGACACCGGTCGTGCGAGGTCTTCCCAGTCAGAGTGCGCTGCTCCGGCGCTTAACCCAATCGCTGCAACTGAGCCACGGTGGCGTGGTCGGTTACGCCCGAGTGAAAGGAAACACCAGGGACTCAGTCAGCTATCTGCCCCTCCCAGCGAAGAGAAGAACTTCTCAATGGACTCCGCCGCTTCCTGCTCCATCTGAGAAACGGAGTTGGCGGTTTGCGAGAGCTTGTCCGCGGTGTTCGAGACCTCGGAGGAGACGTCGTTGATTTGCTGTGCCACGGTGCCCGAGAAGCTATTGCAGCCGTCGGTCATCTGAAATCCTGAAGATGAGACGCTCACGGAGGAGACCTTGGTGGCCGACTTAGCCAAGTCGCCGGAAACTTCGGAAACATCCACGGAAAGCCCGGAGATTGCTCCGTAATTGATGTCGATGTTTGCAGTGCTCACCAGGTCTCCCTCGGTCGAACTATCACGATATTCTGGTCCCCCTTGGTGACGTTGGTGTGCGGCAGGCGGCCGTTGAGCGACACGTTGTCCCGGGAGTCGGTGTGCTGCGTGTACAGGATGTCACCGCTGGGAGTGACGCCTGTGACAATCGCGGCGTGACTGGTTTCTCCCTCCGCGAGGGTGGGGTGGTCGCCGGCCTGTTCCCAGTAGATGATGTCGCCTGGGCGAACATCCGATCGGTCGACTCTTTCTCCACCGTTGTTCAGGAAGAAGTTCTGGTTCGCCTCCGCGTTCACCCAACTATAGGTATGAGAGGGACCGAAATCTCGCCAAGAGGTGTCCCATTGGGAAAACTCGTTGTGCCCCCAGGCGTCGTCTTGGAGGGTGACCCATCCCTTGGGTTTCATGCCGGCAGCCTCAAGAGCCGACGAAACGAAATGGGCACAGTTGCTGTCGAAGATATCCATGTCCCGGTTATTGGCGTTGTCGAGCGCGAATTGCAGCATCGTCATGCGGTTGTAGCCGTCGTCGCCCTCCAACTCCCGTTTGACCTCCTCAGGCACACCCTCCATGCCGTATACCTCGAGAGGCAGAGCCAGCATGAACTGCTGCCGCTGTTCGTCGGTGAGGCCCTCCCACCACTCCCGCTGCTCCTCTGCGGAAGCGTCGGTTGGCATGGACTGTCTCATCAGATCCAACGTCGCCTGAGCAGTGCCGTCTAGCACTTCGTCACGCATCGTGTTCACGTCGTCCTCGTCAACGTCTCCGTCCTTGTCCACGTCTAGCGCGTGTTGCTCAAGCTCCCCAAGCAGTTTCGTCGCCTCGCTATCGATGGCGGACGCGTCACTCAGGATTCCCTGGATGACAGGGGTGTAGGCATCGGCTTCGGACTGTTTCGTCGGATCATGGGCTCTTACCTGGCCATCATCATTGACGTAGTAGGAGTGAGCCTCTGCTTGGATGACGGCCAACTCCAACTCGCGTCGTTGCGTCTGCATAGCCGCAACAAACCCGTCGAGAATGGACACAGCCCCACGCAGCTTCATCGCGAGGATCTCGCAGGAGCGGGCTTCCCGCTCCATCTCGTCTCGCGCCTTGCTCGCGTACTTGTCCTTCCAGTTGCTGGACAGCTTCTCAGAGTCGCGGCCATAGATTGTGTCTGCCTGTTCAGTCAGGTCTTGGGCGGAACTGGTGTAGGCCTGGGACAGGCGTTCGAACTCACCTGCCTTAAACCCAAACAGCTCACTGACTAGCATGTTCCATCCCCCTCGGTCCGATAAACCAGATGCCGGCTAAACCGTTTTACTCATGCTAGATCCGTCACGGGTTCACCTTCAAGGGCCGACGCGGTGGACCCCTCAACGGTAGAAGGGGCTCGCGGGCGAGATCTACGGACGCAACCCGCCATGCGGGGCCTCGATTGGCTAGCGTTGGACCGTGGCGAAACGAGCAAACGGTCAGCACCGGCCGGGTGAGGCCCTCCGGGCCAGGGCGGCGCGCTGGAGCAAGGTCATCTCCTGGGCGATGTGGGACTGGGCAACGCAGCCCTTCGCAACAGTGATCACCACCTTCGTCTTCGGCGTCTACATCACCAGCAAGGCCTTCGGCGACAAGGACCAGCTGTCGATCAACTACGGGTGGGCGATGGCGGGTGTCGGCGTGATCATCGCGCTGCTCGCTCCCGTCCTGGGGCAGGGCTCCGACCGCTCCGGGCGAAGGATGCGCAACCTGCTCATCACGACGATGCTGCTGGCCGTCATCTCCGCGTCGCTGTACCTCGTCGCGCCCGACCCTGGCTATTTCTGGCTCGGTGTCGCGCTGCTCGGCGTGGGCAACGTCGTCGCAGAGATAGCCAACGTGAACTACTACGCCGCCATCGACCAGGTGTCCACACCGGATAATGTCGGGCGCGTTTCCGGGCTCGGCTGGGGCATGGGCTACCTGGGCGGCATCATCATCATGTTGCTCATCGTTGCGCTGTTCGGCACCGACCTCGGCCCGGACGAGATCCGAATCTCGATGATCCTCTGCGGAGTCTGGACCGTGGCGTTCTCCATCCCGATCTTCCTGTTCATCCGCGACCGCAAGCCCCGGCCCAAGGTGAGCCGCGTCGGCCCGCTCGGCTCCTACCGGGAGCTGTTCCGCTCCATCCAGGATCTGTGGCGCACCTCCCGCCAAACTCTCTACTTCCTGATCGCTTCCGCCATCTTCCGCGACGGCCTGGCTGGGGTGTTCACCTTCGGCGCCATCCTCGCGGGCGGCACCTTCGGGTTCACCTTCGGCGAGGTGGTGATCTTCGGCGTGGTGGCCAACATCGTCGCCGGAATATCCACCGCAGTATTCGGCATCCTCGACGACCGCTTCGGCCCCAAGCGGGTGATCATGGCGTCGCTGATCGCGATGATCCTGGCAGGCTTTGCCATCTACCTGATGCACGCGCAGGGCAAGACGGTCTTCTGGGTGCTCGGCCTGGTGCTCACCATGTTCGTTGGGCCGGCGCAGGCGGCGTCGCGCTCCTTCCTGGCGCGGCTGGTGCCCGCCGGGCAGTCGGGGGAGGTGTTTGGGCTCTACGCCACCACCGGTCGCGCCATCAGCTTCCTGTCCTCGACGGCGTGGGCCGTCTCGATCTCCGTCGCCGTGTGGCGCACGGGCTTGGACAAGGAGTCCGCGCAGTACGCGGGCATCCTCGGCATCGTCCTCGTGCTGCTGCTAGGTCTGCTGGTGCTCATCCCCATCCGCGACCCGAAGCCGGCCGACGCGGCCGCGGCAGCCGAGTAGCCCGACGCCCGCCAGCGGCGGGCGCAACGCCTCGCCGGTCGGCGCTTTCCCCGCCCCGGCGTCGCCGCACGCCTTGCGGTCGGTGCGGCGGCGCCGATCCATGACTCGCGGACCGGGTCGCTGATCTCTCAGCCCGCGGGCAGGATGGGCTTGAACGCGTCAATGGTCCGAATGTTGGCGGCCCACTGACCCCGCTCCAACTTCCGCACTAGGCCGAGATCGAGCAGCCGCTTCAGGTCACGGCTCAGCATGCGTTCCGAGGACGCGTAGGCCGCCGCCAGGTCGACGTTCAGGCGGGGCAGGAGGGCCCGCGGCGTGGGCTCCTCTGGCAGCGCGAGAGCCAGCTCGCGGCGGCGGTCCTTCGTCTTGCCCGATGGCTCCCCGCGCATGGTCTCGTGAACGTAGTTCACCCACGCCGTCCGTCGCTGGACGGTCTGCACGTCGCCGATCTGCTCTCGCAGCATGTCGACGAAACCGGCCGCGCTGTAGAGCAGGAACTCGTCCACTTCGCCGCGCTTCGAGGCGGCATCCAGGCGAGCGTAGTAGTGCTGACGAGTACGGTTGTAGAAGTCGGACAGCAGGTTGGCTGACACCCACGGGACCGCACCGGAACGACTCAGGATGGCCACCTGCGCGAGTCTCGCGGTGCGGCCGTTGCCGTCGCCGAACGGATGAATCCAGGCGATGTACAGATGTGTGAACGTGGCCGCCAGGAACGCCAGGTAGAAACGTAGGTCGTCAGCGGTGTCCGGCTTGGCCGCCTGGACGAGGAAGGCGTCGTTGATCCACTCGCACAGCCGGTCAATGAGGTACGGCACGTCCTCAGGCGGCGCGCTCCGGTAGGCCCCGACGACGGTCTGAGTTTCGGTGTACCGACCCGGTGCCGCGTGCTCCTCCAGCTCAAGCCCGTCGAGGATGAGCCGGTTCTGCTCCTGCAACCACTCAGGCGTGAGGCGGAACGGTTCAGCCAGAGTGGTGCCGTCGAGCACCATCAGGGCGCGCAGGACGTTCTCCACCTCCTGCTGAAGGTATGCCTGTGAGCGGGGAAGACTACGACCCCGATCGAGTACGTCGTCGAGTTGTTCTTCGCTCAGGGTGTTGCCCTCGATGGCCGTTGTGGCCAGCGCGCCCTTGCGCAGGTAGACGCTCGCCAGCCGATCGGCTAGGCCCGGCTGCAGCGGGGTGCCGAACAGGTGCTGACACTTCGAATGTGCCTCACCCATGTGCGCCCACAACTGGTTCAGCTCCACCTTGTGCTGGAACGTCAGCCAGGGATTTTGCTGTTCATAGCGCCGCTCCATGCCCAGATTCTACAACTTGGGCCTATTTTGTCCGTAGGTAGCGCCATAAAGGGAGGTCTGTGTTCCTGTCCGGGCTGCCGCCAAAGGGGGTCGTTCGGTCGGCCACGGGGCCGGTTGGTCGCCGACGATCAGGGCGCCCGTCGTCGCCCAGCGGTCACCTCGTCGACGTGGGTCAGGCGGTGCGGAACACCTCGGCCAGCACCGCGCCCACCTCCGGGTGGTCGTTTAGCGGGGCCAGCCGTCGGAAGGACTCCCCGCCCGCGGCCAGGAACGTGTCGCGGTTCAGCAGATCCAGCTCGTCCAGGGTCTCGATGCAGTCGGCGACGAACCCCGGGGTGAGTAGCAGCAGCCGCTTCACCCCCTCGCCGGGCAGCTGAGACATGCGGTCCACCGTCGCGGGGGAGAGCCACGCGCCGGGCCCAAACTTCGACTGGAAGGACACCTCGTGGGGGATGTCGAAGCCCGCCATGATGGCCTCGGTGGTGGCCAGGCACTGGGCGCGGTACTCGTCGGGGCCGTGCACCTTGCGCTGCGGCACCCCGTGATACGAGAAGACCACCCGGTCCACGTCCTCGGCGGTCAGCTCGTCGCGCAACCGTGAGCGGTACCAGCCGATGAAGCCCTCCGCCGTGCCCCAGGAGCGCACCAGCTTGTGCCGCCAGCGGGCGTTCTCGGCAGCTGCATCGACCTGCTCGATGATGGTGTTGGTGGTGGAGGGCGCGTAGTGCGGGTACATCGGGATCACCGTGATGTGGTCGACATCCCAGCCGGCCACCGCCTCCGCGACGCTCGGGGAGGTGTAGCTCATCGCGTGGCGCACTTCGATGTCGGGCAGGGCCGCGGCGAGCAGGTCGCGCTGCGCGCGGGTGTACACCTCCAGCGGGGAACCATCCTCCAGCCAGATGTGCCGGTACAGGGGGGCCACCTTTTTGGGCCGCACCCGTAGCACGATGCCGTGCAGGATCGGCTTCCAGAGGAAGCGCGGGAAGTCCACCACCCACCTGTCGGAGAGGAAGCTGCGCAAAAACTCCCGGATGCGCTCCGGGGTGGGCGCGTCCGGGGTACCAAGTGCGACGATCAAGCATCCTTGCTTCATTGCGGAGCAGTCTATTGCCTGGGAGGGCGTTTTTACCTAATTCGCCTTCCTGGCGGGAACCACGCGGCTGACCGTCGCCTCGTAGGGGGCCATCGTCGGGCCGCGCCGCTCACAGGTGCCCGCGAGGACCGCGCAGGTCAGCGCCCGTTTCGGCCGGCTCAGCGGCCTGTCGGACAGATTCAACTCGACGAGGAAGGTCTCGTCGCCGAGACGGCGCAGATAACCGAAATAATGCCTGAGCCGCACGTCGAGGAACTCGATCTCGCCCACCGTGAGCGCCGGGTGTTGCCTGCGCAGCCGGATCAGCTGCCGGTAGTAGCTGAGCACCGAGTCTTCGTCGGCGGCCTGCTCGGCGACGGTGTAGCCGCTCGACTCCTCATAGAAGCCGATCCAGGGCTGCCCGGTGGTGAAGCCGTGCGTCGGGGTGTCGTCCCAGCGCATCGGAGTGCGCGCGTGGTCGCGGCTGCCCGTGATAACCCCGGCGAACGGATCCTCCCCGGCCGCTTCCAGCTCGCTCCACCGGTTCAGGGTCTCGATGTCGCGGAAGTCGTCGCGGGAGCGGAAGTCCTGGTTGGCGGCCCCCAACTCCTGGCCCTGGAAGATGAACGGGGTGCCGCGCATGGTGAGCAGCAGCGTGGCCAGGAGTTTTGCGACGGGGGTGCGCGCCTCGTCGCGGCCATCAACCTTGGACGTCATGCGCGGGTTGTCGTGGTTCTCCCAAAACACTGCGATCCAGTCGTTACCGGTTATCGCCCGGTGGTAGTTCACGTAATGCTGTTTCAATGCTTCCAGATCAAAGCTGGTTTCAGTCCAGCGAGTGCGGCCGGGCGAGTTCAGGTGATCGAACAGGAAGGTGAGGTCCAGCTCGGCGCGGTCCCAGCCGGTGAGGAGTCGCGCGCTCTGCACGCCGACGCCCGGGGTTTCGCCGATCATGACGCCGACGGGGTCGCGCCCTGGTGCCGGGGCCCAGCCATCACCGGGGCGGGTGAAGCCGTCGCGGCGCAGCTCTCGCAGGAACTCGTGCAGCCGGGGCCCGTGGAAGTAGTGTTCGATGCCGGGGTAGCCCGACAGCGCGCCGATCGTCGGATCGCCGTCGGCCAGCCCGGGCCGCTTGGAGATGAAGTTGATCACGTCGAGCCGGAAGCCGTCGATGCCGCGCGCCAGCCACCACTGCACCACGTCGGCGATTTCGCGTCGGACGGCGGCGTTCTCCCAGTTGAGGTCGGGCTGGCCGGGGGCGAACAGCCTGAGCGCCCACTTGCGCGGGCCCGGCAACCAGCGCCAGGCGGGGCCGGAGAAGTAGGAGACCCAGTTGTTTGGCGGGGTGTCCGGCGTGCCGTCGCGGAAGACGTAGTAGTCGCCGTAGGGGCCCGACGGGTCTGCCGCGGCCTGCTTGAACCACTCGTGTTCGGCGGAGGTGTGGTTGGCGACGAGGTCGAGGATTATGCGCATTCCGCGCTCGTGGCAGGCGGCGATCAGCTCATCGACGTCGGCGAGGGTGCCCATCTCGTCCATCACCGCGCGGTAGTCGGACACGTCGTAGCCCATATCCTCGTTGGGGGAGGCGAAGATCGGGGAGAGCCAGAGGCAGTCAATTCCCAGGTCGTGCAGGTAGTCGATCCGCTGAATGATGCCGCGAATATCGCCGATGCCGTCGCCGTCGCTGTCGAGGAAGGAGCGGGGATAGATCTGGTAGAACACCGCAGAGCGCCACCAGGGATGCTCGCCCGGGCCGGGTCCGTCGGAGGGCCGCTCGTCAATGGTGTTGAGCAGCCCGAGCAGCGCGGGCAGCACCCCGGTGCCCGCGAGGCGCCGCTCCAGCCACGCGAGCGCGGAGCACGGGAGGCGGCGCACGACAGGGTTGTCGACCAGCCAGCGGGGTTTGCGCAGGTCGAGGAGGATCTTGTTGATGGCGTCGCGCCCGACCGGGTGGTCGTAGAGGTCACCCAGCCTGGCCTTGCTCGTGAGTTGCATCCCACCATCGTCGCACCGCGACCGCGCAGCGACAGCAGCGACGCGCGGCCGTGTCGGGCGGGCGGGCGCCCATCGGCCGCGGCGCGGCGGCGCCTCCCGGGGTTCCTGCTAAGATTCGGCCCACGTCAGCAAACGCTCAAGGAGGAACGTGGCCGAGGGAAACTGTGCGTGTGGGGGGGCGCCCGCGATCATTGAACTGTCCGGCGTAACGGTCGGTTATTCGCCCGAAAGCATCATCTTCCGGGATGTTTCGCTTTCGGTGCGGGGCGGCGTGGTGAGCGCGCTGCTGGGCCCGAACGGTGTGGGGAAGACCACGCTGTTCCGGCTCTTCTGCGGCCTGCTTCGACCGATGAGCGGAACCGTTCGGGTGCCGGACGGCAGCGAGATTGGGGTGACGCTGAACCAGCCCGCGCTGCACCCGTGGCTGACGGTCACCGACGAGCTCGCGTTCTGGTGCAAGCTGCGAGGAGTCGACGTGGCTCGGGTCCCGGAGCTGATCGAGATGCTGGATCTCGGCGACTACGCGAAGGTGCGCTGCGCGAAACTCTCCCAGGGCACCGGACAGCGGGTGGCAGTGGCGTCGGCCCTGGTGACCAGGCCCAAATTGCTGATCCTCGACGAGCCGTTCAACGGCCTCGACCCGGACCAGGCCGCCAGCTTGCAGGACCTGATCAAGGACTACGTCGAAAAGAACGGGGCTTCGGCCGTCGTCTCCACCCATCTGCTCGACGACATCCAGTACCTCGCACGCGACGTTTTCATCTTCAACAAGGGTGAACTTGTGGCGGAGGCTCGCGACGTGCTGCCACCCAACCTGACCAAGGTGCTGGTCGAGGGCCCCGGCGACGGACTGGTCGCCGCCGGCTACGAGGTGGTGGAAACGGCGGGCGAGCGCTACGTCGCGGTGGACAACGACGAGCTGAGCGCTTTCCTGGCGCGTGCCGAGCAGCTCGCGGTGCGGGTGGTGGATGTGTGCCCGGCGCAGGGCGCGCTGACCAAGCTGTGGGGCGAGGCGGTGAAGCATGCGCGGCGCGGTAGCTGAGGTGGTCAGGGCGCAGCTGTTCGCGCTTCGACGCTACGCCGTCGCGGTGTTCGCCGTGCTGTTCGCGGTGGCCACCTTCATGGGGGTGGCGAACGGGATAGCCGTCACCAGCCAGGTGCGGGTCACCGCTGGAGAACTCGAAGCCTCGCGCGGCGCCGACCTCTCCGGGCCGTGCAATTTCTATGCCGAAGGTTTCACCTTCGATGCCTGCCAGGCGCACCTCAACACCCTGGAGAGCGCCCAGCTGGATGGCACCTGGGGAGACCCGATACTTGACCCGGTTCGCGGCGCGGCACGCACGAAGGACACCTTCTCGTCGCCGCGCGCCCTGGTCTCCGGGGCTCGGCTCGCCGCGACGGTGCTGGGCATGCTGGCCCTCCTGGTGCTGCTGGCGCCGGTCGTCGTCGGCGCGGTGAAGCGGCGGCCGCAGCCGCTGATGAAGGTCTACGTGGGCAGCCGGTCCCTCTTCCTCGGCAACACTGTGGTGGCGCTCGTGTGCGCCGTCGGGGTGTGGCTCACTTGCACGCTGGGTTGGCTCGTCGGCGGAAATGCTTGGCTGCTCACCTCGACCCCGGTACACGTGGCACACTCCGAACCCTTCCTGCTGCCGCTGGCGACCGGTGTTGCTGCGGTCGCTGCGGTGGCCGTGGGCATCAGTTCGGCGCTGCACTTCTTCAGCGACGCGGGCAAGGCCTTCTACGTGGTGCCCGGCGCGATCATCGTCGTGGCGGTCAGCGGCATCATCCCGGTGGTGCGCTACCTCAGCCCCGGCTTCTACCTGGCGGACAGCCTCGGGCTGGAACCCAGGGAAGATGTGACGCCCACCACGGACTACATGTGGGCGCCCAACTACTTCGGCGTCGGGTCAGGGATTTCCCTCCTCGTGCTGCTGCTGGTGGTGGCGGGGCTCAGCGTCGGGGCCTACCTGGCCACCCAGCGGAAGGTCGGCTAACGGTGGCCCTGGCGTCTGCCCTGTGGCAGCGGGTTTCGCCCGTCGCGGCGGTGGCTTTGCTGACGATGTTCGCGACGGTGGGGGCGCTCCTGCCGGTGGCCGACCACTACCTGCTGCTGCAGGAGACCGCACGCCTGGAGTTCTGCCTGGGGGCCGTGGACGAGTTCTGTCAGAATGCGCTTGGGCAGCTGGAGACGACGACGGCCGCCACGCGCTACGCCTTTTCGTTCAGCGGCGGCTGGCTCTCCGGTTCGATCGCCGGGGCCTCCTGGCTGGCTCTGGGCCTGGTGAGTGCCTTTGCCGCGCTGTACGCGCGCTCTTTCGGCGAACTGGGGCACTTCAGCCTGATGTGCGCCTACCGGGGAGCCAACCGCACGGTGGCCGGCATCGTCGCCTCCAGCGTCTTGCTGGGGGCGGCCGTGGTGACCGCGCTGTCCATCGGCGCCGGGGCGGCCGGTGCCGTGGTGGGCGCGGTGGGCGGGCTGGGGGAACCCGTCGGGGCGGAGGCATTCGGGTACTACGGCAGGGCGCTGCTGCTGAGCGCGGTGGCGGCCACCCTGGGCGCGCTGCTGGGGCTGGTGGTCACGCAACGCGGCTTCGCTTTCCTGCTGGCGTTCGCCTATCTCGGCAGCCCGGTGATCATCCGAACGCTGCCTCTGCTCACCAGATACACCCCCGGCGGTCTCGCGTCGGACTTCTTCGGGTGGCGGCCCGGCGACGGGGCGCTGAACATCAACAGCTTCGGCACCATGACGCCGAGCAGCTACTCCCCCGACGCCGCGCTGGCCCTGCTGCTCGCAATCACGGGGGCGCTGGGCGGCTACCTGTGGTGGCGCAGCATCCGTCGCATGAGCTTCCAGTAGTTGGCCAGCGCGTGCAGGCGGCACCCGCGCGTGCCGGGCCGGCTGGGCGGGCCAGCCGTGGAGGCCGAGGCCCCCGACGGTGCTCCCGGCGGACCCGGCTGAGGGCACCTTACCTTTCCGGGGGTGGGTGGCGGGGGCTCGGTAGGGTATCGGTATGCGCCCCGCGATTCATCATGTCGAGCTGTGGACCACGAGCCTGGCCGTCAGCGGTCCAGAGTTCGACTGGTTGTTGACGGCCCTCGGGTGGCGGCCGGAGCCGGTCGCGGGATGGGAGTCCGGGATGATGTGGCGTGCCGCGACGGGGGAGTACGTCGTGCTGGAGGAGTCGCCGGCGGTCTCCGGTGGCCTCGACCGGATGAACGCCGGCCTCAACCATCTGGCGCTCGCCGTGGCGAGCCGCGCACTGCTGGACCGTCTCCGCGACGATGCCCCCGCCCACGGCTGGAGACAGCTGTTCGCCGACCGGTATCCGCACGCCGGGGGCCCGGACAGCACCGCGCTCTACCTGGAGAACTCCGAGGGCTTCGAGGTCGAGATCGTCGTGCCGTGAGCCAGGGCTTCCGCAGGTTCGCGCCCGGGAGGAGCGTCTCCGGAACGCGAACAAGGGGCCGACGCGACGACGCCCCGCCCGGGAGACCGCCGAATCGTTCGTGTGCCGTGGTGGCCGGGCGGTGCCGGTTGGGGACGCCCGCGGTGCACCGGGGAGTCGGGGTGAGGCCGGGGACGGTTCACGTGGAGACGGCAACGCGGACCGAGACTGCGCCGAGCTATAACTCTAACATTGTTAGAGTACGTTACAGCTGGGGTGTGGCTGCTGGAGCGCTCACAGCGGCCGCCACGTCGCCCGTGGATCCCTGGGGGAGTCGCCCTCCCACACCACGAGGTTGCTCTCACGTAGCTTGTTGAGGCTGCGCAGGACGGTGGGGCGTGCGAGTCCGACCAACTCGACGATCTGTCCCGTGCCCAGCGGGCGCTGGACCACGCGGAGAGCATCCCAGACCCGCATGGCGGACGCCCCTAGGGCCTGCTCGGTTTCCCGTGAAATCGCGTTGCTGGCAAGAAGCGTCAGCCGCACCGCGGACGACGACTGGGTGTACAGCGGATCGGTTAGGCCGGCGACACGCATCTCGCTGAATATCCGGCGAATCCCCTCGCCCAGTTCCTGGGTGATTCCCAGATCTGCCGCCACACGGGTGATGCGTGGATTGCGGGCGTTGCGGCTGATGGATTCCGGGTCTGCGGTGTCGGCGAGGCCGGGGAAACGTCCCGGGCTTGTGATTTCCATGCGATTAGGGAAGATCTCCACCCGAATATGGTCGCCGCTGATGCTGTACGAGCGGTGCACGACAGCGTTGACGAGGCCCTCCAGCCAAGCGTCGCGCGGAATGATCGGTGTGCTCTCGAATCGGCCGGAGGAACCAAGAACTTTTCTCCTGGGCAGCAGCTCCTCTACGGCGGTCAAGGCAAGCTCGATTTGTTGCGGCAAAGGGCCCTCGCACCGGATGTCGGCTCCCGCCTCAAGATTTTGGTGACGTCCAGCGCCTCGCTCGTTTTCCGCGTAACGCAGCACCCGCACCTGTGCATTTGGGTATATCACCTGCGGGCGGGCGGAGAACAGCAAGAAGCCCGCCACTGTGATGTCCCCGCTGCGCGTCAGGAGGTCCCGCGCACGGAGGGCTCGTTCGGTGGAAGAAGAGCCCAAGGCGAGTTGATAGTTGTGCAACTGCTTGGGGTCGAGGTCGGCTACCGTTGCGCCGGGCGCGGGAGTTCCGTCGAAGCTGGCGACATTCCGGTCCCATTCGAGTTCCTGGCGCTGGGCGTAGGTCAGGCGACGAGACTCGTCGCCGATGCGTTGGTAGCACTCCCCCCGATGGGTCTCGTGGACATGGTCGCTCGGCGGTACGTGGAAGACCAACACCCGGCCCTGGCTGGTGCTCAGCTCGTGGACCATGGCGCGGACGTTTGGTGAGGTGAAGTTCATTGCCGCCTGGCGAAGCTGGTTGTCAGCCGAATCAGAGACCGCGTCAACGCGGCCATCCGTCAAACCCACGACGATGGTGCCGCCCTCAGCATTGGCCATCGCGACCAACGGGACGGCGAAGTCCTGGGGTTTGACCCGGCCGGATTTCCGCTCGAACCACTGGTTCTCGGGCAGCGTACTGAGGCGCGCGGCAGCTTCATCGGGAGGAAGCGTGAGAGCTTGATCAACTTGCGCCGGAATCATGACCTAACTCTAACATTGTTAGAGTACGTTACAGCTGGGTCGGGTTGGGCGGCCCAGCGCGGAACCACGCATGGGCCGCCCCCGGCCGAAACGCATCACCCGAGGGCGACGTCGAGCATCTTCCAATCCACCCCGGCAGGAGCCGCCGCCAGCACCGCGCCCAGCAGGCCCTGCCGGGAGGCGCGCACGGCCGGATCGTCGGCGTTGACCAGGATGTCGTCGAAGAACGCCTGAGCAGCCCCGACGATGGCGCGAGTCCCGGCCACCACGTCGGCCAGGCGCCGCTCGGCCAGGTCGGCGGGCAGCTGCTCCACCGCCTCGCGCAGCCGAACCTCCGCCGGCTCCGTCAGCAGGGCCGCATCGTAGCCGGTCGGTGCGTCGTCGGGCAGGATCCGCTGGATCCGCACCAGCACCGCCACCAGCTCCGCCAACCCCTCCGGCTGGTCGGCCACCTCGCGCAGCAGCCGGGCCGCGCGCCCCGGAGTGGCCGCGGACGGCAGGATCGCCGACACCAGGTCGGCCGAGTTGCCCTCGTCGCGCAGCAACTGCGCGAAGCGCCCGACGGTGAACTCCTCGGCCTGATCCACCGCGCCGGTCGCCACCTCGACACCCTGCTGCGCGATCCGAGCCACCGCAGCCTCCAAACCCTGGCGGATGGTGATCGCCGACACGCCCGGCACCTCGCGCAGGATCCGCACCACGCCCAGCGCGGCCCGGCGCAGGCCGAACGGATCCGACGACCCGGTCGGCTTCGCGCCCAACGCGAACATCGCGGCCAGCAGGTCGAACCGGTCGCCCAGCGCCAGCAGCGCGCCCGGCAGGGTGGTGGGCACATCGTCGGCGGAGGTGTGCGGCTGCTCCATCTCGTACAGGGCATCCGCTACCGCCGGGGTCTCGCCCTTCAACAGCGCGTACTCGCGGGCCACGAACCCGGCCAGCGAACTCATCTCCACCACCAGGTTGGTGGCCAGATCAAACTTGGCGAGCTCGCCGGCGCGCGCCAGCGTCGCCCGGTCGGTCAGCCCGACGACATCCGCCAGGGCCGCGGCAACGTCGGCGATGCGGCGCGCCCGCTGACCAACCGAGCCCAAGCGGTCCTCGAACGTGAGCTTGTCCAGGCCGGGCACGAACTCGTCGACGCTCGTCGCCGCCAAATCCTGGTTCCAGAAGAACAGCGCGTCCTCGTAGCGGGCGCGCAGCACCGACTCGTTGCCGGCCGCCACCAGCTGCGGGTCGCAGGCGCCGTTCGCCATCGTCACGAAGTGGGGCAGCAGCTTGCCGGCGGCGTCGCGCACGGGCAGGTAGCGCTGATGTTTGGCCATCACGGAGGTGAGGATGCGCTCCGGCAGCTCCAGATAGCGGGCGTCGAACGAGCCCAGCACCCCGAACGGCTCCTCGACGAGGTTGGTGATCTCGTCGACGAGGGCCGAGTTGGCCTCGAAGTCGATGACACCCCCGACGGTGTGGGCCAGTTCGCGGGCCTGCTCCACCACGGCCGCGCGCCGTTCGGCGGTAGCGAGCATGATGTTTCCGGCCCGCAGCAGGCCGGGCAGATCGTCCGCGGAGGGTACCTCGTGGAGGCCGACGAGGGCGCCGTCGGCGCGTCGGCCGCTGGCCGCCGACGATGCGGTCACCCGCTGCAGATAGGTGGTGCGCCCGGCTTTGACGCCGGAAACCTCGGCGGGCACGACGGCGGTGCCCCACAGCGCCACCAGCCAGCGGATGGCGCGGGAGAAGGACAGCGACGGGTCGCACCAGCGCATGTTCTTCTCGGCTCGCAGCTCGGCCACGATACCGGAAATGATCTCGGCGGCGACGGTGCGCACGTCGCGGCCCGTCACCTCGATCTCGACGGCGGCGTGCTCGTTGCCGCCGAACTCGCCCTTCACCACCTGCTCCAGCGTCGCCTGCTGGCCGCGCACGAAGCCTTGCAGGGCCTTCGTCGGGTTGCCGTCCGCGTCGAATGCGGCCGCCCACTTCGGGCCCTTGCGCAGCTGTTTGGTGTCGGGCTCGGCGGGCGCCACGTCGGTGACGCGGGCGACGATGCGCCGCGGGGTGCCGTCGACGGTGACCTGGCCGTGCGCGAGCCGGGTGGCGGCCAGCCTTTCCGTGAGCTGCGCGCGGACGGCCTCCACCGTCGGGGCGACGACGTGCGGCGGCAGCTCCTCGACGCCGATCTCGAAGGCCAGGGTTTGGGGGGTGTCTGCCAGCTCGCCTGGGGCGACCGGCGCGTCGACGGCGGGCTGCGGCTCACGCACCAGGGGGAAGCCGAGCTCTTCGCGGCGCTCGATCCACAGGGCGGCGGTGTCGCGCATGAGGCGGCGCATCGTCGCGAACGCCTTGGCGCGCTCGGTGGTGGAAATGGCCCCGCGCGCGTCCAGCACGTTGAAGGCGTGCGACGACTTCAGAATGTAGGTGTGGGCGGGAACTGGGAGGCGGGCCGCCACCATGCGGGTGGCTTCGGCGACGTAGGCCTCGTAGAGCGCGCGGTTGGTCTCGACGTCGGCATCGTCGAGGTAGTAGCGGCTCATCTCGTATTCCTGCTGCCCGTATGCCTCACCGTAGGTGACCTCGCGGCCGTCGGCGGCGATGGCGTAGACGATGTCCTTGAAGTGGGTCTTGCGCTGCACGGCCATCAGGATGCGCTCCACCCCGTAGGTGAGTTCCACCGGGATTGGGTCGAGGTTTTGCCCGCCCACCTGTTGGAAGTAGGTGAACTGGGTGATCTCCATCCCGTCCAGCCAAACCTCCCAGCCGAGCCCCCAGGCGCCGATGGCGGGCTGGGCCCAGTTGTCCTCGACGAAGCGCACGTCGTGCGCGTCCAGGTCGATGCCGAGCGCCTCCAGCGAACCCAGGTACAGCTCCTGCGGGTCGCCGGGCTCCGGCTTCAGGATCACCTGGAACTGGGTGTGGGTCTGTAGCCGGTTGGGGTTCTCGCCGTAGCGGGAGTCGTCGGGCCGCACCGACGGTTCAACGTAGGCGACATCCCACGGTTCGGGGCCGAGGACTCGCAGCACCGTCGCGGGGTTCATGGTCCCGGCGCCAACCTCCGTGTTGAAGGGCTGCCAGGTGAGGCATCCCTTGGAGGTCCAGTAGTCCGAAAGCTTGCGGAGGGCATCTTGCATCGTCAGCACCCCGGCATTCTATCCCCCCGGCGACGATCCACCGACCTGCCTGTGGCTTCGCCAGCTAGCGGCGGGAGCGTCGTCGGCGGCCGTGCCAACGTCGGGCGATGGCGCTGCGCCACGGCGGCACGATCACGCCGGCCTCGCGCATCCGCTGTCGCAGCCGGGTGCGCGTCCAGTAGATGCCGACGATGCCTACCAGGAATAGCGGGATCTGCACCGACATCGCCCACTGCCACTGCTCGAACGTGTACTCGTTGGCGTGCCCGGAGAGCTGGTCCAGCACCAGCCCGATCAGCAAGATGGTGAGGGTGCCGCCGAAGAAGGCGCCGGAGATCACCACCCCGTTGGCCACGCCGAAGCGCGACGGCGGCAGCGAGGTGCGGGGGAAGTCGAAGCCGATCGCGGTGCCGGGTCCGCTCGCGGCGAGCGCCAGCACGAGCGCGACGATGAGCCACGTCGGCGCCTGGCCGGGCCAGAGCAGTACAGCGGCCCAGCCGAGCAGGCTGGCCCAGATGACGCCGAGCGCCAGGTTGGAGCGCCGCAGCGGGTGCCTGGCGGTGAGGATGCCGAGCAGGGGGCCGAAGAACACCCCGGAGACAGTGATGATCGTGAACATGGTGGCCGCCGCCGTCTGGCTGAGCCCCTGAGCCTGTTGCAGGTAGGGCAGCCCCCACATGAACACGAAGGCGGTAATCGAGAAACCGGACGTGTAGTGGATGAAGAACCCCAGCTGGGTTCCGGGGTGGCGCACGGTCTCCCAGATGTTGCTGCGCGTCTCGCGCAGGCTAACGGGGGTGCGGTTTAGGGGCTCGGGGGAGTCGCGGACGAATGCGAAGGTGAGGGCCGTCGTCGCCGCCCCCACGATGGCAGACACCGTCATGCCCCAATACCAGCCGTGGCCCTGCACCATCGGCAGCAGGCCGTAGATGGCGGCCAGCTGGCCGAAGACCGACAGGAATCCGGCGAGCTGCGCCATCAGCGGCACCATGCGCGGAGCAAACCAGTGCGGGATCAGGGTGAGGATAGATGTGTAGATGCAGGCATCGCCCAGGCCGACGAGGGCGCGGGCTACGTAGGCTAGTGGCAGGGCCTCCACAGAGGCCAGCAGGTATTGGCCGCCCGCCATCAGCGCGGAGCCCCACGTGAGCAGCGCCCGGGGGCCGAAACGGTCGAGCAGCGACCCGACGGGAATCTGCGCCAGCGCGTAGATGGACAGCTGGAGCACGACGAAGGTGGACACCACGCTGGGGGTGGCGTGGAAGTGCTGCGCGGCCTCCAAGCCCGCGACGCCCAGGGACGAGCGATGCATCATTGCGACGATGTACGCCAGCAACGAGAAGCCGAACACCACCCAGCGACAGTTCATCGTGCCTCCTGCCAAAACCGAAACCAGGTGGAAGGATAACCGTTGGTGGTGCGGGATCTGAACCGGGTGGCGCGCTGGTCAGGTTTCTCTTGTGCTGGTTGGGTGCTGTTGTGAAGGTCTTATCGGGTTGGGGTGCGCCGGGTCAGGCGAGGGCTTCGGTGTTCTCGGCTGGCGTGTGCAGGGGTTGACGTTGGCCGGGTTGTGGGGGTCTTGTTTTCAGTTTGGGGTGGTTGCGAGGTCGTAGAACTCTGGAGGGTAGTAGTCGCACTGTTTCTCGGCTGCCTCGTGGTCTTTGTCTGGTACGAGATCCCAGGGAACCCATCGGGGAGTCACGTCGTTTTCCCAGTCGCTGATGAACTTTTCCCGTGACGGGGGCTCTGGTACGTCGTGGCCGAGACTGCGTAGGCAATCGGTGACTTGCCCGGTGAAACGGTTGTGCAGGTATTCGAGTTGGGCACGGTTGAACGGCTGGTAGTACTTGGGCATCTCGGGATATTGGGCAGCGCACTGGAAATCCGCGACGTTGAAGTTGTCTCCCTGTCCTTCGGGCACGGAATACGCGTATTTGTCAGGGCTGGGGTCCTCGTCGACCCATCCGTAGGTGGCCATGCACTCGCTGTGCACCTTGAGGAATTCGAAAGCTGCTACCTCCCGCACTACTGGCAGCGGCTCCGGGGGGTCGCCTTCGCCCTGCCATCTGCTGGCGAGCCATTCCTCGTAGGAAATTGTGGTGGCCGTCGAGGTAGCTCCTGCTGTTGGGGTCGAGGATCCGGGTGTGTTGGCGGAGGGGTCCGGTGGGGGAGGTGAAGGGTTTGGGGTGCAGGAGACCAACATGGCGAGTGCCCCGGCAAAGAGCAGGTTAGCTTTTGCTCTCGGGCGGGAGGGTGTAGCACACGCGTCAGAAGGCGGTCGTTTGGTCGCCGGAGAAGTCTTGATGATCATCTGCCCGCTTCCCATCCCTGGGCGGCCGGGTGCGCGACCGCTCGGGTTCTGACCGCCACCGGGTATCGCAACATTGCCCCACCTCCCCGTGAAGCCTCGAACTCGCATCGGTGTGGCCCCGAGCGGCTTTTCCGTCAAGCACCACCCGCAGCACCGAACGGAGGCTACTTTGCTCCTGTCTAACCTAGGCCTCTTGAAGAGAACCACCACTAAGGTATCCGATAACAGTCCAACTCTGTGGGAGGTGTCCGATGTTGGACAAGATCAGGCCCGGCAACGTGGCGGTTCGGATCGGGATGCTCCTGGTTGGGCTGTTTCTCGTCGGCGCGATCGGATGGTGGGCTGGTCGGGCGACACTGTCCGAGGCCAGACTCGGTGCTCCCGAGGCTCCCGAAGCGTTGTGGGCGACGGCGACCCAATCGTCGGTTGGTCGCAGCCTCCCCCTGTCCACGACAGTAAAGCAGCCCTCCCGGCCCATCGCAGTAAACGGGCTGACCGGGATCGTCACGGAAGTCAACCCCGGTCAACGCAATCAAGGCGAAGTCGCCTACATCGTCGGGGATGTGCCGGTACGTGTGGTGCAGGCCTCCCGCCCATTCCACCGCGCCCTCTCCAACGGAATCGCGGGGGAGGACGTCAAGGCGTTGCAGTCCTTCCTCGCCAGCAGCGGCTATTTCGCGGGAGAGGCAGACGGCTCCTTCGGGCAGAGCACCGTCCAGGCCGTTCAGGCGTGGCAGAAGGCCGAGTCCCGACCCCAGACGGGCAGCGTCGAGCTGGGAGAACTGGTGGGGGTACCGACGCTGCCGATCAGCGTGACGCTGGGGGAGAACATCCGTGTCGGGAATCGGCTCAGCGGAGGAGAGGACGGGGTGCTTGCCCCGACCGGCGAGCGACGGTTCGTGCTGATCGTCAACCCCTCCCAAGCCGAGCTGATCCCGCAGGACTCCACCGTCGAAATCACCTTCGAAGCCCTCCAGTGGCGGGCCTCAATCTCCGAGGCGAGGCTGACGCCCGATAACGAGACCGAGTTCACCCTCGTCGGGGCGGACGGGGCCCCGGTGTGCGGGGAGGAGTGCGGGCAGCTCCCAGCAGCGGAGGAACTGGTGCTGCGTTCACAGGTCGTGGTCGTGCCCCCGATCGAGGGCGTGGCGGTGCCAGCGGCAGCCGTGACGACACGCCCAGACGGGACGACGTTCGTCGAGACCGAGCAAGGGCCCGCCGACGTGACCGTGCGGGGCTCCGGTCAGGGGATCGTCATCGTCGACGGGATCCCCGAGGGGACACGCGTCAGGCTGACCGGTGAGAGCGGGCGCTGAGCATGCTCGCGGTCAAGGAACTACGGTTCGCCTATCGCAAGGGCGGAGAGGAACTCTTCGACGGCCTCAGCCACGAGTTCGCTCGCGGCCGGATGACCGCGCTCACCGGGGCCTCGGGGCGAGGCAAGTCGACGCTGCTCTACGTGCTCGGCCTCATGCTGACCCCCACCAGGGGAGCTGTACTCCTCGACGGGGTGGACGTTTCCGCCGGTTCTGACAGGGTCAGGTCAGCGCTGCGGGCGACCCGCATCGGGTTCGTGTTCCAAGACTCCGCACTCGACCCCTCCCGTCGGGTCATCGACTCCGTGATGGAACCCGCACTGTACGGAGGGGGACATCCCGCTCAGATCCGAGCCCGAGCCAAGGAACTGCTGGACCGCATGGGCGTGAGCGCCCGCGCCAACCACCGCCCCGGCGAGATCTCCGGGGGGCAGGCGCAGCGCGTGGCCGTGTGCCGAGCGCTGGTGAACGAACCCAGCGTGGTGCTCGCCGACGAACCCACCGGCAACCTCGACCGAACCAACGCCGCCGAGGTGCTCGACGCGCTCAGGGCCGCCAGCGTCGACGCCGATCGCACCGTCGTCATCGCCACCCACGACCCCTTCGTGCTCGACCGCTGTGACGAGGTGTTGTCGCTGTGAGATCGACGGTGTTGCTGCGTGAGATCACGCTCTCAACCCTGGCCGCCCGGGTCCCCACCGGGCTGGTCCTCGTCATCGTCGCTGCGATGGTTGCCGCCACCTTGGCGACCGTCGGCCGTACCGCCGCAGCAGAGGAAGCGATCAACTCGCGAATCAACGCCGCCGGCTCCCGACTGCTCGAAATCCACGACACGGGGCGCAAGGACCTCATCGGGGCGGAGATCGTGGCGCAGGCCGACGGGTTCACCACGGTCGAGAGGGCCGTCGGGGTCGACCTGCCGGTGGACGTGGTGAACGGCGTGGTGGGCGCTGGCGGCAACCCGGTCCCTGCCTGGGGCGTGGCGGGTAGGCTCGCGCACGTGGCCGAACTCTCCGCGGGTCGATGGCCGCAGGAAGGGGAGGCCCTCGTCTCCACCGCGGCGATGCGTCGGCTGGGATGGGACGAACCCTTCGGTTGGGTGCGGTCCACCGCCCCCGGGGACTTCGCCGAGTTCGCCGTCGTCGGCAGCTTCACCGCCCGGGAGCCCTTCGACGCGCAGGCCTCCGGGATCCTGATCCAGTTGGGCGACACCCCCACCCCGCAGCTCAGCGTCGTCCTCGCAGACGCTGCCGCCGCCGCAGCCACTCAGCCGCAGGTGATCGGCCTCATCGCCCCGAAGAGCACCGACGACCTGCGGGTGCAGTCCCCCGTGGGGCTGGCTGAGCTGCAAGCCCAGGTGCGTGAGGACTTCGGGTCCTTCGGCCGCGGACTGCTCGTCGGGGTCCTCGGCGGGGGAGGAGCGCTGGTGGCCATCGTGGTGCTGTCGGATGTGCTGATCCGCCGCGCCGACCTCGGCCGTCGCCGAGCGCTCGGAGCCTCCCGGGGAACCGTCGTCGCCCTCGTGCTGGGGCGGACCCTGGTGCCGGCGCTCTTCGGGTGCCTTCTCGGCGCCCTCACGGGACTCGTCGTGGTGGGCCGGATGGGCATCGCGATCCCGTGGACCTTCACTGCGGGAACCGTGGTGCTGGCGTTGCTTGCTGCGGCCGCGAGCGCTGTCCCGCCCGCGGCCTTCGCCGCCACCCGGGATCCGGTTCGGGTGCTGCGCACACCGTGAGCCGACCTGAGGCCGTCGCCGCTGGCGGCCCCGAGCGGGTCGAGAGCCCTAGCGGCTCCGGGCGCTCAGTCGAAGGTGGCGGTGTCGATCACGTAGCGGTAGCGCACTTTGGAGGCCACCACGTCGTCGTAGGCCGACGTGATGCGCTCCCCGTCGATGACCTCCACCCAGGCGCCGATGCCGTGCTGGGCGCAGAAGTCGAGGGCCTCCTGGGTTTCGCGGATGCCGCCAATGTTGGAGCCGGTGAGCACCTTGTTGCCGGAGATCAGCCGCCCAAGCGCGAGCGTTGCCGGGTGCTGGGGCAGTCCGACATCGACGAGCACCCCGCGCGGTTTGAGCAGCGAGATCAGCAGGTGCAGGTCCAGGCCGTCGGACACCGTCGTCACGATGAGATCGAAGGTGTCGCGCAGCCGCTTCATCATGTCCGCGTCGGTGGTGGAGACGTAGTCGGTGGCACCCATCCGGATGGCGTCGTCGCGTTTGGCGAGGCTGCGGCCCAGCCCGGTGACCTCCGCGCCCATCGCGGCCGCGATCTGCACCGCCATGTGGCCCAGACCGCCCACCCCGACGACGCCCACGCGCTTACCGGGGCCCGCGCCCCAGCGTTTCAGCGGCGAGTAGGTGGTGATGCCGGCGCACAGCAGCGGCGCCGCGCTCTCCAGGGGGATCGCGTCGGGAATGCGCACCACGTAGTCCTGTTCCACGGTGATGCCGCGCGAGTAGCCGCCCGCCGTGGGCAGCCCGTCGCGGCCGAGGCAGTTGTAGGTCCAGATCGTTTCGCGCCGTTCGCAGAACTGCTCGAAGCCGTCCCGGCACTCACCGCACTCGCGGCACGAGTCGACGAAGCATCCCACGCCCACCCGGTCCCCCACGCGGAACTTGGTGACGTCGTCGCCCACACGGGAGATGACACCGGCGATCTCGTGGCCGGGCACCAGCGGGTAGAGCACCTCGCCCCACTCGCCGCGAGCGGTGTGGATGTCGGAGTGGCAGATGCCCGCGTACTTGATGTCGATGTACACCTCCGTGGGTCCGGGGTCGCGTCGGGTGATCGTCGTTTTCGCGAATGCTCCGTCGGCGGCGTCGATGCTGTAGGCGGTGACTTCCATGGGGCTCTCCTCGTCGTTAGTTGTCCCGGCCGCGGAAGGCTCCGCGCAGCCGCTCGCGGTACAGGGCGGCGACTGCGGACAGCGGGATGCCCGCCGGGCACACCTTCACGCACTCGCCGTAGGTGGAGCAGGGGCCGAACTCGCCCTCTACCGCTTCGATGATGGCCTTCGCCCGTCGGCTGCGCTCGTTCTTGCCCTGCGGGATCAGGGCCAGGTGGGCGAGTTTGGCGCCGGCGAACAGGTGGGCCGCGCCGTTTGGGCAGGCGGCAACGCAGGCCCCGCAGCCGATGCAGGCGGCGAAGTCGAGCGCAAGCTCGGCGAGCTCGTGGGGCACCTGCACGGAGTCGGCGTCGGGCGCGGTGCCCGCAGCGACGTCAATGTGCCCGCCTGCGCGGATCACCAGGTCGAGGGCTCGACGATCAACCACGAGGTCGCGCACCACCGGGAACGCGGCGCTGCGCAGCGGCTCGATGCGCAGCTTGGTGATCCCGCCGAAGGCCCGCAGATGCTGGCGGCACGAGGGGGTGTTTGGCACGGGCCCGTGGGGCGTGTCGTTGACTTGGACGCCGCAGGCCCCGCACACGCCCTCGCGGCAATCCGACTCGAATTGCAGCGGCTCCTTGCCCTCGTCGAACAGCTGGTCGTTCAGCCGATCCAGCAGCTCCAGCAGGCTCATCTCCTCGGTGGCGTCATCGACGACGTGCCGCTCGAAGTGGCCGGGATCGTCGGGGCCGGCCTGCCGCCAGACTTCCAGTTCTACTCTCACTTGTAGTTCCTCTGCTGCAAGGGCACGAGGGAGAAGCTCAGCTCTTCCTTGTGCAGAATATGCTTGTCATCGCGGGTTTCCCAAGCGGAAACGCTGCACCAGTTCTCGTCGTCGCGTCGGGCTTCGCCGTCGGCGGTGGCGTACTCCTCACGGAAGTGGGCACCGCAGGACTCGGTGCGGGTCAGAGCGTCGAGCACCATCAGCTCGGCCAGCTCGATGAAGTCGGCGACGCGGCCCGCCTTCTCCAACTCCTGGTTCAGCCGGTCCCCGGTGCCCACCACGCGCACGTCGCGCCAGAACTCTCGCCTCAGGTCGGCGAGCTCCTGCTGCGCCTGCCGGAGCCCCTCCCGGGTGCGCGAAACCCCGCATCCTCGGTACAGGATTTCGCCCAGTTTGCGGTGGAAGGTGTGCGGCCTCACCGAGCCCTTGTTGCCCAGCAGTCGGTTGACCCTCTCGCGCACCTCGCCGACGACGCCGCTCACCTGGGGCGAATCCAGGGCAAGCGGCGGGTTCCCGACGAGGCCCGCCAAGTAATTCGGCACCGCCAGCGGAAGCGTGAACCACCCGTCGACGCAGGCGCTCAGCAGCGAGTTGGCGCCCAGGCGGTTGGCCCCGTGGTAGTTGTTGCCCGCCTCGCCGCCGACGAACAGGCCCGGGATGGACGTCATCTGGTTGTAGTCGCTCCACAGGCCGCCCATCGTGAAATGCGCCCCGGGCGCGATGCGCATCGGTACCCGGTACGGGTCCTCTCCGGTGGCGTCGGTGTACATCTCGAACAGGTTGCCGTAGCGCTCCGCGATCACCTTCTTCCCCAGGCGCGCGATGGCATCGGAGAAATCGAGGTAGACGGAGTTCTTGAGCGGGCCGACGCCGCGCCCGGCGACGATCTCGGAGCGCGCGGCCCGCGACGCGATGTCGCGGGGCGTGAGGTTGCCGTAAGCGGGATAGCGCCGCTCCAAGTAGTAGTCGCGCTCGTCCTCGGGGATGTCGCCGGGGGCGCGCGCGTCGTCGGCGCGTTTCGGCACCCAAATACGGCCGTCGTTGCGCAGCGATTCGCTCATCAGGGTGGTTTTGGACTGCCACTTCGAGCTGATCGGCAGCGCCGTCGGATGAAATTGCACGAAGGAGGGGCTGGCGAAGTACGCTCCCCGCCGGTGCGCGCGCCAGGTGGCGGTGGCATTGGAGTTCATGGCGAGCGTGGAGTGGAAGTAGACCGAGCCGTAGCCACCGGTGGCAAGCACGACGGCGTGGCCGGTCCAGGCGCGGATCTCGCCGGAGACGAGGTCCCGGGTGACGATACCTTGGGCCCGGCCATCAACGACGATCAGGTCAAGCATCTCGGTGCGGGTGTGCAGTCTGACTGTGCCACGCTCCACCTGCCGCAGCAGGGCCTGCGCGCCCGCGATCTGCAACTGCTGCCCGGTTTGGCCGCGCGTGTAGTAGGTGCGGGACACTTGTACGCCGCCGAAGCTGCGGGTGGCGAGCTGTCCGCCGTACTCGCGCGCGAAGGGTGCCCCGATGGCCTGCATGTGGTCGATGACCCGCACGGACTCCGTGGCCAGCCGCACCACGTCGGCCTCCCGGCCCCGGAAGTCTCCACCCTTGACGGTGTCGGTGACGAATCGTCGGATGGAGTCGCCATCCACTTTTCGCGCCCGGCCGGCATTGATGCCGCCCTGTGCGGCGACGGAATGGGCGCGTCGTGGCGCGTCGTGGAAGGTGAAGCACTCCACTTGGTAGCCGAGTTCGCCGAGCGCGGCGGCGACGCCGGAGCCCGCGAGCCCGGTGCCGACGACGATGACCGTCATCTTTTTCCGGTTGGCCGGGTTGACCAGCCGGTATTCCGCGCGGCGACGATCCCACGCGCTGAGCGGGTCGCCGTCGGGGACTCGGGCGTCCAGAGTGACGTTGGCGCGGGTGGGGCGCGGGAGTGGTTTCGGGCGTCGGAGGAGCCGGGTCAAGGATTTGCGGCTTGCTTCGCGTGTCATGCGATCACCCCGATCAGGACGAGTGCGGGAATTGCGGCGTTGCCCAGCAGTATGGCCAGGGCGATGAGGCCGCCGAGGATGGTCCAGAATTTTCGTAGGCGGCGACCGGTGGCGCCGACGTCTTGCAGGAGGGTTCGCCAGCCGTGCTCGACGTGGAGAGCCAGCACGAACATCACGGCGATGTAGAACAGCGCCATCAGGGGGCGTTGGAAGCTGGCCACGAGGTTTTCGTAGGCGTGGATTGCCCCATCGGGGTGGCGGAACCGCTCGGGGTGGACCAACGCTCCGACGGTCAGGTCGAGGATGTGTACAACGATGAAGGTGAACAGCACCGCGCCTCCGGGCAGCATCGCGCGAGCTGTGCTGGCGGTGAAGCTTTTGGTTCCTCTGCGGCGGTAGGGGCCGCGAGCTTTGCGGCCGCGCAGCCAGATGGTCGTGGCCGCGTAGACATGCAGCACCAGAGAGACGAGCAGCACGATCCTTAGGGCCCACAGCACTCCCTGCTTGGGCAGCAGTGGGTAGCCGACTTCGCGCAGCCAGCCAGCGTACGAGTTGAATGCTTCAGGTCCCTGATAGACCTTCAGGTTGCCGAACAGGTGCACGACGACGAAGCACACGAAGACGAAGCCTGTGAGCACCATCACCTGTTTGAGTAGGAACGACGACGGTGTCGGGGTCTTGGAAACGACCGGTTTCGATTGCCCTGCCATATACCTACGCTACGCCTTGGTCCTACCAGGGGCGACGGTGGGTCGGGTTAGAGGGGACTCGGGCTGCCGCCCGCGGCTATTCGGCGACGAGTTCGCGGTACCAGGGTGTCGTCGAGGTTTCCTCGGCGGTGGCGGGGGCGGGCTCTTCCGCGCCCTTCTTCGGCGCGGCGCAGTCGGGGGTCGTGCCTGGGGCGGGCCCGAACTCGCGGCCGTGGAAGACGTTCTTCTTCACGAACTCGTAGTACTTCTTGTGCTTGCCGGAGTTGTAGGGGTTCTCCAGGGCGCAGCGTCCGACGTAGTAGCCGACGGTGTCGGCGAACACTTCGGTGACGGAGCCGCCGGCGTATTCGGAGAAGTGGCCTTCGCGGGCGTGCAGGTCCTTGAACTCCTGCCAGTAGCGCGGGTTACTGTGGCGGTCGGAGTTGAAGGCGTGGCCGAACTCGTGGATGACGAGCCTGACGAGGCGGCCTTCGTCGTGGTTGTCGATGGCGGTGTGGAACTTGCTGAGGTCCAGGGTGACGTAGCCGGCTTTCGTGAGTGACCAGTCGCCCCAGGCCCAGCTTCGGGTTTTGGCGGCGTTGAGGCCGACGCGGCCGTGATTCTTGCCTAGCAGCGTGGGGAAGTAGTCGGTGCAGGAGACAGCGTCGATGGTCTCCCAGACGATCTTGATTGCGCGACGGTTCTGCTCGGTCCACTGGTCGCCCTGCACCCGGATGCCGAACTTCTCCTCGAACTGCTTGCGCACCTTGTCGATTGGGGCCTTGGCCGGCCACGGGTTGGTTGTGGTGCAGGGAGTGGGCACGCCGGGGATGGGCGGTGCCGGCGCGGGGGCGATGGGTAGGGCGACTGCGGTGGTGGTGCTGCCCAGCGACAGCACAGCGATCAGCCCCAGCAGCAGTTTGCGCATTACACCTCACAGTTTCGACAAATCTGAACCTGAAACTTAGAAAATCTCAGGAAGCTATGGAAGAGGATACCGCGCTCCACGGCCGCGCCCAAGTTTATTGGCAAAACCGACAGATGTTCTTTGAAGTCTCAGCGGGGCCGCGTCGATGCTGTCTCCGAGCCCTTGAGTGGTTGGTACACGTCCCGGGCGGTGTTGTCCCGGGGTGTGTCGCCAGATGGTCGGCCAGCCAGCGCCGCCAGCAACGGGCTAGGCTCGGCCTATGACCGAGTATGTCCTGCACCGAAATCCCCACCCGGCCAGCGCCGAGGAACGAGCGAAAGTGCTTGCCAGCCCGGTGTTCGGCTACTATTTCGTCGATCACCAGGTGCTCGCGGAGTACAGTGAGGGCGGCTGGGCCAACCACCGCATCGAGGCGATGGACACCTGGCAGATGCACCCCGCAGCTGCCGTTTTGCACTACGGGCAGGAAATCTTCGAGGGGCTCAAGGCCTACCGACGGGCCGACGGTTCGGTGTGGTTGTTCCGACCCGACATGAACGCGAACCGTTTCGTGCGCTCCGCCGAGCGTCTCGGCATGGCCCCGCTGCCCCCGGAGGACTTCGTCGAAGGGGTTCGGGCGCTCGTCGAGCTCGAAGCCGACTGGGTGCCGAGCCCGGAGGGCGAGCAGTCGCTCTACATTCGCCCCTTCATGGTGGCGGCCGAGCCTTACCTCGGGGTGCGGCCCGCTTCCGGCTACACCTTCTGCATCCTCGCCTCGCCCGTCGGGGCCTACTACGACGAGCCGGTCACCCTCTGGCTGACCCCTAACTACACCCGGGCCGCTCCCGGCGGCACGGGCGCAGCCAAGTGCGGCGGAAACTACGCGGCCAGCCTGCAGGCCGCACTTGAGGCGGAGGCGAACGGCTGCGGCCAGGTGCTCTGGACCGACGGAGCCGAGCGGAAGTACATCGAGGAGTGCGGCACCATGAACTTCATGTTCCTCACCGCCGACGGTGAGCTGGTCACCCCGGAGCTGACGGGCTCCATCCTCCCGGGGGTCACGCGCGACTCACTGCTCCGACTGGCTCCACGGCATGGTCTGAAACCGGTGGAGCGGCGCATCAGCGTCGAGGAGCTATTCGACGGGGTGGCCAGCGGTCGCGTGGTGGAGGCCCTGGCGTGCGGCACGGCGGCGGTGGTCACCCCGATCGTGGGTTTCAAGGCACCCGGCGGCGTGCACCACGAGGTGGGCGACGGCACGCCCGGGGCGAAGACTCGTGAACTGCGTGCGGCGCTCGTCGATATCCAATACGGGCGCGCTGAGGACCCGTTCGGTTGGACGATGCGGGTGGCCTGAGACTGGGCTACTCCTGGGCGATGAACTCCGGGCGCAGCTCGGCCGGCCCCCAGGCAAGCACCTGCATCCCGGGCGATACTTCAAGCCGTACAGCCATTCCCCGGCCTTCCCAGACGGTGGCCTCGGGTGTGCGCGAGTAAACCCGGTATCCGGCTTGTTCCGCGCTGGATTCGAGGGCGGAGCGAATCTGCTCCGGGTTTCTCGCAGCCAGGAACAGCGCCACTTCGGTGGTGGCGGTGAGGGGGGCGTCGCCGGGGAGCGTGAGACCCTCCGGGATGAGCACCGTCTGGCCCGACACTTCGATGCGGTCGAGTTCGAGGGATGCCGCGAACTTGTCGTTCCACGGCCGGGTCAGTTTAGGCAGCGAAATGTGACTCGTTTGCTGGGTGGTCACCGGATCAGCTGAGGTGCAGGCGCTTAGCAGCAGGCATCCTGCCGTTACGGGGCCCAGTAACCTCATCATGCGTTCATCGTAGAAGGTCGACTAAAGCGGTTGGGTGTCCTCATCCAATCCGGTGAAAATGCACGGGTGGGGTGCGCCGTCGTCGGGCAGCGGAGTGCCGCTGACGAACACGTAGGCGTCGCCGCCGCCGTCTAGGCGGTTGACCAACTGGTGCACCTGCCAGAATGGGTCCGAGAGGTTCACCTGGGAGGCGTGTGCACCGAGCGCTGCCCGGGCTCGGTCGGCGTTGTCGGCGTAGGGGATCACGGCGACGATGGCCTCCTTGGGCGTGACCTTGCTCAGGCGGCGCGCGTGCCGCTCGTCGAACAGCCCGGGGAACCGCTCGTCGGCCATCTCGTAGCCGCGTTCCCAAGCGCCGGTGTTATAGACGCTCCACAGCACCCTTGGCACGCGCCAGGCGGGACCCAAATCCTCGCGGTGCTCGGCGACGGCGGCCAGCGTCACCGCGTACATCGTCACCCTGTGTGCTTGGATGTGGTCGGGATGGCCGTAGCCGCCGTGCGGGTTGTAGGTGCTGATGACGTGCGGTCGCCGATCACGGATGATGGCCACCAGGTGATCAGCAGCCTCAAGTAGGTCAGCTTTCCAGAAGGCGTTGTCTGGGAGAGTCTCCGGTGCCATGACCCGGCCCGCCTCATCGGTGGTCATCCCAGAGTCGTGGTAGCGGCCCGGCCCGCCCAGGAAGACGAGATCGTCAAGCCCTAGGAGACCGGTGGCGGCGCGGAGTTCGTTGGCGCGGTGCCTGCCCAGTTCGCTGGGGCTAAGGTGGCTGAACTCAGGCAGCAGGATCTCACCCTTCTCGCCTAGGGTGCAGGTGACCAGCGTCACCTGGGCGCCGGCCGAGCAGTACTTCATGATCGTGGCCGCAGACTGGCTCGATTCGTCGTCGGGGTGCGCGTGCACGAGCAGGAGGCGGTAGTTCACGGTGCCCAGTTTAGTGCAACGTTCAACGAGTTTGGCGGTGTGCCCGAGTGGCCTGGCGGCACCAATCCCGTTTTGTGCGGGAAATGCCGTTGAATGTTGGAGGAATTGGGCAAGATGGTTGCCATGCATGTTGTGCCGCTAGAACCGCAGACGTGGGCCGAAGCTGACTGGCCCCTGGGCGCCCACCCGCACGCCGAAGGCGTCACCTTCGCCATCTACTCCCCCGCCGCCACCCGGATCGTGCTGGAGATCTACACTGCCGCGCTCGGCGAGGACGCCTTCGCGTCATTCGAACTCGCGAAAAGCACCGACGGCATCTGGCGCGGCAAACTGCAGGGGCTTCCGCTGGGGTCCTACTACGGGTTCCGCGCCTGGGGCAGCAACTGGCCCCACGTCGAGGGTTGGCAGCCCGGCGAAGAACTGGGGTTCGTTGCCGACCTCGACGAGCACGGCAACCGCTTCAACCCGAACAAGGTGCTTTTCGATCCTTACGCGCGTGAGATCACGCACTCTGTCTACGCCGATGCCATCGTCGAGCATGGGTTCGACGACGGAGTGTTCGGCACGGGCGGTGACGACTACCACGGCCGTGCCCGCCGGCTCTGGGACACGGGACGGTTCGCGCCCAAGGGGGTCATCGTCGCGGAGGCCCCGGCGGTGAGCCGCAAGCCGCGCCTGCCGGAAGAAGACACCACTATCTACGAGGTGCAGGTGGAGCAGCTTTCGGGCCACGAGTCAACGGCGCGACTCACCGAGCTGCTGGCGGACGAGCCGGGCTTCGCCGACGTGGTGAACATCCCCGAGCAGTACCGGGGCACCTATAAGGGCGCTGGCATGATGGCCCCCTACCTGAAGGGCCTAGGCATCACCACGGTGGAGTTCCTTCCGATCCACGAGACAAACCATTCGGAGAGCTTGCGCGAGGGCAAGTCCAACTCCTGGGGATACATGACCCTCGGCTTCTTTGCGCCAAACCGGCGCTACTCGTCGGATCAGCGCCCGGGAGGACCCACCCGAGAGTTCCGTGACATGGTGGACGCGTTCCACGAGCACGGCATTGAGGTTTATCTCGACGTCGTCTACAACCACACCGCCGAGGGCGGCAACTGGTCGGGTGACGTGAACACCACGGGTTTTACGAGCCTGGGCGGCTTTGCGACGAGCGACTACTACTCGATGACCAACGAGTTCGTTCTCGTAGACGGGGCCACCGGCACATCCAATCAGTTGAATTTTTCCTCACCGGCCGCGATTCAGCTGGTGCTGGATTCGCTGGCCTACTGGACCTTCGACATGCACGTCGACGGGTTCCGCTTCGACCTGGCCACGGTGCTTGGGCGGAAGCCGGCCGAGGCGGATAGGGAGGATTGGCTGGCTCAGAAGCGGTTTTTCACGAACCATCCGCTGCTGATCGAGATCGCGCAGTTCGCTGAACGCAACGACATCGAGGTGATCGCCGAGGCCTGGGATCTGTGGGGCTACGAGGTCGGCAACTTCCCGCGCGGTTGGGGTGAGTGGAACGGGCGCTATCGTGATGCAATCCGTCGTTTCGCGAAGGGCGACGGCAACACGCGCGCCTTCCTGGACATGCTCAACGGCGACTACCATCATTTCCAAGACAACGGTGGGGCGCAGAAGTCGATCAACTTCATCACCGCCCACGACGGCTTCAACCTGGCGGATCTGGTGAGTTACCAGGAGAAGCAGAACTACTGGCCGTACCCGTTTGGCCCGTCCGACGGGGGCACCGACGACAACCTGTCGTGGGACTCGGGCGGCTCGCACGCGCTGCGGCGGCAGCGGCTGCGCAACTTCTGGGCGCTGCACCTTTTCTCACGGGGAGTGCCGATGATCGTCGCAGGCGACGAGTTCGGGCGCACCCAGAACGGCAACAACAATCCGTGGGCGTTGAGTTCGCCGGCCATGTGGAACAACTACGCGATGATTCCGACGAACAAGCCGCAGCAGGCGCCGCTCGGCCACGGCTTCGACGTGGGGTATCACGACAACCTGGGCGAGTTCCAGTGCGCCGAGAACGTCAACGGCCTGTTCCGGTTTGCCCGCTTCGTGTTGCAGCTTCGGCAACAGCACCAAGCGCTCAGGCAGCGCACCTGGGGCAATTTCGAGGTGGGCGACGGGGACGTCACCTACCTGTGGCTCTCGCCGGTGGGTGGCAAACCGTACGACGGCGATCGGGCTGTCGCGCTCGTTATCAACTCGCCCGACTCCGACTTCTTCCTGATGGTGAACATGGATTCGCAGACCCGCGACTTCGTCGCGCCAACCCCGAAGCCGGGGATGCAGTGGCGCAGGCTGATCGACACGTCGCTGCAGTACGAACCGCAGCACAACTACTGGTCGGAAGGCACCGGCGACGTGGTTGTGGGCGGGCAGCCGGTGCCGGCCTGGACGGTTGCGGTTTGGCAGGAGTGGCCGAAGGCATAGCGATCCACCGTCAGTGGGCGGGTGAGTTGAGCGGCGGTACTAGATTTGGTGCAGCCGCAGCGCGGGTTGCGTCGGGAGAGGAAACATGGCTGGTAAGGACAAGCCCAGGCGAGGTAAGCCGACGGGCCGGGCGCGCAGGATCGTCAAGCGGGTCAGTTTCGGTTTGCTGGTGACGGTGCTGGTGCTCGCGCTGGCGGGTATCGGCACCTTCTTCTACCTGTATCAGACGACGAAGCTGCCCGACCCGAACGGCGATTTTCAGACCAACACGACGTTTGTCAGCTACGCGGGCGGCGAGCAGCTGGGCTCGTTGGCGGTGCAGAACAGGCAGAGCCTCACCTACGAAGAGATGCCGCAGCTGGCGAAGGACGCCGTGATCGCGGCAGAGAACCGGTCTTTCTGGACCGATCCGGGGTTCGACGCGAAGGCGATCGCCCGCTCTTCGTGGTCGATCCTGACCGGAGGCGAACTGCAGGGCGGATCGACGATCACGCAGCAGTACATCAAGATTCTTTACCTGAACTCCGAGCGCACGATGAGGCGCAAGGTGAATGAGCTTTTCTTGGCGATCAAGATGGGCAAGGAACTGCCGAAGGAGCAGATCCTTGAGGGGTACCTGAACACCATCTATTTCGGTCGGGGAGCCTACGGCATCCAGGCAGCAGCGAAATCGTACTTCCTCAAGCCCGCCAGCGATCTGAGCGTGGCGGAGATGGCGACGTTGGCCGCCATCCTGAACAACCCGGCAGGGTTCAACCCGTCGGGTGGAGAACAGAAGCGCCAGCGCCTGCTCGGCCGCTACCAGTACGTGTTGGACGGCATGCTGGAGATGGGCTTCATCACCCCGGCGCAGCATGCCGAGGCGCATCCGGCGCTGCCGGAGTTCCCGGAGGTGCCCGTGAACAATCGCTACGGCGGCCCGAAGGGCTACCTGCTCAAGATGGTGGAGAGCGAGCTGGAGGGCATCGGCTTCCCCGAGGACCAGATTCAAGGTGGCGGCCTCAGGGTCACGACGACGGTTGAGTTGCCGCTGCAGGAGCACGCCGTCGCTGTGGCGCAGAAGTACACTGCGGAGGCGGCGGAGAAGAGCAAGGATGGCGCCAAGGCAGAGGATCTGCACATCGCGCTCGCCTCGGTGGACAACTCCACGGGGGCGATCAAGGCGCTCTATGGCGGCCCGGACTTCGTGGAGTTCCCCCGAAATTGGGCGACGACGCCGCGCCCGGCCGCCTCGACGTTCAAGACTTTCGCGGTGGTGGCGGGGCTGCGCGATGGCTTCACCTTGGAGACGCGGCTGAACGGTGACACGTTCACACCGCGTGGCGATTCGAAGCCGATCCACAACCAGGGCCGGAAGAACTACGGCCAAGTTTCGCTTCGGCGGGCGCTGGCGCAGTCGATGAACACCGCTTTTGTTGACCTGACGGAGAAGCTGAAGCAAGGGCCCGACGCCATCGTCACCGCAGCGAACGATGCCGGCGCCCCTGAGGGGCCGGGCTGGGATCGGCACAGCCGACTCGCGCTGGGTTTCGGCGAGGTGAGCACCCTGGACATGGCTAACTCCTACGCGACCTTGGCCAACGACGGCAAACGCAACGCGGCGCACATCGTCGCGAAGGTGGAGGACTCGCATGGCAACGTGCTTTATGAGGCGGCGGCGCAGCAGGAGCAGAAAGTCGAGCCGGAGATCGCCGCCACGGTGGTGGACGCGCTGACGTCGGTGGTGGACGAGGGAACCGGCACTAAGGCGTCGAAGCTGGGTCGACCGGTGGCGGGTAAGACGGGCACTAACGGCGTGGAGAAGGGTATCACCTCGGCGTGGTTCATCGGCATGACCCGGCAGGTGACGACGGCGGTGATGTATGTCGCGGGCGAGGGCGGAAACGATGACCTGATCCCGTTTAAGCAGCCGGGTGACCGCACTTTCTACGGGTCGGGCTATCCGCTGCGCACGTGGCTGGACTACATGACGGTGGCGGTGGAGGGACATCCGGTGGAGCCGTTCACGAAACCTAAGCGGGTGAAGCCGACCGCGGAGCCGGAGCCCACCGACTACCCGGTGGGGGAGCAGGGGGAGGTGGAGGAACCCGGGCAACAGCCTCCTGGCGAGGAGGGCCCGACGACGGATCCGGGACCAGCGTCTTCATCGGTCGCGGAGCCGGGGCAGAGCACGAGCCCGGCTGTGTCGAAGGAGCCGAAGCCCTCCAAGGAGCCGAAGCCGTCGAAGGAGCCGAAGCCTTCCAGGGAGCCGGAGCCGCCGTCGCAACAGCCGGAGCCGTCAGGCGATCCACAGCCGCCCGAGCCCCCGGATCCGCCTAACTCGGAGCAGCCTGGTCGCGCCCGGCAGCAGCCGGGGGGCTAGCCGATCCTCAAGCGGCTAGATTATGCACGTGAACAACGCTCTGCTCCCAGTTTTCGGCGGGCCCGCCGGACGTCACGCGCGTCCTGCTGGCCCGTTCTTCCAGCCGTTGCCGTGGGTGATCGGAGCGGCGACGGTGTTGTTTGCCGTTGTCTATCTGCGGCACTTGCCGTGTCTCACTTCTGATCCCAATAACCCGATAAACGCCTATATTCGCCTATGCTATTCCGATATCTCGGCGCACTACTCCTTCATGCACTGGTCAGGAGGGGTAAAGGTGCTGGGCGGGGATCAGCTAAGCTATGCGCCTTTGGTTGGGTTGTTGATCACTTTCTCGGTGTGGCTTGGGCAGGTGCTTGAGTGGCGATTTGAGGAGCCGCAGCACGATTATGTTGGCATGGCGGGCTACTTCGGCGCGACGACGATCCTGCTGTTCGCCTGCTTCCTGGTTTTGGTCATCTGCTCCGCGACGATCGCGCGGAAGGATGGCCGGGACTGGGACGCGTTGGCGCTCGCGGCGTCGCCGGTTGTGCTTGCCTCCGGGCTGCTGAGCTGGGATCTTCTGGGCTTGTCGCTCACGGTTGTTGCAGTTTTCCAACTGCGTGGGGGGCGGTACGTGGAGTCCGGGTTGGTGCTGGGGTTGGCGGCATCTGCGGCTTCTTGGCCGCTGGTGTTCGTCGTCGGGGCTGTCGCGTCTCTGGCGCTGGCGGCCCGCTGGGGGGAATTGGCCCGACTGTTCCTGCCGTTGGTGGGCATCTTGTCGCTGGTTCACCTGCCGCAGATCATCGCGCACCCGGGCAGCGTGTACGCCTATTACCGGGGTCTGGTTAATTCGAGGGTCAGCTATGGTTCGGTGCCCTATCTGTTTGAGATTGCAGGGTTGACGGTGCGGGAGTGGGGGCCGCTGCTTTTCGCGTTGGCGCTCATTTTGACGGGGGTCTTCCTTTCTTGGCTTTATGTGTCCCGTCGCCGTCCTTCTGCGGAGGATATTTCCTTTGTGGTGCTGTTGATCTTCGCGTTGCTTGCACCCGCCTATCCGCCGCAGACGGGGCTTTGGGTTGTGGTGGCTCTGTTTTTGTGCCGTCGGGTTGACGTATTGTTCTGGGTGTTCTCTGGGGTGCAGGTGGCGCACTATGTTGCGGTTTGGGCTCGGCTCTCGGGGCATCTCACGTTGGAGAAGTCTGGACCGGAGGCGCTCTACTTCTTGGCCGTGCTGGTTCGTTTTGCTTTCGAGCTGGTGCTGCTGGCGCTTGCCATACAATCGCTGTCGGACTCCCGCAGAGCGGGACTGGAATCACCGCACAGCGATACGGCAGCCGACGTCCCGTGTGCGGAGCCGGTAAAACAGGTTTAGCAGCTGCCTGGGCAGTCGTCGAGTTCCGGCTTCATCTGTTTTGTAGGTGGGTGATGTATTCGTTGAGTTCGGCTATGAGGGCTTCTTTGTTTTCGCTCATGTGCCATTCGGCTTTGGCGCGGATGAGGGCGTCTTCGCTGTAGGCCATGCATTCGATTCCGCCGAATTCTTTTTCGTGTCCGCAGGTGAGGTGGTCGACGTAGTGTGGGTCTCGCCAGCGTTCGATGTTGTTGTTGAAGTTGTTGTCTGAGGTGAGCTTGTTTCTGGTGACTGATAGTTTTAGTGCTGGGTTGTCTTGTTCGTCGTTGTAGGTTGCGGAGCCGAGCCAGCCGTCGCTGCTGCTCCATTTGGGGTTGAAGGTGAGGTTGCCGAGGGTTGGGGGGAAGGCATAGTCGTCGCGGGGCAGGCCGGCGTAAAGCGGCGGAAACCGATAAGGGGGCGGGATAACAGTCCAGTCCTTGCTATCACGCCAATGCGTGGGGCTCGGGCTAGGCGTCGGCGTGGGTGTCGGCTTGGGCGGGACAGTGATCGTGGTGGTCT
>NZ_RQYZ01000002.1 GCF_003932855.1 Tessaracoccus sp. OH4464_COT-324 | reverse complement strand
CGAAGCCGAGCGAGCCCAAGCCGAGCGAGCCCAAGCCGAGCGAGCCGAAGCCGAGCGAGCCCAAGCCGAGCGAGCCCAAGCCGAGCGAGCCGAAGCCGAGCGAGCCGAAGCCGAGCGAGCCGAAGCCGAGCGAGCCGAAGCCGAGCGAGCCGAAGCCGAGCGAGCCCAAGCCGATGAGGCCCAGGCCGGGGCTGCCCAAGACCGGAAGATGAAGTATGACTGGGGCGCCAGCGGTTAAGCTGGCGTCCCAGTCTCACTCTCCCGTGGGCTCAGTAGACTGCGCATATGACCGCAACGCCGCTGGAAATCCATATCTTCGCGGACTCCACGGGGGAGTCCGCCGCCCGGATAGCTCGGGCCGCCGTCGCCCAGTTTCCCGGACGGGAGTTCGTCATCATTCGTCATCGGCGGATGGGCTCGGCCGAACAGATCCAGCGGGTGCTGGCCACTTTGGAGCTCGTTCGCCCCATCGCGATTCTCTACACGCTCGTCAAGCGCGAGATGGCCGAGACCGTTGAGCGGTTCTGCGCGCAGTATTCGGTGCCCCACTCGGACCTCATGACCGACACGGTCTCCGCGCTGGAACAGGCGTCCGGGACCGAGGCCGCGGCGGTGCTGCGGCGCCCGGTAGGGGTGGAGGCTGACTATTTCACGAGGGTCACCGCAATCGACTTCGCGGTGCGCAACGACGATGGTTCCATCCCTCAGGCGCTACGTGAAGCGGACATCGTTCTCGTCGGGCCCTCGCGGGCGGGCAAGACGCCACTTTCGATCTTCCTGGGCTATTTGGGATTCAAAGCCGCAAACGTCCCGCTCGTTCCAGGGATCACCCCCCCGGAGGAACTGTTCACCGTTGATCGCTGGCGGATTGTTGGTCTGACCATGGACGCCGACCGACTTCAACAAATCCGAAATCAGCGGGTGAAGGGCATGGGCGGATTCGGCAATCGCGACGGATACGCCGACCTGGCAAAGATCTATGACGAACTGGACGAGGTGGGCGAAACCATGCGGGTGCTCGGCTGCCCAGTGGTCAACACCACGGGAGTGGCGCTGGAGGAAAACGCCAGCCGAATCGTCGACCTGGTGGCCACCCGAGCCATGAAATTCGGCGCAAGCCTGCGCACACCCCCTGGGGTGATGTGCCGGCCGGACGCGATTTAGTTAGCGTTTCCAAGCATTTGGCGGCCCCTGTGCTGAGGTGAACTCTGGGCTGAGTAGTGTTGAGACATCGGGGGCTACGGTCAGCCCCCGAGTCGAGTCAAAGGAGTCTTGACCATATGAGCGACAAGCGCTACATCTACGATCTTGCCGACGGAAACGCCGGCATGAAATCCCTTCTCGGCGGCAAGGGCGCCAACGTTGCGGAAATGCACCGCATCGGCATTCCTGTCCCGGATCTGTTCACCGTGTCCACTACTGCGTGTGTCGAAACCATGCGCCTCGGCGGCGAGTGGCCGGAAGGGCTGGCCGAAGAGGTCGACCAAGGCCTGGCTCGCTTGGAGGAGCGCACCGGTAAGAAGCTCGGAGCTAGCGTCAACCCGCTGCTGGTTTCGGTCCGTTCCGGCGCGGTCTTCTCGATGCCCGGCATGATGGACACCATCTTGAATCTCGGCATGTCCGATGAGTCGGTGGTGGCGGTGGCGCAGGAGTCGGGCAACGAGCGCTTCGCCTGGGATTGCTACCGTCGCTTCATCCAGATGTACGGTGAGGTCGTCGAGGGCGTTCCGTCGCACGCGTACGAGGATGCGCTCACCGAGCTCAAGCTCGCCAAGGGCGTGGAACAAGACACCGACCTGAGCGCCGACGACCTCAAGGAGTTGGTGGCCACCTTCAAGGAGATCTCGGTTGACCACCTGGGCGGGGAATGGACCTCCGACCCCCGCGAGCAGCTGCACCGCGCGGTGAACGCTGTCTTCAAGTCCTGGCTCAACCCGCGAGCCGAGGTCTACCGTCGCGCCAACAACATCTCCGCAGACCTCGGTACCGCAGTCAACGTGCAGCAGATGGTCTTCGGCAACCGCGGTGAGACGTCGGCGACCGGAGTCTGCTTCACCCGCAACCCGTCCACCGGCGGGAAGGAACTCTACGGCGAGTTCCTCGTGAACGCCCAGGGCGAGGATGTCGTCGCGGGCATCCGCACTCCTCGCCCGCTCGAGGAGATGCTCGAGGTGCTGCCGGAAGCCTACGATCAGCTCATCGCGACGATGGAGCGCCTGGAGCAGCACTACCGCGACATGCAAGACATCGAGTTCACTGTCGAAGACGGCAAGCTCTTCCTGCTGCAGACCCGAAACGGCAAGCGCACCGCTGCCGCCGCGCTCAAGGTGGCCTCCGATCTCGTCGACGAGGGCCTGATCGACAAGTCCGAGGCTCTGCGCCGCATCGAACCCAGGCAGCTGGACCAGCTGCTGCATCCCGCGATCGATCCGAAGCACGGCAAGCGACCGGTGGCCAAGGGCCTGCCCGCCTCACCCGGTGCCGCCGTCGGTGAGGTTGTCTTCGACGCCGACACCGCGGCGGAGCGCGGCGGGCGCGGCGAACCCGTCGTGCTGGTGCGCTACGAGACCACGCCGGATGACATCCACGGCGTCATCGTGGCCCAGGGAATCCTCACGGCCCACGGCGGAATGACCTCGCACGCCGCGGTGGTCGCCAGGGGCATGGGTAAGCCGTGCGTCGCCGGAGCCGCCGGGATCCGCATTGATGCGGTCGGCAAAAAACTCACCATCGGCGAGCACGTCTACGCCGAAGGCGACGTGATCACGCTCGACGGCACCAGCGGCGAGGTCTACGGCGAAGCGCTGGAGCTGATCCCTCCGCAGATCAACGAGGACTTCGAGCGTGTCGTGGAGTGGGCCGACGAGGTGCGCCGCCTGGGCGTGCGGGCCAACGCGGACAACTTCGAGGACGCCTCGAAGGCGCGCGAGCTGGGCGCGGAGGGCATCGGACTGTGCCGCACGGAGCACATGTTCATGGCCGCCGACCGGCTGCCCGCGGTGCGGCGCATGATCCTGGCGGAGACCCCCGAGGCGCGCGCCGATGCACTGACCGAGATCCTGCCGATGCAGCAGGCCGACTTCGAGGGCATCTTCACTGCGATGAAGGGGCTTCCGGTGACGGTGCGCCTGCTGGATCCGCCGCTGCACGAGTTCCTGCCCAACCTGGTGGAGCAGTCGCTGCTGGTTCAGCGCCTGGAACTCACGGGGGCCGACGCGGAAGAACTCGCCGCCGCACGGCAGACCCTCGCCCAGGTGAAGCGGCTGCACGAGCAGAACCCGATGCTCGGCACCCGCGGCTGTCGTCTCGCGATGCTCTACCCGGAGATCCCGGAGATGCAGACCCGCGCCATCATCCGTGCGGCGCTGGCCGTTAAGGAGCGCGAGGGCGAGACCGTGGGGGTCGAGATCATGATCCCGCTGGTGGCGCTCAAGCAGGAACTCGAGGTGCAGCGCGCCATCGTCGAGCGTGCGGTGGCGGAGGAAGTCGGGGACTCAGGCCTTGAGGTCAAGATCGGCACGATGATCGAGTTGCCGCGCGCGGCGCTCACTGCCGATCAGATCGCTCAGTCCGCCGACTTCTTCAGCTTCGGCACCAACGACCTCACCCAGACCGGTGTCGGCATCTCCCGAGACGACGCCGAGAACGGCTTCCTGGCCCAGTACGTGATCGATCACGTGCTTGAGCAGAATCCGTTCGAGTCGATCGACGTCGACGGCGTGGGGCAGCTCGTCGAGATGGGAGTGGCCAAGGGCCGGAACACGAAGCCCGACCTCAAGACCGGTGTGTGTGGAGAGCACGGCGGTGACCCCGCGTCGATCGAGTTCTTCAACGGTGTCGGCCTCGACTACGTGTCCTGCTCCCCGTTCCGGGTGCCGATTGCGCGGTTCGCGGCGGCCAAGGCCGTTCTCGAGCAGGGCTGATCGCGACGACCAGCTGAACGGGTGGGGCGGTGAGCCCCACCCGTTTGCCGTCCCCGCGTAGGGTGGTGACCGGGTGGCGCGCGGCCCGGAAGTATCTGTTTACGGCGGCCCGGCGCCGGCCAGGCTAGCGTCTTGGCATGCAAGCAACACCGTATTTTGATCGGAGAAACCTCATCCGGGCCACGGCGGCCGCGCTGATCGCGCCCGGGCTGGCCGGCTGCCAACTCGGCGCGGTGATCAGCAACCCGGCGGTCACGGAGTGGCTGAAGGGCTTCGCCTCCGACCTGCTGGCGGAAGCGGCTCTTGACCTGCTGACGGACGTCTCGGCCGTGCTGCGCGACGGCTTCCACAAGGCCTACCAAGAATGGCTCCCGGGAGATACCGCCTCGCTGACCGAACTCGACTTCGGCAAGGTGTACTGCGACCAGGAACGCACCGTCCTCTTCGCCGGGGTGTCCGACCAGCGGGAAAATCAACAACGCGGTACCAACAGGGGCGCGAGCGACCCCAGGACCGACTGGTGTTTCATCGTGTTCGCCCAAGGGGAGCAGTCGCTGAAACTCCCGCCCTGGGCGTGGCAGGGGCTGCATATGTTCATTCAGGAGATGTCGACGAGCGCGGAAGCGGAAAGCGGGAACCGGGTGCGCAAACTGCTGGCCGCGACGCTGACCCCGACGGCGCTAGAGACCAACCAGGTGACCAGTTGCGCCGAGGCGGTGGAAGCCGTCTCCTATCAGGGTGGGTACGGGCCCGTCGACGTCGCGCTCGTCGAGCAACCCGACCACAGCCACTACGTGCTGGTGAAGGCCGCCGGCTTCCCGGACGCAGAAAACGGGCCCACCGTCGCCCAATACGACCTGCCAACCGCGGCGGGTTAGGACCTGTCTCGGAAACGCTGCTGGGGCGAAGACGCCCAGGGATGTGTTGGGCCCCTCGCGCCCGACCCAGCGCGACCCGCGCGCCAGGCTCAGGCCTCGCGCTCCGGAAGCAGCCGCGCGGGCTCGCCCGTCAACCAGGAGCGCAGCCACCAGATCAACTCCACGACGCCCACCCCGACTGCGCCCGCCACGTAGGCCACCAGCATCGTGTGCCAGTTGGCGGTGTCTAGGTTGAGGATGCTGGCCGTCACCGGCCAATGGATCAGCACGCCGTAGAAGGCGTAGGCGAAAGCAACGAGCGCCAGCCGCCACAGCCGGTACGGGCGAGCGACCACGGACAGTACCCACGTCGCGACGATGATCATCGTCGTCAGCGCGGCAGTGGAGGCCTGCAATTGCAGATCCATCGGCACCTCGCCCAGACCACGTGCCCACAGGTAGGCGACGATCGTAGCCGCCGCCACAGCGACGCCGGCGGGCACCGCCAGCGAGAGTGTGCGCGAAACGAAGCCCGGACGGGCGAGTTCCTTGTTCGGCGCAAGGCTCAGGAGGAAAGCTGGGATACCGATGGTGAACCAGCCCACGACGGTGACGTGCAGCGGCTGAAACGGGAACGGCACCGCCACGAGGCCAAAGATCAGGGCCAGGGTCACCGAGTAGATGGTCTTGGTGAGGAACAGTTTCGCGACGCGCTCGATGTTGCCGATCACCCGGCGCCCCTCGGCCACGACGTGCGGCAGCTGCGCGAACTTGTCGTCGAGGAGCACCAGCTGCGCCACGCTTCGGGTGGCTGCGGCCCCCGAACCCATCGCCACGCCGAGGTCGGCGTCCTTCAGCGCCAACACGTCGTTGACTCCGTCGCCGGTCATCGCGACGTTGTGCCCGCGGGACTGCAGGGCCGACACCATCTGGCGCTTCTGCTCCGGCGTGACCCGACCGAAGACGCCCGCGTTCTCGACCCGCTCGGTGAACGCCTCACTAGGCTCGGGCAGGGTGCGGGCATCCACCACCTCGCCAAGATCCACGCCCAGGGACCGGGTGACCGCACCAACCGAGGCCGCGTTGTCGCCCGAGATCACTTTCAGCCGAACACGCTGGTCCTGGAAGTAGGCGAGCGTGTCGGCGGCGTCGGGGCGAACCAACTGATCCAGCACCACCAGCGCCAGCGGAGCCACCCGGCCGGGTGCGTCGGCGGAGTCTACAGGCAGTTCGGCGCTGCCCAGGAGCAGCACCCGTCGGCCGGTCGACCCGACCTCTTCCGCCTGCGACGCGACCTGCCCCTCGGCCAAGACATCCGGAGCGCCCAGCACGATGTTCCGGTCGCCAAAACTGACGCCGGACCACTTCTTCGCCGACGTGAACGGGGCCCGCGCGGTGACCTGCCACGGGTCGGAGGCGGGCTCCACGCCCAGCGCGATGGCCTGCATCGAAGCGTTCGGCGTATCGTCTGCGGCGACGAGCTGCGCCAACACCGCGCGAGCCCCGGCCTCGTCACCCACCACCGGGAGGATCTCGCCGAGCGTCATGGCGTTCTGGGTCAGGGTGCCAGTCTTGTCGGCGCACACCACGTCCACGCGGGCCAGCCCCTCGATCGCAGGCAGCTCCTGCACCAGCACATTCCGTTTGCCCAACCGGATGACGCCCAAGGCGAACGCCATGGCGGTCAGCAAAACCAGACCCTCCGGCACCATCGGAACCAGGGACGCCGTCATGCCGAGCACCGCCTGCTGCCAAGTGGTGCCTGGTTGGGCGAACTGCACCCAGATGGACAGCACGCCCACCGGGATCAGCAGCCAGGAGACGTATTTCAGGATCTGGTCGATTCCCTGACGCAGTTCCGAGGACACGAGGGTGAACTTCGCGGCCTGCGCCGTGATCTGCGCCGCGTAGGCGTCGGCTCCCACCTTCGTCGCCCGGTAAACGCCCGAGCCGGAAACTACGAATGCCCCGGACATCACCTCGTCGCCGGGGACCTTGGCGATGGGGTCAGCCTCGCCCGTCAGCAGCGATTCATCAACTTCGAGATACTGGGCGGTTACCACCTCACCATCCACGACGATCTGCCCGCCGGGTGCGAGGATGATCAGGTCGCCCAGCACCACCTCGTCGCGCAAGATCGAGGTGCGCACCCCGTCGCGGATCACCTCGGGTCGGGCCTCGCCGACCACGGCCAGCCTGTCCAGCGTGCGCTTGGCCCGCAGCTCCTGGATGATGCCGATGATGGAGTTCGCGATGATGAGCATCGCGAACATCCCCTGCAACAGCTGGCCTGTCGTCAGCACGCACAGAAAAAGCACCGCGAGGATGAGGTTCACGCGGGTGAAGACGTTGGCCTTCACGATACCGGACACGGTTCGTCCCGAGCGGGGTGGGAGCGTGTTCACTTCGCCACGCTCGACGCGCTCGGCCACCTCCTGGGAGGTGAGCCCCACAAGACTCTCAGTACGCACGGCGCACGCTCAGCTCTGCCAGGCGGGTGAGGGCCGCGGTGCCTGCGGCGGAGAAGCCACCCGAGTGCAGCGCCTCAAGGCCCTGGGACAGGTGATCCTCGATCAAGCCTTCGACACTGGCTCGCGCCCCGGTGGCCTCGATGATCTCCGCCGCGGCCACGATGTCGCGCTCGCGGGCGTCCTTCGCGCCCAACACCTCCCTGAGACGGGCGGCAGCCGTGGCATCGGCCCGGTTCAGCGCGGTGAGCACCAACACGGTCGCCTTGCCCTCGCGCAGATCGCCGCCCGTCGGCTTCCCGGTGAGGCTTTCGTCGCCCCACACGCCCAGCAGGTCGTCGCGCAGCTGGAACGCGTGTCCCACGTGCGAACCGAAGCTGGCCAGCCGGGCGAGCGCCGCGTCGTCGGCACCGGCCAATCGGGCGCCGATCGTCGAGGGGCGCCGCATCGAATAGCTCGCCGACTTGTACTCAAGTACCTTCTCCGCCACCACGAGCGGGTCCGGGTAGTCCGCGACGTCGAAGGCGGCGGAGATGTCGAGGAACTGCCCAGCCGTCACCTCGGAACGCATCCGGCTGAGCTCCGGCCGGGCCGCCTCCAGATTGGTGGCTCCTGCGGTGTCGAACATCTCCGCGCTCCACATCAGCAGCATGTCGCCCAGCAGCACCGCGGCGGCTGCCCCGAATTCCTGGATGCTTCCCCGGCCGCCCCGCTCGACATGGAGCATCTCGAAACGCTTGTGCGCGGCGGGTAGGCCGCGGCGGGTGTCGGCTGCGTCGATCAGGTCGTCGTGAACCAGCGCCGAGATATGCAGCACGTCCAGCGAGGCCGCGACTTGTAGCACCGCCTCTCGCTCGCTTGGTTCTCCGCCGACTGCTTCGTGCGCCCAGTAACAAAAGGCCGGACGCAGCCGCTTGCCGCCCAACGCGTAACCCAGCGCAACCTCGAGGAGCGCGGAGGTGCCCACCTCCTGCATGAGCGGACGCTGCTGGTTCAGAAAATGCGCGATGGCGCCCTCCACCTTGGTGCGGAATTCGTGCGCCAGGGGATCGTCCGGGTCAAAGTCTCGAAGCATGGATCAAGACTAGCCACCAGATCCGCCTTCGCGTCTATCCTAGCCCTCATGCTTTCTCCCGCAGGGCTAACCGTTGCTGAGCTGCTCAGCCAAGGCAAACCTCTTTTCTCCTTCGAGTTTTTCCCGCCGCGAACGGCGGAGGAGGTTCCGAGGCTGCTGAATACCGTCGCGGCGCTCGCTCCGCTGGCTCCCGACTTCGTCTCCATCACCTACGGCGCCAACGGTTCCAGGCGTGACCGTACGATGGAGGCCACCCGGGAGATCGCACGGATAGGCAACCCGATGACGGTCGGCCACCTGACCTGCGTCGACCAGTCGAAATCCGACGTGGCGAACGCGCTGGCGCTCTACCGGGAGGTAGGGGTGCGCAACATCCTGGCCGTGCGCGGCGACATGCCCGGCGGGGGCCGATGGAGGCCGCACCCGGACGGGTTGCGCAACGCAACCGAACTCGTCGAATTCGTGAAGAGCGAGGGCGACTTCTGCGTCGGAGTGGCTGCCTTCGTCAGCCCGCACCCCGAGACCAACGACGCAGACCTGGATGCTCGGATCCTGCTTGACAAGGTCGCAGCAGGAGCGGACTACGCCATCACCCAGCTGTTCTTCGACACGGCGGACTACTTCGCCCTCGTCAACCGGATGCAGTCGCTGGGCTGTGGCATTCCCATCATCGCCGGGCTCATGCCGCTCACCGCCATCCGGCAGATCGAACGTTTCGAGGCGCTCTCCGGAGCCCCGTTGCCTGCGGACTTCGTGGCAGGCCTGCGTGCGGCCGACCCGGCGGACGTGCGCTCGATTGGCATCAGCCATGCGAAAGACATGTGCCGGATCCTGCTCGACGGCGGTGCGCCCGGGCTGCAGTTCTTCACCCAGAATCGCGCCAAGGCGACCCGCGAGGTGCTGGCGGCGGTGCGCGGTCAGAGGAACTGACGCCAGCGGGCGGAGTCGATGTCGATGGCCACCATCCGCTGAGTCGCGCGGGTGAGCGCCACGTACAGCACCCGCTCGGCACCCGGGGCCTCGGCTACGATCTCATCCGGGCCCACGACGGCCACCCCGTCGTACTCCAGACCCTTGGCCTGCAGCGCGGTGACGACGACGAGCCGGCTTTCGAATGCGGACAGCCGAGGATCTGACAACACGAATCGGGTCATGTCGGCGAGCCGGGAGGGTGCGACGATGATTCCGATCGTGCCGGTGACCTGACCGGCCATGGCGATCACCTCGTCGCGGAGCTTGATTTGCAACCCGTCGGCGCTCACCTGGATCAGGCGCGGTTCAACCCCCGTCGAACGCACTGCCTTGGGCAGGAGCGCGTCGGGGTGCACTCGGACGATCACCTTGGCCGCTAGGTCAAACACCTCGGAGGGGGAGCGGTAGTTGGTGCTCAGCACGAAGCGGCGATGCGCGCCCCTGCCGATGATCTCCTTCAACGCTCGCTCGGTCTCCTCCGGCTTGGGGAACGAGGATTGTGCCGGGTCGCCGACGATGGTCCACGAAGCCTGCGGCCCCCGGCGGCGCAGCATCCGCCACTGCATCGGCGTGATGTCCTGGGCCTCATCGATCAGCAGATGGGCGAAGGTGCGCTGCGGCTCGTCGTCCGGATCCGCCATCTTAGTGCGGGCGAACCGGTCGCCCAGACCAACCAGCTCTTCGACGCCTGCGGCCTCCAGATAGGCGAGCGGGTCGTCGATCTCCTCCGGCTCCGGCCCGAGCAGACCCACCAACTCGTCGAGCAGCGCGACATCCGCCACCGACCAGCCGCGGGGCAATTCCTCCACTTCAAGGTCGGTTAGCCAGGCGTAGGACTTTGCCAAGGCCATACGCTCGTCGTCGCTCAGTTCGGGCGCCACCTCCCGCACGACGGCTGGGTCGGCGAGTCGGGCCAGCACGGTGTGCGCGCTCAAGGTCGGCCACCAGGCGTCCATGAAGTCGCTCAGCTGACGCTGTTCGCGGATCAGCTCCGGCACGTTCGCGTCGTCGACTTCGACGTCCTCGGGCAGTTTCGCGACGAGCGCCTCCACAACCATGTTGGTGGCCTGCCGGCGGGCGAGATTGAAGCGCTGGGCGGCGAGCACCGCGTCGCGGATGGCGCTGAGCTCCTCCCTGCTTAGGCTCAGGATCTCTCCCTTGACCGATACACGCAACCGGGGCAGCTCGCCCAGCGGCAGCCGAACCAGCCGGCGCAGCACCTTCGCCATCAGCCAGGAGCCCTTGCACGTGGCGGCCAGTGAGTCGTCGAGGCGTTCACTGGTCATGCCCAGCACATCCGTGGCCACCGAGCCGATCGACTTGAGCGTCACCGAGTCCTCGCCGAGGCTGGGCAGCACCCGTTCAATGTAGTTCATGAACACATTGCTGGGTCCGACGACGAGCACCCCGCCGCGCTCAAGCCGCGCACGGTTGGTGTAGAGCAGGTAGGCGGCGCGGTGCAGGGCTACGACAGTCTTCCCGGTGCCTGGGCCGCCCGCGATCACGGTGACGCCGCGGTAGGGCGCGCGAATCGCCTCATCCTGCTCGGCCTGGATAGTGGACACGATGTCACGCATCTGGCGTCCGCGTGCGCGAGTCACCGCAGCCATCAGCGCGCCTTCGCCAAAGATGGGCAGCTGACGTTCAGCGTTCGGATCTAGCAGGTCGTCTTCGATGCCGAGCACTCGTTCGTCTCGGCAGCGCAGCACGCGACGACGGATCACGTTCATGGGAGAAATTTGGGTGGCGCGGTAGAACGGCTCTGCGGCGGGGGCGCGCCAGTCGATCACCAGGGGCTCGTACTCGTCGTCGCGCACGCCGATGCGCCCGATGTAGCGCACCTCGTCGTCGGTCAGATCGATCCTGCCGAATACCAATCCCTCGTGCTCCGCGTCCAGCACCGCGAGCCGGCGCGCAGCTTGGAACGCGAACGCGTCACGCTCGAACAGCGCGGTTCCGTTCTCTTCCCTCAGGAAATCAGCGCGGTCGGTGACGAAGATCTCCCGGCCCTGGCGGGCCAGCTCCTTGGCGCTGGAGGTGGCCACGTCGAGGTTTGCATAGACTTTATCGACATGGGCTTGTTCGATCGCGATCTCTTGTTCGAGCGCTTCGCGCGAAGTAGTCAATGGAATCCTCACTGCTTTTGGGCGTGGCAGGATATTCTAGCCCACCGAAACTGGAGTCGAGTCATGAGGCGTTGTAGGTGAAGAACAAGATTCAGCCGATGCAGATCATCCTGGGCGCGGTACTCGCTGTGCTGGTGCTGGGCAGTATCGCGATGCTGGGCCAGCAGGGCCAGTCAGCCGCGGAGTCCGCGCCCCCCAAATCGGCCTCCGCGCAGCAGGCCGGCGGCGAGAAGTCGGCCGCGGGCACAACGTCTGTCGCGCCGTCGGCGAAGCAGCAACCCACGGAGCGAAGCGACCAGGAACGGGCACTATTGGCGCTGCCCAGACGCAAGGCCGACGATCCGGCCGCCTTGGGTGCTGTTGACGCCCCCGTGGTCATCACGGAGTGGGCTGACTTCCGCTGCCCGTTCTGCTCCGCATTCAGCGAGCAAACCTTGCCGAAGCTGCGCAGCTTCATCGACTCCGGCCAGGTACGGTTCGAATTCCGCGACTTCGCGGTCTTCGGCGATGACTCAGTGTTCGCAGCCGCAGCAGCGCGTGCTGCCGGGCGACAGGGCAAGCAGTTCGAGTTCATGGAGACGTTGTTCATCGCGCTGCCCAACAGCGGACACCCACCGGTCAGTCGCGATCTTGCGCTTCAGGTGGCGCAGCAGGTTGGGGTTGCCGACTTGGATCTCTTCGCGGCAGACATAGACGGTGAGGAGCTCAAGGCCGCGGTGCAAGCCGAGACAGTGGAAGCGCAGCAGATCGGTATCCAGAGCGTCCCGGCCTTCGTCGTTGGTGGCCAGTACATCTCCGGCGCTCAACCCGCAGAAGTTTTCGTGCAGGTGATCCAAGAAGAGCTGGCCAAGGCGGGCAGGTGAGCGTCGGCTACGCGTTGGCTTTCCTGGGGGGTGCCGTCGCGCTGTTCAGTCCGTGCGCGGCGATGCTGCTGCCGAGCTTCTTCGCGCTCGCGTTTGGTCAGCGCACGGCAACCCTCCTAGGCCGGGTTGGCATCTTCTACCTGGGTTTGCTGGCCACGCTCGTCCCGCTGGGGTTGGCGGCGGGGACGGTTGGTGCGCTGCTCGGTGCCCACCGGGAGACCTTGGCCCTGGCGGGCGGCATCGTGCTGATCGTGCTCGGCGTGGCCACCGCCTGCGGCTTCTCGCTGCCGGTGCCCGGGCTGAGCGCGAAAGGTGGTTCCAGCCCGGTGGCGGTGTTTGCCCTCGGCGCAGTCTACGGTCTTGCCGGGGCCTGCACCGGCCCGCTGTTGGGTGCTCTTTTCACCTTCGTCGCGGCCAGCGGATCCAGCCTCTACGGGGCGCTGCTTTTTGCGCTTTTCGGCGCGGGCATGACTCTGCCGCTGGCGCTGCTGGCCCTGGTGTGGGACGCGGGACGCATCGGGGAGCGGCTACGGCCCAAACCGCTGCAACTGGGACCGATCACGACGTCGGTGTGGTCCATCGTGGCAGGTGCGCTGTTCGTCGCGCTGGGCGGGCTTTTCCTGTTCTCCGACGCCACGGGTTCCCTTGGCGGGCTGCTCGACGCCACTCAGCAGTTGGAGCTGGAGGGCTGGCTGCGCAGCCTCGTCGGAGGAGTGCCTGACGTCGTGGCACTGGTTCTGCTGGCGCTTGTCGTCGGGCTGCTCGTCTGGTGGGCGGTGACTCGCGAGGATCGCAGCGCGGTCTAGCGCCTGTTGCAAAGAGCATGCCGGGCTGCGGCGCACCGGATCGGGCGACTCCCAAACTCTCAGCATCTTGATACCCAGTAGGAGGCAGAGGCCGAGCGCCCATCTCGTCCTGCTCAGAGCATCCTCGCTCCGACAGCGCTTTCGTAGCAGACTCTAGCCCTGGTCGGCGCGCGCCAGCCTGGGCAGCTGGAAGGAGCGGTTCGTCGGCCGGCAGTCCTGCCCGGTCAACTGCTCGTGCAGTTCGTAGACCGCCAGCGCGGCGCTCAGCAGCTGAGCCCAGGGTTCCCCGCCGGCCAGGCAACTAGCGGATGCGAGGCACGCGCCGGGGATTTGGCGTGCCAACCAGCGTTGGACGTCGTCGGGGGCGATGCCAGCGCTGAGGTCGGGGCGCGCAGCGCTGTAGTCCACCACTTGGGTGCGGTGTTCGCCGCGGATGGTGCGCAGAGGCAGCGGGCCGGTGAGGTCGACGATCTCGGCGGCCGGGCCCGGGTCGCCTTCGGTGACTTCGGGCACCAGCGCGGCGCGGGGGCGGCGCCACAGCCGGCGGGGGAGGCGGGGCCGGGCGTCCAGTGTGGGTGGATCATCGGAGGAACAGACCCCACGGAGTTCCAATCGGTTGCGCAGCAACTCAACCAGGGAGTTGGCCTCGGCGGTTGTTCCAGAGTGGACCAGTCGGTGGCGGCCGAAGGTGCGCACGATAACCTGCCGCACCGCGAGCAGGCCGGGAACAGTGGGCGAGTCAGTGCCGGCTAGTGGGCCTTCTGCGAGGATGATCGGAGCCAGTCTGCCTGCGCGGTCGGCGACATCGGGCAAGGTACGATCCAGCCACAGCGCCCGCAACTCGGCACCGGTCGCCGGACGCCTTGGAGATTCGAGCCCAAAGCGACGCAATGCGCTCCAGACGTCGTCCAGGTCGTCGAGGAGGTCGCGCCAGGCTTCGGCCGGCGCGCCACCCAGTGCGTCCCGGATGGCGTAGAACTGGCCTGCGCGGTCGTCGGGTAGCGTCAGACGCAGCCCGTCCGGGAGCAGATAGGTGGTAGGTGGCGCGGGCTCCAGGCTGAGGTGGCGGGAGTTCAGGGCCCCGACGAGCGGCTGGCCGGACTTCTTAAACAGGTCGCGCCAAGCAGCTGGCAACTCGAAGTGGTTCAGCAGTTCCTGGCCCTGCTCCGCGCCGGAGAGCCCGACCGCATGACCGAGCCGGGCCAGCCGGGCTGCGGCGGCCATGCCGGCCAGGGTGCGGCCCGCGACGACGATCATGGCGAGCAGTCTAGAACACCTGGGGGCTTGCCGGTTGATCAGGGAGGGCCTTTGCAGTTGCGTTTACTGAGCAGGGGCTCTACTGGGGTGGGGCTCGACTCCGGTAGGTATTGGGCTTCTTAGGCCCGGCGCAGACTCGGCCCGCGCGTCGGCCAAGCAAGCGGCGGGCCTGCTCCGGGCGGCGGAGCAGGCGAGGAGGCGGCGGCCCGGCGGCCGCACCCCGCGCCGGAAGTGTGGGCCAAGACGGTGAAGGATCTCTTATCCGACCCTGCGCAGCCCGGAATAACTTTCGAACAGGGCCTAGAAGTCCCCCTGGCGTTTGCGCCAGCGTTCCTCCAACCTGTCCATGAACTCCTTGCTGCCCGAGCCGCTGGGGGAGGGCTGCTTCTTTGGGCGCTGCTCCCCGCCGTCTGTCACTCGCTGCCAGGAACCGATGCCGACGATGCACGCCGCAAGCATGATGCCAAACCCCAAGACGCTGATTCCCCAGAAAAGTTGGAAACCGAACAACAGCGCCACCAGGCCGACCAGGAATCCGACGCCGGCGAAGGCTGCCCGACGCCGATGGATTCGCACCTGGCCGCGCCCGCTCAACGTTTCCGCGAATTTCGGGTCTTCCGCCTTGAGCGAGGCCTCAAGCTGCTCCAGAAGCTTCCGCTCCTCTTCAGATAGCGCCATGGGGTCTCCTAGAGTTGGGGGTCTGCTTAGGATTCTAGTCGGGTCCGTCAACTGCTGCTCCTACTGCGCCAAAGCGATCGAGGCAGCCAGAGGTACCGTGCGGGGGCGTCGTGCAAAACCTCGGATCGGAAGAGTCGCACGAGCTGAGGGAGGCGCTCGGTATCGACGCTGTCGCGGGCGAAGAAGGAGCGTTCCACGATGTCAGCAATCGCCATGAGGGTGTCGTAGCCGGGCAGGTGCTCGCCCAGTTCGCGCGCGGCTGGCCCGGGGGATCCGGCAGGCAGGGAGATCCCGATGTCGGCGAGCGTTGCGACCACCTCCTGCCAGGCGTTTCGCGCGGCCTCGGACGGAGGTTGGGCGGGGCGGAGCCGCCACCGTCGTTGTCCGGTGCGCACGGCGCTGGGCAACGCGGACAGCACTGTGGTGACCGCCAGCCCGAGCAGGAGCCACAGCAGTATGCCGAGCCACGCAGCCTGCTCCGTCTTAGCCGTAGTGGGTTGGCTGGCGGGTGCCGGGGAAGCCGGTGCCGTGCTGGGCTGCGCGGAGGGGCTGGGCGAGGCAGGCGACGACGGAGTGGGCACCGGGTCCGTCGTGTTCGGGGCGTCGGAGGGATTGCTGGCGGGTGGAGCGAAGCCGCCGTCGCCTGGGGTGGGCTCGAATGGTACCCAGCCTAGGCCGTCGAAGTAGAGCTCCGGCCAGGCGTGCATGTTGTGGGTAGTGACGAGGAAGCTACCGTCCGGTTTCCTGGTTCCCCCGTTGAATCCCACCGCCATGCGCGCAGGAATGCCTTCCAAGCGGGCCATAGCCACCATCGCCGAGGAGAAGTGGATGCAGTATCCGGCCCGGTCTTCGAGCAGGAAGGACGAGATAGCGTCCAGCGAGGTGGAGTCGGGGGCGTCGAACGTATACCGGAAGCCATCTTCGCGGAGGAAGGACTCGATTCTCAGGGCCTTGTCACCATCGGACACGGCGCCCTCAACGACGGAGCTAGCTAGTGCCTTCACTTCCGGGCTCATCTGCGGCGCCACCGTGGTGATCTGTTCCACATCGGTGCCGGCGACTGCTGTGCGCAATTGCTCCGGGGAAACCCTGGGCACGTGGCTGTGGGCGGTGTAGTTGAGGTTCCGCCCCTGCTTGCTGCCCTCAACGCCGGAGGCGATGACGGAGAGGGTGATCGGGTCGAAACTCCATTTGCCCTCGGCGGAGAAGGAATCCACGGCGAAGGGGACAGGCAAATAATCCGAATCGAAGTCCATCTGAACGTTGACCTCCACCTCCTCCCCGGGGAAGTCATAGGCGCCGGCCAGACCAAAGTTACGCAGCTGCATCGGTATGAGGCGAGCGCCGTCGTTGGTCAGGTCAGGTAGGGCCACCGTCCGCAGGTATATGGGTTCCCCGGTCGAGCTGCTGTACGTGAGCACCCGCTGCTCTTGCGGGCGCTTCAGATTCTCGGTGAGGTTGATCGTCGGGTCGCCGAGCTGGATCGAGCTGGGGGAGTCGCCCTGGAAGGGGGGGTGATCGTTGACGGGGAGCACCTTTGCGAAAAGGGTCGCCGGAAGCAACGTGGCCAGCAAGATGAGCAGCGCACCCAGGGCTCCGAGCATCGACCGGATATCATTCCTGTTCCTCAATCCGCTGGGGAAGGAGGGTAAGCCGGACGAACAGTACAGGGCGACGACGTACGCGGCCAACGGCAAGCCGTAGGCACTCAGCCAGAGGGATTCTTCGTTCACCAGGGAAGCGACGACGGCACCCAGCAACAGCGGAGCAAAGGACCAGACAGTTTGTCCCAGAACCCGGGAGAGGAACTCCGCGAATAGGTAGAGCACCAGCGAACCCACCAGGGCGAGGAAGCCGACGGCTGGGGTGACGGTGATCGGGGTGGTGTTCCTCGATATCTGATCCAGTCCACTCTGGACGCCCGTGAGCCAAGCCGAAAGGTAGTCGTCGCCAGGCAACTGCGTCGCCCCGAGAAAAACCACGATGCCAAGTGCGGCCAGCGTTTCGAGGAGGAATATCCATCTGTTTCTGAATAGCCGGAAGAAAGAGAGAAAAACTGCGGCCAAGGCCAGGCCCAGGGAAGGGAGGAACAAAGACAAGCCGAAACGGCCGGAGAAGAAGTCAGCCAGCGGGAGGAGCCCGACGGCCGTTCCGACGGCGAGTATCGGTGAGGCCCAGGTGCCTGGGCGGGTTTCAGTCATCGCCATTTCCCTTTGTGAGTGAGGGCTTGCAATACGCTGGGTACCGTTTCCAGTGTCCCGTGGGTGTGACAGAGCCAACCGTGCAGCCTGAGGGAATCCAGCGCGGATCGGTGTGCTGGAATGTCCGAGCCCCACTGCCCAGGGTCCGGGGCGAAGAGGACCGGGGCGGTCAGACGCTCACCGATGGTCGCCAGGAACTCCGCGTCGTCGACTGACAGTAGTCCCGTGCAGGCGATGAGCCGGGAAGTGCTCGGCAGCGGGGTCAGGTGGCCGGCCATATCGGAGAGCCGCTGCCCGTCGTCGGCTTGCAGATCGATCGCGGTCTCCAGTAACTGGTGGTGTTGATCGCCGCGAGCGTCGGAGGAGGAGAAAATCAGGCCGGAACCGCCGAGGATCCTCAGCCGGTGTTTCTCGCTCAGCAGCCTTAGTCCGATGCTGGTACTCGCGGATATGGACCACTCCATGCTCGACGAGGCCCCGTTTCCCAGATGAGCCGAGCGGCGCAGGTCGAGCAGCACGGTGGAGGAGGGCTGCAGCGGGGCGTCGTCAAGGCGAACCATCAACTCGTCACGCTTCGCGCTGAGCCGCCAGTGCACCTTGCGCATCCCGTCGCCCTCGCGGTGTTCGCGTACCAGCACATCCGGGTCGCCCGTTAAACCTGTTTTCCCGGTCCCGGCGGCCCCAACCCTGGGCGGGCCGCCGGCAGCGAGCGCGGGCAGGGGCCACACCCGGGGAGCCACCCGCAGCGTGTTCTCCTCGCCCAGCGCACGAATGCTTCTGGCGGCTAGGTTCAGTGGAGAGAGCACTTCGACGATGGGAGCTGCAAGTCTGAACCTGCCGCGAATCGAACTGCGTAGCCTGAATGTGTCTAGCACCTCACTCCAGGGCCTGAGCTGGTTGACTCGTAGCGTTCCGCCTCCACGTAGCGGTGGGTGGGGGACATCAGTGATCACCGCCGTGCAAATCGATCCTAGGCCGGGCTTGGTGATCTGGAGGTCGTAGGACAGGGGCTCGTTTATGCACACCTGGGTGGAACTCATGATGCGCTGGAAATGCACCTTGCGCAGCAGAAAGGTCAGCAGCAAAGCGATGACCGGTAGGAACACCAAAACAAGCCCGACGGCTAAGAAATCCCGCTCTCCGAGGTAGAGCCCGGACAGGACGAACAGGGCTCCGCCGACCAGCAGGGAAGTGCCGCGTGAGGTGAAGCGGATGCTCACCTATCCTCCTCGGGGGGCCGACACGGTGTTGACGATTTCGCTGATCACATGCTCTGGGCTTCGTCCGGCGACATGCGTGTCCACCGTGGGCAGCACTCGGTGGGCGAGAACCTCGACTGCAAGCATGGTGGCGTCCTCGGGGATCACATAGTCGCGGCCGGCCAGAGCGGCAACCACGCGAGCAACTTGCATCAAATGGAGCGATGCCCTCGGGCTGGCTCCCAGCCGCAGGCTGGGGTGCGCCCGAGTGGCGGAGCACAGCTGGACGATGTAGTCGGCGATAGCGGGAGAAACGTAGACCAGCTCAAGCGAGCGCATCGCTTGGTTGATCTCCTCGACCGAGGTAACCGCACGAACCTGGCCGAGCCGGTCCCCGTCCGCGCGAGCCAGGAGCATTCGGCTCTCCGCGGTTTCCCCCGGGTAGCCCATGGAGATGCGCGCCATGAAGCGATCGCGTTGGGCCTCGGGTAGTGGGAAGGTGCCTTCCATCTCGATGGGATTCTGGGTTGCGATGACCATGAACGGTTGGGCGAGCCGGTAGGTGCGGCCATCGGCGGACACCTGACGCTCGGCCATCGCTTCCAGCAGCGCGGATTGCGTCTTGGGGGACGCGCGGTTGATCTCGTCGCCCAACACGATGTTGGCGAAGATCCCACCGGGCTTGAACTCGAACTCGCGAGTGTTCTGGTTGAAGACGGATACCCCTGTGATGTCCGAGGGCAGGAGGTCCGGGGTGAACTGGATGCGTTTGAAGCTGCCCGAGATGGACCGGCCCAAGGCCTTAGCCAACACGGTCTTTCCAACTCCGGGTACATCCTCGAGCAGTAGGTGGCCGCCGGCGAGTAGCACGGTCACGGCCGTGCGGACCTGGCGTCGCTTTCCCTCGATGACGCGATCCATCTCGCTGGAGATCGCTTCGGCCAGACGAAGTATCTCCCCGACTCTCGAATCCACCACGGCGCCGAGCCTCCTTCCGATGTTGGGCAGGCCCAGCCTACTGACTCGGGCAAACAATTCCTGCCTCGGCCGCAGCTGCGGCCGCGTCCGCGAGGGGCTCGCGACTCGCCGATGAAGAGAAAGTGGTGGAAAGTGGGGTAAAGTGGGGCGAAATGGAGTGAGGTGTGGTGATCTGTGGCGGAGGGAGGTGCGCCCCGTGTTTCTCGGTACTTACCTGCCGAAGCTCGATGACAAGGGGCGGATCATTCTTCCCGCCAAGTTCCGCGACGCGTTCGCCGAGGGGCTCGTGGTGACCCGCATTCAGGAGCGGGCTCTCGCGATCTACACGGCGAAGGCATTCGAGGAGTTGATGGCCCCCGTAGCTTCAGCGCCGACCACGGTCAAGCAGGTGCGCGACTACCAGCGCATGCTCGCGGCCGGGGCCAGCTTCGAGGTGCCGGACAAGCAGGGCCGGATCACCATCCCCCCGATCCTGCGTAAGTACGCAGGGCTCGATCGGGACGTGGTGGTGATCGGCGCGGGCAACCGGGCCGAGATTTGGGATCTAGCGGCCTGGGAGCAGTACTCCGAAGCCAGCGAAGCGGGCTTCGCCGACCTGGACGAGGAGTTCATGGTGCCGTTATAGGTCGCCACCCGGTCCCCTCCTGGCGGGTCCCCTGACTTTCTTCCCCGTAGTCAGGTGGCTCACCAGGAGGGGACCAGGTGGCGAACAACATAGGAGTTTGAGGAGGGTATTGATGGCTGATGTGCATGTACCTGTGCTGCTGGAGCGGATCGTCGATGTCCTTTCCGGCTCCCTGGGCGCCCCCGGGGCTATTTACGTGGACGGCACGCTCGGGTTGGGTGGGCACGCCCGCGCGGTGCTGGCACGCAACCCGCACGCCAGACTGATCGGGATCGACCGTGACACCGACGCGCTGGCGGTAGCTCGGGAACGCCTGGCGGAATACGAGCCACGAATCACTCTGGTGCACGCCGTTTACGACGAGCTGCCGGACGTGCTGGATTCACTGGGCATACCTGAGGTCGATGCAATCCTGTTGGATCTGGGGCTCAGCTCGCTGCAGATCGACCGGGCCGGGCGTGGCTTCGCCTATCGCTTCGACGCGCCGCTCGACATGCGGATGAATCAGGAGGATCCGCTCACAGCTGCTGATGTGCTGAACACCTATTCGGTGGGAGAGCTGGCCCGAATCCTCACGCGGTACGGCGAGGAGAGGTACGCCGACAGGATCGCCCGAGCTATCGTCGCGCAGCGCCCATTCGAGAACTCCGGCCGGCTGGTTGAAGTGATCCAATCCGCCCTCCCGGCTGCTGCGAGGCACAGCGGGGGGCACCCCGCGAAGCGTACTTTCCAGGCGCTCCGGATCGAGGTGAACCGGGAGCTCGAAGCCCTGGAGAAAGTGCTGCCCACATCCCTGGACAGGTTGCGGCTGCACGGTCGGGTGGCTGTACTCAGCTACCACTCGCTGGAGGATCGGCTGGTCAAGCGGGCTTTCGCGGCCGCGGCCAGCGACCGCGCACCACAGAACATTCCAGTGGTGCCCGACCACCTCCGCGCTCAGTTCGTCCTCGAGACTCGGGGCGCTGAGCGGCCGACGGTGGACGAGACGTCGAACAACTCCCGGGCGGCCTCCGCCCGGCTCAGAATCGCAAAACGGATCAGGGAGAAAGCATGAGCGTAATTGTTCCCCGTGCGCGGGTGTCCACCGTCGGCTTCGTGCTGATCATCCTCACCGTGATCGGCATCGGGCTTGGCGCAGTAGCCATTGTCACCACATCAATCGGTGCCCAATCGCGTGAGCTGGAGACCCTGCGTCGTGAAGCCACCCAACTGACATACGAGTCTGCCGCGCTTAAGTCGCAGATCGAGAGTATTGGCAGCTCGGCGTCGCTGGCTTTTCGAGCAACCGACCTGGGCATGGTGCCTAACCCATACCCTGCCTTCTTGCTGCTCGCGACCGGAGAGGTGGTGGGTGCGCCCACCTCCGTCAAGGGGGACGAGCTGCCGTTGCTGCGCGGAATGCCCGTGCGGCAACCGCCCGAGTCGCCTCAGCCCGATGAAGCCGCTTCGTTGCCCATCGACGGTGCGGGAGGCAACCCGGATGCGGCGAACGTCACGGTCAACGATCCGGCTCCCGCCGAGACCCAGCCCGCTTCGGGGGTCGTAGCGGCTCCCGCTCAAGGGACTGGAGCTGCGGCGGCTGGGGAAGGGTAGAGATGATCAAGTCTCGCAAATCGCCGGTGAGGGAGAACCAACCCCGCTCTCAAAACGGTAGGCGCCCGCGCTCCTCGTCGAAGAAGCTTTCGGCGAGCGCCGGGCGTCGTTACCGCGGCACGGTCACCCTGCGGCTGGGCAACCGGAACCGCAGGCTGCGGCTATTCGCGGTCTCTCTCGTTTTGCTGCTGGCGGCGAGCATGATTCGGGCGGTTCAGTTGCAGGCCATAGATCCCAAATCGTTCGCGGACGAGGCCATCAAGAAGATGCAGCAGACCCGCTCGGTGCCCGCGATGCGCGGTGATATCCGAGACCGCAACGACGTCACACTGGCCATGACCGAACCCGGGTTCCGGATCGTCGTGGACGCCGAGATGATCCACATGAACGGCGCGCCGCGGAACCGAGAAATGACCGAGCGTGAGCGGGCGGATGCGGAGGTAGCGCCGGGCCTCGTCGCGGATATTCTGGTGAAACATATCGGGGGTCGACGCGGCGAGTACCTAGAGGTGTTCAACCGCAAGAAGCCCAACACCGACCAGTTCTCCCGCTACGAGATAGTGGCGCGACGCATCTCGGCGCACGTCTTTAACGCGCTCATGGCTGACCTGCGCGTCGGTATCAAGGACGGCGACAAGTCCCGCAGGCTGTTTGGCGTCTACGGCGAGCCCGACCCGGTTCGGCTCTACCCCAACCGCTATACCGGTTCCAACGTCGTGGGATTCGTGAACGGAGACGGCAACGGTGCCAGCGGACTTGAGTTCGCGCTGGACAGCCAGCTCAAGGGGGAGCCGGGGCAGGTGACCTTCGACAGGCTGCGCTTCGGTCGCATCCCGTTGGGTACCAACGTCGCGATTCCAGCGGTCGACGGAACGGACTACCAGCTGACCATCGACTCCGACCTGTCCTGGGTGACGGATCAGTTCTTGGCTGAGGGCCTGAAAAACTCCGGGGCCAAGACCGGCACGGCCATAGTCATGGACGTGAACACGGCTGAGGTGCTGGCGATGTCGGTACTGCCGAGCTTCGATTCGTCCAACCCGGCTGAAGCAGACTTCGCCGATCTGGGAAACCGGGCGGTGGCCCAGGCCTACGAGCCGGGGTCCACCCAGAAGGTGCTCACGATGGCGGCGCTGGCCGACCAGGGGCTCGTGACGCCAGATACGCGGGTTCAGGTTCCCGCCCGTATCCGATCCGGTGCGGGTTACGTGCGTGACTCCTTCGAGCACGGCACCCTGAAACTCACCGCTCGCGGCGTCGTGGCCCAGTCGTCGAACATCGGCACAATCATGCTCGCGCGGCAAGCAGACAAAGCCAAGCTCTCGGATTACTACGCCGCATTCGGTCTGGGCAGCCGGACCGGCGTCGAGCTTCCCGGGGAGGCGGCGGGGCGGTTGCCGGGCAAGGACATGCCCGACTACACCCGCGATCAAATCTCCTTCGGACAGGGGCTCAGCGTGAACGCCTTGCAGATGGCCAGCGCGATCTCCGCTGTGGTCAACGGCGGCATGTACCACGCGCCGCGCATGATCAAGTCCGCGACAGCGGCCGACGGCAGCGAGGTCGAGTTGCCGCCCGCGCCCTCGCGGCGGGTCATCTCCGAGGAGGCATCCAAGATGACCGTCGAGATGATGGAGGCGGTCACGATGCTCGACCCGGAGAACCGGGCCATCCCCGGATATCGCACTGCGGGCAAGTCGGGCACCGCCCAGCGGTTCGACGAAAGGTGCAAGTGTTACAACGGCTTCACCTCTTCGTACGTGGCGGTGGCGCCCGCAGAGGACCCGCAGCTGCTGGTGTACGTGGTCCTGGACCAGCCGAGCAACGGCAACCTGGGCAGTCGGCTGGCTCTTCCCGTCGTGAACCAGATCCTGCAGGTCGCGCTGCCCCGATACAACGTGCTGCCCTCGTCGACGGCTGCCCCCAGCGATCCTCTAGTCTTCGAGTGATGAATGCTCTACCTCCCGCCGGCCGGGCACCGGTGCCACTGCAGAGTCTGGTTCCCTCGGCCAGCGCGAACCCGCTGATCTCCGGCATCTCCCTCGACTCCCGCAGCGTTCAGCCCGGGTGGATCTACGCCGCCCTGCCGGGGAGCCGGGCGCACGGCGCCTCCTACGCCGGTCAGGCGATCGCCGCGGGGGCGGCCGCGGTGGTGACCGACGAGGAGGGCGCGCGGATCGTTGATGATGTGGCCGTCCCGGTGGTGGTGTTGCCCGATGTCCGCGCTGGGCTCGGGGTCATCGCGGCTGGCGTGTTCGGACGGCCCGCCGACGATCTGCTCACCTTGGGCGTGACGGGTACCAACGGCAAGACCACCACTGTGCAGCTGTTGGCCGCGGGCCTGGAAGCGGCGGGACGGATGCCCGCTACTGTCGGCACGCTAGGTTTCCTGCTGGCGGGGGAGAGCTTGGAGACCGAGCGCAGCACGGTGACCACCCCGGAGGCGCCAGATCTTCAGGCGCTCCTGGCTCACTTCCTGGCCGCCGGTGCAGATTCCGTCGCTCTGGAAGTTTCCTCGCACGCGCTGGAACTGCATCGGGTGGGAGGGCTCAGGTTCGACATCGCAGGATTCTTGAACCTGGGGCACGATCACCTGGACTTCCACGGTACGCCAGAGGCTTACTTCCGGGCTAAGAGGAGGTTATTTGATCCTGAGCTCTCCCGGCGGTGCGTGATCTGGCTCGACGAGCATGGCTCGCTCATCGCGGAGGACGTGCGTGCCGTGCGGCAGGCCGACTTGGTGACGGTCGGTTTCGAGGATGCGGACTATGTGCTTGGCGGCTATCGGCCGCAGGGCAGGCTCGGCGGGGTTGCGAGCGTGACGCGAGGTGGGGAGCGGTTGGAGCTTCGGGTGGCCTTGCCGGGGCAGTTCAACATGATTGATGCGGCGGTGGCCCTCGCGATGCTGGAATCGGCGGGGATCTCCACCTCGGTCGCGCTGGCGGGCTTGGCGCGAGCCCAAGTACCGGGGCGGATGCAGCGCGTCGTCTTCGACGACGAGGCGCCTTTGATCATCGTCGACTTCGCGCACACCCCGCAGGCGGTGGCGGCCACGCTGGAGACCCTGGGTCAGCTGGGGCCAGTCACGACCGTTCTAGGCTGTGGCGGCGACCGGGACGCGCGGAAGCGCCCGGCCATGGGCCGGGTTGCGGCGGAACTGAGCTCTTCGCTGATCGTCACCGACGACAACCCACGCAGCGAACCGCCGGCCGAAATTCGCGCAGCGATGCTGACCGGAGCCCGCGCGGTAGCCGGATCGCGGGTCGTGGAGATCGGGGATAGGCAGGAGGCGATCGAACATGCCATCCGCTCCACGCCGGCCAGCGGGGTCGTGGCGATCCTCGGCAAGGGGCATGAGCGGGGACAAATCCTCGCGGACCGGGTGGTGGATTTCTCGGACGCGCTGGTCGCGCGATCCGCTTGGGAGAGAATGCGAGGTAGGGCATGAAGCAGCGGAACCTGGTGGAGCTGGTGGAGTTGATGCAGCCCGCAGCGGTCGAGGTCTACGGCGAGGACTGCGTGGTTGGGCCCGATGTGGTGACGGACAGCCGTGCCGTCACCGAGGGAGCCATATTCGTGGCCATCCCGGGCGAGCGGGTCGACGGCCACGCCTTCGCTGTCGCTGCGGAGAGTGCGGGGGCCGCGGTAGTGATGGGTAGCTACGTCACCGACGCGTCGATACCGCATTTGCTTGGCGAGAACTCCGTGCAGACTCTCAGCTGGCTGGCGCGCGGCCTGGTGCGTGAGGCGCGTGCCGCGGGGATGGTTAGCGTCGGGGTGACCGGATCGTCGGGAAAGACCTCCACTAAGGATTTGATTGCCCAGGTGCTGGAGCGTCGTGGACCGACGGTTTCGCCTGTCGGCAGCCAGAACAATGAGATCGGCGTGCCGTTGACCGCGTGTCGCATTGATGACGAGACGGCGTTCCTGGTGAGCGAGCTGGGCGCTCGTGGCCTGGGCCACATCAAGTGGCTGACCTCGCTGGTGCCGCTGGACATCGCGGTGGTGGTGAACGTCGGGCAGGCCCACGCCGGCGAGTTTGGCGGGATCGAGGTGACGCAGAAGGCCAAGACCGAGATCGTCGAGGACCTGGGGGCGGACGGCTGGGCGGTGCTAAACGGCGACGACCCGCGGGTGGCGGCGATGGCCGACGCCACGAAGGCACGGCTGGCCTGGGTGGGGCTCGGGGAGCTGCCCGCCGGCGAGTTGCAGGTGCGGGCCCGCGAGGTTCGGGTGGACGAGCTGTCGCGCCCGAACTTCGTACTTGAGGTTACCGACGATACGGGCACCTCGGCGGTTAACGTGGATCTGCAGGTGGTGGGCCGCCACCAGGTGTCGAACGCGCTGTTGGCCGCCGCGGTCGGGCTTATCAGCGGCCTCAGCCTCGACGCCGTGGCAGCCGCGCTACGCGAGGCAGGCCCGCGTTCACCGTGGCGGATGGCGGTGTCTCGCGGCATCGGGGGAGCGATCGTCGTCAACGACGCCTACAACGCCAACCCGGACTCGATGGCTGCTGCGTTGCACACCGCAGCCGAGCTGATCGGGCGTTCGCGCGAGCGGTACCCCGCAGCTCGACTGATCGCGGTTCTGGGCGACATGCTGGAGCTTGGCGAGGATGCGGTTCAGGCGCACGAGGCCGTCGGACGGTTGGCGCACGAGTGTGGGGTTTCGGAGCTAATCGCAGTCGGCGAGCACGCCAGGGATGTGGCGCGTGGCGCGGCCAATGTGCCGTGCGTCCGGGTGGCCATGCGCGAAGAAGTGGCGGAATCCCTTAGGCTGACTGTTGGCGATGTGGTGCTGGTCAAAGGCTCGCGTGGAGTGGGCTTGGAACTCGTGGCGCAGTCGCTGGAGGAAAAACAGTGATCAACATCTTGCTAGCTGCGGGCCTATCGCTCGTCTTTACTCTCGGCGGCACTCCGTTGCTGATTCGTTTTCTGGTTCGAAAGAAGTACGGCCAGTTTATTCGCGAGGACGGTCCCGACTCGCACCAGGTGAAGCGGGGAACCCCGACGATGGGCGGGCTAGTGATCGTCGCCGCCGTGCTCCTGGCCTATTTCGTCAGCCACCTCATCCTGTGGAACCCACCGACCCTGTCGGCGCTGCTGCTCCTCGGCCTGATGAGCGCCATGGGCCTGCTTGGCTTCCTGGATGACTGGTCGAAGATCTCGAACGAGCGCAGCCTCGGCCTGACCGCGCGGGGCAAGCTCATCGGCCAGGGGATCGTGGGTTTGGGTTTCGGCTGGGCTGTGCTCAACTTCCCGAACTCGCGTGGCGTGACGCCCGGCTCCGCCGCCATTTCTTTTCTCCGGGATCTGAGCTGGTTGGTGCTGCCATCCGTCGTGGCGATTCTTTTCTTTGCGTTCGTCATCTCGGCCTGGTCCAACGCCACGAACCTGACCGATGGGCTCGACGGTCTGCTCGCCGGGTGTGCGACTCTCGTGTTCGCGGCTTATACCTTGATTTCCATCTGGCAGTTCAACCAGTGGTGTGGTCGAGCGTCCACGGCGGGCCCGCGCTGCTACCTGGTTCGGGATCCGTACGACCTCGGGGTGGTGGCCATCGCGCTGGCGGCGGCCTGTTTCGGTTTCCTCTGGTGGAATGCTAAGCCGGCCAAGATCTTCATGGGTGACACCGGGTCGATGGCCATCGGGGCTTCGCTGGCTGGGCTGTCGATCATGACGCACACCGAGTTGCTGGCGGTAGTGCTGGGCGCTTTGTTCGTGATGGAGGCGGGATCGGTGATGCTCCAGGTCGGGTATTTCAAACTCACCAAGGGAAAGCGAATCTTCAAGATGTCGCCCATCCATCACCACTTTGAACTCAAGGGCTGGGACGAGGTGACCGTCGTGATCCGATTCTGGATCATCTGCGGTCTTTTCGTCGCGCTCGGCATCGGCGTTTTCTACGCGGAGTGGGTGGTAAGCCAATGAACGTTGACTCGTTGAACCGGCTGTCCGATTGGAGTTCGGTCCGCGTGGTCGTGGCCGGGCTCGGAGTATCCGGCTTTGCTGCGGCGGACGGCCTACTGGAGTTGGGTGCTCGGGTCACGGTGCTCGACGACTCGACGGCGCACGAGGACAAGGCCGAATTGCTCAGACAGCTGGGGGCCACCGTCGTGACGGGGCCGGGCGCGACGGGCAGGCTGCCCGAGGGCACGGACCTCGTCGTTACGTCTCCCGGCTGGCGTCCCGATGCCCCGCTGCTCGCGGCCGCCGGCGACGTCGAAATCCCCGTCTGGGGCGAGGTTGAGCTCGCCTGGCGCATGATGCAACCCGACCGCGCTCGCCCGTGGCTGGGCGTCACCGGGACGAACGGGAAAACCACCACCACGCAGATGCTGACTGCGATCCTGCGCGCCGACGGTTACCGCGTGGCGGAAGTGGGCAACATAGGCCGCCCCATCGTCGAGGCCATCCTTGACGAGGAGGACTACGACGTGTTCGTCGTGGAACTGTCCAGCTTCCAGCTGCACTATGTCAACTCTGTGGCCCTGCACTCCGCGGCGGTGCTCAACCTGCACGAGGACCATCTAGAGTGGTACGACGGGCCGGACGGTTTCGAGCGTTATCGGGCGGACAAGGCGCGCGTCTACGAACGAGTGACTCACTCCTGCGTCTACAACGCCGACGAACCGGCCACGGAGCGGCTGGTGGAGGAGGCGAACGTCGCCGAAGGGGCGCGCGCCATCGGCTTCACGCTTGGCGTGCCCGCGCGTTCGATGATGGGGGTCGTGGACGATCTGCTGGTGGATCGAGCCTTCGTTCAGCAGCGTGCCACGTCCGCGCTCGAATTGGCGAAGGTGAGCGACGTGCAACCCTTCGCTCCGCACAACGTGGCTAATGCGCTCGCCGCCGCAGCTTTGGCGCGTAGCTTGGGTGTGAGGCCGCAGTCTGTCGCCCAGGGGCTGCAGCAGTTGGAGCTGGCCGGACACCGGATTCAACTGGTGGCCGAGGCCGAGGGAATCACCTGGGTGGACGATTCCAAGGCCACCAACCCGCACGCGGCGGATTCGGCCCTGCGGGCCTTCGAATCGATCGTCTGGCTTGCCGGTGGGCAAACCAAGGGTACGAGCTTTGATGACCTGGTGGCCAAGCACGCGGCCCGGCTGAGGGCTGCGGTGCTCTTTGGCGTGGATCGGGCGGTGATAGCTGAAGCACTTCGACGACACGCGCCTGAGGTGCCGGTTCATGTGCTGGATTCGGCTGACACTGGGGTGATGGACGAGGCGGTAAGCCTGGCCGGGTCGTTGGCCCGCTCCGGCGACGTGGTGCTGCTGTCCCCGGGAGGTGCCTCACTGGACATGTTCACGGGTTACGCGGCCAGGGGAGACGCCTTCGCCCAGTCGGTGAAAGGCTACCTGGATCAAGGTTAGGACGGTTGGAAATGGCTAAGCAGGCTTCCCCGGTGCACGCTTCCAACCGCAGCCAGTTCCGCGCGCTGATCGCGGCGCCGACGACGCCGCTCTATCTGGTGATCGCGAGTGTGGCTTTCCTGGTCTCCCTCGGGACGCTGATGGTGTTGTCCTCGTCCTCGGTGGTGGCCGAATACTGGAAGCTGAGCCCGTACTACTTCGTCGTGCGGCAGGCCCTGATTCTGGCGGTCGCGCTGTTGGCGGCCTGGGTGTTGGCCAGGTTGAGCGCGGAGACCTACGTGAAGCTGGGCTGGGCGGCCTGGGTACTGTCGGCTGTGCTGTTGACAGCGGTACTTGTGGTGGGAGACGACCGGTTCGGCAACCGCAACTGGCTCACCTTCGGGCCGATCAGCATTCAGCCTTCGGAGTTCGCGAAGCTTGGGTTGATCGTGTTCGCGGCCGCGCTCCTGCACAGACGCAGTCGCACGCTCAACAAGCCTTGGGCGTTGTTGATCCCGCTCGCCCCGATGGCGCTCATCCTCTTCTTTCTGATCCTGGCCGGGCGCGACGTGGGCACCGGGCTGATCATGGCGACCATCGCCGGGCTGATCATGTGGTTCATCGGCACGCCGATGCGCATCCTCGCTCCGGCGGCCGCGTTGGGGCTGGGGTTGATGGCGTTGCTGGTCTTCGGCTCGGACAACCGATCTGCCCGGATCGCGATCTTCCTCAACCCCGACAGCAACCCCGATTTGGCCTCGCAGCCCATGTCGGCGCTCTACGCGCTGTCTTCCGGGGGCGTGTGGGGCGTCGGTTTGGGCGCGAGCCGACAGAAATGGGGTGGGTTGCAGACCGGGCCACACACGGACTACATCTTCGCGGTGATCGGGGAGGAACTGGGGTTGTTCGGCTCGCTGGCGGTGCTGTTGGCTTTCGCCGTCTTCGGTTTCGCCGGGATGCTGATCGCGATGCGTTCGGACTCGCTTTTCTGCCAGATAACTGCTGCAAGCATCACCGGTTGGATGATCGTGCAGGCGGCGGTGAATATTTTCGTGGTGATGAACCTGCTGCCGGTGCTCGGAGTTCCGCTGCCGTTCATGTCGTACGGCGGGTCGTCGCTGTTGGCCAGCATGATGGCGGTCGGTGTGCTGATTTCCTGTGCTAGAAATACACCGGATATGCGCAAGCACCTGGAGGCGAAGCGCAGGGCGAAGCGGACGCTGCGTCGTCGCATGACGAGTGTGATGGCCGCGACGAAAGGAGACTCATGACGAGCGTGGTTCTCGCGGGCGGTGGCACGGCTGGCCACACATCACCGCTGATCGCTACGGCTCAGGTGTTGGAGGAACTCGGCGTGCAGCGTCTCGTGGCGGTGGGCACCGCTAAGGGCCTCGAAACCGAGGTGATTCCCAAGGCAGGATTGAAGCTGGAACTGATCGAACCGGTTCCGCTGCCCCGAACCGTCAACCTGGATCTGGCGAGACTGCCGGTTCGCCTCAGCAGAGCAGTTCGGCAGTCGCTGCGCATACTGCGGCGCTATAACGCCGATGTCGTGGTGGGTTTCGGCGGATATGTGTCGATCCCGGTTTACCTGGCGGCCCGGGCGGCGAAGGTGCCGGTGGTTGTGCACGAGGCCAACAACATCCCGGGGATCGCGAACAAGATCGGGGCGCGGTTCGCGCGATATGTGGCGACGACGTTCGACACCCCGATGCGAGGCAACCCGCAGGTGATCGGGATGCCCATGAACCGCAGTATCACGAGGCCCAGTCATACCCCGGAGGAGGCACGGGAGAGCTTCGGGCTGGATCCGCGGCGCAGGACGCTGCTCGTCAGCGGCGGGTCGCAGGGAGCATTGGCGGTGAACCGCGCGGTGATTGGTGCTCGTGACGCGTTGCTCGACGCAGGAATCCAGATTTTGCATGTGCTCGGACCGAAGAACTATGCCGATGATCCGGTGGTCACTCGGGGCGGTGTGGCTTACGTTCCGGTGGCCTACGTGGATGACATGTCGCGTGCGTACCAGGCTGCCGACCTGATGGTGGGGCGTGCGGGCGCGGGCACGGTTATGGAGACGGCGGTCAGTGGCCTGCCCGTGATCTTCATCCCGCTTCCGTGGGGTAATGGGGAGCAGGGCAGGAACGCGGCAGCGTTGGTCGCCGCAGGCGGTGGCGTGCTGCTGGAAGAGAACAGGCTGGACGAGGGGACGCTGGGTGCTCAGGTCCTGGAGTTGTTCGAGGGGGATCGGTTGGGTGAGATGGCGCAGATCGCGCGTGACTTTTACCCCAGCGACGCGGCCGAGGTTCTGGCGCGCGCTGTTTACGATATCGCCAGGAAAGGATGAACACCGATGTTGCTAACTCCGATCGAGGTTGCGCCCGCCGTCGAGGTAGGCCCAGTGCACTTTATTGCTGCGGGTGGTTCTGGGATGAGCGGTGTTGCGCGACTGTACGCCCAGCTCGGAGTGCGCACCAGCGGGTCGGATCAGAGCGATTCACGCGCGTTGCGTTCGCTGGCGGAGGCCGGGGTCAGGGTCTATGTCGGCCACAATGCGGATCAGCTGGCCGATGACGTGGAGACGGTGGTGATTTCGTCGGCGGTGCGGGAGACGAACGTCGAGTTGGCCGAGGCGCGCAGGCGCGGGCTACGGGTCTGGCACCGGTCGGCTGCGCTCGCCGCTCTGATGCTGGGCCGCGACGGTGTGGCCGTAGCCGGCACGCACGGCAAGACCACCACCACGGCGATGACTGCGGTGATGCTGGGGGCGGCGGGGCTGGACCCCAGCTATGTGATCGGCGGTGCGCTCTCGACGACGGGCGTTAGTTCGGCGATCGGCGAGGGTCGGGCCTTCGTGGTCGAGGCTGACGAGTCGGACGCCTCTTTCCTGCAGTATCCCACCAAAGTGGCGGTGATCACCAACATCGAGGCGGACCACCTGGTGAACTGGGGTAGCCCGCAGGCCTACGCGGAGGGTTTCTACCGATTCGCCACGCAGCCCCAGGTGGAGACCGTGGTGATCAACATCGACGATGAGGGCGCGCGCGTGCTGGCCGAGCGGCTGATCGCGGAGAACCGGAAGGTCATCACCTATGGCGAGAGCGCGGCGGCCGCCGTGCGGTTCTCGGCGGTGCGCCCGACACCGGGTGGGGTTGAGGCGGTGCTGAGCTATGGCGACGAGTCCGGCGCCCTCCGACTGCAGGTACCGGGCAACCACAACCTAGCCAACGCGTGTGCGGCCTACGCCGTTGGGCGCGCGCTGGGCCACGAGCACGGGCGGCTGCTGACGGCGCTCGGGGAGTTCGTGGGCACGCTGCGCAGATTCCAGTTGATCACCGATACGGCGGGCATCCGCGTCTATGACGACTACGCTCACCACCCGACGGAGATTCGGGCCGCGCTGTCGGCCGCTCGCCGGGCCACCGAGGCCGGGAACGCGGCGACCGGGTTGGCGGGGCGGCTCGTCGCCTGCTTCCAACCGCATCTGTACTCGCGCACGCTCGACTTCACGGAGGAGTTCGGGGAGGTGCTGACGCTGGCTGATGTCGTCGTTGTGAACGACGTGGACGGCGCCCGGGAGGATCCGGTGCCCGGAGTTACCGGCGAACTGGTGGTTGATGCGGCTAAGCGGCACGGTGCGCGGGAGGTGCACTACGTCGAGGATAAGTATGATCTGCCGGCCGCGCTGAACGAGTTGGCGCGACCGGGGGATCTCATCATCACGCTGGGCTGCGGTGACGTGACCATCGTCGGTCCGCTGCTGGCGAAGCTGCTGGAGCAGCGTGCAGACGCCTGAGGAGTTCGTCGCCACTTTCCGCGACGAGCGGGCCAAGAAGCGCCGTCGCAGGTGGATCCTGGGCGGAGCGGTGGGCGGGTTCGTCTCAGCCGCCGCCGTCGTGGTTTGGTTGTTCTTCTTTTCGAGTGTCCTGGCGGCGGAGCAGGTGAGCGTCGAGGGCGCTGTTCTTCTTGAGGAGCAGGAGATCCTGGCCCAGGCCGAGGTCCCGCTCGGGACCCCGCTGGCGCTGCTCGACACCAGAGCCGTTGAGGAGAGGCTGAAGCTGCTGCAGGATCTGCGTGATGTGGTTGTTCTCACGGATTACCCGAACACGGTTCGCATCCTGCTCACCGAACGGGAACCGGTTTTTCAGCTTCCGGTGGGCGACAGCTATTCCTGGGTTGATTCCGAGGGGCTGGTATTTCGCACGGGCCAGGCCCGCTCCGGGCTGTTGCCCGAGGCACGCACCGATGTTAGCGACGCCCGGCTGCTGGTCGAGGTGGCGCGGGCTGTCGGACAGCTGCCTCAGGAGGTTCGTTCTGATCTGCGGTTCCTGGAAGCCAGGTCTGTGGATCGCATTGAGTTCGAGCTCCAGGGGGATCGGAGAGTCATCTGGGGCAGCGCCGACGATGGCGTGCTGAAAGCGGAGGTGCTGAGCGGCCTGCTCAAGGTCAGCGCGAGCGTTTACGACGTTTCGGCGCCTACTCATCCGACGACACGCGGCAGATGAGCGGCAAACCTTAAACCACCACTTGAGGCCAGTTTGGCTCTTTTCGCGTTGTTCGTTGGACTGTGAGCCCGATTGTCCATAGCCTTCGTTCCATAGGTTTCCCGGGCCGGAAGGCGGACAATGGCAAGCGCATCCCAGAATTACTTGGCGGTGATCAAGGTTGTGGGCGTTGGCGGCGGTGGCGTCAACGCGGTCAACCGCATGATTGAGGCGGGCTTGCGTGGGGTGGAGTTCATCGCCGTGAACACCGACGCCCAGGCGCTGGTCATGAGCGATGCCGATGTGAAGCTCGATATCGGCCGGGATCTCACCCGCGGTCTAGGCGCAGGAGCCGACCCGGCGAAGGGGCGGCAGGCGGCGGAGGACCATGCCGAGGACATTGAGGAAGCGCTCAAGGGAGCCGACATGGTTTTCGTCACTGCGGGCGAGGGCGGCGGCACTGGCACAGGGGGCGCGCCGATCGTCGCCAAGATCGCTCGTTCGTTGGGCGCGCTCACCATTGGGGTCGTGACCAGGCCGTTCTCGTTCGAGGGACGGCGCCGGGCGATGCAGGCGGATTCGGGAATTGAGGCGCTGCGCGACGAGGTGGACACGCTGATCGTGATCCCCAACGATAAGCTGCTCCAGATGACGGACCACCAGGTTGCCATCCTGGACGCTTTTAAGTCAGCTGACCAGGTGCTCATGCAGGGCGTGTCGGGGATTACGGACCTGATCACCACCCCGGGGCTGATCAATCTGGACTTCGCGGACGTCAAGTCGGTGATGAGCCAGGCGGGATCCGCATTGATGGGCATCGGCTCGGCGCGTGGTGAGGATCGGGCCCGGGCTGCGGCTGAGATGGCGATCAGTTCACCGCTGCTTGAGGCCAGCATCGATGGGGCTCACGGGGTCCTGCTTTCCATCGCGGGCGGTTCGGATCTGGGCTTGTTCGAGGTGTCGGCCGCCGCCCAGCTCATCGAGGCTGCGGCGCATGACGAAGCCAACATCATTTTCGGCACGGTGATTGATGATGCACTCGGGGATGAGGTTCGGGTGACCGTGATCGCCGCTGGCTTTGATTCCGCGCCCGTGAAGCGCCCCGCGGCTGCTCGACCCCCGCAGACTCGGCCAACCCCGTCGGCTTCCGCTGCTCAGATGGTTGCACCTCAGCAACCGGTTCAACCCAAACAGCCGATGTCGCCGCCTCCGCAACCCAGGCCGCAGCCGACTTTTTCGGATGACGATCTCGACGTGCCCGATTTCATGAAATAGGGTTCGATCAAGTTTGAGTAGCCTCAACAGCGCGTCGTTTCCAGTAGCACGGGTATGACGCGCTAGCCTTCTACGAGTAAGCAATTTTTCAGGAGGCGACAGTGGGCCTACGCAACATCGCTGCTTGGATCGGTCTCGTTGACGACGGCCGCTACGATAGGGATCCGAGCCAGCTTGAAGAGGAGCTCACCGGCGACGACTACATTGAGGAGGAGTCGGTCGTTGAGGAACTGCCTGCTGTCCCGGAGGCGCGCACCCGTCCGCGCACTGTTGTCGCGAAGGAGAAGGAGCCCGAGGTGGCCGACTTGAGCCGTATCGTCAGCGTGCGTCCGAGGTCGTACAACGAGGCGCGCATGATTGGCGAGAACTTCCGCCAGGGCGTTCCTGTAATCATGAACCTGTCCGACATGGAAGACGGCGATGACAAGCGGCTTGTTGACTTCGCGGCCGGGCTAATCTTCGGCCTTCGAGGCAACATCGAGCGAGTCGCTAACAAGGTGTTCCTCCTGTGCCCGAACGGATTGGTGGTGGGCCCGGAGGACCGGGAGCGCATCTCCTCGGGCGGATTCTTCAACCAGAGCTGAGGCAGAGTTGAGCGTGATCGGGTTGATCCTTTGGTGGGCCATCAACATCTACTTCTGGGTATTGCTCGGCAGAGTGGTGTTGTCGTTCGTGCCAGCTGTCGTGCCGGGATGGACCCCGCGTGGTGTGTTGCTCGTGCTGGCCGAGGTGCTCTACACGCTGACCGACCCACCGTTGAAGCTGATTTCCAGGGTCGTGCCTCCTGTTCGGTTGGGAGCGGCGGCGCTCGATTTTTCGCCGCTGGTTCTCATTTTTGCTCTCCAACTGCTGCAAGTGGTGGTCCGCCTCATCTTCTTCTAGGCGTCGGATGTGCCAAGCGGGTACCTTGGAGGGAGTGGTTTCCTGTAGGGTAACTTGTTGGTTAGTCCATTTCTAGAGAGTTTGGAGCGCATATGAGCCTCACCCTTGAAGATGTGCGTCGCATCCGGTTCCGTATGGCACGTCCACGCGAGACCGGCTACGCGGTTGCCGACGTGGACACCTTCATCGACAAGGTGGAGGAGAGCTTCGAACACTTCGAGAAGTCGAACGACCTGCTTCGTCGAGAGATCGAGGCTGCCGCCGCCGCCCACCCCGGCAAGGACCACTCAGCGGAGCTTGCGGAGTCCAGGCAGCAGTTGGCTGCCAAGGATCGGGAGGTCTCGTCGCTTCGCGCTGAGATCGCTCGGCTGAAGAAGGAGGTCGACGAGGCGCGCAATGCGACGACCACCATGGCCCAGATGAGCGACGCGGGCGACGAGGTCCGTCGGCTGCAGGCGGCCAACAACGATTTGATGAACCAGCGTAGCCAGTTGGAATCGCAGGGCGATCAGTTGAGGGCTCAACTGGAGCAGACTCGCTCCGAACTCGAACGGATGCGTACCGAGCGGGTGACGCACCAGTTCGGTAGCCCGTCGCAGTCGCTCACCGTGCATGCCGCAGAGGACGCGGCGCCTGCTGTTACTCGGCTGCTGCAGATGGCTACCGAACAGGCTTCCACGCTTGTCTCGGAAGCTGAGATTGAAGCTTCCCGTAAGTTGGCGGACGCGGAACAGCGCGCCACCGAGATCAAGACTGACGCTCGGACCCGGGCGGAGCGGATCGAATCCGAGGCTCGGGTCAACGCTGAGCAACTCACGGGCGAGGCGGAGTCCCGTGCGGCCCGCCTGGATTCGGAGGTCAAGGCTAAGCGCAACGAACTCTTCGCGGAACTGGAGCGCGAGCAGGGCATTCTCTCGGGCAAGGTCAGTGCGCTGCGGCACTTCGAGTCGAAGTATCGGGAGAACCTGAACGCCTCACTGCAGCGGCTCGTTGGTGCGCTGAGCAATGAGCATCCGGAGCCGTTGGAGGTTCCGGAACTCGCCCAGCGATCGGATACCCCGCGTCTCGACGCTCTCGTCGGAAGGCATGAGGCTCGACGCTGATTCGACTCGCCAGGGCGGGTCGATCCCAGAGCACGGGGTCGACCCGCCCTGCGCTTGTCGCGGAAGTGGTGTACCCTTCCTGCACGGTAATCAATGAGGAAAGACACATCATGGCCAAGAACGAGGCAGCCAAAACTCTCCCCATCCGTGAGGGCGAAGAACCCTGGACCGAGGAGGAGATTCGAGAGCAGCGCGAGGAACTCGTCGGGGAGCTTGCCCGCATCGAGAAGCGGATTGAAGAGTCCGAGGCTGAACTGGCTGCGCTGCTCAGTGGCGGTAACGACGGCGCGGGCCGTGATCCGGCCGACGTCGGCTCCAGCAACTTTGAGCGGGATCAGGAACTGTCTCTTGCACACAACGTGAAGGAGATGGCAGATCAGCTTCGGCTCGCTCTCACCCTGTTCGACCAGGGCCAGTACGGTTACTGCGAGGTTTGCGAGCAGCCGATCGGCAAGGGCAGGCTGCAGGTGTTCCCGCGGGCGACTCTGTGTGTCGGCTGCAAGCAGCGGGAGGAGCGACGCTGAAGCGGGCAGCGATTGCGTTGGCCGTGGGTCTCGGACTTTTCGGGTTTGCGGCGGACCAACTCACCAAAGAGATCATTCTAGCGTCGCTCCAACCTGGCGAGTCTGTTCCAATGTTGGGGGAGTTGCTGCGGTTCACGCTGATCTTCAACCCGGGGGCGGCGTTCGGCTTGGGGCGGAGCGCCACGCTGGCCTTCACGGTTTTCGCGATCGTCGCGCTGGCGGGATGCCTCGGCTACGCACTGCCTCGGGTGCGGCGAGTGAGCCAAGCAGTGGTGCTCGGCTTTTTCCTTGCCGGGATTTCCGGCAACCTGCACGACCGGTTGTTCCGCCCGCCTGCCGCGCTTTATGGGCATGTGGTTGATTTCATCCAGTTGCCTTATTTCGCGATTTTCAACGTTGCGGACGTGTTCATCACACTAGGGGCGGCCCTGCTGATCCTGTTCGGGTTCAGGAGCGGACGCAGGCCGAGCGGGGTGTAGCGGTGAGCATCTTCCTGATCCCGGACGCGTTGGCAGGTGAGCGGGTTGACGTCGCGGCGGCGAGAGTCAGCGGCTACTCTCGCTCGAAAATAGAGACCATCCTGAACGCGGGCGGGCTACTGCTCGATTTCAAACCGGTGCTGAAGGGAGCCACCCGGGTCGCCGCGGGGGCGATGCTGGAGATTCTCGACGAGGCGGTTCCGGCCCCCTTGACGGTGAAGCCACGTGTTGCTGAAGGGCTGAGCATCCTGCACGAGGATGCGGATATCGTCGTGGTGGATAAGCCTGCGGGCATCGCCGCTCACCCGAGCCTGGGCTGGGAGGGCGGCAGCGTGGTAGAGCACCTGGCCCATGTCGGTGTGAAGGTCGCGACGAGCGGCGCAGCCGAGCGGCAGGGGATCGTCAGCAGGCTGGACGTCGGAACCTCGGGCGTGATGGTGGTGGCCAAGAGCGAGCGAGCCTATTCGATCCTCAAGGACGCGTTTCGTTCTCGATTGGTGGACAAGACCTACCATGCTCTCGTCCAAGGACATCCTGACCCCTTCAGCGGCTCCATCGACGCTCCTATCGGGCGTCATCCCGGGCACGAGTGGAAGATGGCGGTTGTCGAGGGCGGGCGCGAGAGCCTGACCCACTACGACACCATCGAGGCCCATAGACGGGCAACGCTCCTTGATGTCAAGCTGATGACCGGACGGACCCATCAGATCCGGGTGCACATGGCTGCCATCGGGCATCCCTGCGTGGGGGATCCGCTCTACGGGGCAGATCCCAAACTCTCCGCGCTGGTTGGCCTCGACCGGCAGTGGCTGCACGCGCTGCGACTCGGGTTCGAACACCCAGCGACGGGGAGGCGAGTGGAGTTCGAGTCGCCCTACCCGGAGGAGCTGGCGCGTGCGCTGGAGGTCGTCCGGTCAAACGATTGAGCAACTTTTCTTCGCAGTTGGCTAACAGAAGGACTCCGGGTGAGGGTATTCTCTACCCTTCGGGTAGGCTGAGGCATTGTGCGTAGAGCTAAGATTGTTTGTACCCTGGGCCCGTCTTCCGAGTCTGTTGAGCGTCTGGTGGAGCTCATCCAGGCGGGCATGAACGTAGCCCGACTCAACATGAGCCACGGCGACTACAACGAGCACCTCACCCGACTGAAGAACGTCCGGGAGGCTAGCCGCATCACTGGCGCCACCGTCGGCGTGTTCGCCGATCTGCAGGGCCCCAAGATCCGTCTCGGAAAGTTCGCGGATGGCCCGCATAACCTCGCCCGTGGTGACGTGTTCACCATCACCGTGGAGGAAATCCTCGGCACCAAGGAACGCTGCTCCACCACTTACAAGGGTCTGCCGGGAGACGTCCGCCCCGGCGACATGCTCCTCATCGACGACGGCAAGGTTGGCCTGCGGGTGACCGCAGTGGATGCCACCGACGTGGTCACCGAGGTGGTCGTGGCCGGGCCGGTGTCCAACAACAAGGGCATCAACATCCCGGGAGCCGCGGTCTCGGTTCCGGCGATGAGCGAGAAGGACGAAGCAGACCTGCGCTGGGCGTTGGAAAACGGCATCGACATGATGGCGCTGTCCTTCGTTCGCTCGGGAGATGACATCAAGCGCGTGCACGAGATCATGGACGAGGTCGGCCGTCGCGTGCCGGTGATCGCCAAGCTGGAGAAGCCGCAGGCCATCCGGAACCTGCAAGCCATCATCGACTCCTTCGACGCCTTCATGGTGGCCCGTGGCGATCTGGGCGTGGAACTGCCGCTGGAAGACGTTCCGCTGGTGCAGAAGAAGATCATTCGGGCCGCCCGCAAGTGGGCCAAACCGGTCATCGTAGCGACGCAGATGCTCGATTCTATGATCTCCAACCCGCGCCCGACCCGGGCTGAGGCCTCCGACGTGGCGAACGCCATCCTCGACGGTGCCGACGCGGTGATGCTCTCCGGAGAGACCTCGGTTGGCGACTTCCCGGTCCTCACCGTCTCCACGATGGCGCGCATCGTCGAAAGCACCGAGAAGGAAGGCCACGCGGAAATCCACCACATCGACTGGGATCCGCACACCACGGGAGGCATCCTCGCGAAGGCCGCGGTCGAGGTGGCCGAGCGGGTTGGCGCCCGCTACCTGGTGGCTTTCACCAAGTCGGGGGACACCGGTCGCAGGCTCTCCCGCCTGCGGGCACCGATCCCGATGCTGGTCTTCTCCCCCGAGGAGACCACTCGCCAGCAGATGACCCTCTCGTGGGGTTTGAACACCGTGGTGACGCCCAACTTCATGGCCCAGGAGGAAATGGTTCAGGCCCTCGACGCCTACCTGCGAGCCCACGGTCTGATTGAGGTGGGGGAACGCGTCGTGATTCTGTCCGGTATGCCGATGGGTGTGCCCGGCAAGACGAACAACTTGCGCGTTCACCGCATCAAGGACTGAGCTAGGTGCGACGGCGAAAGAGCCGCAGGAAAACCTGCGGCTCTTTCATTGTCGTACCCGGCAGGGGGAGTGTCGCGGCTCAGGACATAGGAGACGCATGTCTCACGACATGGGAAACCTTTGGAGCGCGATGCTCGAGGATGTTGAAAGCACGTCTCGTTATCACGGCTGTGGCTATCCGGGGACTCCCGCAAGCCGAAACCGCCCGCCGCTACCAACCCCAAACAATGAACCCCCCCGAACCCTGAAGGTTCAAGGGGTTTCCGATGTCATGAGACATCACAATCGTACCCGGCAGGGGACTCGAACCCCTACGGCCTTTCGGGCCACTCGATTTTGAGTCGAGCGCGTCTACCATTCCGCCACCCGGGCAACTCCAAACATTGTGCCACACTTGACTGATTTTGCGCTAAGTGGGCAAAGACGCGCCGACAGCAGTAGGCTATTCGCTGAATGTGCTCAGCCTGAGCAAGTGAGGAACCAATGACTGAATCGACTAAGAAGCCGACGGTGCTCGTCGCAGAGGACGAGGCGCTCATCCGATTGGATTTGGTGGAGCTGCTCATTGAGGAAGGCTATGAGGTGGTCGGCCAGGCGGGGGACGGCGAGGAGGCCATTGAGATGGCGCGCGCGTTGCAACCCGACCTGGTCATCATGGATGTGAAGATGCCGAAGTTGGACGGCATCTCGGCCGCCGAGACCATCGCGGAGGAACGCATCGCTCCCATCGTGATGCTCACGGCCTTCAGCCAGCGAGACCTGGTGGAGAGAGCCCGGGATGCGGGTGCGATGGCTTACGTGGTCAAACCCTTTGACGCCTCGGACGTGGTGCCAGCCATTGAGGTGGCACTCGGGCGTTTTCAGGAGCTACGTGCCATCGAGGAGGAGCTGGCCACACTGGAAGAGCGGCTGGAGTCCCGCAAGATCATCGACCAGGCCAAGGGAATCCTGCAGAAGAACCTGTCACTCACCGAGCCGGAGGCGTTCCGCTGGATTCAGAAGACGGCTATGAATTTGCGCAAATCCATGCGTGAGGTGGCGGAGGGCGTGATCGCTCACCACAAGAAACAGTCCTAGAAAGAGACCTCAGCTTGTCGGCACGAGCATGCAGTTCAGCGTGCCGGTCGAGATCAACCGGCTTGCGTCGTCGGTGACATCCACGCGGTAGGCGGCGACCCGCCGGCCGAGGCGCACCGCCGTCGCGGTTCCGTAGACTGTGCCGCTCCTTGCTGAGCCCAAGTGCGTGACGTGCAGGTCGAGTCCCACCGCCATCAGCCCCAGCGTCTTGCCGTGGGCGGTGGCACCCAATGATGCCAAGGTCTCGATTAGGGTGGCCGACGCGCCGCCGTGCAGCCTGCCAAAGGGTTGCACGTTTCCTGCTACTGGGATCCAGCCCACCACTCTTTGCGGAGACAGCTCGACGAGTTCCAAGCCCAACTTCTGATCAAACGGGCTGGCCATTTCGGTTGCCCAGGACGGGAGATCGGTCATGGTAGGACTCTGCCACAGGTAGGGTTGACTTCATGACCTCAGCTCTAATTGTGGTGGACGTCCAGAACGACTTCTGCGAGGGCGGAGCCTTGGCCGTCGCTGGTGGCGCGGCAGTGGCCGCCAAGATATCCCGGATGCTGAACGCTGGAACCAGCTACGACGTTGTGGTGGCCACCCGGGACCAGCACATCGATCCCGGCGCACATTTCAGCGAGCAGCCCGACTACGTGGATTCCTGGCCGCCGCACTGCGTCGTGGGCACGCCGGGGGCCGAACTGCATCCGAACCTGACGTTTGAGTTCGAAGCGGTCTTCGACAAGGGGGCTCGTGCGGCCGCCTATTCGGGTTTCGAGGGAAACTGTAATGAGCAGTACTTGGTCGACTATCTGCGGGAGAGGGGCGTGACGCATGTGGACGTTTGCGGAATCGCCACCGACTACTGCGTGCGGGCGACGGCGTTGGATGCCAAAAGGAGTGGGTTTGACACGCGCGTGCTGCTCGACCTGACGGCCGCCGTGCATCCGGATCGGGTCCACGAGGTAGAGGCCGAACTGTCGAGTGCCGGTGTCGAGGTCGAACACGTGCGTGACCTGCATGTTTCCTGGGAGGTTGTCGAACGTCGCCTGCTGGCAGAAGGCCGGGTCTCAAGCTATGTGAGCGAGACCGTGCTCACCCCGGCGGGCGAGCGAATGGAGCGGCAATTCCTCAGCCACCCGGGTGCGGTTGGGATCGTTGCCTGGGACGAGGGCACAGACGAGATCGTCGTGGTGCGCCAGTACCGGCACCCGGTGGGGATGGAGCTGGTCGAGATCCCTGCCGGACTGCTGGATGCCGAGGGCGAGACCTGGCAGGCGAGCGCTGCTCGCGAACTCGCGGAGGAGGCAGGCCTTGGGGCCGAACGTTGGCAGGTGCTAGTCGACGTCTGCACCACGCCGGGAGCTTCTGCTGAGACATTGCGAATCTTCCTGGCCAGGGGACTCAGCGCCGCGGGGGCTCCTGCAGGATTCGTGGCTGAGGGCGAGGAGGCCGAGATGCGGGTTCAACGGGTGAAGCGTGCCGAATTGGTGGCCGCGATCCTCGACGGCCGGTGCCAGTCGCCGTCGTTGGTGGCAGGCGTGCTGGCGTTGGACAGCGCCCTGAACGCGGGCCGCGTCAACCAGCTGCGTGATGCCGAGGCGCCTTGGCCGGTCAGGGACTGAGCATCGAGGAAGCGGTCGCCGAGTACCTCGGCCACGTGCGGGTGGAACGAGGGCTATCGGCCAACACAGTCGCGGCCTACCGTCGGGACCTGGCCCGGTACACGGGATTCTTACGGGAACGCGGTATAACGCGGGTGGCCGACGTCAATGTCACGGATGTTTCGGAGTTCGTGCGCCACCTCGGCCCACAGCTGGCCCGAGCCTCGGTGGCGCGCGCGGTGGTGAGCGTGCGCAGCCTGCACGCCTTTGCGTTCGGGGAGGGATTTGCTGCAGCGAACCCGGCGGCTGAACTCGCCCCGCCAAAACTACCCAAGCGGTTGCCGAAGTCGCTGACAGTGGATGAGGTAGCCCGATTGATCGCCGCGCCGGACATCAGCACGGCGGCCGGCGTGCGCGACGTGGCCTTGCTGGAGTTGCTGTACGCGACGGGGGCTCGCGTCAGCGAGGTGTGCGCGCTCGACCTGTGGGAGGCCAAGGCGGCGCTGGAACACCCGGATGCCGGAATCCTGCTCAGAGGGAAGGGTGGGAAGGAACGGGTGGTTCCGCTCGGCAGCTACGCGGCCGACGCGCTGGGCGCCTACCTGGTGCGTTCGAGACCGAGCTTGGCCACCCGCCCAGAACGGGCGCTGTTTCTCAACCAGCTGGGCCGCAGACTGAGCCGGCAGAGCGTCTGGGCGGTGCTGCAGCGCGCTGCGGCGAGGGCCGGGCTGCAGGTGGAGATCTCACCGCACTCCCTCCGGCACTCCTTCGCGACGCACTTGTTGGCCGGGGGTGCGGATCTGCGGGTGGTGCAGGAATTGCTTGGGCACTCGTCGGTGGCCACGACACAGATATACACGCTCGTCACGGTCGAACAACTGCACGAGGTGCATCGCAGCGCACACCCGCGCGCTCGCGCAGAGTAGGATGTCGGGGAGCATTGGATGGAAGGAAGACGCTGTGGCTGAGGACACACTGATTCCGGGCGAGATCGGACCGACCGGGCGCCCGATGCCGGAACTGGCGGATCCTCTGCCGCCATCGCACGGCCCGAAACAGGCGGTGATCATCGCACTGTGCAATCAGAAGGGCGGAGTGGGCAAGACCACCACGACGATCAACCTGGGGGCTGCGCTCGTCGAGACGGGGCGGCGGGTCCTACTGGTGGACTTCGATCCGCAGGGCTCGCTGTCGGTTGGTCTCGGGATCAACCCGCACACCCTCGACCGCTCGATCTACAACCTACTGCTCACCCGGGAGTACGCTGTGGACGAGGTCGTACAACCCACGGGGGTACCGGGCTTGGACATTCTGCCGGCGAACATCGACTTGTCGGCCGCTGAGGTGCAGCTCGTCAGCGAGGTGGCTCGCGAGCAGAGCCTGCAGCGCGTGTTGGTCAAACTACGTGACCGATACGACTACATCCTGATCGACTGCGCACCGAGCCTGGGGCTGCTGACGATCAATGCGCTCACTGCGAGCGACTACGTGATCATGCCGCTGGAGTTGGAGTTCTTCGCCCTGCGGGGCATCGCGCTGCTCACCGACACCATCAGCAAGGTCAAGGATCGGCTGAATCCCAATGTGAAGGTGCTGGGTCTGCTGGGGACGATGTACGACTCGCGCACGCTGCACGCGCGGGAAGTGCTGGAGCGCATCGTCGAAGCATTCAAGGAGGACGTCTTCCACACCGTGATCAAGCGCACCGTCAAGTTCCCGGAGACCACCGTCGCGGGAGAACCCATCACCAGCTACGCCCCGAACTCCCCGGGAGCGGCCGCTTACCGACAGCTGGCTCGTGAGGTTTTGTTGAAGGTGCAGAATGGCTAAGCGTGTCGCGCTGCCGGGCGCCAGCGAGTTGTTCCGCCCGACGAGTTCACCCACTCCTAGCCCGGTTCCCCGCCCGGATCAGGCCCAGCCCAAGGAGCAGGCGCCCCTGGCCTCCGGGCGAGTCAAGCACGATCACAAGATCACCGTCTACTTCTCGGAGGACGAACTCAACGCGCTAGAGGAGGCAAACATGCTGCTGCGGCGCAGCCACGGGGTGCGGGTGGACCGAGGACGGCTGGTGCGCACCGCCGTCGCGCTGGCGCTCCGGGACCTGCACGCGCAGGGCGCTGGGTCGGAGCTGGTGCGCGAGCTGCGTGGTTAGGCCCAAACCCGAGAGTTGTGAACCGGATGGGGTGGGCGGCTTCGCAGTTCACCTCACCAACTTCGAGGGCCCATTTGATCTGCTCCTGCAGCTGATAGCTCGTCGAGAACTTGACGTCACCGAGGTGGCGCTTAGCCAGGTGACCGACGAGTTCATCGCGCACGTGCGCGCCGGCGACTGGGACCTGGAGCTCACCAGTTCTTTTCTCGTGGTTGCCGCGACATTGCTTGATCTGAAGACCGCGCGACTGCTGCCGGGAGCGGAGGCCGAGGACCCTGAGGACGTGGCGGCTCTTGAAGCGCGGGACCTGCTGTTTGCCCGCCTCCTGCAGTATCGGGCCTTCAAGCAGCTCGCGGCCTGGATGGCCGATGTCGTCGCGTTAGCCGCGCGCAGGCACTACCGGCCCGGTGGATTGGAGGAGCGGTTCCGCTACGTGCTGCCAGAGGTGGAACTCCAGCTGGGCGCGCATGCCTTCGCGCAGTTGGCCGCAGCTGCGTTAACGCCCAAGGAGCCGCCGCAAGTCCCCCTCACCCACCTGCATGGTGCGAGCGTCAACCTGAACGAACAGGTGCAACTGGTGGCTTCGCGGCTGCGTGCCGAGGGCCGTGTTTCCTTTGGAGAGCTAGTTGCGGGCTCGGATCGTCTCACCACCGTGGTTCGGTTCCTCGCGGTGCTTGAACTGTTCCGTTACGCGCAGGTGGACTTCGAACAGACGAGCCCACTGACTGAGTTGATCATTCGTTGGACGGCTGGGGACGACGCGGCTGCGCGCGTTGTCGACGAGTACGGGACAGAGGAGGCGGAATAATCGGGAGCTTGGTGAGAATCGTGGAAGCCATGGCGCTGTTGGCCACGGAGCCGCTCAAGGCCGACGAGATGGCGGGCAGCCTGGGGCAGCCGGTGGCCGCTGTTGAGCGCGCCTTCCAGCAGGTGGCCGACTTCTACACGCAGAACGACAGGGGAATCCGTTTGGTCTTCGTGGCCGGAGGCTGGCGTTTCGCGACGGCGGATGACCTGGTGGAGGACATCGCGCGTTGCCTCGTCGCAGAGCAGTCCGCAAAGCTCAGCCAGGCAGCGTTGGAGACCCTGGCGGTGATCGCCTACCTGCAGCCGGTTTCACGCTCCCGGATCGCTGGCGTGCGGGGTGTCAACGTTGACGGGGTGGTCCGGACACTCGTGGTCCGGGGGCTGATCAGGGAGGTGGGACGCGATGCGACGACCGGGGCGATCACGTTCGGGACCACCGAGCTGTTCCTGGAGAAACTCGGCCTGGCGTCGCTCCAGGATTTGCCGGACTTGGCGCCGCTCCTGCCCGATGCCGTAGCTTTGGAGGCAGAACTGGCTCAACTCTCGAAGGAAGATGATCGTGATCGAGGCTGAAGGCATCCGCATCCAGAAGGTGCTGGCGCAGGCGGGCATCGCCTCGCGGCGGGCGAGCGAGGAACTGATCATGGAGGGCCGAGTGGAAGTCAACGGCAAGCTGGCCGTTCTCGGCCAGCGGGTCGATCCGGAGAGAGACAGGATTCGGGTTGATGGCTCACGCATTCCTGCGCCGCGCAAGCACACCTACCTGGTGCTCAACAAGCCGCGCGGGGTGGTGTCGACGATGGAGGATCCGGAGGGGCGGCGCACGCTGGCGGACTTCGTGCCGCCGCGCAGCGGCAGGCTGTTCCACGTCGGGCGCCTCGACACGCAGACGGAGGGGCTGATCATCCTCACCAACGACGGGGAATTCGCCAACCGGTTGGCTCACCCGCGATACGAGGTGAAGAAGACCTATCTTGTCGAAGCGGCCGGCGTCGTCGAACCGAAGACGCTTCAGCGGCTGGAGAAGGGCGTCAAGCTCGACGACGGCCCGGTACGTCCCGACCGGGTGAAGCTGGTGGCGCAAACCGAGACGCGCTCGATGCTCAGGGTGACGTTGCATGAGGGGCGGAACCGGGTGGTGCGCCGCATGATGGAGGCGGTGGGGCATCCGGTGGACCGCCTGTCGCGGATCGCTATTGGGCCGATCCGGCTTGGCCAGCTCGCGCCGGGTGAGGTGCGTGAGGTGACGAGTGAGGAACTCGGCAAGCTGCTGGACATCGTTGGGATGTGAGTTCGGGTAGCATTCAACCCGTGTCAATTTCCAAGTCCATTCGCATTGCCCTCGCCGCGGCTACCACGGCGGCCCTGCTGAGCGCGTGCTCCTCCACCACCGAAACCCCATCGCCTGAGCCCTCTACGGAGCAGAGTGTCAGCGAATCTCCTGCGGCCAGCGACTCCGCTTCGCCTGAGCCCTCCGCCAGCCCGAGTGTGTCGGTTGAGCCTTCGACCGACCTGGGCGCGATCACGGTCACGGACACTGACAAGCCGGAGGTGCAGTTCGCGGCTCCTTGGGCAATCAGCAGCACCACGACGAAGGTGCTGCGGCCCTCGGCGAACCCTCAGCACCTTACGCAGGACTCCGTCGTCAAGCTCAACTACGTGGGGGTGAACGGTACCACGGGCGAGATCTTCGACACCTCCTATGATTCGAGCCCCAAGGTGTTCCCGCTGTCTAACGTTGTTCCGGGGTTCCGCCTCGGTCTCGACAAGCAGGCGGTGGGGTCGCGGGTGCTGATCGGCATGCCTGCGAGCGACGGGTATCCGCAGGGTAACCAGTCCGGCAGTATCAAGCCGGGCGACTCGCTGCTCTTTGTTGTGGACATCATTTCGGCCAACTTCGAGGGTGCCATGGGGGAGGAGCAGCCCCCGGTGGAAGGGATGCCACAGGTTAGCGTCGGCACCGATGGTCCGAGCGTTAGCCTTGACACCGCCAAACAGCCGCCCGAACAGCTGCAGGTCGCTCCGCTGATCAAGGGCTCCGGCCAACCGGTCACGGCTGAGAGCCTGCTCCAGGTGAAGTATCGATCCTGGGTGTGGTCCAGCGGGGAGCAGTTTGAGGATTCCTGGGCTCCGCAGAGCGGGCGGCTGAGTGGGCTCATCGAAGGCTGGAAGCAGGGCTTGGTCGGGCAGACCGCCGGCTCTCGCGTACTGCTGGTGGTTCCCCCGGCGCTGGCCTACCCGGAAGGCAGGTCGACATCGCCCGCTCTGCAACCGGGGCAGACTCTCGTCTACGTGATCGATATCCTCGACGTCCAGTAGGAGTAGTCAGCCGGCATAGCGGCCAGGGCCTCCGTGAGATTCCGCGCAGACCCCAGGCCGAGGGATTCGACCAGCCAGCTGAACACCACCTGAGGGCCGCCCGCCTCGTCAAGCGTGACGCCACCGTTTCGCTTGGCGAGGCGTTTGCCGTCCGAGCCCATGACGAGGCTGACGTGCGCGTAGCTGGCGCAGGTGCCGCCCAACTGTTCGGTGAGCCAGGCTTGTCTAGGCGCGCTGCTCAGGAGGTCGTCGCCGCGGGTGATGTGGGTGACGCCCATCGCGATATCGTCCACGACGACCGCCAGGTTGTAGGCGGGTGTGCCATCGTTGCGGAGGAGCACGAAATCATCGACCACGCTGGTCACCTCGCCCGCGAAGCGGTCGGTGATGCTCTGCGTGGCCGCGTCGGCTCGGACCCGCAGCGCGGCAGGCCGCTCGGCCCGTCGTCTCGCGAGTTGGGTTCGTGTGAGCCGCAGGCAGGTCCCGGGGTAGGGGCGGTAGCCGTCCTCTGCGTGCGGTGCGCTGCTGGCCAGCGCTAGGTCACGCCGGGTGCAGAAACACTCGAAGACACGGTCCCCCAAGGCGGCCACGGCGTCGCGATAGGCGTCGTGGCGCTCCGACTGGCGCATGACCTCGCCATCCCAGTCGAGACCCAGCCTGGCCAGGTCGGACAACTGCCGTTGCTCGGCTCCGTGCGCGGCCCGCACACGAGCCACGTCGAGATCCTCGACACGCATCCGCCAACTGCCACCTGAGTGCCGGGCCAGCAACCAGCCCGCTAGCGCGGTGCGCAGGTTTCCCAGATGCAGATCCGAGGTGGGTGAGGGCGCGTAGCGGTCAACATGCATGCCTCCAAGCGTAGAGCGCCGCTCCCTAGCCGATGGTCCTGCCGGTAGGCTTTGGGCTGCGAGGAGGAACCATGGCCAAAGCTACTTCGGAGCGGGTGATGAACCTGCTGATCGCGCTGCTCACCACGCGCCGCTACCTGAGCAAGCAGGAGCTGCGGGAGATGGTGGCAGGTTACCGGGAATCGAAGAGTTTCGACCGGACGTTCGAACGGGACAAGGCCGCGCTGAGGGACCTCGGGATCGAGATCGCCACGGGCGCCAACGACCCGGACTCGGGCGAGGAATATGGCTACCGAGTGTTCCGCAGCAAGGCCGAGCTGCCCAAAGTCAGTTTCACCCGTGACGAGTTGATCGCCCTCGGACTCGCCGGCCACGTCTGGCAGAGTTCCGTGGTCGCGGAGTCGACGATGTGGGCGCTGCAGCGGTTGAAAGCAGCGGGAGCTGAGCCGGACACCGGCCGATTGAGTTCGCTCGCCGCAAAGATTCCTGCAGAAGAACCCGATTTCGCCACGGTACATCGGGCGCTCTTCGCCCGCCAGGAGGTGGTCTTCCACTACGAGGGCGCCCGGCGCAGGCTGCACCCCTGGCGGCTGGTGCAGCGGCGAGGCCTGTGGCTCGTGCACGGCTTCGACCCGGACAGGAACGCTGAGCGCAGTTTCAAGTTGGTGCGGATGAGCGAGGCTCGACTGATGGGCCCCGAACGGGCCTACGAGGTGCCTAGCGAGTTCGGCGACATTGACCCAGAACCGCTGGTGTCGGCGGTGGTGGCTGTGCGGAACTGGCCCGGGCTCACAGCCGGGGCCAGCCCGGTGCAGTGGTCCTGCCCGCTGCCCGAGGGATACGTGGCTTATGAGGTGAGTAGGCCGTACCAGGATCTGATCGTTGCGGATGTGTGCGTCGCCGGCCCGGAAGCGTTTGTACTGGCCCCGGAGGGGATCAGGCAGGCAACCGTGGATAGGCTGACGCGGATCGCGGAGGGCGCGCGATGAGCGAGCTACGTCGGTTGGTGGATTTGGTGCCGTACCTTGCCGCACGTCCGGTGGTTGCGGTGGAGAAGGCAGCGGCTGATTTCGGGGTGCAGCCCAAACGCATTCTGCATGACCTGGAGATCCTGCAGTTCGTCGGCCTACCGGGCTATCTGCCCGGAGACCTATTCGAGGTGGATCTCGACGGCGCTCGGGCGGACGGCTATATCATGGCCCGGAATGTGGACGCGCTGGCCCGACCTCTGCGGCTCAACCCGGACCAGGTGGTGAGCCTGTCGGTGGCGTTGAAGCTGATCGTCGAGATGGGAGCTGGGCATGCGGCGGCGAGCGCGTTAGAGAAACTGGAACAGCTGAGCATACGGGCGACATCGAGCGTTGCCGTCACGGTCGAGGCGGGTGCCCCCGACATCCGCACGGCCTTGGCCGCCGCCGTTGCCAAGCGACTCGTCGTGACGATCGAATACGGTGAGGTTGGCAGCGAGCGGCGGGCCGTCGTCGAGCCACACCGGCTCCGCACCGATTCGGGCTTCGCCTACCTGGACGCCTGGAGCAGAGAGCGCGACGATTGGCGCACCTTCCGCCTCGATCGCGTGCACAGCGCGGAGCAGTCCGATGAGACTTTCGATGTGCGTCCGCTGCCCGACACGCTCGACACCTGGTTCGCTGACGTGTCACGGGAGCTGACCCTCGAAGTCACCGAGAGCGGCAGGTGGTGCGCGGACTACCATCCGACGAGCGCGGTCCATGAGCTGGGGGATCGTTGGCGGATCACCTTCCCCTTGGCCAATCAGGAGTGGGCGGTTTCGTTGCTGCTTCGGCTTGGCGAGCATGTGCTCAGCGTCTCCGACCCGGATATCGAGCACGCGGCTCGGGAAAGGGCCCGAGCCGCTCTCGCCAACTACGGCAGCTGAGCCAGAATTGGCTTTGACGCTGTCGTGACTAGACTTACGGCAAACGAAAGGTGGATTACACATGTCAGTCCTGGTTATTGGCGGTCTCGGATGGCAGGAACTCCTGATCATCCTTGCCGTCGTCCTGCTTCTGTTCGGGGGCTCCCGTTTGGCGGGCATCGGCAAAGGCGTCGGCCGCTCGATCCGGGAGTTCAAGGAAGAAGTGAAGTCCGACCCGAAGGAGCTGCCTGAGGCGGAGGCGGCTGAGTCCAGCGACGTGCGTGCCGAGGAAAACCAAAGGGAGCAGTAGCCTTGGCGAAGTTGAGATCAGTTGACGGTTCCCGCTCGTCCGGGCGCCTCGGCTGGTTGAAACCCCCGAAGGGTGGCCCGGACGGCACGATGTCGTTGCTGGACCACCTGCGCGAGTTGCGCTACCGGGTGTTTGTCTCCCTCGTGGTCATCGTCTCCGTGGCGATCGGGTCCGCGTTCTTCTACGAGAACCTGGTCCGGTTCATCACGGATCCGTACGACCAGGCGAAGCGCGAGGTGATGGAGGCGACAGCCGGCAAGGCGAACATCGCGCTGACCAACCTGGGCGTCACTTCCCCCTTCACGCTGGCGGTGATCGCGTGTGCGCTGGCGGGGCTCGTGCTGGCGAGCCCATTTTGGCTCTACCAGGTGTGGGCGTTCTTTGCTCCAGCATTGTTCAAGAACGAGAAGCGCTATGTTCTGACTTTTGTGGGCACAGCAACTCCGCTCTTCCTGGTGGGCTGCTACCTGGGATACGTGGTGTGGCCACGTGGCGTGTCGTTGATGCTGAGCTTCACCCCGCCGAACCTGGACATCGTGAACCTGCTGGAGATGGTGGATTTCCTGCAGAAACAGGTGATGATCATGCTCGTGTTCGGGGTTTCATTCACGATTCCCGTGCTGGTCGTGATGCTGAACCTGGCCGGTCTGGTTCGAGGACACCACCTGGGCAGATACCGAAAGTTCGTGGTGCTGGGCTCGACCATCTTTGCCGCGGTTGTCACACCCACTGTGGACCCCTTCTCGATGCTGGCTCTCACACTGCCTGTTGTCGTGTTGTTCTTCATAGCGGAGATCATCTGCCGAATGATTGACCGAAAACGCGGGATCACGAAGGCTTCCGCGGCCGAATTCTCCCCAAAGCTGGATGAGGAAGAGTGAACGAACTAGCGAAACCTCGGCTGCTAACTCTGGTGGTAAACCCTCGTTCAGGAGGCGGACGAGCAGGCCGAATGCTGCGCAGGGTGGTCGAGCTCTTGAAGCTCAAGCTGCCGACGTCGGAGGTGCTTGTGGTCGAGTCCGTCAGCTGGGAGGACGCCCGGGAGCTGATCAGGGCCGCGGCCAACTCGGCGCGTCCCGGAGACATCGTCGCCGTGATGGGCGGCGACGGCATGGCCCACCTGGGCGTGAACGGCTGCGCCCACACGGAGGCGACGCTGGCCGTGATCCCGGCGGGGACGGGAAACGACTTCGCGCGTGCGTTGGGGATCGGCAGCGTGGAGTCCTCGCTGGACGCGATCGTCGAGGGACGCAAGCGCCTGCTCGACCTCACCCGGGCCAGCAACCTGTCGGTGGGCGAGCGGCACGTCGGAGCGGTTGTGAGTTGCGGCTACGACGCCCGGGTGAACCGGGCCACCAACAACATCCGGCTGAGGCTAGGCGCACTGAGCTACGGCTTCATTGCGCTGCGCGAACTGGCTAACTTCTCACCGCTCAGCTACCGGGTTTGCGTTGACGGTGAGAGCCGTGAGTTCGAAGCAATGCTGATGGCGATCTGCAACACGGGAATCTATGGCGGTGGGATGAACATTGCGCCTGACGCCGATCCGGGCGACGGCCTGCTCGATATCACGCTCATCCATCCCGTTGGCCGAGCGACGGTGCTGCGGTTGTTGCCCAGCCTTTACTCGGGGAAGTTTGTCAGCCACCCCGCGGTGGAACGCATCCAGGCGCGGGCCGTCGAACTCGACGGGGAGGGTCTGTTCCTGATGGGGGATGGGGAGGAGCTGGGGCCGGTACCCGCGCGAATCGCCGTTGACCCCGGAGCGTTGCGGGTGTTGGTCGGATGAGTCTGCTCACTGAGTTCGCCAGCGGGTATTCGTTTCCATTGGATGACTACCAGCTGGATGGCTGCCGAGCGCTTCTGGAGGGATCGGGCGTTCTGGTCGCCGCGCCCACGGGCGCCGGTAAGACCGTCGTGGGCGAGTTCGGCGTCTTCCTTGCGGTAGCCAACTCGCGCAAATGCTTCTACACCACCCCGATCAAGGCCCTCTCCAACCAGAAGTACCATGACCTCGTGGAGCGCTACGGGCCGGATCGGGTTGGGCTGCTGACTGGAGACCAGTCGATCAACTCCGAGGCGCAGATCGTCGTGATGACCACGGAAGTGCTGCGCAACATGATCTACGCAGCCTCACCCACGCTCAACCATCTCGGCTATGTGGTGTTGGACGAGGTGCACTATCTGGCGGATCGCTTCCGAGGCGCGGTCTGGGAAGAAGTGATCTTGGGGCTCGCGGAGTCGGTACAGATCGTTGCGCTCTCCGCCACCGTGAGCAACGTCGAGGACTTCGGGGCCTGGCTCGACGAGGTGCGTGGAAGCGTGGTGACCGTCGTCAGCGAACGCAGGCCCGTGCCCTTGTACCAGCACGTGCTGGTTGGTCGTAGGCTCGTGGACCTGTTCGAGGGCGTGGCGCCCACTGCGCTGGATTCGCCCACGAATCGGGCCGCAAAGGTGAACCGGGAGTTGCTGCGCGTGGCGCGCAGCGAGTCGATGCGGGTACGCGACGATGCGCGCCGTCCGCGCGGCCGAAGCGGCCGCGGTAAGTCTGGGGGTAGCCAGTACGGTGGCGACACCCACCCCCGGTTCGCCAAGTACCGCACCAGCCGATCCGACGTGGCCCGCACCCTGCGGCAGGCGCAGTTGCTGCCCGCCATCTACTTCATCTTCTCCCGAGCAGGCTGCGATGCGGCGGTGGAGCAGGTGCTGGGTTCAGGCATCGTGCTCACCAGCCCTCAGGAGGCACGCCTGTTGGGCTCGATCGCCGATCAGCACGCCGCAGCTCTCGAGCCGAACGATCTCGAAGCTTTGGGCTACGAGGATTTCCGGCTGGCACTGGTCAACGGGGTGGCAGCGCATCACGCCGGCCAGATCCCGGCGTTCAAGGCGATCGTGGAGGAAGGCTTCCGCACAGGAGCGCTGAAAGTGGTCTTCGCCACCGAGACGCTCGCTCTTGGCATCAACATGCCGGCCAGAACGGTGGCCCTGGAGAAGCTGTCGAAATACAACGGCGAGGCACACGTCGACATAACGGCGGGGGAATACACCCAGCTGACCGGCCGGGCCGGGCGCCGCGGCATCGATGTCGAGGGTCACGCGGTGGTGCTGTGGCAACCGGGCATGGACCCGCGTGCCGTCGCGGGCCTCGCCTCGCGACGGACGTACCCCCTGAAGTCGAGCTTCGCCCCCACGTACAACATGGCCGTGAACCTGATCGCGACGATGGGCCGAGTCCGGGCCCGCGACCTGCTGGATCAGTCCTTCTCGCAGTACCTCTCAGACAAGACCGTCGTGCAAGCCACCCGCAAGGAGCAGCGGGTGCGGCGCGACGTTCAGGAGCTGATGGGGCAGATCAGCTGCCACTTGGGTGACTTCATGGGCTACGCTCGACTGCGAGAGGAACTGTCCCAACTCGAATCCACGTCCGCGAAACATCGCCGCGCGGAGCGCCTAGCCAGCACCGCCGATTCTCTCGCCAGTCTGATGATGGGCGATGTTATCTGGGTGCCGCGCACAGGTTGGTGCGTGGTGCTGCGCACCGGGCGCAGGCAGGCAAAGGACGCGCAGCCGTGGGTGCAGACGCTGGCCGTTGACCACAGCGTCGCGAAGCTGGAGCCCGAGGATTTCGGTGTACCGGTTGCTGTTGGAGGACGCATTCGAGTGCCTCGGCAGTTTCGACTTCGAGAACGTTCCGATCGGCGTTCGCTGATCGCGGCGCTCGCAGCGAAAATTGACACGCTGGACGAGCCGCAGATCGCCGACGTTCCCACGGACGTCAGCCACGCGGAGCGAATCGCGCAACTGCGTCAGGAGATTCGCTCCCACGATTGCCATGCCTGCGAGGAGAGGGAAGTGCATGCGGTGGCCGCAGCGCGGGTGCTTCGCCTGGAACGAGAGGCGCGCGCGTCCCAGGCCTCTGCCCTGGGCCGGGCCAACTCGCTGGGCGTCCAGTTCGACCGGGTTTGCGCAGTGCTTGAGGAACTGGGTTACCTCGCAGGGGAGGAACTCACTGAAGCAGGCAACAAGTTGCGACGCATCTACAACGAGCTCGACCTGGTGGCGGCCGAGGCCATCCGTCGGGGGGTTTTCCTCGGGTTGGATGCGCCACAACTGGGCGCCGTGTTGAGTTCCCTGGTGTACGAATCCCGTCCGCTGAGAGGCGCGCTGCCTCGGATGCCGGATCGGGCAAGTGAACGGGCCCAATCGGAACTGCGCACGGTGTGGCGGGAAGTCGGCGTCGTCGAACGCCGCCACGCCCGGGATCGCGGGCGCGACCTGGACATCGGGTTCGCTGAGGGCATTTGGCGCTGGGCCAGCGGGCAGGATCTGGAGAAGACGCTGCGCCACGCCCCGCTCGCTCCGGGTGACTTCGTGCGTTGGGTTCGCCAGGTGATTGACCTAGCCAGCCAGGTCGGGCAGGCCGCAGGGCCGGGCGACCTGAGGCGCACCTGCCGAACGCTTGTCGACTCGCTGCGCCGCGGTGTTGTGGCGGCCGACATGGCAGAGGAATGACGGACCGACCTGCGAGTTGGCGGCACTCGGCGCTAACTTGGGAGGTATGAGCGTTGCTGTGCGTGTGATTCCGTGCCTGGACGTCGACGACGGTCGAGTGGTGAAGGGCGTCAACTTCGAGAACCTGCGCGACGCCGGGGACCCGGTCGAGCTGGCGGCAAAGTACTCAGCGGAGGGTGCAGATGAGCTCGTTTTTCTGGACATATCTGCCTCGGCGCAGGAGCGCGAGACCACTCGCGACATGGTTTCGCGCTGCGCGGAGCAGGTCTTCATTCCGCTCACTGTGGGCGGGGGAGTACGCAGCGTCGAGGATGTGAACCTGCTGCTGCGCGCGGGTGCGGACAAGGCGGGTATCAACACCGGCGCGATTGAGCGCCCCGGCGTGATCGACGAGATTCGCGGCCGGTTCGGCCGACAGGTGCTGGTGCTCTCGGTGGATGCTCGGCGAGACGAGGCCATGCCCTCCGGGTTCGGGGTCACCACCCACGGCGGTCGGCGCTCCGCCGGGTTGGACGCACTGGCGTGGGTGCGCGAGGCAACCCGGCGGGGCGTTGGGGAGATCCTGCTGAACTCGATGGACGCCGACGGCACCACGTCGGGTTTCGACCTTGAGCTGATTCGCGCGGTTCGGGCGGTCACTCCGTTGCCCTTGATTGCCTCGGGTGGGGCCGGGAAGGTCCAGCATTTCGTTGACGCTGCGGCGGCGGGTGCCGATGCGTTGCTCGCCGCCAGCGTCTTCCACTACGGCAAGTTCACCATCCACGAGGTGAAAGACGGACTCAGGGCGAGCGGAATCACCGTCCGCTGAACTAATGTGCTGGCATGGAGTGCCTGTTTTGCCGGATTATTGCGGGGTCGGTTCCGTCGTATCGCGTCTACGAGGACCCCGCCGCCTTCGCCTTCCTCGATATCGCTCCGTGGCAAGTGGGGCATGCGCTCGTCGTGCCCAAACGGCACAGCGTTGACGTGCTCGACGACGACCGGGTGTTGGGAGAGATCGCGCCCGCAATCGCTCGCGTCGGTCGGCTGCTGAAGGAGAGGCTTGGCGCCACCGCGGTGAACGTGGTGAGCAACGCTGGAGCCGATGCCGGTCAGGAGGTGTTTCACACGCACGTGCACGTCGTTCCTCGTTACGCGTCCAGCCCGGGGCTGGGCCTGCTCCGGGGCCGCGTTGCTGAGGGCGTGGAACTGACCTGGAAGAGAATCGTCGACTGAGCGTCCACAATGTGAACGGGGGTTGACACCTCTGCCCCCGTGCGAAAGGGTTGGGGTGTGTTTAACCGCCACCTCGTAATTCTTTGACAGCGCTTCGCTCAGCATCGATCGAAGCGCTCCCTCGTGTGCCTACAGGCCTCGGGGGTTTTTTATTGAGGTGGCCCAACCGGAAGGGAATGCTATGGCCAAGCAGGACGGTGAGCTTCTCACGGGCGCCGAAGCCCTTGTCGAGTCGCTGGAGCGCGTCGGCGTCGAGGTAGCTTTCGGTATTCCTGGTGGCGCGATCCTCCCCGCCTACGATCCGCTGTTCGACTCGCCGATCAGGCACATTCTCTGTCGCCACGAGCAGGGCGCCGGACACGCTGCAGAGGGGTATGCGCTGATCACCGGAAAAGTGGGCGTTTGTATCGCCACCTCCGGCCCGGGAGCCACCAACCTCGTCACCCCGATAGCCAACGCCTACATGGATTCTACGCCCATCGTGGCGATCACGGGCCAGGTGAACTCCACGGCGATCGGCACGGACGCGTTCCAGGAGGCCGACATCCGTGGTATCACGATGCCCATCACCAAGCACAGTTTCCTGATCAAGGACACCCGAGACATCCCGCTCGCCATCAAAGAGGCATTCCACATCGCGGGCACCGGACGCAAGGGCCCGGTCCTCGTCGACATCGCGAAGGACGCGCTTGCCGGCAAGGCACCTTTCAACTGGCCTGAGGAGCTAGAGCTGCCCGGATACCGCCCGACGATCGAGCCGCACGTGCGTCAGATTCGTGCTGCCGCACAGCTGATCGCGGACTCGCGCAAGCCGGTGTTGTACGTCGGCGGCGGGGTTACTGCGGCGCGGGCGCACAAGGAGTTGGCAGAGTTGGCTGAGCTCAGCCGCATCCCCGTCGTCACCACGCTCATGGCTAGGGGCGCCTTCCCCGACAGCCACGAACTGCACATGGGGATGCCCGGAATGCACGGCACCGTCGCGGCGGTCGGCGCCTTGCAGAAGGCGGATCTGCTGATCGCGTTGGGAACCCGATTCGACGATCGGGTCACCGGGCTGTTGAGCAGCTTCGCCACCCAGGCAAAGGTGATCCATTGCGACATCGACCCTGCGGAGGTGGGTAAGAACGTCGCGGTTGACGTGCCGATCGTCGGCGACGTCCGGCTGACTCTCCAGGGCTTGGTAGAGGCCATGAAAAAGCATCAGCAGCCGGACACCTCGGCCTGGGTTGATCTGCTCCAGGCGATGAACGAGCGTTACGGCCTATACTGGGATGAGGCGCCGGACGGAAAACTCAGCCCGCAAGAGGTGATCCAGCGCATCGGGCAGTTGGCCCCGTCGGACACGATCTTCGTCACTGGGGTGGGACAGCACCAGATGTGGTCCACGCACTTCCTGCCGCACAACACCCCGAACTCGTTCCTGACCTCGGGTGGCGCGGGAACCATGGGCTACTGCGTCCCGGCCGCGATGGGGGCCAAAGTTGCGAGCCCGGAGCGCATGGTGTGGGGCATCGACGGCGACGGCTGCTTCCAGATGACCAATCAGGAGCTGGTCACCTGCGCGGTGGAAAACATCCCGGTGAAGATCGCGGTGATCAACAATAACGTCCTGGGCATGGTCCGTCAGTGGCAGAGCCTCTTCTACGGAGGCCGTTATTCCAACACCAGCCTCTCCTCGGAATCCTGGCCCAACATACCGCTGCTCGCCGAGGCCATGGGCTGCGTTGCTTTCCGGGCGACGAACGAAGAGGAGATGGAAGACGTGCTCTCGAAAGCGATGCAGATCAACGACCGCCCAGTGGTCGTGGAGTTCGTGGTGCACAAGGATGCCATGGTGTGGCCGATGGTGCCCGCAGGAGTCAGCAACGATGAGATCAAGGTGGCGCGTGACATGGCGCCGGAGTGGGAAGAGGAAGTGCTGTGACCGCGTACACGCTTAGCATCCTGGTTTCTAACAAGCCCGGCGTGTTGACCCGAATCTCCGCGCTGTTCTCCCGACGGGGATTCAACATCGAATCCCTGGCCGTTGGCCAGACGGAGCGGCCGGAGATCTCCCGGATGACCGTCGTGGCGAATGTCGCCGACGAGGCTACGCTGGAGCAGATCGTCAAGCAGCTGAACAAGCTGATCGAGGTGCGCAAGGTGTTGGAACTCAGTTCCAATGCGGTGCATCGCCAGATGATTCTGGTGAAGGTGCGAGCCGATGTCGCCAGCCGTAGCCAGATCATTGACGTGGTCGGCCTGTTCCGGGGCAAGGCGGTCGACGTTTCCAACGAGTCGATCACCATCGAGGCTACGGGCAGCACCGAGAAGCTTGAAGCATTGCTGAATATGCTTGCCCCACACGGCATCCAGGAACTGGTCCAGTCCGGGCACGTCGCGCTCGGCCGCGGCACCAAGTCCCTCACCGTCAGACCCAACAACAGGTAAGGAAACAAACATGGCAGAGATGTTCTACGACGACGACGCTGACCTCTCGATCATCCAGGGACGACACGTCGCAGTCATCGGCTATGGCTCGCAGGGCCATGCGCATGCGCTCAGCCTGCGCGACTCGGGGGTTGACGTTCGTATCGGCCTGCGTCCCGGGTCGAAGTCTGCGGCCAAGGCGGAGGCTGAGGGCCTTCGGGTGCTGCCGGTTGCGGAGGCCGTGGAAGAAGCGGATCTCATCATGATCCTCGCACCCGACCAGGTGCAGCGCAAGCTGTACGCGGAGGAGATCGCCGACCATCTGGTGCCCGGCGACGCGCTGTTCTTTGCGCACGGTTTCAACATCCGGTTCGGCTACATCACGCCGCCCGAGGGCGTGGATGTGTGCATGGTCGCGCCGAAGGGCCCAGGCCACCTGGTGCGTCGCGAGTACGTTGACGGCCGCGGGGTGCCCGCCATTGTTGCGGTGGAGAAGGACGCGACCGGCAATGCTTGGCCGCTCGTGCTGTCCTACGCGAAGGCGATTGGTGCGCTGCGTGCGGGCGGGATCAAGACCACCTTCACGGAGGAGACGGAGACCGACTTGTTCGGCGAGCAGGCCGTGCTCTGCGGTGGCGCCTCCGCGCTGGTGCAGGCCGGGTTCGAGACCCTCGTGGAGGCGGGGTATCAGCCGGAGGTGGCCTATTTCGAGTGCTTGCACGAGCTGAAGCTCATCGTCGATCTCATGATCGAGGGCGGGATCTCGAAGCAGCGCTGGTCGATCTCCGACACCGCCGAGTACGGCGATTACGTGTCCGGGCCGCGAGTCATCGACGCTCGGGTCAAGGAGAACATGAAAGTGGTCCTGGCCGATATCCAGTCCGGTGCGTTTGCGAAGCGCTTCATCGATGACCAGGACGCCGGGGCGCCGGAGTTCAAGCGGCTGCGCGCCGAGGGGGAGAATCACCCCATCGAAGCCACTGGCCGTGAGCTGCGCAAGCTCTTCTCCTGGATGAAAGCCAGCGACGACTACACGGAAGGCAACGCCTCCCGCTGATCAGCATCCACTGGGGGGTCGGAGAAACTCGCGGGTTTTTCCGACCCTTTTTGCCAGCCAATGACCCCGAGACGAAATAGGGTGTGCTCGTGACAACTTCTCCTGAACCCCTTCACCCCGCAGTTGCCAAGCTGCTTGAGCAGGCGCGAGCGTTGGAAGAGCGCGCTGCCGCCCGTCTGGATCCCGCCCGCCGTGCTCGCCGCGACGGCCTGAGCGTTGACGTTTCTCCGGTTGGGGGTCTGCTGGCCCTCCGGGTTGAGGAACGTACCTTGACGCCTGTGCACGACTGGGGCGTGACGTTCCAGCATCTGTTCGACGCTGCGGTTGACGGCGGATCCTCAGAATATGAGGTGGCGGAGCTGCCCTTCGATCCGCAGCACCTGGGCTCTTTCGCCTCCCAGCCGCTACCGCCGGGCGTCGACATGAACGCGTCGCCGGAGGTCGCGATGCAGCAGTTCGCCGACGCCGTCGCGCGGCTGCGCCCGCCCAGCGAGGACACGGCAAAGCAGCTGGCCCGATTGGAGGGGATTGGGCTGAGTGACAGCGAGGTCCGGGTGGCTCTCGACGCCGATGAACGGCTGCTGTCGGTTTTCGTTCCCACCGCGTTGGTCCACGAGCCGGTGGAAGTCATCAACGCCAGTCTCGCCGAGGCCGTGGCACGGGCAAAAGCAGATCTGGCGCAGCAAGTCACCGAACTAGAGAGAGCAGAGGGCCTCCGATGAGTGAGATCGGCTTCAGCCCGTCAGAGATCAACGGAGTCGCACAACGGATCACGGCAGCCAGCGCCACGTTGGGCGGGATTCAGCGACCGAACAGCCCTAAGCCGGAGTCCTTCGGCAAGGTACTGGCGGCTGCCGGGGCGCACGCCTTCCCGTACACCACCGACGGTGTGCGCGCCTACCTGGACAGCTCGCAGCAGGCTACCCAACAGATGGCGCAGTCCCTTCAGCTGACCGCCCGCGCCTACCAGGAGATGGAGGAAGCGGCCGAGCAGATCGCGCGCTCGATCTTCGGTGGCGGCGGCGCGAGCGCCCCCAAGGTGGGCTCGGTGCAGATGCCGAGGAGAGATTCCTGGGGTCGAGCTCGCGACGTGCTGGAGCAAGGGGCTGGCCAGGGCGGTGATGCGAGTGCCACCGGGCCGCATACCGCGTTCGCCCAGCTGCGATGGCTGGTCACCAAGCCTAACTTCAAGTCGGTGCTGATGATCAGCCTCGCACAGCTGTTCAGCTACGTGGCTGAGCAGTTCGGCGCTTTTGATGAGCCCCTGGACCAGCTTTCGGGCGATCCTGGCGACGTACAGCAGTTGCAGCAGGCGATGACCGCCGTCGCGCAGGGCTTGATCCAGCACGCGGAACAGGTGGCAGCGGCCAAGGGAACGTCGCCCAACTGGTTCGGCCCGGCCTCTGACGCCTTCTACGTCTACGCAGACTTCGAGCACGACTGCATGCAGGCGGCGGCCAAGGTGGCGGAGCTGATCGGTTCGCGCTCCGTCCTGATCGCGGGAACCACCGGCGAGGCTCGCCGGGCCGCCATCACCGTCGTGATGCGCGCGGTGTATGCGGTGATCGAGCTGGCTTTCAGCAAGTGGTGGAAGCTGCTCGTTGCCATCGGCGTGGCGGTGCTGTCGTGGATCCTGCCGATCGACGCGCGGAAAGCCCTGAACTGGTTCCTCTCCAAGGTGGACACCACCGTCGCAGGCGCCCTGCGCGAGATCGCGGCCCTGTTGCAAAAGGTGGCGAACTCGGGTGCGGCCCAACTGGGCGAGGTGCGCTGGCTGGGGGAGGCCTTCACCAGGGCGGCGGCGATCATCAAGGATGGCAAGGATCCGGGCGCTGAGCAGGGACTTGATCGCGGGTCGTTCGGCGAGTCGATGATGGGTACCGAGCACAAGACGCGTGACGGCGAACTGATCAAGCTCATGGCGAATGATCCGGAAGGGGCCGGATACGAACAAGTGGGCGAGGACGAGGCTCGCTCGCTGGGGGTCACCCCGCAGATGCTGCGCAACGACGAAAACGGTTTCGCCGCCAAGATCTTCAAGCGAATGGGAGCGGACGGCAAGCCCGAGTACGTCGTCGTCTTCGAGGGAACCGATTTCGGCGATCCCCAGCAGCGGGACATGATGAAGGAAAACCTGCCTGGTGGGATCGGCGTCGGGCCGCAGACTCGCATGGCGATCGAGTTGGCGGAGGCGCTGGATCGGAGTCCGCACAGCAGCAACATCATCTATGCGGGGCATTCGCTCGGCGGGCGCTTGGCGTCGGTTGCGGCGTTGACCAGCGGCAATCCTGCAGTCACCGCCAACTCCGCTGGTGTGAGCGACGCGACGATCAACTACATTGCGCAGTCCAACGGGACCAGTTATGAACAGCTCCGTTCCTCGGCGGACCAGGGGCTGATTCGCTCCTATCGAACTTCTGACGATGTGCTCACCTTCTTGCAGGAGGAATATTTCCTGACGAGGGATGCGATGCCGGACGGGCTCGGAACGCGCTTCGAGTTGGGAGGTGACGGCAAGCCATCGGCCGAGGGGCATGGCTCGATCAACGTCAGGGAGCAGTACGACAAGAGCTACGGCGGCAGGTGAGCCGTGGTTGCGTCGGGGCCCTTCTGTTTGACCTCCTGACCCGATAAACTGGAGGGGACGGAAAGGGCTTTGACGTGACTTTGTTTCTAATTGTTGGCGTTATCGGGCTTGTTGCTGCGGCACTGACTCTGATCTTCGGTGAGGCGGTCGAAGCTGCCTTCAATGTGGATTTTCTGGCGGGCGACTCCTTCTCTTTGGCCAGCATGGCTGCTTTCCTCGGGGCCTTTGGGTTCGGTGGTGTCATTTCCCTCAGTCTTGTCCCCAGCACGAGCGTTGCGGTTGTTGTTGGCTTGGCTCTGGGGATGATTGCCGCGTGGGGCGCAATCTCGCTGACCCGCTGGCTCAAGCGCTCTGAGTCGCTGACGACAATGCGTTCGGAGGCTTTGGTCGGGTCAGTGGCCCGGGTGATCACAGCGATCCCAAGCGGTGGGTATGGGGAAGTCCTGATCACTCTCGCCGGCGAGTCACACAAAAGGTCGGCCCGTGCGGATCGAGAGCTGCCCGCAGGTACCGAGGTTTGGGTGATGAGCATTCTCTCTCCAACCGCCGTGGAGGTAGCCTCGACCCGTACTGACGTCATCAGCAACAGTTGAAATTATTTCATCGCTAAAGTATACAGAAAGGAATAGGCGTGCCGGAATTCCCTCCAATCGTTCTTGGCATTGGCGGCGTTTTGCTGCTGATAGTCCTGGTCGTCTGGCTCATTGCTAGCCGCTACAAAGTGGCGCGTCCCAACGAGGCGTACATCATCACGGGTTCCAAGGGTAAGGCGGTGACCAATCCCGAGACGGGACTGGTCTCTACTGACCTTTCGGGTCAGAAGGTGGTCATGGGCGGCGGCGTGTTCGTCATCCCGTTCATTCAGCGCCTGCATGTTCTCGACCTTTCCTCGAGGCGCATCATGGTCACGATCCGCAATGCAGTTTCCGGCCAGGGTATCAAGCTCAACGTCGACGGTGTCGCGATCGTTAAGGTGGGCGGCAACGAGGACTCCATCCGAGCTGCGGCGCAGCGCTTCCTGATGCAGCAGGAAGAGGTCGAGACGTTCACGCAGGAAACCCTGGCGGGTTCGCTGCGCTCCATTGTCGGTTCGCTCACCGTGGAGCAGATCATCCGTGATCGTGCGGCGTTTGCCCAGCGCGTCGCCGACGAGTCGGAAGCATCGCTGACCGGTCAGGGACTGGTGCTCGACACCTTCCAAATCCAGGACATCACCGACGACGGAACCTACCTTTCGGACCTTGGCCGTCCGGAGTCGGCCCGCGTGGGTCAGCTCGCCGCCGTCGCTGAGGCGGAAGCCCGTAGGGAGGCAGAGCAGGCGCGCATCGCGGCATCGCAGGAGATCGCCATCGCCGAGCGGGCCCTGGTGCTGAAGGAAGCCGAGATTCAGGCAGAGACTGACGCGGCGCGTGCTCAGGCCGCAGCTTCCGGCCCGCTGGCCCAGGCTGACCGTGATCAGGCCATTCTGCTGGAGCAGGAGAAGGTGGCCGTCCGGCAGGCCGCGCTGAAGGAGCGTCAGCTGGACACCGAGGTTCGCAAGCCGGCAGACGCGAAGCGCTACGAGATCGAGACGGAGGCACAGGCGCGTCGCCAGGCCGCGATCTACGAGGCGGAGGCCCGCAAGGCGGCGGCGATTGCCGAGGCCCAGGCAGACGCCGAACGGCAGCGGCTCTCCGGTGAGGGTGAGCAGTCTCGCCGCGAGGCGCTCGCCAATGCGCACGCCTTCGAAGGCGCCAAGCGCGGTGAGGCGGAGAAGTCACGTCGTGTTGCTGAAGCGGAGGCGACTCGTGCCGAGGGCGAGGCCAAGGCTGCCGCTATCGCGGCCATCGGTGCGGCAGAGGCTGAGGCGATGGACAAGCGCGCGGACGCGTTCTCGCGTTACAACGAGGCAGCTGTGCTCCAGATGCTCGTCGAGGTGCTACCCCAGGTCGCGGAGAAGGTGGCCGCTCCGATCAGCGCCATCGACAAGCTGACTGTCGTCTCAAGCGACGGCGTGTCGAGCCTGCCGCGTACCGTTAATGACAACGTGCTGCAGACCGTGGAAATGATGAAGAACACCACCGGCATCGATCTGCTCGACGTGCTGCGCAAGCGCACCGCAAAGGCTGGAGGGACCATCGTTGCGGAGGACTCAGAACAGGGTTGAGCGCCCGGCTTGATTGATTCTGGGGTGGGAGGCGTTGGCTCCCCACCCCAGAATTTCATTCAGCACACTGCGGCAGCGATCCGATCTCCCACCGCAGCCGTGCTGGTCGGTGCACTGCGTTCGGCGACGTCCACCGCAACCGCGGCATCGATCCGGGCTGCGAGTTCGGGTTGACCGAGGTGATCTAGCAACAGGCTCATCGAGGAGATGGCGGCGGTAGGGTCGGCTATGCCCTTGCCCGCGATATCGGGAGCAGAGCCGTGGACGGGCTCGAACATGCTCGGAAACACGCCTGTTGGGTTGATATTTGCGGAAGCCGCTAGACCGATGCCGCCAGTGATGGCGGCGGCGAGGTCGGTGATGATGTCGCCAAAGAGGTTGTCCGTGACGATGACGTCGAACGCTGCCGGATCCACCACCATCTTGATCATCGCCGCGTCAATGTGCAGATAACTCGTTTCGATATCGGGGAACTCCTCTCCGACTTCCCGCAGCACCCTGTTCCACAGCGCTCCCGCGTTGACCAACACGTTGTGCTTGTGCAGCAGCGTGAGCTTTCCGCGACGTCGCCGAGCCCGCTGATACGCGTCGCGAACGACGCGCTCCACGCCGAAAGCGGTATTGACACTCACCTCGGTGGCAATTTCCTGTTGCGACCCCACGCGCACTGCACCACCGTTGCCGCAGTACAGGCCCTCCGTCCCCTCGCGCACGACGACGAAGTCCACGCTGCGGTCCTCGACAACTTCTGGAGCCAGCGGGGTAGCCACTCCTCGGTAGAGCTTTGCCGGGCGAAGGTTGATGCCGTGATCCAACTCGAAACGCAGCCTGAGCAGGAGACCGCGTTCTAGCAGCCCAGAGGGGATCGTCTTGGAACCGGGTGCTGCCCCGACCGCGCCCAGAATGATTGCATCGGCGGTCTTGAGTTCTGCCAGCACGCTATCGGGTAGCACCTCGCCGGTTCGTTGCCAACGTTCAGCGCCCAGGTCGTAGGGTAGGAACTCGAACTTTCCCGGCGCCACCGCGTCGAGCACTTTGAGCGCCTCGCGGGTCACCTCGGGGCCGATGCCGTCGCCGGCGATCACTGCGATGTTCTTGCGTGTCATAGAACCACACTAGCCAGCGGACGGCCAAGGCGCGGCGCTGTTTCGCCGCACAAGATGATGTCGCGACAAGTTGTCTCCGGCTGCGGTTGTCGGGCCCGGAGCGCGGCTAGGCTTTGGCCATGCGTATTGCACGTTTTGTCAAGGATGGAATGTCTCCGGCCTACGGAATTATCGAGTTGGCAGTGGACGCGGGAGAACACCCGGACACGATCTCGGTTATCTCCGCCGACCCACTGGCCGGGGTGCCTGTGAACTACACGGGCGAGCGCTTCGACCTCGACGAGGTCCGGCTGCTGGCTCCGGTGATTCCCCGCAGCAAAGTGGTGGGTGTTGGCCGGAATTATCCCGGGCATCTGGCTGAGATGGGTGGCGAGAAACCGTCGAGCCTTCTGGTCTTCCTCAAGCCGAATACGTGCGTTATTGGGCCGGGCGAAGCCATAGTGCGTCCCGCAGGAGTGCGGGAGCTGCACTTGGAAGGCGAGCTGGCCATCGTGATCGGCCGATTCTGCAAGGAGGTGCCCGCCGAACGAGCGGCGGACGTGATTTTCGGCTACACGATTGCGAACGACATCACCGCCCGTGACTGGCAAAAATCTGACGGCCAGTGGTGGCGCGCTAAGGGCGCGGATACCTTCCTGCCGCTAGGCCCGTGGATCAACACACACTGGTCAATCGAGGAGGCCTCCCGGCTGAACATCCAGACCCGAGTGGGCGACGAGTTGCGGCAGGACGGAAACACTCGGGAGCTGATCCACGGCATCGCCGACATCGTCGTGGAGGTGACCAAGGCCTGCACGCTGCTGCCTGGCGACGTCATCTTGACCGGTACCCCTGCGGGGGTTAGCGCCCTCGACGACGGCGACGTGGTGTCGGTGGCGATTGAGGGGCTAGGCGAACTGACGAACCCAGTCGTGGGGTCATGATGGTTGTTCTGCTGCATCGCGGAGCCCCGACGAAACCCGATCCCGAGCAGCCCTACCCGCTCTCGCTCAGGCCGTTGACGCTCGTCGAGGGAACGTTCGGCCTGCTGCTCGCCGCCTCGGGTTTCGTACTGGTGTTGCCGCTGGTCTCCAATCTGGTGCTACGCCTCTTCTTTTGGTTTCGGGGGCGCAGCGATTTCGACGCCTATCTGCATCTCGCCCGGGCCTATCACCTGCCGGAGGGCCTACTGGCCGGTCACCTGGCGTTGGCAAGCCTCACCCTCGTGGTGCTGGGCATCACCCGCGCAGTGCATGGCAGATTGGCGCGCTGGATCTTCTCCGTTCAGCCGGGGATGCGTTGGCGCTACCTGTTGGCTGTGTTCGTGCTGGCTGCCGTGGTGCTGCACGGCATGTTGTGGATCAGTTTCTCCTGGCAGGGGGTACCGGTCTTCAACTCGGGCCAGCCCGGAGCGAGGTGGTTCATTGTTGCGGTTTTGTTGGCTTCCCCGTTGCAGGCCCTGGCCGAAGAGGTCTTCTTCCGTGGCTATCTGCTCGCAGTGATGGGCTCGGTCTCCGGACGGATCTGGGTGGGGATCGTTGGTTCGTCGGTGGTTTTCGCTCTGCTGCACGGTGTGCAGAACCCGGCCCTGTTCACGCATCGACTGGTCTTCGGGCTGATAGCAGGCACCATGGTCTACATCACTGGTGGTCTGGAGGCCGGTATCGCCGCACACATTGTGAATAACCTCGGGGCATTCGGCTACGCAATTTTTACCACCAGCGTGGCCGAAGCCAGAGCGGTGACCGAAATTGGTTGGGGCAAAGCGGGGTGGGACATTCTGGCTTTTGCATTGTACGCGTTGCTCGCTTGGCTGATCGCGCGGCGGATGCGCCTGGCGACGGTCAGCCCGCCCCTTCGTCGAGGCTAGCGGCAGGCAGCCTGCTTGGGAAGGTGAGGCCGCTTGCGGGCTGTGTATTCTGCGGCTGTTCGTCGTCTGGGTGAAGCGATGGGTGTGCTGCGCCTTTCTACGGTCAGCCGGGTCGGCTTCAAGTCGCGCCGAGGTGCAGCGTTTTTGCGAAGTCTCATTGTGGTTTTGCTCGATGTTCTTGGGCCAAAAGTGCTGTTTTCGGAGGGGAATGTTGGGGAAACTTTTTCTGGTCACATGGTCGGTCGTGAGTAATCAGAATAGTTGAGCGTTGTCTGTGGGGACGCCCGAGGAAAGCGAGGGCAGCAGCATTATCCTGACAGTCTTTAACCCTGTCTCGGCTATGGCGCTTCCCGCCCGTCGGATCCGGTGCCGAAGTGACCTCGGGGGAGGGCCTCTGCGACCATCCTCTGTGCTGGACGCTGGCCAGCTGGTGTGGGCCTTTCATGTCGATCGGGGCGGGCTTCTTCGGATTCGTGATCGATGTGCCCTCGGCTCGCGCCGATATCTGTCTGGCGCCGCTGCCCTCGCCGGTCGGGCTGCGGCTGATGGGCCAGGTGATGCGACGGGTAGATGGGCGGAGGCGAGGCGTCCGGGACGGAACCGGGCGCTCGGCGAAGGGGGTCACTTTCCGAGGTGTCCGCTCGGGCGGGCGAATTGCCTGGTGGCCGGAGGTTTGCTGGCCTGCTGGTGGCTGATTTTGCATTCCGTGCGGCTCTCGTGTAGAGTTCCACGACGTGCCAACCGCACCAAAAACCATAGGGGTATGGGGTAATTGGCAGCCCGACTGATTCTGGTTCAGTTAGTCTTGGTTCGAGTCCAGGTACCCCTGCGGAGGAGTGATCCTCTACCCTAACAAGTGAATGGCCCCGTTGTGTAGCGGCCTAGCACGCCGCCCTCTCAAGGCGGTAGCGCGGGTTCAAATCCCGTCGGGGCTACTCTGAGGAGCCCCGGGATACCAAGTGGTGTCCCGGGGCTTTCCTGTTTGTTGTTAATCGGGTCAGTCGGTGGTCCCGCTTCGCCTCAGCACTTCGCTCAGACGTTCCGCAGCGGCCAGCACTGCTGCGCCATGCAGCCTGCCGGGGTAGCGGGTCAGGCGTTCGATGGGCCCGGAACACGAAACCGCCGCGAGAATCTTGCCGGAGGGCGCAAGCACTGGAGCGGAGACGCTCGCCACGCCCGGCTCGCGCTCGGCAACCGACTGGGCCCAGCCCCGCCTGCGTACGGTGGTCAGCATCGCTTCGGTGAAGGTTGAGCCTTCCAAGACCTTGCCGATGCGATCCGGCTCCTCCCAGGCCAGGAGGACTTGAGCTGCCGATCCTGCCTTCATCGAGAGCTGTGCCCCCAGCGGGACTGTGTCACGCAGCCCCTGCGGGCGCTCCACCGCGGCGACGCACACCCGCATGTCCCCCTGCCTCCTGAACAGTTGGGCGGATTCGCCGGTGATGTCGCGTAGCCTGGTGAGCACCGGACCCGCGGTGGACAGCAGCGGATCCTCGCCGGCCGCGTCCGCCAGCTCAAGCAGCCGAGGCCCCAACACAAATCTGCCCTGCAGATCCCTGCCCACCAGCCGGTGGTACTCCAGTGCAACTGCCAGCCGATGCGCCGTGGGCCGTGCAAGCCCCGTCGCGGTGACCAGCCCGGCCAAGGTCAGCGGCTGGTGCTCCAGCGCGGAAAGCACGGCGGCCGCCTTGTCCAGCACGCCCACTCCACTTGTATCGTCCATATTATGAGACTACATGTTCATATTCTGGACTGTAAAGGTCTGAGGAGCCCGGTTCGGGCATCGTTGACCCAGCAGGAGAGCGGGAAGGTGGAGCGATGGGAAAGACCTTGAGCGAAAAGGTGTGGGATGCGCACATCGTGCGACGGGATGAGGGGCAGCCCGACCTGCTCTACATCGACCTGCACCTGGTGCACGAGGTGACCAGCCCACAGGCCTTCGAAGGGCTCAGGCTGGCGGGCAGGCGGGTCCGACGGCCGGACCTGACCCTCGCCACAGAGGACCACAACACCCCCACGCTGGACATCTTGCAACCGATCGCGGATCCGACGTCGCGCAAGCAGGTTGAGACGTTGCGACGAAATGCTGCGGACTTCGGGATCCGGCTGCACTCTCTCGGAGATCGAGATCAGGGCATCGTGCACGTCGTCGGGCCGCAGCTTGGAGTCACCCAACCCGGCATGACTGTCGTGTGCGGGGACTCTCACACATCCACGCACGGGGCGTTCGGAGCACTCGCCTTCGGCATCGGCACCAGTGAAGTGGAGCACGTGCTGGCCACCCAGACGTTGCCCCAGGAGAGGCTCAAATCCATGGCGGTGAACATCAACGGTGAACTGCCCGCAGGGGTCACCGCAAAAGACATCGTTTTGGCGCTGATCGCCAAGGTGGGAACCGGCGGTGGCCAGGGCCACGTCGTCGAGTATCGCGGTAGCACCATCGAAGCTCTCAGCATGGAAGGGCGGATGACCATCTGCAACATGTCTATAGAATGGGGCGCCAAGGCAGGCATGATCGCTCCCGACGAGACCACCTTCGCCTACCTCAAGGGCCGCCCACACGCACCCACAGGGAAGGCCTGGGACGCGGCGGTCGAGCACTGGCGAAGCCTGCGCACGGACGAGGACGCCAGGTTTGATGTGGAGATCGACATCGATGCAACCCAGCTCAGCCCCTTCGTCACCTGGGGCACGAACCCCGGGCAGGGGGTTCCGTTGGCCTGCGTTGTGCCCGCGCCGGAAGACTTCGGCTCCGAGATCGAGCGCGTGACTGCTGCGCGCGCTCTCGAATACATGGATCTGCGCCCAGGGACCCCGATGCGCGATATCAAGGTCGATACGGTGTTCCTCGGCTCCTGCACCAATGGGCGAATCGAAGATCTGAGGCTCGCAGCCGAGGTGGTGCGAGGCAGGAGAAAGCATGACGAAGTGCGTATGCTGGTGGTTCCTGGGTCGGCTCGGGTTCGCCTCCAGGCCGAAGCCGAGGGGCTGGATAAGGTTTTCCTTGACTTCGGCGCGGAGTGGCGTGCGGCAGGCTGTTCGATGTGCTTGGGCATGAATCCGGATCAACTTGCGCCGGGGGAGCGGTCCGCGTCGACCTCCAACCGCAATTTCGAAGGCAGGCAGGGTAAGGGCGGGCGCACACACCTCGTCTCGCCCTCCGTCGCCGCCGCGACCGCCGTTGTGGGCAGGCTAGCTTCGCCTGCGGACCTGTGAGGAGCGAACATGGAGAAGTTTTCAACACACGCTGGCGTGCCCGTGCCGTTGCGTCGCAGCAATGTGGACACGGACCAGATCATTCCCGCTGTGTACCTGAAGCGCATCACGCGCACCGGATTCGCCGACGGGCTCTTCGCGGGTTGGCGGCAGGAGCCGGACTTTGTGCTGAACCAGGAGCCGTTCCGCTCGGGGACCATCCTCGTAGTGGGGCCGGACTTCGGGACCGGGTCGTCCAGGGAGCACGCAGTCTGGGCGTTGCAGGACTATGGCTTCAAGGCAGTGATCGGCTCGCGATTCGGCGACATCTTCCGCAACAACTCGGGCAAGGCCGGGCTGGTGGTGGCCGTCGTCCCGGGGACAGTCGTTGTCGAGATCTGGGAGTACATCGACGAACACCCGGGCGAACCTATCACTGTCGACCTGGTGGAGCGCCAGATTCGCGTAGGTGACCAGGAACACCCGTTTGAACTGGACGACTTCACCCGCCACCGGTTGCTTGAGGGCCTGGACGACATCTCGATGACGCTCCAGCACGAGGAGGACATCGCCGCCTATGAGGAGCGTCGCCCGGGCTTTCTGCCGAAGACACTTCCCGCCCGGGTGGCGGACTAGATTAAGCTCATCCCTGGCTTGCGCAATGTAGCGTCATCGGGTTTGTGGCGTTAGGCTTGGCTAACCTACAGCCCGTCCCGCAGCCGCATGCGCAAGGAGTGTAAATGAAGCCAAAGGCCGACAGGAAGGCGCCGAAGATACCCATCGGCACAAAAGTCGGAAGAAGAGCAAATCTCGCTGTCTTCGCACTATCGGCCCTCGCCTCCGTGACGCAGGCCGCCACATTTATCGCACTGGGCCGGGCGCTCGGCGACGTGATCGCGGGCGACCCGCCCAACTGGCAGCTTGTCGTGGCCACCATTTGCTCGATCGTGTCAGCGCTCGCCCACCTCGTCGCCCAGGTGGTTGCCCGCGCCGAAGCCGTGCACGAAGAGGGGCGTCTCCGCCGTCGGGTCCTCGGCCATCTGATCTCCCTTGGCCCGGCCAGGACCACCGAAGTGCGTACGGGGGCCACGGTTTCCACGCTCACCGACGGGGCGGAGAGGGTGGCGCTCTACCGCCAGACCTTCCTGCCCCAAGCGATCGCCTCGGGGCTGGCCCCGGCTCTCGTCTTGATCCTCGTGGCGGTCACGGTTGATCCGGTGCCCGCGCTGGTGCTCCTCGTGGCCGTCGTGGTGATCCCGCTGCTCATCGTCGGCTTCCAGCGGGCCTTCCGGAAGAGTTCCTCGGCTTCACGCAAGGAACGCGCCAACCTGGCTGCCCGCTACCTCGACGCGATCCAGGGCCTGACCACGCTCGTACTCGCCCGAGCCGCGCGACGTACCGAGGCGAGCCTGCGGGTTGCGGGTGAGGAGAACCGCCAAGCCGTGATGCGGCTTCTGGCGGGAAATCAGGTAGTCATCCTGGTTACGGACGCACTCTTCTCGCTGTTTCTCGTCAGCGCAGCGACCGTGGCCGCGCTACTGCGGCTGCAAGCCGGCACCATCGGTGTCGGGGACGCGCTGGCACTGGTCCTCGTCGCGTACGTTTTGCTGGAGCCCCTGGACCAGGTGGGCGCGTTTTTCTACGTCGGAATGGGCGGGCTGGCCAATCAGCGGGCGATGCGTCGAATCCTCGGGATACCCGCAGAACGGGGCGGGGGCGACCCCGCGGCCACAGCCGACAGCGTCAACGTGGTCGAAGTGCGTGGGGCCAGCCTTGGCTGGGGGGACGAGCCGGTGCTGTCCGACGTCGACCTCACCGTCGCGCGTGGCGAGCACCTGGCGATCGTTGGCGCCTCGGGTGCGGGCAAATCCACCCTGCTCGCGGCGCTGTCGGGGGACCTACTTCCTGCCTCGGGCAGCGTGGTCATTGACGATGTCGCGCTAACTGGCGCCAGTCGGCACGCGGTTCGTGAGCGCAGCGCCCTCGTGGCCCAGTCCACGTGGCTGTTCACCGGAACCATCGCTGACAACCTGCGCATTGCCAAGCCCGACGCTACGGAAGATGAGATGTGGGCGGCCCTGTCTGCGGCCAACCTGGAGGCGGAAGTGCGGCTGATGCCAGCAGGACTGAATACCGAGTTGGGCGAGCAGGGCATGGGCCTCTCCGGCGGTCAGGCGCAGCGGATGTCGCTCGCCCGGGCAGTGCTTTCCGGCAGACGGCTACTGCTGTTGGATGAGCCCACCAGTCAGGTTGACCTGGCCAGTGAGGCGGAAATCGTGTCGGCCATTGAGAAAGTGGGCGAGGATCGCACGGTGGTGCTCATCTCGCATCGCGCCGGCGCGCTGACCGGAGCGGATCGTGTGCTGAGAGTGGTCGATGGGGAGATCCGTCCGGTCGCTCAGGAAGGAGCGGTGCTGTGAACGTGCCCACCCGTCGAGAAATGTTTGCCTGGGTGCTTGGCGTCACCCGACCGGTGCTGGCGCCCCTGGGATTGTCCACAGCGTGCCGGGTTCTGGATCAGCTGTTGGGGGCCACTCTCTTCGGGCTGGCCGCCGGCTCGGTGGTGGCGCTGGGGCAGGCGATGGCTGGTGTCGGAGATTCTCCGCGACTGACTACGATCGTCGTTGCGCTGGTGGTGGTTTGCCTCCTCAAGGCTGCGTTGCGCTACGCGGAGCAGTTCCTGGGCCACCTCGTCGCCTTCAAAGCACTGGAACTACTTCGGGCTGAGATTTTCCGGGCTCTCGTTCCACAGGCCCCGCGGGTCCTACTGTCGTCGCGTTCCGGTGATCTGATGACGCGTGCCACGAAGGATGTGGACCGGATCGAGATCTTCTTCGCGCACACCTTTGCCCCCGTGGTCAGCGCGGTGGTCGTACCGATTATTGTCCTGCTGACGATCGGCGCCACCACCTCCTGGGCGGTTGCGCTGTGGGCTGCGCCGTTCCTGCTGAGCGCGGTGCTGATTACTCCCTGGGTGGGGGCGCGCTCGTCGCTCGCAGCGGCCAGACGCTCTGCGGAGACCAGAGCAAGGCTTAACCATCACGTTACCGACTCGCTGCAGGGCATGCGGGAAGTCGTCGGGTACGGCCGGGCTGACGAGCGACTCGACGAAGCGCAGGACTTTGGAAGGCTCTTGGTGCGCGACTCGTGGGCGCCGACCGCGTGGGCAGCGCTGCGCAGGGGCGCCAACCAGTGGCTCATGCTGGGCGCGGCGATCGCGATGGTGTGCGTGGGGTTGGAGGAGACCCGCGGCGCCGGCATCGATTTCGTCGCGCTGGCGGCCAGCACCGCGGCCGTGATCCGCCTCACCGAGGTGGTGCGCGGCGTCGAAGAGCTGGCCGCAGCGGTTTCCACATCGCTAGCTTCCGTGGAACGTGTGTGGCGCACGGTGCATGCTCCCGTTCTGGTGGAGGAAGGCGCCGAGGAGTTGCCCCGGTGCGAGGAGTATGACGTGGTCTGGGAGAACGTCAGCTACCGCTACCCCAGCGCCCAACGTTCGGCCCTGCGGGACGTAAACGTCCGGGCCGCTGCGGGGGAGTGGACCTGCCTGGTGGGTGTGTCCGGTTCGGGAAAGACCACGCTGTCCCAGCTGGCTTTGCGCTTCGACGATCCCGCGGTAGGCCGGGTCCTCGTCGGGGGCGTAGACGTGCGGGATTTGACCAACGACTCGCTGCGCTCCACAGTCGGCCTCGTACAACAACGCGCCCATCTGATGCGCGCCACCGTGCGGGAAAACCTCAAGCTGGCCGCGCCTGAGGCGACGGACGAGGACATCACAGCGGCATGTCAGGCAGCCTGCATACACGAAGACATCCTCGCTCTGCCGGAGGGCTACGAGACGATGATTGGCGAACGCGGCGCCAGCCTCTCCGGAGGCCAGGGGCAGCGCCTTGCCCTCGCCCGCATGCTGCTGACACAGCCGGCCGTGCTAGTGCTCGACGAGTTCACCTCGCATCTCGACCCGGCACTATCGGAACGCGTGCGCGCCAACCTGCGGGGCTTCCTGCCCAGGGCCACCATCGTCGAGGTCACGCACAAGATCGGCCAGGTGGGCACGGCGGACCGGGTGGTGGTCCTGGACTCCGGCCAGGTGGTTCAGGCGGGTCAACCCGCGGAGTTGCTGGCGGTTGACGGCCCGCTGAGGCGCCTGGCGGCCCGTGAGCCGGAGCCCGTCGGGACCTGAGCCCGCCTCGTGGCGGAGGCCATGCTGGGCCGAGGTGCTTCCAACCAGGCGAAAAGGGCCCTCGGTATCTTGGTCAGCACATCCAGTGCAGAAGCCGGTTGCTGAGGGCCCAACCCGCCGACGCCGGGCAGCACTCGACAACGTGGCGCCGCCGAAGCCGGTCTTAATCCCCGACGAGCAGTCGGACTCCGGTGTCGGAGTGGAAGGCCAGGAACGGGCGTTCGCCGTGACCCAACAACTTGGCGGGAACATCCAGCTCCCACAGCGGACCGTCGTGGCGGTGTTGGTAAGCGCTCACCTTTGTCCCGGAATCCGACGGGGAACAGACCAGGAACACCTGCTGACCCGCGATGTACACGGAGTCATCTGGGAGTTCCCAGACTTGCTCCGCCGCGCCCGTATCGATGTTGAAGGAGCGCAGCCTGGCTCCCTCCTCGATCTTGAAGCCGGCGACCGAATCGCCGAATGCGATCAGCACCTCGTAGGGCAGCAGCGTCATCGCCGGTGACTGGTCCTGACCGGTCAACGGATCCTTGAGGACGAAGACCTCGGTGTCGGGCTCCTCGCCGCTGCGAAACTCTGCAAACCGATGGCGGACGAAGGATACCCAGGAGTTTTCCGTCAGCTCGGGGTGTTGCTCGTTGCCGGAACCGTCGTAGTAGGAGGTTTGCTCTTCATTTGAGACTGCAAAGAAGTTTGCTCCGGAGGCGAACCAGTGATGGTAGACGTCTGCTCCCACCGGGGGTGACCAGGCAGGAATCGCGCCGTCGCCCAGGTTGTAGGCGGTGGCGCAGGCACCGCGGAAGTCATTCATATACGTGGGGTACTTAGCGAGCCAGTCATCCTCGGCGTGCTCGACATCGGGCTCGATACACAAGGTGACGTATTCGCCTTGGCGTCTGGCGAAGACCGTCTCCCGGTTCTCCTCGGCGGATGCGAGATCGAAATGGGAGGTGGGTTGCTGCCAGAGCTGGCTGCCGTCCTGGGCGAACGCGGTGATGGTCCAATCGCTGGGGGAGAAGCGGTACAGGGTGTCGTTGTCGTCGAAGATGGCTGCCGAGTGACGTGCGGAGTCGATTGATGATATAACCTCGCCTGTCGCGGCGCTGACTAGCAGATCCGTGCAGGTCGCTGCGGGGCTGTTGCAGGAGTGCAGGTAGAGGAACTTAGCGCTCGGAGAAGCAACGACGGTGGTCCGTCCGGCGACCGGCAGGTTGGCCTCCCAGATCAGATCCTCCGTTTGCACGTCGAACAGCTGAAAAAGGCTCTCGGTCCCGGCCGGTGGACCGTAGAGCAGGACGTAGTTCTCGCCGACGAAGCCAGCGATTACGCTGCCGGGCTGGCCGAGTTCGACGATGCGGGGCGCCCCCTTGGTTAGCCCCACCGGGCCGCGATCGCCGAACCCGGTCACGGTGAGCGTTGGAGGCGGGACCGGCTCAGGCGTTGGGCTCGTGGGCTCAGTAGGACTCGGCGATGCGCGGAACGTGATCACAGATGCTTTGGGCAGTGTGTTGGGCGTCTCTTGAGACCCTCGACCCAGCAGGAACCATGTGGCGACCAATCCTCCGAGTACGAAGACGCCTCCGAAGACGAGCAGCCACTTCAGCCCACCGCCGGATCGTTTCGGGGGTGGGGGAGGCGTCCATCCTTCGGGCACTCCGGACCATGGTGGCCCTTGTGAAGGTATCTGCTGTGGGTAGGGAGTGGGCCTTGCAGTGTCCTGGTCGCGGATCGGTTGGGCGGCGTACGGATTGTCGGGATACGGCTGTGCTCCAGGTGTTGGGGTCGGCCCAGGCGGTGGCCATCCCGTCTGGGGAGATCGGGAGGTGGGCATTGGCGAGAGAGGGGGCTGCTTTGGCTGGCTATTGGAGTGATTTCCCGGAGCCTCGGGGGGCGGTTCCCAAGGTCGATTCGACGGGAATTGCGGGGAGCTCATGATGTCCTCCGACTGAGTTCTAGGGGGTCTACTCATTCTAGTTCTTCAAGCCTTTTCCTTGAAGCCTCTTCGCTGAGTCGATAGCGGAAAATCCGTTCAGGTCTCACTACGATGAACGTGCAACAATCGGCTCTCGCTGTGCAAGTTGTCGAGGCTGCTGCACGGTTCGGCAGACGCGGGTTGGGCGCATGATCCTTGCGGCGAGGTTTGAGCTAGCAGAGTGTAGTCTATGCGGGTGACTATGGATACCGGTATCAACTGGGTTCGGCAGGCCTCGTGGTTTCTCTTCGGCCAGGGGTTGAGCCAGATCGGCTCACAGGTGGTTCAATTCGCGCTGATTTGGCACCTCACGATCGATTCCCGTTCGGGAGCGACGGTGACCGTCGCTACTCTGGTTGGCATGCTGCCCATGGTGCTGCTCGCGCCATTCGGTGGAATGCTCGCTGACCGGTACTCGCGTCGGAAACTCATTGCGGTGGCCGATACCCTGGTGGCGATCACCACGGTGCTGCTGCTGCTGTTGCTGATGGCCGGCCAGGGCTCCTACCTGGTCTTCTTCGCGGCGTTGCTGCTTCGAGGTTGTGGACAAGGCGTGCAGGTGCCGGCTGTTGCCGCGCTGCTGCCGCAGATCGTGCCGGCCAAGCAGCTCGGTCGGTTCAACGGATACAACGCATCCATCCATGCGGCGATGACGTTGCTCTCCCCGATCCTCGCGGCCGCTCTGCTCGGAATCATGCCCTTACACCTGGTTCTTCTGGTGGACATCGTCACTGCATTGATCGGGGTCGGGATCCTGCTCCTCGCGCTCGCTACTCCGCCCCCGGAGGGGGCTTCCGACGCCAGGCGGCGCCACCCGCTGGGCGACATTGTCGAGGGGGTGCGCTACATCCACGGAAATCATTTCGTCAGACGACTCCTGGCCTACTTCGTTTTGCTGAACTTCTTGGCCGCTCCTGTTGCGCTGCTCACCCCGCTGCAGGTGGTGCGTACCTTCGGTGGTGACGAGACTCACCTGACCGTGGTTGAGGTGGCTTTCTCAGCGGGAATGATCCTGGGCGGGATCCTGGTGGGCTTTTGGGGGACTCGTTCGTCTCGAACTACGACGGTTTCCTCCGCCATTTTGGTTCTAGGTGGATTGACGATCGCGCTCGGGCTGCCCACGACTTTCCTGCTGTACTCCGCCATCATGCTGGTCTCCGGGGTATTTCTGCCTTTCCTCAACACGCCGGCCATCACGATGGTGCAGCTGAGCGTCGAGGAGAAACTGATGGGGCGTGTCAGCTCTATCCTCATGATGATCTCTAACCTGGCGGTTCCACTCGGAATGGCGGTGATGGGCCCGCTGGCGGATCGGTTCTCCGTAGAACTGCTGCTGCTGGTGACTGGGGCCTCGATGCTGCTCGTCGGTCTTCGGATGGTGTGCGACGGCTGGCTTCGGGCCAACGAACCTAACGATGCCGCCCAAGCTAGCATGTGAGCCATGGCTGAACCCGAGTCTCCCTCAATCGTGTACCGCGGGTTGGTGGGCGCAGTCCGGCTCGTCCTACCGCTGCTGGTCAAGCGCAGCTGGTCCGGGCTACACCGGTTGCCCAAAACCGGTTCCCTGTTGGTCGTCAGCAACCACACCTCGAACTTCGACGCGATCACGCTGGCTGACGCGCTGGTGGCGGGCGGCCGCTGGCCGCGTTTCCTGGGCAAGGCCGACATCTGGCGGGTCCCGTTCATTGGTTGGCTGGCGGTCAAGTGTCGACAGATTCCCGTGGAGCGCAACACCGAGCGGGCGAAGGATGCGCTGATCCCGGCCGCCGCGGCACTCGCGGATGGCGAGTGCGTGGCCCTCTACCCGGAGGGCACTATCACGCGCGACCCGAGCGGATGGCCGATGTTGGGGCGACGGGGTGCGGCCAGGCTGGCGCTCACCAGCAGCGCTCCGGTGGTTCCCGTGGTCCAGCACGGGCCAGACCAGGTGCTCGGCGGACGGTATTTGGAGCTGCGCAAGCTGTTCTCGTTTAGGCGGCGTGTGATCAAGCTTGTGGTCGGTGAGCCGATTGCCTTAGACGACCTGCGCGGCCCGGAACCCACCGAGGAACAGATCGCTGAGGCGACCGGCCGAATCATGTCCGAGATCACCCGGCTGTACGGCGAACTGGTCGGCGAACCGATTCCCGAGATCGTCTGGAGCCCCTGGGAGAAGGGGTACGTCAAGCGCCCGGGGTGATGGAGCTCACCCGCAGTACCGCACCGTCGACCTGGAATCGTACGTTGTGGCCGGCGAAGCTCAGCCCGTAGGGTCGGGTGTCTCGTTGATAGGCGGGACGCGGATCCTGGGCCAGCAGGCCGCGCAGCGCGGCCAGCTTGGCGGGGGGAAGAGCCGCGGCGTACTCGTCGGGTATTTCCACGGTCAGCTCGTAGTCGGCGCCGCGCGATAGGAAGCCGAACGTGGCGTCCGGGTGCTGGTCTGCGGGAATGTAGGGCTTGATGTCGAGGATGGGGGTGTTGTCGACGAGGTCCGCGCCCGCCACGACGAGTCGGTCGGCGGAGACCTTCAGCAGCCGGACAGAGGACAGGCCGATAGGGTTCGGTCGGATGGGCGAACGGGTGGCAAAGACCCCCATGCGTTCGTTGCCGCCGAGACGCGGCGGCCGAACGGTTGGTGACCAGCGGGCGGGCGAGTGCGAGAACAGCCAGATCAGCCAGATGTGTGAGAAACCAGCGAGCCCGCGCACGGCCTCTGGGGAACGAAACTCGGGGCTGAAGATCACCTCCGCCGTCAGTTCGGGTACCAGGCCGGACTGGCGAGGGACGCCGAACTTCTGCGGAAAGTCGCTGCTGATGTGGGCGATGGGCTGCATGAGCCCACTGTAGGATGTTCGGCAGTCCTACTGAGGAGGCCAGTTGTCCAGTCGTATCCGTGTTGCGCTCGTGTTTGGTGGTACGTCGTCGGAACACTCGATTTCCTGCCTGACCGCGGCGAGCGTGCTGGGCGCCATCGACAGAACCCGTTTCGACGTGTGTTGCCTCGGGATCGCGAGGAGCGGGCGGTGGACACAGGTGGCCGAGGAGGAGGTGGCTGCCTACGCCATCGTCGACGGCCGACCGCCGGAGGTGGCGGAGCCCGAGGCCGACACGGTGTGGCTGGCCAGCGACCGCGGCTCCCAGATCGCCACGCGCGTAGGCGGGTCGCTCGTTGATGTCAGCGAAATCGACGTGGCGTTCGCGCTGCTGCACGGCCCATTCGGTGAGGACGGCACTATCCAAGGGTTGTTCGAACTCATGGGTATCCGCTACGTGGGCTGCGGAGTCACGTCGAGCGCGGTCGGGATGGACAAGCAATTCATGCGGCAGGCCTTCGCGGCCAACGGCCTCCCGGTGGGGCCGTACGTCGTGGCGTCGAACCACCGCTGGCTTCAGCACCGCGACGAGGTGCTCGCCGAGGCATCGACTCTGAGATTTCCGGTGTTCGTGAAGCCGTGCCGGGGCGGTTCCTCCATCGGCATCTCACGCGTGACCGATCCCGATTCCCTGGTCGCCGCGATTGAGCACGCGCGCGAGTTCGACCCGAAGGTGATCGTGGAGGAGGGCATCCCCGGTCGCGAGATCGAGTGCGCGGTGCTGGGCGACCCGGACAGTCCCGAAGGGTGTGAGGCATCCCCGCTGGGCGAGGTGCGGGTTCTGGCCGAGGGCGGATTCTACGATTACGAGACGAAGTACTTCGATGAGACGGGGGCCGCGTTGGACATCCCGGCGGTGGTTGAGCCGGAGGTGGCGAAACGGATCCAGTCGCTGGCCAAACAAGCCTTCCGCGCGCTCGACTGCGAGGGCCTGGCCCGCGCCGATTTCTTCCTCACCCCCGAGGGAGAGGTCTTCATCAACGAGGTGAACACCATGCCGGGTTTCACGCGAATCTCGATGTTCCCGTCGCTGTGGCACTCCACCGGCATGAGCTACGGTCAGCTGGTGACCCGCCTGATCGACCTGGCGCTGGAGCGCAGGGTTGGCCTCCGGTGAGCAGCGAGTTTGAACTCATTGAGGCCATCACTGAGGCCCTGCCCAGTAACGACAGCGTCTTGCTGGGTCCTGGTGACGACGCGGCAGTGCTGCGGTTCTCCGGTGCTGCGGTGGTCTCCACGGACATCCTGGTTGAGAGCGTGCACTTCCGACGGGACTGGTCTTCGGCCGCGCAGATTGGCCGGAAAGCGATTGCGGTGAACGTCTCTGATGTTGAAGCGATGGGCGCAAACCCGCGTGCCGTGGTCGTTTCCTTGGCCATCCCGCAGGGCACCGAGCGTGACTGGATCCTGGACTTCGCCGCCGGGGTGCGCGAGGAATGCACAGCCGCAGGGGTGGCGCTGGTCGGCGGGGATCTCTCTGGCTCCCCGCAGGTGGTCGTGAACGTGACTGTCTTGGGCGAGTCCTCGGGCCAGGTGGTCACGCGCGCGGGCGCTCGGCCCGGCGACGTCGTCGCGATCACTGGCCGTCTCGGGTGGGCGGGGGCCGGCCACGCGGCGCTGAGCAGAGGCTTTCGCTCCCCGGTGAGCGTGGTGCAGGCGGCTTTGGTCCCCGAGGTGGCGTATGGCGCGGGTGCGCGGGCCGCCGCTGCAGGTGCCCGGGCGATGATTGATGTCTCCGACGGACTGTTACAGGATCTTGGCCACATCGCCGGGCGCTCCGGTGTGGCGATTGACGTGCACTCAGCAGCCCTTGAGATTGCGGAACCGATCGAACGGGTGGCGGTCGCCACTGGAAGGGATCCGCTGAGCTTCGTGTTGTGCGGCGGCGAGGATTACGCGCTGGCTGCAGCTTTCCCGCCGGAGGCCACGCTGCCCGACGGGTGGCGTGCGATCGGAAGTGTGGACGCCGGGACCGGCGTCACCGTGGATGGAGAAGCACATCCCGGCACGGGTTGGGATCACTTTTCGTGATTCTGAATTATCTCGGTGTGGGATGACGCCCACTGCGTGTCGTCCGCCCTAGGGTGATTGCATGGCGTCCCGCGTACCTTCCTCGGCGCGGAGCGGTGGCAGGCAGCCCTCGGGCAAGTCCACCCGCTCCAGAACCACTGCATCCACCAGATCACGGTCCGCTGCGAAGAACAAGACAAGCGGCCGGTTCCTTCGTTCGCTGAGCACATGGTCCGTCTGGTCGCTGAACCAGCTCGCTGGGGGAGTGGGTTGGATGATGCGTTCCATCGGCCAGTCGGCTCGCGACGTGGACCCGAAACTGCGCAGGGACGGCATAGGACTGCTGCTGTTCGCGGTGGGGTTGATCATGATGGGTGGGGTCTGGTTCCAGCTGGCCGGGATCTCATACTGGCTGCAGATCGCAATGACCACGGTCGTCGGGATCTTGGCAGTGGTTCTGCCAGCAGTGTTCTTCTACGGCTCCTGGCGGGTCATGCGCCACCCCCGCGACGTCGAGCAGGCTCCCAAAACCGGCCTTGGCTGGATCCTTCTCCTGTTCGGTGTGCTGGGTCTGGTGCACATCATCCAGGGCCAACCCACCCCCGAGGATATGACTGCGGTGCGCGCCGCGGGCGGCATGATGGGTTACCTGTCCTCCTACGTGCTGGTCGGTATCGCGACAGTGTGGCTCGCTGTCCCGCTGCTGGTGCTGCTGGCTCTGTTTGGTGCGCTGATCATTATCGCGCGTCCGTTGCGGGAGGTCATCTCTAGCCTGCGTGCGGCGTTGGCTTCCCTGGTGGAGGAGAACGAGGAAGACACTCGGCGCCGCCGCGAGGAACCGACGGATGACCCCGGTGTGGATTATGGCGTCGATGAACCCTACGACTCGCCGCTGATCGAGGACCGGGTTGAGGATCCGGAGGTCGTCGATGAACCCTCCACGGACCTCGACTGGGCCCTCGAATACGGTTCCGAGGATGAGCCGAAGGCTCGCGCCCCGCAGCCGCCCCGGCAGCTTGCGTCGGACCCAGGCTTGAGGATGGACAGCCCGGAACTTGTCCCGCCGCTCGGAGAGCGAGTTGTGCCAGCCTCGGCGGCGCCCGCTCCGGTAGCGCCGATCAGCCCGCCGCGCGGTGAGCAACTCATGCTCACCGGGGACATCGTCTATCAGTTGCCGGAGCAGGACATTCTGACCCCCGGCTCGAAGCCGAAGGCGCGCACTGAATCGAGCGACCGCATCGTCGCGCAGCTTACGGCCGTGCTCAACGAGTTCGAGATTGACGCCCGCGTGACCGGATACACGCGCGGACCAACTGTGACGCGCTATGAGATCGAGAAAGGCGCGGCGGTCAACGTCAAGAAGATCATCGGGCTGCAGGACAACATCGCTTACGCTGTGGGCTCCAGCGAGATCCGCATCCTGAACCCGATCCCCGGCAAGTCGGCGATTGGTGTGGAGATCCCCAATATCGACAAGGAAGTGGTCTCGCTGGGCGACGTGCTGCGCTCGCCCAAAGCGCAGACCGACCATCACCCGCTCACGGTGGGCCTGGGCAAGAACGTTGATGGCGGTTTCGTCATCGCCAACATGGCCAAGATGCCGCACCTACTGGTGGCGGGTGCAACCGGTTCCGGCAAGTCCAGCTTCATCAACTCCCTGATCACCTCGGTAATGATGCGTGCCACCCCGGAAGAGGTGCGCATGATCCTCGTGGATCCGAAGCGCGTGGAACTCAACCAGTACGAGGGCATCCCGCATCTCATCACGCCAATCATCACGAACCCGAAGAAGGCCGCAGAAGCGCTGGCGTGGGTGGTCCGTGAGATGGACATGCGCTACGACGATCTGGCGGCCTTCGGCTTCCGGCACGTCGACGACTTCAACAAGGCCGTGCGGGCCGGGCAGATCAAGCTGCCGGAAGGATCCAACCGTGTGCTCGCCCCCTATCCCTACCTGCTGGTGGTCGTGGACGAGCTGGCCGATCTGATGATGGTGGCCGCACGCGACGTGGAGGAATCCGTCGTGCGGATCACGCAGCTGGCCCGGGCCGCGGGCATCCATCTGGTTCTGGCGACGCAGCGCCCCTCCACGGACGTCGTGACCGGGCTGATCAAGGCCAACGTGCCCTCTCGGTTGGCTTTCGCCACTTCCTCCATGACGGATTCTCGGGTCATCCTCGACCAGCCGGGTGCGGAGCGTCTCGTGGGGAAGGGCGATGGACTGTTCCTGCCGATGGGGGAGAGCAAGCCGATCCGTGTGCAGGGCGCCTGGGTCAAGGAGTCGGAGATCCGGGAGGTGGTGTCCTTCGTCACCGGCCAGCTTCAGCCGAACTATCGCGAGGACGTGACTGCCGGCGCGTCGGCGGAGCGGAAGGTGGCAGAGGACATCGGCGACGACCTGGACCTGGTGCTCGACGCCTGCCGTCTGGTGGTGGAGTTGCAACTGGGATCCACGTCGATGCTGCAGCGGAAGCTGCGTGTGGGCTTCGCTAAGGCTGGCCGCTTGATGGACATCCTGGAGACGCGCGGCATCGTTGGACCTTCCGAGGGTTCCAAGGCGCGTGAGGTGCTCGTCCGACCGGAGGATCTCGACGACGTGCTCGCCAGCCTCGCCGCGGGATAGTCTGGTGGCGATGACTCATTCTGTGCATATCGCATCGCTCGGCTGCGCCCGCAACGATGTCGACTCCGAGGAACTGGCTGCCCGTCTGGAAGCAGGGGGGTTCCGCCTGGTGTCCGATCCCGCAGAGGCAGAAACGGTCGTCGTGAACACCTGTGGTTTTGTGGAGCAGGCGAAGAAAGACTCGATCGACACGCTGCTGGCGGCTGCCGATCTGAAGGAGAGCGCCGGGGTGCGTTCGGTCGTCGCAGTGGGGTGCATGGCCGAAAGGTACGGCGCAGAGTTGGCCAAGGAACTGCCTGAAGCCGACGCCGTGCTCGGTTTCGACGCCTACGCGGACATCGCCGACCGGCTGCGCGGCATCCTCGACGGCGAGCAGCAGATTTCGCACGTGCCGCGGGACCGACGAAAGCTCCTGCCGATCGCGCCGGCCCAGCGGCAGCAAGCACCAGAGGTGGCCATCCCGGGGCACTCCTGGCTGGCGGGTCGAAAGCGGCTGAGCGACGCTCCGTGGTCGAGCCTGAAGATTGCCTCCGGCTGTGACCGCAAGTGCGCGTTCTGCGCCATCCCGAGCTTCCGCGGTGCCTATTTCTCGCGGCCGGGCGATGAGATCGTGGCTGAGGCGCACTGGCTTGCGGAGCAGGGGGTGCGTGAGCTGTTTCTGGTGAGTGAGAACACGTCCTCCTACGGTAAGGATCTGCCTCCGGGCGAGGGGCTGGAAAGCTTGCTCGCGCGGCTGAGCAGAGTGGACGGCATCGAGTGGATCCGCGTCAGCTACCTTCAACCGGCGGAGATTCGGCCGTCGATGCTGCATGCGATCCTGAACACCGAAAAGGTGGTTCCATATTTCGACCTGAGTTTCCAGCATGCCTCGAAATCCGTGCTGCGCTCGATGCGACGCTTCGGCGACCCAGACAGTTTCCTGGGCCTGATCGAGTCGATCCGGCGCTCCGCGCCCACCGCAGGCATCCGAAGCAATGTGATCGCGGGCTTCCCGGGCGAAACGGAGTGCGACGTCGAGATCCTGCGCGGCTTCATCTCGGCAGCTAACCTCGACGTGTGTGGGGTGTTTGGCTACTCGGACGAGGAAGGAACTGAGGGTGTCTCACTGCCGGGCCACCTGCCGGAGGAGGTAGTAGAGGAACGCCGATCCGAGTTGGCCGATCTCGCGCTTGAGGTGGCGGAGGGCCGGGCGGCGGAGCGGATCGGCGAGCGGCTGGAGGTGCTGATAGAGGGCACCGACGATGAGGGGGCCTGGGGGCGCGCTCGGCATCAGGGCCCGGAGACCGACGGAATCGTGCGGGTCGATGGGGAACACGGCTGCGGCGCGCTCGTCGCAGCGAGGGCCGTAGACTCTGAGGGAATCGACCTTTATGCGGAGGTGAACCGATGACTCCCCATGCGAGCCTGCCGAACATCTTGACAGTGATCCGCATGATCCTGGTCCCGGTGATGGTGGTCTTGCTGTTCGTCGATCCGAACAACCTGGGGCTGAGAGCGGCCGCGACTGCGGTGTTTGCTGCCGCCATGGCCACGGATTTTCTGGACGGGAGAATCGCACGCAAGTACGGCCTCGTCACGGACTTCGGCAAGCTTTGGGATCCGATCGCTGACAAGGCGCTCACGGGAGCGGCGTTCATTTCCCTGTCGTTGTTGGGCGAGTTGCCCTGGTATTTCACGATCATCATCTTGGTCCGGGAATGGGGGATAACCGCCCTACGAGACTACCTCAAACGTCGCAGCATCATCATGGCTGCAAACCGGGGCGGGAAGTTGAAGACGGTGCTTCAATCGTTCGCTCTTCTGTTGCTTCTGTTCGGTGAGCAGTTTCTGCCCGGTCCGCTGCAGGTCGGGGCGTGGGCACTGATGTGGCTGGCGTTGATCGTGACAGTGGTCACCGGGTTCGACTATGTTCGAGAGGCTGTCGGACTGCTCCGCACGGCCGGCCGGGAACCCGAAGCTAGGTGAGCGACGCGGCCCGCATCGTTGCTCTGCTGCGCGAGCGTGGCGAGACGGTAGCTACCTGCGAGTCGCTCACCGCTGGTCTGGTCGCGGCAGAGTTCGCGACGGTCCCCGGGGCATCAGAGGTCTTTCGCGGTGGGCTGGTGACCTACGCCGTGGATCTGAAGACCAAGCTCGCCCACGTCGATCCGGCCTGGCTTGCGCTCCGCGGCGCGTTCAACGCGGAGACGGCGGCGCAGATGGCTCGCGGGGCGGTGTTGGAGTGCGCCACAAGCTGGGGGGTAGCCACGACGGGGGTGGCGGGCCCTGGGCCGAGCGACGGGGTGGCTGCCGGGTCGGTCTGGGTGGGGGTCGCGGGAGGCGGCGCGGTGGCCACGCAGGAACTCAGATTGAGCGGCTGCCGGGACGAGATCCGGCGGGCGAGCGTCGAGCATGCGCTGCTGTTTCTCTGGTGGAAGCTGGCTGGTCGGGAATAAACCGGAGCACTTGCGCGTTTGACCTTATCGAAGCGGGGCATCAGTCCCGGGATAGGGGCAGATGGAAGTGCGAAACGTGCTGTTGCGTCAGGTTGTTGGTGAGGCTCTTCGAGAGCTGCGGGCCGAGACGGGGCTGACGTTGCGTAAGGTGTCCACGGCTTCGATGGTCTCGCTGGGATACCTGTCGGAGATCGAGCGTGGCCACAAGGAAGCATCCAGCGAGGTACTGGGGTCCATCTGCCGTGCTCTCGGTGTCACGCTCGGCCAGCTGATGAGTTCTGTGGCTTGGAAGTTGAGCGTCCGGGAGGCTGTGGAGCAGGGTGTCGAGGCGGCCGCTTAGACTTTGACCACCGCCACCTGAAGCCCTGCCCTGCGCAGTTTCTCCAACCGCTCCGGGTCGGCCCGGTCGTCGGTCACGAGTAGATCGACCTTGTCGAGGCCAACGATTTTGGCCTTCGCGCTCTGCCCCAACTTAGTTGAGTCCATCACAACGATCACTCGCTGGGCGTGTTCGAGCATCAGCAGATTCGTACGCGCCTCGGTCTCGTCATGCCCGGTGAACCCAGCCTCAACGCTGCACCCGCTGACTCCCACGATGGCCGTGCCCACATTCACTAGCTTCATGGTTTCCTCGGTGAGAGCTCCCACCAATTCCAGCGAGCTCGGGCGCAGAACGCCGCCAGCGATCAGCACCCGGCTCTGGCCCTGTTCTGCGGCCGCCAAGCCGATGCTGATTGAGTTGGTGATGATAGTCAGATCTGTGCGGTGCTCCAGGCTGCGCAGCACTGCGGCCACGGTGCTTCCGCCGGTTAGGGCCAGCATGTGCTTCCCCGGAGGAATCTCTCTTGCTATGCGCTGCGCGATGGCCTTTTTCGCGTCGGCCTGTTTGGCGTCACGCAGCCTCACCGGGAGTTCGGTGGAGCCTTGGAGTGGACGACAGCCCCCATGGGTGCGTTCAAGCAGACCCTGGGCAGCCAGCTGTGCGACGTCGCGGCGGATCGTCGCAGCGGAGGCTCCCAACGAGGTGGCGAGGAAGGAAAGGCTGAGGGCGCCGCGCTCATTCAGCAGGTCAAGCAGGGCTACCATGCGATCTGACCGTTTCTTCGATGGGGCTGCGTACATGTGCAGCAATATACTTTGTTCGGTGCGGGAAGTAGAGTTCTGGATTCGGCTGGACGAGGTGCTGGGCGAGCAATACGCGCGGGTGTGGGCGGAGAACACGGTGTTGAGCGGTCTGGGTTCGCGGACAGTGAACGAGGCGCTGGCCCACGGAGTTGACTGCAAACGGATTTGGCGCGCCGTCTGGGAACAACTGGAGTTGCCCGAACAGGTGCGCTAGCGTGACGACATTGATATTCGAACGGACGTTCGGTAATGTTCTGGCTGGCTTCTCCACAGCCAGGAAGCCAGATGAAGAAATGTCAGTGCCCACTGACAGAGTAATGGTTGCAACCACTACTCATAAGCGTGAAGGATAATCATGGCCGCAGGTGACAACCGAAAGGGTGGTCCGGGAGACCGCTTGAAGGCGCTGGAAGCTGCATTGCAGCAGATCGAAAAGTCGCACGGTAAGGGCTCAATCATGAAGCTCGGCGCCGATTCCCGTGTACCCATGGACGTCATCCCCACGGGGTCGGTGGCGCTCGACGTGGCCCTGGGGGTGGGTGGGCTGCCTCGGGGACGCATCGTTGAGATCTACGGCCCGGAGTCCAGCGGCAAGACGACGGTGGCGTTGCACGCCATTGCAAACGCTCAGGCCGAGGGCGGGATCTGTGCGTTCATTGATGCGGAACACGCTCTGGACCCGGACTATGCAGCGAAGCTCGGCGTCAACACGGATGAACTTCTCGTCTCCCAGCCCGACAACGGTGAGCAGGCACTTGAGATCGCCGACACCTTGGTCCGCTCCGGCGCCCTCGCGTTGATCGTGGTCGACTCCGTGGCTGCCTTGACCCCGAGAGCCGAGATCGAGGGTGAGATGGGGGATTCCCACGTCGGTCTCCAGGCTCGGTTGATGAGCCAGGCGTTGCGCAAGATGACGGGCGCGCTCAAGGCGGCCAACACCACCGCGATCTTTATCAACCAGTTGCGCGAGAAGATTGGCGTGATGTTCGGCAACCCGGAAACCACTACCGGCGGCCGTGCGCTCAAGTTCTACTCCTCCGTGCGGCTCGACGTGCGCCGCATCGAGACCCTGAAGGACGGCTCGGAGATGGTGGGCAACCGTACTCGGGTGAAGGTGGTCAAGAACAAGGTGGCGCCGCCATTCAAGCAGGCCGAGTTCGACATCATGTATGGTCAGGGTATCTCGCGGGAGGGATCTCTGCTCGATATGGGGGTGGAGGCCGGAATCATCCGCAAGGCCGGGGCGTGGTTCACCTATGAGACCGATCAACTTGGCCAGGGCAAGGAGAATGCGCGCAATTTCCTGCGCAATCATCCTGAAGTAGCCGATGAGATCGAGCGCCGTATTCGGCTGCACCTCGGGGTGGATGTAGAGGACGTGCCCGAGGGAATCAACCCGGAAACGGGTGAGGTCGATTTCTGACGAGTTCGCCCGCAGAATCGCCTTGGACCTGATCAGCGCGCGGCCGCGCAGCGAAGCGGAGCTGCGCGGCGCGCTCGCCAGGAGGAATGTCCCAGAGAAGGTAATCGATGACCTGTGCGCTCGGTTCAAGGAGGTTAGGCTACTCGATGACGCGGCCTTCGCCGCTGCCGTGGTGCACAGCCGCCTGCGTCACTCCCTTCATGGGTCGGCCCGAATAGCGCACGAGCTCCGGAACAAAGGGGTATCCGATGAGTTGGTGGCCGAGATGCTTGGCGAGATCGGTGAGGAAGACGAATTGGCTGGGGCACGGGAGTTGGCGAGCAAGAAGCTGCGCAGCCTCCGCGGCCAGCCGCTGCACGTCGCACAGCGGCGCCTAGCGGGCACGCTCTCCCGCCGGGGTTTCAGCCAGTCCGTAGTAATCCGTGTGGTGGAAGAAGCCTTGGTAGATTGGCAGCACCCGGACTGAGGAGAAACAAATGGAATGGCTTGGCTGGGCAGTTTCCGCAGCGCTGGTGGTCGCCTGCCTCTCGCTGTGGCGGCTGGGTGTTACTCCCAAGTTGGCGGCGGAGAGCGCCCGGTTGGAGGCTGAGCGAGCGGCCTTCGAACAGCGAAAGGCCGAGCATGCGGCTCAAGCCGAAGACGAGCGTGCCGTAGTCGACCGACGCTCGCGAGAGTTGGCCCGCCAGGAGCAGGAACTCACACTCCGAGCAGAATCGGTGGAGGCCGAGTTGGCACGGATCGGCGGGCTCACCCCGGAGCAGGCCAAGGAAGAGATCATCGGGAGCATCGCACGCGATGCTCGACTTGAGGGTCTGCATCAGGCGCGTGAGATAGAACGGCAGTTCCGTGCGGAAGCCGAACGCGAAGCGCGCAAGATTGTTGTCGGCGCCATCCAGCGAATCGCCGCCGAACAGACGAGCGAAGTCGTTGTTTCCACTATCTCCTTGCCCAACGAGGAGATGAAAGGTCGCGTCATCGGGCGCGAAGGCCGGAATATCCGGGCCTTCGAACAGGTGACCGGAGCCACGCTCTATGTCGACGAGACCCCGCAGACCGTGCTTCTCAGCTGCTTCGACCCGGAGCGGCGAGAAGTGGCGAGAGCGACGATCGAGGCTCTGATCGCTGATGGGGTCATTCACCCCGCGCGGATCGAGCAGCAATTCGAGCGTGCCAAGCGGGGCTTCGTCGAACGAGTCCGCGAGGTGGGGCGGGACGCAGCAGCGCGAGTGGGGATCACGGATCTAGCCGACGAGCTGGTGGAGCTTCTTGGAAGACTGTCATTTCGCACCAGCTACGGCCAGAATGTTCTCGAACACCTGATTGAGTGCGCGCAGTTGGCTGGGCTGATCGCGGCGGAACTGGGCCTAGACGTCGAACAGACCAAGCGGGCAGCATTCCTACACGACGTGGGCAAGGCAATCGCTTCGGACGGCGAGTCCCATGCGATGGCAGGCGCCCAGCTGCTGCGCAAGCTCGGCGAAAACGAGGACGTCTGTCACGCGGTCGAGTCCCATCACAACGAGGTCGAGCCCAGGACCGCAGAAGCGCTGATCACCCAGGCAGTCGACGCCATCTCCGGTTCTAGGCCCGGCGCCCGGCGTGAATCACTTGAGAACTACGTCGAGCGAATGGAGACGTTGGAGCGGATCGCCGGCAGCAAACCAGGAGTGGCCGGCGTCTACGCGGTACAGGCTGGCCGCGAGGTTAGGGTGATGGTTCTGCCGGGCGAAGTAGATGACAGGGCCGCGCAGGCTTTGGCCGCCGAGATCGCCGCTGAGATCGGGGAAAAGCTTACCCTCAGCGGACGGATCCGGGTCACTGTGATCCGCGAGTCTCGTGCCACCGCCTTCGCCAGCTAACGAACCCGAACGCCCCAGCGCCCAGCGAAGGACTGGCCGGGCGCGAGCTGCACCAGGTCGCCCCTCGTCGGGCCATCATTGAATGCATCCGGTCCGCAGGTCATCGGCTCGACGGCCAACGAGGTCCTGTCCTCGGGTGAATGCAGCTGAGCCCAAGGATGGTGCTGGTCAGCCCACACCGTGACCGTGTGGCTGGGTGCCGCAAGCCGGATCTCCCAGTCCTTCGGCCCCTCGGTGAAAGCAGTGTCGAAGCTGACATCGCCGATCTTATGGGGCGCCCGAAAATCGAATTGGGTTTCCAACTCGTCAATCCGCTTAGGAAGTAGTCGGTTGTCGACCAGCAGCTGCTTCTGGAAGGGCAGCGAGAGCGAAACTTTCGCCAAATCATCAAAGGCGAAGTAGGGGTGGGCTCCATAACCGTAGGGCACGGTGATTTCTCCCACGTTGCTCGCCTCATGCTCCACCGACAGGGCGTCACCCCGCACGGAGTAGGTGATTTCCATCCTGAGGCACCCGGCCCACCCGGGCTGGGGGTAGATGACCGTCGCCAACGACACGCTATCCGGTTGGCGATGCAGCAACCTCCACTCCACGGCGTGCCCCAGCCCATGCAGCGCACAGTTGCGCTCGTGCTCGTTGATGGGCAGCCGATACTCCACGCCGTCGAAAACGTATCTGCCGTCGCGGATCCGGTTTGGCCACGGAGTCAGGGTGGTGCCCCGCCAAGGAGAGAATGGCTCATCGTCGGAATAGGTCGCCAGGATCTCGCGATCGCGAACCCGAAAGCTGCGCAGGGTTGCGCCCACCTCGCCGACGACTGCGGTGGTGTGGCCGGCTCTGATCTCGTACTGCGTGCCAGTCGGTAGAATCCTCATGGCGGAAAGCCTATATCCGCGGATGGGTCACTTCGAGACAACCTCTCGTTGGATCGAAACGGGAAGCGCAGTTAGAGTTGCGTGGTTATGACTGAGCGCAGCTACCACGTGATCACCTACGGGTGCCAGATGAACGTGCACGACTCCGAACGGATCTCGGGCTTGCTGGAGGAGGCCGGTTTCGTGCGAGCCCAGGGCGAGGGCCCCTCTGCGGGGGCGGACATCGTCGTGTTCAACACCTGTGCGGTGCGCGAGAACGCCGACAACCGGCTCTACGGCAACCTGGGACACATGGCTGCCATCAAAGAACGGCGTCCCGAGATGCAGATCGCCGTGGGCGGCTGCATGGCGCAGAAAGACCGAGACACCATCGTGCGCAAAGCGCCTTGGGTGGATGTCGTCTTCGGCACGCACAACGTCGGTGCGCTCCCGGTGTTGCTGGAAAGAGCCCGCATCGAGCGCAAGTCTCAGGTGGAGATCAAGGAGGCGCTCGAAACTTTCCCGTCCAACCTGCCCAGCCGCAGAGAGTCTCCGTACTCGGGCTGGGTGTCGATCTCCGTCGGGTGCAACAACACCTGCACGTTCTGCATCGTCCCGCAGCTGCGGGGCAAGGAGAACGATCGTCGCCCGGGGGACATCCTCGCCGAGGTTCGGATGCTCGTCGACCAAGGGGTGCAGGAGATCACCCTGCTCGGGCAGAACGTGAACGCCTACGGGGTCGAGTTCGGCGACCGTCAGGCGTTTGCGAAGCTACTCCGGGCATGCGGTGAGATCGACGGGCTGGAGCGAGTCCGGTTCACGTCGCCGCACCCGAAGGACTTCACCGACGACGTGATCGCCGCCATGGCCGAGACACACAACGTGATGCCCAGCCTGCACATGCCGCTGCAGTCGGGATCGGACTCCGTCCTCAAGGCGATGCGTCGCTCCTACCGCAGCGAGCGGTTCCTGGGCATCCTCTCCAGGGTGCGCGAGGCAATGCCACACGCGGCCATCACCACGGACATCATCGTCGGCTTCCCCGGCGAGACGGAGGCGGACTTCGAAGAAACCCTCCGGGTGGTTGAGCAGTCGCGGTTCTCTGCTGCCTTCACCTTCCAATACTCGATCAGGCCGGGCACCCCCGCGGCGACGATGCCAAACCAGGTGCCCAAGCCCGTCGTGCAGGAGCGCTACGAACGCCTGGTACGGCTCGTGGACGAGATCGCGTGGGCAGAAAACCGAAAACTGGAAGGTCAGGACGTCGAGGTGATGTTCGCGGTGGGCGAGGGTCGCAAAGACGCGGAAACGAACCGGATGAGCGGCCGGGCCCGGGACAATCGGCTGGTGCATGTGGCGGTCGACCCGGACGAGCGCCCGCGTCCGGGCGACATCGCTACGGCGCGCATCACATACGCGGCACCCCACCACCTCAACTCCGACCTGCTGCCCAGCAATCTGAGGAGGACGCGTGGCGGGGACGCCTGGGCGGAGAGCATCGCCGAGCCCAAGCCCGTGGGAATCGGGCTCGGCATGCCCAGCCTGCGCAGACCCTGATCAGGGCTGCTTGTTGGCGGCCTTGTCGATCTGCTGCTTGGCGAAGTCCTGGGCCTGGTCGACCTTGTCTGCGAACTTGCCACCGGTCTTCTCGTCGATGGCGTCGCCCACCTTGTCGACGCCAGCCTTGAGCGCGTCAGCGTTTTGAGCGATCTTGTCGCCGATACCGTCAAGCATTCCCATGCTTGCCTCCTTTCGTTGGTTGTACCTCAAGATTGTCAAGAAAACTGTTCAATATCTAGTACCGCGCCGGAAGGAGGCTGAGATGCAGCCGGTGATCGTCATCGTGGGCCCGACCGCGAGCGGAAAGTCCAAGCTTGCGGTGGACGTCGCCCTGGCGTTGGTCAGCAGGGGGACACTCGCTGAAGTGGTCAACGCGGACTCCATGCTCGTCTACCGGGGCATGGACATCGGGACGGCCAAACCGACGCAAGCCGAACGCAGAGGGGTGGTGCATCACCTCATCGACTTCATGGAGGTGACCGAGTCCGCCTCGGTGGCCGAGTTCCAGCGGCTGGCCAGGGCCGCCATCGCCGATGTCCGGGCGCGCAACGGGGTCCCCATCGTCGTGGGCGGTTCCGCGCTGTACACCCGCGCCATCGTCGACGAGTTCGAGTTTCCCGGTTCCGACGCCGAAGTGCGGGCGCGATGGGAGGCGGAGTTGCAACGTATCGGGGTCGAGGCGCTCCACGAACGGTTGCGCGAGACTGCGCCGGAGTCGGCGGCCAGGATCGAACCCGGTAACGCGCGCCGGATCGTGCGCGCGCTGGAGGTGGCGGAGCTGACGGGCAGTCACAGCGCGTCGCTGCCCGAATGGACGTATGCGATCGAGAACGTTCACCAGTTCGGCCTGACGATGGAGCGCGCGGTCCTCGATCAACGGATAACCGACAGGGTGTCCGCGATGTGGGCCGAAGGACTCGTGGCCGAGGTCAGTGCTCTGCTCGGGCGAGGGCTGCGCGCGGGCCGCACTGCGTCGCGGGCCATTGGCTACCGTCAGGTGATCGACTACCTGGACGGGCGCATCAGCGAGGACGAAAGCCGCGATGCCGTGGCGCGAGCCACCAAGCGGTTCTTCCGTAAACAGCTCGGGTGGTATCGCCGCGACCCGCGCATCATCTGGCTGCAGGCGGATGCGAAGGACAACGTCGAAACGATCCTCGCTGCCCTAGACTTCGCATAGGCGAGGTTAGGAAAACTCATGGGATTCAGCTTCCACAAGGGCCACGGCACCAGAAACGATTTCATCCTGCTCGATGACCACGAGGGTGGCCGGAAGCTCAGTGAGGAACAGGTGCGGGCGTTCACGGATCGGCGCGGGGGAATTGGGGCAGACGGCGTGATCCGCGTCGTGCGTGCCGGGCGGATCCCGGAGTGGACGGGGGACCCTGATCTCTGGTTCATGGACTATCGAAACGCCGACGGCTCGATCGCAGAGATGTGCGGCAACGGGCTGCGCGTGTTTGTCGCCTACCTGCTGCACCGTGGCTACGTCGATCAGCCAGAGTTCTCCGTGGCCACCCGCGCCGGCCTCAAGCGGGTGACGGTGCGACTGGGCGGGGACGTCGCGGTCGAGATCGGTCCGGCTAGCTTTGAGCCCGACCCAGTGACCGTGCGCGTCGACGGCCACAGCTTCGCGGCCCACCCAGTCGATGTGGGCAACCCGCACGCTGTTAGTTTCGTTTCTGCGGAGGTACTGGAAGGGCTTACGCTGAGCGAGGCGCCGACGTGGCAACCCGAAGACCGGTTTCCGAACGGCGTCAACCTGGAGTTTGTGACTGTGGACGGCCCGGGGCAACTCACCATGCGAGTTTTCGAGCGAGGCGTCGGCGAAACGGAGAGCTGCGGCACGGGTGTCGTGGCGGCGGCATCAGCGTACCGGGAGTTCCACGGCTGGCCGGAAGCGGTGGTTGTCCGGGTGCCCGGCGGCACGCTCAAGGTGGAGTTCGTGGCAGGCACGACGATGCTCGAAGGCCCGGCAGTGATTGTGGGGCGTGGCGACTTCCTACTTTGAGGTTTTCCACCGAGCTGGTGGCGCGCTTTGGGGCTGGGCTGCCAGGCTGAGAGAATTGGCACATCATGACTGACAACGACACCGAACACCGCTCCTTTGACGGCGACCAAGACGAACTCGCCGACCGCCACGCGCTCCGACGCGTGGCGGGTCTGTCGACTGAGCTGGAGGACATCTCGGATGTCGAGTATCGGCAGCTGCGGCTGGAACGGGTCGTGCTGGTCAGCGTATGGACCTCGGGCACGCAGACGGACGCGGACAACGCGATGGCCGAACTGAAGCTGCTGAGCGAAACAGCCGGCTCGCAGGTCCTCGACGCGCTTGTGCAGCGTCGGTCAACACCCGATCCCGCGACCTACGTAGGTAGTGGGAAGGTCGCGGAGATCAAGGAAGTGGTGCTCGCGACCGGCGCGGACACGGTGATCTGCGACGGTGAGCTGGAGCCCGCCCAGCTGCGCAACTTGGAGGATCGCATCGGGGTGAAGGTGATCGATCGCACCGGCCTCATCCTGGACATCTTTGCCCAGCACGCCAAATCGGCCGAGGGCAAGGCTCAGGTCGAGATGGCTCAGCTCAACTACCTGAAGCAGCGGCTGCGCGGTTGGGGTGGCAATCTGTCCCGTCAGGCCGGTGGCCGAGCCGCCGGGGGCGCGGGTATCGGCGGTCGCGGGCCCGGCGAGACGCGCATCGAGACCGATCGCCGACGCATCGGAGCCCGGATAGCTCAGTTGAGGCGCAAGCTGCGCGAGATGGATCAGCACCGGGCCGCCAAGCGCGCTGAGCGGAAGCGCAACCAGGTGCCCAGCGTGGCCATCGTCGGCTACACCAACGCGGGTAAGTCTTCGCTGCTGAACCGGCTCACGGGCGCCGGCGTGCTGGTGGAGGACGCCTTGTTCGCCACCCTGGATCCCACCACGCGCCGCACCCAAACGGCTGATGGGAGGGTCTACACCCTCACCGACACCGTGGGCTTCGTGCGCCACCTGCCGCACGATCTGGTGGAGGCCTTCCGGTCCACGCTGGAGGAGTCCGTGGAGGCTGATTTGCTGCTGCACGTCGTTGACGCCTCCGACCCCGACCCCGCAGGCCAGATCCGCGCCGTTCGCGAGGTGCTGGTCGAGATCGGTGCCGGCGAGCTACCGGAACTGTTGGTCTTCAACAAAGCCGACCTGGCGGGCGAGGACGCTCTGCTCATTTTGCGCGCGAACCACCCGGGGGCGGTGGTCACGTCGGCACGGACGGGCGCGGGCATACCGGAGTTGCTGTCAGCAGTCGACCGACGGTTGCCGCAACCCGAGACCCACATCAACGCGCTGATCCCGTACAGTCGAGGCGACCTTGTGGATCGCATCCACAAGGAGGCGTTGATTACCAGCCTGGAACATCGGGCGGACGGCACCCATTTCGTCGGCCGGGTGCGGGCGAATTTGGCCGACGAGCTCAGCGCCTATGCCCGATAGTGTCGAGATCCTCTCTGCCGCAGTTCGGCGGCTGGGCGGGGAGGACCGTCCCGGGCAGTACGCGATGGCTGAGGCCATTGACGAGGCCCTGGTCAGCGGCAAGCACCTGATGGTGCAGGCAGGGACGGGGACGGGAAAGTCGCTGGGTTACCTGGTGCCGGCGCTGCGACGGGCGGTCAAGCACGGTGAGCGGATCGTCGTGGCGACCGCCACCCTCGCGCTGCAAACCCAGCTGGCGGAGAAGGATATCCCGTTGGCCGTGGACGCTGTTCACGCTTCGCTTGGAGTCAGGCCGAGTACAGCCGTGCTCAAGGGGCGATCCAATTACGCATGTCTCTACAAGGTGCGCGACGGGGTGCAGCCCGGACAGGATTCCCTCCTGGGTGCCGCAGCTCTGGAATCCGCCTCCGGGGTCGGCGCGGAGGTAGTCAGGCTGCGGGAGTGGGCGGAGGAGGAAGTCAACTTGAGCGGGACGGGCGAACGTGACCAGGCCCCCGCCCATACCGATCGCGCCTGGCAGCAAGTTTCGATGCCGCCGAGGGAATGCCTGGGAACTGCCTGCCCATTCTACGACGAGTGCCTGGTCGAGCTCTCACGGGAGCGGGCGCGCAACGCAGACCTGGTGGTCACCAACCATGCACTGCTTGCTATCGACGCCATGCACGGGGGCACCGCGCTGCCTGAGCACGACGCGCTGATTATCGATGAGGCCCACGAACTCGTGTCTCGGATCACCAACGCGGCCACAGACGAACTGACCCCCGGGATCATCGAGCGGGCAGCCCGGCGCTGCCTGGACCATATCAACGACGACTTGGGCGCGGATTTCCTCGGGGCGGCTGATCTGCTCGCCGAGGCGCTCGACGAAGCAGAACAGGGCCGCATCGAGGACGCAGAACACCCGGTGGCCCGTGCGGCAGCCCAGGTGCGCGATCTCGCGCGGCAGGTGGCCAGCTCAGTTGGTTCGAGCCGGGAGGACCCGGAGAAGACGCAGGCCGCCGGTGCCGTCCGGGAGGTGTTCGACGTGGCCGAGCGGATCGCGGGGTTGGCGGACGCCGACGTTGTCTGGGTGGGCGGGGGAGACGAACCAAGTGCGTACGTGGCGCCACTACGAGTTTCCGGTCTCCTGCGCGAGCATGTCTTCGCCGAAACCACCACGGTGCTCACCTCGGCCACGCTGTCGCTGGGCGGAAACTTTGACGCGGTGGCCCGCTCCGTCGGACTGTTGCCGTCGGATTTGGAGTGGCGGGGGCTCGACGTTGGCTCCCCATTTGACTACCGAAGGCAGGGGATCCTCTATGTTGCGCGCAGCCTGCCTCGCCCGGGACGTGACGGTCTGTCGGCTCAGGCTAAGGCCCAGATCGCCGAGTTGGTGTGGGCGGCGGGTGGGCGCACGTTGGCCCTGTTCGCCTCGCGGCGTTCCGCGACGGAAGCCGCCGAGTACGTGCGAAAGGAGCTGCCGAGCTGCACCATTTTTTGCCAGGGCGATGCGCAATTGGCGGAGCTCACGAAACGCTTCGCGGCGGAACCGGAAACCAGCCTCTTCGGCACGCTGTCGCTGTGGCAAGGCGTTGATGTGCCGGGGGACACCTGCCAGCTGGTCATTATTGAGAAGATCCCATTTCCTCGCCCTGACGATCCATTGATGCAGGCGCGGGCCAAGGCCGTGGATGAGGCGGGGGGAAATGGTTTCATGTCGGTTTCTGCTACGCATGCTGCACTGCTGTTGGCGCAGGGAGCCGGGAGGTTGATTCGTCGCAGGGAGGACCGTGGCGTGGTCGCGGTGCTCGACCCCCGGGTCGTCACCGCCCGCTACGGCTCCTTTTTGCTCAAATCGATGCCCGGTTTTTGGCCCACCAGCAGCCTGGAGGTGGCCTGTGACGCGCTGCGCAGGCTGCGCGGTGCACCCTGAAGGACTGACAAAGGGGCACTGCGGCTGTGGGGCGGGCACGGGTTCGATAGCGTGAACCCATGGAAATTGGTGTACCGAAGGAGATTGGCGACGCGCGGGTGGCCGCTACGCCGAAATCCGTTGCCGGGCTCAACAAGCTCGGCTATGAAGTGACGATCGAGTCTGGTGCCGGGCTGGCCGCCTCTTTTGCCGACGACGCCTACGAGGAAGCGGGCGCGCGGATCGTGGCCGATCCTTGGCTGGCGGACATCGTGCTCGCGGTGAACGCGCCCAGCCAGGAACAGTTGCAGCGCATGCGTGCCGGGGCCACGCTGATCACGTTCCTCGCTCCGCGGCAGAATCCTGAGCTGGTCGAGAGGCTGGCGGCGCAGGGCATCACCGCGCTGAGCATGGATATGGTGCCCCGCACCTCAAGAGCCCAGGCCCTTGATGCGCTCAGCTCGCTGGCCAATATCTCCGGTTACCGGGCGGTGATCGAAGCCGCACACGCTTTCGGCCGCTTCTTCACCGGTCAGGTCACGGCCGCCGGCAAGGTGCCGCCGGCCAAGGTGCTGGTTGCAGGTACCGGCGTCGCCGGGCTGGCGGCCATTGGCGCTGCTAACTCGTTGGGCGCCATAGTGCGGGCAACAGACGTGCGCCCGGAGACCGCAGAGCAGGTGGAGTCTATGGGGGCAACCTTCCTGCACGTTGCGGCTGATCAGGGGGTGAGTTCGGACGGTTATGCGAAGGAGGCCAGCGCGGACTACGCGGCTAAGGCCGCAGAATTGTATGCGCAGCAGGCCAAGGAAGTCGACATCATCATTACGACGGCCGCCATCCCCGGCCGGCCGTCGCCGAAGCTCATCACCGCTGACATGGTGGCGACGATGCGCCCGGGCAGCGTCATCGTCGACCTGGCTGCGGTGGGCGGAGGAAACTGCGAGCTGACTCGCCCGGGCGAGGCCTACGAGACCGGCAACGGCGTCACCATCATCGGCTACACGGATATGGTTTCGCGACTCCCCGGTCAGGCATCGCAGCTATACGGCACCAACTTGGTCAACGCGCTGCAGTTGATGACCCCGGGCAAGGACGGTGAGCTCGTGGTCGACTTCGATGACGAGGTGGTGCGCAACATGACGATCACGCGCGACGGGGAGGTTACCTTTCCGCCGCCACCGATTCAGGTTTCGGCTGCACCCGCGTCCACGGTGCCTGCCAAGGTGGTTGAGCCGGTCGTCGAGAGCAGGCCCCCGAGGCCGTGGTGGCAGGAGGTTGCCGTCGTTGGGATCGGGTCGATCCTGATGATTGCACTGCTCACGGTGGCGCCCAGCAGTTTCGTGACCTTGTTCGGGGTGTTCGCTCTGGCCTGCGTGGTGGGTTACTACGTAGTCTGGAACGTGACACACGCGCTGCACACGCCGTTGATGAGCGTGACTAACGCCATCTCCGGGATCATCGTGGTCGGTGCCATGACACAGTTGGCCAGCGAGAACCTCATGGTCAAGATCATCGCGTTCGTCGCCGTGCTGATCGCCTCTATCAACGTGTTCGGTGGCTTCACCGTTACCCACCGTATGCTCAACATGTTTAGGAAGGGCTGATCATGTATCTGGCCAACTTCATCAACGCCACCTTCATCTTCGCAGGCATCATGTTCATCCTCGCCCTGGCGGGGCTGAGTAGGCACGAGACCGCGAAGAAGGGAAACGCCTTCGGCATCCTCGGCATGTTCTTCGCCATCGTGGCCACGAACTTCGCAATCGGCTACACCGATATCGTGACCAGCAATATCCAATTTGGCTCAGCGATTGCCCTGTACGTGGCGATTACATTGGGCGCAGTCATCGGAATCTGGCGGGCGCGCCAGGTGGAGATGACGGGGATGCCCGAACTCATCGCGTTGCTGCACAGCTTCGTGGGCATGGCGGCCGTACTCGTCGGCTTCAACGTGCACTTCGTTGGGCACAGTTCTGACCTGCTGCACGCGATTGAGGTTTATCTCGGGATCCTGATCGGTGCCGTCACGTTCACTGGATCCGTGGTGGCCTGGGCGAAGCTGAATGGGCGGATGAGTTCGAAACCTCTCACATTGCCGGGTCGGCATTGGCTGAACCTGGCGAATCTCGTCATCATGGTGCTGCTCGGCTGGTGGTACTGCGCAACGCAGAGCCTTGTTCCGCTGCTTCTGATGACGGTGCTGGCGCTGTGGCTGGGCTTCCATTTGGTTGCCGCCATCGGCGGTGCCGATATGCCGGTGGTCGTCTCCATGCTGAACTCCTACTCCGGTTGGGCGGCCGCCGCGTCGGGCTTCACGCTGGGCCAGACGATCCTGGTGATCACCGGCGCCCTGGTTGGTGCTTCCGGCGCGATCCTGTCGTACATCATGTGTCGTGCCATGAACAGGTCCTTCATTTCCGTCATCTTGGGCGGCTTCGGGGACACCCCGGTGGCCGACAGCGGCGAGATGGGCGAGTATCGGGAGGCGGCGAGCGCCGAGGTCGCGCAGCTGCTCGCGGAGGCGAAGAAGGTGATCATCGCGCCGGGCTATGGCATGGCCGTGGCACAGGCCCAGTACCCGGTCGCCGAACTGACTCAGCGCCTGCAAGCGAACGGCACGGAGGTGGCGTTCGCGATCCATCCGGTGGCGGGCCGCCTGCCTGGTCATATGAACGTGCTCCTGGCTGAGGCCAAGGTGCCCTACGACATCGTGTTCGAGATGGACGAGATCAACGACGACTTCGCGGATGCGGACGTGGTGTTGGTGATTGGTGCCAACGACACGGTGAACCCTGCGGCCAACGAGCCGGGATCGCCAATCTCCGGGATGCCGGTGCTCAGGGTGTGGGAGGCGAAGAACGTCGTCGTCTTTAAACGTTCGATGAACGCTGGGTATGCGGGAGTGCAGAATCCGTTGTTCTTCCTGGAGAACTCAGTGATGTATTTCGGGGACGCAAAGGTTTCGACGAACGACCTTGTGGCCCAGCTTCCTGCAGCGGTCAAGTGAGTCGGGGAGTCGGGGTGGGAGGGCTCCCGCCTCGACTCGCCTCAGACGCGGCGCAGCACGGCGACCACTTTGCCCATGATCCGGCAGCCGCGGCCATCGATTGGATCGTAGTTCTCGTTCGCAGGTTGAAGCCAGACCTCGGAGCCCGTGCGACGGAGAGTTTTAACGGTCGCCTCATCGTCGAGCAGAGCCGCGACGATCTCGCCGTTTGAGGCCACCTCCTGGCGACGTACCACAACCCAATCGCCGTCACAGATTGCCGCATCGATCATCGAATCCCCCTTGACTTCGAGCATGAAGAAATCGCCGTGGCCCACCAACTGCTCGGGCAGCTGAAACACATCCTCGACGTGCTGCTCGGCCAATATGGGACCGCCAGCGGCGATGCGACCGACCAGCGGGGCGCGGACGGTGCGGCCGTTTTCCGGCTCCGGCGATGGGAAAGGCAACTGCTGTCGAGTTAGAGGGTCTGTCAGCACGAGAGAGCGAGAGCGGTTGGACTCTCGTCGGATGTAGCCCGCCTCCTCCAGCGCCCTCAACTGGTGTGAGACGCTCGATGGTGAGGACAGCCCCGATGCGTCCGCCATCTCACGCACGCTGGGCGGAAAACCGCGTTTCTCCAGCGACTCGCGGATGACGCCCAGGATCTTGTAGGCGCGGGCACTGAGCGCGGCGTTTGGCGCCTCGCCTAGCTCCGCCGCCAACTGAGCCTTGGAAGGCCTCCCCACTCGACTATCACGCATGCGGCCAGTCTACCGTAAACCGCACAAGTGTTCGATAGCTGTGCGGCGAAAGTGTCAGTGATCCTTGCTTGCATGGGGTCTGGCGTCGCAAGCGGATGACGTAATCGAAAATATGTTGCAATTTGTGGTGCGCACACCTAGGATGTAATCGAACAAATGTCCACAAGGAGGTTGAAGTGAGCGTCTTGACTGCTACGGAGAGTGCCATTCATAGGCGGGCTCGTCGAACGATGCCGCTGTCGCGACCTCCGCGCGCTTTTCGGGTCGCGGTGGTGCCGAGGGCTACGTCGTGCCGCGTGTCGCGAGTAGTGGTGGTGAACGCGGCGTGGGGCAAGCTGCGGGCGGCGCTCGTGGCAATGGTCGCTGTTGTGGCGGGCGTGTCGGGCGTTGTCGGTTATGTTTCGGCTGTGCTCGACCCGGGCCCCGAGGTGATCGCAGATGTCGGCTGGCGGAGTGTGGAGCCCTAGAGTGGGTACCGGATGTGGCTGCGTGTCGGGCTTGAGCTGTGGCGCGCAGCTGTGTACGGTATCTCCTACATCTAGTGGCCACGTGTGTTCGGGAGCTCAATAGCTTGTGTTTCCGGCGGTGGCTGCGGTCGTAGGAAGGTCCAGCCGTGCACTGCCCGTTCTGTCGTTTCCCGGACACGCGAGTGTCCGATTCGCGGGCTACCGAAGACGGCTCCGCCATTCGTCGGAGACGATTCTGCGTCTCGTGTGAGCGCAAATTCTCCACTATGGAGCAAGTGGTTCTCCACGTTGTTAAGCGTTCGGGGGTGCTTGAGCCTTTCAGTAGGGAGAAAGTCGTTCGCGGTGTCTCCCAGGCGTGTCAAGGGAGGCCTGTCACGGCGGATCAGCTGGCCGCCCTGGGGCAGCAGGTGGAGGAGACCCTGCGAGCCTACGGCGTCGCAGAGATCCCCTCGGAACAGGTGGGGGTCGCCATTCTTGGTCCGCTGTCCGAGCTTGACGCGGTCGCCTACCTACGCTTTGCATCTGTCTACAAAAACTTCGACTCTGTCGAGGACTTTGCTCATGAGATTGAAGCCATGAGTGAGGGAACTGCGGTGGAGACCGCCTCGACCAGTCGCCGCGCGGCCAAGAAGGCTGTAGCGACTCAGGATCCGCTGATCGGCTGATCAGGGATCGCGTTTCACAACCAACCATTTAAGGGACGAGAAGAGAGAGCCATGCCGAATGCCGACAAGGGCGCCGCTGCCCGTAAGACCGCAGCCAGGAAGACGGGCACGGGTCTGACCGTGGAGCGGGTGTTCACCACCGCGGGGGTGCACCCCTATGACGAGGTCGAGTGGGAGCTCCGCGATGTCGTGCAGACCAACTGGAAGACTGGAGAAACGGTCTTTGAACAGCAGGGGGTTGAGTTCCCCAAAACCTGGAGCCTCAACGCCTCCACGATCGTCACCACCAAGTACTTCCGGGGGGCCGTCGGCACACCGCGGCGTGAGACCAGCTTGCGGCAGATCATCGATCGAGTAGTGGGCAAGTACGTCAAGACGGGCGCCGAGTACGGTTACTTCGCGACCGCGGAAGACGCCGAAGTGTTCGAGCACGAACTCACCTGGATGTTGCTCAACCAGTACTTCTCATTCAACTCGCCTGTGTGGTTCAACGTCGGCACCCCATCGCCGCAACAGGTGAGCGCCTGCTTCATTCTTTCGGTCGACGATTCCATGGAGTCGATCCTCAACTGGTACAAGGAAGAGGGCTTCATCTTCAAGGGTGGTTCCGGGGCCGGCCTGAACCTGTCGCGCATCCGTTCGTCGAAGGAGCTGCTGAGTTCGGGCGGAACAGCATCCGGGCCGGTATCGTTCATGCGAGGGGCCGATGCCTCCGCAGGCACGATCAAGTCGGGTGGCGCGACTCGACGTGCTGCGAAGATGGTGGTTCTCGACGTGGACCATCCGGACATCGAGGAGTTCGTCGAGACGAAAGCCCGGGAGGAGGACAAGATCCGGGCGCTGCGCGACGCTGGGTTCGACATGGATCTGGGAGGCAAGGATATCGTCTCCGTGCAGTACCAGAACGCCAACAACTCCGTGCGCGTCTCCGACGAGTTCATGCGCGCCGTGGAACACGGCGACAAGTTCGGGTTGCGGGCGCGTCTGACCGGTGAGGTTATCGAGGAGGTGGATGCTCGGGAGCTGTTCGGCAAGATCGCGAAGGCTGCCTGGGAGTGCGCGGATCCCGGCATCCAATACAACGACACGATCAACTCCTGGCACACCAACCCGGTGACCGGCCCCATCACGGCCTCCAACCCGTGCTCCGAGTACATGAGCCTGGACAACAGCTCCTGCAACCTGGCATCGCTGAACCTGCTCAAGTTCCTGGCCGAGGACGGCACCTTCCAGGTGGAACGCTTCGTCAAAGCGGTGGAGCTGATCTTCACGGCGATGGACATCTCCATCTGCTTTGCGGACTTCCCGACCGAATCCATCGGCGAGACCACGCGCGCCTACCGACAGCTCGGCATCGGCTACGCCAACCTGGGCGCGTTGCTCATGGCGACCGGTAAGGGATACGACACCGACGGCGGGCGCTCCACAGCGGCTGCCATCACGTCGCTGATGACTGGGGTGGCGTACCGCCGTTCCACGGAGATGGCCGAGGTGGTCGGACCCTACGAGGGCTACGCCGTCAACGCGGAGGACCACCAGCGAGTGATGCGCAAGCATCAGGCCGCCAACGAGGACCTGCACCCGATGACCGACGATCTGCCCATCTACGATGCCGCCGCCCGGGAATGGGCCAAGGTGGTGGAGCGCGGCGTGAAGTTCGGTTTCCGCAACGCGCAGGCGTCGGTGCTGGCTCCCACGGGAACCATCGGTTTCATGATGGACTGCGACACCACTGGAATCGAGCCGGACTTCTCGCTGGTCAAGTTCAAAAAGCTGGTCGGCGGAGGCTCCATGCAGATCGTCAACCAGACGATCCCCGTCGCCCTGGCCCGCTTCGGCTACGCCAAGCAGGAAATCGACGACATCGTCGCGTTCATCTCCGAGCACGGTCACGTCGTGGGCGCGCCGCACCTGGCGAGCAAGCACTACGAAGTGTTCGACACCGCGATGGGCCAGCGCGCCATCAAGCCCATGGGCCACGTCCGAATGATGGCTGCAGTCCAGCCCTTCCTGTCCGGGGCCATCTCCAAGACCGTCAACCTGCCAGAGTCGGCCACTGTCGAAGACATTGCACACGTCTATCTGGAGGGCTGGAAGATGGGGCTGAAGGCGCTGGCCGTCTATCGGGACAACTGCAAGGTGGGCCAGCCGCTGTCGGACGGCAAGAAGCCGGAGGATGAGCCGAAGGAGAAGATCGTCGAGAAGATCGTCTACCGGCCCAAGCGGGAGAGGCTGCCGAAGTCGCGGATGTCGCGTACGACGAGCTTCTCTGTGAGTGGTGCGGAGGGGTACATGACCTCCAGCGCCTATCAGGACGGTCGTTTGGGCGAGGTTTTCCTGAAGCTGGGCAAGCAGGGCTCCACGCTCTCCGGTGTGATGGATGCGTTCTCGATCGCGGTATCGATTGGCCTGCAGTACGGCGTTCCGTTGGAGAGCTACGTGCAGAAGTTCACCAACCTGAAGTTCGAGCCGGCGGGCATGACCGACGACCCGGAGATCCGCATCGCGCAGTCCTTCATGGACTACATCTTCCGCCGGCTCGCTCTTGACTACCTGAGCTTCGACGATCGTGCGGACCTGGGGATCTTCTCCTCCGCCGAGCGGGCGCGTTACGTGCAGACGGGATCGTACGTCGCGCCGGAGGACGAGTTGGAGATGCCCGAGTTCGATCAGTTGCGCAACGACGACGGGGACAACTTCAACGTGGACGGGGCTCGGCAGCCCTCGTTGCTTGATGTGCGCACTACCGCCGAGTTGCTGGAGTCGATCACCGGCAACGCCATTGACGCCCCGCTGTGCATGACTTGCGGCACCAAGATGCGCCCGAGCGGGTCGTGCTACGCCTGCGAGGGCTGCGGCGCCACCAGCGGCTGCAGCTGATTCCGCGTGGAGGTGGGGTCCCGCAGTTCGCGGGACCCCTTCGTCCACAGACCGCGGGCCGCTGCATGGTTGGTGGAGGGGGAGTGAGCCATCTAGAACGCGGGCGGTAGTCTGTTCGCTGGCCTTGGCGGGGCGCTGGTTAAGAGCGTGCTCAACGCAATTGCGCATTTCCATTGTGTGTTGGCTTTTTGTCGCGTTGGGGGACACAATCGGTTCGCGAAAACCAACCGCGATGGAGGACTTGATGGCACGGGTGACACTTCCGATCGAACAGGGCATGGACGATGCGCTTCCTGGCATCATTGAACGCCTGGGGGCTGACGCGGTGCGCAACTCGGATGGAACGTGGCTGCCCGAAATAACCCCGCAGCTGGGCGTGAAGGTTTACGAAACTTACTTCCCGTCGCGCGGAGATCAGGACTTCGCGCTCGCCAACCCCGACGCGCGGCCTCGGTTCTACCTGATGAGCGAGCGCACGACAGCGGCGGCCGAGGGGCCGTTGGACATAGACATCATGCGCGGCTACTTCAAGCTCCAGGTCGAACCCGACATCAGCGACGTCGACCGCTGGTGGGACGTTATCGACCGCACCACCGGCGAGGTGCTGGAGCGCTCGGCGTGGACCTACTCCGGCGAGGGAACGGATGTCGTGGTCACCGTCGAGCAGCCGCAGCCGTTCCACGTTTACACCGTGAACTTCTTGGCCTGGCAGGCGTGGGATTCCACGCAGATGTACAACTACATCACCAATAACTGGCAGAATGACCCGACCCGGGTGCGCGAGATCGGCTACGACGCGCGTCACCCGAAGGTGTGGGAGCACATGAAGTCTTCCCTGGAGAAGTGGTGCGTCGAACGACCCGAGGTGAACGTGGTACGCTTCACCACCTTCTTCTACCACTTCACGCTGGTTTTCAACGATCTGGGCAAGGAAAAATTCGTCGACTGGTTCGGCTACTCGGCCTCTGTGTCACCGCTCGCGATGGACGCTTTCGAGGCGGAGTACGGCTACCGGCTGCGCTCTGAGGACTTTGTGGACGAGGGCTACTACAACTGTTCCTTCCGGGTGCCCACCCGGCAGTTCCGCGACTGGATCGACTTCCAGACCCGCTTCGTGTGTGCGCGCGTCAAGGAGCTCGTGGACATCGTGCACGCCCATGGCAAGGAGGCCCTGATGTTCCTGGGGGACAACTGGATGGGCACCGAACCCTACGGGGAGCACTTTGCAGCTACCGGGGTTGATGGCGTCGTCGGCTCCGTGGGCTCGGCGGCCACCTGCCGGATGATCTCCGATATCCCGGGGATCACCTACTCGGAGGGCCGCTTCCTGCCGTACTTCTTCCCCGACGTCTTCCGTCCAGGGGGGGATCCGTTGGGGGAGGCAAACGATTCGTGGCTCCAGGCGCGCCGAGCGATCGCCCGCAAGCCGCTGGACCGGATCGGATACGGCGGCTACCTGTCGCTCGCGGTGCAATTCCCCGAGTTCATGGCCCGCATCGAGGAAATCGCCAACGAGTTCCGCTCGATCCACGAGTTGGGCGGGGGGCACCTGCCGAAGAACGCGCCGATCCGCGTCGGGATCATGAATGCCTGGGGCAAGCTGCGGACCTGGCAGACGCACATGGTGGCCCACGCGCTGTGGTACAAGCAGATCTACTCCTATCTCGGTGTGTTGGAGTCGCTAGCTGGTTTGCCCTTTGAGCTGACTTTCCTGACCTTCGACGAGGCCAAGTCGGGCAAGCTGTACGAGCTGGACGTGGTGCTGAACGTGGGGGCGGCGGAGACTGCCTTCTCGGGTGGCGCGGAGTGGGCCGACCCGGAACTGGCGGTGGCGGTGCGTCGGTTCGTCGCTGGGGGCGGCGGCTTCATCGGTGTGGGGGAGCCGTCTGCGCGTCTGGCGCAGGGCGCCTACTTCCAGCTCTCGGATGTGCTCGGGGTTGATAAGGAACTGGGCATCTCTCAGTCGACCGACCGTTATCCGGTAGAGCAGCTAGAGCATTTCATCACGCAGGATCTGCCCGGGGCCCTCGACGTGGGCGAGGGGGCCGGCGATATCTTCCCCACCGGTGGGCGCACCCAGGTGTTGCGCCTGACCGGCAAGTCTGTCGACCTGGCTGCGTCGGAGTTCGGTTCGGGGCGTTCCGTCTACATCGCGGGATTGCCCTACTCGACCGTGAACGCGCGGCTGCTGCACCGCGCGATCTACTGGGCGGCGGCCAAGGAGACGGAGTTCGGAGCGATGGTGCCCACCAACCCCGAGGTCGAGGTTGCGGTCTTCGAGGAGACCGGGAAGGTTCTGCTGATGAACCTGTCCAAGGAGCGCGTGGGCACCGGCCTCCGGGGCGTCGAGTTCGTCCTTGAGCCGATGGAGTCCCGCTGGCTGGACCTTGAAGATCTCGCGTAGCGTGGCTCCGGACAACTGAGCAACATAAACGTTCAGTTGGTGATTAATACAGGTAGAAAACCTAGACTGTGCAGGCAAGCATTCCTGCAAGTATCAATGTAGATTGGGGAATCCAAACCATGAAGAAGGCACTGTCCACTTCTGTGGCCCTCCTCGCGGTGGCCGCACTGGGCCTGAGCGCGTGTGGCCCTCAGACCACCGAGCAGACCTCTGCTTCCGCGAGCGCGTCGAAGGCTCCCGAGTCCTCGGCCCCTGCCGAGCCAGCCGAGCCGGTTTCGATCGAGTACGTTCACCGCCTGCCCGACAAGGACAACATGGTGAAGGTTGCCAAGATCGTCGAGAAGTGGAACAAGGAAAACCCGAAGATCCAGGTTAAGGCCACCAAGTGGGACGGCAAGGCAGCTGAGCTGATCACCAAGCTGGAACAGGATGTCAAGGCTGGCACCGCGCCGTGCCTTGCGCAGGTCGGCTACGGCGAGGTTCCCGAACTGTTCGTGAAGGGCATGTTCGAGGACGTCACGAGCGAGGCTGGCAAGTACAAGGATTCCTTCGCCGCGGGACCGGTCGCCCAGATGACCGTGGCTGGCAAGAGCGTGGGACTGCCGCAGGACACCGGGCCGCTGGTGTACTTCTACAACGAGGCCGAGTTCAAAGCCCTCGGCATTGAGGTGCCGAAGACCCTGGACGAGTTTAAGGCTGCTGCTGAGAAGGCTGCGGCAGGCGGGCGCTACATCGCGGCATTCACCCCGGATGAGGCCGGCTACTGGCTGTCTGGTCAGGCCGCAGCCGCTGGCGGTACCTGGTTCAAGGTCGAGAACGACAAGTGGGTGCTGAACGTTGATGGCCCCGAGTCGAAGGTTGTCGCCGATTTCTGGCAGGAGATGCTGGACAAGAAGAGCGTGCTCGTCGCCCAGCGCTGGGATCCCAGCTTTGACAAGGCGCTGACGGATGGCAAGCTGATCGGCCACGTCGCGGCGGCTTGGGAGTTCGGTTTTGCGCTCGACGTACTCGACGGCACCCCGGCTGAGGGTCAGTGGCGCGTCGCTCAGCTGCCTGATTTCGGCAAGGGCATGATGAGCGGCCCCGACGGCGGATCGGGCGTGGCCGTCCTCAAGGGCTGCAAGCACTCCGCCGAGGCCATGAAGTTCAACCACTGGTTCAACACCCAGATCGAGGACCTGGCAACCCAGGGCCTCGTGCTGGCCACCAAGGACGCACCGGCCACCCCGGAGAAGACCAAGAAGCAGTTCGGCGGCCAGGATGTCATGAAGGAACTCGCCACTGCGGCTTCCGCCATGAACCCGAACTTCGTGTACATGCCGGGCTACTCCGCGGTCGTGAAGCCGATGGTGACCGCGGCCACCAAGGCTGCGAATGGCGAGGGCAAGCTGGCTGACGTGTTCACCGAGGCCCAGAAGACGGCGGTTGAGACCCTCAAGGGCTTCAACCTGCAGGTTGCAGAGAACTGATGAACCACAGTTCGGCCCGAGCCCCAGGGCTCGGGCCGAACTGTCGACTTAGGGGTTGAGAATGGCCAAAACCAAAGTGAGCAATCAGGCCCGCCACCAAGCTGTCACGGGGTGGGTGTTTGCCGCACCATTCTTCGCGCTGTTCTGCTTCGTGTTCATGGTGCCTATCGGTGTGTCCATTTACAGCGCGTTCTTCAAGCTGCAAGCGAGCGGAGGTGGCGCTTATGGTGGGGGCGAGCCGCAGCTGAACTACGTGGGTTTCCAGAATTTCGTCGAGGCTGCGTCCAACAGTGCCTTCTGGCAAGGGATGCTAAACGTCGTCCTATTTGGGGCTTTCCAAATCCCGATCATGATCTTTGGGGCACTGTTCTTGGCGCTGTTGCTGGACTCCTATCTGGTGCGGAAGCCGGGCCTGTGGCGGCTGCTATATTTCCTGCCCTACGCGGTCCCGGGCCTGATCGCGGCGATCATGTGGGTCTACATGTATGTCCCCGAGGTGTCGCCCTTTGCCGGATACCTCGGCAGCCTTGGCGAGTACCCGTTCCTGCTGGCACCGCAGACGATCCTGTTCTCAATGGCCAACATGACCACATGGACATTCATGGGCTACAACATGTTGATTTTCCTGGCCGCGCTGCAGGCCATTCCTCATGATCTCTATGAGGCCGCGCGGATCGACGGTGCCTCCGGCTGGCAGATAACCACCAAGATCAAGATCCCCATGGTTCGCGGCGCGGCGCTGCTCGCGGTGCTGCTGTCGATCATCGGCACGATCCAGCTGTTCAACGAACCCACCGTACTGCGCACCCAAGCCCCGTGGATGACAGCGGAGTATACGCCGATGACCATGACCTTCGACGTCCTTTATCGCCTGGACGGTGGGGCCGGTCCGGCGTCGGCAGTTTCCATCCTGATGGCGCTGATCGCGGGGGTCCTCGCAGTGGTTTATTTCATGGTTCAGCGAAAGGTGGACTAACGTGACCGAGTCAACGATTCGTGGCTTCCGCCCGTCCAAGGAAGGTGTTCCGCCGCGTTCGATCGCGCCGAAGCTCTCCTCGCGCCTGCTGACCCAGGTGCTGCTGGCTTTCGTGGGGTTGTACTTCCTGCTGCCCATCGTCTGGATGATCGTCGCCTCGTCGAAGAACAACAGCGACTTGATCAGGACGGGTGGCTTTGCTTTCGGCGAACTCAACTGGGCGGAAAACTGGGACAGCCTCATGGGCGTTACCCAGGGGCTATTCCCGCGCTGGGTGCTGAACTCCCTGTTCTATGCCACCACCTCTGCCGTGCTTGGCACGCTGCTTTCCGTGGCCTGCGGCTATGCCCTGGCGAAGTTCGCCTTCCCCGGAAGGAAGGCAATGCTCGGTGTGATCATGAGCGGCCTGCTCATGCCAGTGGCCCTGCTCACCATTCCGCTCTACGTAATGTTCCAGTCGATCGGTCTGACGAACTCCGTCTGGGCGATTCTCATCCCATCGATGGTCAGCCCATTCGGGGTCTTCCTGGGGAGCGTCTACGCAGAATCGTCGGTTCCGACGGAGCTACTGGAGGCGGCGCGCATCGACGGGTCGGGAGAGTTCCGCATCTTCTTCACGATGGTGCTCAGGCTACTTGCCCCGGCCATGGTGACGATCTTCCTGTTCATCTTCGTGGCCACGTGGAACAACTTCCTGCTGCCGTTGATGATGCTGAATGACAACCAACTCAAGCCGGTCACCCAAGGTCTGTACGGCATGATGTCCTACTTCGACCCCGATAAGGGCGCCGTCATGCTGGGTGCGCTGCTTGGCGTCATTCCGCTTGTGATCCTGTTCCTGCTTCTGCAGCGCTTCTGGCAGTCTGGCCTGGCCGCTGGGGCGGTCAAGGGTTGAGCAGGAGTCAACATTTCCGCTTCGGGGGCACTAGTCTTTCGGGCTAGTGCCCCCGACATTTCCAGGAGACAGCGTGCCAGAACTGAGATCCAGAACCAGCACCCACGGTCGAAACATGGCTGGTGCCCGCGCCCTCTGGCGGGCGACCGGGATGACAGAGAACGACTTTGGCAAACCAATCATCGCCGTCGCGAACTCCTTCACCCAGTTCGTCCCGGGGCACGTTCACCTGCGCGACATGGGGCGGTTGGTGAGCGACGCGATCGCCTCGGCGGGCGGCGTCGGTCGTGAGTTCAACACCATCGCCGTGGATGACGGTATCGCGATGGGGCACGGCGGGATGCTTTATTCGCTGCCTAGCCGCGAATTGATCGCAGACTCCATCGAGTACATGGTGAATGCACACTGTGCGGACGCGCTGGTGTGTATCTCCAACTGTGACAAAATCACGCCCGGCATGTTCCTGGCCGCGCTCAGGCTGAACATCCCGACGGTGTTCGTCTCCGGCGGCCCGATGGAAGCCGGGAAAGCGGTGGTGCGCGACGACGGCAGCGTCACCACCAACCTGAACCTGGTACACACCATGTACGCCTCCGTTGACGACGCGGTCTCCGATGCCGAGTTGGGCCGGATCGAGGCCAACGCCTGTCCGACGTGCGGCTCCTGCTCCGGGATGTTCACCGCCAATTCGATGAACTGCTTGATGGAAGCAATCGGCCTCGCGCTGCCGGGTAACGGCTCCACTCTGGCCACACACGCGGCGCGTAAGGGTTTGTTCACCCAGGCAGGGAAACTGGTGGTCGAGTTGGCCCACCGCTACTACGCAACCGAGGATAAATCCATCCTGCCGAGAAACATCGCCACTAAGGAAGCCTTCGCGAACGCGATGAAGTTGGACGTCGCCATGGGGGGATCCACGAACACCGTACTTCATCTGCTGGCTGCGGCTCAGGAAGCGGGCGTCGATTTCACCATGGATGACATCGACGCGATCAGCCGTGAAGTGCCCTGCTTGGCGAAGGTGGCGCCGAACTCGGAGCGGTACCACATGGAGGACGTGCACCGTGCAGGGGGAATCCCGGCGCTGCTCGGCGAACTGCATCGGGGTGGAAAGCTGGCTGCGCAGCACTCGATTCATTCCGGGAGCCTCGACGAGTGGCTGACTCGCTGGGACATCCGAGGTGCCCAGCCGCTGCCAGAGGCGGTGGAGCTGTTCCACGCAGCGCCCGGGGGAGTTCGTACCACCGAGGCTTTTTCCACGACGAACCGGTGGGAGACGCTGGACACCGACGCTCAGGGCGGCTGCATCCGTTCGCTTGGGCATGCCTACACCGTGGACGGTGGGCTGGCTGTGCTGAAGGGCAATCTGGCGCCGGACGGTGCCATAGTGAAGACTGCGGGGGTCCCGGAGCACCAGTGGGAATTTACCGGAACCGCTGTGGTGACGGAGTCGGAAACGGAAGCCGTGGACGCGATCCTGGGCGGGCGTGTCAGCGAGGGAGACTTCGTCGTCGTGCGCTACGAGGGCCCCAAAGGCGGACCGGGGATGCAAGAGATGCTGTATCCCACGTCCTATCTAAAGGGGGTCGGCCTGGGCCCGAAGTGCGCGCTCATCACGGATGGTCGATTCTCCGGTGGCTCCTCCGGACTGTCTATCGGACACGTGTCTCCGGAAGCTGCCTCAGGTGGGGCGATCGGCCTGGTCCAAGACGGAGACACAATCACTGTTTCGATCCCGAACCGCACGATTACCCTTAACGTGAGCGACGAGGAGTTGTTCGCCAGGCGGGTGAAGCAGGATGAGCGAGGATGGCGTCCGGCCAATCGGGAGCGAAGTGTGTCGCGCGCGCTGCAGATCTACGGGGCGCTGGCGCAATCCGCGGACAAGGGGGCCGCCAGACGGCAGGATATCTGAGTCACGCCTGGGCGGCCGCCATGCTGCGGCGGCGCCTGCTGCTGAACCACAGGTAGCAGACCGCTCCAACGAGCAGGGCGCTAAGGCCGAGGACTGACGCTGGGGAGAGCTCCCAGAGTTTGGCGATGGCTACGAATCCGATGAAACCGACGGTTCCGTAAATCATCGCCCAGATGAGGCATCCAATGGAAACCGAAACCAAGTAGCGCGGTAGGCTCATGCGGGTGATGCCGGCGGCGAGATTGACCATGGTCAGCAAGCCAATGGTGAGGAAACACATGACCACCGCCAATGGCCCCCATTGGTTCAGCCAGTTCTGTGCGCGACGATAGTGTCGAGACTCCAGCAACCCTCGCCACCTGCTCTGCCCTGTGCCGCGTGCGACCATGCGCCCGATCCAATAGGTTCCGTTGGATCGAAGCATGGAGATGAGCCAGAGCGCGCCAACCACGAGCGCAAGTGGCGCCTCAGTCCAGGACATCGGGTTCCACCACTGCGCTTCGAGAGGCAAAACAATATGCACAGCAGCATTGTAACCCGATGCTCTCGGTGGCCTGGATGCTGCTAGGTTGGCTTCCGAGGAGGCCACCATGGACCTAGAGAACTTCGATATCGACTCCGCCACTTCCAGCGCCTGGATGCAGTTCACCGCAAACCTGGCGGAGGTGCTGTCCGTCATGGACCAGTCCTCGGACCTCACAATCTCGGTCGCGCGCGGTCTCGTCTCCGGTGAGGTGCCTGCCATCCGCTTCTCTGCGGCAGATCAGCGGGTCTCTGCTCACGTGGTTAGTGGCCTCACTGCGCCGGGAACCACGGATCCTGCTCAGGATGAGCTGCCTCTTCTGGCGAAGCTCGGCTGGACGGTTCGCGACGACGGCGACATCGTCGCCGAGTGCGACCAGGAGGAGACTGGCTTTCTCGCCGTACTCACTACCGCCACCATGCGGCAGGTGTTCGACGTGATTCATCCGGTTTTTCTGGAGCCGGACCACCTGAAGGAGGTGCTGAGCGGTTTCGTGTCCTGGCACACCCCAGAGCAGCTGCGGCCGGAGGAGGTTGCGGTGATGCCTAAGGGGCGTCGCGAGTTGGACGAACTGATCGACGCGCACCTGGAGCGGCTGTTCAGGCATCCCGCGCTGCGGGATCCGGAGGGGGACGTCGCTATCCGCGTCGGGTCGACGATGGTCTTCCTGCGCTCCACCCCTGACGCGGCTGAGGTGGTGCTCTTCTCACCACTTGTGCACGATGTTTCGGGGCGGTCACGCACCTGCGAGGTGCTCAACGATCTGAACGTGGAGAGCCGCTATGGACGTTTCGCCCTGCATCGTGACCGGGTGTACGTGCAGTTGTCGGTTCCGGCCAAACCTTTTGTCCCGGCGCACATGGATTTCGCATTGAAGATCATCGCGCAGATAGCGGATGGTATTGACGATGACCTGGCAGCAAAGCTTGGCGGGCGAACTACCTTTGGTCCCAGCTGAACACTGAATCCTGCCCCGGTAGCTATCGGTCTTCGGTATGCCAGATCGGGGCCTGGCCCTCGCCGAGCACCGAGTTGTTCTGTATGTCGGGTGCGAGAGGCAAGGGCTGAGGACCGGTTCGCCCCACACGGAGCCTTCTCTCCCCAGCGGGGTTGCCGAAACAGGCCCTAGACTTGCGACCATGTACGAAGACGAAACGTATTTCGTGCGGCTTTCCGCACAGGAGTGCCTGGAACTGCTGGGTGACGCTGATGTCGGCCGCGTGGCGTGGCTCGCGCAGGAGGGGATCGTCGTCGTGCCCGTCAATTATCAACTGGTGGATGATCGGATCATTTTCCACACTGCGGAAGGATCGCCTCTCATGGAGGTGACGGGGCAGCGCGTCTCCTTCCAGGTGGACGACATCGATTGCGAATCGGCGGTCGGTTGGACGGTGCTGGTGAAGGGAAGCGCCCAGGTAGCCGAAGGAGAGTTTCCCTCCGTAACCTGGCTGGACGACGGGCGTAAAATTGCTGTCATGATTGTCCCGGATCAGCTTTCCGGGCGAGTTATCTCGGGAGTTAGGAGACGCCGACATGAGCGAGAATGAGCTGGTTGTCGTCGGGGTGGACGGCAGCGAGGACGGGCTGCGGGCGGTCAAGTACGGCGCGGGTATCGCACAGCTGATCGGAGCCGAGTTGCTGCTCGCGAACGCCGTGGATGACACACTCATGGCAGGCGCTTGGGGGGTTATGTACGACCCTGAGGTGCTGCACGAGGCAGGCATGGCGGCCAACGAGGCGGCGAAACGGCACGCCATGGCAAACGGGATGCCCGAGGATCGGATTCGCACCGAGGTGCTCATGGGTACGCCCAGTGGGGTGTTGTCGCGGCTGAGCGAGGTCGCGGCGCTCGTTGTGATGGGTAGGCGGGCCGCGAGCGGACTTGAGCGGATGTTTGTCGGTTCCACCTCTGTGGCGGTGGTGGCGAATGCGGCTTGCCCCGTCGTCGTGATCTCCGCAGCGGCCAATCCCGACGATGTGGGCGACAAGCGCCTGATCGGTGTTGGCGTAAACACCACCCCGGGGGCGCAGGTCACGCTGGAGGCAGGTTTCCGCCAGGCCACACTGCACAAATCGAAGCTGGAGATCGTGCATGTGATCCAACCGCCGGTCGGCATCTTCGGCCCCAAGCTCTCCCCGGCGCAACTACAGGAGCAGATCCAGTTCGCTGAAGGCGGGCTCACCGCGGTGGCTGAGCCGATCGGCGAGCGCTTCCCCGAGGTGGAATACGAGATCGTGGTGGTGGCGGACAGCCCAATCAACGAGTTCGTCAACCGCTCCAAGAACTACGACCTGCTCGTGCTGGGTATCAGCGACTCAGCTTTCCCCGGAGTGCAGTTGGGCGGCCTGATGCGCGGACTTATGGCGCACTCGCTCTGCCCGCTCTACGTGGCCGCGTGACGCGCCTCGCCATCCCGGCTGAGCTGCCGATCGCAGCACAGGCCGAGCGGATCGCGGAGTTGATCAGGCACCACCAAGTGGTGGTGATCGCGGGCGAGACGGGGTCAGGCAAAACCACGCAGCTGCCGAAGATCTGCCTCATGGCGGGCCGGGAACGTATAGCACACACGCAGCCCCGCCGGCTGGCTGCGCGCACCGTGGCGGAACGAATCGCCACAGAATGCGAGACGAGGCTGGGCGACTTCGTCGGCTACCAGGTGCGCTTCACCAAGGCAGCGGGCCGTACCACCCGGATCAAGCTGATGACTGACGGCATCCTGCTCAACGAACTCGTGCACGACCGGCAGCTGCGCCGCTACGACACGGTGATCATCGACGAAGCCCACGAGCGTAGTCTGAACATTGACTTTCTGCTGGGGTACCTCAAGCAGCTGTTGCCCGAACGGCCCGAGCTGCGGGTGATCGTGACCTCCGCGACCATCGACACTCAACGCTTCTCGCAGCACTTCGATGACGCCCCCATCGTAGAAGTCAGCGGCCGGACGTATCCCGTTGAAGTGCGTTATCGCGAACCAGCGGAGAACGAAGACGAGATCGACCAGGTGGCGGCCGCAGTGGGTGAAATCGTGCGGGAGTTCCCGACAGGGGACATCCTGGTCTTCCTGAGCGGCGAACGGGAGATCCGCGACGCGGCGGACGCGATCGATCAGCTGAAGATTTCCGGACTTGAGACGACTCCGTTGTTCGCGCGGCTGTCTGCCGGCGATCAATCCCGCGTCTTCCAGCCCCACCGATCCCGCAGGGTGGTGCTGGCCACCAACGTCGCTGAAACGTCGGTGACGGTGCCCGGCATTCGGTTCGTGGTGGACGCCGGGAACGCGCGGATTTCGCGCTACTCGGCCCGCACCAAGGTGACGCGCCTGCCAATCGAGCCGGTCAGCCAGGCGTCGGCCAACCAGCGGGCAGGCCGCTGTGGCCGCGTCGGGCCAGGAGTGGCGATCCGGTTGTACTCGGAAGAGGACTACCTGTCTCGTCCGAAGTTCACGGATCCGGAGATCCTGCGCACCAACCTAGCCACCGTGATCCTGCTGATGGCGCAGGCGGGTCTGGGGGAGATCGACCGGTTCCCATTCGTCGAGGCCCCCAACACGACTCACATCAACGATGGCATCCGGGTCTTGAATGAGCTGGGTGCGTTGCGCCCGCGCAGGGGTGGCGAGCCGATCAGCCTCACCGGGATTGGCCGCAAGCTGGCCCGGATGCCGGTGGATCCGCGCCTGGGCCGGATCTTGCTGGAGGCGGGGAGACGGGGTTGTCTGAAGGAAGTGCTCGTCATCGTCGCGGGTCTGACGATCGCCGACGTGCGTGAGCGCCCTCTTGAACATCAGCAGCGCGCCGACGAACTGCATCGCAGGTTCTGGTCGGACGAGGAGACGCAGGGCGCCCCGGATGGAGGCGACTTCACGGTTCTGCTGAGGATCTGGCGGTATCTGCGCGCGAAGCGAAGCGAGCTGAGCGGCAACAGCTTCCGTAGACTGTGTCGGGAAGAGTTCCTGCATTATGTGCGTTACCGGGAATGGGAAGAGCTGGTGAGCCAGCTGCGCGAGGTGGCGGGGGAGTTAGATCTCGACACGCGTAGCTCAGGCTCGACGCCCGACGTGCTGCGCTCGCTGCTCGCGGGGCTGCTCGGCAACATCGGCACGCAGCTGTCAGCGAAGGCGCCCGCCAAAGGCAGGCGCCGCCCGATCACCGAATACCAAGGAACGAGGGGCGCCCGGTTCTCGATCCAGCCCGGGTCCATGTTGGCCGGCTCACCGCCGCCCACCCTGGTGGCCTTCGAGTTGGTGGAGACGACGAGACTCTGGGCGCGTACAGTATCCGAGGTCTCGCCGGAATGGGTGGAGCAGGTGGCGGGCAACCTGGTCACTCGCACCCTGTCCGAGCCCCGGTTCGACACAGACTCGGGAACCGTCGTGGCCAGCGAGAAGGTGTCGCTTTACGGCGTGGTGCTGATCGCAGGCAGGCGGGTCAACTACGGCAGGAGCAACCCTGACCAGGCGCGGGAGATCTTCATCCAGACTGGCCTGGTGGAGGGCGAGCTGGCGCGAAACAGGCTCGTGGATGCAAACGCCAGGACGCTGCGGCAGGCCGGCAAGTTGGTCGACCGAATGCGTCGCCCGGAGTTGCTGATCTCCGACGAGGAACTGTTCCGGCTCTATGCGGAGCGGCTGCCCAACGACGTGCTGTCCGGCGCCACCTTGGACAAGTGGCTGCGTGAGACGCCCAAGGACCGCTGGCCGCTGCTCACCGTTGACGATTGCATCAGCGCCGACGATGTTCGTGCGGACGACTTTCCAGAGCGGTTTGCCGCAGGCTCCGCCCAGTTGCCCGTGAGCTACGTGTTCGCCCCGGGGAGGTCGGACGACGGCGCATCGGTGAGAATCAAGCTAGAACAGCTCACAGGGTTGGCGGGCAACGAGTTCAGCTGGTTGGTGCCGGGTCTCAGGCAGGAGCTGGCGACGGAACTGATCCGAAGCCTGCCCAAACAACTACGCACTAACTTCGTTCCCGCCCCCGACTTCGCGCGTCGTGCCCTCGACGAGCTAGCCCGGCGCGGCGAACTGGGCGTGGGGTCGTTTCCAGCCGCGCTCGGCAGCGCGTTGACCCGACTCACCGGGGTCGTGGTGGGGGATGAGTGGCGCCCGGACCGGTTGCCGCCGCATCTGCGGTTCCAGTTCGTCGTCACGGACCGCGGGCGCGAGGTGGCCCGCGGAGAGGACCTGGGCGAACTGCAGACAAGATTGTCCAACAAGGTTGCCCAGCGGCTAACCCGCTCTTCGGGCGGGCTGAGAGCCACTGGGCAACGCTCCTGGACCTTCCCGACGCTGCCCCGCAGCACGAACCTGGGCGCCGGGGTTCAGGGCTACCCAGCGCTGATCGACGAGGGCGACTGCGTGGGGAGCGGCGTGCTGGAGAGCGCGGCTCGGGCGGAGCGTTCACATGCGCAGGGCATCGCGCGCCTGCTCGTGTGCACCAACCCGGATCCCACGCGCTGGGTGGTGGCTCATCTGACGCGTGATGAGAAGCTCGCGCTGGGCGATTGCCCATACCCTAGCGTGCCTGCACTGTTGAACGACGCTTGGCTGAAAGCTAGCGCGCAGCTGTCTGAGGAGCTGGGGCCGGCGGCCGATGTGCGAGACGAGGCCGCGTACGCCAGGCTGGCCGCGGCGGTCCGTCAGGATGCCGCCGAGCGGACCCAGCGGGTGGTGCGGGTCGCGGCCAAGGCACTGGGTCACGCCACCGCTACTCGGCTGGTACTGCCCAGTGTGGCGGCCGAGGTGGCGGCCGACATCAAACGCCAGTTGGACAATCTGCTGTTCGACAAGTTCATCAGCTGCACACCGGATCCCTGGTTCGCTCACCTGCCGCGTTATCTCGAAGCGGCGAGGATGCGGGCGTTGGCGGCCCACCAGGATCCGAGGCGCGACGCCCGGCTCCGCGAGGAAGTGGATGCGATCGAGGATGAGTACGACGACCTGCTGTCGCGCCAGCCCGAGGGCGCGTTGAGCGAAGAGGTGGAGGAGATCGCGTTCCTTATTGAGGAGTTCCGGGTCAGTGTATTCGCCCAGCGCCTGCGCACCGCACAGTCCGTTTCTGCCAAGCGCATCCGCAAAGCGATGGCGCTGGTTGGTGGCTAGCCGCACAAAACGGTCGCGGCGTTACCCGCGAAGTGTCATGATGGCCGGGTGCCAAAAGATGTACCCGGACTGATTTCCCTGTTCGATCTGACGCAAATCGATGACGGCTTGTGGGAGGGCCCGCAACCCGACACCTACTTCCAACGACTGTTCGGCGGCCAGGTACTGGCCCAGACCCTCGTCGCGGCGGCCAGGTCGGTGCCTCAGGATCGCTGCGTCCATTCGCTGAACGCCTACTTCCTGCGGCCGGGATCGCCCGAGGAGCCGCTGCGTTTCGAGGTGGAGGCGCTGCGTGACGGCTCCACCTTCTCGGCACGCCGGGTGGTCACCAAGCAGTTCGGGAAGATCATCTTCCAGCTGAACGCCTCTTTTCAGGAGGCAGAACCCGGCTTAGAGCACAGCGCACGACAGCCGTGGGACGACGTGACCCCCGCCGCGGACGCGCCGGCGCTGCGAGCGGTGCTGGAGGAGCAGTTCGGCAGCCACTTGGAACTGATCAACGAGTGGGATGCGCTCGACGTGCGGCTCGCCACCGAGCCCTCGGTAGACGAGCGGGGAGCGAACATGCGGGTGTGGGTGCGTACTCGTGGCGAGATGCCGCCCGACCCGCTGCTGCACAACGCTGTGCTCGCCTACCTTTCGGACATGACGCTGCTGGCTGTCACCGTGATCCCGCACAAGATTCAACTGATGTCGCCCAGGCTGCAGTCGGCGTCAATCGATCATGCGATGTGGTTCCACCGCCCGGTCAAGGTTGACGAGTGGGTGCTCTACGACATGATCTCTCCGTCGGCGGCGGGGGCGCGCGGATTCAGCCGCGGCCGTCTCTATCAGAACGGGGTCACCATCGCTTCCTGCGGCCAGGAGGGGCTAATTCGACTCCTGTGAGCTGTTCACAATAGGTCCGGGCGAGCGGGCCGTCGCCCCTCGCGTGCGGCGGCCAGGAACTCTAGCACTGTTTCGTACCAGACCTTCGCGTGCTGTGGGCTGAGCACCCAGTGGTTTTCCTCGGGGTAGTACAGGAATTGGTGCGGCAGCTCGTCGGGTTCCCCCTCGAATCCGCTGACCAGCGACCACCACAGTGAGAGCCCTTCGCTGATGGGTACCCGGTAGTCGCGATCGCCGTGGATCACCAGCATGGGGGTGCGGATTTGGTGCGCGAAGCGTTTCGGCGAGTGCTCCGCCAAGAGTTCCGGCCGCCACGAGTCCATCCAGTAGGCCGGGAAATCGGTGGTTCCGATGAAGGCCTCCAGATCCCACAGCGAGGCGTGCGAGACGATCGCACGGAAGCGATCTGTGTGGGTGGCGATCCAGTTGGCCATGTAGCCGCCGAAGGAGCCGCCCATCATGGTGGTCAGCCCATCAGCGATGTCGGCCCGGCTCTCCGCCTCGTCGGTCAGCGTCAGGACGTCGGTGTATGGTTCCGCTCCCCACCTTGACCAGCCGCGTTCGATGTAGCTGAGGCCGTAGCCGGTGGAGAGCGCGGGGTCGGGCAGCAGAACTGCTTGGCCGCGGGAGGCCAGCAGCCAGGGACACCAGCGCCAACTCCATCCGTTCCAGCTTGCCAACGGTCCGCCGTGCACCCAGAGCGTCAGTGGAACCGGGTGTTCGGCGTTGGCCTGCTCCGGAAGCACCAGCCATCCCGGGACTCGTGCACCGTCTATGGCGGTGGTCGACACTCGCTCCAACCTTCCGGGCAGCGTCGGGTAGCTGACTGGTGAAGTCAGCACGGTGCCCACGCCGCCGTCAACGTCTATGGCCAGCACCTCCCCCGGGCAATCCAGGGCGCTGCGCAGAGCATAGAGGGTGCGTTCGTCCGGGCTGAGTGAAACTGAGCTGAACTCGCCGTGATCGGTGAGCCGTCGGACAGCGCCGGTGGTGGTGTCGAGCGCGAAGATCGGGCGCTCGCCGTCGTCGTCGGCGGTGACGAATACCGTGGCGCCGTCGGCGGTGCAGGCATGCACGCTCGGCCAGCGGTCCCAGTCGGGGGCTATCACACTCTTGGCGCCGCTGGCCAGGTCGAAGGCCACGACGCGGCAATCGGCGGGGCGATCGGGACAGGTCCTGTCCCGTTCGACGGAAAACAGTGTTCCCGTCCGAGTGAAAACCATGCCCTCGTAGTGCGCCCCGGGTGCGCAACTGAGGTCTCTCACCTCGCCGGAGGCGAGGTCGTAGAGGCGCAGGATATGTGTGAATCGGCCTTGGGGTTCGGCGACCAGCCATTGGACAGCGCCCCACTGACCGTCATCGCTCAGCTGAGCATTCTCGATTCCGCGCCCGACGTCGCCGCTTAGTTCGCGCAGATCGACGATCTCGGTTCCCCTCACCCGTCCGATGCGGAGGCGAACGTATTCTCCCGGGATGTCGTGGTCCCAGAATCGGACGCCGGCGCCCGTGTGCAGCAGCGCGTTGATCTTCCGCTTGGCTCGGGCGGTTCGTTTGGCGGCATCCTCCTCGTCGTTGTTTGTGCCGGGGAACATTCTCACCCCCAGTAGCACATGGTCGGTTTCGCGTCCGGTGCTCATGAACTCGAAGCCGCCGTCGCGCTGGCAGGCGACTCGGGCTTCTCCGCGGGACGGGAGGCACCACAGCGCTGTGGTGGTTTCGCTGGGTGGTTCGTCGCCGGCAGCGGGAATCTCTCGTTTCGCGGTGAAGAATAGGTTTTCTCCGTGCAGCCCGACGATGGCCTCCCCGGGCGCAGGGTTGGTCAGCTGCTGCGGTGGGAGGTTCCCGGTTGGGTCCAGTTGCCACAGCACAGCGTCGTATCCGGTTCGTTTCACGTTGAGTTGGTTCACGCTCAGGATCAGCCGCCTACCGTCTGGGCTGAGCGCGAGGCCCGTCAGCCGGGGCAGTGAAACATATTCATCGAGATCATGGAAAGGGTGGGTAGCGTTCACACCACCCACCCTACGGCGCCTACGCGGCCAATCCGACGCGTTCGCGCATCTTGGCCAGGGCCAACCGCTCGATCTGGCGGACTCGCTCAGCCGTGATCCCCCAGTGGGTTCCGATATCGGCCAGCTTGGCTTGCCTCCCATCGAGGAGCCCGTAGCGGCGACGCACCACGTCGCGGGAGCGCTCGTCGAGCCCGTCGAGCATGGCGTCGATCCGCGCCCGTTCCTCTTCATCGAGCACCATCTCGTCAGGGCCGGGGGCGACGTCGCGGGCGATCAGGTCACCGAGGGAGGTGTCCCCGTCGGCGTCGACTGGCGCGTCGAGCGAGACGTGCTCGCGGGCAAAGCGGGTGAGTTCTACGACGCGCGCCTCGTCGAGGCCGAGCTCGGCGGCGATTTCCGCCACCTCGGGATCGCGCCCCAGCTTGCGCTCCAGGTTGCGGCGCACCGCAGAAACCTGGTTCACCTGCTCCGCCACGTGTACTGGGAGTCTGACGATCCGCCCCTGCTGAGCGATGCCGCGGGAGATGGCCTGGCGCACCCACCAGGTGGCGTAGGTGGAGAATTTGAAGCCTTTCACGTAGTCGAACTTCTCCACAGCTCGGATGAGGCCAGTGTTACCCTCCTGGATCAAGTCGAGCAGCGGCATCTGAGCCCGGCCGTACTTGCGAGCGACGGAGACTACGAGGCGGAGGTTGGCCTTGACGAAACGTTGCATCGCAAACTGTCCCTCGTGAACGATCTCCTCCAGCTCCGTGACGGTGGCGTCCGCGTCGGTGACGACCTTGCCGTCCAGCACCTGCTGCGCGAAGAGTCCGGCCTCGATGGTCTTGGCCAACTCCACCTCCTCAGACGCCGTCAGCAGCGGTGTGCGGGCGATCTCGTCCAGATACTGTCCGACGGTGTCCTTGCCGTCGATTCCGTCATGGCTTCGTGCGGTGCTCATTGAAGTTCCTTTCGCAGCCTGTCGCTCAAACAAACGCCCGGAGCGAGCAGAAAGTTCCCGAACCCGATGAACTGTTCCCCCGAAGCTCTGACCCTCGGTTGCTTATCCCGTGCTCAAGTGCAAAGATGGGAGTGCGTCCCTTGACCAGTCCGGGATGTTGTCTGCCCAAAATCCGGAGGAAGCCCGTGCCTGATTCCCCTAAGGCGAAGACCACCGCAGCCGCGAAGACGCCACGAACCCGCAGGACGGTTCATACTGGCGAGAATGGCGACCAGCCGAGGACGCGCGCGCGAGCGGCCGAGGAAGCGACGAGGCCATCAGAGGGATCTGCTGCGGCGGCCCCGAAGCGAGCGCCGCGCAAAACGGCGGCCGGCGGTGGTGAGACAGAGGCGACACCGCGAAAGGGCACCCGACGCGCGGCCAAACCTGTGGAGGGGGCTACGGCGAAGCGCGCCCCGCGCAAGACCACGGCCAAGGCGGAATCCGAGGGCACCAAGACCACCCGGCGCTCCACAGGAGCGGCCGTGGGGGAGACCCCGAGGCGTGCCCCACGCAAGAGCGCGACCAAGAAGGAATCTGTCGCAACCAAACCCACCACCGCGGAGGACGAGGCGCTTGCGGAGGAGCCGACCCTCGCTCAGGTCATGGCGGGGGAGGTGCACATCTCCAAGGCGGACAAGGAAGGTGACGACCTGATCATGACCGTCGGCGGCAAGAAGCGTTCGCTGGACGAGGTAGACGACTCCAACTTCAACGAGGCGGCTGAGGCCGAGGTCGAGAAGGAACTCGTTGAGGACGAGGGATTCGCCATCTCCGATTCCGACGACGCAGACGAGCCCGAGCAGCAGGTAGTTTCGGCCGGCGCCACCGCGGACCCGGTGAAGGACTACTTGAAGCAGATCGGCAAGGTTGCGCTGCTGAACGCGGTCGAAGAGGTCGAGTTGGCCAAGAGGATCGAGGCTGGGCTGTTCGCCGAGGAAGCGCTGGCAGGCGAGGGAGCGCCGGTCAGCCCCGAGGACTACGACGACTACTACTGGATTATGGAGGATGGGCGTCGGGCCAAGAACCACCTGCTGGAGGCCAACCTTCGCCTTGTGGTGTCCCTGGCCAAGCGCTACACAGGCCGCGGAATGCTCTTCCTCGATCTGATCCAGGAGGGCAACCTGGGCCTCATCCGGGCCGTGGAGAAGTTCGATTACACCAAGGGCTACAAGTTCTCCACCTACGCCACCTGGTGGATTAAGCAGGCCATCACCCGAGCCATGGCAGACCAGGCTCGCACCATCCGCATACCGGTGCACATGGTCGAAGTGATCAACAAGCTGGCCCGGGTCCAGCGGCAGATGCTGCAGGATCTCGGTCGGGAACCGACCCCGGAGGAACTCGCGATCGAACTCGACATGACCCCGGAGAAGGTCATCGAGGTGCAGAAGTACGGCCGTGAGCCGATCTCGCTGCACACCCCTCTCGGCGAGGACGGCGACTCAGAGTTCGGTGACCTCATCGAAGACTCCGAGGCCATCGTGCCCGCTGACGCAGTCAACTTCACCCTGTTGCAGGAGCAGCTGAACGAAGTCCTGGACACGCTGTCGGAGCGCGAAGCCGGCGTGGTGAGCATGCGATTCGGCCTCACCGACGGGCAGCCGAAGACCCTGGATGAGATCGGCAAGGTCTACGGGGTCACGCGGGAACGTATCCGCCAGATCGAGTCCAAGACGATGAGCAAGTTGCGCCATCCGTCGCGGTCCCAGGTGTTGCGCGACTACCTCGACTAGGGCCTGTTACGAAGGCGATCCCGAGGCGGGGATGCCCCGGGACCGCCCGGCTGGGCGCTCAGCGGCCACCTGTTACCCCGCTGTGCGGGGCCAAGCTGGGTGGGGGCTCTTGTGGCGATCCGATACGCCACAGCCCGGTGTTACCTCCGTGGCGGGCCCTAACGGGCGTAGCGCTCGACGAATCGGCGGAGGATCAGGTGGACCTCCCCGCCGATTTTCGTCGAGCGAGCCCAGCTGACGGTCTGGGTTACCTCTCCCTGTGGGAAGTATCCGCAGTGCTGGTAGGCCAGCAGTCGATTCGCCAGCGAGTCCGCGTCCAACTCCGGATGGAACTGGGTGGAGTACACGTTCTCGCCGAGCCGGACCATCTGGATGGGGCATGCCTCACCGGTCACCAGCACGGTGGCGTCGCTGGGCGCGACGCTCATCGCTTCCTTGTGCCCGGTGAAGGCCCGAAGCCGGCGGGGCAGCTGCGTTAGCAGCGGATCCCGCGCACCCTCGTCGGTGATCTCCAACCACGGCGCGGAGGCGTTCTCCCCATAGGACCTGTCCGCCACCGCGTCGGTGGCCAAGGCCAGAATGCCCATGCCGTAGCAAAGCCCGAACAGCGGGTAATCGAGTTCGATGGCCCGGCGGGCCACCTCGACGAGGTCAATCTCGACACGGACCTGTAGTGGGGACTTCTCCCGGTCTGAGGCGTTGAATGGCCCGCCGCCGATGAAGATACCGCTGTAGCGGTCGAGGTTGATCCCGCAGGACGTCTGTTCCAACCGTAGCTGTTCCAATTGGCCGCTGCCGAGGCCAGCGAAGCGAGCGATGTCGTCGTATTCGCGTTGTGCCTCGACATCTTCCGGGCGATGGCTGAGCAGCAGGAAGGGCTTCACTATTTCCTCCTAGGGGATGGGGCGGCCGCCTTCAACCTCATCTACGATGTGCCGAACCATATCGTGCACACTGCCTGTAGCGCCCCAGACGCGGCGTTGGCGGACATAGCTGGGGCCACCATCGAGGAGCAGGCGTAGGCGTTCCAGTTCCTCCCGGCAGCCAAGCTCCTCCGCGATCCGGGTTACTTCGTCGAACCAGAACCGGATGCCGGCGCCGAGTTTAGTAATGCGCTGGTCGGGGCGCGGAGTCAACACATCCGCGTCCAGGCCGTAGCGCGCGGCACGCCACTTGTTCTCTCGCATCACCCAGTGGGGCAGCGAGTCAGCTCGGGTGTCGTGCTCCAAGTCGCGCAGGGCTTTCTCGGCAAGGCACTGGCTGAACGCTGCAACCGCGCCGAGCTCCCACGGCGTCGGGACGGAATCCATCAGCCGATTCTCGACGGTGCCCCAAGGGCTCGGCCGAACATCCCACCGCAACTCTCCCGGACTCTCAATCACCCCGTTGTCGTGCAAATCTGTCAAGAATCGCTCGTATTGCGCCCAGCTGGTCAGCGGCTCCGGTGCACCATTGGTGGCCAATTGCTGAAACAGCATGGTGCGTTGCGAGGCGAAGCCGGTGTCTTCACCCAGCCAGAACGGGCTGGATGCCGTGAGCCCAATGAAGTAGCAGCCAAACTTAGCCAGGATGGAGGTCAACTTGATCGCCATCTCCCGATCCGTCACACCCACGTGCACGTGTGTGCCGTTGACGGCCATCTGGCGGCCCCACCAGGCGTTGCGCTCGGCAACGCGCCGATACTGCGGCTTGTCCCGCAGCCTTTGCTTAGTTGGGTCGGAAAAAGGGTGCGCTCCCACCGGCAGCACAGTGAGTCCGTGCGGGGCCAGCCAGCCCAGGACCTGGTGCAGCAACTCCGTAAGTTCCCGTTCGGCGTCCGCCACCCGGGTGTGCACTCCCGTGACGAGTTCGACCATGGAGTCGAGAAACTCGCCCCGAATCGGGCCATTCTCCGGGTCCTGCACCCTATCCAAAAGGTAGCCCGCACCCGGGACCTGTTCGAGAGTGGAGGCATCGATGATGGCCAGTTCCCACTCGACACCGATGGTTGAGCGGCGCGACTCACCGAAGCGAACTTCCACGTGACCCCTCCTCCTGCAGTTGGCTGATCCCTTCCATTGTGCGCTGGAGCGACTAGGCTGAGCCTGAGCATCTCATAGGAGGCGAGTAATGAACCTGCTTCAACGTGCCGAGTTGGCCCCGGCCGATCCCATCCTCGGCCTGACGGAAGCCTTCAACAACGACCCGCACGTGGGTAAGGTGAACCTTGGCGTGGGCGTCTACCTGGACGAGAGTGGGCGGCTGCCGCTGATGGCTGCCGTGCGGCGCGCGCAGGAGGAGTACGTCGGCCTGGGCAAACCGCACGGCTACCTGCCGATTGACGGGTTGGCGGACTACCGAAATGCCGTACGCGACATGGTTTTCCCGCCCGAGGCGCTGGAACGCGTCGCTACCGTGCAGACCCTGGGCGGAACCGGGGCGTTGAAAGTGGGCGCGGACTTGTTGCACCAACTCAGCCCGGAATCGAGTGTGCTGATCTCGGATCCCAGCTGGGAGAACCACAGAGCGCTGTTCACCCGAGCCGGATTCCGGGTGGACACGTACCCGTACTACGACGCCCAGAGGAAGGGCATCGCATTCGAGCAACTCCTGGGACGACTCTCCGAGGCCAAGGCGGGAACCGTTGTCCTGCTGCACGCGTGCTGTCACAACCCGACGGGCTACGACCTCACCAGCGAGCAGTGGGATCAGGTGGTGGCCCTGCTGGTGGAGCGCGGGCTGTTCCCGTTCATCGACATGGCCTACCAGGGGTTTGGCGCTGACGTTACAGAGGACGGTGCCGTCGTGGGGAAGCTGGTAGCCGTCGGGGTGCCATTCCTGCTGAGCACCTCATACTCGAAGACCTTCGGCCTGTACGGCCAACGCACAGGGGCGCTGCACGCCGTAGCAGGGGACGCCGACGAAGCACGCAGAGTGCTGAGCCAACTGAAAATCTGCGCGCGGACCAACTACTCGAATCCCCCCGCCTTCGGTGCGGCCATCGTGGCCACAGTGTTGGGCAGCGCCGAGCTAACCCGCCTGTGGGCCGACGAACTCACCCAGATGCGGGGGCGGATCGCCCAGCTGCGCACCCAGCTGGTTGCGGGCATCGCAGAACACGGCATAACGGACATGGGTTTCATTGCCGAGCAGCGCGGCATGTTTAGCTATTCGGGTCTCAGCGTCGAACAGATGCGCAGGCTGCGCACCGACTTCGGCATCTACGGCACGGATGCGGGCAGGCTGTGCGTGGCCGCGCTCAACGACACCAACCTGGCGGGTGTGGCGGCGGCCATCGCCGCCGTGCGCAGTTAGGCACTGGTACGCAGAGCCACCACGTCACACCGTCGGCATCCGCGGAGCAGGCGTTAGCGGGCAGCCAGGCCGGAGGCACGCCGCACCGGGGTGCGCACCGCCTCCACGAAAGCGGCCTCGGTGCCGTACAACACCAGGCCCAACTTGGCGCGCGTCACCGCCGTGTACAGCAGCTCCCGGGTGGCCAGGGGGGACCCGACGGGCGGCAGCACCACACTCACCCGGTCGAAGCCCCCACCCTGGGCCTTGTGCACGGTCATCGCGTGCAGATCCTGGGCGGCATCAAGCTGGCTGGGCGAAACGATCAGGGGATCCGACTTGCCCTGCTCGACCGCGGCCTGCAGGCCGTCGATCAGGCAGAGAACCGCAACGTCACCATTGTTGAATCGGTCGGAGTTTCGCGTGACGAGCAGCGGTTGCCCGATGTAGTGGGCCGAGGAACCGTAGCCCGGTAGATCACGCGCGATGATCCTTCGCGCCGCCCGGGCCCAGTACTCCACTCCGTACGGCCCGACGGTGTGCGCGCAGAGAACCCGATGGCGGCCGAGGGCCTTGAGCGCGCCACGCGCATCGCCGACCTGAGCGCATCCAACGACTTCCCGCGCCTGGCGGACGACCTCCTCGCGCAGCGGCAGGTCGTCAATCGGCTGTCCGGTGTAGGGCACAAAGTCGATGTTGGGGGCCCTGCGCAGCGCGTCGAGCGCGGCCTCAGCGTCGCCCTCGTCAATTAGGCGAGCCAGATCGCCGATCTCGGCGTTGCTGCGGTAGTTGCGGCGCAGCTTCGCCACTGCCTCGGCGGGCAGCAGCTGGTCGTTGGCTACTAGGTCCGCCAGAATCGCTCCCGCATCGACGCTGCGTAGCTGATTCGGGTCCCCGACGAGCACGAGCCGGGTTGCTCGACCGATCGCGCCCAGCAGCAGCGCCATCTGCTCCAGCGACACCATCGACGTTTCGTCCACCACTATCACGTCGTAGGGCAGCGGATTGCTCGCGTCGAACGAGCCGTGCGGCTGGTGCGGGGCGATGCCCAGCATCCGGTGCAGCGTGCCCGTGAACAGGCCACGCGTGGCGCCCGGCGGTAGGTGCCCAACCACAGAATCGTGCAACTGACGAGCGGCTTTACCGGTTGGTGCGGCGAGCGCGACCAAAAGTGGGTGCAGACTGCTCAGCGCCAAGAGGACGCGCTGAACGGTCGTGGTCTTGCCAGTACCGGGACCTCCGGTCAACACGCTGGTCATGTGCCTGAGCGCGCACAGCACAGCCTCGTCCTGCTGCGGATCCGTCTCGTTGCCAGGCACCGAGCTGCCCGCCAGCAGCGTTTCCTCGTCAGGAAGTTGCCCGGAGGAGAGGGATTGGCGAGCAATCAGCAGCTCCCTAACCCGTTGCTCCTGCAGGTGGTAGCGACGCAGATAGAGGCGGTCGTCGTCGAGCACAAACGGGGCCCCGGGCCCCACCAACCGCGACGCGGCCACGGCCCGCAACCAACCCGCGGGCTCCGGCCAGTGAGCCTCGTTCACCGGGGGGGCCGAACCATCATCGGCCTCCGACAGCGGCTTGAGCGCTCTCGCGGTGCTCAGCGGAAGGCAAACTGAGCCGCGGCGCAGTTCCCGAACCGTGAGTGCGAACGCGAGCTGGACCTCCTCACTCGGCTCGAACCCGCGGGATAGCCGTCGCGCCAGATGGTAGTCGGGAAGGCCGATGAAACCCGCACGCACGAAGTCCCGTAGCAGGCCCTCGGCCGACATCGGTTCAAGCATTTGCTTCTCCTAAAAGCTTGCTGACTTCGACTACGAGTTCGGGGATCGGCCGCCAGGCGAACACACCGCAGGAGGCTCCTGCGACCTGGGCGGTGGCAGGTCCAATCATGCCGCGAACAAACAGATAGCCGGCGCCCCCGAGATTCTTCTCCGGCCGGTAACCGGGCAGGCGGCGGCGCAGAAAGCGATGCAGCGCCGCGCAGTAGAGGATGGCCTGCAGCGGGTAGTGCGCGCGCATCATGGCTTCCGCCAACGCCGACGGCGCGTAATGTCCGACGGTCAGCGGCTCACCGATTCCGGAGGCCAAGCGGTTCGTCTTGTAGTCGACGACGAAGAACGCCTCGCCGATCTGGAGGACCGCATCGATTGAACCGGTCAGGAACCCAGTGAGCGGCGCGGGAGCGATGTCCGATTCCGCAAGCCGCCGCGGATAATCAGCGAGCGGGTCCGAAGGCTCTATGTGCCCGGCTAACAAATCCGCGAGATTCGCCAGCGTGGCAGGCTTCGTCTGAGCCATCGAAAGGTCGAACTCCAGTTCGGCCAGCCGCCTGTCGCTCGGGATATCGGCCAAGCAACCCGAGGTGAGCGGGGACAGCGGGGTGGAAACCACCTCCTGGAGCCCGAGGAGCAGCGTCGCGCGCTGCTCTGCGGTGAGCGAACGGGCGTGTTCCGCCGCCAGCTCGCGCAACTGCTCGGGTCCGCCGGACCAATCCCAGCGCTCCAGCAGGCTGTGCACCAGGGTGCCGAATCCGGTGCCCGAAGGCAGCTCACCCATCGTGCACGGAGTGTCGAGCGCGGGAGTTGATTCGGTCTCCACCTCCTGCTCGTCCACGCCGCGCGGCACCTCATCGAGTCCCAGAGTCAGGCCGCTGTAGGAGGTGCGACGCCAGGCGTGGTCCACGCGACGGTGGAGCCGGGCCAGCTTCAACTCGGCACTCCGCGGTCGAGGGTCGGCGTGGCGCGCCTCGGCCGGATCTCCCTGGCGGATCAACACGTTCGGGATCAGCGGCGGGGAGTCGAAGGGGTTCGTCCCGGGAGGAAGATGGTGGGCCAGCAACGTGTCGACCGGCCCGGGAGGCCCCGCCTCTTCGACGTGCCACAGCACCGCCAAATGCTTCGCGCGGGTCAACCCCACATAGAGTAGCCGCAGTTCCTCGGACAGGGCCTGGCTGGCGGCCTTCCTACCCACCGGGGAGAACTCGTGTGCGCTGCGCACATGCACCACCCGGCGGTCGGCCGAGATGGTGAAGGGGCGATTCAGGAAGAGGCGGCGCGGACTCATGTCGGGCAGCAGAACGATCGGGAACTCCAGCCCCTTGGCAGCGTGCAGCGTCATCACCTGAATGGCGGGATCATCGGTGGTCAGCCGAATCTCGGTATCCGACCGCTCCGGCCTGTCCAGGTAGCGAAGCAGCGTGTACGGGTCTCGTCCCACATCATCGAGCAATTCGCCGATATGTACCGCGTCAACTGTGTAGCGCAGCCCGCCTTCGCTGCCGGCGAGCCGTGCATCCAGCCCCGTCTCCTCCCGTATCGTCTGCAGCGCCGCGCTGGGGCCGTGTGCTGCCAATTGTTGACGTGCCTGCGCGAGCACCTCGCTCAGTCGCGTCCCGCCAGCCCCGGTGATTTCGGCCAGGCTGGCACCGTACATCTCGGAGATGCCGAAGAGACGCGACGCGCCCGCGTCGTCGGGCAACAGCGCACGCAGGAAAGCGCGCCACCCGTCGACGGCCGGCTGATCCCAAACGCTGGTGCCACCGACCTGGACGGCAGGGTACCCCAGCCTGGCCAGCTGCTCCACGAGGCGTGTCGCCGTTGAATGGGTGCGGACCAGCACCGTGAAATCGGAGAGAGCCACGCGGCGACCCTCGATACGCGCCGACAATAGGTTTCCGATCGAAGTGGCCACGTCTGCCGCCAGGTGGTGTTCGTCCACGGGTCGTCTGATCTGGCGCACCCACACCCGCTCCTCGACAGGCAGCGCCAATCGCGAAGGATGAAGGGCAATCACGGGCTCAACCCTGATCTGATCGTCGCCGAGTTCCAGCCCCTTGAACAGGCTGAGCACCCCGTCCACCACTCCTCGATCGGAGCGGTGGTTGCGGCCCAGCATTCGCACCTCGGCGCTCCTGGCCGCCGCGAGGTAGCTGTTCAGATCCGCGTTGCGGAATCCGTAGATCGACTGTTTGGGGTCTCCGATCAGTATCGTCGGCCGGCGTGGGGCGACGAACGCGGCCCGAATCAGCGGCCACTGCTCGTGGTCGGTGTCCTGGAACTCGTCGACGAGCACCGCCCGGTAGGTGGTGCGCAGCCAGTCGCGTACCGCCTCCTCGCTCTCGACGAGTCCGAGCAACCGGTGCACCATGTCGGAGAAGGTGATCAAGGAACGCTGGTGTTTCCTGTCTTGGAAGGTCTTCCGTACTGCGCGGCCGAACTCGGCCTCCTCGGAAGCAGCCGGCTCGATGGGCAGCGACGAGTCGCAGACGCTACGGGCGATCGCCATCGCCTGGCTGACCGGCAGCTCACGACAATCCGGTTGGGCGTAGCGGGCCAAATAGACATCGGCGGCACACTCCTCGGCCAAAGATTGGGGATGCGCCACCTGCTCGAACTGGTCGGAGTCGCCCAGCACCCCAAGACTGTTCAGCGCGTGCTGGCAGAACGAATGAGTGGTGAAGATGGCGGCGGAGTCAAACTCCGCCAGGGCGCGTTCCAACTTATCTGCGGCGAGCGCGGGGTCATGGGCCGCGACCAGTCGAGTCAGCTCGTCGGTGAAGTTCTGTGCACGCAGCGCCTGTGCGACTGCCCGGATGCGTTCGAACACGCGGAAACGCAGTTCGTTCGCGGCCGAGACACTGAACGTGATCAGCAGAAGCTGCCCGATCCGCAACTCCGTCTCGACGAGAAATCGCACGGCCAGAGCGGCGATGGTGTAAGTCTTCCCCGTGCCGGCGCTGGCTTCCAGCAGCAACGTGCCATCCGGCAGGGGGTCGGAGAGCCGAAATTCCTTCACCTGGCACCCCCGAGCATCACCAGATCCGCGTACAGCCAGTGAGCCCAGCGCTCGAAGCTGCTGCCGCGGCCACTCGGGCAGAGTTCCGTGGGTGGGTCGTCGAACAGCTGTCCGGGCAATTGCCGGTAGAAGACCCGCCACAACGGGTCAGGGAACGACCATTTGAAGTTTCGTTCAGCAGAGCGCCATTGTTCCAACGAGAACTGCCCTCGGGACTGCTCCCGAACCAGATTCAGCGCGGGCTGGAAAGCCGCTGGCAGCAGCCGGTTCCGACCCAGCTGGAACGCCACCAGATAGCGCGCCAACAACCCCAACGCGTCCTCCCTACCGGGCTGGCTTAACTGGGTGCGGAAAACGCCGTCGCGCCCGGGCCGCAGGAGAACTGCGTGCGCCTCGATGCCGATTGCGGTTGCGGCCAGCAACTGGAGCCAGCAAGCCAGCAGCGGCTTGGAACTGGAGCTGGCGGCAACGTGCACGAGGCGTTCGCCGTGGATGTCGATACTCCCGGAGAGACGCACCCCGTCGATCTTCAGGTCGATGGGTTCCTTGCGTGCCGCGCCGGATCGTAGCTTGTTTGCTTGGGCTACGACCTCCTCCGCGCGCCGCCCCGCTTCGGCCAACCGACGGCGCCCCAAATCGCCAGGGGGACCGATTTGTTCCGCCTTGGCTGCGCGCATCAACTGAGCAGGTTCCCGGCCAGCCAGGCGGCCCTCGATGAACGAAGAAGTCACCTGCCAATTCTCCAGCCCGGCCAAGTCGAGGGACAGGCTATCGTCGAGCAGATTCGTGGGCAGCCATCGCACCCCGGCGCGGCCACGCAGGAACGTCTTCACAGGGTCCGCGAGAAACAGGCTCAGCTCCCGCAGCGTCACGTCTGACTGGGCGGCGAGTTCGACGGGCAGAGTTCGGGCCTCCTGCCGCAGGCGACTGCGGGCATCCGGCGCATCCGAATCCTGCGCGAGCAGAGCAGCCCTATAACCAACAGGGTCGAAGGAAGGGCGCTCACCGAACGCCGACGCATTGGATGGCTGCGGCGAGTGGTGGTGCCGCTCGACGGGGACGGACAGTTGCCGCAGCAGACGTTCCACCAGCACGGGCGGCTGGCGCTTTGCCCCGGTCAATCCGCTGTATCCCTCGACGATGAACGTCACCTTCTCCGAAGACCGGGCATGCCCGAGCAAGTCCTCGAAGAGTTCCGCGGCCGGGTCGGTGAGGGGCAGGGCCTCGTCCGGAAGCGTCTGCGGGCGCGAATCGGTGACGCCGAGGAAGAATGTCACTCGACGATCGACATCCACCAGCTCCTCAGGGGCAACCACGTGAATCTCCCCGTCGCCGACGCGGGTGCGGTGCGGGCGAGCTGCGCCGAACTGGTTGAGCAGTCGGCTGAACTCCGGGCAGGAAAGCAGGCAGAGGGAGTCGGAGTGCAGATCGGCCAGGCGCCGCAACCAGCCGGTGAACTGCTGCCCGCGCCAGGCGCTCGCCGGGTCGGGCAAAAACAGCGCAGCCATCGTCTCTTCAATCAGCGAACACCACTGGGCGACGTTGCGCGGCTCACGCGCCGACCGCACGAAGCGCCATAGCCGTCCGACGACCTCTGCTAGAGCGCCGATCAGGTCCAGGTCTCCGGCGGTTACCGTCTCGGTGCCCGCGACTCCGCGCGGCCCGATCTCGCCGCCCATCGCGATCCCCGTGAGTAGCGCGTCGACACCGCTGATCCAAGTGTTCTCCGGAAAAGCTCCCACGCCCTCGGCGGCGCGCGACTCGGCGTCGAACCCCCAGCGGATCCTGGCGTCGGACACCAGTCGGCGCAGCTCGTCAGGGCGGTCCCGAAAACCCCAGTGGGCACACATCGGGTGCAGCAACAACTCCACGACCTCGGAGGCGGTCGCCCGTCGCTGGGCCAACCCGACGAGGGCGCTGGTCGCCTCGAACAGGGGGTTGTCTGTGCCGGAGACCAACCGGGCGACACGCAGCTCGCGCCCGGGATGGGTGTCCCCGGGACGAAAGACGGCGTTCAACAGGTTGGTCCAGCGCTCCGGGCGCGCGACGATGAGCACGTCGCGGGGTTGCAGGGTGGGGTCCTCCGCGAATCGGCGGGTCAGCTCGTCGCGGAGCACCTCGACCTGCCGAGCGGGCGTGTGCGAATACTCGACGCTGACCCAACTCGGGGCACGGTCTGCTGTGCCACCCAGGCCGGCCCATTCGGGTGCGCTGCCGACGAACCACCCGGCTTCCGGGCGTGCGGCGAGCACGAGTTGGGAGAGAGCAGCGGGCAGGCGCCGCAGCCCGAAGAGAAAAGTCAACTCGCTTTCCTGGGCTGCCTGCTCAACCAGTGCGCTCAGGTGTTCTACGGGATCCACGCCCAGGCGTTCACAGGTGCCCCGCAGCAGCGGGGGTTGCCACTCGAAGGGAGCGGGTGCCGCCTCCCCGTCCAGCCAGGAGGCCAGCCGTTCGGGGGAATGCAACAGGTACGCGCGGAATAGGCCGGCGAAGCGCTCGGCTGCAGCGAGCCGACGCCCTGGCCTGTTCAGGTGGGCACGCAGCTTCGGCGAGTCGCTTTCGTCCAACTCCTCCAGGATCGCCGTAGTCAGGCGGGGGCCATGCCAGAGGCGATGCTCCTCGTCGCGTCCGCTGGAGGTGGCCAGGGACCGCGCGAACTCGGCCGGATCGAATAGTGTGACACCGGCGCACACCCCGTCCAGCCCGGCGAGGCCTTGGCGCAGCAGCCGCCCGGCTGCCCAGGAGTCGACGAGCACCCTCACTTTGGCGAACGGGGAATCCAGACGGGCGCGCAACTCTTGGGACAGCTCGGCCACCAACTCTGACCAACTAGAACCAATCCGTAGCCGCACCTTCGTCCCTTTCGCTTCCGATCGAGCATAGTGGCGACAGGCGGCTCAGCCACTTTCAGCCGGTTGTCTTTGGTAGTTTTGCGCCTCGGAGGCAGAGAATGGATGAAATCCTGGACGCGCTCGACCCCGAGCAGCGCCAAGTGGCCCTGGCCCTGGATGCGCCCGTGGTGGTCCTGGCTGGAGCAGGCACCGGAAAGACCAGAGCGATCACGCACCGCGTCGCATACGCCGTGCGCGAGGGGCACTATGATCCTCGGGCGGTGCTGGCGGTCACTTTCACCACTCGTGCAGCCGGTGAGATGAAGACGCGTCTTGCTCAGCTCGGTGTGCACGGCACATCGGCGCGCACAATTCATGCCGCAGCGCTGCGTCAGTGCCGCTACTTCTGGCCCAAGGCCTACGGCGCGGACTTCCCCGAACTCGCGGAGAACACCTTCGGTCTCATCGCACGGTGCGCCAGTCAGGTCCTGGGGCAGACCGAGACCGCGCTGGTGCGTGATCTGGAGACGGAAATCTCCTGGGCCAAGTCGGGCAACGTGGAGCCCGAAGCCTACGCGGAGCTGGCTGCGTCCCGCGAGGTTGCGGGGGCGAGCGGCGCGCAGGTGGCTCACATCATGACCCTGTACGAGAAGGCCAAACAGGCGCAAGGTGTGGTGGATTTCCACGATCTGCTGCTGTGCAATGCTGCGCTGATCAGCTCGTTTCCGGAGATCGCGGAGCAGGTTCGGGGGCAGTACCGGCACTTCGTCGTGGACGAGTACCAGGATGTTTCCGCCATTCAACACGCGCTCATCTGCCTCTGGGTGGACGACCGCAAGGACGTTTGCGTCGTGGGGGATCCGAACCAGGCCATCCACTCCTTCGCCGGGGCGGACCCGCGTTTCCTGCGTGAGTTGGCCCGCCAACACCCGGGATCCACGATTCGGTTGGTGCGCAACTACCGCTCCTCGCCTGAGATTCTTGCGTTGGCTGACCACGTGCTGCGCCCGCCGAGCAGGGAGAGGTTGCGCGCCATGCGTCCCTCCGGGGAGGTCCCGGAGATCCGTGCAACCTCGACGGCGGCGCACGAGGCCGCGAGCGTTGCCGATTGGGTGGTGGAGCGAAACCGCGCTGGTACCCCCTGGGAGGAGTTGGCGATCCTGTACCGGATCAACGCGTCCTCTCCGCTGATCGAGGCGGCTTTGGACGAGCGTCAGGTGCCGTATTCGGTGCGCGGCACCGAGCGTTTCTACGAGCGTGCTGAAGTGCGTCATGCGGTGGGCACGCTGCTTCGGATTGCGCAGGAAGATCCGGAAGCGACGGCCACGCAGCTCCTCACGAATGCGTACCAGGAGTTGAGCTGGCAGCCGGAGGCTCCGCGGGGACAGGGCCGGCAGCGGGAACGCTGGGAATCGCTCACCGCCTTGAAGCAGATGATCGAGGCGGAGGTGGAGCTAGAACCCACCTGGAGCGCGGGCGCCGCCGCGGCCTGGCTGAGCCAGCGTGCCTCCTGGCAGGCCTCCCCAGTCGCCTCCGCAGTCACGCTCAGCACCATGCACGCCGCCAAGGGACTGGAATGGGACGATGTGGCGGTTGTTGGCGTCCGTGAAGGGATGATGCCGTTCGCCTTAGCAAAGGAACGGGCCGAGATCGACGAGGAGCGCCGCCTGCTCTACGTGGCGATTACCCGGGCCCGCCGGATGCTCAGGCTGAGTTGGAACTTCGTCGCGCAGAGTGGGAAACACCAGCGATCACGTTTCCTTGCCGGCCTCAACTCGAACAAGCGGCCGATCGCGGCGCAGCAGCCCTTCGTGCAACGCTCCCTCAAGTCGGCTAGCTGCCGGGCGTGTGGTGGCCAACTGTCGAGCGCAGCAGAGCGAAAGAGGCGGGCTCACCTTGAGTGCGATCTACCCATCGATGAGGGCTTGTTTGACGCTCTCAAGGTGTGGCGGAAAGCCACGGCAGACGAATACAGCGTGCCTGCTTTCGTGGTGTTCACGGACGCAACGCTCTACGCCATCGCGGAGGCGAAACCCAGCACGCTCGCCGAGCTACTGGCCTTGCCTGGTATCGGCCAGGCAAAGGCGAAGCGCTACGGCGAGCGTGTGATCGAGTTGGTGAACGAACGGCGCTAGCTTCTGCAGTCCAGCGCCCCGCATCCGGGTTGGGCCGCTACCCGTCGCGCGGAGATGCCGGTGTCCCCATTGAGTGCCCAGATCATCTCGGCATCGCCGAGTGTGGACACTCGGCTCAACTGAAACGTTTTAGTTTCCAGCACTGCCGTGGCTGCCGCCCAGTCGAGCAACGCATCACCCATCCCCGCAATTGACTTCAATCTCGCGTAGCTGGGTGTGTCCTCCTCCGGGGTGCAGGGCTCGTCGGCGACGCTCGCACAACGCGGGCAGGGTCCCGTGCCCCGCGACAGCATCGGGCCGACCGACGCATGGTCAGCGTCGGCAAACACGTACAACACTGGACCGCTCGTGTAGGCCTCAAACTCGACTATCGGGTGTGTGCCCGGTGGGAACCCCAGGACGACAATGTCCATGTCCCAGGCAAAACCGGGCCGACGGAGGGCTGTGTCGGGTCTGATGGCTGAGACGTCGAGCCCTGAACGGGCCAGGCGGGTGGTTAGTTGTTGGCCGTCTTCGACGACGAGTATGGGTGCTGGCATCGTTGCCTCCTTTACTTGTTGGGTCTCCGGAGAGACGAAATGGGCCGGAAGCGAACCTCCGGCCCATTTGAACGATTGATCAGGTGATCAGGCGCGACCAAGAATGCGGTTCAGGTTGGTGCCGCACTCCGGGCACTTACCCTTGGCCATCTTAGTGCCCTTGTCGTTCACTACGACCTTCCCCTTGGCGGTGCGCTTCTCCTTGCACTTCACGCAGTAGAACTCGCCTTCCCAAGTTTCCTGAGCCATGTTTCCTCCTAGTGTATGTAGCCAGTTTGTCCGGCGGTTCCTGTGCCGGGGCCAACCGGCCCCGCGCTCCTTCACGGAGAGGAGTCCGGGGCTCTGCCGCCTTCCCCTGCGGGAGAGCACCACGGACTCACGAAAGCCAGTTTGACCGCGCAAGGGGTGCAGAGTCAACTGAAACGCGCTGGTGGCGGGCAAAATGCGGCGATTCTGACTAAATCGGGCCAGATGAGCGTGCAGTTCAGTTTCCAAGGAGTTTGCGTAGCTCCGCGTCCAGGTCGTCTTCCTGAGGAGTGTCCGGGCGGGTGAAGGAGTGCGGATCCTCCAGGTGCTCTGCCGTGGGCAGCAGGTCGGGATGCGACCAGACACGGTCGCGTCCCGCCGCGCCAAGTTCATGCTCAGCAACCGCCCACAATCGCTCGGCCGCGATCATGTTGGAACTCGGTAGCTCGAGCCCGATCAGCACCCGTAGTACGTCGCGCACCGGCGAGCCCGCAGCCCGCCGTCGACGCAGCACCTCCGCAAGCTGAGGGGCATGAGGCATCCATTTCTCCATCGTGCGGGCGGTCACGTGATCCACCCAGCCCTCCACGAGCGCGAGCAGCAGCCCCAGTCGGTCCAACACCTCCAGTTGTTCCGGTGTGCTGGCAGGGCGGAAGAAAGAGATCTCTAGTTCGTCGCCCACCTTAGCCAACTCGTCGAGGCTCATGCTCTCGATACTTTCGGGGGAGAAACGTTCCGCGATGGCCTCGACATCGATCCTGATTTCTCGCGCGTAGTGAGTGAGCAGCGCGGTGAGTTGCGGGGCAAGCCAGCCCACGTTGTGAAACAGCCGCTGGCGGGCCGCGTCGCGCAGCACCAGTACTAGTAGGAGGTCGGTTCGATCCGCTTCGAGGTCGGCGGTGAAGGCTGCCACGTTGGCGGGCAGGACCACGGTGCGTGCGGAGGCCGACAGCCGGAAGCCGATCTCTGTTCCGGTCAACGTGTCGCGGGCCACCTTGGCGAGCTCGCGTTTCAAGCGATTCCGGTACAACAAGGTGGCCGATTGGTTAATCAGCGGAGCCACCAGCGCCCCAATGTTGAACTCGTCGTCATCCCCGAGCGCGTTGCGGCCGAGCGCGGCGCCATGTCCGGCGATGATGGGCTCGACGATGGCGCGCCAGCCGACGCCGGTGTCTTCCAGCCAACCGGTTCGGGTCAGTGCTCTCGCGGGCAGCCCGGGGGAGGCGAAACTTGTGAATTCGTCGAGCCAGGACTGGACCAGTCGCTCGGCCTCGCTCACCTGCGCCTCCTCGACGGCGGAAATCTCGGGATCGGCATAGCCATCGGTGGTTGCGGTCTTGGCTGCGGAGATCGTCGTGCGCCACGAGGCGTCGGCGTCCTGCTTGGGCATTCCCGGGAACAGGCCGTGTTCGCCGAGACTCTGCATTCGCTTCAACAGGGATTCGAAATCGGGCCCATCGCCCTTGTCGCTGATCCCCAGCTGTTCCAGCAACTTGCGAAGCTCGTCGAAATTGAAGCCACCCGGCTCGGTCACTGTGACCACCTCCTTGGAGTTCCATTCAACCGTATGACTCAAGCAACGCGCTTACCGCGTTGGTCTTGATTGGTATCGTGTCTGAGAAACGGGTTGAAGGGAAGCGCTCAGTGAACAGGAACGCGGTGGCTATAACGTCTAGCGTGTTGTTCGTGCTGTTGGCGGCGGCGCTCGTTTTCGTGCCGGCGCCTTACGTCACGTGGCGGCCAGGCATACCCGTTGACGTGCTGGGTACCAAGGACGACACGCCGCTGATCAGCGTCAGCGGCGTCGAGACGCACCCGGTGTCCGGGCGGCTGCTGCTGACGGTTGTGTCCACCTCCAAGTCATCGTCCCGGATCAGCCTGCCGGAGGCGATGCAGGCCTATTTCGCGGACGGTTCGGATGCCATGCCGCGCGATTTGATCTATCCGCCCGGGAAATCCGATGAGGAGATCACCCAGGAGGCCGTGGCGTCGATGGATTCCTCCAGACAGAACGCCACCGTTGCGGCGCTCCGTGCGGCGGGCATCGCAGTCACCGAGCGGCCGATGATCGAGAAGGTGCTCCTGAACGGGCCCTCCGGCGGGCTTCTCCAGCCGGGCGATCTGGTGCTGAGCCTCGACGGCGAGTCGGTGAGCAGCGAAGAGGAGATCTCGAATCACCTGAGAACGGTCGCCGTGGGAGCTTCTGTTGAGTTTGAGGTGCTGCGCGACGGCGAACTTGAGCGGGTCACCGTGGTCGCGGGTCGTTCGCCGCAGGACCAGGAGCGGGCTGTTGTGGGGGTCGGCCTGACCGAGGGCTTCGAGTACGCGGCCCGGGTTGCATACGGAGTGAGTCCCGACATAGTTGGTCCCAGCGCGGGCCTGGTGTTCGCCTTGGGCATCTACGACCACGTGACCCCCGGCTCCCTGATGGCGGATCTGACCGTAGCTGGCACTGGAGTCATTGACCCCCGGGGTCAGGTTCGGCCGATCGGCGGCATTCAGCAGAAGATCAAGGGAGCCGAGGAAGCGGGTGCGACCTTGTTCTTCCTGCCGTGGGACAACTGCCAGGCTCTCGATGGAGTGCAGACCAAGATGCGTCTCGTCCCGGTGTCCACGTTGCGCGACGCCATTGCGGCACTGCAATACATACAAGAAGGAAATCAAGCGGAGGTTGCTAGTTGTGAGTGACAGGCTTGTTGCGGTGCTCCTTGACATAGAGCAGCACGTGGCCGAGTTGGGTTGGGACCAGCCCGCCAGGTTGTTTGCGCTGGTGCCTACCGCGGAACTTATCCGAATGGAGCCCCATCTGACTGGGCAGCTCGCGCAGGGCACCCCGGATGCGCTCAGCGCGGTGGAGCAGGACGAGTTCAAGGCTACTGACAACCTGGCTGCCAAGTTGGCCGAGATTTACTTCCCGGAGACGGTTGAGGGCGTGGCCATCACCCTTGAGCGCACCTTCTTGCCAGCGAAATATGAATCCGATGTTCCCGAAGACGACGCCGCCGCGGTCGATTTCGTTCGATCGCACCCCGAGCACGAGGAGATCAGGGCTGTGGTTGGGGTGCTGCGCGACGGTAGCCGCCACTGCCTGGCCCGGCTCAAGTCACATCCGGAAGAACTTCTGCGAGGCGAAGACGTCATTCCCAACCTGCCCGAGGCTCTGGGCCAAACTCTGAGGAGAGAACCATGAGCGACCCCACGACTGCTCGCCCCCCACGGCTGAGGGCCCTGAAGATCTCGCTGGGGGTATTTGCCGTGCTGGCGGTAGCCGCCATCATCTCCTCTCGGATCCTCACGGATCTGTGGTGGTTCCAATCGGTGGACTTCTCGGTTGTGTTCTCCACACTTCTGGTCACGCAGGGTCTCTTGTTCCTGGTTTTCGGCTCCCTGATGGGGGTCGCGTTCTATGTTTCGACGGCACTTGCCTACCGGCTGCGTCCGAAGGTCAGGCGAGCTAACCTCGATACGGCCTTCCTGATTAAGGGCAGGGACGCCCTCGATGCCAAGTCGAAGGTTCTCGGTCTCGGGTTGGCGGCATTCTTCGCCCTGTTTGGGGGCCTTTCCGCGCTGGGACAGGCGCCTGTCTTCCTTGCGGCGTGGAATGCCAAGTCCTTCGGGCAGCGCGATCCCTACTACGGCTTGGACGCCTCGTTCTACGTCTTCCACCTCCCCTGGTGGAGGTTCGTCCTGGGGTTCTTCCTGGCCTCGCTCGTGATTGCGACGATTGGGGCGCTGGTGGTGCACTTCACCACTGGGGCTTTCACCGTGAAGGCATTTAGCAACGCAGGCAACACCAAGAAAACCATCGGCGCGCACCGCCAGATGTCGGTGCTGCTCGGCATCTCTCTCATCGTCTTCGCCGGTTACACTTTCCTCGGCCGGTACCAGCTGCTGACCTCTTCGGGAGGCCTCTTCACCGGTGTGAAGTACACCGACCACACTGTTAGGATGCCCATCCAGCTGGTGCTGACGGGCATCGTCGTGGTAGTAGCCCTCGTCTGTTTCTATAACGCTTGGCGGCCCAAGTGGTCGCTACCGGGGGTCGCGTTGACGCTCATGCTTGTCAGCTCGCTACTCCTCACCGGGCCATATCCGTGGATCGTCCAGTCCTTCGAGGTAAAGCCGAACGAGCCCGACAAGGAGCGGCCATACATCGGCGCACATCTGGACGCCACCCGAAAGGCCTTTGGGATCGACCGCGTCGAGATCACCGATTACGAAGCCACCCAGGAGGTGGCTGCCGGGCAGCTGCGCGCCGACGCGGAGGCGCTGCCCGCAATCCGTCTGATCGATCCCGCTGTCGTCGGTCGGACATTCGAGCAACTGCAACAGGTTCGTGGCTACTACCGGTTCGCGGCGACGCTCGACGTCGACCGGTACGTCATTGACGGCAAGCCGACGGATGCGGTCGTCGCGATGCGCGAACTCGACTTCGCCAAAGCGAACGCGGATGTCACCTGGAACAATCAGCGCACCGTTTACACACACGGCTACGGCTTGGTGGCGGCTTACGGCAACCAGAGGCAGAGCAATGGTGAGCCGGTCTTCTTCTCCGGCGGCATCCCGACGGAGGGCCTGCTGGATGAACACGAGGCGCGCATTTACTTTGGCGAGCGCAGCGCAGACTGGGTGGTGGTGGGTTCCCCAGAGGGAGCGGAACCCGTCGAGTTGGACACGCCAACCGGCGGCGACGACCGTACCGAGGCCCGTTACACCTATCGTGGGCAGGGCGGTGTGCCAATCGGCAACCTCCTCAAGCGCGCGGCCTTCGCGATCCGGTTCGGAGACATCAACCTGCTGCTGAGCTCCCGCGTGAACGAGGAATCGAAGCTCCTGCACAACCGGGTCCCGTTGGAACGGGTCCAAGAGGTGGCCCCCTGGCTCACGCTCGATTCGGATCCCTACCCGAGCGTCGTGGACGGGAAGCTGGTCTGGATCATCGATGCCTTCACGACGACGGACCAGTTCCCCAACTCGGCAGCCATTGACTACAACCAGGCGATATCCGACTCGCGCACCCGCGGCAACCTGCTGACCGAACCCGGCAGCCGCGTGAACTACATCCGCAATTCGGTCAAGGCCGTGGTGGACGCTTACGACGGCACGGTCAAGCTCTACGCGTGGGATGAGGAGGATCCGATCCTGAAGACTTGGTCCGACGCCTTCCCGGGCACGATCACCCCGAAGGCAGAGATTCCGGCGAGCTTGCTTAGCCATCTGCGCTACCCGGCGGACTTGTTTAAGGTGCAGCGTGAGGTGTTGGGCCGGTACCACACCACGAGCAGCGATACCTGGTATCAGCAATCCGACATCTGGGAGGTGCCGAATGACCCGGTGCGCGGCGGCCAGAACAAGCAGAAGGAGCCCCCGTATTTCCTGACGATTCGCTGGCCTGGGGATGAGAAGCCGCACTACGCCAACACGTCGATCTTCGTGCCCAGGGAGCGGGAGAACCTGTCCGTCTACATGTCGGCCAATGCCGACGCGACAAGCCCGGACTACGGCAGGCTGCGCGTGCTGAAGTTGTCAGACAAGCAGCAGATCCCCGGCCCGGGCCAGGCCTACAACGCGATCCGCACCGACGAGAGCGTCGCCGAGCGGCTGCTGCCCTTCAACCGGGAGGGATCGGACACGGAGGCGGTGTTCGGCAACCTGCTGACGCTGCCGCTCGGGGGCGGTTTGCTTTATGTTCAGCCGATCTACACCGTTACGAAGTCGACGTCGGGTGGTTACCCGGCGCTCAGGTTCGTGGTGGTGCGCTTCGGCGAGAACGTGGGTATCGGGGATACGCTGCAGGCCGCACTGGACGCGGTTTTCAAGGGCGATGCGGGTGCCAAGACGGGGGAGCGCCCGCCCGCCGAGCAGGCTGGTGGCGTGCAGCCAGTTCCGGCGCCCAGCGAGCCTGCAGATCCCGCGGACCCCGGCGTCGTCAGCCCCACTCCGCCCGAGACCCCGTCTTCAAGCGATAACCCGAGCCCCGCCGATCCCGTTCCGGGAAGTACAGGCACGGGCAGCGGGCAGGTTCCGCCCGTACCCGGCGGGTCGAGCGATCCGGAGGTGCGTGCCTTGCTGAACGACGCCCAGTCGCTGTTCGAGCAGGCCGACAAGAGCCTACGTGAGGGTGATCTGGCCGCGTACCAGCAGCACATCAGGTCTGCGAAGGCGAAGATCGAGCAGGCCGTCACCGCGATGGACGGCTAGGGAGCGCCTCGGATGTATTCCGGAAAGGCTCCTCCGGTCCGTCGGCCCGCGGCAGCCTCGCGCGCTGGACACGCGAGGCAAGGTCAGGAGGGCGGAGGAGCCTTTCATCTGTTCCGGTTCGCCGTGGTCAAGCTTGATTCTTGCGACGGGTCCTAGGGCAGATCGAGCACCTCTGCGCCCAGATCCTGGAGCTGGTGTTCCAGGGCCTGGGCGTTTCCGGCGATGGCGATGGTCAGGTTCTCCGGCCTGATGAGTTCCCGCCACGCGACGGTGGCCTCGTCAGGCGTGACTAAGCGCAGCGCGTCGGTGTGTTGGTTGACGAACTCCGTGGTGAGTCCGCACTCGGCGAGGGCGGCAGCCTGGGCGGCGATGTCAGCTGAGGTTTCGTTGGCGAGCGGGGCGATGCCGATGCGGTAGGCCTTGGCGTCCTCCAGCTCCGGTGCGGTAACCGGGTGGGCGAGGAGGAGGGCGTCGAGAATCCGTCTGACGGTTTCGCGAGCCACCTCGGTACGAACGTTCGTGCTGAGTTGCATGATGCTGCCATTCAGGTCGGGGGAGAAGCCGCCGGATAGACCGTAGGTATAGCCCAACCGCTCACGCAGTTCGAGGTTGAGTCGCGAGGCGAAGCCGCCGGCGAGCACGTGTCCAGCCAGCCGGGCGGCAGGCCAGCGTGGGTCGGTGCGGGCGATGCTTCGGCAGCCGACGTGGATCGTCGCCTGGACTGCGCCGGGGACGTCCACCAGCAGGAAGCGCGGAGGCTCGGGTCTGGGCGCGTCGGCCTCGTGGCGCTGGGCCCGCGCCGTCCAGGCTGAGAGCGTCTGCAGATCCAAGCTGTCGAGGTCTCCGGCCACTATGAGAGTGGCGTCGTTGGGCGCGAATTGGGCCGCATGCCAGGCTGTGACGTCGTCCCGGGTGATGGCGTCCAGGGTTTGCAGGTCGCCGGAAACAGGCCTGCCGTGGCGTTGTTCAGTGCCGTACAGGCCGATTCGGAAGGCCCACTTGGCGGCCCCACCGGGTGAGCTCTTGCGGGTTCGGTAGGCGGCTTGCTGGGCCTCGACGTGGATTGCGAGGTCTGCGTCGTGGTAGCTCGGCTCGCGCATGACCTCCACCAGCAGCGGCAGGAACTCGTTGAACCGACGCGCGGGCACCAGCCCGCCGAACCGCGTCGAGTAGAGGTGGGCGGTCGCGTGTAGGGCGGCCCCGTGCCGGTCGAGCAGTTCTTGCACATCGTCGTGGGTTTGGGTGGCTTCATCGAGGGTGTGCAGCGCGATCGTCGCGACCCCCTCCTTGTCCCTGGGCTCTTGCGCGAGCCTGATGGGCTGGAGCAGTTCGAAGGCCGCGACGTGCTGGTCCGGCATCGGGTAGTGCCATACGGTCATGCCGTTTGCCAGCCGGTGCACGTCGGGGGAAGGGAAGCGCCAGGGCGCGTGGGTCAGTTCAACGGCTGGTCTCATCGGTCTTCCTCCGCGAGGTAGAGCAGCTGGTGGGCGTCCTCGGGCCGGAGCCATCGTCGCGCGGCGGCGGCCACATCGTCTGGGGTCAGTGCGAGTACCTCGTCGAGGTGGGTGTTCACCCGGTTTGGGTCCCCCAGCAGGAGCCAGGATTCGTTGAAGAGGTCCGCGCGTTCTTCAGCGGTGGCGAGCTGCCACAGCCAGGAACGTTCGTACTGCGCGACGGCGCGTTCCAGCTCTTCCTCGGTGGGGCCGTCGGCGATGAAGCGGGCCACCTCCTCGCGGACAGCCTCTGCGGTGCTGGCGGGGTCGGCGCCGTCGGCGGGTCGGGCCATGAGCATCGCGATGGATGGGGCCAGGCGGTTGGTGAGCGAGGTGGCGTGTGCTTCTTGGGCGCGGCGGCCGTCCTTGACGAGGTTGCGGTGCAGGCGGGAGGCGTGGCCGTCCGCGAGGATGCTGAGCGCCAGGTCCAGCGCCGGCTGGTCGTCGGCGGAGGCGGGCGAGGTCTGCCAGGTGAGGTAGCTGACGGAGTAGGGCACGTCCCGCACCACGGTTCGCGACGACGGGGCGAGCGGCGCAACCTCGCGGAAGACGCGCTCGGGCTTGGGGAGGGCAGGAATCTGGCCGAAGTAGCGCTCGGCGAGCTCGAAGCCCTCGTCGGCGGTGAGCGGGCCGCAGAGCACCAGGCGAGCGTTGGCCGGTCGGTACCACTGAGCGAAGAATCCGCTCACGTCGTCGAGGGTGGCGGCGTCCAGGTGCGCCATCGAGCCGATGGTCAGGTGTCCGTAGGGGTGGTCGGCGGGGAAGTGCTGCTCGATGATCAGTTGAAGCAGGTCGCCGTAGGGTTGATTGTCGTAGCGTTCACGCTTCTCTTCCTTGACGACCTCGCGCTGCGCCAGGAAGTTGTCGTGGGAGATGTCAAGGCTGCCCAGACGCTCCGCCTCCAACCACAATGCCAACTCCAGTGCGCCGCGGGGTACGGTTTCGAAGTAGTTCGTGCGGTCTGCGGAGGTGGTGGCGTTGACGGTGCCGCCGACGGTCTCGATGAGGGCCATGTGTTCTCCGGGAGCGACGTTGGCCGATCCCTGGAACATCAGGTGCTCGAACAAGTGGGCGAATCCGGTACGTTCCAGGGATTCGTCGACCGAGCCCACCTCATACCAGATGTTCACGGCAACCCCCGGCGTGGGTGCCTCGGAGACTGCTACCCGCAAACCGTTGCCGAGCTTCGCCAAGGACAGAGGGAAAGCGTGCATGGGCACGAGCCTAGCGAAGAGCGGCGCCCTCGGTAGAGCTTATTCTTGTTGCGTCATGCCAAGGCATCCGTTGGTGGCCCGGTCTGTGTTGTTGGGGTGAACTCGGCGAGTCTCGGCTCGCGGGTTTGTGGGTAGCTCCTTCGATCTGTTGCGTTGGTCTCACGCGGGTATCTCGGACAAGGCGCCTATCTCCCGTCGGGCGGGCAGCTTGGGAGGGTTTACGCGTGATTTTGACTTTGCTCGACGATGGGGTATCGTTGGTTGGGCACCGCGGGGTGGAGCAGCTCGGTAGCTCGCTGGGCTCATAACCCAGAGGTCACAGGTTCAAATCCTGTCCCCGCTACGAGAAACACTCGGGGCGCCCCCAAGGGGCGCCCCGAGTTGCGTCTTGTCAAGAAAGCTGTGGGCGCTGATCTGCCAGGTTCTCTGGTTGTTGATGGAGTGCGCCTGGGGCTGGGGCTTCCCCCGGTGTTTCGTCGTAGCGGTTGAGGCCTTGGTTTCCAAGCCGGCCACTCGTTCGACGGTTCTCGGCCCGGTCAGACTTCAAGATCTGCGGGTGGCTTCGAGCTTCTTCAACTGCTCATCTGATATCTGATCCCGCCATACTTGGGTACTCGTGGTAGGCGCTCAGCCAAGAGTGAAGGTATGGGATTTGGCGAAGCTCAGGCAGGTGTGATGAACAGCTGTGAGTTCGGCTAGTCACGAGCCTACGTAGCCAAAGAAATGCTCAGGCAGAATGATTGATTCATGTGCCTATCTTCCGGCCTCAGTAGATCGGCAATTAAGCTGCATTATTAGGAGGAAAGAATGGGCAACGAGGCACATCATCCCGCTGGGCCCGAGCTTGTCGGATGCCGGCGGATCACTGAGCATCACCAGCTTCGGGAGTGGGGTCACAAAGTCCGACTTGGGGCGGCTCCGCTGCTGGACATGAATGAGGCGGAGTCTGCCGAGGTGATGTCCGAGTGTTTGAAGGCGCTGCCCTTCCCCTCGGACTACTTTCCGTTGCGGATAATCGAGGGGATGGACGCCCTGTGGCGCGAGATCTACGGGGAGGAGAAGAACGTCTCCGTGGCGGCAGAGGATAAGCCAATCGCCGTGCTGACGGCCCGAAAGATGGCTTGCCTCTACGAAATACTTCGGGGGCGCGGCCTGGACTTTTCCAGGGGATTCGAGGTGGTGAGCGACCGATTCATCTTCCTCGAACCGAACATGACCTTCTTCAGGAAGGGTAAAAGCGGCGGGCAGACAGGTGCCTCGCCCGGGAGAAAAAAGAAGGCCACCACACGAGTGGAGGAGACACCGCAACGCACAGTCTATTTGATTGACGATCTCTCCCGCAGAGGGGAACAACTGCAGCGTCGCTCCGAGAACTTCAGAGCCCTGGCGGGCGTTGACGTGCGCGCTCACGCGCTTATACACCTCAAGCATAACGCCGCCGACGCCCGACAGTTCTCCGCAATCGGGGGAGCGGACGGCGCCGGGATCATCCGAGCCTATGCTCGGGCCTTCTCCAGAGCGCTCATCCCGTACTTCACGGATTTTCCGATCACGACAACTATCGAACTCAGCCAAACGGCCTTTGATCGCCTGATGGGCAAGCTAAGCCGGGCTGGAATCTACGAGGTGTCGTCGAGCGTCGGGATCGACGAGGGACTCCGGTGCTACACGATCGACCTGCTCAGCCTATTGCCGGACAACCCGATCGTCTCCAAGGCGGCAGAGCATTGTTTCGTGATAAAGCTGAGGCTGTTCGTCGAGGTGCCCAGCGCAAGTAACGGAAAATACCGGCTGCGGGCCATGGTGAAGCCGCTGTGTCGGCCGATGGCGATGAAAAAGCTCACGAAGCTGGGCCAGCGCCACAACTTGCTGAATAGAGAGCCGAAGAACTCTCCGCCGCCACATCAGCTGGGCCAGCTGTTCGGTTTCTTTGAGTACGCGCTGTCCTGGCAACTGCTGACCGTGGTGATCGAGCACTTCATCAGGGACGCTCAGGAGGAGGACACGCAAGATAGCCAAGCGAATCCAGGCGGCCCGGGGAAGACAGGCAGCCAGCAAAAGCTGATCGATGAAGAGTTCGCGAGGCTCGTACTGGGCCGACCACTGTTCGAGGAGTTGCTGAAACTCTCCAACGAATCCGCTGAGTTGGTGTCCCAAGCCTTCAAGCGCGTCAGCCGCCGCAAAAAAGAGCCTAGGGGCAGGGCTACGAAGAGAGCCGGCTCCAGCTTCATCCTGGGCGACGATCTGACTCAGTTCATTGACGAAATCGTGAGCAAGAACACCAGATTCAGGAAAGCCGAACGGTCCCTTTGGGCGAAAGACAAGGCACAGACCAAGGACTGGCTCCGGCAGAGCTTCCGTGCGGTAGTCAAGGCGGTGAAAGCTAAAGCGAAGAAGGACGCGAAGTCGGGCCGAGACAAGGCACTGCAGCTTGACCTCAAACAGTTGACGCCGTTTGTGGTCAGCCTGGCCCTAGACATCCTCACCGACTGGGGCAAGATCGTGCCGGACCAACAAGCGGTGTTTCGCGGGAAAGTGTTGGATAGGTTGCACGGGACCACCGTGGGCGACGACAAGGCTGATGGTGCGGGGAAGAGCCCTCGTAGGGGGCCTAAGGGCAGGATAGAGCGGTGCTACCGAGCGGGGGAGATCACAGCGGTTGTCCGCAGCGCGACGCTGACGGGCGGCCGGCTCAGCACCTCCCAGTACAGCTGGCGCATAGGGGGAGACCGGGGGCAGCCCGTGTCCGACCGCCCGGGCAAGGAGTCCGCGGCGACTGCAACGGAGCCGGATCTGTACCCGAAGGACTTGTCGCCCTGGCTGAGGAAAGCTCCGGCGAGCAATGCCGGGAAAAGATCCAAAAAATCCAAAAGATTCAAGAGGAAGAAAGGCTCGGACTTGCCTGAATACGCCTCTCCCCAGGACACCCTGAGCGGCATGCTCCTGGTGTTGACCGCCCTGAGGGATTATCTGGCCGCGCTGGCGCCGACAGCCGCAGACGCTCCCAGAGGCGGAGCAGAGGCGGAGGCCGCCCGACAGGCGTTGGCAGGCGCGGTCGAAGCCTTGCGAGAAACCTACTTTCGACTTCCCTGCCCGGTCCTTTCCTGGGGCAAGGAGCCACAGGGAGTCGAATACGTCGAAGACCTGCTCCGGTACTTCAACAAGAAGGATCCGCTCTTCGGCAAAAGCAAGAAAGATCTCGACGACCTGTCTGACAGGTGGGAGCAGCTGCACGACTGGCTGTCCGACAGGGGCTTCCCCTGGAACTTCGGCGCCTTCCGCCGGCTGAAGAGAGCGGTCCTGGCCCTCGACACGCTACTGGCGTTCGTTTCCCCGCTGCTCCAAACCTCGCGCTACGAAGAGAACTCGCGCGCCCATTTCGCCGCGGATGTGGCTTCGCCGGAGGGGGAAATCCGTATTCTCAGCCTGAACGGAGAAGAAAACCAGCCAAACCCTAAGAGCATGACCAGCGATGTCTGGGATGACTGGCTCCGACAGCTGGTTTGGCCCCCAGAGCAGCTGCCCTTCGACCACGATGTCATAGTGGACAGCAGCCAGTCCGTTCTCGCCCTCGAGGTGACCTACCTGGACCTGCTGGGCGACGTCTGGCACTCGCTGACCCGCGCTTTCATGGTGATGTCGCTCGAATTGTCTTGGGACACGCCCTACCTCTCCCACAAGGAGCGACTCGGCAAGCTGATGAGTGGGTTGGAACGAGAAATTTCGAGTCGCCTCAACGAGCTGCTCCCCGACAAAGAGAGGAGAACTGCGAAGCCCGGAGGGGATGAATCGCCATCGAATCCTAAAGAAGCGAGGCCGTCGCTGGAGTTCAGTCCTTTCGAGCAGAACGATGTTCTGCTGACCGCAGAGCAGGTCGTTCAGCGGGGATGGGAGTTCAGCTCCAACGGCGGCTGGTTTCCCTTCGATCACTCAGCCCTGAGAAACCTTGCCGAAAGCGGCAAGCTCATCGAGGTAGAGGATTGGCAGGGGGTCAAACGCTATCCCAGTTTCCAGTTCGTCGACTTCTGCTTGAGAGGCGGAGTTTGGGTATCGCGTGAAGGCAAGGTGGTGGACGCGGACGCGAGCAAGGAAGCCAACGTACGCCTGACGGATCCGGAGTACCCATTTTTGCGGGCGGATATCGCCAACGCGATGGCTGGCTCGTCGCGGCAGGTTTCTGGCTGGCGGGCCGCGCTGTGGTTCAGGTTCATGCTGGCGCAGATGGGCGAGTGGGTGGTTAACGGCGTGGCGATCGGGGATTTCAACACGCTGGGCTCCTTCGGTCAGCGAGAACTGGTCTTCACCGAGTGCCTCGGACAGAAGGGGCTCTGGATGGACAACTGGTTCGCGGACGGGCGTGCCCTGATGCGCCGATCCAACGACGCAACGCCAGGGCGCATGATGCAGGCAAAGAAGAAGCTGTTCGACATCGAGCAGGCGTCCAACGTCGCCGACGGGGACAGGAAAGAGGGTCCCGAGGCCGGGCGGAAACTCTACAGAGTGACGGACGCGCGCTACGGTAAACCGAACTGGTGGGCCTCCTCTGTGCCCTTCGAGTGGAAGCTGCGTAAGTTGCCGGACTTCAGGAGAAGCACACTAACGGAGCGCGCCCTCGCGGGTGAGCCCGAGTTCCCGCCCGGCAGATTCGACCCCGGGGAATCGCCTGAGGAGGGAAACGACCCAAGCGAGAAGAAAAACTATGGGGCGCTGTACCTCGCCGACTCGATCCGCGGGTGCGTATTTGAGGTTTTCGACCGTCAAATCGCCGTCACGCTCCGGGAGGCGACCGGCGTGGCGGTCCACACATACGAAGTGGCTTCGGCCTCCTCGAAGGGCGATGTCGGATCCAGAGAATGTTTGGATCTCAGCTCATGGCCGGCCCATATCTCCGCGACGCCGATCCGCTCGGCCACCCAGGCGCTTTCCAACTGCCTCTGCTACGACAACAAGGAGGACAAGCTCCCGAGGCTCATCAAGTATCCGCTCAGAACTGCGCTCGACTGTTTCGGCCTCGTGGTGCTCGAACCCACCTATATCGCCTATAAGAATGAGAGCGCCGAGTTGATCCCCTACAGAGACGCCCCCGATCAGCCCGAGGCAGAAAGACTCGACCTGAGCAAAACCGCCAATCACGACGTTTCCGAAGAGGTGGAACTCCCCGACGGAAGTGGTAAAACCCCTTGGCTGAGACCAGGAACACAGTCCGCCCAGTGGTGGAGCGACTGCGCTGAGACCGAGGAATACTGGCGGTGTATGCGGGAGATGAAGCAGATGCCGAGGGACTCCGTCGTCTGTTTCAGACGATTTCCCGAGGTCCGAGAACTCCCCAATCTTTAGCAACAGCTCCTCCCGGACCGCACGAGTTGGGTGAGTTTCGTGCTCGTGTCGTCCGCAGGACCGCGGCTAGGCTTGAATCCGCGCGACGTCGGCGGGTCGGAACATGAGGCATACTGGTCCTACCATTTGTCGTGATGGGGGAGTCCGCCTGGCTCACGGTTCGGTGGTGGTGCCGGATGCAGAGTAGTCTGGGCCGACGACCACGCATTGGTTGAGGAGAGGTAACTATGCGGTTCAAACGCGTCATTCAAGCTGCCGCCGTGGCGGTCAGCGCACTGCTGGCGGTGTCCTGCTCGTCGGCGGGTACAAGTGAGGGGGGTGCGGTTCAGGAGAACAAGGTCCTGCAGATCGGCGCCACTGCGGAGCCCGCGGGCCTGGACATGATTGCGGTGGATGGGGCGGGAACCCCGTTCGTTCTGCTGTTCAACGTCTACGAAACCCTGGTTCGCCTGGACGAGCACCGTACTCCGAAACCGCTGCTCGCCACCGATTGGCAGATCTCCGACGATCGGCTCACCTACACCTTCAACCTAGACAGCGCGGCGAAGTTCTCCGACGGCACCCCGGTCAACGCGCAGGCCGTAGTGCACAGTTTCCAGCGCATCCTCGACGGAGACGCCAAGAAGCAGGTGCTCGGCAACTTCGCGCCGCTCAAAGCCGTCCGAGCGAAGGGCGACTACACCGTCGAGCTTCAACTGAAGCAGCCGTCGAACCAGTTTCTGCTGACGCTCGCCGACGCGGGCGGCATCATCGTCAACCCGGCCGTGGACAAGGACTCCCTCAACGAGAAGCCGGCCGGGTCGGGTCCATATCTGTTCGACGCGTGGGAGCCCGGCGAATACGTTCGCCTGAAGCTCAACCCCAACTACTGGGGCACCAATCCGCACTTTCAAGAAGTGAACTTCCGCTACTACGCCGACCCGAACGCAATGAACACGGCGATGCTCTCCGGTCAGTTGGACATCATCTCCAACCTGACCGTGCCGCAGGCCGTCGGCCAGTTCTCCGACGGCTCCAAGTACACGGTGCTGGAGGGCGTCACCGACGGCGAAGTGCTGCTCAGCTACAACCACCGGAACGAGGCACTCGCCAAGCGCGAGGTCCGTCAGGCGCTCAACTTCGCTGTTGATCGGAAGCTCGTGATGGAGAGCGCGTGGGCCGGCAAAGGCGAGTTGATCGGCTCTATGGTGCCGCCGAATGCTCCGTGGTACGAGGATCTCAACGGGGTCTACCCGCACGACCCGACGAAGGCGCGGGAGTTGCTCGCCGCCGCGGGCTACGAATCAGGGCTTACGCTCCGTCTGCGGGTGCCCACCCTGCCCTATGCGCCGCCCGCGGCGCGCTCGATCCAGTCGCAGCTGAGCGAGGTTGGTGTCAAGGTGGAGATCGAGGAACTGGAGTTCAGTCGTTGGCTGGACCTCGTTTACAGCCAACACGACTACGACATGACAATCGTCGCCCACGTCGAGCCCTATGACCTCAAGATGTACTCGCGCGCCGAGAACTATATGGGCTATGTCAAGCCGGAGTTCGATGAGCTCGTGAAGTCCGCCGACGCGGGCAGCGCAGAGGAGTTCGTCACGAAGCAGCGTGCAGCGGCCCGGGTGCTCACCGAGGATGCGGCCAGCAACTGGCTGTTCCTGCTGCCCAATATCATCATCACTCAGTCCGACATCGTGGGCGTCACCAAGGACCAGACCTCGCTCGCCTTCGACGTGACGAAGATCGCATCTGCCAGGTGAGATGAAACGGCTGGCATATCGCCTGGCATGGCTCGTCGGCAGCCTGCTGCTGGCCTCCCTGCTGATCTTCTGGGCCACCAATGCCCTGCCGGGCGATATCGCCAATGTCCTCCTGGGACACAACGCCACTCCGCAGGAAGTGGCCGCGCTCAGGGAGAAGTTAGGGTTGAACCGTCCCTTTCTCGTTCGCTATTTCGAATGGCTTGGGGGAGCCCTCAGCGGGGACTTCGGCAAGTCCTACATCTCCGGTAGATCGGTTACCGGCCTGATCCTGCCCAGGTTGGAGGTCTCGGTCTGGCTCGCGGCGCTGGCTACGCTCGGCTCGCTCCTCGTGGCCCTGCCTGTCGGCGCTTTCGCGGCGCTGCGCCGTCGCCACCTGGACGGTCTGGCGGTTTCCGCGCTGTCCCAGGTGGGTCTCGCTGTACCCGCTTTCTGGGCCGGCATCTGGCTGGTCGTGTTGTTCTCGGTTCAACTGGGCTGGCTGCCCGCCGGAGGATACGTACCGTACCAGGAATCGCTGGCGCAATGGGCACGGCACATGGTTCTGCCCGTCGCCTCGCTGGCAATAGTGCAGGCCAGCGTCCTCAGCCGGTATGTGCGCAGCGCGGTGATAGATGTCATGCATACCGACTACTTCCGCACCGCGCGCGCGGTGGGTTGGAGCCGAGTAGGCGCGCTATGGCGGCACGGGCTGCGCAACATCTCCATATCGCTCATCACGGTTCTGGGTCTGCAGGTGGCCACGCTGTTGGTTGGCGCGATCATCATCGAGCAGGTCTTCGCGCTGCCCGGGCTGGGCTCCCGCCTGCTCTTGGCTGTCACGCAGCGTGACCTGTCGGTCGTGCAGGGCATTGTTTTGTTGCTGGTCTGGGCAGTGTTGGTGGTCAACTTCCTCGTCGACGTCGCCTACCGTTTCCTGGACCCTCGATTGAAGAAGGTTACGAAATGAGACGCCCTTCGCTGCTCGCCGGCGCTCTCCTTGTCGGCCTGGTTCTGGTGGTGGCCATCGTCGGCCTGCTGTGGACTCCGTTCAGCCCGACGGGCAATGGCCCTGTGCGGCTCGCCGGGCCAGGCTGGCCGCACGTGCTGGGTACCGATGCGTTCGGCACCGATGTCCTGTCCAGACTCATGGCAGGCGCGAAGCTGGTGGTGCTGGTGGGGGTACTCAGCGTGCTTGGCGCTGCGATCATCGGGGTGCCGGTTGGCTTGGCCACGGCCATGTTGCCCCGCTGGCTGGGGGAGATCCCAGCGCGGCTGAGCGACATTCTGTACGGCTTTCCGGCGCTGCTGCTGGCGATCTTGTTCGCTGCTGCGCTGGGGGGCTCGACGTGGACCGCGGTGCTGGCCATCGGCATCGCCTCCATTCCCGCTTTCGTGCGGGTGGCCCGGGCTGCGAGCCTCGAAGTGCTGAATCAGCCTTTCGTTGAGGCCGCGGAGTTGATGGGAATCAACCGGCTGACCATCGCTTGGCGGCACGTGCTGCCCAACATCTGGCCGGTAGTGCTTGTGCAGGCCTCGGTCAGTTTCGGGCTCGCCATTCTTGCCGAAGCCGGACTGTCTTACCTCGGCCTGGGCAGCGGCCCAGACGAGCCCACGTGGGGCAGGATGCTGCGCGAAGCCCAGGACCACATATTCTCGACCCCGCTGCTCGCCCTCTGGCCGGGGTTTGCGGTTGCGCTGGCCACCATGGGGTTCAACCTGCTGGGCGACGGGCTGCGCGACGTCCTGGACCCGCGGTTGAGGGAGCGCGCATGAGCCTCGTGGTGCAGAACCTGACGATCAAGTTTGCGGACACCACCGTCGTTGATGATGTGAGCTTCGCTGTGGGCGATGGCGAGCGCCTGGGCATCATCGGCGCCTCCGGGTCGGGGAAATCGGTGACGGCGCTGGCCGTGGCCGGGCTGTTATCCGAGACCGCCCGAATCTCGGGAAGCATTCGCTTGGACGGCCAGGAACTCGTCGGGATGCGCGAGAAGCATTGGCGGAAGCTGCGCGGCAACAGGTTCTCCATGGTCTTCCAAGAACCCATGACCGCCCTCGACCCGACGATGCCCGTCGGCCGGCAGATCGCGGAAACCATTGGCCTGCACTCGCGGCGCACCGGCAAACGCCGGAGCGTGGAGGCGGAGCTGGAGCGGGTTGGTATCTCCGATCCGAGACGAGTGGCTGACTCCTTCCCGCATGAACTCTCCGGCGGGCAGCGCCAGCGTGCGCTGATCGCCATGGCCATCGTCAACCAGCCGGATCTAGTGATCTGCGATGAGCCGACGACCGCGCTCGATGTTCTTGTGCAGCGGCAGATCCTCGACCTTCTCGACGAGGTGCTTGTGGGGCGATCTGCGCTGTTCATCACGCACGACCTGGCGGTGGTGCGGCAGGTGTGTCCGCGAGCGATCGTGATGCAGTCGGGGCGGATCGTGGAGGAGGGCCTGGTGGACCAGCTGATCAACCAGCCGCGGCATGACTACACGCGGGCGCTGGTCACAGCGGCGAAGGGGGAACTGTGAGCCTGATCGAGGTTGTCGAGGGTGCGGTGACCTACCGCAGCCGGGGACGGAGCGTCGTGGCGTTGTCCGGGGTGAACTTGAGCATCTCTCCCGGGGAACGGGTCGGGGTCATCGGTGGCTCCGGATCCGGCAAGACCACGCTGGCTAGACTGATGCTGGGACTCGTGCAGCCTACGGCGGGCCAAGTATTCTGGAAAGGCCGCCCGCTGGGGGAGAGCCTCGCGGAACTCAGGCGCAGCGCCTCGCTGATCTACCAGGATCCCAACTCTTCCCTGAACCCCCGAATGCGCGTGGGCAGCATTGTCGCGGAGCCGCTGCACGGCACCGTTCCGGCGGGCGCCGTGGCGGAGGCGCTCGGAGCGGTTGGGCTTGACCCAACGCTCGCCCGCCGATTCCCGCATCAGCTCTCCGGAGGGCAGCGGCAGCGGGTTGCGATAGCGCGTGGGCTGATCGCTGGCCCCGAACTGGTCGTGGCCGACGAGCCGGTGTCCGCACTGGATGTGCTCGTGCGTGCTCAGGTGCTTCGAGTGCTTCGCGACGTGGTTTCAGCCCGTCAGGTGGCCCTCGCGATGATCAGCCATGACCTGACGATCGTTAGACAAATTTGTACACGCGTCGTGGTGCTGAATCGCGGCGAAATCGTGGAGGATGCCCCACTTGCCGAAGTGTTCGAGAGCCCGCAGCATCCCTATACCAAGCAGCTGTTGGCGGCCGCCGTATCCCTCTGACGGACAGTTTTGGCCGTGCCGCGTCGAACGCGACTACCATTCGCCAGTGTGAAGGCACTGCTACTCGAAAACATCCATTCCGAGGCTGAGCGCGTATTGTCCGCGCGGGGCTTCGAAGTAGAGACTCGCGCCACCGCGTTGTCCCCGGAAGAGTTGACGGAAGCCCTGTCGGGGGTCAACTATCTGGGTATTCGCTCCACGACGGATGTCCCGGCCGAGGTGCTCGACTCCTCGCCCGAGCTGCGTGCGATCGGGGCCTTCTGCATCGGAACCAACCAGATTGATCTGGCAGCCGCCTCACGCAATGGGGTCGCTGTCTTCAACGCGCCCTACTCGAACACCCGCTCCGTCGTCGAGCTGGCCATCGCGGAGGTGATCTCCCTGTCACGGGGCCTCACCGAGAAGAACTGCAACATGCACGCCGGGCTCTGGGACAAGTCTGCGGTCGGATCGCACGAGGTCCGCGGTCGCACGCTCGGCATCATCGGCTACGGCAATATCGGTTCCCAGCTGTCCGTGCTCGCCGAAGCGCTCGGCATGCGGGTACTGTTCTTCGACATTGCCGACCGCCTACCGCTGGGCAACGCGCGGCGTTGCGACACGCTCGTCGAGCTGCTGGGGGAGTCCGACATCGTGAGCCTGCACGTGGATGGCCGCGCCGAGAACGCAGGCTTCTTCGGGGCGAACGAGTTCGCCGCGATGCGCCCGAAGTCGCACTTCATCAACCTATGCCGGGGCCATGTCGTCGATCATGAGGCATTGCACGACGTGCTGGCCTCGGGACACCTGGCGGGTGCAGCCATCGACGTGTTCCCCAGCGAGCCCAAGAAACGAGATGACAACTTCGGCTCGGTGCTTCAGCACATGCCCAACGTGATCCTGACCCCGCACGTGGGCGGCTCCACGTTGGAGGCGCAGGAGGATATCGGCCGCTACGTCGCTGGTAAGCTCGCTGACTACGACGCGCTGGGCTCGACATCGATGTCGGTGAACCTGCCGGACATCCCGACAGGCTCGTTCAAGGCCAGGCGGATCGTGCATCTGCACCACAACGTTCCGGGTGTGATGGCGGGCCTGAACCGCATTCTGGCCAACAGTGATCTGAACATTGGCGCCCAGTCGCTGGCCACGCGGGGCCAGATCGGCTACGCCATCACGGATGTGGAGGGTGCGCCGGAGGAGGGCATGCTCGAACAGCTGCGCTCCCTCGACGGCACGATCCGGGTGCGGGTGCTCCCGTGAGGCTCAAACCTTTAGGTGGCTGAGCACCTCGTCGTGGAGTATCCGGTTGGTGGCGAGCGCGCCCCGACCGGACACTCCGTCAACGCCATCCAGGTTGCTGAACCTGCCCCCGGCCTCTCGCACGATGATGTCCAGAGCCGCCATGTCGTACAGCTCCAGATCTGGCTCGGTTGCGATGTCGACCGCGCCTTCGGCCACGAGCATGTAGCTCCAGAAGTCGCCGTAGGCTCGTGTGCGCCAGGCGGCGCGCAGCAGGTTGACGAATCCCTGTCCGCGAGGCGAGTTGACCCAGCCGTCCAGGGAAGAGTAGGAAACTGACGCATCGGAGATGCTGGAGACCTTCGAGACGTGCATCTGGCTGGCGTTCAAGATGCTCTTCCCGGTGAACGCGCCGGAGCCCTTGCTGGCCCACCAACGTCTGCCCAGAGCGGGGGCACTCACCACGGAAGCGACGATCTCGCCCTCGGCCTCCAACGCGATCAGGGTCGCCCAGACCGGGACGCCGCGGAGGTAGTTTGCGGTGCCATCTATGGGATCCACGATCCAGCGGCGGGACACGTCGCCCGCGGAGCCCAACTCCTCCCCGTGGATTCCATCGCGCGGCCTGACTCTGGAGAGGGAGCGGCGGATGGACTCCTCGACGGCGGTGTCCGTCTCCGTGACGGGCGTGCGGTCCGGTTTTGAGCTGACCTGTAGATCTTGGGCCTTGAACCGGCTCATGGCAAGGGAGTCGGCGTCATTCGCCAGGACGTGAGCGAGCCGGAGATCGTCGTTGAAGGAGCCAACCATGGCTTCAAGGCTAGTGGATGGAAATGCAATCTGGCGGTTGGCGGGTAGAATGGCTGACCGTGGCACACGAAGATCTCGTCTCGCGTATTCAGGAACTCGCTCACTCGTTGGAGTCGATCGAGGCTGTGGCCGATCTACCGAAACTGAGGGAGGAGATCGCAGTTCTTCAGGAGGAGGCAGTTGCCCCCGACCTGTGGGAGAACCAGGAAAACGCCCAGCGGGTCACTTCGATGCTGTCCGCCAAGAACTCCGAGCTGGAGCGGTTGGAAGGGTTGCGCGGGCGGCTGGACGATGCCGGCGTCATGCTCGAACTGGCGGCGGAAGAGGCTGACGTGGATACCGCGGAAGAGGTTCGGGTGGAGCTGGGCCGGCTGGCTAAGGAGATCGAGGCGCTGGAGGTGCGCACCCTGCTCTCCGGGGAATACGACCCGCGTGACGCGCTGGTGACCATCCGGGCCGAAGCTGGGGGCGTGGACGCGGCTGATTTCGCCGAGATGCTGATGCGCATGTACCTGCGCTGGGCGGACCGGCACGGCTACGCGGTCGAGATCTACGACACCTCCTACGCCGAGGAGGCTGGGCTCAAGTCCGCCACCTTTGCGGTGAAGGCTCCCTTCGCCTACGGGACCCTGTCCGTTGAGCAGGGTACGCACCGGTTGGTGCGGATCTCGCCCTTCGACAATCAGGGCCGCCGTCAGACCTCCTTCGCGGGAGTGGAGGTGTTGCCGGTCACTGAGGAAACTGACCACATCGACATCCCGGAGTCAGACATTCGGGTGGATGTCTTCCGCTCATCCGGGCCGGGCGGGCAGTCGGTGAACACGACGGACTCCGCGGTGCGCATCACGCACCTGCCGACGGGATTGGTGGTCAGCTGCCAGAACGAGAAGTCGCAGATCCAGAACAAGGCGGCGGCGCTTCGCGTGTTGCAATCGCGTCTGCTGGAGCGCGCTCGGCAGGAGCGCGAAGCCGAGATGAATGCCTTGAAGGGCGACGGCGGCAACTCGTGGGGCGCTCAGATGCGGTCCTACGTTATGAACCCGTACCAGATGGTCAAGGATCTGCGCACCGAGCACGAGGTCGGCAACCCGGCTGCCGTTTTCGACGGGGAGATTGACGACTTCATCGACGCGGGCATTCGCTGGCGCAAGAAGAGCGAAACCGGCGCCTGACGGCGTGTCATTGGCCATAGCTTGGTCTGGGCGCATAGACTCAGGTCGACTAAGCTGAGATTCTCTCAGTTTTTCCTAGTGGTCGGAGATTGTGCGTGATCAAGTTCGAGAACGTCACCAAGTTCTATCCAGACCAGCCCGTGGCTGCGCTGAAGAACATCAACTTGGAGATTGACAAAGGCGAGTTCGTCTTCCTGGTGGGCCAGTCAGGTTCCGGCAAGTCGACCTTCCTGCGCCTGATCCTCCGGGAACTCAAGCCGACCTCTGGCAACCTGTACGTGGCGGGAAAGAACCTGACGACGATGAACCAGTGGAAGGTGCCGCAGTTGCGCCGCCAGATGGGCATGGTGTTTCAGGACTTCCGCCTGTTGCCGGGCAAGACCGTGTACGAGAATGTCGCGTTCGCGCTCCAGGTGATCGGCAAGTCCAGCAGGCACATCGCCCGCATCGTCCCGGAGACGCTCGAACTGGTGGGCCTCGCGGGCAAGGCGGACCGTGCGGGGGAGGAGCTTTCTGGTGGTGAGCAGCAGCGGGTAGCCATCGCGCGGGCTTTCGTCAACCGGCCGAAGATCCTCATCGCCGACGAACCCACGGGCAATCTCGACCCGGAGACCAGCGTCGGGATCATGAAACTGCTGGACCGAATCAACCGCACGGAAACCACCGTGCTCATGGCCACCCATGATGCCTCTATCGTCGACCAGATGCGCCGACGAGTGCTTGAGCTGCGCGACGGCGAACTCGTTCGCGACCAGTCCAAGGGCATCTACGGAAACGCATAGGAGAACAGCATATGAGGCACACTCTTCGTGAGACTTGGTCCGGTCTGCGGCGCAATTTTGCGATGACGATTGCGGTTATCGTGACCGTCGGAGTCTCGCTGACGCTGTTCGGAGTCGGTCTGCTCACCGACGCTCAGGTGAAGAAAGTCCGCGGAAACTGGTACGACAAGATTGAGGTCTCGGTTTTCCTCTGCACCGATTTCACTAAGGGCGGTAACTGCGAACCCGATCAGGGGGTTACCGACGCCCAGCGGGACAACATTCGCAAGACGCTGGAAGCGAACCCGGAAGTGGCCGAGGTGATGTACGAATCTAAGGCAGAGGCGTACGAGCAGTTCAAGAAGATTTACGCCGACTCGCCACTTCTGGCGTCGCGCACGGAGGAGCAGATGCAGGACTCGTTCCGCATCAAACTCGTCAACCCGGAGAATTATCAGGGCGTCGTCAGCGAGGCCAAAGGACTGCAAGGCGTCAACAGCGTGCAGGACCTGGAAAGCCTACTGAAGCCGCTGTTCACGACTGTCTCCGCCGTCCAGTGGGCCACCATCGCGCTGTCCGTCTTTCTGTTGCTGGCGGCGGCGCTGCAAATCGGTAACACGATTCGCGTGGCGGCTTTCACCCGACGGCGGGAGATCGGGATCATGCGGCTGGTGGGAGCATCGAACCTCTACATCCTCCTGCCCTTCTTGTTGGAGTCCTTGGTTGCCGGCGTCATCGGCATCCTGATTGCTTGTTCGGTGCTGGCCTTGGGCTACTACTTCATCATCGCTCAGACAGTCCAACCCTTAATCACAGCTTTAGCCTGGATTGGGTGGTCCGAGGTTCTTGGTGCAATGCTGATCCTGGCAGCAGTAGGGGTGACACTAGCCATCGTGCCAACCCTCATAGCTACGCGAAAGTACGTACAAATCTGAGGAAAGGAAGCAGCGTGAGCAGAGAACTTCCCCTCCGGCGCATGGTCGCCGGCATCCGCTCCACGCTGGCCGCTCTCTTGGCGGGGGCCGTCATCGCGACGGCCCCCCTGGCCACCGCTGATGATCTCGATGATGAGCGCAAGCGGGTGGATCAAGAACTAGGGCAGTTGGACGACCAGCAGAAGGAACTGCAAGACCAGGTAGCGCAGCAGCGGCAGGAGGTTGCCGAGGCGAACCAGCGCAACATACAGGCTGTGGACGCCCTGAAGAAGGCGCAGGAGAAGCTGTCCCGAGCCGAGGAGAACCTGCGTTCGGCAGAACGCCAGGAGCGTGAGGCGCGCGAACTCGACGACCAGCGGGCGCGAGAGCTCTCGCAGGCCGAGGATGAGCTGCGCGTCGCTCGAGAGGAACTCAACAAGGCGGTGCAGGCCTACAACGACTTGTCGCGCAGGATCGATCAGGAAGTCAGCCTGATCACGCAGCAGAACGGGCCGCTGATGAACTTCGCACTGCTGCTCACCGAGACGGACGCGGCCGAACTCAACTACACGGCCCAGATGGGGGCCACGCTGTTCGATCTGTCCGCTCAGGAACTCGACGAAGCCGAGCGGCTTCGCTTCCGGATGGAGGAAGCCGAGCGTGCCGCCACCGAAGCGGAGGACGCAGCACGGACGGCAAAGAGCGCGGCCGAGGAACAGCTCAAGAAGCGGCAAGCGGCCACGCGTAAGGCTGACTCTCTGCGCCGAGAGGTGTCCGCTTTGGTGAGCGAGAAGGACCAAGCAGCGAAGCTCGCGGCCGATGCCCTGGCCGACGAGGAAGCCAACGCCCGAGCGATGGAGGACGAGCAGGCCGCGGTGGCTGAGCGGATCAAGTCCCGGATGGCCCGGGCGGATGAGCTCGACCAGCAGATTCAGGAGCGAAACCGCAAGCGAGAAGAGGAGCGCAAGGCTCGAGAGGCTGCGGCCAAGAAGGCCGCCGAGGAGGAGGCCGCGCGCAAGGCAGCAGAGGCAGAGAAACGGAGCAAAGCCGAGCGAGCCAAGACAAACCCTGAACACGCCAAGGCTCCCGCGCCAGCAAAACCGGCGGCTCCCGTTGCCGCACCGGCTCCCAGTTCCGCCCTGTTGCGCCCTGTCAACGGCAGGCTGACCTCGCCGTTCGGCATGCGCAGGCACCCGGTCACCGGGATCGTCAAGCTGCACGACGGCACGGACTTCGGCGCTTCCTGCGGAACCCCGATCCGCGCGGCCGCAGACGGCGTGGTGGCGGAGAAGTACTTCAACCGTGGTTACGGGAACAGGTTGATGATCGACCACGGGCGGATCCAGGGCAAGTTCATCACAACCGGATACAACCACGCGACGCACTACACGGTCGACAAGGGCGAACACGTTGAGCGTGGCCAGGTGATCGGCTACGTGGGGTCAACGGGCTACTCGACGGGTTGCCATCTCCACCTGATGGTCTGGGAGAACGGCGGCGTCGTCGACCCGATGAGACGCTGGTTCTGATCGAGGATCCTACGGGTAGGGGGCGGCCAGGGTCGCCCCCTCTCGCTTTCCTCGCTGTTTCGAGCATCTGCCATACTGGAGCAATGCCCAAGGAAACCGGCCGGACGATGATCGCGCAGAACAAGAAGGCCCGTCACGATTACGAGATCGGAGAGACGTTTGAAGCCGGTCTTGTGCTGACCGGGACCGAGGTCAAGACGCTGCGGAAGGGGCGGGCGACCATAGCCGATGCCTACGCGACGATCGACGGCGGGGAGGCCTGGCTGATCAACGCCAACATTCCGGAATACGAGTTCGGCTCTTGGCGGGGCAGCCACTCCGCGCGCCGCACCCGCAAGTTGCTGCTCAACAAAAAGGAGATCGCGAAGTTGGCTCGGGCCATCGAGTCTCCCGGCACGACGATCGTTCCGCTGGCCCTCTACTTCAAGGACGGCTACGCGAAGGCGCAGATCGCGCTGGCGACGGGTAAGAAGGACTGGGACAAGCGTCGCGCGATCAAGGAGCGGGAGCTGGACAGGGAGGCCCGGCGGGCCCTCGCCCAGCGCAACCGGTACCGGCACTGAGTTTGCTACACTGGTGAGCACAACTCAACAGGGGGTGATCGGTTTCGACTTGGGACGGTAGTCGCAAGAGAAGCGGGCCGAGGAACCATGCTTATCTCGTTAACGCGCATGGGAACAAATAAGTGCCAAGAACAATCGCACTGACTTCGCTCTCGCTGCCTGATCAGCGATCGAAGGGTCAGCCCGGACATGCCTTCGGTCCGGTGCCTGGCCTCGTCTAGAGGGCTTGCTGCTTGACCTGTGTATCAGGGGTTGGGCAGGACGCTACTGATACTGGGCCTGTTGGTGACGCGCTCATGCGAGCGCCAGGGCCAAGAACACGTCTTCATGAGCTGCGCCCGGAGAAGACTGGCTTCGCCGCTTAAGGACGCGGGTTCGATTCCCGCCGCCTCCACCCCGTGCACAAGGCTCGAACCTTGCCATCGTCGATGGTTTCGGTTCGGGCCTTGCTGTTGTTTTGGGCCCAGGTGAGGGCGTTGGGGTTGGTCTAGGGGCCGAGGAGCATGTCGATGTGGCGGTTGGTGGTACGGCCGAGTTCGTCGGTCTCGGCGGTCACGAGCCGGGCGAACTCGTGAAGCCTTCAAGTTTGATGCTGCATCTGCTTGAATTCGAGGGGATGCAGTCATGCCGAAGGCGACTGATGAGAAAACCTGTGAACGGCGCATTGGGCACACGATGCTCGTCGCAAAATTGGCGACCACCACAACGCGACCCTGCACAATCTTGCCAACAAGCTGATCGGCGAGGCCGGGTGGGTCTATGCCGCACTCATCGTCGACGTGTACTCCTGGTGGATCGTGGCCTGGCTCTCCCCGGAGATCACTGGGTGGAGAACTCGAAACCCTTGCCGATCAAGGCACGCAGCCACCGGCTCTTCGCCATCTGCAGCGACTTGACCTCAACGTGATGGTTCCATCGATTGGGGCTGACCTGAGTGACCTTGTGGATGTTCTTGTCGTCCTCCCGGCGGTCCAAGGCCACATTGAAATACAGCGTGCCGTCCGCGGTCTTCTCGTAGGCCCACATCCAGAGGAACTTCCGGTTGACGGCATAGCTGACCTGCGAACGGAACTCTCTCTCGACTTCACCCAGGCTCATGACGTACTCATCAATAGCCTGGTAGAAGGAATCGGTCTTCGGCTTGCCGGAGAAGTCACTGGTCATCTTGTTGCTCGGCATGGTTGTTCCTTCCTGAGGGGAGGGCCATCGGTGGCTGGCGATCTCGTACCCGACAGCAACTCAGCACAGTCTGCACAGTAGGTCCTGGGCGGAAGCTCCCTGAGCCGTTCGCTAACGGGGGCGCACCACCAAGGCTGACTCGGGAACCGGCGCGAACGCGATCCCCTCCGACCCTCGCTTCCTGGGAAGCTGCTCCCAGATCAGAGTGAGCCCGGGGATAGCGCCCAGCTGGGCGAAGGCGTTGTCCGCGGCGTCGGAAATCCCGTCGGCAACATCCTCCCCTCCGGAAGTCAGCGCAAGAGTCACGCGGTTAGCGGCCAGCCCGTACAGGTCGGCGCGCCACCCCCCGGAGCCACGGATACCCGCCGAGTCCCGGGCGAGGGTGGAGAGCCAGCGGGCGGCGCTCAATCTGGCGATCTCCGCTGTCTTCCCGTCCAGGTGCAGCAGGAGCGTCGCTGGGGTGCCGTCGTTGCCGGGTGGCCGCGACCACAGCCAGTCGTAGTCCACTTGATATGGGTTAGAGTCCATGATCCACCTTCCAGCGTCAGCGTATCCCGAACGCAGTTCGCCCGGGCGGTGTGGTTGCGCTATGCATGCGGTGGGTGCGGGTAGGGTTGAAGCATGATGAGGCTCGGACCGTTGGCAACAGGGCAGCTCGTGATAGCGGCTCAGCCCGGCGGCAGCGGCTACTTCGAGCGGACTGTCGTGCTGTTGCTGGACCACTGCCCGGAGTCCACCATCGGAGTGGTGCTTAACAAGCCTACGGATCGGGAGTTGCCTTGGCAGGTCAAGCAGTGGGAAGGGCTGCTTGCCCCGCCGGGAGTGTTGTTTGAAGGAGGCCCAGTGATGGAGGGATCAGCGGTGCTACTCGGCCAGCTGGCCCATCCCCACTTCAACCCGCCTGGTTTCCGAACTGTTTTCGACGATGTTGGAATGATCGACATGGATGCTCCCGAGGAGTTGATGCGCGGTGCGTTCGCCCAGGTGAGACTGTTCATGAGCCTTTCCGGGTGGGCCCCCGGTCAGCTGGCGAGTGAGCTGCTGGGGGGCGGGTGGTTCCGGGCGAAAGCCCGCGCTGAAGAGGTTTTCGGCACGCCCGACGACCTTTGGCGTAGAACGCTGCGTCGCGTTGGCGGAACCGTCGGCAGATGGTCTACATGGTCGGCCAATCCGACACTCAACTGAAAATCGCCCCGTTTATCCCAAAGTTGACCCTGGAACGTGGTTGACTAGCCGGGAGCCCCAGAAGGAAGAAAGGGCCTATTCGAAGGTGTACGAAGATGAGCTTCTCGCTCCTCCCGGTATGGAGGAGCAGGACGAGTTTGCTGAGGCTGGTGGCCTGTGGCGGCTTTCTCACGGCTTCACCGATTCCCGCCATGTTGTGCGTATCTGGGTCGAGAGAGACTCTGGAGCGGTGCACAAGGTGAAGCTGTCGCAGCGGTGGCGAGACCGGCTGAGCGGGCGTTCGCTTTCAGACGCTTTCTTGGAAGCGTACTTCGTGGCTTATATCACCTGCGATGTGATGCCGAAACTCCCGGAGAGCTATGTTCCCAGGCACAGCGAGGAGTTTCGTGGCACCATCGACGACGTCCAGGAGCGCATCTCTGCCGTGCTGGACCGAATTGATGAGCTTGATGCCCGAGCTCCGGAGAACGTTCGCTGGGGGGATTTCAGAGGAGAGCCTCAGGGAGCCACCGTTCGTGGCGTCGCCGTCTGGCTGAGTCCGGCTGGTATCGCCGAACGAATCGAGTTTGACCGGCGTTGGCTGCTCAACGCCACGGACGCCGAGATCACGGATAGCGTTCAACAAGCGCACAAGATCGCATATGACCACTTCGTTCCGCCCACCTATGTGCCGGGCGAACGGGAGGAGCTCGTGGCCGAGCTTGAGTTCCTACAGGCAACCGCTCAATCGCTGATGACGGAAGGGATCGCATGAGTGACAACCGCAAGCCAAACGTGTTCGTTGATCACGACCCAGACGAACTGGAACCGAGCCTGAACTACAAGAAGCTGGCGAGGCGGGCCGAGAAGGACCGAAAGTTGGGGCGTGCCACGCCGGTGGTCGGCGGAGGAGTACCCACGACCGCCGGGATGGTCCCGGCCGCAGGCATGGCTGGCCTCGGCGGAGCCGCTGTGGCCTCCGCGGCCACCACGCGCGAGGAGGTGCACTTCACCGACGATCAACTGGTCGCTGGGCAGCCCTCGCCCGAGAATGAGGACGACCCGTGGGGGATCAACCAAGGTCTCGACGATGTGCCCGCACCCGAGGATGACCGCGATAAGCGGGCTGGGGTGAGTCGCTCGGGCACCCGTGGCTCTGATCGCGGTGAAACACAGGGTGGTATGCCACTAACTTCCCTGGGTATCGGGGCCGGTGCGACAGCCGGGGCCGGCGGCTTTGGCGCTGCCACAACTGGGATGGGCGGCTCCAGCATGGGACCGCAGATTGGCCTGCCCGTCGGCGTGGGTCAAGGATCGATGGGCGGTGCCATGGGGGGCATGGGCGTTCCGGTCCCGGGAGCATTCGGCGGTCTGGGCGGCCCGGTGAGCGCGAACACGATCGCCATGCTCCAAGCCCAGAAATCCAGCGGCGCGTTCTTCGCCCCCATGTCGACGGGGGTGATGGCTGCTGGCGCAGACATGCGGACGCTCAGTTCTTCGGAACTCAACCAGCGATTCGAGGAAGAGGGGATCAACGTCACCGACGAGTACATCCTTGGCCCTGATGGTCGAATGCATGCCAACCCGTACTATCGACCGCCAAGCATGTACGCGATGGGTGGGGAATCGGTTCGCCCAGGCATGGAGATCGGCGGTCCCGGCAACCAAGGGCCCGGCGGTGGCATCACCGTAGCGCCGCCGCCTCCGCAGCCGAGAAGAAGCGACCACGACAGGGTCGGCGACTCGGACTCCGGCTCCAGAGGCTCCGAGGTGGGTGGCTCAGGCAGCCAGTGGGGAGCGCCGCTTCCCCCCAGCTCTCCAGGCGCTGCGGGTTCCGGTGGAGCGGTCGCGCCGGCTCGGCCGGCCGCCCCTGGGGCAGGGGCGTCCTATTCGGGGCGGTTCAATTCCGCACCGGGACGTTCTGCAGCCGCAAACGACCGGGGGGGATCCTCGCCGGACCGCTTCCGAGGTTCGACCTCCGACGCGGCCGAGCGGGCAGCTCGGGATGCTGCGGCCAAGGCTGCGGAGATCAATGCTCGTTACGGCGTCACCCGCTTCGAGCAGGTGGTGGCTGGTGGGGCAGCAGCTGCTGCTGCCGCCGGGGCGTTGGCGGCAGCAGCAGCGGGAGCAGCAGCCGTCAGCGGGGGCGACTACAGCGGCTACACTGTCAACACATCCGAACTGCGCAGCGAGGCCGACGGTTGGCGCTCCATCGGGGAAGAGCATGGCGCCTTGGCAGGCAGCTACTCGAATATGCCGGATCCAGGGAGCATGTTCAGTGTCTTGACGGGCCTGATCGCCCCGTACACGACCGCGGCCCGGGAAATCATGAGTGGGGTCGCCGCTCGGGGGGATTTCGCCTCGGATGTGGCCTTGAGGCTCAGGGCGAGCGCCGCCGCCTACGACCGGCAAGAAGACCTTGGTGCATCCATTTCAGAAGGAGTTGGAAAGTGACGCTTGGCAAGAAGTCTCAGCAACTGTTGCAGGAATGCGTTGGGCTTGTCGCGCAGGCGAGTGCCAGTGATCTGATCGAAATCAACCGCATCTCCATGCTCGCCGACAGCACCGGGCAAGAGCTGGTTTCTCCGGCAACCTGTTCCGGGCTGGCCCGGCGAGTGCATCAGGCGGCCGCAGCGGCCGCGGGTAGCTTGGCTGCTATCCAAGCGGTACTCGACTGGTTTTCCACCGCTGAACAGGATGCGGCACAGCTGCGTAGCGCAGGAGAGGCTTGGCAGGCAGCCGGGGCTACCTGCAAGTCGTTGCAGAACGATTCCGAGAGTCAGTACGCCAGAGGGCGGGGCAACAGCTGGTCAGGGGCGAGCAAAGAAGGCTGGGATGCTCGTACCCGAAAGCTGATCGACAGTTGCGCGGCCAGTAGCGGATTGCCAGAACAGTTGGGCAACGCGATCCAGCGAGCCCTGCAGATCCTGACCGTAATGGACTCGGCGATCCTGGCTAAGATGGAGAAGGCTCGGGGTACCTGCCATGTTTCCGCGATGCGACCCATCGCGGCGACGCCGGCCACCTTCGCAGTGGCACGGCGAACCGCAGAGGTGGCCGCTGCTTTGCAGCAGTGCGCGGCCGAGTTGACCGCCTACCGGGCCGGTGGTGAGTGGCGAGGTTTGGAAGCGAACGTCGGCGGCACTTTCAGGTCTTTGGCAGGGGTGGCAAGCAGCGCTAGGAGCGCGCTGGTTGGAGCGTGATGCTAACGATCTGGTCCCGAAGGCTTCCTCCGACAGTTAGGATGTAGGGCGTTAGGAGGTCGAGGTGCCTGAAGCCAGAAAGATCCTGATCGTCGACGATGATGCAGCGCTTGCGGAGATGCTGCAGTTGGTGCTGCGGCATGAGGGCTTCGACACCGTGTGCGCGGGTAGCGGGGATGCTGCGCTCAGGGAGTTCTCCGTCAGCAAACCTGATCTGGTCTTGCTGGATCTCATGTTGCCTGGTGTAGACGGGGTATCGGTGTGTCGGCAACTTCGTCAACAGTCGGGCGTACCAATCATCATGTTGACGGCGAAGTCTGACACCGTTGACGTGGTTGCGGGGCTGGAGGCAGGGGCCGACGACTATGTGGCGAAGCCCTTCAAGAAGAAGGAATTAATTGCCCGGATTCGTACCCGGCTGAGAAGGGTAGCTGATGAGGGGAAGGATGTTTACCGGATCGGGGACCTTACCATCTCGGTTTCCGCCCACTCGGTCAAGCGTGGTAATCAATCGCTGAACCTTACTCCACTGGAGTTCGAGTTGCTGCTGGCTTTGGCGAAACGCCCGAACCAGGTGATGCGACGAGAAGAACTGTTGGAAGCGGTGTGGGGATATCAGAACTCGGCCGACACGCGTCTGGTCAACGTGCACGTCCAGAGGCTACGAGCCAAGATCGAGAAGGATCCTGAACGGCCAGAGATTGTGATAACTGTCCGTGGCGTCGGCTATCGGGCTGGTGAGACGCGTTAGCCATGCGAAAGCGTTGGCACTCGTCGCTGCGGCTGCGTGTGTTGGCCACCACCATCGCCGCCAGTCTGCTGTTGCTTGGTCTGACTGGCGTCATCCTTATGCGGTTGGCGGCGAGCAGCATCGTCGAGGCTAAGCGGCAATCAGCGGTCAACGAGGCGCTCGGCGCACACTCGTTCATGCAGCAGCGGCTCAGAGGCGCGGAACTACGCTCGCTGGCGGTCAGCGAGGCGCTGGACCGTCTCGCGGATGAGACCGGTGCTCAAACCAGCCAGTTTCGGCTGGTGATCCAGGCACCGACATCAACGCTGGTTTCGGCGGGTATGGCCTCCGAATCCGTCCCCAGAGTGCTGCAGGACAGGATCGCTGAGCGGGAGGGGTTGTTTATCACCCCGACGCTTATCCGGGTGGTCTCACCGGTCCCATCTGAGGAACCCGGGTTGGCGATAGGCACGACATTAACCACAGTGGGCGGCGAGCGGGTCCCCATTTACTATCTGTTTCCGATGAGCTCGGAGCAGCAAGTGCTCGACTTCATCTGCTACGCGGTCATAATCACCTTTGTGCTGCTGGCTGCAGGCCTCACCCTGATCGTCTATCTGGCCGGCTGGCAGGCTGTCGAACCCATGCGCAGGGCGAGTGCTACCGCGCTCAGGCTGGCGAGCGGCGACCTGGATGAGCGCCTCCCCGTCAAGGGGGCTGACGAGGTGGCCACCCTTGCTGATTCGATGAACAAGATGGCTGGCGAGCTTCAGTCGAGGATCAGTCAGCTGGAGAGCCTCTCCGCGGTACAGCGGCGCTTCGTTTCTGATGTTTCACATGAGCTGCGCACCCCCCTGACCACGATAAGGATGGCCTCCGAGATGCTCTTCGAGAGTCGCGATGAGGCCGACCCCGTCGCACGCCGATCAATCGAGTTGCTGGCCAGTGAAATCGATCGGTTCGAGGTGCTGTTGAGCGATTTGCTGGAGATCTCGCGCTTCGACGCGGGCGCTGCCGTGGCCAACTACGACGACATCGACTTCGCCGAGTTGGTCACCGACGAGGTTGCGGCCCACCGCCCGCTGGCATCCAGACAGGGAGTCGAGCTGCGGTTGGAGATCCGCTCCAAGGACACGCATGCGGAACTGGACGGCAGGCGCATCCGCCGTGTGCTGCGCAACCTGCTGAGCAACGCGATCGACCACGGGGCCGGGCATCCGGTGGACATCACGGTGGCCGCCGACGAAGCCACGGTTGCCGTCGTAGTGCGGGACTACGGAGTGGGATTCGAACCGTCACTTGCAGCGCGATTGTTCGACCGCTTCTGGCGGGCTGACCCGTCACGCACCCGGGTGGTGGGTGGCACCGGGCTCGGACTGTCGATCGCGATGGAGGATACCAAGCTGCACCGCGGCACTCTGACAGCATGGGGCCGCCCGTGGAAGGGCGCGCAGTTCCGGCTGACGCTTCCCCGAGGGCCGGAAAACAAGGTTCTGGTTTCACCTCTTCCCGTTGCTCCGATTGAGAGGAGTGGGGCGTGAAGCGCCTGCTGTGTCTTGTGCTGTTTCTGGTGGGCTGCACCACCATCGCCACGGAAGGCCCGGTCGAGGAGATCTCGGTGCCTGCGGATCAACCGGGAATCGAAATCGCCCCACAACCCCCGCAACCCGATGACTCGCAGGCGCGGATCGTCGAAGGCTTCTTGCTGGCTATCGCCGATCCGGATTCGGACTTCTCAGTGGCGCAGACTTACCTGACGGCGGATGCGGCCAACAGGTGGAGCCCCACCGAGGAACTAACCGTATACGCAGGCAACCTGGTCGAGAGTGAAGATGGGATAACGGCCAACGGGCAAGTGGTTGGGCGGGTGAACAGGCAGGGGCACTTTCAACCCGCAACGGACCGCCTGGAGCATAACTTTGGCGTCGTCGAGGAAGCTGGTCAATGGCGAATCAGCAACCCGCCTGAGCAGGTCTTGATCACCCAATACCTGTTCGAGCGCTACTACGCACCCATCACCATCTACTTCGCGGACAGCGCTGGGCAGAACTTGGTGCCGGACTTCCGGGTAGTGCCGGAAACCAGACGCACTCCGGAAAGTGTTGTTCGCAGACTGTTTCAGGGGCCGAGCCCGCGGTTGAAACCGATCGTTTATGACCCAATGCCCGCCACGGTACGGCTGGCGAGGGAGGGAGCGAGCATCGACGAACTGGGCACGGTTACGGTCGATTTCGCCGGGCTGGACATCGGGATGGCGATGGAACAGCGCCGCCTGTTGGGGGCCCAACTCCTGTGGAGCATGGCGGCGGTGCCGAGAGTCACCGGGCTGCGCGTGCACAGCGACGGTTGGCCCTTTCACCTGCCCGGCCAGAACGCTAGCGGAGTGTTGACGCTGGATACCCTGCACAGCTACCAGGTGCTGTCCCACGTTCCTGCGGGGGAACTGCTGGCCGTGCGCGAAGGCGTGGTCGGGTACATCAGTGAGGCGGATGAGTTCCGGCCGATGGGATTGAACAGTTCAGCCGCGGAGGTCGCGGTTTCCATCGACCAGCGGAAGATTTGCGTGGTGAACGCGGGGCGCTCGACGATGGTGCTGGGCGAGCGAGACCAGCAGCTGGATCCGGTAAGCCCCGAACTGACGGGTTTGCGGGAGACGCAGTGGGCCGGGGGTAAGCTGTACGGCCTGGGTGAGGACGCCCGAGGCCATACGCGGCTGTTCCGAGTTTCCCAAGAGCGGGAATTGGAGTTGTTACGGATGGAATATCCGGAAGATCAGCGCATCCGCAGCTTTTCCATCAACCAAGCCGGAGGATGGGTTGCGGTTTTGCCCACCGGGGATGACGCGGGCCTTGTGATGGCGACTCTGAACGCGGGCGAGCTGCGGGGATGGCAGCGCATGCCGGTCTATCTGCCTAGCGGCGAAGAGGTGACCCAACTTCGCGATGTTCGCTGGACCTCAGATTCCACACTGGTGGTGCTGGGACAGGTGGGGGACACCCAGGCTGTGTTTTCACTGCGTGCAGACGGCACTGAGGTGCGGGAGCTGGGCCGGTTTACGGAGCATGTCGGGAGCGTGACCGCGTTACCGCGGGCGGGCGGAGGGCCGGTTGCTGCCCGGTTGCGCAACGGGACGGTGTTGAAGCACGTCCCGCCAAACCGATGGGTTTCCACCGAAATAGAGGCGTCGTCGATCACCTACGCCGGTTGACTGTGGAGAAGTGCAGGTTTCTGGTATTGAGGTCCGTGAATGGGGCATGCGAATTGTTGATGCCTGTGCCGATCTGCTGCTCGGAGCAACATGTCCCGGCTGCAATCGGGCCTACTGGGGGCTGTGCCCGCAGTGCTTAGTCCAGCTGGATCAAACCCCGCAACTGGTGCGGCGTGCGCACCTCACCGTTGCGGCGGCCGCCAACTACCGGCCGATCCTGGCACGCACCATCCCTTCCTACAAGGATGACGGGGCGCTGCATCTGGAATCGGTTCTAAGCGGGCTCCTGGCGCGGGCGGTCGCGTCTCTGGCGCCACCACCGCATGCCGTGCTCGTTCCGGTGCCTTCGCTGAAAGCCGCGGTCAGGCGCCGTGGGCTGGATCACGCGGCGAGGCTGGCGGGCAAAGCCGCGCGGCTAACTGGCCTGCGGATGCAGCCGGCGCTGACCCGCGCTCCGGCGGGCTTGGACCAGCAAGGACTGGGCCGGGCCGCGAGGAGGGTGAATGTGGCGGGCTCAATGCGAGCGAAATTGCCTCGGGGGCCGGTCATTTTGGTAGACGATATCGTCACCACCGGAGCCACGCTCATCGAAGCTGAGCGCGCTCTGAGGAAGGTGAAGGCAACTGTGCTTGCCGCAGCCGTTATTGCGAATGCGGACGAATGAAAAGCGACAGGTGGCTGCGAAGGTTTGTCTCGAAGCGGTAACGTTGAGTCATGGAGAGCCGCGGAACTTCAGCAGCCAGCTGATCACTGCGGTTCTGTGCTTTCTAGCTAGGAGGAGCCATGGACATCGTTGTCACTGGACGTCACTGCACCATCAACCCTGAAACGCGTGAAACGATTGCCGAGCGACTGGCAAGCGTTGAGCGTTTGAGGGACCGGGTCATCCGAGCCGAGGTCGAGTTCCTCGCCCGAGAGGCCACCAAGGACCCGGAGGATGCGATGGTGGTGCAAATCACCCTCAGGAGCCGTGGGCCCGTGGTGAGGGCCGAAGGACGTTCCTCCGACAAGATGCTCGCCTTCGAGACGGCGCTCGATCGTCTCAAGACACAGCTGCGCAAGGCAGCTGATCGTCGCAAGACCCACCGCGGGCTGCGCTCTAGCTTGGCGGAACTGCCTACTCTTGAAGCGGAGGCGCCCGAAGAAGAAGCCGTGCCCACGCACGAGATCGCTGGCATGGTCGTGACGGGGGACGGACCGCTCGTGGTGCGGGAGAAAGTTTTTACTGCAACGCCTCTCACCCTCGCTCAGGCCCTCGACGAGATGGAACTCGTCGGGCACGATTTCTTCCTGTATCAGGATGCGGTGACTGGCCGGCCCTCGGTGGTCTACCGGCGTAAGGCATACAACTACGGCGTGATTCACCTGGACGTCGCCGAGTAGCGTCCGCAGCACGAGAGCCTGGAAGGCGCGCGCCCTTGGGGCGTGCGCCTTCCGGTGTTTCTCACCTTGCTGCGCAGCGCTAGGATTGCCAAGGCATCTGTTTTGCGACCAAAGGACACTTGACGTGGGTTTCATGGATTTCCTCAGCGGTATCGGCACCGGATCTCAGCTGAAGAAGCTGCAGAAGGTGGCCGATCGGGTCAACATGATCGAGGAGGACTTCCGAGCCTTCAGCGATGCCGAGCTCAAGGAAGAGACAGCGAAGTTTCGGCAACGTTTCGCAGATGGCGAGAGCCTGGATTCGTTGATGCCAGAGGCTTTCGCGGTTGTGCGCGAGGCCTCCGTGCGAGTCACCGGCAAACGGCACTTCGATGTGCAGATCATGGGTGGCGCGGCGCTGCACTGGGGAAACATCGCGGAGATGAAGACTGGCGAGGGTAAGACCTTGGTCGGCACTTTGCCTAGCTATCTGAACGCGCTTGACGGCAAGGGCGTGCACATCGTCACCACCAACGACTATCTGGCGAAGTATCAATCGGAGCAGATGGGCCGAATCCATCACTTTCTGGGTCTCAGGGTGGGGGCAATCCTCGCGCAGATGACTCCGGATCAGCGTCGGGACGCTTATGCCGCTGACATCACCTACGGCACCAACAACGAGTTCGGCTTCGACTACCTTCGCGACAACATGGCTCTGCGTAAGGAAGACATGGTGCAGCGCGGACACCACTACGCCATCGTCGACGAGGTGGACTCGATCCTGATTGATGAAGCCCGTACGCCGCTCATCATCTCCGGACCCGCGCAGGACTCCAAGGAGTGGTTCCCGTTCTTCGCGCGAATGGCCCGTACCCTGCAGCGCGACGTGGACTATGAGGTGGATGAGAAGAAGCGAACCATCGCGATCCTGGCTCCCGGAATCGAGAAGGTGGAGGATCGGCTGGGGATCGACAACCTTTACGAGAGTGCCAACACCCCGCTGGTTTCCTACCTCAACAACTCGATCAAAGCGAAAGAGCTGTTCAAGCGCGACAAGGATTACGTCGTTGCGGGTGAGGAAGTGCTGATCGTCGATGAGCACACCGGGCGCACGCTTGAAGGACGCCGGTACAGCGACGGCCTGCACCAGTCGCTGGAGGCGAAGGAAGGCGTCCGAATCAAGGACGAGTTCCAGACGCTGGCCACCATCACACTGCAGAACTACTTCCGCATGTACGACAAGCTGGCAGGGATGACGGGCACCGCCAAGACCGAGGAGAGTGAGTTTCAGAAGATCTACGGTCTCGGGGTGATCCCGATCCCTACCAACCGCCCGATGATTCGCTTGGACCAGCCGGATCTGGTCTACCGAACCGAGGAAGCCAAGTTCCGGGCCATCATCACGGACGTGGTCGCCCGCCACGAGAAGGGGCAGCCGGTGCTGATCGGCACGGCTTCGGTGGAGAAGTCGGAACTGCTCAGTGAGATGCTGAAGCGGGCAAACGTCCCGCACACCGTGCTGAACGCGAAATATCACGAGCGGGAGGCGGCGATTGTTGCGGAAGCCGGCCGCAAGGGCGCGGTAACGGTCTCCACCAACATGGCAGGACGCGGAACCGACATCATGCTTGGCGGGAACCCCGAGTTCCTGGCGGATCTTCAGCTGCGCAAGGACGGTCTCGACCCGGTCGAGAGCCCGGACGAGTACGAGGAACGCTGGCCGGACACGTTGAAGGCGCTTGAGGAGCAGGTGGCGAGCGAGCACGACGAGGTGAAAGACGCCGGTGGTCTGTACGTCATCGGCTCCGAGCGTCACGAGTCTCGCAGAATCGACAACCAGCTGCGCGGACGTTCGGGCCGCCAGGGCGACCCGGGTGAATCCCGTTTCTACCTGTCGCTGGCTGACGACCTGATGCGGCTGTTCCGCCCCGAGCTCCTGGAGCGGGCGATGGTGATGTTGGACGTGCCGGAGGACAGCCCCATCGAGTCGAAGGCTGTATCTAAGCAGATCGAGGGTGCGCAGAAGCAGGTGGAGAGCCAGAACTTTGAGATGCGCAAGAACGTGCTGAAGTACGACGACGTCATGAACCGCCAGCGGCACGCGATCTACGGTGATCGCCGCCGCGTTCTCGACGGCGCCGATGTCTCGAAGAGTCTGCGTGCGACGGCGGAGCGGATGGTTACTGACGTGGTCACCAACCACACCACGGGCTTTGAAGAGGACTGGGACCTTGACCAGATGCTCACCGAGCTTCGCACGCTCTACCCGACCGGCATCACGTTGCGCGAGCTGGAGAAGGACCTGCCGACGCAGGCCGAGATGGTCGACATGTTCGTGACCGATATCGCCGAGGCCTACTCGAACCGCGAGAGCGAACTGGGCGAAGAACGGATGCGCGAATTGGAACGTCAGGTTCTGCTGACGGTTCTGGACCGGAAGTGGCGCGAGCACCTCTATGAGATGGACTACCTGCGCGAGGGTATCGGTCTGCGGGCCATGGCTCAGCGTGACCCGCTGACCGAATACCAGCGTGAGGGCGGTGACATGTTCAACGCCATGATGGGGGCCTTCATGGAAGAAGTAATCGGCTACCTCTTCCATCTCGAGATTCCTAATGAGGAACCCGAGGCGGAACCCGAGGTCGAGTTGGTGCAGACCGCCGACGGTGAGGATCCGCTGTCGAAGGCCCGGCAACTCGCCGAGGCGAAGAAGATCGCCGACGCCAAGGGGCTACGTCGCGAGGAACCGCAAAACCTGCAGTACTCGGCGCCGAGCGAGTCCGGGGGAGTGCAGCACACTTCGTCGAACCGTGGCGAGCCGAAGCAGCACAGCCGGAACAAGCCGTGCTACTGCGGCTCGGGCAAGAAGTACAAGCTCTGTCACGGCCGCAACTGACCACTTCGTGGGCCAAGCACAGAGAAGTCGGTACACATCCAGCTGCCATCGCTTAACTCGAGGCGCAGCGTGCAAACCTGCAGATATGCTGCGGTGGCCAGCCGGATGACCACTTCGGCAGAGTTGGGCGAGGGCAGCTGGAAGCTGCTGATTCGAAGAATGTTGGTGCCGTAGCGCCGGCTGCTCCGGTGCTCGGTCAACTGTTCGAAGGCTTCCAGGGACAACAAGCGTCTCACCTGGTGCAGTGGCCGGTGCCCGACGGATGCCTCGACGAGGGCGATCGCTAGTGCTACCGCCTGCCGTGGGCGCCTGCGCTTCGGCCCGGGCAGGATGAGGGGGATTCGTTTGGGGAAAGAAATTCTATTTGCCATAGCGCAACGTTAGGCGGTGGAAGGGGTCAGTTCGAGGCGCTATGGCGCGCCTGGGGATAACTTTTCTCCGGTTGAACGAAAACCTAGGAACCGAACATCAGCAGGAGGCCTCCGACGGTGAACCCCACCATCACGAGTAGCAGTGGAAGCTGACGAGTGAGGATGCGGCCGGCGGGCTTTCTGAGGGCCACGTCGTGCGTGACCAACACGCCCAGCACGTGCCCGCCAACGATGAGGATCACCTGGGCCCATGCCACGGCCGTTGGGAAAGCGAGCAACGACACGTCGGGGGCGGTTTCACCGAACCCGAACCAGTTTTGGCCGGTGCCCAACGGGTCGTTGAACCTGATCAGGGTCCGCTGGCCTTCCAAGTAGAGATAAGTGCCGTAGTGCGCGAAACAGTAGCCCACGACGAGGGGCACGAGCCCAGGCGAGAGCCGATCCATCGTGCCGAACAGGCCCGAGCCGTCGTCGAGGAAGCGGGCGCCGAAGGCGTAGAACATGCCGACGAGCACAATCATCCCCGCCAAGCCGACGGTGCCATACGCCCAGTCTGGAGTCGAACTAACCTGGATCATGCGCTGCCACCACGCCGTGTTCGACATGGCGTCGAAAGCTGTACCACCGAGAAGCACGATGGCGATGGCCCAGGAATTGCGCGGTGGAGCCCAGCTGGCCAAGTTGCGCAGCGGATTCACCAAATGGATCACGCCCCCCTGCTTCCGCCAGGGCGAGAGGTGTGAAACCGTCGTTGAATAAACTTCGAAGGGCTCGGCACGCTCCACCCAGTCAGCGCGCACTAGCGCCCCGACGATGACCCAGGCCAGCCAGACGGCTGCGCCTACGCGTAGTACTGGAAGGGTCACTCCCCCTGGGACCACCAGCTCCAAATAGAGAAAGAGCGCCAAGGCCAATGCTCCGGGCCAACGGCCGGCGAGAGAATCCGCCTCGCGGGTCCCTCGCCCCAAGAGAAGCAACCGAACTGGGTTGGTGCGGCGATACACGTCGCCCAGCAGCACGCCGACGACGACCAAGCCAACCCAAACCAGAACGTAGACGAACCCCACGACTGGGTTGTCTATCCGGTCCACGCCGAAAACTAGAGCCACGAGGGCCAGCAGCCAAAGCGCGGCCACTAGCCCGCGGGAGAGCACGTCGAAGGTCCGGGAGTTGACGAGCGTCGTCAGGCGAGGGAGCGGGCGTCCTCCGCCCTCCTCGTAGCGGGGCTCCCGCCAGGCGAAGAAAACCACCCAGAAGGTGATCAGGAGTACCGCAGCGGCTCCGGCAAGCACCAGCTCGAAGGGCAAAGGCAGGTCGTGTCGCGACGCTATACCATGCAGCGGGGTCACTTGATCTTCAACTTCATGTAGATCTGATTCGTCACGTGGCTCTCTACCTCGTAGGCCCCAGCCATGTTGGCGGTGAAGATCTTGGTCACCGGCTCGTCGGCCTTGGTGGGGAACTCGATCTCGTAGCCGTGAATGTGCACGACGTCATCCGTGGCGGTGGTGACTTTGAACGTCACCTCGGCGCCGACCGGCACCTCCTGCACGATGGTCTCCGGCAGCCCGCCGGTTGGCACCGTGAGCTCCACCGTCACCGGCTCGGCAGCGGGAGAATTGCAACCGCATAGGGCGAGCAGAGCCGCGCAACAGATGATTAGCAGACGTGACATTTGGCTCTCCTTTCCGAGACGAACCTATCAAGCGGCTCGGGGAAAGTCCTCTGGCCCATGTAGTCCTGCTGGTTTACGCTAGCCGGGTGACCAGACAACTAGTGTGCATTCCCGTGTCCACCAGCGAACTGAGTGCGCTTACCGGGGAGACGTCGCTCAACAGCCGCCGAGCTTACACGGTGACCCCTGATCTGCTCGCCGAACTCGAATACTCGGCGGACATGCGCGAGGACGCCGAGTACGCGGTCCTGGTGCTGGCCTCGGTGGCGGGCCTGATCGAATACGGTGAGCGGGTCGTCGTGGTGGCCGAGGTGGACCCCGCACTGCTCGAACCCGGGGAGGACTCCCCGAACGGCGAATGTGTGCTGACCTTCTGCCCGCCGGGAGCGATCACCGCCTGGTTCGTTGACGCCCCCGGCGTGGCAGTGCCAACCCTGCCTCGCGGAATCAGCATCGACGAGGCCTGGGGGCGCCCAGAGGTGCAGCAGCTACTGCACGAGCACGAACTGCTGTGGAACGACGTGGCCGAGTATCGCAGAGCCTAGGTTCCATCCATCGGGATCTCCTCGCCTCGCCCGCGCCCTCGCGAAACGGCCTAGCGGCTGAGCCAGTCGTTGGCCCGCCGCTGGATACCGCCGAACGCGTCGATGACGAATGGCTCGACCGTCTGCTCCACTTTCCGACCGACGAGCGGCACCCGGACGGTAAGGTCGCCGTCATACTGCCCGACGGTGTGCTCGCCCTGCGGAGTCAGCGAAACTCGTGCGCCGGCCTCGACCGGAGCACCGTCCACCAGCAGCAACACCGCACCCGAAACCTGACCCATCTCGTCCGGCTCGGCCATGGTGAACACGAGTCGAACTGGGATGGTCGTCCCAACGAAGCGGCGCGCGTTCTCCGGCGCAGGCAGCGTCATGCTCAAGGTGGTGTCCTCACCGATGCTGCTGGAGTGCGCGATCGCGCCCGCGTGTTGCGCGACATCGGCGAGGAAGGCCTCGTTGCGTAGCAGGGCGGCAACCTCGGAGGGGTTGGCGGGGTAGTGGTGCGTAAACGCGAGTTTCATGCGCCACATTCTAGGGGCAGGAAAAACCCAGGGAGGTTTCACCAACTCCGAACGGTTTGACGTGAGGCCGATTAGGATTGGCCCCATGCGGATCGACTTGCACACCCACTCCAACGTCTCAGACGGCACCGATACCCCAACTACCCTTGTCCACGCGGCTATCAGCGCTGGTCTGGATGTGATCGCGCTCACTGACCACGACACGTTCGCTGGCGTAGCCGAGGCGCAGGAAGCTGGTCGGCGTTCCGGGCTGAAGGTGCTCAACGGGCTAGAGATGTCCACCAAGTTCGGTGGTGAATCCGTGCATCTGTTGGGTTACGGGTGTGATCCGCGAAACGCCGACCTCAAGGCGGAGCTGGCGCGTATCCGAGCTGGCCGCACTGAGCGGCTGCCGCGCATGATCGAACAATTGCAGGACAACGGAATCGACATCACGGTGGATGAGGTGTATGAGCACGCGGGCGACGCGTCCGCGGTAGGGCGGCCACACGTCGCCGATATCTTGGTGAAGAAGGGCGTGGTGGCCACCAGGGCTGAGGCCTTCAAGAGTTGGATCGGCGTCAACCAGCCCGGGTACGCGGAACGCTATGCCTGCCCGCTTGAGGAAGCGATCGACCTCATCCACTCCGCCCGCGGAGTCGCCATCATCGCACACCCATGGTCACGGGAGTCGCGTGCCGTGCTGACCGCGCCGGTGCTGGAGCGACTCGTGCTGGAGCACCAGCTGGACGGAATCGAGGTCGACCACCAGGACCACGACATGGACACCAGGGAGTTGCTCTTCGAGATGGGAGCCAGGCTTGGGTTGATCCGCACCGGCTCGTCGGACTACCACGGGAAGGGGAAGGTGAACCACGAGTTGGGCTGCAATCTCACCCGAGTGTCCGCTTACAACGAGCTGGTGTCGCGCATCCGGCGCCGGGGAGGTGTCGTATAGCGCAGATTGCCGGCGTCGAGACGCGCCATGCCCTGCTGCTATCGTGTCCTGCATGACTGCGGAGACCCATTTCGACACTGGCGCATCACTGGCACGTTCCACCAGACGGAGCCTCGAAATCGAGGAGGAGATCCGCACCGATCCCAGCCGTTTCCGTATCCTCACCGGTGATCGCCCCACGGGAAACCTCCACATCGGGCACCTCTTTGGCTCGCTGGAGAACCGGGTTCGGCTGGCGAACGCCGGCGTCGAGACACTCATCCTGATCGCTGACTATCAGGTGATCACGGACAGAGACGGGGTGGGTCCGATCCGCGAGCGGGTCTATTCGGTGCTGTCCGACTATCTGGCTGCCGGCATCGATCCGCATAAAGTGATCATCTTCACGCATTCTTCGATTCCCGAGCTGAACCAGCTGATGCTGCCTCTGCTCGCGCTCGCCACAGACGCCGAGCTGCGCCGCAACCCGACAGTCAAATCGGAGCTGGATGACACCGGCGGCAGGCCGATGTCCGGCCTGATGCTGACCTACCCCGTTCATCAGGCTGCGGACATCCTTTTCTGCAAGGCCAACCTGGTGCCCGTCGGTAAGGATCAGCTGCCGCACCTGGAGCAGGCACGTGTCCTGGCACGTCGCTTCGACGAGCGGTTTGGTCGCAGCGACGAGTCCCGGCCGGTCTTCCCGGAACCGGAGGCGCTGCTGAGCCGATCGGGCACCATCCTGGGCCTGGACGGGCAAAAGATGTCCAAGTCCAAGAACAATTCGATCGAGCTGGGCTTCACGGCGGACGAGACCGCAAAACTCATCAAGCGCGCGGTCACCGACTCGGATCGGCACATCACCTACGACCCGGAGAATCGGCCGGAGGTGTCGAACTTGGTGAACATCGCGGCGCTCGCGCTCGGCAGGGAGCCACACGACGTCGCGGAGGAACTGGGCGACGCCGGCGGCGGAGGTCTCAAGAAACTGGTCACGCAGGCGCTCAACGACTACCTGGCCCCACACAGAGCACGTCGGGCGGAGTTGCAGGCGGAACCCGGCTACCTGGCCGAGGTACTCGCGGCAGGGAATGAGAAGGCACGAGCCATTGCGGCGGCTACCCTCGACGAGGTGCGCCAAGCGATGCAGATGGTCTACAGATGACGAACTGATGGGCCGGGCCTCGGGCCCGGCCCATCAGCTCGTCCTCAGCTGCCTTCGGGCGACTTCGCGTCGCGGGGCACTTCGACACCGGCCCGGATCCGACGGCGCTTCCGAGGGCGGGTGGTGCGTTCGGCCCGCTCCGCCCGCTTGCGTTCCCGAGACTTCTCTCGCTCCTCCTCGCTGCGGTGCTGCTTGGGCCGGGCGATGCGGCCCTTGGTTCCTTCAGGGATCGAGAGATCGCTGTAGAGGTGCGGCGACGAAGAGTAGGTCTCCATCGGCTCGCCCTTGCCCAGCTCCAAGGCCTGATCGATCAGCTTCCAACGGTGCAGATCCGTCCAGTCGACGAGAGTCACGGCCACGCCACTGTTGCCGGCGCGTCCCGTACGGCCGATGCGGTGCACGTAGGTGGCGTCCGTATCGGGGCATTCGTAGTTGATCACATGGCTGACGCCCGTGATGTCGATGCCGCGAGCCGCAACATCTGTGGCCACCAAGATGCGGATCGTTCCCTGCCGGAACTTCTTCAAACCACGCTCGCGGGCCGACTGGTTCAGGTCGCCGTGGATTGAGGTGGCCGGGAAGCCGCGCTCGATCAGCTCATCAGTCAAGCGTTGGGCTGCACGCTTGGTGCGGGTGAAGATCATGACCTTCTCGGCGTCCTCGGCCTGGACTATCCGGGAAACCACCTCGGGTTTGTCAAGGTCGTGAGCCTGATAGATGAACTGCGTGATATCTGGAACCGTGGCGCTGGCATCCTCGCCCTCGGCCCGGATGTTGATCGGCCGGTTGAGGCGCGAACGGGCGAGCGAGAGAATGGCCGGTGGCATCGTCGCGGAGAACAGCATCGTCTGGCGCGAGTCCGGCGTCTTGTCCAGGATGCGCTCGACGTCGGGTAGGAAACCCAGATCGAGCATCTCGTCGGCCTCATCGAGCACCAGCACCTGGATCTTGGACAGGTTGAGCGCACGCCGCTGCATGAGGTCGAGCAGCCGCCCCGGGGTGCCGACGACAACATCGACGCCCTTGCTGAGCGCGGAAAGCTGATCCTCGTAGCCGGTTCCGCCGTAGATGGTGAGCACTCGGGTGCTGAGTTTGCTGCCCGCGAGTTCAAGGTCCTTGCCCACCTGCACCGCCAGCTCACGCGTCGGGCACACCACCAGGCCGCGGGGGAAGCCGCGCGCGGGCTTCTCGGGGGCCAGCCCAGCCAAACGATGCAGCATGGTGATGCCGAACGCCAAGGTCTTGCCAGTGCCGGTTCGGGCCTGGCCGATCAGATCCGCACCGCCCAAGGCCAGTGGGATCGCAAGGGCCTGGATGGGGAACGGCCGGATGATGCCGACCTCCGCCAGCGCCTCGGCAATCGGGTCAGCGACGCCGAGGTCCAAGAAAGTGTCTTGTGAAACCTGCTCAGTCAGGATGAAACCTCTTAAATGTCTTCCGGCCGCCGCCGACGGCCAGGCGGAGCAACGTGCCCCCTGCTGAATCCTACCAGCGAGCGGCCGTGCGGTGCTCAGACCGCGCCGAAGCCGACGGGCTGGGCGTTCGGAGAACCGAACTCGATATAGCCGAGCCGCGCGGCGGGAACCACGACCTTGCGTCCGCTGACGTCGCTGATGGACAAGGTTCCGCCGTCCTCTCCGGCAAGAGCTGCAGTGAGCTTCTCCTCGACCTGCTCAACAGTTTCGCTGGTCTCGAAGCTGAGTTCCCGAGCCACCTGGGCGATACCGATCTTGATTTGCATGCAATCTCCTCCTCGATCAACAGCTTAGGGGGCTGATGAAACGCGCAACAATACGACGGTGGTGTTGTCTCGTCCGCCCTGCTCGTTGGCCCAGTGCACCAGCGATTCTGTCAGCTGCTCCAGGGACTCACTGCTTTCCAGTAGCCGCCGAAACACGCCGTGCAGCGTCTCCGGGGCGCTCGCGTAGTTCCACAACCCGTCGGTGCATAGCAGCAACCAGCCTGGAGTCGAGGGCGCCAGACCAGTTACCGTCGGGGCGACATTGGCTGCGTTCAGGCCGAGCCATTTCGTGATCGCGTGCGAGCCCCGCTCGGCCTCTTCGCGGGGTTCGCCCATCATGATTCGGGCCTGCGCCATCGAATCATCAACGGTCAAGATTTGGGCGGAGCCATCGTCGCCGAACCAATAGGCTCGGGAATCTCCGACGTTTGCAATGGCGATCTGCTTGCCCTCGAAGTGAGCCGAAATCAGCGTGCAAGCTGAAGGCTGGCCATCGGTCTTGGCCTCAAGTACGGCACGATTTGCGTCAACAAAAGCTCGCATAAATGCGACGCTGCTGGGCACCCCCGAAGCGAATTGCTGAAGCAAGGACTCAACACAGGTTTCGACGGCTACCAGGGAAGCCAGCTCAGAACCGGCTGCGGAGGAAACCCCGTCGGCCACCGCGATAACGGCCGCTCGCTCCGGTTCGCTGCGGGCCGCCATGAAGAATGCATCCTGGTTACTTTGGTGGCGCAGTCCGACATCACTACATCCCGAGATCCATGAGTCGAGGGTGCGGGAGTAATGGGCGCGTTCGGAATGGCTCACATTTGACTCCTCTGCGACTGACCGAAGCCAGATCATACTTTGGGCACTTCATCGACTGAGCCACATACTAACGGCAGGTGGGCAGCTTGCGCGCGAACCCGTCTAAGAAGTGTCGGAAGAACGTGCTTGGATAGCTGTGTGTGGAATCTGCTGCCCCCTGAACCGGAGTCTGCCCCGACGCTCAGCGCAGCCCAACAGCGAGTGGCGGAGCCTTGGCCGGGAAGTACCCTCGTGTGGGGTGGTCCAGGCTCGGGAAAGACGAGTAGCCTCGTCGCCGCGCTCGCCCACAAACTCCTCTCCGGCCATCAGCTGTCGGACCATGTGGTGCTCGCCGCATCCCGGGCAGCTGCCCAACGGATCAGGCGGGCGGTGATCTCGGCCAGCTCCCAGACTCAACTCAGCCCGGTCGTCACCACGGTGCACGGCTTCGCGCTGGGCCTCATGCGGAGGCACGAACCCGTCACGGACGAACCCTGGGTGCTGTTGCGGGCCCCGCAGCAGGAGGAAAGAATCCGGGAGTTGCTCTCCCGCAGCCGCGTCCAGTGGCCCGACGAGCTGGAGCAGGCGCTGCCCACGGGGACGTTTGCCCGACAACTGCGCGAGTTGCTCGCCCGTATTCGGCAGCGGTCCTGGGACGAGCACCGCTTGGCGGGTCTGGCCCGCGAACGCGGCGACGACACGCTTCGAGCAGTTGCGGAGTTCTTCACCGAATACCTGAATGTGGGCGACCTGGAGCGCGCCCTCGACTATGCCGAGCTCGTCTACCGGGTACGTCTTCTGGTCCACGAGCCAGACACCGCCAGTGCGCTGACCGCGAACTACAAGGGGGTGTTCGTCGACGACGCTCACGACCTGGACGGCACCCAGCTGGCGCTGATCGGCGACCTGGCCCGCGCCGGACTGCCGGTCACCGTGTTCGCCGACGAACAACAGGTGGTGTCCGGCTTTCGGGGTGCTTCCTCGGACGCCCTGAAGGAGCTCACCGCACTGCCGAACCTTCGCACAATCGAGTTGGGCGACTCATTCCGCCACTCTGCGGCGGTGCTCGCGAGCCTGGCCGGGTTGCGTGCACGCATCGGCGGCAAGGGAGCGCGGGTAGCTCTGCGCGGTACGCGCGAGTTTCCCGGCGAGGTGACGGTCGCCGTCTACGACGACGGTGCGGCCGAAGCTGCTCACGTTGCCGATCAGTTGCGGCGAAAGGTAGCTCAGGGTTGCGCGTGGGGGGAGCTGGCCGTGATCACCCGCGCGGGCAGGACACAGCTTGCTCCGCTGGTGGGGGAACTGGTCAGGCTGGGCATCCCCGTCGAGGTGCCGGCGCAGGACGTACTGCTCGCCAACGACGATGCGGTTCGGCTGCTGCTGGGCTGTCTGGCGCTGGCCGCTGCCGAAGAGGAACCGGGCGACGACGACTGGGCCGCCGTGCTGACGTCCCAGCTGGGCGGATACGACGTGCTGGACCTCCGGAAGCTCGCGCGCTCGGACTCGCCTGGCAGCCTGTGGCAGCGGTCCATCGACCCGGATGCGGGGGAGTCGTGGGCCGACGCGCGACGGTTGGCGGATGCGCTCCTCGGCGCCCGGGAACAGCTCGGCAAGGGCCTGCCTGTGCAGGAGGCCCTCTGGTGCATTTGGTCGGCCACCGACTGGCCGGAGAGGCTGCGCAAGGCGGCGCTCGCCGGCGCACGGCGCGCCCACCACCATCTCGACGCGATGGTGGAGCTGTTTCACCGGGCGAGCCTGCAACCGCTGCGTTCCGGTCGGGCAGGTGCGCTGGCGCTGATCCGGGACGTGGCCGCGGAGGAGATCTCGGCAGACACGGCGCGCGAGCTGGCGCTCACTGGGCGAGGGGTCACGCTGACCACCGCGCACCAGACCAAGGGCCGGCAATGGCGGCACGTCTGGGTGGTGGGCGTCGAAGAGGGCCGCTGGCCGCGTTCCGCGCCCGCTGGCCTGCTGATCGACCCTGATCTGCTCCTGGACGGGGCTCGACGTACGGTCCAGGAGCATCTGCGAGACGAGCGGCGACTGTTCTACCTGGCCTGCTCCAGGGCCCGGGACTCGGTGCATGTCAGCGGCACCGCAGAGGCCGGGATATCGCGGTTCTGCGCCGATCTGGGGGTATCGGTGCAGGAGAAGCCGGGCAGGCCGCAGCAGCCGATGACCGCGGCGGCGCTCGTGGGGCAACTGCGTCGGGTGCTCGGCGACGCGGCCAGCAGCCCCGCGCTTCGACGTGGCGCGGCCCAGCGCCTTGCCCACCTAGCCGAGCAGGGCGTTCGCAGCGCGGACAGCGCCAGCTGGTGGGGTCTGGATTTCGGGGCGTCGCGCCTGCCTGCCGGGCGCTGCGAGCTGAGCGGATCGGCCATCGAGGATATCCTCACCTGCCCGCGTCGCTATTTCCTGGTGCGCAAGGCGGGCGGCGGCCCTCCGATGAACCGCAGCGCATCGCTGGGAACACTGATCCACGAGATCGTGCAGGAGATGCAATGTGGGATCGGGTTGTCAGATGCCCAGCAGTTGCTCGACCAGCGCTGGGGAGAGCTGGTGATCGAGGTGCCCTGGCTGGCCAGGAAGGAGCGGGCCGCTGCCCGGGGCATCCTTGAGCGCGCCGCCCGCTGGCTGGCGAACCAGCCCGATCCGTTCGGGGTGGAGCAGGAGTTCACCGTTGAGTTGACCGTCGGCGGACGCGAGGTGGTGTTGCGGGGCCGAGCCGATCGGGTGGACATCGTCGAGCGTGATGGGGTCGAGGCGGTGCGTGTCGTCGATTTCAAGACCATCAAGAACAAGCCCACCGCGCGCGAGTTGGCGGAGAATGTTCAGCTGGGGGTCTACCAGCTAGCCGCCCAGCATGGCGCCTTCGGGGCGCCGGGCGCTCGGGTTGCGGAGCCGACGCTGGTGCTGCTGCGCCACGACGAGGACGGCCTGCCTGCGGTGTGCGAGCAATCGACGTTGGCTGCCCAGCCTTGGCCGAGGGATCTCGAACCCGACGAGCAGCCCTCCTGGATCCACAGCAGGATTGCGGCGGCCGCGGGGATCCTGTCGGCTGGACAGTTTCCGGCCAGGCCGGGGGCGCACTGCCGGCACTGCGAGTTCCGGCAGGGCTGCCCGAGCACCCAGGGGGCATGATGGACACTCATTCGCTTTGCGCCGCGATGGAGGTGCCGTTCAGCGACGAGCAGCTGGCCGCGATCACCGCTGAGCTTGCCCCAGGGGTAGTCATCGCAGGCGCAGGCACCGGCAAGACAACCGTGATGGCGGCACGCGTGGTGTGGCTCGTCGGCACCGCGCAGGTCAGGCCCGAAGAAGTTCTCGGGCTGACTTTCACCCGGAAGGCGGCCGCGGAACTGGCCCAGCGAATCCAGCAGGCCCTTGCGAAGGCGGGCCTCGTCGACGAAGAGAGCCGCGAGCGGGTCGCCACCTACGACTCCTTCGCCGCGTCGCTGGTCACCGAGCACGCCATCCGCTCGGGCATCGATCACACGCCGCAACTCATCGACGGAGCCACCGCCCACCAGCTGCTGGCCCGCGTGGTGCACGACGCGGAGGACCTTCCCCTGCTGAGCCAGTACAGTGTCACGACGATCATCGAACGGGTGCGCGCGCTGGACGACGCCATGCAGTCGCACCTGGTCGAATCTGCGGACGTGCGCCGTTACACGGGTGAGGCGAAGCTCGGTTTCCTGAACGCGCCGATGTATGGGAAGAAGAGCCCGAAGCCCTACGCCTCGATGCTCACGGCGGCCGAGCGGTGCGACGAGCGACTGGAACTGCTCGGGCTGGTCGATCAGTATCAGGAATTAAAACGCAAGTTGGGCGTGGCCGAGTTCGCCGACCAGCTACGCTTGGCCGCGCGCCTCGTCGCTGAGCACCCGGCGATCGGTGCAGACCTGCGCAGGCGTTACCGGTTGGTGCTGCTCGACGAATACCAGGACACGTCGTCGGCGCAGGCCAAGCTGCTGACGTCGCTGTTCGCGGGGCATCCGGTGACAGCGGTCGGCGACCCGTTCCAGGCCATCTACGGTTGGCGGGGCGCGGCCGCGAGCAACATCCTGGAGTTCGAGACCGGGTTCGGCCACTCCTCCCGGGTGAGCCTGGGGATCAACCGCCGCAGCCACAGCAGGATTCTGGACGTCGGAAACGAACTGAAAAGCCCGATCAGCTCCCCGATCAGCGTCACCCTAGTTCCCCCCGAGGACGCCCAGCGAGGGCTGGTGGAGGCGGCGCGCTTCGACTCGGAGGACGAAGAGCTCGCCCACGTCGTCGAACGCATCCTGACGCTGGAGGGCAGCCGCAAGTGGTCGGACATCGCCGTGCTCTCGCGGCGCAACGCGACGCTCGGCGTGCTGGCAGCGAAGCTGCGGGCCCAGGGGGTGCCGACGGAGGTGGTCGGCATCGGCGGTCTGCTGGGGGTGCCGGAGGTAGCCCATGTGGTTTCGACGCTCAGGCTGCTGGCGGATCCGAGCGCCAACCCCGCCCTGGCCACCCTGCTCACCGGTCCTCGCTGGGGTGTGGGGCTGCCGGACATGGTGATTCTCGCTAGGCACGCCAGGGAGCTGGCCGAAGACGCCAGCCTACTTGACGCGGCCGAAAGTCGGCCGGCGGGGTTGAGTCCCCACGCCCGTTCGGCGCTGGCCGGCTTCCTCGCCGAGTATCGCAGGCTGCGAAGCCACGTGGGGGAGCCGGTCGCGGATCTGGTGCACCGAATCGTGCAGGAGAGCGGGTTGGAGGAAGAGCTGCGCGTCAGCGGCCACGACCTGAGCCAGCTGGAGGCCTTCCAACGGGCGTGTTCGGCTCGCCCCATCGTCGCGGGGGAGGAAACCCTGCCCGGGCTGCTCAGTTACCTAGATGCCGAGGAGACCGCGGGGATCGGTTTCGAGCAGGCGAGCGTATCGGAGGCCAATTCGGTGAAACTGCTCACCGTGCACCGCGCCAAGGGGCTGGAGTGGGACACGGTCTTCCTGGTGGGGCTCGCAGAAGGGCTGTTCCCGGCGCGCAACCTCGACGGCAGCTGGGTGAGCGCAGCCCAACAACTGCCCGCCCCGCTGCGCGGCGACGCGGACTCGATTCCACAGCTGATGGAGTACTCGGACGCGGCGCTCAAGCAGTACCAGGCGGAGTTAAAGCTGGAACACCTCCAGGCGGAGGACCGGCTGGCCTACGTCGCAGCCACCCGCGCCAAGCGCCTGCTCGTCGGCACCTGCCACGACTGGTCGCCCGGCGCGGCACGGGCGCGGAAGCCCTCGCGCTACTTCGAGGTACTCGCCCGGGAAGCCGCCAGGGAGGGACACTTCGTCGACCATTCGAGTAGCGCCACGGCCAACCCGACGGCTCAGCAGCGAACCGAACGGGGATGGCCGGAACGCATCGATGAGCACGCGCTCGCCGAACTGCAGGCGGCCGCGGAGCTGGTGGCCCAGGCCCGGCCGGGGGCGGACTGGGTGGCCCGCTCTGGTCAGCTGCCGCCGGAGGAGGAGGCACAGCTGACGGCTTGGGACGAGGCCGTTGCTCATGTGCTGGCGCCGGCCACCAGCCGCGACGTGCGGCTACCCGTGGGCCTGACCGCCACCGCGGCGATCGCCCTGAAGAACGACCCTCAGGCCTTCGCCGAGCAGCTGCTGCGCCGGATGCCGCGCAGGCCCTCCTCGGCGGCCACCCTGGGGACCCGGTTCCATGAGTGGGTGCAGCGGCGTTTCGAGCTGCTCGGTGGCCTGGACGAGGCCTTCGAACGGGCACAGGACCCGCAGCTGGCGCAGCTGATCGCCGCGTTCGAGCGCGGGCAGTTCGCCCACCGCGTGCCCATCGGCGTCGAGATCGCGTTCTCGCTGCCGGTGGACGGCTTCCAGGTGCGCGGCAGGATCGACGCAGCCTACGAGTGGTCCGGCCCATTCGACGAGATCGTCGTCGACTGGAAGACTTCCAACATGGAGGCGGACGAACTCCAACTGGTCGTCTACCGGCGAGCCTGGGCGGAAGCGCGCGGGCTGCCCATCGAGCGGGTGGGTGCGGCGTTCTACCACGTCAGGCAGGACAGGCTGCAGTTCGTCGCGGCCGACGACGAACAACTGCGCGGGGTTTTGGAGGTGTGAGCGGTGCGCTGGGACGAAGAGATGGTGCTGGACCGGTCGCCGGAGGCGGGCGCGCCCCGACAGGTGCTGCTGGTCACGCCCGAGGGCCGGGTGGCGCCCGGCGCGGGCGCGGCGTCGCCCCAGGACTATCTGCTGGGGACGACGCACGGTGTGCAGTGGTTTGCTCGGCCGGTTGCCCGGCTCGCAGCGGGGACGGACTTCCGAGAGCAGCCGACGCCGCTGGTGGCCGCCGCGGTGCAACTCGTGCGCTGGCACGCGGCCGGGCCGCGCTGTGAGCGCTGCCAGCAGCCGACGATCCCCCACCACCACGGACAGCGACGACGGTGCGGCTCGTGCGGGGCGGAGCAGTTCTGCCGCACGGATCCGGCCATCATCGTGCGGATTACCGACGGCGACGACCGCATCCTTCTGGCCCGGCACTCCTCCTGGGCCGAGCACAGATTCTCGGTAATCGCAGGTTTCGTCGAACCGGGAGAGTCTCTGGAGCAGGCGTGCCGCAGAGAAGCTGCGGAGGAGGTTGCCTTGCAGCTTTCGGATCTGCAGTACTTCGCGAGTCAACCGTGGCCGTACCCGCGTTCGCTTATGCTCGGCTTCACTGCGCGCGCCGTCGAAGCCGCCAGGCTTAGGGTGGACGGCGACGAGATAGTGGAGGCCAGCTTCCTCACCCGGGAGGAGCTGGCCTCGCGAGTCGCCGCAGGATCGATCCGGCTGCCCTCGGAAGCGTCCATCGCGCGCGCAATGATCGACGCGTGGATCGACGCGTGGCGCTAGCCTCGGTGCAGCTTGCCTGTCTCGTCGTGGATGTGACTGGCCACCTCGGCCAGCTTCTCCCGGTGCTGGGCGGCGTGGTGAGCACAGAAGAGCAGCTCTCCGCCGGTACGCAGGAACACTCGGAGGTACGCCTGGGCGCCACAGCGGTCACAGCGATCCAGTGCAGTCAGCGTCGGGTCGGGCATGGTCTCGGTCATGGGACACCTCCTAGGTTCACAATGTGGTTGCTTCCAACATAACCACATCAACCCAAGCAGCCCAGCGGGGCTAGCGCATTTCGCTACGAGCAAATGTCGGAGGCGGGCGCTAGAGTGCGTGGGTGCAGTCTTCCCAGAGCAAGCAACGATCCCGCGAGTACGAGGCCAAGAACCTTCTGGTCTTGGAGGGGCTGGAAGCCGTGCGCAAACGGCCGGCGATGTACATCGGTTCGACGGACACGCGCGGCCTCATGCACTGCCTGTGGGAGATCATCGACAACGCGGTGGATGAGGCATTGGCCGGCTTCGGTGAGCACATCGAGGTGCTGCTGGCGGAGGACGGCTCGATCATGGTCCGCGACCACGCCCGGGGCATCCCGGTGGACATCGAGCCGAAGACAGGGTTGCCCGGCGTCGAGGTGGTATTCACCAGACTGCACGCGGGAGGAAAGTTCGGCAATTCCTCGTACAACGCCACCGGCGGCCTGCACGGCGTCGGCGCCTCGGTGGTGAACGCGCTGGCCGCCAGGCTGGACGTGCAGGTGGATCGAGACGGCGCCACCTGGGAGATGAGCTTCCGCCGGGGCGTGCCCGGCGTCTTCGACGGGGATGGGCCCGAGGCTCCCTTCACGCCGCAGGGCGGGCTGCGCAAGGTTGGCCGCGTCGCGAAGGCCAAGACGGGCACCCGGGTGCGTTACTGGCCGGATCGGCAGATCTTCCTGGCCGACGCCGAGCTGAGCCTCAAACACTTGCAGGACCGGGCCCGGCAGACGGCCTTCCTCGTGCCGGGGCTGGAGATCGTCGTCGAGGACCACCGCCACGAGGAGCACACCAGGCAGCGGTTCCACTTCGTCGGCGGCATCACCGAGTTCGTCGAGTTCCTGGCCCCCGACGCCGCGGTCACCGACGTGCTTCGTCTGCAGGGCCACGACACGTTCGTCGAGACGGTGCCGATGCTGGACGCCAACGGGGCGATGACCCCCACCGACGTGGAGCGCGACCTGGAGGTGGACATCGCGGTGCGCTGGGGCACCGGATACGACGCTACCGTGCGCTCATTCGTCAACATCATCGCCACCCCGAAGGGTGGCACGCACGTCTCCGGCTTCGAGCGGGGCCTGACGAGGGCGTTCACCAAGTCGCTGGAGGGCACGCGGCTGCTGAAGTCCGGCGAGGAGATCACGAAGGAAGACTGCCTGGAGGGGCTGAGCGCCGTCGTGACCGTTCGACTGGCCGAGCCCCAGTTCGAGGGGCAGACGAAGGAAGTGCTGGGCACCCCGCCCGTTGCGCGGCTGGTGGCCAGGATCGTCGAGCGGGAGTTCGCCGACTTCCTGCAGTCCACGAAACCGGCGGTGCGCTCCGTGGCGCGGACGCTGATGGAGAAGGTGGTCAACGCGTCGCGTACCCGGGTGGCCGCCCGGGCGCACAAGGAGAACCAGCGGCGCAAGACCGCGCTGGAGTCCTCCTCGCTGCCGCCGAAGCTCAAGGACTGCCGCAGCACCGACGTGGAGGCAACCGAGCTGTTCATCGTCGAGGGCGACTCAGCCCTCGGTACCGCCAACGTCGCGCGCAACTCGGAGTTTCAGGCGCTGCTGCCCATCCGCGGAAAGATCCTGAACGTGCAGAAAGCCTCGCTGGGCGACATGCTGAAAAACGCCGAGTGCGCCGCCATCATCCAGGTGGTTGGCGCCGGCTCCGGTCGGTCCTTCGACCTCGATCAGGCCCGCTACGGCAAGGTGATTTTCATGGCCGACGCCGACTCGGACGGCGCCCACATCCGCACCCTGCTCGCCACCTTGTTCTTCCGCTACATGCGCCCGCTGGTGGAGGCGGGGCGGGTCTACTCCGCGGTGCCGCCGCTGCACCGCTTCGAGCTGATCAAGCCGAAGCGCGGCTATGACAAGTACATCTACACCTATTCGGACGCCGAATACCAGCGGAAGCTGGCCGAGCTCACCAAGAAGGGACAGGCGTTCAAGGAGCCGCAGCGCTACAAGGGCCTAGGGGAAATGGACGCGGCGCAGCTCAAGGAAACGACGATGGACCCGCGGCATCGCACGCTCAGGCGGATCACCGTCGACGACGTCGAAGCAGCCGAGCGGGTGTTCGAGATGCTGATGGGTAACGATGTCGCCCCGCGCAAGGAGTTCATCATCGAGGGTGCGTACCATTTGGACGCGGAGCGCATTGACGCCTAATCAGATCAGCTGCTCCAGGAGCCCCGTGTCCACGTCGTACATGAAGCCACCCACCTCGACCCGGTCCTTGAGCAGCGGGTGGTTGGCGATCCGCGAGACGTCACCGTGCAGGCGGGCCAACTGATCCGGGCTGGCCCCGAAGTTGATCCAGGTGGTGTCCAGCCCGCTGTGCTCGGCGATCAGGTCGCGCAGGTCGGCGTCGGTGCCGGAGGCCATCGCACACTTGGTGTGGGGCATCACCATGATCCGCTGCACGCCCAGCAGGTGGACGCCCAGGATCGCCCCGCGCAGCATGGTCTCGGATACTTGACCGCCGGGGGAGCGCAGGATCTTGGCATCCCCGTGGCCCAGACCGATCACATCGAGCGGGTCGATGCGGGAATCCATGCAGGTGATCATCAGCACGCCCTTGCGGGCGATGCCGTCGAATCCGCCGTGCGGGAAGCTTTCCGCGTAGCGACGGTTCGCTGCCAGTAGATCGTCGAAACTCATCTTCGCTCTCTCTCTTCGACGACTGCGGCGCCTTTGGTGCTTACATCCGCCCCGGAGCCCAGGCGGGGGGCGATTGCGGTAACCGGTTGCGCCAGTGGGGCCCCGGAGCCGTCGCGGCGGCCCGGGGCGTCGGGCAGGTCGACCGGGAGGCCGGAGGCCGCCTGGGCGATCATCGGAGACGGGCCGGCAGCCGCGACGAGCAGCCGGTCCTCTCCCTTCAGGAAGCGGTGGCAGCGGACGCCGCCGGTGCCGCGGCCCTTGGTTGGGAACTCGTCGAGCGGGGTGACCTTCGCGCCTCCGGCTTCTGTGCCGGGCAGGGAGGCCGAACTGCCAGAGATGGTGACCACCTCGGCGGCCCGCGGGTCTACGGCACCGAACCAGATGACCCGGGCCCCCTTGCCTAGCTTGATCCCGGCGACCCCGCCGCCCGCGCGGCCCTGCGGTCGCACGGAGTCGGCGCCGTAGTGCAGCAGCTGGGCGTCGGAGGTGATGAAGAGCAGGTGATGCTGCTCGCTCAACAGCTCGGCGGCACCCACCAGCTCGTCGCCGTCGTTCAGCCGGATGACATCCCAGGAATCCTTGCCGAGCACTTCCGGGTGCACGCGCTTCACGATCCCCTCCGCCGTGCCCAGCGCGAGCCCCAGCGAGTCCTCAGCGAGGGAGACGACGGCGAGCGCGCGCTCGTTCTTCTCCAGCGGCCACATCTCCGCGACGGGGGACCCGCCCTGCAGGTTCGGGGCCTGTGCGGCCAGCGGCACCGTCGGTAGTTCTATGGCGGGAGCCTTCAACAACCTGCCGGCGTTGGTGATCACGCCGAAGTGGCCCTTCGTGGTGGCGACGCAGGTGGAAACCACGACGTCGTGCGCGGCCCGACCCACCGTCGGGGGCAGCTCGGTGGAGTCGATGCGTGCCACCAGACCCGAGCCGCTGAGCAGCACCCGGCACGGCGCGTCGGCGATTTCCAGGGGCTGCGCGGCGGCCGACGGCAGGCCCGCGCCAGCGAGGAGCACGGTTCGCCGCGGTGTTCCGTAGGTTTTCGCGACCTCGTCGAGTTCGCCGATCAGCACCCGGTCGAGCTTGCGGGGATCGTCGAGGATGGCCTGCAATTCCGCTATGCGGTCGCGCAACTCGTCGGCCTCCTTCTGCAGCTCGATGGTGGAGAACTTCGTCAGCCGACGCAGCTGCATGTCGAGGATGTAGTTGGCCTGGACCTCGGTCAGCTCGAAGGCTTCGATCAGTCGGGCGCGAGCAGCGGCGACGTCGTCGGAAGTGCGCACGATCTGGATCACGTCGTCGATGTCCACGATGGCGATCAGCAGCCCCTCCACCAGGTGCAGTCGGTCGCTGGCCCGGCCCAGGCGGTAGCGGGTACGGCGGCCGATGACGTCGCGGCGGTGGGACAGGTAAACCTCCAGCATCTCCTTGAGCGTCAGTGTGCGCGGCTGCCCGTCGACGAGGGCCACCGCGTTGATGGCGAAGGTGTCCTCCATCTTGGTCTGCTTGAACAGCTGCTCCAGCAGCGCCTCGGGGTTGATGCCGTTCTTCACCTCGATGACGAGTCGGGTGCCGCGCTCCAGATCGGTCAGATCCTTCACGTCGTGGACGCCGCTGATTTTCTTGTCGCTGACGCCCTTCTTGATCTGTTCGATGATGCGCTCCGGCCCGACCATGTACGGCAGTTCGCTCACGACGATCCCCATGCGGCGGGGGCTGACCTTCTCGATCCGCGTCGTGGCCCGGATCTTGAACGATCCGCGCCCGGTGGCGTAGGCGTCGCGGATGCCGCCCAGTCCGACGATCTTGCCGCCGGCCGGGAAGTCCGGGCCGGGGATGTGGCGCATCAGTCCTTCGAGACCGATCCCGGGGTCTCGGATCAACTCTTTGAGAGCAGCCACCACCTCGATGAGGTTGTGGGGGGCGATGTTCGTGGCCATGCCGACGGCGATGCCCGTGGCCCCGTTGACGAGCAGGTTGGGCACGGCGGCGGGCAGCACCTCGGGTTCGGATTCCTTGCCGTCGTAGTTCGGTTTGAAGTCGACGGTCTCCTCATCGATGCCGCGGGTCATCGCGACGGCGGGCTGATCCATCCGGCATTCGGTGTAGCGCATCGCGGCGGGACCTGCGTCGAGGCTGCCGAAGTTGCCGTGGCCATCAATCAGGGGCAGCCGCATGCTCCAGGGCTGAGCTAGGCGCACCAGCGCGTCGTAGATCGCGCCATCGCCGTGCGGGTGCAGCGCGCCCATCACCTGGCCGACGACGCGCGCGCACTTCACGTGTGATTTGTCGGGGCGGATACCCATCTCGTCCATGGAGAACAGGATCCGACGCTGCACCGGTTTCAGGCCGTCGCGAGCATCGGGCAGGGCGCGCGCGTAGATCACGGAGTAGGCATATTCCAGGAAGCTGGATTCCATCTCCTGCGTGACGTCGATGTCGACGATGTGCTCCTCGTCAACGAAGTCGTCGTCCACCTTTGCCACAGCACTCTCCTAGAAGTCGATGATCGCCAACCGCCTCAGCCTATCCGCCAGGCCGTCGCCGTCGGGGGCACGAAACTCGGGTGTCTGCTTGGGGTTCCAGCGCAACTCGCCGCCATCGAGGCGGATGCCGTGCGCCAACACGAGCTCGCCGGGCGTCAGCTCACGGATGCCGCGCGCGAGGACGTGGTCGGGCTGCAGCTCGGCAAACTCGGCGTAGAGCTGTGGGTCGTGCTGGCCGTCGTCGCCGATCAGCAGCCAACGGACGTTAGGCAGGTCGCGAGCAAGTTCGCGCAGAGCGGTCCGCTTGTGGTCGGGCCCGGAGCGGAACCAACCGGTGTTTGTGGGACCCCAGTCGGTGAGCAGCATGGCGCCGGTGGGGAACCCGTGTCGACCCTGGAAGCGCCGGATCATCGGGAACGTATTGTAGGCGCCGGTGGAGACGTAGATGATGGGCGCTCCCGGGTGAGCCGCCAGCAGCTGCTGGAACCAGCGCGCCATGCCGGGCACCGCCTGCCGGGCCTGCTCGGTGAGGATCAGGGAGTTCCAGGCCGCGAGCATCGGCCGGGGCAGCCAGGTGGAGAGAATCGTGTCGTCAATGTCGGAGACGATGCCGAAGCGCACGTCGTCGTCAATCACCTGCACCGGTGCCACGGCGGAGACGCCGCCCGCGCTGGTGATGGTGATGTCGTGCCAGCCGGGCGGCAGGCCGGGATTCTTGATGCGCACGTCGATGTATCCGCCGCGGTCGGCGGCCACCGGCACCCTGGCGTTGCCGATGGTGAGGGTGACCGCGGCGTCCATCCGGCTGACGGCAATGAAGTTTCGCCAGCCGCGCCGGTAGAGGGCGGCACCAGCGGCGCGCGCCAAGGGGTCGCCGTCGGCCGGGGCGAGCAGCACGCGGGACATGACGCGGAGCTGCTCGCGGGTGCCGTATCCGATGTAGGGCAGGATCGCCTCCTGCCAGCCTCGTCGGATGAGGACTCGGTTTATCATCCGCTTGATGTGGTCTTCCAGGCGAGCGCCGATGAATGGGCGGTTGCGCATGGGACCAAGATAGTCGGTTCCACAGCTGGGCGCACTGGGCGCCTATGATGGAGCGGTGACCGATACCCACTGCATCCAAGGCCTGCCCCAGCAACTGCTCGCGGAGGTGGCCGATTGCGGTTTCTACCCCGCCGTCGTAGTGGACGCCCTGAACGGCGCGGTCGGGCGACGCAGGGTTCTTGGCCACCTGGTGCACCATGAAGCCACCTTCGCCACCAACGAGGTGCATCGGCATCTCACCGTGTTGGCTCTGGTCGAGGGAGCATTCATCATTTGCCACGCGGACGAGGCCGGCGACGGCCGGGCGGTTGTCACCACCGAGCTCGTGAAGCTGCGGGCGATCGACTCCGTGATCATGACCCGTTCGGTGGCCGACGCGGCCTCTTCCCGCGCGGGCCTCGCCGAGGCCTGGCTGACGGTGATCTGGGGAGCGGCCAGGCGCGTTGACGTGCAGCCGGCGGGCTGTGACGAGCCGGGCTGCGAGGCTGACCACGGCTACACCGGTATGTCCACCGCCGACGACTATGTCCTTCGGATGAGCCGCGACGCGGACGGGGACCAGGCCGTGGGGAAGCTGGTGGAGTTCGGCGCACTGCTGCAGGGGGCTGTGCAGTGAACGCCGAACTGGTCGCGCCGAAATACGATGGCGATGCGCTGGTCAACCTGCTGCCCAGCGTGGCGGCCTGCCTGCGCGGCGAGGAACCGATCATCTTGCTGCCGAGGGCGAAGAAGTACGTCGTGCTGATGGTGGACGGGCTGGGCTACGAGCTGAGCGACGTGTACGCGGGTCACGCGGAGAACCTGACGCGGCTGGACCGGCTCCAACTCACCTGCTCGGTGCCGTCGACGACCGCCACCTCGCTGACGAGCCTCGGCACCGGTTATGCGCCCGGGCGCCACGGCGTCGTTGGTTATTCCTTCTACGAGCCGAGCGTTGCCGCCATCGTCAACGCGCTCACCTGGGAGAATGGGCCCCGAAATGTTTCCAGCTTCCGCCAGGTGCCGACGAAGTTCCAGCAGTTGCGGATGCAGGGCCGAAGCAGCGCGGCTGTCACCTTGCAGCGCTTCGCGGGGAGTGCGCTGACGGCTCTCGCGTTCGCGGGAACCGAGTTGGTGGCCCGTCCGAGCGACGAGAACGAGGTGTCGGGCGTCGTGGAGCGCGTCTCTCAGGCGCTTACCCGGCACGATATCGTGTACTGCTACGAGCGCCTCCTTGACCACTCTGGACACTCCTACGGCTTCGGGTCGTGGCAATGGCTTGAACAGCTGGTCAAGGTGGACGACATGGTCGCCGCGCTCCTGGACGTGGCGAGTGAGGACGTGTGTGTGTGTTGGTCACCGGCGATCACGGCATGGTGAACGTGCCCGCCGACCGGCGGATCGTCGCCGAGGACCACGACGAGCTGGCCGGTTTTCAGCGCATCGGCGGTGAGGGGAGGTTCCGCCAACTCTACGGGCCCAAACCGGAGAAGCTGGCCGCAGCCTGGCAGACGTTCCTGGGGGAGCGCGCCGTCGTCGTGACCAAGGAGGACGCGATCGCGCGCGGCTGGTTCGGCCCGGAGGTGTCGGCCAAGACGCTGCCGCGCATCGGCGACGTGCTGGTGGTGATGCTGGAGGACTGGGCGGTGATGAGCCGACGGTTCGCGGGCGAGTTCACGCTGGTGGGCATGCACGGTTCGCTGACCAGCGCCGAAATGCTCGTGCCGCTGTTCAGCGTCGGGGGGCGACGGTGATTCCCGGCCCTCCCGGGCGCAGACGAGCAGCGTTTCCTGAAATCTGGTGGATCTCCCAACTGCCCGGGCGCGGCGGGTGCGGGGAAATTAGCGATCGGAGGCAGTAAGTTGGCTGAGCTTGTATTCCACACCGGGCCGATGGACTGCGGGAAGTCGACCCTCGCGCTGCAGATGGACTACACGCAGTCGGCCCACGGCCGCAAGGGCCGGCTGTTCACCCGGCAGGATCGTTCCGGCAGGCCTGCCGTCACGTCGCGGCTCGGCCTGTCACAGGAGGCGCTTGAGGTTGAAGACGAGTTCAACTTCTGGACCTTCGTGATCCGCGAGCTGACCACGGGCAAGCGCATCGATTATCTGATCTGCGACGAGGCCCAGTTTTATCACCCGGAGCACATCGAGCAGCTGGCCCGCATCGTGGACGAGCTGCAGATAGATGTTTACGCCTTCGGCATCCTCGCGGACTTCCGCACGCAGCTGTTCCCCGGCTCCCGACGCCTGGTGGAGCTTGCCGACCGCACGGAGACGCTGCCGCTCGGCCCACTGTGCTGGTGCGGTCAGCGGGGCACGCACAACGCGCGCACGGTCGGCGGACAGATGGTGACGGAGGGCTCGCAGATCGCTGTGGGCGACACTCTCGGGCTGGGCGAGATTCGCTACGAGGTGCTGTGCCGACTACACCATCGCCGCAAGGTGACGAAGGCGCTCGCCAAGGCAACGCTGTCTCCCGACCCGCTGCCCTTCGACAACGAGGACTGGGGCTGAGGCGCTGCCGCGAAGGAAGGCCCCGGGCCGTGGCGCGCCGGGGGTGCCCAGCCCCCTGACCTGAAGGCCCAGCACAGGAGGCGGCCGTCGAGGGTCCAGCGCGGCGCCCGGAGCGTCCTCGCTCCGACGAGCGCTTTCGCGAACGGACTCTAGCGGCCACCGAACATGATCTCGTCCCAGCTGGGGACGCTGGCGCGGCCCTTGCGGCGGGATCTCTTCTTGGGCTTGGTGGGTTCGCCGGCGAGCAGCGAGTCCTGAACCGAATCCTCGGGCTGGGCCTCCGGCTGCTCGAACGGCTCGGCCTCCGAGCGCGGGGATTTGGGCAGCACGACGGTGTCCTCGTCGGCCTCCTGGGCTGGCGCCTCGTCGTCGGGTGCGCTCTCCGCGGGCTCGTCGTCGAATGGCACGAACCCGGCGTAGAGCCGCACCGAATCCTCGCTGATCCCGCTGAGCATGTCGTAGAGCTCGTCCAGCTGCGAGGTGTCCTCGAAGTCGTCGTGCATCGCCTCCGGATCGGGCACCTCCTGGCCCGGGTTCGCGGGCAGCGGCCGCGGGCGCTCCTTGGTGGCGCGTAGCAGGGCCAGCTCATCGTCGAGGTCGATGGTGTTCTCGTCTTCGCGTTTTGCGCCGAGCAGTTCCTCGCCGATCATCCACCGGGCGTCGGCGTTGTGGGCGGTGCTTAGCCGGGCCTTCCGGTCGTAGATGAACTCTGCTCGACGTTCGCCCGCCTCGTCGCGTAGCACGCCCACCACGCGCCAGCGAAGGTCCTCCTGGCGCCACGCATCCCACACGATCTCCTCGGCCTTGATGCCGCGTTGACGCATCCGGTCGGCGACTAGCTCTCCCAGGTTGCGGTGGGCGTTCTCGCCGCGGCGCCGGATGGTGGAGGCCAGGGCGCTGTTGGCTACGAACTCGCGCTCGCCCAGCACGGGGCCGGCGAAGCCTTGGATGTCCGCTTCCTCCAGCCCAGCCTGAGCAGCCACCTCAGCCGGGGAGGCGCCGGCGCGGATCCGCGCCTGAATCTCTCGGGGGGACAGGGCACTGTTCATCGGTTTCCTCGCAGACGAGTCGTATCCCCGCCCAATCTACCAGCGAATAACGCCAGGCTCGGCCACCCTGACGAGCAAACGACGGCTGGGTGTGGTAACAATATGCGCGAGTAACGATCGAGTAACGATCAGGAAGGGTGGCCATGGCAACCGATTACGATGCTCCGCGTAAGACCGATGAGGAAATGCAGGAGGATTCCCTTGAGGAATTGAAGTCGCGCCGAAACGACAAGAACTCGGGCAAGGTGGACGAAGACGAGGTCGAGGCGGCCGAATCGTTCGAATTGCCCGGGGCGGATCTTTCGCACGAAGAACTCACCGTTCGAGTTCTGCCCCGGCAGGCGAACGAGTTCACCTGCTCCAAGTGCTACTTGGTGAAGTCGCAATCCCAGCTTGCGCAGGAGCGCGGCGGCGAGCAGATCTGCGTGGACTGCATCTGAGCCATCGCCGGGCCGCGCTGCGAAAGTGCCGTGGGAGCGAAGGATATCCGGGCGAGACGGGGCGGACTCCAAGCGGCTGCCGACTGCGGACGCGCCGGTCCGGGGTCATGCGGGGCTCCCTGTGGCCCGCTCCGGTGCGCCGCAGCCCGGCAGAGCCTTCGCAGCAGGCCACACGAGCCACCTCGACGATCAACGGATGTCGAGGTGGTTCTTCAACTTTCCGGGGGCCGAACCCATCGAATCGGACCAGCGCTTCTGCACGAAGCGGTTCATCATGATCTGGGTGACGCCGATGCCGACGCCGCTGGAGACGGCCCAGATCAGCGCCTGAATCGCAGGGGTCTCGGGGTCGTTCGGGTCCGGGGGCTCGTCCCCCGTCGCGGCCTCCCAGACCTTGGTGATGACCTTCTGGGCGATGAACGTGGCCAAGGTTGAGAGAACGCCGGTGTAGACGTTCCAGATGACCTTTTCGGTTAGTTTCATTGGATCCTCCTGCAGCCATTATTGCCGAGCCTGGGTAGATTTGCTCGCGTGAAGTACGAAGAACGAGTCGTGCCGCCGCTTTCTTGGTGGCTGGCCGGGTTGGGCCTGGTGGTTTCTGTCGCGGTGGCCGTGTTCGCCTACGTGGAACTGTGGCTGGCGATACTGCTGGTGGCCTTGGCGGGGGTGGCCACCGTCGTGGCTCTCCTGGGCTACACGCTGCGCATCCGGGTGGGCGACGACGGGCTGCGGGTGGGCCAGCACCTGCTGGAGCCCGAGTACATCGCCTCGGTCGAGGCAGTGGAGGAACTGCCCGGCATGGGCGAGCACGATTCCTTCCTTATTCTCCGGCCCTACTGCAAGCAGCAGGTGCGGGTGGTGTTGGACGATCCCGCCGACCCCCACCCGGCCTGGTTCGTCTCGACCCGCAACGGCGAGCGGCTCGCCGAGGCCATTCAAGGGCTGGTGCGCTAGCCATGCGGATACCGGTGATTGGTCCCGTGCCGCGCTACGCGCTGCCGGGCGATGCGGGAGCGGATCTGACGGCCGCCCAGGACGTGCTGCTCCGCCCGGGCGAACGGAAGCTGGTGGGCACCGGGGTGCGGCTCGCGCTTCCGGCGGGCACCGTCGGCATGGTGACGCCGCGCTCCGGGCTGGCGGCGCGCGCCGGGCTTGGCATCGTCAACTCGCCGGGCATCATCGACTCCGGGTATCGCGGCGAGATCAAGGTGTGCCTGATCAACCACGACCCGGAGTCCGAGATCCGGCTCCGGCAGGGGGAACGCATCGCCCAACTGGTGATTGTGCCCTTCATTTCCGCTATGTTCGAGCCGGTCACCGTTCTCGATGAGACCGAGCGCGGTGCCGGCGGTTATGGTTCTTCTGGTGGAAGCCAGATGTTGAGTGGAGCTGAGTCATGATTTTTGGACGTAGGAAGCGCGTCACGGAGGAGCCGAAGGCCGAGGAGCTGGAGTCCTTCGAGGAGGAGAGCGCGGCCGAAGAACAGCCGGAGTCGAGCGAGGCCGAGCGCGCGCTGGCCGAGGCCCGCCAGGAGTGGGCCAGATGGGATGAGGAGTTCGACCGCGAGAACGGCCCGTTCGACATCGAGGAGGTGGATCTGGGCGCCGACGACGTGACGCGCGTCGACCTCGGAACCCTGGTGGTCACGCCCTTCGAGGGCATGAAGATGCAAATCTCGGTGAACCAGCAGCAGGTGCCGCAGGCGGTGATCGTCGCGACGGAGGACTCCGGCATGGAGATCTCGCTGTTTGGTGCGCCCTCGCGCAGCTCGTATCTCGCCGAGGTCCGCAACGAGATCATCGCGGCCACCCAGAACCAGCCCGGCACGAAGCTCTCGGTGCGCAAGGGCCCGTTCGGCACCGAGCTGCTGCGCGCGATGCCGCTGCGCACCGAGGACGGTCGCGACGTGGTGCAGGTCACCCGGACCTGGATGGCGGAGGGCCCGGCGTGGATCGTGCGCGGCGTGGTGTTCGGCAAGGCCGCGATGGAGCCCGACAACGAAGACATTGCGCTGACGCTGCTCGAATGCTTCGCCAACCTCGTCGTGCGTCGCGGCTCGCGCCCCGTGGCGGCGGGCTCGGTGATCCCGCTCACGCTGCCAGATCTGCCCGAGGCGGCCGCGAAGTCATGAACCAGACACTGGGCCGGCTGAAGCGTTGGCTCCTCGCCTCGCCCGAGCGCACACCGCGTCGGGATGCTGTGGCCTGCACCCGGATCGGCGAGTGTGCTCTCAGGCAGCGCGTCGAAGTCGGCGGAACCATCACGGCAACGGGCGTCAACCTGACCACCGGCTGGTTCGAGGCTGAGCTGAGCGACCCGTCGGGCTGTGTGCGGCTCATCTGGATGGGCCGCAAGTCGATGGATTGCCTCTATCCGGGGGCCACCGTCACCGCGCGCGGCCGCCTGGCGCGCCTGGGCGAGGACCTGGCGCTCTACAACCCGGAGTTCTCGGTGCTGCCCACCTGAGACTGCTCCGGGGGCTGATGCTGGAACAGTTCGGCTAGCTCCGCCTCTGAGCGATCGGGGGTGAGGAAGAATAGCTTGTCGCCCACCTGCAGGCGCTCGTCGATGCGTGGCGCCTGCGGGCGGTTCTTGCGCACCAGCGCGACGGGGGCCACGTCCTCGGGGATGTCCAGCTCGCCGATCGCGCGGCCCACCAGGCCGGATTCCGACGAGATGGTCACCTCGGACAGGTGGGTGTCGGATTCCTTGAATGACAGGATCCGCACGAGGTTGCCCGCCTCGACAGCTTCCTCGACGAGCGCCGCCATCAGCCGCGGCGTCGACACGGCCGCGTCCACGCCCCACTGGCGGTCGAAGAGCCACTCGTTGCCCGGGTGGTTCACCCGCGACACGGTGCGCGGCACCCCGAACTCCGTCTTTGCCAGCAGCGAGTGGACGAGGTTGGCCTTGTCGTCGCCGGTGGCTGCGATGGCCACGTCGAAGTTTTCCAGCCCGGCGTCTTCGAGGGTGCTCATCTCGCAGGCATCAGCGTGAATCCAGGTGGCGCCCAGGACGGTGTCCTGTTTGATGGCTTGGCCCTCGCGCTCGATGAGCGTCACCTGGTGGCCGTTTGCGATGAGTTCGCGGGCGATCGAGCGCCCGACCTGGCCTGCGCCAGCGATCGACACCTTCATGCTCAATGTCCCTTCGGAGGATTGCCCAGCACGAGTTCGACGTTGGAGGTCTGCTCGATCTCGCAGGCGGCGAAGACGAGGTCGCCGTCTTGGAATACTGTCTGGTTGTTCGGCACGATGCCGGTGCCGAGCCGGGTGATGACGGGGATCACGCATCCGGCCGCCGCGGACAGCTCGCTGATCCGGCGGTTGACCCAGCCGCGGTGCACGGCAACCTGGAGGATGCGCGCCTGCCCGGAGGGGTCGCGCCACACCGGCTCGGATCCTTCGGGCAGTAGGCGGCGCATCACCATGGCGGTGGTCCAGCGCACGGGGGCCACCGTCGGGATGCCGAGGCGCTCGTACACCTGCGCCCGGCCTTGGTCGTAGATGCGGGCCACCACGTTTTCCACACGGTAGATTTCTTTGACCACTCGTGCGGCGAGGATGTTCGAGTTGTCGCCGCTGGACACGGCCGCGAAGCCGCCCGCGGTGCGGATACCCGCAGCTTCCAGCACCTGGCGGTCGAAGCCCACGCCGCGCACGGTTTGGCCCCTGAAGCGCGGGCTGAGGCGGGCGAAGGCCTCCTCGCGTGTATCGATCACGCCTACCGAGTGGCCGCGCTCCTCCAGCCCGCGCGCCAGCATGGCGCCGGTGCGGCCGCAGCCCATGATCACGATGTGCATAGAAACTCCCTAGTATCTGTTGAACGGTATCAAAACGGGAGGGGTCGAAGTGGAGACGGTGCTCGGTGAGGTGGCGCACGGCGGGTTCGTGGTGGCGCGCATCGATGGCAAGGTCACCTTCGTTACCGGCGGGCTGCCGGGGGAGCGGGTCCGGGTGGAGATCACGGAGCGGGGGAGCCGGTTTGATCGGGGCCGGGTGAGCGAGGTGTTGGAGCCGCATCCCGAGCGGGTCACGCCGCCGTGTGCCGTGGCGGAGGTGTGCGGCGGCTGCGACTGGCAGCACGCCAGCGCCGAGTTCCAGCTGGAGTTGAAGCGGCGGGTGGTGGCGGAGCAGCTGGTTCGGCTCGCCGGCCTGGAGTGGTCCGGGGTGGTCGAGCAGGTGCTGCCCACCTTTGGTTGGCGCACGCGGATGCGTTACTCGCCGGGGCCGGGGCTGCTGGGCAAACGGTCGCACGACGTGGTGCGGCTGCCCGCGGAGGGGTGCCTGATCGCGGCGGGCCCGGTGCCCGACGTGCCGGTCGAGCGGGATCTGAGCGTCACCGATGCGGCCTCGGGGCGCAGCGTCTTCGCCGACGGCCGGCTGGTGGCGGGGGAGGCCGTCGTCGTGGAGCGGGCGATGGGCCGCGAGTTTCGGCTGGCGGCCAACGGCTTCTGGCAGATTCATCCGAGGGCGGCGGATACGTTGGCCGAGGCGGTGCTGGCCCAGCTGGAGGTGCGCGCGGGGGAGAACGCCGTGGATCTGTACTGCGGGGCCGGGCTGTTCGCCGGCGCGTTGGCGCGCCAGGGTGCGCTCGTGCTGGGCGTTGAGCTGAGCAGGCGCGCGGTCCAGTTCGCGCGGCGCAACGTGCCGGAGGCGCACTTCGTCGCCGCGAACATCGATCGCTTCCTGAGCGGGCTGCCCGCTCGGACGGATGTGGTGGTGCTGGATCCGCCGCGCAGGGGAGCGGGCCGGAAGGTGGTGGCCGCGGTGGTGGCGATGCGGCCCCGCGCGGTGAGCTATGTGGCCTGCGATCCGGCGGCGTTCGCGCGCGATCTGGGTTACTTCGCGGAGCTGGGTTATGCGACCACTCAGGTCAGGGCCTTTGACCTATTTCCGCAGACCCATCATGTGGAGTGCGTGGCCCGGCTGGCGCCCGGCTGAGCCGTCCCGGGGTTGCCGGGCCATCGTCGCCGGAAGGAGGCATCAGGCCTAATCAGAGCGAATTAGGAAAGGTAAATCTGTCGATTTATTTTGGGGCGCCGTGCGGCAAATCACACTACACTGAGCCACGAATGTAATCAGCGCTAAAGGAGAGCGATGAGCGTCAACTCTTTCGGGGCCAAGGCGAGCCTCGACGTGCAGGGTACTTCTTACGAAATCTTCCGGCTCGACGCAGTGCCGGGTTCGGAGAAGCTGCCGTACAGCCTTAAAGTCCTGCTGGAGAACCTGCTGCGCACCGAGGATGGTGCCAACATCACCCGTGAAGACATCGAGTACCTGGGCAGCTGGGACCCGAGCGCCGAACCGGATCACGAGATCCAGTTCACGCCCGCGCGCGTCATCATGCAGGACTTTACCGGCGTGCCGTGCGTGGTCGACCTCGCCACGATGCGGGAAGCAGTGGCCGACCTGGGCGGCGATCCGAGCAAGATCAACCCACTTTCCCCGGCCGAGATGGTGATCGACCACTCCGTTATCGCTGAGGTGTTCGGGATTCAGGGCGCATTCGAGGCCAACACCGAGATCGAGTACGAGCGCAACCGCGAGCGCTACCAGTTCCTGCGCTGGGGGCAGACCGCCTTCGACGACTTCAAGGTGGTGCCTCCCGGCACGGGCATCGTGCACCAGGTGAACATCGAGCACCTCGCCCGGGTGGTCTTCCCGCGCACCGTCGACGGCGTACTCCAGGCCTACCCGGACACCTGCGTGGGCACCGACTCGCACACGACGATGGTCAACGGCCTCGGCGTCGTGGGCTGGGGCGTCGGCGGCATCGAGGCCGAGGCCGCCATGCTGGGCCAGCCGGTTTCGATGCTGGTGCCGCGCGTCGTGGGCTTCAAGCTCACCGGCAAGCTCAACGAGGGCACCACCGCCACCGACCTGGTGCTCACCATCACCGAGATGCTGCGCGAGCACAAGGTGGTGGGCAAGTTCGTCGAGTTCTACGGCGAGGGCGTGGGCGAGGTGCCGCTGGCGAACCGCGCCACCATCGGAAACATGAGCCCCGAGTACGGCTCCACCATCGCCGTGTTCCCCATCGACGACAAGACCACCGACTACCTGCGGCTGACCGGCCGCGACGAGCACCAGATCGCGCTCGTCGAGGCCTACGCCAAGGCGCAGGGCCTGTGGCACGACCCGGCCCGCGAGCCCGCCTACTCCGAGTACATCGAGCTGGATCTCGGCACCGTCGTGCCGTCCATCGCGGGCCCGAAGCGGCCGCAGGACCGCATCCTGTTGAGCGAGTCGCAGGCCTCCTTCGCGCACCACCTGCCCACCTACACCGCCAACCCCGACGCCGCGGTGCCGGTGAAGCTGGCCGACGGCACGGAGTTCGAGCTGCGCAACGGCGCGGTCACCGTCGCCTCCATCACCTCCTGCACCAACACCTCCAACCCGTCGGTGATGATCGGCGCCGGCCTCGTCGCCAAGAAGGCCGTGGAGAAGGGGCTCACCCGCAAGCCGTGGGTGAAGACGTCGCTGGCTCCGGGCTCGCAGGTCGTGACGGACTACTACGACAAGGCGGGGCTCACGAAGTACCTCGACGCGATCGGCTTCAACCTCGTCGGCTACGGCTGTGTCACCTGCATCGGCAACACCGGCCCGCTGATCCCCGAGGTGTCGGCGGCCATCAACGAGCACGACCTCGCGGTCACCGCGGTGCTTTCGGGCAACCGCAACTTCGAGGGCCGCATCAGCCCCGACGTGAAGATGAACTACCTGGCCAGCCCGATGCTGGTCATCGTGTACGCGCTGGCGGGCACGATGGACATCGACCTGTTCCACGACCCGATCGGCGTGGATCGCGACGGCAACGACGTCTACATGCGCGACATCTGGCCCACCGAGGCGGAGGTCGACGAGGCGATTGCGTCGTCGATCTCCAAGGAGATGTTCGCCGAGCGCTACGCCGACGTGTTCAAGGGCGACGAGCGGTGGCGCTCCCTGCCCACGCCCGAGGGCAGCGTCTTCGAGTGGGACGACGCCTCCACCTACGTGCGCAAGGGCCCGTACTTCGACGGCATGCAGCGGGTGGCCAGCCCGGTGGCGGACATCTCCGGCGCGCGGGTGCTGCTCAAGCTGGGCGACTCGGTGACCACCGACCACATCTCCCCGGCTGGCAACATCAAGGCCGACTCGCCCGCGGGCAAGTACCTGACCGAGCACGGCGTGGAGCGTCGCGACTTCAACTCCTACGGCTCGCGGCGGGGCAACCACGAGGTCATGATCCGCGGCACCTTCGCCAACATCCGGCTGCGCAACCAGATCGCGCCCGGCACGGAGGGCGGATTCACCCGCGACTTCACGCTGGCCGACGGTCCGGTCACCACGGTCTACGACGCGGCCCAGAACTACGCGGCGCAGGGCACCCCGCTGGCGGTGCTGGCGGGCAAGGAGTACGGATCGGGCTCGTCGCGCGACTGGGCGGCCAAGGGCACCGCGCTGCTGGGTGTCAAGTTCGTGATCGCGGAGAGCTACGAGCGCATCCACCGCTCCAACCTGATCGGCATGGGCGTGCTGCCGTTGCAGTTCCCCGACGGCGAGTCGGCCGAGTCCCTCGGCTTGACTGGCGAGGAGACGTTCTCCGTCGAGGGCGTGGCCACCCTGAACGAGGGCGTCACGCCGAAGACGATGAAGGTCACCGCGGTGGCGCCGTGCGGCAAGGAGACCGTCTTTGAGGCGGTGGTGCGTATCGACACGCCCGGCGAGCGGTCGTACTACCTGAACGGCGGCATCATGCAGTACGTGCTGCGCAGCCTGATCGACTGATCGGGCGCAGGGCTTGGCGGCGGTCCCCGGGTGGGACCGCCGTCGGCTTTCTCTGGGGTCAGAGGAGCAGTAACCGCAGGGAGTTGGGGGCGCGGCGGATGGTGAGGCGCTGCCCCCAGTCGAGGCGGAGGCAGTCGCGTTCGATGCCGTCGCCGAACACCACCAGCGGCGAGCGGGTGACCAGTTTGATGGCCGCGTCGTCGGCGATCAGCCCGGCGACGAGCTGGGTGCCGGTGCTGGGCGACGGCCAGGCCTCGCGGACGAAGTAGGCGAGCGCGGTGGAGTCGGGGGCGGGCAGCTGGAAGCCGGGCCTGGTCTGGAGCCAGAGGGACGCGAGCCAGCCGGAGGAGCCGGTGCCGGTGCCCACGATGAGGCCGGAGGAGGACTGGGTTTCCTGCTCGCCGCCCACGTGTATCTCGTAGCGGGCGGATTGGTGGCCGCGGTCGCCGACGAAGACCTCGTTGAGGGCGCGCAGCCGCTGGCCGTCGTCGCTGGTGGCTTCGACCATCGCCCGTTCCTCGACGCGGTGCCGCGCACCGTCGAGGAAGCGGGTCAGGTCGTGGGGGGTGTGGCGGCACAGGGGCCCGGGCCGCTGCGGGCTGATGCCCAGGACGGCCTGGCCGTCGAGGTACTTGCTGACGTTGGGCACCAGCCCGTCCTGGCCGATGACGGCGACGAGGTCGTCGGGCTCGAACAGGAAGCGCGACAGCTGGTTGCGCTCCACGATGGCGAGGCGCCACTGGGCGGGCACGGCGCGGGTGGCGAGCTCCAGCGCGCGCCGCTGGGCGTCGTCGGCGGCGACGAGGTCGGTGACGCTCTGGCCGCGGCTGGCGAGGAAGAACTCGACGGCGCCCATCGTCGAGTGTTCGGCGAGCAGCTGGGCAAGCTGGGTCTCGCGGTGGACCACCACCAGCCGGGGGGCGCTCATGCGTTCTTCACCTCGGCCAGCACCTTGGCGACCGCGCTGGTGAGCATGTCTGGGGTGAGGGTGAGGGAGTCGATCTTCGGCAGCGCGGCGAGCACCTGCGGCGCGGCGGCCGCGACGAGGGCCAGCGCGTCGGCCGACGAGTAGGTGGTCAGCTTGGCTTGGAGGGCCGCGTTCTCGGCCTCGGCGACGCGGCTGATCTCGTCGACGCGGGCGTCGACGGCGAGCTTCTTTCCGGTGTTCTCGGCCTCGCTGATGAGGCGGGCGCGTTCCATGTCGAGCTCGGTGCGCCGGCGGTCGTTTGCGCCTTCGAGTTCGACGAGTTCGGCCTCGCGGCGGGCGAGCTCGGTGCGGTTGTTCAGCTCGTTTTCCTTGATGGCGCGCTCGCGGTCGACGGCCAGCGCGCGGCGGTCGTAGGTTGCGCGGTCGGCTGCGGCCTGGGCCTCTTCACGCACCTGTGTCTGCAGGGCGCGCTCCAACTCCTCGTCGGCGCGGACGGCGATGACGCGCACGCCCACCACCTGGAGGCCGGCTTCGGGCAGCTGGGGGTCGGCGTGCAGCCCGGTTTCGATGGCTTCGCGCACGAGGTTGAGGCCGTCGTCGAGCATGTCTTGGAGGCTGCTGGCGGCCGCAACCTGGGCCGCGAACTGCTGGATTGATTCGCCGAGCCGGTTGCGCAGGGTTTGGAGGGGCTGTCCGGTCCATTCGCCGGTGCGGAGGTGGACGGCGAAGTCGAGGCGGCGCGCGGCGCGCTCGGGTTCGAAGAAGCGCACGGTGATGGCGGTCTGCACGCTGATCTCCTGGCGGTCTGCGGTGGTGACGCGGAAGATGTTGCCGAATTCGAGGTCGTCGAGGGGCACCTCGGAGAGGGTGGTGCCGAGCGGCCGGAACCAGAGTGACGAGCCGGCGGGGCGGACGGTGAGTTGGCCGTTCCTCCCCTGCACGAGGACGCGGGTGGCGGAGCTGGTGGCGTGGGAGAGCCAGGGGTAGCGGCGGATCGTGGGCATGGGTACCTCCTTAATTACTGTGAAAATGACATTAATGAACTCTGGTAATTCTGTCAACTCGACGGTAATCTGTGGTCATGGACATTCCTCGCATGGCGGTGGCCGTGGACCTGGTTGCGCTGACCATCATCGACTCGCGCCTCTCCGCGGCACTCGTGTCCCGGGGCATCGAGCCCTATACGGGCCGCTGGGCGCTGCCCGGCGGGTTCGTGCTGAGCCACGAGTCCGTCGACCACGCGGCCAGGCGCGAGCTGGCGGAGGAGGCCGGGCTGCACCTGCCCGCAGGCCACCTGGAGCAGCTGGCCACCTTCGGCGAGGTGGGCCGCGACCCGCGCGGCCGGGTGGTGGCGGTGGCCTACCTGGCCTTCGCCGCGTCGCTCGGCGGGGTGTCCGCCGGTTCCGACGCCGCGGGCGCGCGCTGGTGCCCCGTCGACGACCTGCCGCCGCTCGCCTTCGATCACGCCGAGATCCTCGCCGTCGGGCTGGAGCGCGCCCGGGCGAAGCTGGAGTACACGACGATGGCCACCCGCTTCTGCCCGCCGGAGTTCACCATGACCGAGCTGCGCGGGGTGTACGAGGCGGCCTGGGGCACGCAGCTCGACCCGAGGAACTTCTCTCGCAAGGTGCTGGGCTCGCCGGGCTTCGTCGTCGAGTGCGGCATTCGCTCCGGCGGGCGCGGCCGCCCCGCGGCGCTCTACCGCGCGGGCGGCGCCACCACCTTGCACCCGCCGATCTTGCGGGACTAGCGCCGAGCGCGGGGTGCCGTCGGGCCGGGGCTTCCTTGGCGGGCCCGGCCGGGCCGAGCTTCGCGACGCCTAGCCTTCGGGGGGCTCATAGGCGAGGCCGGGGAGCTGCAGCGGGCGGGTGCCGGCGGGCGTCTCCTCGCGGAGCACACGCCAGGCCTCGCCCGCGCAGCTGTCCAGGGTGGTGGGGGTCCAGCTGGCGTGGCTGGCGAGCCCGGGGATCCGCGGCCGGACGGCCACCATCGAGCGCAGCAACTGGCCGTCGGCCCGCCGCAGGCCGATCAGGCCGGAGCCCTCGCCGACGGCGATTTGGTGGCCGTCGGGGTGCCAGGCGGCCGCGGTCACGGAGTCGGTGTGGGCGGTGAGGTGGGTGATGGGTTGGCCGGTGTGTGGGTCCCAGATGATGCAGCTGCCGTCGTCGCTGGTGGTGGCGAGTTGGTGGCCGTCGGGGTGCCAGGCGGCCGCGGTCACGGAGTCGGTGTGGGCGGTGAGGTGGGTGATGGGTT
>NZ_RQYZ01000001.1 GCF_003932855.1 Tessaracoccus sp. OH4464_COT-324 | reverse complement strand
GTGGCGAGTTGGTGGCCGTCGGGGTGCCAGGCGGCCGCGGTGACCGCCCGGGTGTGGGCGGTGAGCCGGGTGAGTTGTTGGCCGGTGTGTGGGTCCCAGATGATGCAGCTGCCATCCCAGCTGGTGGTGGCGATCCGGTGGCCGCCCGGGTGCCAGGCGGCCGCGGTCACCCCGCTGGTGTGGCCGGGGACGAAGGCGACGGGCTTGTCCTGCGGGGCGAGGAGCCCGGCTTCCTGCCAGGCGGCGCCGGGGGCGGCGGCCGGCCAGCGGGTGTGCGCGGCGCTGCAGGCGTGCACGATGGCCTGGGCCAGGTTTGCGTCGCCCAGGTCGGCGCGGGACAGCTTGGCGTGAGAGAAGGCCGCGCGACGCAGGCTCGCCCCGCCCATCCTCGCCCCCGCGAGGTCCAGCGGGCGCTCCGGGGTGCCCACGAAGTCCCAGTCGTCGAGCCGGGCGCCCGCGAGGTCGATGCCGGCCAGGCTGGCCGCGGGATAGCCCTCCCGGTTGGCGAGGATGGCGTAGGCGGCGTGCAGCTCGCTGGCCTCGGCCAGGTAGCTGCCCTTCCAGCGGGCGAGGGTGCCCGCCAGGGCGGGGTCGTCGGCCTCGGCGAGGAGCTGGCCCAGGAAATCCAGGGTTTCGCGGGCGGGGATGCGCATCCGCCAGCGCTGCCGCTGGTCGGCCCGGACGGCGTCGAAGAGGTAGCGGGCCAGGAAGTACTCCTGCAGCGAGGTGTGCGCGAAGCTGAACGCGCTGCCCCGCTCGCCGTCCCGGCGGGCGATGAAGGTGGCCGTGCGCAGATCCTCCTCAAGCCGCTCGCGCTCGCTCGCGCCGAGGCCGACGCGGTAGATGTCGCTCAGATCCTCGTCGGAGCGCACCCAGGCCCGAAACACCCGCTCGACCTCCTCGATTGGCGCCGCGTTGCGCCGCTCCCGCCACAGCCAGGCTGCCAGCTCCGCCATGAACGCGGCCTTGTGCCCGGGCCGGATAAAGTGCTTGGCCTCATCGCGTGCCAGCCACTGCTCCACCGTCCACCCGTACAGCGTCACGCCCCGGATCTGGCGCCCGGCGGCCCGGCGCCGCTCCAGCTCCGGCGCGAACTCCGCCAGCAGCCCCAGCGTGTACGGCCGCGCCGCCAGCTCGGGCAGGTTGTGCACCTCGGCGATCAGCGCCACCACCTTGTCGACCTCCTCCCCGGGCAGCGCCCGCTCCAGGTAGCCGCGCACCTGCCGCTGAGAAAGCGGCAGCAGGGTGAGCGCGCTGTAGGAGTCCTCGGCCAGATCCTGCCGGTCGTTGCCCCGGAAGAAGCCGCGCTGCTTCTCCAAGGTCTGGAAGTACTGGGTGCGGCAAGACAGCACCAGCCGCACCCGCGCGTTCGCCTCGGCGTCCGGCAGCAGGCTCAGCGTGCCGAGCAGTCGGCTGAGGAGCAGCTGGCCGCCGCCCGCGTCCAGCTTCACCAGGAGCTCGTCGAGGCCGTCGAAGATCACCACGCACGGGCCCTGCCGGAGCCAGGAGCGGAAGGCCTCCCAGGTGTAGCCGGGACAGTGCTTGGGCAGCCAGTCCTCGCGCATACAGGTGGCGACGAGCACCTCCAGGTTCTCCGCCAGCCGGGCCTCGGCGACGCTCTTCAGGTTGAAGTAGATCGGCATCGGCAGCGTCGGATCGGCCGATCGCAGCTCGGCCAGCCGCCGGGCGAAGGCCTGGCAGCTCACGGTCTTGCCCGCCCCGTACTCGCCCAGCAGCGCGAACAGCTGGGGGGCGGAGCCGTCGCGCGCCCAGTCGAGCATGGCCTCCACCACCGGCGTGCCGTCGGCCTCGTCGGCCGGGGAACTGTGATAGCCCATCGAGAGGCGCGAGCCGCGCACGTCGGCGATGAAGAGCTCGCTGGCCAGCACCTTGTCGCTCTGGCTGCTCATCCGCTCGACGTCGGGGCAGCCGGGCGCGAGCAGCCCGGGGTTGCGCAGCCGGTCGATCTCGCGCCGCAGGCCTTCGTTTTCCCGCCTAAGCCTCGGCACGGCGCCGCCCAGCGGGCCGCGGGCCAGGATCTCGCGCACCATGCGCGCCGACGTGAGTGCCGCCTTCCTCTGGTCGTCCGCCTTGGTGGGGGAGTCCTTGTGGGCGGCGAAGTCGCACACGCTCTTCACGACGATGGCCGCCACCGGCTCGTGGGCGCAGGCCGCAAGCACGCCGACGCCCTCCATCTCCCCGCCGATCACGGTAGTGTGCAGCTCGCGCAGCCTGTCGCGGTACTCCTTGTTGTCGACGAGCTTTGCGCCGCTGAGCACCGTGCCGAAGTGCACCGTGGGCCAATCCGCCAGGTGGCGGTGCGCGTGGTCCACGGTCTCGGCCCGCGCGACCAGCTCCGCGGCGGCGGCCGTCGGCAGGCCCCGGTGGGTGGTGCCGCCGTCGGGCTCCACCCGGGCCAGTTCGTAGTCCAGGACGTGCCTCGACACCAGCACGTCCCCGATCCGCTGCTTTCTCTCGGCCACGCCGAAGGCGATGCCCACCGCGATCAACACGTCGGGGTTGTAGTGGCCGATGGCGCGCGCGGCGGAGGCCTGCGCCTGGTAGGGGCCCTGCTCGCTGCGGCGGTGGATCACCCGGAAGCCGCCCACCTGGCCCAGCCGGTAGTAGGTCACGTCGTCGCGCTGCTCCTCGGGCGGCGCTGCCTCGCTGCTGAGGAAGACCTGCCAGAGCTTGCGGGCTTCGTGCTCGTTGTAGGTGAGCAGCACCGCCGTGGGCTGCACGCCCGACTCCACGCCGCGCGTGTCCAGCAGCGCGCCCTCGGGGATGGCGTCCAGCTCCGGCGTGGCGGGGGTGGGGGAGTAGGCGCTCAGGCCCTCGAACCAGACGTGGCGCTCGGCGGGGCCGACGCGCTTGGCCTTCGTGATCTCCATCGAAAACTGGAGCCCGAGCTCCTGGGACAGCTCGTTGATCCGCTTGCGCAGCCGCGTCAGGTTGGTGTTCGCGGTGGCCTGGGAGACGGTGGGGAACACCTCCTCCTTGAGCCGGGCCACCGAGACGCGGCCCGCGCTGTCCAGCCGGCCGGCTATCTCTGCGGCCTGTCTCACCTGGGTCTCGTTGAGCGCGAGCCTCGCCAGGTAGTTTCTCACCGCGTAATCGGGCAAAGCGTCGGCCATCGTTTCCTCCTCGAATCGAGCTGCGCCCCAGCCTAGCAGGAATCTGTCGGATATATCCGGAATAAACCTCCAATCCGACATGTGCGGCGTAGCGACCTGGGTGTGGCGGCCGGGAAGCTGCCGGCGCGGCCGGCTCGACTGGGGTACCTGCACGATCAATCGCGAGGCCTACGTGCCACAGGCTGGTCGCCAGCCAGGCCAGCGCGGCGCTTCTGACGCGAGAGGCGCGGCTGGCGCGGACCCGCAGGCAGGCGAAACCGGTGACGGCCACGCTGCGGGGAAACGCGTTATGCCCGCCTTGAGCGTGCGGCAGGTTCTTTTTGCCGGTTCACCCTATGATGAACCTCATGTCCCTGTTCGATTCCATCGCCGGTCCCAGCGATTTGCGCTCGCTATCGAAGGCACAGCTAGAGGCTCTGGCGGAGGAGATCCGATCCTTTCTGATCACCAGCGTGAGCAGAACCGGCGGGCACCTGGGGCCAAACCTGGGCGTCGTCGAGCTGACCATGGCCATCCACAAGGTGTTCAACTCGCCGCATGACCCCATCATCTTCGACACCGGCCACCAGGCCTACGTGCACAAAATCCTCACCGGGCGCTCCGAAGGATTCGACACCCTCCGGCAGCTGAACGGGCTATCCGGCTACCCGGAGCCCGCCGAATCGGAGCACGACTGGGTGCGCAACTCGCACGCCTCCACCGCGCTGTCCTGGGCCGAGGGGCTGGCCAAGGGCTACCAGCTGCGCGGCGAGGACCGCGTCGTGGTGGCGGTGGTGGGCGACGGCGCCCTCACCGGGGGCATGTCCTGGGAGGCGCTGAACAACATCGCCGCCCAGCCCGACCTCAAACTGGTCATCATCGTCAACGACAACGGCCGCTCCTACACCCCGACGGTGGGGGGCCTCGCCACACACCTCGCGGGCCTGCGCACCGACCGCCGCTACGAGAACACGCTCAGCTTCATCAAGCGCGCCGTGCTGCGCATCCCCGTGCTCGGCCGCCCCATCTACGACCTGATGCACGGTTTCAAGACCGGCGTGAAGGACGTGGTGGCGCCCCAAGACCTCTTCTCCGACCTGGGCATCAAGTACACCGGCCCCATCGACGGCCACGACCTCCAGGCGCTCACCAACCACCTCGAAGCCGCGCGCCAGTTCAGGGGGCCCGTGATCGTGCACTGCATCACGGTGAAAGGCAAGGGATTCAAGGCCGCGGAGGAGCACGAGGAGGACCGCTTCCACGCCGTGGGCCAGATCAACGACATCACGGGCGAGCCACTCACCAGCAGCTCCACCGCCACCTGGACCAGCGCCTTCTCCGAGAAGCTCGTCCAGCTCGGGGCCGCGCACCCGCAGCTCGTCGCCATCACGGCGGCCATGCTGCATCCGACGGGGCTCGCCGAGTTCCGCGCCGCCTACCCGGAGCGCACCTTCGACGTCGGCATCGCCGAGCAGCACGCGATCGTCTCCGCAGCCGGCCTGGCGCGCGCGGGACTGCATCCGGTGGTGGCGGTCTATTCCACCTTCCTGAACCGGGCCTTCGACCAGCTGCTGATGGACGTGGCCCTGCACCGGTGCGGCGTCACCGTGGTGCTCGACCGCGCGGGCATCACCGGCAGCGACGGCCCCAGCCACAACGGCATGTGGGATGTGTCGATGATCGGCATGATCCCCGGGGCGCAGCTCGCCGCCCCGCGCGACCGCCGTCGCCTCGCGGAGGCGCTGGAGCGGGCCGTCACCGTCGACGACGCCCCGACGATCATCCGCTTCTCCAAGGACAAACTCCCCGCCGACCTCGACGCGGTGGACAGCCTGGGTTCCGGGCTCGACCAGATCGACATCCTCCGCTCCGAGGACGCGGCCCGCACCCTGATCCTGGGCTACGGCCAGTTCGCCGGGTTGGCGCTGGAGGTGGGCGAGCTGCTGGGCCGGCAGGGCATCCCGACGATGGTGGCGGATCCGCTGTGGGCGCTGCCGGTCAGCGGGGCGCTGATCGACCTGCTCGCGCGCTTCGACCACGTGGTGACGCTGGAGGACAACCTCGTGGACGGCGGGCTCGGCCAGCTCCTGCGCGCCCGGGCCGCGGAGCGCATGGTCACACCCCGGATGCAGCACTTCGGCATCCCCAAGGAGTTCCTCGCGCACGCGAGCAGGGGCGAGGTGCTCGCCCGCCTCGGCCTCACCGCGCAGGCCATCAGCCAGCAGGTGATCCCGGCTGCCCTGCTCGGTTCAGGCGAAGACCTGATCGAGCAGCGGAGCCAGTAGCTCGCGCTGCCAGGGCCGCACGTCGTGCGCGGCCAACGTGTCTCCGCTCGGGCGTTCGTCGGCCCACAGCAGGTGCGCGGCGGTGGCCGCAGGAAGGATCAGGCTGGCCTGGATGCCCAGCTGGGCGGCCAGCTCGTCGAGCGCGGGCCGGAAACGTTGCCAGCGTTCGGCGGCCGCGGGATTGCTGTCCGCCCAGGTGCGCGGCTGCGGCGGCCCGGGGTTGGCGGGTGGGCGCTTGGCCGGATACTTCGCCTTGGCGAGCTGCTGGAACCGGCGGTGGGCGCTCAGCCAGTTAGCGGAGTAGCGCTTGCCGGGGGCTCTGGTGAGCGCGCTGCTGTCCGACAGCGCGTTCGGGGGGAGTTCGCCGTTGACGCTCACCTGCTTGGCCAACTCGACGATGGCCGCGTCGGGCAGGATGTGCGTGGGCGGGCGGTCGCGCCGCTGGGCGATCTGGTCGCGCTCAGTCCACAGCTCCCTCGCCAGCGCGAGCCCGGCGCGGGAGCGCACGGCGGTGATCTCCGACGTGCGCCGCCACGGCTCGCTGCGCTGCTCGGGTGGGCGCGAGTAGTGGCGGAGGGTCCACTCGAACTCCTGTTCGGCCCAGCGGGCCCGCCCGGCCTCGGCCAGCTGGGCCCCGATGGCGTCGCGGAGTTCGATCAGGTAGTCGACGTCGAGCGCGGCGTAGGTCAGCCAGCTCTCCTTCAGCGGGCGGGTGGCCCAGTTCACGGCCGAGTGCGACTTGCGCAGGTGGACGTCGAGCTCCGCGGAGAGCAGCGCGGCTAGCCCGACCTTCGGCTTGCCCAGCAGGCGGCCGGCCAGCTCGGTGTCGAACACCCGGGTGGGGGTGATGCCCGCGTCGAACATCGACGGCAGGTCCTGGCTGGCGGCGTGGATCACCCACTCGGCGCTCCCCAGGCGGGTGCTCAGTTGGGTGAGGCGCTCGTCGGGGATGCGCGTGGGGTCGAGCAGCCAGGTGCCGGCCGCGCCGCGTCGGATCTGGAACAGGTAGGCCCTCGGCCAGTAGCGGAAGCCGTGCGCCCGCTCGACGTCGAAGGCCACGGGGCCGTCGGCGGCGGCGAGCTGGGCGAGGCACTCGTCGAAGGCCCGGACGGAGTCCACGACCGCACGCAGCGGCTCGCGGCTGTGTTCTTGATAGTTCATCTGATCCTGAGCGCGGTTATTCCGGTGGGCAGCGGTGGCTCCCCGGCCACTTGGACAAGGAGGTCCTGCCAGGCGAGGAGATGGTTGGTGAAGGAGTGCTGCAGGTCGAGCCGCGGCGTCCAGGAAGAGCGCAACTCCACGGTAGCGGAGTCCGGTTCACCCGCCTTCGAGCCGAAGCAACGGCCGTAGGACGCGGTGACGGTGCCGCTCAGGTGGCTTGCCATGCAGTCGTTTTTCTCCAGGGCATCGGTGAGCCAGCTCCAGGCCACGTCGGGCAGCATCGGATCTGCCACCATCTCTAGCTCTACCTCTGCGGTGACGTAGCTGGCGATGCGGAAGGTGCCCTGCCAGGCGTCGTTACCCTTGGGGTCATGCAGCAAAATGAGCCGACCGGAGCTCAGCTGCTCACGGCCTGCGTACAGCTCCGCCGAGATGGCGACGGAGTGTGGTGCGATCCGCTGCGGGGAGCCGATCTCGTCGACAACCAGCTCCGGTCGCCAAGTCATTTGGTGGAGCTGCTGCGTTGCGCGTTGGAAGCCATCCGGCGCCAGCGTTAGAACGTTGGACACGAAGCAGACTGTAGGGGGAGCCGGCCCGTTGCGGGCCGAGACTCGCCGGACGATGCAGATTCTTGTGTTATTCGCTCTCGGGATGGAGGGTGAGGCAGACGGAGTTGATGCAGTAACGCAGGTCTGTTGGGGTGTCGTAACCTTCGCCCTCGAACACGTGACCCAGGTGGGAGTCGCAGTTGGTGCACCGCACTTCGACGCGTGGCCGCCCCGGGATGGAGAGGTCCTGCAGGTAGCGCACCCGGTCCTCGGCCTCGGGCGCGAAGAAGCTGGGCCAGCCGCAGTGCGAGTGGAACTTCTCCTTGCTGGTGAACAGCGTCGCGCCGCACGCGCGGCAGGAGTAGGTGCCGATGGTCTCCGTGTCGGTATATTCACCGGTGAAGGGCGCCTCGGTGCCGGATTCGCGCAGCACCCGGTATTCAAGGTCGGTCAGCTTGGTGCGCCACTCGGAGTCGTCGAGCTGGAACGGGGCAATGTACGGTTCGTCAGACATGGGCGCGATTCTACGCCCGGTTCACGGTTCAGCCGCGCTCGCGCGAACTCAGAAACTGGTAGTCGGCGTCAACGACGACGGGCTGCGGCTGCCCGTCGAGCAACTCCATCGCGCCGAAGGCGTAGCGGGCGAGGATCAGCTGATTTAGGTGGGGGCTGACCCCGACGGGGTCTGCCACGGCGATCGCCCCCGCGCGCTGCGCGGCCTGGGCGTGGGCCTGGTAGGCAGGCCCCGGGGTGAGGAAGGTGCCGCCGACGGCGACGTAGCGGCGCCCCTGGGCGCGCAGGTACTGCACTGCGGCGGCAGTTGCGCTGCCGTCCCCGGTCTCGATGGCCAACTGCACGGGAAGCCGGTGGTGCGCGGACCACTGTCGGGCGCGCCGGGCGACCAGTGCGGAGCCACGCGCGTCGCCGCCTTCGCGGGCGACCAGCACGAGCGCGTCGAGTTCCAGCGCCAGGCACCGGTGGAGGGCGTCACGCACCAGTTCGTCGAGGATGTTGAGTAGCTCGGTGGCTGGCCCAATTGGCCGGGAGACTATCGAGCGGATGCCCGCCTGCGAGGTCTGCTGGGCAGCTCCGTTCAGTTCCTTCGGGTAGGAAATGGCCGAGCGCAGGTCGAGGGGAACGAACACGGCTTCTTCGATGTGCTCACGCTGTAGCTCGACGATCACGCGGTCAAGATTTGGTTCGACGCCCAACTCGGCCAAGTACACGGGCAGGTCAGGCCGGCGTGCCCTGAGGCGCCCGCTGATTGCTTCTAGGGCGGAAGTGACGTCCGGGTTGGCGGTGGTGGTATCGGCAAGAACGACCGCGGGGGCACCCATTCTTGCCTCCTCACACTCGCAGGCTTCGTGGTGGGTGATGGCGGGTTCGAACCGCCGACCTCTTCGGTGTGAACGAAGCGCGCTACCACTGCGCCAATCACCCAGCTCGGTGAACTCTAGCGCATCTTTTCTGAAAGTGCGACTTCGGGGGATGAGCGCTCAATTTCGCTGCGCGTTTGTCTGGCGCTGGGCGTGGTGTCGCGATTCGAAGGAGGGCAGGTTGGGCCAATCGATTCGAGGGGCGAACGGCGATTGGCGGTGAGGGTGCGGCCGGCTATCGGGTCGCCGCTGCGGATGTCTCGGGAATCCGCCGGAGTTGGGTCGACGGCGGTGCGCTTTCGGCGAGTAATCGGCTCTGACGAGGGGGAACGCCTTCGATTTTGCATCGCCAAAAGCAGTGCGCTAGAGTTCTCATCACGCCGATGACGCGGCAAGCGAGAGCGAGCAGCGCCACGGATCAGGCGGACGTAGCTCAGCTGGTAGAGCACCACCTTGCCAAGGTGGGGGTCGCGAGTTCGAATCTCGTCGTCCGCTCGGAGAAGTCTCTCCAGGCCCCTCTGGGGAGGGTGACCTCCACCCGGTGGAGTGGCCGAGAGGCGAGGCAACGGACTGCAAATCCGTGTACACGGGTTCAAATCCCGTCTCCACCTCGGGCGGTTGGCGCAGTGGTAGCGCGCTTCCTTGACACGGAAGAGGTCGCCAGTTCAAACCTGGCATCGCCCACCAGATCGAGAAACGAGCCCCGCGGGGCTCGTTTCTCGTTTGTCCTACACTGTCTCCCCATGGAACAGAAGCACTCCCTGAAACGAAACGACGAGTCCCTGCGCTACGAACTCCGGGTGGGGGATCAGTTGGCGGCCTTCGTCGACTTCCTTGAGGTTGGCGGCGTCGTCGAGCTGCCCCACACCGAGACACTGCCCGACTTCCGCGGTCAGGGCCTTGCCGCCCAGGTGGTGGACTTCGCGCTCGACGAGATCGCTGCCGCGGGGCACGAGGTGCGCGCCACCTGCCCCTTCGCCGCGGAGCGGCTGGCGGCGCGCGGCGCGCAGTAACCGGGCGTGGGCGGCCGTCACCGAGCGCGACCCGGGCAGGCGGTGGGTGGCATAATTGCCCTGCCATCTACTGAAAGGAACGTGCCATGAACGCGTCCATCGTCGTCAATCGCCCAACCGGCCCGGAGAGGGTTGAGCTGACGACGACCACGACCGGGCTCGATCTGTTCGGCGACGACCGCACCATCGTCGCGATGAAGGTGGCGGGGGAGACTATCGACCTGGCGCGCGAACTGCGCGACGGCGACGAGGTGACCCCGGTCAGCGTCGAATCCGACGAGGGGCTCGCCATCCTGCGCCACTCGGCCGGGCACGTGACGGCCCAGGCGCTGCAGGAGATCTTCACCGAGGCCAAGCTCGGGATCGGCCCGCCGATCGTTGACGGCTTCTACTACGACTTCCAGTGCGACCCGTTGACGCCCGCGGATCTGAAGGCCATCGAGAAGAAGATGCAGCAGATCATCAAGGCGAAGCAGCGTTTCGTCAGGCGCGAGGTCTCCGACGACGAGGCGCGCGCCGAGCTGGCCGACGAGCCGTTCAAGCTGGAGCTGATCGCCGACAAGGGTTCGGCGGGCGACGCCGACGGGGCGTCGGTGGAAGTGGGTTCGGGCCAGCTGACCATCTACGACAACGTCAACCGCGACGGCTCGGTGGCTTGGAAGGACCTCTGCCGAGGCCCACACGTGCCGCACACCGGCTACCTGCAGGCTGTGAAGCTGATGCGCTCGTCCGCGGCCTACTGGCGCGGCGACCAGCGCAACGCGAGCCTGCAGCGTGTCTACGGCACGGCGTGGGCGTCGAAGGACGACCTCAACGCCTACGTGACCCGCCTGGAGGAGGCCGCCAAGCGCGACCACCGGAAGCTGGGCGTCGAACTGGACCTGTTCAGCTTCCCCGACGAGATCGGCTCCGGGCTGGCTGTCTTCCACCCGAAGGGCGCCATGGTGCGCATGGAGATGGAGGAGTACTCGCGGCGGCGGCACGTCGAGGAGGGCTACGAGTTCGCCTACACGCCGCACCTGACCAAGGCGCGCCTCTACGAGGTGTCCGGCCACCTCGACTGGTACGCCGACGGCATGTACCCGCCCATGCACATGGACGAGGAGCGCGACGAGAGGGGCAACATCACGAAACAGGGCGTGGACTACTACATGAAGCCCATGAACTGCCCCATGCACAACCTGATCTTCGCCGCGCGGGGCCGCTCCTACCGTGAGTTGCCGCTGCGCCTGTTCGAGTTCGGCACGGTCTACCGCAACGAAAAATCCGGCGTGGTACACGGCCTCACCCGAGCCCGCGGGTTTACGCAGGACGACGCGCACATTTACTGCACCCGTGAGCAGATGCGCGACGAGTTGGCCTTCCTGCTGAAGTTCGTGCTCGACTTGCTGGCCGACTACGGTCTGGACGACTTCTACCTGGAACTGTCCACGAAGAACCCGGAGAAGTTCGTCGGCGACGACGCCACCTGGGAGGAAGCCACCGAGGTGCTGCGGCAGGTGGCCACCGATTCGGGCCTGTCCCTCGTCGACGATCCGGGCGGCGCGGCGTTCTACGGCCCGAAGATCTCGGTGCAGGCGAAGGACGCCATCGGCCGCACCTGGCAGATGTCGACGATCCAGCTCGACTTCAACCTTCCTGAGCGCTTCGGGCTCGAGTACCAGGCGGCAGACGGCACGCGCAAGCGCCCGGTCATGATCCACCGCGCATTGTTCGGCTCGATCGAGCGGTTCTTCGCCGTGCTGACCGAGCACTACGCCGGGGCCTTCCCGGCCTGGCTGGCGCCGGTTCAGGTGCTGGGCATTCCGGTGGCCGCCGAGTTCAACGACTATCTAGGCGGGGTGCTGGATCAGCTGCGTCGCGCCGGGATCCGCGTGGCGCTGGACGCTTCGGATGACCGGTTTCCGAAGAAGATCCGCAACGCGCAGAAGGAGAAGGTGCCGTTCATGCTGATCGCGGGCGGTGACGATCGCGACGCCCAGGCGGTGTCCTTCCGGTTCCGCGACGGCTCGCAGCGAAATGGGGTTCCGGTGGCCGAGGCGGTGGCGGAGATCATCGAGCACGTGCGCAGCCGAAGCAACTCCACCCCGACGGCAGCACAATGAGCGAGCTGGCCGGGATTCCGGATTCGTTCCAGCGGCTGTGGACCCCGCACCGCATGGTCTACATTGACGGCGCGGCGAAGCCCCGCGATGCTGGCGAGTGCCCCTTCTGTGTCAGCCCCCGGAAAGCGGACGCCGAGGGGCTGATCGTGCACCGCGGGGAGCACGCCTTCGTCGTGATGAACCTGTTTCCGTACAATCCCGGCCACCTGCTCGTCTGCCCGTATCGGCATGTCTCGGGCTACGTCGACGCCACGCCGGAGGAGACGAGGGAGATCGCCGAACTCACGCAGCAGGCAATCTCGACGCTGCAGGCGGTGAGCCGGCCTGCCGGGTTCAACATCGGGATGAATCAGGGTGACGTGGCGGGCGCGGGCATCGCTATGCACCTGCATCAGCATGTGGTGCCGCGCTGGTTGGGAGACGCGAATTTCTTGCCGATCGTGGCGCAGACGAAGGCGGTCCCGCAGCTGCTGGAGGACGCCCGGGAACAGCTGGCCGCAGCCTGGGCGGATGCTTAGGCCGTCGCCGCGACGGGTGTTCCGCTGGGGCGGGCGGGTGCCCGTCTGGCTGGGCAACGCCATCGCGGGAGCGGGCGCGCGCGTCGTGGTGCTCAGGCCGCCAGCGGCGGTGCTCAGGTGGCGAGCCAATGTCGCCGCGGTCGTTGGGTTGGAGCCGGATCGCCGGGCCACGCGGCTCCTGATCCGACACTGGCTGATGAATCGGCTGTGGTCTTTGTCGCTCGCGAAGTGGCCCAACCTGCGGCGCATCTCGATCGATCCGGCCGACGAGCAGCGGATGCGCGACTCGCTGGCTGGGCCCGGTCTGGTTCTAGCCCTGCCGCACATGGGTTCCTGGGATGGAGCCGGGGCATGGTGCACCAGGGCGGGAATGCCGGTGGTCAGCGTCGCCGAACGGCTTCCGGACGGGCTGTTCGAGGAGTTCCGGTCCGCGCGCGAGGCGATGGGCATGAAGATCTACCCGGTGGCTGAGCGCGGGCTGACGGACTCCCTGGCCGCCGATGTGGCCGATGGCCTGGTGCTGTGTCTGCTGGCCGATCGGGATCTGAGCGCGCATGGCGTGGCGGTTCGCTGGCCCACCGGGTTCGTCTCGAAGGTGCCGGCGGGCCCGGCTCTGCTGGCCCGCCGCACGGGCGCGGATCTGCGCGTCGCCACCGCCCGCTTCGTCGGCGGTCGCCTGCGGTTGAGCGTCAGCGAGCGCATCGTGGTGGACGAGGTGGTTCCGACGATGCAGCGCGTCGTTGAGCGCTTCGCGGCTGCCATCTCTGCCGATCCCGCGAACTGGCTGGTGCTGCAGCCGATGACGCGATGAGGATCGCGCTCGTGTGTCCCTACTCACTCGACGTGGCCGGGGGAGTGGGCAAGCATGTTCTCGGCTTGGCGGGTTGGTTGCAGTCGATGGGACACGAGCCGACGGTGATCGCCCCGGGTTCGGCGCGTGCGGCGAGTTTCCCGATACACACGTTGGGTGCGAGCGTGCCCATCCGGTTTAACGGCTCAACGGCCCGACTCGCGCTTGGGGCGAGCCAACGTCGCGAGGCCTGGGCTGTGGCCGCGGCAGCCGACGTGGTGCATGTCCACGAGCCCCTCACCCCGGGCGTCGCATACGCCGTGGCGCGACGGGCGCCACGGCTCGTCGTCACGCACCATGCGCACTTCCTGCCGGGGTGGGCGTTGGGCGCGGCCCTGCGCTGGCGCGCGGCCCGGTTGGGGGCGCGGGTGAGCATCGCCGTCTCGGCCGCGGCGAATGAGACGGTGGGTCGGTTTGCGCTGCCGGCGGAGGTGATTCCGAACGCCATCGTGCCGCCGGCGGCGAGCGGGCTGAGGCGGGAGCGGCTCGGCGTGTTCATCGGGCGCAAGACGGATTCGCGCAAGGGCTACGCCATATTCCGCGATGTCCGGGAACGGCTGGCGGGGGAGGTGGACTTCGTCGAGTTCTCCGACGGGCGGGCCAGCGAAGGCGAGCTGGCCGAAGCCCTGCAGCGGGCGAGCTTCCTGTTTGCGCCGAACCTGGGCGGGGAGTCCTTCGGCGTGGTCCTTGTCGAAGCGCTCGCCAGCGGAGCGGGCATCGTTGGGAGCCGGCTGCCGGCGTTTCGGGCGGTGGTGGACGATCCGCGCGTCGTGCGCTGGTTCGAGCCGGGAAGCGTGCCCGGGGCGGTCGCTGCTGTGCGGGCGCTCCTGGGGCAGGGGGTCGGGGAATCGGTGGCGCGTGGCCTGGCGAAGCCGTTCTCGTGGGCCGAGGTGGGGCCAAGGATCCTGCGCCAGTACGAATTGGCCCTGCTGGGCTAGTGTTGTCCCCGTGACCGAACCAGTGTGGGATACCGACCGTGTGATGACAGTTCCGAATGTGCTGTCTTTCATTCGGTTGGCAGCCATTCCAGTTTTCGTCTGGCTGATCATCGTCGGCAATTACACGCCGGCGGTGGCGATTTTGATGATCTCAGGGATCACCGACTGGTTCGACGGTTTCCTGGCCCGGGTGCTGCAGCAGCGCACCAAGCTGGGCGCCCAGCTGGATCCGGTTACGGATCGGCTCTACATCATCGCGACGGTCAGCGCGTTGCTGATCAGCGGCCTGTTGCCTGCGTGGTTTGTGATGGCGCTGCTGGCGCGCGACGCGATGTTGTTGGCTTTGGTGCCTTTCCTGCGCCGCACGGGGCGAAACGCGTTGCCCGTCACGTGGCTGGGTAAGTGCGGCACGTTCGCGCTGCTGATTGCGCTGCCGTTGTTGCTGCTGGGCCACGACGCGGTGACAGGCTGGTCGCTCGTCTACTGGGTGGCCTGGGCCATCGGTCTGGTCGGAGCCGTCTTGTACTGGGTGGCGGGCTTCCAATATGTGGCCGCCACCCGGGAACTCCTGCGCGAGAGCCGGGCGGAAGTGACGCTCTGATGACCAGGCGTCCTGACGCGTCAATGAGCCTGCTTCGGACCCTCACCGAGGAGGCCTTGGAGCCGGAGTATGCCGCGACGACCGCGCCCAGGCGCACGCCTTGGCTGACGGCGACGGTATTCGGCTTGCTGGCCGCGCTGCTGGTGCTGGCCGCGGTGGAGACGCTCAGCAGCCGCGACGTCCGCTCGGCCGAGCGCGACGCCCTGGTTGCGCAGCTTCGGGAGGCCAACGAACACCAGGAGCAGCTGGCGGGCCAGATCGCGCACCGCGAGGAGCGCATCCGAGAGCTGCAGCTCGCGGCGCTGCCGGACGAGCGGCAGCGTTCCAGGTTGGCGCACGCTGAGCTGCTCGCGGGAGCCGTTGGGGTTTCGGGCCCGGGGGTTGTGATCACCGTGGACGACGCCCTCAACGCCACGCCTGCGCTGGGGCACGTGTTGGACAGTGACCTGACGGTGCTGGTCAATGGCCTGTTCGAGGCGGGGGCCGAGGCGGTTTCGATCAACGGGATCCGGGTGAGCACCCGCACTCCGATTCGGCAGGCGGGGGCCGCGATCACGGTCGACTATGTTTCCCTGCGTCCGCCCTACCGGGTGGAAGGCTTGGGAAACAGCGCCCAGCTCGCGAGCCGGTTCGCCCGAACGTGGGCTGGGGAGTGGTGGCGCACGCTGCACCTGAATTATGGGCTGAGGCTTGATGTGCTGCCGGTAGACTTCGTCGAGTTGGCGGCAGATCCCGGTTTGGGGCTGCGGCATGCGAAGAAGGGATAGCCGTGTACGCGATTCTTGGTCTAGTGGTTGGCGTCGTGCTCGGCCTCTATTTCGACCCGACGCTGCCGCCTGCACTCGCCCCCTACTTTCCCATTGCCATCGTGGCGGCCCTGGACGCGATCTTGGGGGCGACACGAGCCTACTTCGAGGGGGTGTTCAGCGACCGGGTATTCGCAGTCAGCTTTCTGTCCAACGTGTTGATCGCCGGCCTGATCGTCTTCATCGGGGACCAGATCGGTGTCGGCTCGCAGCTGTCCACTGGCGTGGTGGTGGTGTTGGGAATCCGCATCTTCACGAATGCGGCCGCCGTCAGGAGGGCCATCTTTCATGCCTGAGCAGCCCGACGAGGTGACCGCCGGCGCGGCTGCGGAACCAGGGCCGAGGCCCGACGGGGCAGCCAGCCGGCCGCTCCGGCGTGGCTTGGAACGAGACTACGTGCGCGACTTTCTGCGGCCGAGCCGAGGACAGGTCGTCGCGGCGGTACTGCTGTGCGTCACGGCGCTGCTGCTGACGTGGAGTTGGCGCTCGCAGAGCGCGCAGCCGGAATTCGCCCAGGCGCGGCAGGCCGACCTGGTTCAGCTGCTGGACACCGTGACGAGCCGCTCGCGCGGCATGGAAGCCGAGCTGCGTGACCTGGAACAGACGTACAACGAGTTGCTGAGTGGCCAGGATCAGGAGGCGAAGCGGCAGCAGGATGCGCAGCGCCGCCTGGAACAGTTGAGCATCCTGGCGGGCCTGGTGCCGGCCGAGGGTCCTGGGATCGTGATCAGGATCGAGGATCCGCAAGGGAAGATGGCTCCCGACCTGATGCTCAACGCTGTGGAGGAACTGCGCGACGCTGGGGCGGAGGTGATCGAGCTGAACGGGAAGGTGCGGCTTGTGGCGGGCAGCTATTTCACCTCTGACCAGGGCCGATTGCTCGTGGATGAGGTGCCGCTCGACGCGCCCTACATGATTCGCGCGATTGGCGACCCGGCGACGCTGGAGGCGGGCGCGCGATTCCGGGGCGGGCTGGTGAGCGAGGTTGAGGGCGCCCGGATGGGGGGCCAGGTGTTCATCACGCAGCAGGAGCTGATCCGAATCCAGTCGATTAACGATCCCGGTGAGTACCAGTTTGCCCGCCCTCGATAGGGTTGGCATACGCTAGAGTCTTGCAGGAACCGAGGGGAACGAGGGCTAAGCAATGAAGTGCCTGAAGTGTGGCTTTGACTGTGCGGAGACCGCCCGATTTTGCAGCCATTGCGGTGCGCAGCTGGAAACATTGACGGACACCACGACGAATCTTCCGATCATCGATGATCTGGAGTACACGCGTCCGCGCCACACTGAGGTCATCCCCGGCCTCGCGCCGGGCAACGCGATGCTAATGGTCAGGCTGGGGCACGGCGACGAGTCGCGTTTCCTGATCGACGCGGATGTCACCACTGTGGGGCGCCACCCGGAGTCCGATATCTTCCTTGATGACATCACCGTCTCCCGGCACCACGCTAAGTTCATCCGGATCGACGGTGTCCTTTTCCTGGAGGATCTGGGAAGCCTGAACGGTACCTACATCAACCGAACCTTGATCGATGGCCGAGCCATCGTCCGGGATGGTGATGAGGTGCAGATCGGGAAGTATCGTGCCACCGTGGCAGTGGGAGACGCACGAGGCAGCTGATGCCCGTCGAGGAGTGGAAGATCAGCCAAGTCCTGGAGAAGGTGCGAGCGGAGTTTCCGGACCTCTCCCTATCCAAGCTGCGATTTCTCGACAACCAAGGTTTGATCTCGCCCGAGAGACTCCAGTCCTCCGGATATCGTCGGTTCACTCAGAAAGACATCGACCGGTTGCTTTACGTTCTGCGCGCGCAGCGTGATCGTTACCTTCCGCTGAAGGTGATTCGAGAGGAGCTGGAGGCGATCGATCGCGGGGAGGAGCCGATGACTGCGCCGCCGCCTGCTGTGGAGCCGGTGGCACCCGATCCGCCGCCTGAGCGAACGCAACAGAGGGTGAGGGTTCCGGCGTCGCAACTTTTCACCCGCAGACAGGTTTTGGTGGAGTCCGGGATCCCGGAGGCCTCGCTGATCCACTTGGAGCGAATGCGTCTGGTGGAGCCGAGGCGCGGATCCAATTTGTATGGGCGGGAGGCGATTGCGGTAGCCAGCGCCGCAAAGAGACTCGCGCACTACGGCTTGGACCTTAGACAGCTTCGGGTGGTGAAGGATGCCGCCTCGACAGAGGTTGCGCTCATCGAGCAGATCTTGGAGCCCTATCGGCGACGAAACGGCTACCCGAGTGAATGCATGGCCGACGTGTGCCGCTCGATCATGCAGGCCCACCTTGCCTTTCTACATGGACAGTTCAATGTGTGACGACAAGCCAGAAACGGTTGATTTGACGGTGCAGGGCATCAGGCTCAGCGGCGAGAACGACCAGCCGATCCTCCTGCTGGAGCACCAGGCGACAGGTTTGGTCCTGCCGATCTGGATCGGGACCGTCGAAGCCGCGGCGATTGCTTTGCTGCTGTCTCCGGACGAGGAGTTCACCCGCCCCTTGACGCACGACTTGCTGGGCAGTGTGCTCGAACAGGTTGAGGCCACCGGACACGTCGAGATTTACGACATGGTCGACGGGCTTTTCTACGCCAGGCTGGTGCTGAACATCGGTGAGATTGAGGCGAGGCCTAGCGACGCCGTCGCCGTCGCGGTGCGCATGGGCTGGCGGGTCCTCTGCCCGAGCGCGTTGCTGCACCGGGTCGGGGTGGCCCCTGAGCAGTTGGATCAGGATGAGGTCGATGAGTTCGTCGCTTTCCTAGACCAGATAAATGCCGATGACTTCACGGCGGAAGAATGAAGCTAAACATCGAGTTTAGGTTTCCCGAGGCGCCAGCCGGCCGCTCGCCGGCTGGCCGGGCTTGGGCGAATAACCTAGCCAGAGTTTACTCATGGCCGGGGAGTGTGCCGGGCGGGCCTGAGCCCTGGGGAGCGACGTGTGCCGGGGCGGCGTGTCGGTGCGGAATCAGGCTGGGGCGAAGGTAGCGTTCTGGCAGCCGAGAGGAAAGAGGAGATCGTGGCAGAGCTACAAGACGCGCTGTTCGAGGGCGATTACACGCCTGTGCCGAGCGATTTCGGTTTCCGCGGCCCGTTGGCCCAGCGGGTGGCGGGGATCACCTATCGGCAGCTTGACTATTGGGCGCGGACCGGTCTTGTGGTGCCGTCCATTCAGGAGGCGGGCGGCTCGGGCACGCAGCGCCTGTATTCTTTCGGCGACATCCTGCTGCTTCGAGTGGTTAAGCGTTTTCTGGACGTTGGTATCTCGTTGCGTCAGGTGCGTGCCGCCGTTGACCATCTGCGGGCCCGCGGGATCAGCGATGTCACGTCGGTGACGCTCGTCAGCGACGGATTCAGCGTTTTCGAGGTCACCAGCGCCAACGAGCTCTATGACCTGACCCGTGGTGGGCAGGGCATGTTCATGATCTCGGTCAGCTCGGTCTGGAAAGAAATCGAGGGGACTCTTCTGTCGATGCCGGTTGAGCGCGGCGAGAGCGTCGCGGACGAGTTGGCGGCGCGACGGGCGAGAGCCGCTGGGTGATGAGCTCGGACGGTCGCTAGTCTTGGTCGGGTGAAGGACAGACTCGATCAGCTCATGAAATGGCCGCCGGTCGCGCACCTGTTGGCAGCGGCTGGCCGGTTCAGCACCAGGCTCGGCCCCCAGTTCGCGGGAGCGATCACCTACTTCTCGGTTCTCTCGCTGGTGCCGATTCTGATGTTCTCCTTCGCCATGCTGGGCATGGTGCTCACCGTGCTCCGTCCCGATCTGCTCGCGGGCATCCAGGTCTGGGTCGAGCAGGCGCTGGGGGGAGTTCCCGGTGACAACGCGCAGTCGATCAAAGGCGTGATAGACAACGCGCTGTCGTCCTGGAAGGGCATTGGTTTGACGGCCCTGCTGATGGCCGGCTACTCCGGGTCCGGTTGGGTGGGCAACCTGAAGATGGCCGTCCGGATGATGTGGCGTGAGGTGGCGGTGGACGAGGAGAACTCCACCAATCCGGTTGTGAATGTTCTTGGCAACATGGTCATCTTCCTCGGCCTGATTGTGTGCGTGATTCTCGTCATCGCGGTTGCTCAGTTCGGCTGGCTGGGCTCGTCCTGGTTGATCGGTGTTTTGCAGCTCGACGGAGTTCCCGGGATAGGCCTGCTGTTCTCCGTCGTGTCCTTCCTGCTCAACTTCCTCGTGGCGTGGATCCTGGTGGCGTTTCTGTTCCTCACCCTGCCGGGCGAGCGGGTGCGCAGCCGCGTTTGGCTCGTCGGGGTTACGATGGGCGCGCTGCTGATCACCATCCTGCAGCAGCTCGCAGGCGTGATCACGAGCATGTTCTCCAGCAGCCCCGCAGCATCCGTGTTCGGCTCGCTCATCCTGCTCATGCTGCTCATGAACCTGCTGGCCACCGTACTCCTGTTCTGTGCCGCCTGGATCGGCACGGATCCCCAACGGCGCCCCGACGTGAGCGGCGTGCGGGCGAAGGCCGCGGAGATGGCGGCTAACCGCGCAGCTGTTGCCCGCGCCTTCGCGGAGCCCAGGGGTAGTCAGCCTCCGGAGGAACTGGTGAAGCAGTCGGTCGCTGAGCGGGGAGTGCGCGCGGGGCTGAAGGTGGGCTACGGCGTCGGAGCAGCCACCGGGTTGGGTGCGGGCGCGCTGCTCGCCGCGACGGCGTCGGCCTTCTCGCGGCTGTTTGGCCGCCGCTGAGTCGAGTCACGAAAGACGGGGTGGGCGGATGATCCTTCCGCCCACCCCGTGACAGGTTCCCGGACTCAGTGAGTTTCCGCCTTGGCGGGGATCTCCTGCCCGATGGACTTCAGCAGGTCGATGTACCACTGCTGCTCAATGTCGAAGGCCTTACCACCTGCGATGCGGTCGAAGGCGATGGCGGTGAGCACGTTGCCGTTCTCCTCGTCCTCACCGATGACGCCGGCTTCGCCGCGCAGAGCGCAGTCGACGGCAAGGTCGGTGCAGCGCTTGATGAGTTCCAGATCAGCCTCGTTGGCTGCGGCGGAGCGGGAGTAGTAGCCCGATTTCTGCACCATTACCTTCTCGGCCCCGAGCATCTCGGCGAACTTCGACGCGAACCAGGCCCCCGGGTTGACCTTGTCAAGCTTGACGTGGCCGAATGGGTCGCGGGGCACCTCCGCGCCGGACGCCTCCATCTCGGCGACGATGGAGTCGAGGCCGGCTCCCTCGGACAGGAAGATCGTCACGTTGCCGATCTCGTCCATCACCGTGCGCAGGCGCTTGCTTTCCGCGGCAATGTCGATGACGCCCTCGGGGACGTATACCCCGTGCACATCCCAGGCTTCCTTGCTCAGCCCGATCTCGGGCAGCCACTCCTGCTCGTCCACCCAAGCGTGGTAGCGCTCCGCGGTCGCCGCGGTCAACCAGCCGCAGTGGCGGCCCATGACTTCGTGGACGATCAGCATCCGTGAACCGGAGTTGTGTTCGGCCACGATGTTCTTGGCGAAGCGGGCGCCCATCTCGGCTGCAGTCCAGGCGCCGAGCGACTGCCGGATCGGGATGACGTCGTTGTCGATGGTCTTCGGCAGGCCCACGACGGTGAGGCCGTAGTCGTGTTCCGCGAGGTACGCGGCGAGGTCGGCGGCGGTGGTGTTGGTGTCGTCGCCACCGATGGTGTGCAGGACGTCAACGCCGTCAGCCACCAGCCGGTCAGCGGCCACCTTGAGTGGGTTCTCGCCCTCGGCCACCAGCCCGCGCTTGACCAGGTCCTTGGCGTTGGTGAGCTTCACCCGGGAGTTTCCGACGGGGGAGCCGCCAAACTTGTGCAGGAGGTGGGCCTTGGCGCGCACGGTCTCGTCTACGACGAGGTAGTCGCCTCGCAGCAGACCCTGGTAGCCGTGCTTGTAGGCGATGATCTCCACCTCGGGGGCGACAGCGGTGTATTTCTCGATCAGCCCGCCGATGGCGGAGGAGAGGCACGGAGCAAAGCCACCCGCAGTGAGGATGGCGACCTTCTTAACCATGAAGTGTCCTTTCAACATAGCCGAACAGGAGTCAGCCTATTGCACATTGACCGCAGGCCCCACAACACCCAGCCGAATGAACCGTCTGCTTGCAAGGAGCCGCTGCGGACGAACCGCGAGCGTCCTGGATCGCCAGAACGTCGGAGGGCGGATGCCGTCTCCGGCACACGGTTCGCCGAATCCGGCCGCAGACTGGGAACGAGGCGGTGCGGCGGTAGCCTGCAGCATAGTTGGTCTCCCATCAAGTGCCGATTCGCCTGTGCAACGTTTTCCGGCCCGCTAGACTCTCGTCATGAGCCGTCAACTAGGTAGTTTTCAGGTCTCGGCAGTGGGCTATGGGGCAATGTCGCTTTCCATGCCCGAAGCGGTTGAGAACCCCCACCTCACCGTGCATGCAGCGCTGGAAGCGGGCGTCACTCTCATCGACACCGCGGACATCTACGCGCCTTCGTGGGATGCGATGGGGCACAACGAGCGGGTGATCTCGGATGCCCTGCGCTCCTATCCGGGAGATACCGGCGGAGTCGTGGTGGCGACGAAGGCCGGTATCACCAGGAACGAAGGGGAGAGCTGGGGGCGCAATGCCACGTTGGCGTACCTGAGAAGCCGAGCCGAGGCTTCCATTGCAGCGCTGGGGGTGGAACGCCTGGATCTGCTGTACCTTCACCGGCCGGATCGGCGCGTTGCTTTTGAAGAAAACATGGTGGCGCTCGGGCAGCTGAAGGCGGACGGCCTCGCGAAGGAAGTAGGCATTTCGAACGCCAATCTTGAGGAGATCGCGATCGCGGTCGAGGTTCTGGGGGAAGGTGGTTTGGCGGCCGTGCAGAATGAGTTCTCGCCGTGGTTTAACCACACGAGCAAACCGGAGCTGGATTACTGCGGGGCGCACGGCATCGCGTTCGTGCCCTTCGCCCCGCTGGGCGGGGCGCATCGACGGGCCGTCCGCTTGGGACAGCGTTTCCCGGCGATCGGAGAGGTGTCGGAGGAGTTGGGAATCAGCCCTTACCGGGTGACCTTGGCCTGGGAACTGTCGTTGGGAGAACATGTCATCCCCATTCCCGGCGCCACCCGTCCCGAGACCATCCGTGACTCGGCTGCAGCGATGAATGACGTAGTGCCGACCGAATTGTTGGAAAAGATAACCAAGGGAGTGCTGTGAAATGGCCAAGTATCTAGATGTTCATCCAGATAATCCGCAGCCGCGCGCGATAGCGCAGGCTGCCCAGATTCTGCGCGACGGCGGGCTCATCGTCTACCCCACGGATTCGGGTTTCGCGCTTGGCGCGTTGTTGGGCAACGTCGAGGGCATTCGCCGGATCAAGAGCATCCGTCAGCTCGACGACAAGCACAATTTCACGCTGGTTGTGGACGACTTCGCGAAGCTGGGCCAGTACGTGGAGATGGATAACTGGGTGTTTCGTGCTGTGAAAGCTGCGACGCCTGGCCGGTATACCTTCATCCTGAAGGCGACGCGCGAGGTGCCCAAGATGATGCAACACCCGAAGAAGAAGACGGTTGGGGTGCGCATCCCGGAGCACAAGACCGTCACTGCTCTCCTGCAGGCGCTAGACCAGCCCTTGCTGACGTCGACGCTGCTGCTCCCCGGCGACGATGTGCCGCCCACCGATGGTTGGCAGATAAAAGAACTGCTCGACCATCAGGTCGAGGCAGTTCTGGATTCGGGCGACGTCGGGCTGGTGGCCACCACGGTGGTCGATCTCACGGGGGATGAGCCCGTCGTCGCTCGCCACGGGGCAGGAGATCCAACTCCGTTTGAGTGAGTTTTACTTCTTGAGCAGCGGCAGCGCCCCCAGGTAGGAAGATTCCTGGCCGGCAAGGTACTTCTGTTTCGCGTCCTTGGCTCCGAGGATTGCGAGCACGAAGTACACGACACCCACCAGGGAAAGGATGCCGCTGAGGAAGTTGCTGAACCAAAACAGAGGCAGAGCAACGCTGATGATCATCCGCGTGGCCGACATGTTGAAGGTATCGCGTAGGTGTTGGTCGTAGAGCGGCTCCTTACCGCGTTCCGCGAAGTAGAAGATCATGCCGATGAGAGGGACAAAGACCGAGAGCCAGGCGTTCAGTGTGACGTTTTGCGAGTTGCCGGGAGAAACCGGCACCTGGGCGCCATGGTAGGGGCGCAAGCCAGAATCTACGGGCACGGGCTGGGGTTGGTAGTCGTAGCTGCCCGCGCCGTATGCCGGTTCCACCGGCAACGGCGCGGGTTCCGGCATCGCGAGGTCGTAGCCCGCGCCATCCAGCGGCTCCGGAGCAGGCTGCCCTCCCACGGGCTGCGCCATGTCGTCGTAGTTTGCGTAGGGATTGTTTGTCATCTTTTCTCCATACTTGCGGGTGCTCCCCATGCTACCAACCGGCAGGCGCTAAGCTTCCGACGTGCGAGTGGGATTCGATCGATCTAGGTATCTGGCTATGCAGTCGGAGCAAATCGCGCAACGACGACGCAAGTTCGGCGGCAAGCTGTACCTGGAGTTCGGGGGCAAACTGTTCGATGACATGCACGCGTCACGCGTTCTTCCGGGGTTTACTCCGGACAACAAGATAGCGATGTTGGAAACCATGCGCGACGAGGTTGAGGTTGTCGTCGTGGTGAGCGCCAAGGACATCGCGGTCAAGAAGCAGCGCTCGGACCTGGGAATCCCCTACGAGGATGATGTGTTGCGTCTCATTGACGCCTTTCGCAGCCGTGGCCTGTTCGTGGGGAGCGTGGTGATCACGCAATCTACGGAGGATAACGCCCCGGCACGCGCGTTCCGCCGCAAGCTGGAGCGGCTCGGGTTGAAGGTGTACCGGCACTACCCAATCAAGGGCTACCCGCACGACGTTCGACACATCGTCAGCGCCTCAGGGCTGGGGAGGAACGATTACATCGAGACCGAGAGGGACGTCGTCGTCATCACCGCTCCCGGACCGGGCAGCGGGAAAATGGCCACCTGCCTGTCGCAGCTCTACCACGACCACGTGCGCGGCATCAGTTCGGGCTACGCCAAGTACGAGACCTTCCCCATCTGGAACCTGCCTATCGATCACCCGGTGAACGTGGCGTACGAGGCCGCGACGGCCGACCTGGACGACGTCAACCTGATAGACCCGTATCATCTCGCGGCCTACGGTGAGCAGTGCGTCAACTACAACCGTGACGTGGAGGTGTTTCCCGTTCTCAACCAGCTGTTCGAATCGCTGCTGGGGGAATCTCCCTACAAGTCGCCCACCGACATGGGCGTCAACATGGTGGGCATGTGTATCAGCGACGACGAGGTGTGCCGCGATGCGTCGAAACAGGAGGTGATCCGGCGTTGGTACAAGGCCGCCGTGGAGGAGCGCAAGGAGGGGCTGGAGCCTGACGCGTCCGAGCGCATAGCGTTGCTGATGACCCAACTCGGGATCAGCGGGATGGACCGGCCAGTGGTGGAGCCTGCGCTACAGCTGGCCAAGAAGACCAAGGCTCCCACCGCCGCCATTCAGTTGCCGGACGGCCAGATCGTGTTGGGTAAGACATCCGAGCTGCTGGGCGCGTCGAGCGCGATGCTGATCAACGCGTTGAAGGAATTGGCGGGCATTGACCCCACCGAGACGCTGCTCTCCCCGGAGTCCATCGAACCCATTCAGTGGTTGAAGACTGAGATCTTGGGCTCACGGAACCCGCGCCTGCACACCGACGAGGTGCTGATCGCGCTGGCCGTGAGCGCAAAAACCCACGATAATGCCCGCAGAGCGATGGAACAGCTACAACACCTTCGCGGTTGTGACGTTCACGAAACGGTGATTCTTGGCCCGGTTGACGAGAACATTTTCCGCCAGCTGGGGATCCACGTCACGACCGAGCCTATCTATCAGACGAAGAGCCTGTATCGGAAACGCTAGGGCGTGTTCCGAAAGTCAGGCTGGGCCGTGGCACACCGGATCAGTTGATGACGAGCGCGGCGCCGCCGAAGGCCGGCAGCGCGAGCGTGAATCCGCCGAGTTCGTCCACCTCCGCGAGTTCTGCTCCGCTGGCCAAGTCGGTGACCCGCCCGGGTGGGATTTCGTCGCTGCGGAGGTAGGCGTCGATGGGTTCTGGTGAGAAGTTTAGGGCGGTGACCTGGGTACGCAGATCCGGTAGCCGGTTCACGAGAACCAGCATGCTGCGGCTGGTGACGCTCGGCACGTCCACCAGGGTGCCGAAAGCGAGGCCGTTGTCCCGGCGCACCCGAATGATGCGGGCAAGCCGGCTCGCGAACGACTCCGGGTCGGCAAGCTGATCGGGCAACGGGCCGTAGAGGGCCTTGGCCCGCGGCATGCCGGCCGACGATGCCTCCACCTCCGTGGCCGAGCCGAGCAGGTCGTAGGCACCGCGCTCGATCCACCGGGTGTCGCCGTCGACCATCAACACCGCCACCTGCTCCGCGTCCAGCGGCAGCGCGCCGACGAGGTCCCAGCCGGACAGCGCGAACACGCCGGGTTGGTAGGCGTTGAACATGCACAGCAGCAAATGGGCCTGGATGATGCGCTCGCGGTCCTCGTCGGTGATTGCGGAGAAATCGCTGATCCCGAGAGCCGCGGTTATCACGGAGACCGTCGTGCAGGCGATGCCGTTCTGTGTGAATACGCGGTTGTATCGCACGCTGGGGCCGGTCAGGACAGCGCGCAGCGTGGCGCGGACGTGGTCGGCCAGAGCGGCGCCGGAGAGTTCCAGGCCGTCGAATTGGAACAGCTGTTCGGCGTGTCGGGATGTGAAATGGACCAACTCATAGGTGAGCTCATCGTGGTTCTGGAGGGCATGGACCAGCGATGCCTGGTCGATGCCCAGCGCGAGCGACTCGTTCAGTACCAGCCGCAGGAACTCGGTATCGCCCGTAGCCAGGGCGAGGTGATACCCGGGACGGGAGACGAAGTCGTAGCTGAGGTCGGGCCCGACGGCGCCCGTCGCCGCGATCTCGTCGAAGCTCAGATTCAGCTCCTGGAAGGTGAAGCCCCCGAGCTTACGCACGAGCGCGCCGATCAGCTGGTTGGCCGCTTGGGAGAGGGGGTGTCCCTCGCTCCAAGCGGGGGAGAGGTCCACCGACTTCTCAACCGCGAGGAAACCGTTGGCGTCTAGCCGAAGGCCGCCGGTGCCGAGATCAAGCAGAGAGTGCAGAATATCGCCCATCACCAGGCGCATACCGGCACAGCTTGGGTCGAGCCAATTGATCGAAGGCTGCCCATCCTTGAAGTAGTGCAGGTAAACCCAGCGGTGTGCGACGCCGTTCACGTCGGGGATCGGCGCGGTGGCGGACCAGTTGGTTTCTTTCACCCCGGGTTCATAGAAGATGACCCGTTGGAGTTCGCCGATGATGTAGCCGGCCTCGGCCAGGGCGCGCTCAGTCTCGGGGGAGAGATTCACGCAGTCCCGCCCCTCCGGAACCTCCGGCAGCAGATGCCAGGCCTCCTCTGGGATCGCCACCATGTGGTAGATGCCAGGGTAGTCGCCGTAATTCAGCTCGGCGAGCCGAAAGTCCGCTCCCTTGCCAGTGTGCGCGGGAATGATGTCGTCAATGATGGTGCCGCCGAAACGGGCTGCCGTCTCGCACATCGACCGGAACTCGTCCTCCGAACCGAAAAGGGGGTCGATGGACATCGAAATTCGATCGAAGTGACCATCGATGCTGGGTGTGGACTGTAGCCCCTTGAGGCCCCCGGCGAGTTTCACCGGCCCGGTGTGGATGGCGTCGATCCCGATTCGTTCGAACGCATCCCACAACGCGTCCTCGCCGAGCGCTCCGAGGAAGGACTGGCCAGGCGACGTGATGAGGCTCAACGGATAGGCGGTGAACCAGACCTGGGCCTGATCGAGCGCGTTGCGTGGAGCGGGGGAGGCAAAGGCGTTGCTCCACATGAGATGGTTACCCGCCAGTTGGCGGGCGAGCCGCGTGGCATCGGCCAGCATCGACTGTCCGACGAGCCACTCGACGTAGGCCTCGTTGCGGCCATCAGCCTCAAATTCGGGGGCCTCAGTAACGGTTGAAACGGCTCGCCGCGCTCTCGGGCGCAGTCGCGCCGGTCGGGCGGCGAAGCGCTGCTGGTCAAAACTGGGTTCGGCGGTGATTTCCTCGGTCTCATTGGGGCCCATGGTCAAACCGTACTCGCAATCGGCTGGCTTTCGCTGACCGGCCGCGATTTCTCCGTCACTCCAGGCGAGCGCGGAGCGGTCGGCTACGCGAAATGTCTCAGATAGGCGACCAGCGTGGTCCGGGAGCCGGCGCTTTCGGGCGAATCGAACCATAGGCCCTCAACGAAACCGGCCGAGCGCAGCGCGCGAATCGATGCGGCGTTGCGATGGTCTGGGCAGGCCAACACGCCCTGCGCCTGCGGCCAGACCCAGCGCGCCATCGAGACCAACTCCCGAAGGAGTGCTGTGCCATAGCCCTGGCCAAGCAGGTCTGGCTCGCCGATACAGAAGTCCATCGCCACATATCCGGGTGGCGCGGGAACGGTGTCTCCCACATCCTCGATGCGGTAAAGTTGCGCGTACCCCGCGTCTCGACCCTCGATCTCTACCACCAGCATGCGCACGGGAATAACGCCCCGGATGCGCGGGCCGAACCGACGGTGTGCTTCCTCCAGGCTGAGCGCGGGAAACCAGCGCGCGGCAGCGGGGGAGGTCTGCCACCTGATTAACTGCGGCAGATCAGCCAATTGCATCGCGCGGAAGGCCACCATGCCATGATCCTAGCTTTGTCGCACTGCGCATCCTCACTGTCTTGGCGCGTTGGATGGGCGGTCCGGCGCCAGCCAAGGCAAGCAATTGCAGCGGATGCGTCCCCCAACCGACAAAGACTGTCAGAGCCTCACCTCATGCTTGTTCGTGGCAGCAAGTGTGGAGAGGGGGTGAATCAAGGTGGCCAAGGGAGACATTAGGACCTATTACGAGAACAACTCGTGGAAGAACAAGGTTGAGGGCAACCAGCAGGCCTCAAGTACCCATGCCACGAAGGCTGAGGCTTCGGCCGTAGGCCGAGAGATGGCGCGGGAACGTGGTGCAGAGCATTCCATCTGCAGGATGGACGGCACTATCGGAGAGAAGAACTCCTACGGACGGGATGCGAATCCGCCGAAGGGCTGATCCCAGTATGGAGTCTCCGCCGCTTGGAAAGGCGGCGGAGACTCCATGACATGGGGCGACGTTCACGACGACGGTCTCGGCCCGCATGTGGTATCGAATCGGCACGGCCCGGAACGGCAGCGCTCAGGTCTCCGCTGCGGAACTCGGTCGGCAACGTCGGAACGGGAGATGTGGCCTCCAACCCTCGTTGGCGATCGTGGCGGAGGTAACTGCAACGGCCATCTGGTTTTGAGAGTTAGATCAGGGGCTGAAACAGGGGCTGGGAGCCAGGCCAATCTTCTTCAGAAATGACATAATCAAGCTTATCGGCCAAATGGTCGGGCGCAGGACTGGAGGGTTGGGTGCCTCTTGGTCTGATGCATCGTCTGGCGCAAGCGTGCTGATCCCGTAGCGCGGTCGATGTGTCGGGCAACGAAATGGCCCCAGCCGGAGAACCCAGCTGGGGCCGTCCTGAACGTGCAGCGTCAGAAGTTGATCATGTGGCCGGTGATGCCCTCGGCGGCCTCCTTGATGGCCTCGGACAGCGTCGGGTGCGCATGAATGTTGCGGCCGATCTCGTCAGCGGTCAAATCGAACGCCTGTGCGAGGGTCAGTTCGGGCAGCAGCTCGGTGACATCTGGACCGATCATGTGAGCGCCCAGCAGTTCGTTGTAGCGGGCGTCGGCCACGATCTTGACGAACCCGACGCCCTCGCCCAGGCCCCAGGCCTTGCCGTTGGCCGCGAAGGGAAACTTGGAGACCTTGACCTCGTACCCCTTGTCCTTGGCCTGCTGCTCCGAGTAGCCGAAGGACGCGATCTGGGGCTGGCAGTAGGTGGCGCGCGGAATCATGTCGTAGTTGATTGGCTGAGTTTCCGCCCCAGCGATGGTCTCCGCGGCCACCACGCCCTGCGCCTCGGCGGTGTGGGCCAGCATCATCTTGCCGGTGCAGTCGCCGATGGCGTAGATACCCGTTACGTTGGTTCGCATGTAGTCGTCGATTGCGATCGCGCCGCGCTCGGTCAGGGCGACTCCCGTATTCTCCAGCCCATAGCCCTGGGTCCGCGGGGCGAATCCGATGGCGGAGAGGAAGCGATCAGCCTCCAGCACCTGGCTCTCTCCCCCGGCTGCCGGGCTTACCGTGACCCGAACACCGGCTCCGGTGTCCTCGATCGATTCGACCTTCGTCGAGGTCATCAGCTTGATGCCGAGCTTCTTGTAGGCCTTGGCGAGTTCTGTGGAGATCTCGGCGTCCTCGGTTGGCACGATGCGATCCAGGTACTCGACAATTGTCACGTCGGCACCGTACTGGCTCAGCACGTAGGCGAACTCGGTCCCGATGGCTCCGGAGCCACCGATGATGATGGAGCCCGGAACCTTGTCAGAGAGGATCTGTTCCTTGTAGGTGACCACGTTTGCCGAGGTCTGCGTTCCCGGCAGCATTCTGGTCGTGGCGCCAGCCGCGATGATGCAGTTGTCAAAGGTGACGCGTTGCACCTCACCACTCTCGGCGGCAACGTCGATGGTCCTGGCGTCGACGAAGGTGCCCCAGCCGTGGATCTCCTGGATCTTGTTCTTCTTCATCAGGAAGTGGATGCCCTTGGTCATTCGCTCGGACACCGCACGGCTGCGCTTGAACGCCTTCTCGTAGTTCATGCTGACCTGACCCTCGATGCCGTAAAGGTCGGCCTCCTTCGTGAGGATGTGTGCCAACTCCGCGTTGCGCATCAAGGACTTCGTAGGAATGCAGCCGACGTTGAGGCAGACGCCACCCCAGTACTCTTTCTCGATGATCGCGACCTTCTGGCCGAGCTGGGAGGCGCGAATGGCGGCAACGTAGCCGCCCGGGCCCGCGCCTAGGACAACCGTGTCAAAGTGAGAGCTCATGAAAGACACTCTAGCCCCTGAGCGACCTGAGAACATCCTGCTTCGGAGTACCCGAAGTGATCTCATCTATGAGATAAAGTGGCGGAATGAGTGTTACGAGCGAGTCCATCGGGCGTCTGATCCACGACGCGCGGGTAGCGCGGGGCTGGTCGCAGCAGCGGCTGGCAGCAGAGATCGGTACTGCCCAGAGCGCAATCCATCGGATCGAGAACGGCCAACAGAACCTGTCGCTGATCATGATCGAACGACTCGCCACCGCGCTGGAGCAGCCACTGATCCAAGCCGCAACCCGTGGGTCGATGAACTACAAAGTTCAAGGGCCGACGACGCTGACGGGGGCCATCCAGGTGCGCTCCTCCAAGAACGCGGCGGTGGCGCTGCTGTGCGCGTCGCTCCTTAACAAGGGCACCACCACGCTGCGTGGGATCGCGCGCATCGAAGAAGTCGACCGCATCATCGAGGTGCTCACGTCAATCGGTGTGCAACTCACCTGGGCCAATGACGATCGGGACCTGGTGATCCGACGCCCCGAGCAGCTTCTGCCGAAGAACATGGACCAGCGGGCGGCCAAGCGGACTCGCTCCATCCTGATGTTCCTGGGGCCTCTGATGCACGAGTTCTCGGGCTTCGAACTACCATATGCCGGGGGCTGCAACCTCGGCGCCCGCACCGTCCATCCCCATATGGCCGCGCTGAGCAAGCTTGGACTTTCCGTCGTGGCTACCGACGGCGAGTATCACGCGACAGTCGCCAAGGACGGGCTCCCTGAACACCACGTGACCTTGATTGAACGTGGGGACACCGTCACCGAGAACGTCCTCATGTCTGCAGCGCGCACCAAGGGCACCACGGTCATCCGCAACGCCTCCGGCAACTACATGGTCCAGGATCTGTGCTTCTTCCTGCAGGCCTTGGGCGTGGGCATCGAGGGTGTGGGCACCACCACGCTGAAGATCAGCGGCGTCGAGGAGATCGACGTTGATGTCGAGTATCACATCTCCGAAGACCCCATCGAGGCAATGAGCCTGCTCACTGCGGGCATCGTCACCAAGTCCGAAATGACGGTGCAGCGCTGCCCCATCGAGTTCTTGGAGGTCGAGTTGGCAGTGCTCGACGAGATGGGCCAGCGGCTCGAGACGTCCCCGGAGTATCTCAGCAGCAACGGCAAGACGCGGCTGGTGGATATCACGCTGCACCCCTCGGAGCTGCACGCACCGATGGACAAAATTCATCCGATGCCCTTCCCCGGGCTCAACATAGACAATCTGCCCTTCTTCGCCGTGATCTGTGCGGCCGCAGAAGGCCAGTCGCGAATCTACGACTGGGTCTACGATTCGCGGGCCATCCACCTGGAGAAACTGTCTCAGCTCGGCGCGAACATCCAGCTGATGGACGCTCATCGGCTGCTGGTGATTGGGCCGACCGATTGGCGGGCCCGCACCATCGAGACTCCCCCGGCGTTGCGTCCTGCGGTGTGTCTGTTCCTCGCGGCCCTCGCGGCGCGTGGAACAACGAGGCTGAAGGACGTCTACATCATCAACCGCGGCTACGAGGACCTGCCTCAGCGGCTGAATAAGTTGGGTGCCAAGGTGGAGGTCTTCTGGGGAGATGACGAAGAAGAGGACTAGTTGTGATGTCTAGTCGAGTTTGATGTGGCGCGTGCAAGGTGAAGGCCTCCTGTAGTGGAGTTGGAGCTGTACAGAAACCAGCACCACCGTCGAGGAGGCCTCCGTGTCCCGCGCTAGCCATTCGAGTGCCGTTTGACGCCACACGCCTTGCTGAGGTTGGCTCGTCGTGGTCGAGCGAGGCTGGTCAATAGCCAGTACGGTTGAGCCATTATGACGTGTCCTACCTATAAGACTGCGTAGAAGCGGTTGAGGCGTTGGCGTGACCAGGGCATGGCAGGCATGTCTGGCAGGTCATCGCAGCCCTTGCGCCGAGGTCCACGGGCGAGACAGCGCCCACCGCGGTCGTCGTGCTCGATCCTCGCCTGTTCGCTGCTCGCGGGGTCACGGCCGAACGGGTCATGACCGATAGCGGTGGCTGCTGCCGGCCCCCATCTTTATCTTTGGCGTGACATCTGCATTGAGTTGGGTGTCACCCACAAACGTGCCAGGCCGTATCTACCTCAGAAACGAGCGCCTTGCTGGTTGAGCGGGAGTTACAGACAAACCTCTCCAACGGTTCGGCCCGAACGTCAAGAAGGCAGCGGCGAGGAACCGCGTCGCCCGCAGACGGGTGCACGGGGTAAACGCCGCCTCGGCGAGAGGCACGAGGGGGCCTTTCTGGAGGTGGTCGTCGGCAAACCCGCTCAACTCTAAGGTCCCTCCCTCGCCACTCTCGGGTTCGAGGGCTCCAACCAGCTCATCCGGTCAAGTACTCCTAGATTTCCAGCTTGCGTGCCTCGAAGGTGAACCTCGGCTCGACGATGTCCTCCTGAGCGCTGACCAGGCGGAGTTCCCGCGCGCCCTGCGCCGTCGTCGCTTCCAAAATGGAGTAGACCACCGACGCGGTGCGCCCCAGAGCCTCAGCCAGGTTCTTGGCGCGCAGCCAGTGGGTCAGGAAAGTGGCGGTGGTCAAATCTCCGGAACCGGTGAAGGTCCGATCGAGCTTGGGCGTGGAGACGATGAACACCTCGTCTCGGCGGACAGCCAGCATGTGCAACTCGTCAGCAGGAAGATCGTCTGCGGTCGTCGACGTGACCAGCACCACATCAGGACCCGCCGCGCGCAGACTCTGCGCGGCGGACACCACGTCGGCGAGGGTTTTGGTTTGTCGCCCGGTCAGAAACTCGAGCTCGAAGAGGTTGGGCGACATGATGTCGGCCTTCTCGACCACGCGGTCGCGCCAGAACTCCGGGATACCAGGCCGGGCGTAGAAGCCTCGATCGACGTCGCCCATCACCGGGTCGGCGCAGAACACCGCGTTCGGATTGTGGCTCTTGACCTTCTCCCCCGCTTCCAGGATCACCTCGCCCATCTCCGGTGCGCCCAGATAGCCGCACAACAGCGCATCAACCGCAGGCAGCGCATCACGCTCCTCCACTCCCGTGACCACCGCGCGCACGTCGTCCGGCGCGAGCAGCGGACCGCGCCACGATTGGTAGCCCGTGTGGTTGGAGAAATGCACGGTATAGACGGCGATGACGTCGATGCCGGCGCGCTGCATTGGGAAGACAGCGGCCGAGTTGCCAGCGTGGCCGTAAGCGACACTGGACTGGATTGAAAGCACAGTAGACATTGCTCCATCGTTCCACAGGTGCATAATGGTTCGCATGGCGGCCAAGAAGAACGAGTACTTGAAACCACGCTTCGTGCCGCTCGCCCACCGCGGCGGGGCCTTCCTGCCAAGCAACCTGGGCATCGAGAACACGCTGAAGGCGTTCAGCAACGCGGTGAAACTCGGCTTCAACTACTTGGAAACGGACATCCACGCCACCTCCGACGGCCATCTCATCGCGTTCCACGACGTCGATCTCGCCCGGGTGACAGATTTCGTCGGCAAGCCAGGAGCGTTGACGCTCCGCCGGCTTAAGGAGTTGCGTGTGGGCGGGCGAGAGGAAATCCCCACCCTAGACGAACTGTTCGAGGCCTTCCCAGAAGCCAACTTCAATATCGATATCAAGGAGCCGCAATGCACACGACTCCTGGCCGAGTTCATCGACCGACACGCGGCCCACGACCGAGTGTGTGTGGGATCGTTCTCGGGACGGCAGATCCGCCGATTCCGTAGGTTGCAGCCGAGCGTCACCACGTCGGCCTCGGTAGGCGCGGCGGCACTGCTGGCTGCAGGCCTCGTACGCACGCGGGGAGATGTCTACCAGATTCCGCTTAGTCATCGGGTGGGCGGCCTCAACGTCAGGTTGGTCACCGCGAAGCACATCGCTGCCATCCACAGAGCGGGTAAGAAGGTGCACGTGTGGACCATCGATGACGAGTCAACCATGCATCGGCTAATCGACTGGGGAGTGGACGGAATCGTCACAGACCGACCGGATGTGCTGAAAGCGGTCCTACGAGCCCGCGGTATGTGGTCTACTCGATAGGGAACAATCGAACCGTGTCGGTCGTTGATGTTCCTAAGGAGGAAAAATGGCAGACAGCGCATTGCGGGGAGTCGGTCTCGGCTCTAAGACCTTCGAAGACGAGCAGGGCGTCGAGTTCGCGGAGCGGCAACGCTTGGCTTTCGACTGTCCGAAGGGACACCACTTCGAGGTGACCTTCGCTATGGAGGCGGACCTGCCCACCGAGTGGGACTGCAAGAAGTGCGGGCAGACCGCGGTACGCTCCGACGGCGTGACAGGTGAGCCAAAGGAGGTCAAGCCGCAGCGCCGACACTGGGACATGGTGCTGGAACGCAGATCAATGAGCGAGTTGGAGGACAACTTCAAAGAGCGGCTGACGATGAAGCGCGAAGGGCTCGTCGATTAGGAACGCTCTTCTTCCTCCAGCTCCACGATGGTCCCCTCCAGGATGAGGGGGCCATCGGCCTTTTCCGCCGTGCCGTCGTTCGTCACGACTTCGCCCGGAACAACAACCTGGGCCGGGTCTGCTTGCTTCCGCTCCGCCCACGACGACACTCGGCTCAGGACTCGCCGAACCATCGGGCGGGTGAAAGGAAGAACAAACAACAAACCGACGAGGTCGCTCAGGAAACCGGGCACGATGAGCAGGAGCGCCCCTGTCAACAGCATGCCGGCGTCCGACTGTGTCCGCATCGGCTCTCCTGCAGCCACGGCGTCGCGTACCCTCCCCACGGCCTTCCGCCCTGCGCGCACCGCGAGCCCCGCACCGAGCACGAAGCTCGCGCCAACCAACAGGATTGTCTTGACCAGGCCGAACTGCGCGCCCACCCAGATCAACAACGCCAGCTCGGCAACCACCCAGATAATCAGCGGAGCCAGCAGGACGAACAGCACCAGAAGCAGACCACCGGTGCGAGGCGCGGCGGGCTCAGCCACGCTTGAACAGCCCCAGGCCTCGCTTCAACAAGCCCTTCAACTGTGAGAAGCGATGCTCGACCCCCCACAGGGTGGTGCGCAGCAGGGCCTCAACGACGATGTTCTTGCTCATCTTCGAAGTGCCGAATTCCCGTTCGACGAACTCGATCGGCACTTCGACCACCTTGTAGCCGCGCTTCACCGCACGCCAGACGAGATCGATCTGGAAACAGTATCCCGCCGAGGCGACGTCGTTCAGGTCAAGGCCGCGCAAAGTGTCGGCTTTGAACGCGTTGAATCCGCCCGTGGCGTCCTTGACCGGGATTCCTAGCCACAGGCGGGTCCACAACGACCCGCCTCGACTGATGAACTTGCGGCTAGCGGGCCAGTTAACCACCGAACCGCCAGGAACCCAACGCGAGCCCTTCACCATGTCGGCCCCGTCCTCCAAGGCTTTGAGGAGACGGGGCAACTCCTCCGGCTGGTGGGATCCGTCGGCGTCGTGCTGCACCAGCACGTCGTAGCCACGCTCCAGACCCCAATCAAAGCCCGCGAGGTATGCGGCCCCGAGGCCCTGCTTGCCGCTGCGGTGCATCACATGAACATGATCGTCGTTGTCTGCCATACGATCCGCCAGCTGCCCTGTGCCGTCGGGCGAGTTGTCGTCGGCGATCAGCACGTGCGCGTGGGGAACCGCCTTGCGGATGCGCGTCACAATCGACTCGATGTTCTGTGACTCGTTGTACGTGGGAATGACAACTAGAACTCTGCCGACAGCCGAGCCATTGGACATTTCAAACCTCTTTCGACGATGGTCCCACCAGCCTACCCCGCTGGCGCCAAGCTGCAGCCAGAACCCAAACGATTGCCCCAAGAGTGACGAGGCAAGCACCCTGGGAAAGCCAGGGAGCGATGGTTGGCGCCCAGGTCTGGCCCGAGCGCACCGGAACACTGACGATCGCTGCGGCCGCGCGATACTCCTCCTTGACGTCGGTCAACGAGCCATCCGGGTGGGCTAGAGCGCTCACCGAATTCAGCGTGCTGGCTACGACCTCGCGGCCCAACTCAATGGCGCGCAGCCGGTTCAACGCCAGCTGCTGTGGAACCTGAGATGTGCCAGCGTAGGTGTTTTCGTTGGATTGGGAGACCACGATGTCAGCGTTGTTGCGTGCCACGTCATAGACGGTTTCGTCGTAGGCGAGCTCAAAGCATATGATGTCGCCCACCCGTAGCGTTCCCCCATAGGGCAAGGTGGTGCTCAGCACGCCCGGCCCGGCTCCCGGAACGGATTGGCTTCCGGTCTGCCTCAGTACGGGGAAGACGGGTAGCAGGATGTCCCGGAAAGGAATCCATTCGCCGAAGGGCACCAAGTTCCGCTTGTGGTATACGGCGGCCGGCCCCACCTCGGGCTCCCAGAAAATGCCCGTCGTCTGTCGTGAGTTCTCCGGCGTATCCGGACGGGTGACAGCACCCACGAGCAGCGGAGTGCCCGCCAGTTTCGTTGCCAGCTCCACCTGGTGGCCTGCCTTCCGGTCCAGGAGGGGGTCGTAGTCGCTAGCCGACTCCGGCCACAGCACCATGTCCACTATCTTGTTTCTGCTTCTGGCTTCTGCCAGCGCGAAAACCGTGGCGCTGAGTGCGTTGTTGGTCACGGCGCGCGCATAATACGGCCCGCCATACTCGTGGCGGTTCACGTTGGGTTGCACGTTGGCCACTTCAACGGTCCTTCCCGTGGTGGGGAGCTTTTGCGCCGGCAACAACGCGCCTACCAGGAACAAGGCGGCCATCAGAGGGAGACAGATCTGGAAACGGCGGGTGAACAACAACTGACCGACCAGAGCCATCAGGAGGGACGCCCCCGCGGCGCCCAGGAACGGAAGGTATCCGCCCAGTGGCTGATCCAGCGTTGCATGGGCCAATCGGATCCAGGAGAATCCCCCGAAAGGCCACCTGCCGGAAACGTGCTCGATCGCGACCCAGGCGCAAGCCACCCAGGCCTGCCAGCCGGGCAGCTTGATCAGCCTCGAAATGATGAGGCCGGCGAGTCCGTACCAGATGGCCGCGTAACCGATCAAAGCCAGAGCCACCGGCGCTCCCAACACCGATATCCACCATAGAGTCAATCCGTTGAGTGCAAGACCCGCCACGTAGCCATACGCGACGGCAGTACGCTTGGTGCGGCCCTGCAGCAACCAACTGAACAGCCCGATACCGACGATGGTGGCCGGCCACCATCCGATGGGTGCTTGGCCGAGCCCGAGCAGCACCCCCGCCGTCACGAACAGCGGACCGGAGACGTACCAGGGCAATTTCGCGTAACCGATCACTGCGCCATCCTAACCAGCCATGGGATGATTGGGTCGTGAATAAGCTGCTCGCCTGCGATACCCCCTACCTCTGTTTCCGGTCCTATTTCGGGGTTCCGCGCTCGTTCGTAAACTCCGACGGCCACCCGGTGAACGCGGTGCGCGGTGTCTGCGCCACGCTAGCCGCCCTGGTGGAGAAATACTCCCCCGACCGGGTGTTGTGCGCCTGGGACGAAGACTGGCGCCCAGCGTGGCGGGTAGCGCTGGTGCCAAGCTACAAGGCGCATCGAGTGGCTGGTGAGGGCGAGGAGGTGGAAGAGGATTTGGCGCGCCAGCTTCCCTGGATTCGCGAAGCACTGGCCGCAGTGGGTCTGCCCGTCGTCGGGGTAGCTGACTATGAAGCCGACGATGTGCTCGGCTCGGCGGTGAGCTGTCACGACGGAGAATCACTGGTTGCCACCGGAGATCGGGACTTGTTTCAGCTGGTGAATGAGACGACCCGGGTCGTCTACCTGGTCCGTTCGGTCGCCAACCATGATCTCGTGGACCTGGATTGGCTGGCGGAGAAATTCGGGATTCCTGCCGGACGCTACGTCGACTTCGCCGTGCTGCGGGGAGATCCCTCGGACGGGCTTCCCGGAGCCAAGGGCATAGGCGAGCGGACAGCTGCCCGGCTCGTGGCCGACTACCCGAGCTTGTCAGCCATGCTAGCGGCGGCTGCCGACCCGTCATCCGAACTCAAACCTAGCATCAGGCGAAATCTGCTGGCGGCGGCGGATTATCTTGAGCCCGCGCGCAGGGTGGTGGCGACAGCCAACACGCTGCACCTGCCGGACGTTCGGGGCGTTCCCGACGAGGCTACCGTCGAGCGGCTGACGAAGGAATTGTCGCTTGGCAGTACCCTCACCAAACTGGCAGCGGCACTCGGCGTCCGCACTTAGGATCGCTCCAGGAAGTACAGGGCGGAACTGGCCAACAAGTTGGCGGAGCGTCGCGCCCAGTGCCGCTGGCCGTTCTGATCTAGCGCGATGCGTCTGGTAATCCGGAAGCCGACATCAATGAACAGCGGCTCCAGGTCTTTCAGCGAGGTGTAGTGCAGGTTTGGAGTATCAAACCACTCAAAAGGTAGATCCTTCGAGATCGGCATCCTTCCGGCGAGTAGCCTCAGTCGGTTGCGCCACAGCGCGAAATTAGGCATGGAAACGATCGAGCAGCGGGCAATACGCCGGATCTGGCGCAGCACTTCGGCTGGCCGGTGAACCGCCTGAAGGGTGCGGGAAAGCACAACGACATCGTAGGAATCGTCCCCGAACTCATCAAGAGCCAGGTCGATGTCCAACTCGATCACGTTCACGCCTCGTGCTATCGCCTGCAGGACGGGACCGGCTTCGATCTCGACGCCGGTCCCGGTGCAGCCTTTCTGCTGAAGGCCACTCAGCAACTCGCCGTCCCCGCATCCCAGGTCTAGCACTCGTGCCCCCTTGGGGATGAGATCGGCGATCAAGCCGAAGTCGGCTCTTGTCACTTGCTCCTCCGATTCAGAAATGCGCGAATCGTCGCGTGGTAGTCGGGTAGTTCGAGCAAGAAGGAATCGTGTCCCCAAGGAGAAGAAATCTCGCGGAAACACACCGGCACGCGGGCCCCTTCAAGGCGACGGACGATGCGCCGAGAGTCCTTCGTCGAATACCGCCAGTCCGAGTCGAAGCTCATGACGAGGAAATCAACCGGGCGTCGTTTCAGCTCATCCAGCGCGTCGGCGCTAGCGAATGGGTCGAAGTAGTCCATCGCGCGGGACAGGTAGAGGTAACTCAGAGCGTCGAACCGGGAGAGGAAGCGTTGTCCCTGGTACTCCAGGTAGCTCTCCACCGCGAAATCCACGCCGAAGTTCTCTGCCAGTTCTTCGGCTTGTGCCTGTCTGCCGAACTTTTCCCCAAAGGCTTCTTCGGACAGGTAGGTGATGTGCGCCATCATTCGGGCAACGCTCAGCCCCCGATCCGGCGAGGTGCCCAGCGCGTGAAAACGGCCGCCATGGAAGTCTGCATCGCGCATGATCGCGTGCCTGGCCACCGCGGAGAAGGCAATGTTCTGGGCAGTCAACCTGGATGAAGCAGCCACGATAATCGCACGCTCTGCATCGCCCGGGAAACGCAGCGTCCAGTCTAGAACCTGCATTCCTCCGAGTGAACCGCCGACTAACGCGGCCCACCTGCCGATGCCGAGGTGAGCCCCCAGCCGTCGGTGCACGTCAACGAAGTCGCTTATCCGCAGCAGCGGAAAGTCGAGCCCGTAGGCTTCGCCCGTTGTTGGGTTGATGGAGGACGGGCCGGTTGTTCCCTGGCAGCCACCCAGCAGGTTCGAGCAGACGACGAACCAGCGGTCGGTGTCGATCGGTTTTCCGGGGCCGATCAGGTTGTCCCACCATCCCGGCTTGGTTTCTCCCGCTCGGTAGCCAGCCGCGTGCGCGTCACCGGTGAGGGCATGGCAGATATAGATGGCGTTGGAACGGTCCTCGGCGAGCGTCCCATATGTTTCATAGGCGACGTCGACTTCGTCGAGGCGCCCACCGGAGGCCGACAGAAAGGGCTGCTCTGGGGTGTAGAGCCGGGCGGAGAGCGTTGCTATCTCACGCATCGTCCGGGTTCTCCCCCTTGGGGATCGATTCCAGGTCCTTGCCGTCCAGCAGGGTCTCGGAAGTTTCGTCGGCGGTCGGCTGAGTCTCGCCCAGAACCTCCAGGATCAGGTGAGTACCGGTTACCACCGCGCTGGGCATGACGAGAACGCCGAGTACAGGTACCAGGAAGGCCAGATAGACGGGGAAAGCGCACGCCCCAGCGAGGGTTGGACGCTGAGCCAGCAGGAGTCTTCGCTGAGCCAGGCTGAGCCCGCGTGGCTCGCCTGCGAAAGCGGTCAGCTCCAACGCCAACGCCTTGGTTCCTCGAACTGCGGAGAACACCCCTGCAGCAGGAACCCCCACGAGCGGGATCAAGCCGATGAGCAGGGCCAACACCGAGGTCTGTAGCGACGACAGTAGCAGCCGGAAGGTGTCCCTCAAGCTGTCCGCGGTGGAGAGAGCACGCTCGGAATCAGGCAGGGTGCCCAGTTCCTGTTCTGTGGCGCGCCAAATGTGCTGATAGAACGGGCCACCAACGTTTAGCGTCAGTGCGACGAAGCTGAGCAGACAGAAGACTGCCAACGCCAACGCGGCGGAGAAGCCGACCGTTAGTCGCAATGCGTCTCGCCACATCAAGGCCCAGTCGTTCGCAAATGGTGTGACCCATTGGGCGAAGTCATAGGTTCGTGGCAGTGCCCAGGCGAGCAGCACCACGAAGGCTGTCGCTACCAGCAACGCAGGCACCAGCCCGATCAGCATCAGCCGGGGACGACGACGCCAAGCGACGATTCCCCTGCGCAGCAACTCGAAACCGAACCGGAAATCGGTCAGCCGAAGGACCGCCATCACCGGGCACACTCCCCGCCGCAACTGGCGAGGAAGTGTTCATCAAGGTGCTCGAAGAAAGCGCCGCAAGTGGTGATGGCGACGGAGAGGTCGCTTAGCAGCTGCTCCTTCGTGAGCCCGAGGGCCACGTCGCGTACGTAGTCCGCGCCGATGACTACCATGCCTTCGGGGGTACGCACGCACGACGTCCGGGGGAAGAAACGGGTGGCGTTCCACTCGTTGACCACCTCCAACGCGGAGTCGTACTGCTCCCCGCTCAACGTGTGCTGCCAGCGGCCAAGCATCATCAGCGCTTTCACGTCGGACTCGTTGCTGAGAATCCGGACCCAGCAGGGGTTGCCCTCGAAGGCGGCGACGATGTCTCCGTCCTCGTCGATGCCGAAATTGACGTTCATTTCCGTTAGCGCCGCCTGAACGCTCTCGTAGGTCACGGGTTGCAACAGCGGGGTGGAAGAAGTGAAGGATGATTCGTCAAAGACCGACATGGCTTCCCTTTCGAGGGTGGTTTACCGGGCGAGGCTCAAGATTAGCGTCACCCGGTTCCCCACAGGGCACTAGCGGCCGGTATTCGGCAGCTTTGGCAGCAAGGGCTGATCTGGGCCGGCGCGGAACTGCGCGTCCACCCAGACGAGTCGGTGATCGGAGGTCGGAAATGGATGCTCCCCCACCAGCCGGAACAACGGGTCGTCGCGTTTGGGCCAGAAAACTGCCGAGTCCTTCGCCGACATCGTCTTGGCGCTCAGCAGGGTGTAGTCGACTCGAATGTTGCCCGGCCGCGGGGCGTCGTTGAAGTCGGCGGTATCGAGCGCCGGATCGCCGAGGTGGGAGTTGTTCGCTCCGCCCTGCCGCTTGGCCGCCTCGACCGCGCCTGCCGACACGGGTTTCGGATCAAGGACGAGACTGTTCTTCAGCAGCGCATCAATCGATCCGGGCCAGGAGTCTCCATCAACCGGATCCGAGTTGTAGTCGCCGAGGATCGCGAAACTTTCGCCGTCGGGCAACCCTCCCCGAGCCCCGGAATCGTCGTACAAGTAGTCGGCTTTGCCGCTGATGTAATCGGCCCACAGACGGATCTCGTCGTTGTTGCGACGCTTGTTTCGCTTCTCCGGACCATCGAACGAAGGGGGCGTCGGGTGGGCGGCGAGTATGTGCAGCGTATGTGAGCCGACTTGCACGGGGATGTCGGCGTGTGTCTTCGACGACAAGCGCAGTTCCGATAGTGCTTCGGCCGAGTACCAACCCTCCGGGATGAGATTGCTTGGCATGTCCTTCCAGAGGAACTTCTGGAAGGTGCGAACGCTCCCCTGGTTTATTGGATACTTCGAGTAAAGAACGAAGCCGTACTGTCCGGGGAACTGCCCGAACCCGAAGGCATCCTCGGGACCACCCACGGTGCCGTCGTTGTTGAGGTCATGCCCGCTCGGCACACCGGTGTTTACCGGGCCGGCCCACATGTGGGGGTACTCGACAGGTTCAGCCCCGCGCTGGGGGACCTTCAGGTAATTGTCGTGAAAGGCCTTGGCGGCCCTGAGGTCAGGCTCATAATCGAACTCGTTGATCAGGACGATGTCGGGCCGTGCACGTTGGATGGTCTCCGCAGCGTTCCGCGCCTGTTCATTCGTCCCGTCATTCAACTGCCGGAGCAACTCCCCCGCTGCGTTGCGGTTGAGGCTGGCGTTGAACGTGGCGATGCGGACGGTTTGGTCGTCGTCAGCATCGGCCGACGACACCCCCGCTCCGGCCAGGAGCGCGGCCGTGGCTGCCACGGCCGCGATTCGCTTGATCATGAAACGTCTCCTATCTTGCTTGCACTCCACATTAAAGTTCATCGGGAGCAGTTAAGGGCTCAAAGCTCGTGAATCGACGAAAACAGGAGTATTTACGGTGGACCTTCACCCAGAGACGCTGGCCGTACAAGCGGGCCAGGAGCAGCCGGACCCCGCGACCGGGGCTCGAGCGGTTCCGATCTATCAGACCACATCCTTCGTATTCGAAGATACCGAGCACGCGGCGGAACTGTTCGCGCTCAAGCGCCCTGGCAACATCTACACGAGGATCATGAACCCCACCCAGCAGGCCCTGGAAGAACGTGTGAATGCGCTTGAGGGCGGAGTGGGCGCCCTTGCCACTGCGTCCGGAGCGGCCGCCGTCACGTATGCGGTGCTGAACCTGTGCCAGGCAGGCGACAACATCGTCGCGCTGTCCACGCTTTATGGCGGCACCTATGCGCTACTGGCACACACCCTGCCCCAGTTCGGCATTGAGACACGGTTCGTTGACCCCGACAAACCGGATGAACTCGCGCAGCACGTCGACGACCGAACCAAAGCAGTGTTCGGCGAGACCATCGGGAACCCGGCAATCAACGTGATCGATCTCGACGCATGGTCGGGCGCTGCACACGAGTTGGGACTGCCTTTCATCCTGGACAACACCGTCGCCACGCCGGTCCTCACCCGAGCATTCCAGCATGGCGTGGACATCGTCGTGCACTCCGCCACCAAGTTTTTGGGCGGACACGGCACCTCGCTGGGCGGGCTCATCGTCGACTCAGGCAATTTCGACTGGGAAAGCCACGCCGATCGCTTCCGGAACATGGCCGCCCCCGACCCCGCCTACCACGGGGTTGTGTGGACCCAAGCGGCGGGCAAAGCAGCTTTTGTGGTTCGGGCGCGGACGGTACTGCTGCGCAACACAGGTGCGGCTATTTCTCCCTTCAACGCTTTTCTGCTGCTTCAGGGGATCGAGACCTTGCACCTGCGAATGGAGCGCCACAGCGACAACGCGCTCGCCGTCGCGCGCTTCCTTGAGAGCCATCCGGGCGTAGCCTGGGTAAACTATCCCGGCCTGGACTCGTCGGCCAGCCACGCCGTGGCCAAGCGGGTGCTCGACTCCGGTAGGTTCGGAGGCATTCTGTCTTTCGGCCTGCGATCCGGCCGGGAAGGAGGAGCCCGGTTCGTCGATTCGCTGAGGCTGTTCAGCCACCTGGCGAACATTGGTGACGCCAAGTCCCTGGTGATCCACAGCGCTTCCACAACGCATTCCCAGCTCACGGAGGAAGAGTTGAAGAAGGCGGGGGTTCCAGCGGAGATGGTCCGCCTATCGGTCGGGATCGAGCACGTCGCTGACCTGATCGCTGATCTGGACCAGGCACTGCGCCAGGCTTGACCAGAGCTGGTTGTTTCCGACCGGGTTGTGCGGGACACTCCCGCAGAAACGACTAGGCCCTGTGCCCTTTCCACTCGGAAGAGATACTGTCCGGACTCGTCCACCGCCAGGCTCGGACTTCACCTCCTCGGCCGCGCATAACGTCGATTGCCTAGCCAGTTGATACGGTGGAGGACACGACAACGGTCTGGAGGGCCATGATCGAGTTCAAATCAGTCCGGAAAGAGTATGCGGGTTCAGTTGCCGTAGCCGACTTTTCCCTCCTGGTGCCCTGCCGCAAAACGGTCGTTTTGGTTGGTTCATCCGGCTCGGGCAAGACCACAGTGATGAGGATGGTAAATCGCATGGTTGAACCCACCTCGGGCCAGGTCGAGATAAACGGGATCGACGTGCGCAGCCAGAATCCCGTTGCGTTGCGACGCTCGATCGGCTACGTCCTGCAGGCCAGCGGGCTGCTGCCGCACCGCACAGTGTTGGACAACATCGCTACGGTTCCCATGCTCAACGGCATGGCCAAGCGACAAGCCCGAGCCGCAGCCTTCGAACTGATGGAGCGGGTCGGATTGAAGGCGGAGCTGGGTATGCGCTACCCCGGCCAGCTGTCCGGCGGCCAACAGCAACGCGTCGGAGTGGCGCGCGCCTTGGCCGGTGGACCCGAGATTCTGTTGATGGACGAGCCCTTCGGGGCCGTTGACCCGATCGTCCGCCGAGAGCTGCAGGACGAGTTGATCAGGCTGCAAGCTGAACTGGGCAAGACGATCCTGTTCGTCACCCACGACATAGACGAGGCGTTCCGGCTCGGAGATGAGGTGGTGGTGCTGCGCGAGCAGGGGGTCGTTGCTCAGCACGGCACCCCGACGGAAATTCTTGCTCGCCCGGCCAACGACTTCGTCCGTGATTTCGTGGGTGTTGATCGTATCGACCGAACACTGGCCACCGTAGAAGTGGCCGGAGAATTGCTCGCGGTAGACGGGCGGGGCCGACCCGTCGGAAGGTTGAAGACTTGAACTGGCTGAGAGCCAATTGGCAGCAGGTGGTGGAACTGGCTGCAGCTCACCTGCTGCTCAGCCTGCCTGCGATCCTGCTGAGCATTGTGATAGCCGTGCCGATCGGGCGCTTGGCGTTTCGTCGTCCTCGGCTGGCCGCTCCGGTGCTGGGAGCGGCCACCCTGCTCTACGCAGTGCCCGCGCTCCCCCTGCTCATAGTTATCCCGGTGTTGCTCGGCATACCGCTGCGATCCTCGGCCACCATGATCGTTGCGCTGAGCATCTACGGAGTAGCGCTTTTGGTGAGAACGGCCGCGGACGCTTTCGCCGCGGTGGATTCCGCCGTCCACGATGCTGCGGTTGCTGTGGGTCACTCGCGGTTGAGCGTTTTCTGGCGAGTGGATCTGCCTCTTGCGGTACCGGTGCTGGTCTCAGGGGCTCGCGTGGTGGCCGTCTCGACGATCTCCTTGGTGACCATCGGAGCGCTCATCGGTGTTCCAAGTTTGGGCACTTTGTTGACGGACGGTTTTCAGCGCAGCATCACCGCGGAGGTACTAACGGGCATTGCAGCGACGATGGGGTTGGCCTTGATCGTTGATGCGGTGGTGCTCCTTGTCGGTTGGCTGCTGACCCCGTGGAAGCGGGCCAAGCGGGTGAGCACATGACTCTTTTCGTCGAGGCTTTGCGGTGGTTGATCGACACGAGCCACTGGACCGGTTCAGGCAGCATCCCCCAGCGATTGGTGGAGCATTTCTCTCTGAGCCTGGTCACCGTCGCGCTGGCGGCGTTTCTCGCCTTGCCGGTCGGAGTCTATATCGGGCACACCGGCCGAGGAGCAGGCGTAGTTGGCGCAGTGGCAGGCGTGGCACGCGCGATTCCCACGCTTGGCCTGCTCACCATCTTCGGCTTGGCTCTGGGCATCGGCGTGGTTGCCCCTGCTTTGGCGCTCATCGTGCTTGCAGTACCTTCGCTGTTGGCAGGGGCATACGCCGGAATCCACGCTATCGAACCTGCCGTTCCTGCTGCTGCTAAAGCCATTGGCATGAGTCCGATGCAAGTGGTTCGGCGGGTGGAGATCCCGCTTGCTTTGCCCGTGATGATTGGTGGACTGCGCTCCGCAACCCTCCAAGTGGTGGCGACCGCGACGCTTGCCGCGTACACGGCCGATGTCGGGCTCGGCCGCTACCTGTTCTCCGGGTTGAAGTCGCGCGACTACGCGCAAATGCTCGGGGGATCGCTCTTGGTGATTGGGCTGGCCCTGCTGATGGAGCTTGGTCTGATGCTGCTTCAGCGGTTTGCTCGCAGAAAAGCTGACCCAGCAAAGTGATACATAGAAATGGAGGTTGGAGGAGAATGAAGACCGGACGTCTGACAGCGGTAGTGTTCGCCGTGCTGGCGGTGGCTGCCTGTGGCGGCAACCCGCTGGAATCGGGGGATTCAGACGGGGCAATCGTTGTTGGTTCCCAGGATTACTACTCCAATGAAATCATCGCGGAGATCTACTCTCAGGCCCTGGAAAAGGAAGGCATCCGGGTGGAGCGCCAGTTTCGGATCGGGCAGCGGGAGGTCTATCTCCCGGAGATCGAGCGAGGTGACATTGACTTGTTCCCTGAGTATTCCGGACCGTTGCTGCAGTACTGGCGTAGCGAGACGAAATCGCGCCTCGCCGACGACGTCTATGCCGAGTTGCGAGAAGCCACCCCAGCAGGGCTTCGAGTGTTGGCCCAGTCGCCCGCTACTGATCAAGACTCCTACACGGTGACCAAGGAATTCGCGGCCAAGTGGGGTATCGAGAGCATTGAGGATTTGGCGAAGGTTCCAACCGCGCTCACCCTTGGAGCTAACTCGGAGGCGGAGCAGCGACCTAACGGGCCTAAGGGGCTGCGGGAGGTGTACGGCGTTGAGGTGGCCTTCTCACCAATCGAGGACGGCGGGGGGCCGTTGACGGTCAAGGCGCTCAAGGACGACGCTATCCAGCTCGCCATCATCTACACCGCAGACCCATCGTTGGCGGCCAACAACCTTGTGTCGATAAAAGATACCAAAGGTCTGTTCCTGGCTAGCCACCTGGTGCCGATCGCCAGCGATGATGTCGACGCGAACGCTGCTCGCATAGTGGACGAGGTGAGCCTGCTGCTGACTCCCGAGGACTTGGTGCAGCTGAACGCACGCAGCGTGAATGAGCACCTTCCCGCGGGAAGGGTTGCTGCTGACTGGCTGGCGGAAAAGAGGCCTGGCTAGCCCCTTCGTATCAAACAGGGTGCTCCGGGGGGACAGGAACCTCGACCTTTGGTTCAGGTTCGTCGACTTTCATTGGCCCGATTCTAGTCTAACTGGCGAGAAGTGAGTAGGCTCGCTCTTACGCGGGGGGCGGATGGTTGGTTGAGGCTGACTGCTCGCCCCTCTTCAATATGAGGTCAGAGGAACACCATGTCTTTGAACGAACAGCTCAATCGTCTGTTGCAGACTTTTGTCAGCGGAACGCTGGATGTAGAAGGAGCGGTACTCGTCACAACTGACGGTTTGCCGCTCGCATCCGTGCTCGGCCCCGGCGTCGACGAGGATCGGATCGCCGCGATGGGAGCCGCCGCGCTTTCCATGGGCGCCCGTACCATCGGAGATCTGCAGCGGGGAACGCTCGAGCAGGTGCTGCTGAAGGGCAGCGGCGGCTACGTTATGCTGGTCCAGGCCGGCTCGGAGAGCGTGTTGGAAGCGTACTCCAACGAAGATGCCAAGCTTGGGCTCCTGCTGTATGAAATGAAGCAGGTCGCAAAGCAAATCGCACAGATTATGAGGTGAGTGACTTGCAGGACATGACTCTCGACGACGTGGTCGGCGAGGCTCCTGAGACGCGGCTGCATTATTACGACGGCACTTCGCGTGTTGTCTATGCCACCGATGTCGAGACTCGATTCCCTGCCGGGGAACTCATCGTTTCGCAGACCGATCCCGCAGGGATCATCACGACCTGCAACGAGGCCTTCGTGCTGATGAGCGGCTTTTCCCGCGAGGAACTGCTGGGGCAGCCCCACTCGATCCTTCGTCACCCGGACATGCCTAGGGCCGCTTTCGCGGACCTGTGGCAGACGGTGCAAGAAGGTCGTCGATGGAGCGGCTATGTGAAAAACCTTCGCAAGGACGGGGGTTTCTATTGGGTCTACGCGACGATCATCCCCAAGATCCGAAATGGCGAGATCGTCGGCCACACCTCGGTGCGTCGTGAGCCGTCCCGGAAGAAAGTTGAAGAGATGGCAGCGCTGTATGCGCAGATGCTTGCGCAAGAGGAGCAAGGATGACGTTGCACCTAGCTATCAGTCCGGACGTCAACACCAAGAACTTCGCGGACTGGTTCGTGTTTAATACGAAGATTCAGCGCGCCACCGGCTTGCCCTTCCGGGCGACGGTGTACTCGGACTTTGCAGAGCTTCAAGAGGCATTCGACAAGGGACAGGCCGATTTGGTCTTCGCCAACGCAGCTAACACCGCAATGTTGGTTCGTGACAAGGGGTATGTACCGCTGGCCGTGCCCTCCGCCGTCTCGAACGAGGCGGTCATCGTCGTGAACAATGACAACCCGGCGCAGAGCGTGCCGGAGCTGGGTGAACGGGTTACAGTCGCCGCAACTGATGCGCCCGATGTCGAACGAATTTGCCGCATCCTGCTGGAACCCGCAGATCTCAACCGCGACAGCATCTCCTTGGAGTACAAGCCCAACCCGGTGCTCGTTGCCAAGGCCCTGCTGAATCGCGAAGTGGAGTTGGGCTTCTTCCTGGCCGACGCCTACTACGAGCTGTCCCGCCTTATTCGTCGCGACTTGCGCGTGCTGATGGCGAGCAAGATCTATGTCGTGAAGCATAGCCTCTTGATGAGCCCCGCGCTCGCTCCGGAAGGCGAAAAGCTGTGGACGTGGTTGGAGTCGCTCAACAACTCCCCCACCGACGGATCTCTGCTCGACGCGATCGGCGCTCCCGACGGCTGGGACAGGCTCAGCCAAGAGGATGCAGAGTTCATGATCGACCTGATGGAAGCCCTGGAACAGGGCTGATCCTCTCTACGGAGGTTGGGGCCGCGGCACAAGCCTGCGGCCCCAACTCTTTTCTACCGCCAATCAACACCGCTCGCAGAGCGACGGCCATGCCCCATTCCAGGCAGGTGAAACCGGGGCCCAGCCACGGAGAGCCGCTGGCGTTATGGCCGGAGTGGGAGACCCTACCGGTCCGGTTGCCCGGGCACAAGATGCAGAACCGTTAACAATAGATTCTCCTGCCCCACGAAGCCCAAGGATGTGCGAACAGTCAGCAGCCGCGAATGGCTCTTGCTGCGAAGAAAAGCCTTGGTGAGTGATGCCACCCACCAAGGCCGGCGTCGGGCTGACAGGATTTGAACCTGCGACCCCTTGACCCCCAGTCAAGTGCGCTACCAAGCTGCGCTACAGCCCGATGGACCTCGGTCCGAGGTGAAACTTTAGCGCATCCAAGCCGTCAACGCCACTCGGAGCTGACCAGCAGTTTTGGCTACCGTTTCTCGCGTTCGCTGCGCTTAGCCCGGGCGCGAACTTCGACGTGTACCGGCGAACCACGGAAGCCGAAGTCCTCCCGCAGCCTCCGCTCCACGAACCTGGTGTATTGAGCGTCCATCTGCCCAGAGGTGAACAGCACGAAGGTGGGAGGGCAATTGTGTGCCTGGGTGCCGAAGAGGATGCGTGGTTGCTTCCCGCCACGCAACGGGTGCGGATGCGCAGCCGCGAGACGACCGAGGAAAGCGTTGAGTTTACCGGTGGGTATGCGGGTCTCCCAACCCGCCGCGGCTTCCTCAATGGCCTTGGACAGTCGGTCGATATTGCGGCCGGTGAGCGCGGAAATGTTCACGGTGGGTGCCCAGTGGAAGGCGACCAGGTCCCGATCAATTTCGCGCTCCAGATAGCGGCGACGTTCTTCGTCGGTCAGATCCCATTTGTTGAACGCGATCACGAGCGCCCGCCCGCCGTCCTCGATGAAGCTGAGTATCCGCAGGTCCTGATCCGTGATCGGCTCGGATGCATCGATCACCATGATGCACACTTCAGCACGCTCAACTGCCGCCTGAGTCCGGAGGCTCGCGTAGTACTCGTGCCCGCTAGCCTCCTTCACCCGGCGTCGGATGCCCGCGGTGTCGATGAAGTGGTAGACGTTGCCGCCCACCTCGACGATCTCGTCCACAGGGTCGACGGTGGTGCCGGACACGTCGGAGACCACCGACCGCTGCTGACCACAGAGTTTGTTCAGCAGGGACGACTTGCCCACATTCGGCTTACCGACGATGGCCACCCTGCGCGGCCCAGCTTCCTGCACTTCGGGTGATTGCGGAGCTTCCGGCAGCACAGCGAGGAGGGCGTCGAGCAGATCGCCCGATCCCCGGCCGTGCAGCGCGGAGACCGGGTGCGGCTCCCCCAACCCGAGATTCCACATGCTCGCGGCCATCGCCTCGTGTCGCTGGTCGTCAACCTTGTTCGCTGCCAGAATCACGGGTTTCTTGCTCCGGCGCAGCACCCGTACAACGGCCTCATCCTCATCCAGCGTTCCAACGGTGGCGTCAACAACGAACAGCACCGCATCGGCTGCGGCGATGGCGAGTTCCGCCTGGTCCGCGATCATCGCGGCCATGCCCTTGGCGTCGGAGACCCAGCCGCCGGTGTCCACGACGATGAAGTCCTTACCGTTCCAGTTTGCGTCGTAGCTCACCCTGTCACGGGTGACGCCGGGCTGATCCTGAACAACCGCAGCCCTGCGACCCAGAATCCGGTTGACCAGCGTCGACTTTCCCACGTTGGGGCGACCGACCACGGCCACGACAGGTTTGATGACCTTCTCCTCGAACTCGTCGGCAAATACATCGGTCACTGGCGCTCCTAAAACTGATTGCGACCGACCAAGTCTACCGGGTATCCTGAAGGTCACGTATTCCCGAGGAAACGGAAACCGACATGTACTTGGCTCTCCGCGCCTGACCCGCGTCGTCGAGCATCCGCTCCGGCGCATCGAAACGCGTCCCTGGAGCTCTCATGTCTGTAGTCATTTCAAACCTCAGCTTCGCCTACGGCGATCGGCCTTTGCTTTCCAACATCAGCCTCGTCCTCAGCGCACGCCGCACAGGCATCATCGGCCGAAACGGCAGCGGAAAAACCACGCTACTGCGGCTCATCGTCGGCGAATTGTCCCCGACGCAGGGCAGAGTAACCGCACCGTCCGCCGCGCGTCTCAGCCAGGACCTTCTGCAACACGGAGACACAACCGTCGCCGAGTTGCTCGGCGTCGCAGAACCGCTCGCCGCGCTGCGCAGAATCGAAGCGGGCAGCGTGGACGCGGCAGACTACGAGTTGGTGTCCGGCCGTTGGGATCTCGAATCCCGTGCCAATGCACTGTTGGCCGCCCGAGTACCCAGTCTCACCTCTCCGGGAGCCCTGGAACGGGCCTCGGAAACGCTCTCCGGCGGTGAGCTGATCCAGGTGGCGATGGCTGGTCTCGATTTGGCCGATGCCCGACTCGCGCTGCTCGACGAACCAACCAACAACCTGGATCGAGCCGCCCGAGCGGCTTTGCTCGACGTGGTGCGGGCCTGGCGGGGACAGCTGATTCTGGTCAGCCACGACACCGAACTACTCGATCAGATGGACGAGATCGTCGAGTTGCACGATGCAGGCGCCGAGGTCTTCGGCGGAAACTACACCGCTTTCCTGTTGAACCGCAGGCTTCGCGACGCGGCCGCTGAGCGCGACGTTCGGGAAGCCAGCGCAAAACTGCGGGCCGAGCGCAGGAACATGAACCATATGGCCACGGCGACCGCCCGCGCGACGCGACAGTCAAGCGCCCGGTTCGGCCCAGGCAAGTCTCATCCGAGCGATCCGACGGAGAAACGCGCGGCCCTTGCCCGGCGCGCCAATCGGGTTGCTGCCTCTGCCAGGAAGGTTCGCGAAGCCCGCGAACAGCTGGCGGAGGCCGAATCCCGACTTCGATCCGACGACGCCATCCGCATCCCGATGATCGACCTCGCCCGCGCCAAGGGCCGACGACTCGCGGAACTCGTCACCGCCGACCAGCGCATCCCCATCTTGGGCGGCGACAGGGTGGGGATCACCGGAGCCATCGGCTCCGGAAAATCGACGATGCTTCGGCTTGCCCGAGACACCGCCACCGGGCGCGTGGGATACCTGGATCAGCGACTGACTCTGCCGTCGGCGACGGTGTTCGACGCGGTGCACGGCTCCTCCCCCAGGCCTCCGCAGGACACCCACGCTCTGCTGGCTCGCTTTCTGCTCCGCGGCCCGATGCTGAGCCGCCCGGTCAATACCCTCTCCGGCGGAGAACGGTTTCGGGTGGCGCTCGCCACGATACTGCTGGCGGATCCTCCGCCGGAGCTGCTCATCCTGGATGAGCCCACCAACAACCTAGACCGCGAGTCGGTCGCGCAACTAACTCAAGCATTGCTGGTCTATCCCGGGGCAATCGTCGTTGTCAGTCACGATGAACACTTCCTCTCCGAGTTGGACCTCCACCAGGCCTGGCACCTTGAAGCCGGGCGACTGCACGAATCCCCGCCGCCCGCAAGCACCGGAAGTTCAGCTGACTAGGACGAATCGTCCGCAGGATGACTGGCGACGTTCTCGACGACGTGGAACGCGGGCTCCTCGTAGGGATGCGCCGCGCGCAGCGCCGCAACCACCTGCGCCCTGATGCGCCGGGGGAAGGTGACCTCGATCCGGTTCTCCGCCACGTACTCCAACTCGTTGACGCTGCCGATCGTCGGATTGGCTCCCGCCAAGGGCCGGAATTGGCCGGTGCCCGGCGTTATGAAGGCGCACTCCCGGTAGGCGCCGATCTCGCCGGCCCCGGCCTCAAACAGCGCACGAAGCACCAGCGCAGTATCGGACTGCGGGACATAGCTCACCAGCACGTCAAGCCGCTCAGACATCAATCAGCTCCTCAATCCGAGCGACCACCTCGTCGGGCGGGATGAAGGTGGAGTCGATGACAGTCACACCCTCCGCTGCTTCCGTGAAGTTCGACACCGTCGAATCGTCTCGGTCGCGGCGCAACACCTGATCTACCACGTCCGCCCGACCCGCCCTGCCCGCCAGCTCAGCCTCGCGGCGCGCCACCCGCGCATCCGGGTCAGCGACGAGAAGCACCCGCACGTCGGCGTCCGGGGCCACCACCGTGGTGATATCCCGGCCCTCCACGACAATCCGGCGCCCGTGCGCGTCGATGATCTGGCGCATTCGCTGAGTGAGCAGCCGCCGGACCTCCAGGTTGGTTGCCACGCGCGACACCATCGCCGAGATGCGTGGCTCGCGGATCTCCTCCGTGACGTCGCGGCCGTTGATGCGCACCCGGTTGCCCTCAACGCTGCAGCCGATCAGAAGTTCCGCACCCGCCACGTAGTCCACGAGACCCTCATCGCCGATCTGCTCGGCGAGAAACCCCGCGGTCGCTGCCCGATACATCGCCCCGGTGTCCAGGTAGCCCAACCCGTGCCGTGCGGCAAGCAGTCGCGCCGTCGTCGATTTTCCTGAGCCGCTCGGCCCGTCGATGGCGATCAACAACGAATCCATCTCAACCTTTCCTCATAGCCGACGCGGTCACCCACCCGCGGACCTCCAGGGTCTCGCGGAACTGCTCCGCGACCTCCCGCCCGACCACGATGGTCAGGTAACCCACCTCACGTGCCGGATCGTGCTGCAATTCGAAGTCCTCCACGTTGAAACCCGCATCGCCGATGTCGGTGAACAGGCGTGCCAGGGCGCGCGGCTCGTCGGGGATTTCGACGATCACCTGCCAGACGTCCAACGGCTCGGCGCCGTGCTTCACGAGGAGTGCATTCGCTCCATCCCTGCCCAGGCCAAGGAAACCCTCCAGCCGTTCCGGCTGATCCAGCACCTCGATGAGGTAGCGCAGATCATCCGCAACCTCAGCCAGCTCCGCACGGATGGCTCGCGCGTTCGCGGTGATGATCTGGCGCCACAGTCTAGGGTCTGAGCCGGCGATGCGCGTGACGTCGCGGATTCCTTGGCCCGCCAGCCTGAGATGCTCGCCGGGAACTGCGCGCAGATGCGAGGCCGTCAGGATGCTCATCAGGTGCGGAACGTGGCTGACCTGGGCCACGGCCTCGTCGTGACGCTCCGCGTCCATCACCAGCACGTGCGCGCCCGCAAGTTCCGCGGACTCGACGACCCGCGCCACCGACTCGGGGGAATTGCCCGGAGCGGGCGTGATCACCCAGGTTCGATCCACGAACAGTTGACCCGAGGCGGTGAGCGGACCGGTGAACTGTGAGCCGGCCATCGGATGCGACGGCACATAACGGGCGGCCAATTCTCCGGCCAGCTCACCGACCCGCCGCATGATGGGCGCCTTTACGCTGCCAACATCCGTGACCACCGCGACCGGATAGCGGTTCAGGGAGTCCACCACTACGGGGGCGATCGCATCCGGCGGAGTAGCCACCACCACGAGATCCACCTCGTCGCCTCCCGGCAACCCGACCCGTCCCGCGCCGAGACCGGCAGCCACCACCGCGTGCGCACCCACCGCGTCTGACAGCACGACGTCGCAGCCCGCGGAGGTGAGCGCCATGCCCAGCGACGTGCCCACCAGTCCGGCGCCAATGATCAACACCCGAAGAGTCACGCCAGATGTTCCTCGATCTGCCTAACCGCGACCCTGCGGAAGGTGCGCCGACGCCCGCTCTCCCGGTCGAGCAGCGCCACCTCAAGCTGCCCAGCGTTCAACGGCTGCTGCGGGTTGAGCACGCCGGCGGCCAGCTTCAGGAGCTCGGGCAGCGGCATCGTCGGCGTGAAGGAGGTCTCGAAAGAATGCGCGATCCGCTCAGCATCGCCCCCGACCACGGCGAACTGGTCCTCGTCGCTGATCACACCGTCGTAGGAGATCCGATAAAGCACGTCGTCGCTGGGGACCCCGCCCAGCTCTGCGAGAATCAGGTCCACCTCGAAGGGCTTGTCGTTGCCCGAAGCAAACGCAGAACCGAGCAGCTGGGAGTACGAACCTGCGAGATTTCTGGCCGAAACGTCGGACCTGTCGTAGGCGTAGCCACGCAGGTCTGCCTGCCGGATGCCCGCCACCCGCAGCGCCTCGAACTCGTGGTAGCGCCCGGCGGCGGCGAAGGCGATGCGATCATAGATCTCGGATACCTTGTGCAGCGTGGTGGAGCGGTTCTCGGCCACGGCGACGATTCCCAGCTCGGCCTTGAACACCGCCACGGAGCGGCCGCGGGCGATGCCCTTTCGGGCAAACTCCGCGCGGTCCAGCATCTGCTGTTCCGGCGACACATAGAACGGCATGCTCACAGCGCAGCCCCCCTCGGGCCGCCGAAACGCACGGAACGTTGCTCGACTACGCGCCGCGCAACCTCGTCGACGCCGGCCTCCGACCAGCGCACCACCCCCGCGGCGGAGGCGCGCATCACCACCGGCAGAATCCCGCGGGTGAGATCCAAGCCTGAGGTGGCGGCGTCGTCATCGGCCGCATCGAACAGAGCCTGCAGCGCGCAAGTGACCGCGGTCAGCTCGTCCGCGTCGGGATCATGCAGCTTCTTCAGCGCGGACTTCGCGTAGGACGCGCCGGAACCGACGGCGGCGAAAGACTCCTCTTCGTAGCGCCCGCCCGTCGCGTCGTAGGAGAATATGCGGCCGCGTCGCTGCTCATCATCCCAGCCGATGAACAGGGGCAGAACCACCAAACCCTGTAGGGCGTCGGCGAGGCTGGCGCGCAGCATCGAGCTGAGTCGGTTGGCCTTGCCGTCGAAGCTGAGCGGCAGCCCCTCAACTTTCTCGAAATGCTCCAGCTCGACCTGAAACAGCTTCACGAACTCAACCGCCGGACCGGCCACACCCGCTACGCCGATGATGGACCGCTCATCAGCCCCGAAGACTTTCTCGACGTCGTGCAGCGCGATTTGATTGCCGACGGTGGCTCGCCTGTCCCCGACCATCACCACGCCGTCGCGGTAGCCTGCCGCCAGGATGGTCGTGCCGTGGGGCGCGCCCTTCACGCGACTTGCAGCAGGAAACCCGCCCACCAACTCAAAGAACGACGAGCCACCGCCAACGGCAGAGTAGCCCCCGAATACTTCCATCGGCCCTAACCCTCCTATAGTGGCGACCATGATGCGAGTGGTTCCATTTGCCATTGACATGGCGCTAGTAATCCTATTCGTGGCCATCGGACGCCGCAGCCACGGCTACGACCTGTCAGGCATCCTAGCCGCTTTGTGGCCGTTCGCCGTCGCCGCCGTTTTGGCTTGGATAGTCGTAGCCGCACTCGGTGATCAAGGCTACGGCTTCCGCGCTGGCTCGGTGGTCTGGCTCGTGACCTCGCTGGGCGGCGTCGCCTTGAGAGTACTGGCAGGCGGCACCGCTCCCCTATCGTTCATCCTGGTCGGGAGCAGCTTCCTCGCCCTATTCTTGTTCGGCTGGCGACTGATCTACCGCTTCGGCTGGCCGCGCAGGAGTTCCTCCTAGGCTTTCCGGCACGTTCTTCGGCCGCGGGCCGACGTAGTCGGCCCCATAGGCACCGGGAGCGGGGCGTCGCTTGCGCATCGGCGCCTGCTGTCCAGGAGCCAGCCGCCGAGAGGTCAGGAGAAAGCCGGTGTGTCCCGTTGAGCCGTGACCCGGTCGGATGGCCAGGCCTTCGGCGTGCCAGTCGCGCACCGTCGTCTCGGTCATGGTCGGCTCTGTGAAGCCGCCGTGCGCGCGCAAGGTGTCCGCCACCCGGCCGAGCTGCGTTGTTGTCGCGACGTAGCAGCACAGTATCCCGCCCGCGACGAGCCGCTCGGCCACGGCAGCCACGCAGTCCCAGGGCGCCAGCATGTCCAGGATCGCGCGATCGATCGGCTCGTCGGTGATGCTCTCCACCAGGTCACCGACGGTCAGCCGCCAGTTCTCCTGGGGGCCGCGCAGGAAGGTCTCGACATTCTTTCTGGCCACTTCGGCAAACTCTTGCCGCCGCTCGTAGCTGTACAGCTGGCCGTGCCCGCCGATCGCGCGGAGCAGCGCCAGGGTGAGCGATCCGGAGCCAACTCCCGCCTCCAGCACCCGGGCCCCGGGGAAGATGTCCGCCCACATCACGATCTGCGCCGCGTCCTTGGGGTAGATAATCGCCGCCTCGCGGGGCATGCTCACCATGTACTCATGCATGATGGGCCTGAAGGCTAGGTATTCCATCCCGCCCGCGGAACGAATCACAACGCCCTCCGGGCCGCCGATGAGGTCGTCGTGCGCGACGGCGCCCTTGGTGGTGTGCCATACGGCCCCCTCCCTGAGCACGAGCGACTTTCGCCGGCCCTTGGTGTCGGTCAGAGTAACCCGCTCGCCCACCTGTAGTGGCCCCGAGTGGATGGAACGATCAGTCATTGTGCTCCTTCAATCGCTGCCAGACGGCAGTCAGTTTGGCTAGGTCTGTCGTGGCAAGCCCGTCGTCGGACAGGTGTAGTCTCGGGTGCTCCTCCGGCTCGGCGATCATGGGTACTCCGTACACCACTGACCCGGCAGCCAGCCCTGCCGCGATGCCCGGCAGGGAATCCTCCAGCACGATCACCTCGTGCGGCCTCAGCCCCAGCTTGGCGAAGGCCAGCGTGTAGGCCTCTGGATCCGGTTTGGGGCGCGCGACGTCGTCGGCCGTGATGATGAACTCAATACTCTCCGGTAGCCGGGCACGCGCCGCTTCGATGATCAGCCCGCTGCTGGCGGTGACGATTGCCGAGCGCACGCCGGCTTCAGTGAGCTCGCCCAGCAGCCGCAGCGCCCCGGGCAGGTAGGGCAGTTCACCTGCGCACAGCTGCGCCGCGACCCGCCGATGCAGCTGCTCGTAGAGCGAGTCGAACAGCTCGGGGCTGCCGACGGCATCCGCCATCAGCTTCACCGTGCTGACGGCATCCTGTCCCACCAGCTGACGCATCTCGGCCTGCCCCCAGTGCACGCCGTGGTCAGCGAGCATCTCGATCTCGACTCGCGCCCACAACGGCTCCGTGTCCACGAGCGTGCCGTCGAAGTCCCAGACGACTCCAGCCAGGGTTTCGCTCACGGTTCTCCAATCATGATGGTGCATTCACGGTTCGGGTGATCAGGCGCTGAAGTATTTTGCTTCAGGATGGTGCAGGATGATCGCGTCGGTGGACTGCTCCGGATGCAACTGCAGTTCCTCGCTCAGCTCTACCCCGATGCGGTGCGGTTGCAGCAGCTCCACGAGCTTCAGCCGATCCGCCAACTCCGGGCAAGCGGGGTAACCGAACGAGTAGCGCGAGCCCCGATAGGCCTGCTTCGCCAGGGCCTGATCTCGCGCGCCTTCCTCGGCTCCGTAGCCCAGCTCTCGACGAATCCGCCAGTGCCAGTACTCGGCCAACGCCTCGGTCAGCTGCACCGACAGGCCGTGCAGTTCCAAGTAGTCCCGGTAGGAGTTCGCCTCGAACAGTTTGTTCGCGGCCTTGGCCACCTCCGAGCCCATGGTGACGAGTTGGATCGGCAACACGTCCGGGCCCGAACGCTCCGCCTCCTCCCGATCCCGAAAGAAATCGGCCAAGCAGAGCCTGCGATCGCGGCGCTGCCGCGGGAACGTGAACCTGGTGAGCTCCCGGCTCGGCTCCTGCGGATCCCCGACGATGAGGCTCTCGCCCTCGGAGTGGACGGGAAAGTAGCCGTAGACCACTCCAAAATTGCCCAAGGATTCGGTCTTCAACCGATCCACCCACATGCGCAGCCTGGGCAGGGCCTCCTGCTCCACCAACTCCTCGTAGGTGGTGCCCTCCTTGATCGACCTCATACCCCATCGGCCCATGAACGTGGCACGCTGGTCCAGCCAGGAAACGATGTCCGCGAGCGGAATGCCCTTCACGACCCTGGTTCCCCAGAACGGGGGCGACGGCACCCGGACCCCGCGCGCCACGTCGCTGCGCACGCCCTGACCTGGATCAGCAATCTCCACCAGCGGTCCAGGAGCTACCCTGCGTTGTTTGCGTTCCGGCAGCCGAGCCCCCGGTATCCCCTGCTTGACGGCCATCACCGCATCCATCAGGGCCAATCCCTCGAACGCGTCCTTGGCGTAGCGCACCTCCCCGTCGAAGAGCTCGGCGAGATCTTGTTCGACGTAGGTCCGGGTCAGCGCCGCCCCGCCCAGCAGCACCGGGTATTTCTCGGCCAGTCCCAGCCGATTCAGCTCAATGAGGTTGTCTTTCATCACCAGCGTCGACTTGACGAGCAACCCGGACATGCCGATCGCGTCCGCGCCGTGCTCCTCGGCGGCAGCGACGATGGACTGGATGGACTGCTTGATACCGATGTTGATCACGGTGTAGCCGTTGTTGCTAACGATGATGTCGACCAGGTTCTTGCCGATGTCGTGCACGTCGCCGCGCACCGTGGCCAGCACGAGAGTCCCCTTTCCCGTGCCGCCGGCCCGCTCCATGTGCGGTTCAAGGTAGGCAACCGCCGACTTCATCGTTTCTGCGGACTGCAGCACGAACGGCAACTGCATCCTGCCGGAGCCGAACAGTTCGCCAACGACCTTCATACCGGCCAACAGGTCTTCGTTGATGATCGCCAACGCGGGCTTGTGCCGGAGAGCCTCGTCGAGATCACTATCGAGCCCCTTGGACTCGCCGTCGACGATCCGCCGTCGCAACCGCTCGTCCAGCGGCAGCGCGGCCAACTCCGCGGCCCGGGAGGCCCGAGCGGAGGCGGCAGTCACTCCCTCGAACATCTCCAAAAGTCTGGCGAGCGGATCGTACCGCTCGCGCCGATCGTAGATCAGATCCAGTGCCACCTGGCGTTGCTCCTCAGGGATACGATCCATCGGCAGGATCTTCGCCGAGTGCACAATCGCCGAATCCAGCCCCGCGGAAACGCACTCGTGCAGGAAAACCGAGTTCAGTACGATACGCGCAGCCGGGTTGAGGCCGAACGAAATGTTGGAGACCCCCAAGGTGGTGTGCACACCGGGGTATCGCCGCTTGAGCTCGCGGATGGCTTCAATGGTTTCGATCCCGTCGCGCCGGGTCTCCTCCTGGCCTGTGCAGATCGGGAAAGTCAGGCAATCGACAAAGATGTCGCCGAGCACCATGCCCCAGTCCTGGGTGAGTCTTTCTATCAGCCGCGACGCCACCCGCACCTTCCATTCAGCGGTCCGGGCTTGCCCCTCCTCATCAATGGTCAGGGCGACGACCGCAGCTCCGTGTTCCCGCACAAGCGGCATAATGCGAGCGAAACGACTCGAATCACCGTCACCATCTTCGAAGTTTACGGAGTTGATGACGCACCGCCCCGCGAGCCTCTCCAGCCCGGCGCGCAGCACAGCGGGCTCAGTGGAATCGAGCATGATTGGCAGAGTCACCTGCGTGGCCAGGCGGGCCGCGATCTCGGCCATGTCCCGCACCCCGTCCCGTCCCACGTAGTCAACGCACAGATCCAGCAGATGTGCGCCGTCGCGGGCTTGCGATTTTGCGATCTCAATGCAGTCGTCCAGCCTGCCCTCCAACATTGCCTCGCGAAACGCTTTGGAACCGTTTGCGTTGGTCCGCTCCCCGATACTCAGATAGCTGACGTCCTGGCTGAATGGAACCTCGGCGTAGAGCGAACTCGCCGCATCGTCCGCAAAAACGGGTCTGCGCGGCACCTCCTCTCCGCTGTGGCGTTCCGCCAGCAACCGGATGTGTTCCGGCGTCGTTCCGCAGCATCCGCCCACCAGGCTCAGACCGTATTGCTGCACGAAGGAGCCAACCGCCTCCGCGAAGGGCTCGACCTGTAGTGGGTAGACGGCGCCGTCGGGCGTCAGCTCCGGCAGACCCGCATTCGGCATCACGGCAATCGCCAGGGGAAACTTTTGGGCGAGAACCCGAAGGTGCTCGCTCATCTCGTTCGGACCGGTGGCGCAGTTCAAGCCGATCCCGTCGACGCCGAGCGCTTGCAGAGTGACCAGCGCGGCGCCGATCTCCGAGCCGAGCAGCATCGTTCCCGTCGTCTCGACCGTGACGTTCACGATGATGGGCAGTTCGACACCGCTTTCCTGGAACGCGCGACGCGCCCCGATCACCGCGGCCTTGGCCTGCAGCAGATCCTGCACGGTTTCAATCAACACGCCATCAATGCCACCGCGCAACATAGCGGCGGTTTGCCGCTGATAGGCGTCCCGCACCGCCGTGAACTCGATGTGCCCAAGCGTCGGGAGCTTGGTACCCGGCCCGATGGCGCCCAGCACATAGCGCGGCTTGTCCGTGAACTCGTCCGCCGCGCCGCGCGCGATCCTGGCGCCTGCCTCAGCCAGTTCCTCCAGTCGATGCGCGACGCCGTACTCGGTGAGAGCCGCTAGGTTAACGCCGAAGGTGTTCGTCTCGATGCAGTCCGCGCCCGCGGCCAGGTAGGCGCGATGGATCTCCCGCACAACATCCGGGCGGGTGACGTTCAGGATTTCGTTGCATCCTTCGAGGCCTTGAAAGTCCGAATCGACGCGCAGCTCAGTGAACGACTGAAGCATCGTGCCCATCGCCCCGTCGGCTACCAGGACGCGACGGCCAAGAACATCGCCCAGTCGTTTCCGCATGGCCACACATTAGCCGGGCCAGGTCGATGGCCCTAAACCTGAAGCGTGGTCGCGGCGCGCGCTAGGCTGGCACAATGCAGTTTGAACCGGCCTCAGACCTCCGCGACCCGGTGGTCCTCATCGCCTTCAGCGGCTGGAACGATGCCGGAGAAGCCGCCAGCGACGTCATGCGGCTGTTGCTCGACGCCTACCCGGGGTCCGAGTTGGAGCCGGTCGACGACGAAACCTATTTCGATTTCCAAGCCACTCGGCCACACATTCGACGCGAAGCCGACGGAGCCTGGATCGAATGGCCCTCCATCCGTTTCCGACGGCTCGCTCACCCCGAGCGAGACATCATCGTGGTGTTCGGACCGGAGCCAAACCTCAAGTGGCGCAGTTTCTGCCGGACGCTGGTGGAGCGGGTGACGGCCTTGCGCCCTACTATCGTGCTCGCCTTGGGGGCGATGCTCTCCGACATACCGCACACCCGGCCGCTGCCGACTGGTCTCTACGCCGCCAGCGAGGAGCTGAAGGAACGCTTCGGCTTTCAGCGTTCCACCTACACCGGGCCGACCGGCATAGTCGGTGTCCTCTCCCAAGCGTTCGCTCAGCACGGGTTGCCGACGGCATCGCTGTGGGTTTCGGTCCCCCATTACGTCGCGAACCCTCCGAACGCCAAGGCCCAGGTGCATCTACTCGACAAGCTTGAGGGAGCGCTGGGCATCAGCATCGATCGCGGTGATCTCGGCGAGCAAGCCAGAGCTTGGGAGAGCGCAGTCAACGACCTCGCCCAGTCCGATCCGGAGATCTCACAGTACATCGAGGCCCTGGAGGCGGTGCGGGACAAGGAAGTCGTCGAAGAACTCTCCGGCGACCGGATAGCCGCCGAGTTCGAGCGCTACCTGCGCCGGCACGGCGGACGCTCTTAGAATCCCTTTCGGGTGTCACGCCGGCCTTGGCGTTCCCGCGTCTTCCGCACCGCGGACCCGACGCTCAGTGGGAACACGACCTGGCCAGCTCGCGTAGTTCTTCGACCATCACGGCGGGATTCTCCGCCTCGTAGACGGCCGACCCGGCGACGAACACGTCGGCCCCGGCCTCCGCGCAGCGCTCGATCGTCTCTTTGCTGACGCCGCCGTCGACCTGCAACCAGATGTCGCGCGAGCCGATCATTTCCCGGACTCTGCGGATCTTCGGTAGCACGAGGTCGAGGAACTTTTGCCCCCCGAAACCGGGCTCCACGGTCATCAGCAGCACCATGTCCACCTCGCCGAGTAGGTCGGCGACCATCTCCACGGGAGTCGCGGGGTTGAGCGCGGCGCTGGCCCGGGCGCCCAGGCGACGCAGCTCGCGGGCCAGCCGCACCGGAGCCTTCGCTGCCTCGACGTGGAAGGTCACCGAGTGCGCCCCCGCCTCGGCGTATGCGGGCGCCCAGCGGTCAGGGTTCTCGATCATCAGGTGCATGTCGATGGGCAGCTGGGTGTGCTTCATCAACGACTCAACCACCGGCAATCCGATGGTCAAGTTGGGTACGAAATGCCCGTCCATTACATCCACGTGCACCAAATCGGCGTTGGCAATACGGTCAACTTCACGTGCCAGATCGGCTAGATCGGCGTTCAGGATGCTGGGCGTGATTCGCATGGGGAAAGCCTAGCGCCGTCGCAGCAAAGCCAAGAACATGGCATCGGTTTCGTGCCGGTGCGGCCACAGCTGCACGTAGTTGCCCACCGCGCAATCGGGTACCTCGGGCAGCAACGCGGGTGCGTTTAGCACCTCGACGTCCGCCAGGCAGCTCTCGACGACGGCGCGGGTCTCCGCGCGCAGCGGCGAGCAGGTGACATAGGCCACCACCCCACCGGGCACCGCGGCCGCAATCGCGGTGCGCAACAGCTGGCGCTGCACGGACACCAGGCTCGCCAGATCATCCGGTTGCCGGCGCCAGCGGGCCTCGGGGCGGCGACGGAGCGCGCCCAGACCGGTGCAGGGAACGTCGGCGAGCACCCGAGCAAAGCTGGCGGGCCGCCACGGCGGCGTCCTTCCGTCGGCGACGATGACGTCACTGTGCCCGTAGCACGCCAGCGCCTGCGCCACCAGATGTGCGCGATGTTCCTGTAGCTCGCTGGCGATCAACCGCTCGCCCGCTCGGCGGGCCAGGCCCGCCAGGAGAGCGGATTTCCCGCCGGGCCCGGCGCACATGTCCAGCCACGGGCCCGACGGGGCGTCTGCCCGTGCCAGGGCCAGGGCGACGAGTTGGGAACCCTCATCCTGTACACCCGCGCGGCCCTCGCGCACCGCGGCGATGTCGCTCGGCACGGCGGTGCTTCGCGCACCGAACGGCGAGAACCGCGTGGGGCTGCCCAGCTCCTCGACTTCGCACAGCCCAGGCCGCACAACCAGGGTGGGGGCCGGGGAAACGTTGTTGGCCGCGAGTGCCGCGGCCAGCTCGCCCTCGGGCAGCACCTCGGCCAGGGCCTCGGCCACCCAAACCGGGTGGTGGCCGCGAATGGCGGCGGCTTCGACGCCCTGCTTGCCCTCTGCCAACAGATCGCACCACTGATCGAGATCTCGGGACGCGACCTTGCGCAGGATCGCGTTGACCAGCCCCGTCACCCGATTACCGATCCTTTTCCTCGCCAGCTCAACGGTGGCCCCGACCGCCGCATGAGCCGGGGTCCGCATGCTCAGCAGCTGATGGGCGCCCATCCGCAACAGATCAAGCACAGCGGGTTGCAGCGACTTCAGGCTACGACCGGCTGCGCGGGAGATGATCTGGTCGTAGGTGCCCAACAGCCGACAGGTGCCGGAGACCAGCTCAGTCACCAGCGCGGCGTCGCGGGCGCTCAGGTTGGCTTGTCTCAGGCGTTTCTTGAGCGCCAGGTTGGCGTAGCCGCCCTCGGAGCTAACCTGCCGAAGGACTTCGAACGCTACCGCACGACTCATTCGAGCACCCCCTGAACGCCGCCACGTGCCCAGTCGATAGCGGGCATGCGCTTCTTCCCCGGTGCCTGAACTTCAAGCAGTTCCAGCGATCCCCCCGAAACACCAACGAACACCTGCTTCTTCGTCACCCTAAGTTCTCCCGGGGCCAGATCCCGCTCCTTAGCCACCGCAGCGCGGTAGACCTTCAGCCGGTTGCCCCGGTGCTCGCACCAGGCCCCAGGATCGGGGGAACATCCGAGGATGTGGTTGCGCACAGCCACGGGGTCGTGCGCGAAATTGATTCGGGCCTCCTCGCTGGAGAGTTTCGCGGCCAAAGTGACCCCCTCGTCGGGCTGCGGCGTCGGCACAGCACCGTCGGCGATCGCATCCATGACACGAACCAACTGGGTCGCGCCGCTGTGCGCCAGCCGCGCCAGAAGCTCGCCCGCTGTCTCCTCTAGCAGTGGAACCCGCTCCAGGTCATACACGTCACCGGCATCGAGTTCGCGCACGATCCGGAAGCAGCTGGTGCCCGTGTATTCGTCCCCCGCCATTATCGCTCGCTGCACCGGAGCGGCTCCGCGCCACCGGGGAAGCAAGGAGAAATGGAGGTTGATCCAGCCGAATCGGGGAATGTCGAGCGCGCTCTGCGGCAGCAGCGCCCCGTACGCCACGACCGGGCAGGCATCTGGGGCGAGTTCGCGCAGTCGTTGCTGAAACTCTGCCTCCCGTGGGTGGGTTGGTTTCAGCACCTCGATGCCCAGCTCCATCGCCCGCAGCGCGACCGGCGAAGCTGACAGTTTCCGGCCGCGTCCTGCCGGGGCGTCGGGGCGGGTCACGACCGCGACGACATCGTGTTGGGAAGCCACCAAAGCGTCCAGGGCGGGCACTGCCACCTCGGGGGTACCAGCGAATACCAGTCTCATGATCAAAAAACCTCCGGATCTACCTGCCAGGCAAGGATGCCAGCTTGTTTCTTAGTGGAGCGCGCCGCGGCGGCAGACTTCACCTGCCGGACGAAATCGCCCCCGGACTCCCGGCCAGCGCGCAGCAGCGCAGCCCATCTGCCCTCGCCGACTTCGCTCGGCCCCAGCAGCTCGGCCATCGGCCAGTCGACGTTGCCCAAGAAGGCCTGCACCGCGTCCAGCTCCCCCGCCACCCGCGCGACGCGCACGGTCGGCGGCAGCCTGGTTTCGCGACGCAATTCCAATTCGCGCTCGATCTGCCCGACGGCGTCTGAGCGGGCCAAGGCCTGCACGCATGGATGCAGGTGAGCCCCGACGATCAACGCTTGGCCTTCTCGTTCCGCCGGGCGCACCAGCGCCAGCGCGTTGCTCCACCTCCGCAGCGCCTCCTCCCCAGCACGGAAATCTGCCCGACCAAGTGAGACCTCCGCGTCCAGCAGAAGTGCGCCCGCGTAGCCGTCCACGGCATTGGGCTCCGCTCCGGGAGTGGCCACGACGATCGCCGATGCGTCGGAGACCTCGTCGCGGATCCGTTCGCCGGAACTGTTGATCGCGAGGGTCCCCGGGAATGCCCGAGCCAGCTCGTCGGCCGTGCGCTTCGCGCCCGGCAACGGTACACGCAGTCGGGTACCGTGACAGCGTCGGCATTCCCAGCGCACCGGGCGGTGGCCGCAAAAGGTGCACTCCGGCTCATCTCGCCTAAAGCTGCGCAGTCGGCCGTCGCATTTGGGGCAGGTGGCGTATTCGTAGCATCGGGTGCAGGCCAGGGAGGCCGCGTCTCCTCGCATCGGCACCTGCACCAGCACAGGCCCCAGCGGCAGCACTCGTTCGAGGAAACGAAACGCGACGGAGGGTAGCCGAAGTTTGGCGGCAGTCGGGTCGCGTTCCCTGTCGTGCTCGCTGACGGTGCGCACTGGGGCGGCTAGGCGGCGCAGCTGTGTGGGCGGCAGCCGCATCTCGTGTAACCAGCCGCGTTGCACCAGGTCCTGCGCGGCCACGCTTCGGGCGTGGCTGGCCAGCAGGACGGCTGCGTTGTCCTGGGATGCGCGAAGCACCGCCACGGTTCGGGCATGCCAATAGGGGGCGCGCTGCTCCACATAGTGGTCGCTGCCCTCATCGAGCACTGCGATGAGCCCGACCTCGGCCAGTGGGGCGAAGACCGCGGAGCGGGTTCCGACGACGATGCGCGCCTGTCCCCGGGCCATGGCCAGGAAGTTGCGGTAGCGCGACGATCTCCCCTGCTCGGCTGCGTATTCGGCCACGGCATCCGCGCCGAACGCAGCCTGGAACCGGGGCAGCACCCGCTCCAGCTCACGATAAGTGGGCACCAGGACCACCACAGAGCGGCCGCTGGCCAGCGTGGCGGATGCCGCGTCGACAACGCCGGCGGCCATGTCCAGCGGTGTGTGGGCGGGGGCAGCCTGCCAAGCCGCGCGAGGGCTGGCCCCTCGCTGCAGCGCGGCGAGGTAGGTTGGTCCGTCCGGATAGTTGATCAGAGTACTGGGTTCGGGCAGTGAGGGCTGTGGCCACTGCCGCTGCGCGGCTTCTTCGACGGCGGCCGCCCTGGGCGGGATGGCCAGCCGGGCGACATCCCACCACACGCCCGCGTAGTGATCTGCCACGCGTCGGATCAGGCGCTGCACGGTCGACGTTAGGACCCGCTCCGGGGAGACGACGTGGCGCACCGTGTCGAGTTCACCGGGGAAGTCCGTGTGATCTTTGAGTTCCAGCACCAGGCCGTCAAGCAGCTGCCCGGCGAAGCGCACCTGCACTCGACAGCCAACCGCTATTTTATCGACTAGCTCGTCGGGCACCAGGTAGTCAAAGTGCCGGTCGAGGTGCGCGAGGGGCGTGTCGACGACGACTTCCGCCACCAGCCTCCCGGGCACCTCGACCAGCGGAGAGGTCACTTGTCCTTACCCCTCGACGGCGGCCAGAAGCTGATCGACCCTGTTCGTGGCCTCCCACGTTGCTGCGGGTATCTCTCGGCCGAAGTGACCGTAGCAGGTCACCTCCGAGTAGATCGGACGCAACAGGTTGAGCTGTTCGACGATCGCCGCGGGACGCAGGTCGAACACGGTCAGTACCGCACGCTCGATCTGTCCCTCCGGCACTTTGGCGGTTCCGAAGGTGTCGATGTAGAAGCCGACGGGCTCCGCCTTGCCGATCGCGTAGGCCAGCTGGGCCTCCACTCGGTCCGCGAGCCCCGACGCGACCACATTCTTCGCCACCCAGCGAAGCGCATAGGCCGCGGAACGGTCGACCTTCGACGGGTCTTTTCCGGAGAATGCGCCCCCACCGTGGCGAGCCATACCGCCGTAGGTGTCGACGATGATCTTCCGGCCAGTGACGCCGGCGTCGCCCATGGGACCACCGATGACGAACCTGCCGGTCGGGTTCACCAGGATCCGGGGGTGCTCGTCGTCGAACCCGTAGCGTTCCAACACCGGACGGATCACCAACTGCTCAACGTCCGGGCGAATCTGCCTTTCGAGATCGGCTTGCGGATCGTGCTGCGTGGACAACACCACGGTGTCCACCCCAACCGGCTTGCCCAGGTCGTCGTATCTAACAGTCACCTGGGTCTTTCCGTCAGGTCGCAGGTAGTCGAGTTCGCCCGACTTGCGGACGCGCGCGAGCTGCTCGGACAACCGGTGGGCTAGGTCGATGGGCAGCGGCATAAGGGAGGGCGTCTCATTGCAGGCGAAACCGAACATGAGGCCCTGATCCCCCGCGCCCTGCCGGGCGAATCGATCATGATCGCCTTCGCGAGCCTCACATGCCAAATCGACGCCTTGAGCGATGTCAGGCGATTGGGCGTCGATGGCCAGCGTCACGCCACAGGAGCCGCCGTCGAATCCCACATCCGAGGATTGATAGCCGATGGTTTGGATCCGATCGCGGACGATGTCGGCGATGTTGGCGTAGCTGCTGGTGGTTACTTCTCCGGCCACCACAACCAGCCCGGTGGTGACCATGGTCTCGACCGCCACGCGAGCAGCGGGATCATCGGCGATGATCGCGTCTAGAATCGAGTCGGAGATCGCGTCCGCAATTTTATCGGGATGTCCCTCGGTGACCGATTCGGAGGTGAAAAGACGGTTCATTCGAGCTCCTTCTGCGGCGACAAGCCGCGGTGAGTTTTGCCGGTGGCAACAAGCCACCCAACCCGGCAGTCCCGGGATGATTTGGTCGTCAGGAGTCGGTTCCGAGGTCAATCTCGCCGAACGGGTCAACGAAATCGAAGCTCACGTCCTCGGCGGTGGACTGCGCCTGCTCGGCCTCGGGGTCGAACTCGGTGTAACGCAGCTTGTTGTCGTTCACTTCGCGCAGGGCGATGCTGAGGGGCTTGTCCTCGGGGGTGGCCGCCACCATCGGGCCAACGTTTTCCAGCAGCCCCTCGCCGAGTTGCGAGTAGTAGGCGTTGATCTGTCGTGCGCGCTTGGCAGCGAACAGCACCAGACGGTACTTGGAGTCGACATGCTCCAGGAGCTCGTCGACGGGCGGGTTGGTGATGCCTTCAGCGATGTTCAAGGGAAGCCTTTACTTAAGTGGTGAATCACAATCCCATCAAGCTTACCAAAGCTTGCACTGTTTCTTCGAGCACAGCGTTCACGACGATGTGGTCGGCCTCGTGCTGACACTCCAGTTCGTCTCGGGCAGTTTGCAGCCGCCGCTCGCGCGTGGCCTCGTCCTCCGTTGCGCGTCCCACTAGGCGGCTGACCAGCTCTTCCCAGCTCGGCGGGGCGAGGAAGACCAGCTGTGCCTCCGGCATATGCCGCTTCACCTGCCTGGCGCCCTGCAAGTCGATCTCCAGGATGACCGGGCGGCCTTGAGCGAGGGCCTCATCGACCGGGCCGCGGGGCGTACCGTAGCGATGCTGACCGTGCACCTCCGCCCACTCCAGGAGCGCGTCCTCGGCAACCAGCCGATCAAACTCCTCGTCGCTGACGAAGTAGTACGACTTTCCATGTTCCTCGCCTGCGCGAGGAGGACGCGTCGTCGCGGAAACCGAGTGGAGGGGCCGATCGGACAAAGCTCGAAGCCGAGCGCAGACGGTGCCCTTACCGACCGCGCTCGGCCCAGAGATTATCCAGAGCTTGGCTGGCGACATGCCCTACACCCTATGCGAAGAACTTGGCCAGCCGCTCGATCTGGTGGCGACCAAGGCCGCGCACGCGGCGGTTCGGCGCGATCTCTGCCGCCTCAAGAATCTCGGCCGCGCGGGTGACCCCAACGCGCGGAACTGCACGAAGAAGATCGACCACCTTGATCCGCGACAAAGTGTCGTCATCGCCGGCCTTTTCCAGCGCTGCCATGAAAGTGATTTGCTGATTCTTAATCTGTTCCTTTAGCTCGGCGCGGATGCGTCGAGCCTCGGTGGCAGAAGCGCGTGCGGCAGCAAGCTGCTCGCTGCTCAGCTTAGGAATCGCCATGGGATGCTCCTTATACGATGGAGTGTGAAGTGCTCGCTGGAACCCCAGCAAGCCTCGACTATAAACTAGTTTAACGCTAACGTCTAGCCCCGCTAGCGCGAACGCAGCTCGTCGAACCTCGCCTGGAGCTGCTGCCTGCCGCCCCCGATGATCTGTCGACTGACCGTAGGAAGTACCTGCTTGAGTGCGCAGCCAAAAATGTTACCAAGCTCGTCAAGCCGCCCGCCTTGCGCTCCAATTCCTGGCGCGAGAATTGATCCATTGAATTGGCTCGGGTCACAGCCCAGGTCTGCCCTAGTAGCCCCAAGCACCGCCCCGATAAGAAACTCATGGTCGCAATTGAGCCGAGAGATCTCGTCCAACACAAACTGAGCCGTCGCTTTTTCGCTGGTTCTGGCCGTTTGGATCGGTTCTCCTTCTGGATTCGATGTACGGGCCAAGACATAGACGCCACGCCCGTGAGCGAGGGCAAGATCGAAAGCCGGCTGCAACGCACCAATACCCAAGTAGGGGTTAACGGTGATCGCGTCCGCGCTGAGCGGCGCCTCTGGGCTGAGAAAGGCCTCGGCGTACCCCATCATCGACGAACCGATGTCACCGCGCTTCACGTCCAGGATGCTGAGCGCCCCACACTGGCGAATGTCTGCCAATACGCGCTCCAACACCGTCATACCCGCCGCCCCAAGCGGCTCGAAGAAGGCCGACTGCGGTTTGAACGCCGCCACCTGCTGGCCCAACACCTCGACGATACCGCGCGCCACCCGCTCCAGGCCGGCCACGTCACGGGAGACTCCCCAAGCTTCCAGCACGCTGGGCATCGGATCTATCCCGACGCACAGGTTGCCACGTTCAGCAGCGGCAGTAGCCAACCTCTCTCGGTAGTTCATCGCTTGCTCCAATCGTGGATGCCGCGCACGAGCGCGGGTCCTTCGTAGATGAAACCGGTGTAGAGCTGGAGCAGTCTGGCCCCGGCGTCGAACATTCGGTGGGCGTCGCGGGGAGTCATTATTCCCCCGACCCCGATTACCGGAAGTTCAACCTGGCCGACCACCCGCTCGACGAAATCCAGCGCCCGATAGGTGAGCGGGTGTCCGCTGAGTCCGCCGGCCTCGCTCGCCAACCACATATCCTCGGGCTGCAGGCCCTCGCGGCTCAACGTCGTGTTGGTCGCGATGATGCCGCTGACCGGCAGGTCCCGGATCACGGCGAGCGTCTCGCTTAGCTGATCCGCAGTCAGATCGGGAGCCAGCTTTACGAAGAGGGGAAGGCTGTCGTGCCCTCTCGCGGCTTCGGTCAAGGGAAGCAACAGATTGCTCACCTCGCGGGCAGCCTGGAGGCTCCGCAGCCCGGGAGTGTTGGGGCTGGAGATGTTCACCGCGACATAGTCCGCGTACGGCGCCACATGGTTGAGCGAAGTCAGGTAGTCGCTGGTGGCGTCGGCAAGATCGACCCGTTTCGTCTTTCCGATGGACACTCCGATCGGGATTCCTGCGGCCAGGTTGCCGCGGCGGACGCCGGCATCACGCAGCCGCTCGGCCAGACGGGCAGCACCCGCGTTGTTGAAGCCCATCCGGTTGATGATCGCCTTCGAGGCAGGCGCCCTGAAGATCCGCGGTTTCGGGTTTCCCGGCTGGGACAGCGCGGTAACCGTGCCCAGTTCAGCGAAGCCAAAGCCGAAATGCGCCCAAGCGAGCGCTGCAATGCCGTCCTTGTCGAGGCCTGCAGCGAGACCCACCCGGTTCGGGAAATCGATTCCCGCGATGGTCACCGGATCACAGACTGTGGCTCTCGCCGGCTTCTGCATCCGGCCGAGTACATCAATCATCCGCTCATGAATCACCTCCGGGTCGATGCGGAACAACCCGGAACGCACAGCACGGTAGCCGGTGCGCAGCGCTGCGGTGCCGATCCTCACGACCGCCGCCAATCCTGCAACGAACGCACCCCGATCTCACCCAGTTGTTCAGCTTCGATGCCCTGCGCCGCAGCGGCCAATCCGGGCACGGTCGTGATGACCGGTACGTCGGCCATCACCGCGGCTGTTCTGATCTGGTAGCCGTCCTCACGGGTGCTCTCCCCCGCCTCGCCGCCGTTGGGCGTGTTGAAGATGAGGTCAATCTGGCCGGAGGTGATGAGCTCGACGATGTTGGGGTCAGTGGCATCCGCCGACCGCTCCGAGAGCTTCGCCACCTCCTGAACCTGGACGCCATTTCGGCGAAGGACTGAGGCGGTGCCGCGGGTTGCGAGCAATTTGAATCCCAGATCGACGAAACGACGCAGCGGCCAGATGGCGTGCCGCTTGTCCCGGTCAGCGATGGAGACGAATAGGGTTCCACCGCTAGGCAGCGCGCCGCCTCCCGCCGCTTGACTCTTCGCGTAAGCGGTGCCGAAGTTGTCCGACAGCCCCATCACCTCACCCGTCGAGCGCATCTCTGGACCCAGCAGGGTGTCGACGAAAGCACCGCTCGAAGTGCGGAACCGGTTGAATGGCATGACCGCTTCCTTCACCGCAACCGGCGCGCCCTCCTCGGGTGTAGTGCCGTCTCCTGCCGGGCGCAACCAGCCGTCGGCGCGGAGCTGCGCGATGGATTTACCCATCATGATCAGCGCAGCGGCCTTGGCCAGCGACGTGTTCGTCGCCTTCGACACGAAAGGCACGGTCCGGGACGCGCGCGGGTTGGCCTCCAGCACGTAGAGGGTGTCGGAGTGCAGCGCGAACTGAATGTTGATCAGACCGCGCACGCCCACACCTTCCGCGATCGCAAAGGTCGCGGAGCGGATCTGGTTGAGCACGGCGTCACCGAGCGTGATCGGCGGCAAGGCGCACGCGGAATCGCCCGAGTGAATGCCCGCCTCCTCGATGTGTTCCATGATGCCGCCGATGTACAGCTCCCGGCCGTCGAACAGCGCGTCCACATCGATTTCGACAGCATCGCCCAGGAAGCGGTCCACCAGCACCGGTTGATCGTCCGAGACGCGGGCGGCCTCGGCAATGTAGGTGTCGAGGGCGGCGTCGCTGTAGACGATCTTCATGCCACGACCGCCGAGCACGTAGCTGGGGCGCACGAGAACGGGATAACCGATCTCCCCGGCGATGGCCTTGGCCTCCTCGGCCGAGTGCGCCATGCCATGCTTCGGCGCGGTCAAACCGGCCCGGGCGAGGACACGCCCGAACGCGCCGCGTTCTTCCGCCAGGTCGATGGCTTCGGGGCTGGTGCCGACGATGGGCACCCCGGCATCCTTCAGCGTCTGCGCGAGCTTCAGCGGGGTCTGGCCGCCCAGCTGGCAGATCACCCCGGCAACCGGACCCGCCTGGGCCTCCGCGTGGTAGACCTCGAGCACGTCTTCGGCAGTGAGCGGCTCGAAGTAGAGCCGATCCGCGGTGTCATAGTCGGTGGACACGGTCTCCGGGTTGCAGTTCACCATCACCGTCTCGAAACCGGCCTCGCGCAGCGCCATGGTGGCGTGCACGCAGGAGTAATCAAACTCGATGCCTTGGCCGATGCGGTTCGGGCCGGAGCCGAGGATCAGGACGGCGGGTTTGGTGCGCTCGGGCACCTCCGTCTCCTCGTCGTAGCTGGAATACAGGTACGGCGTCAGGGCGGCGAACTCCGCAGCACACGTATCCACCGCCTTGTACACCGGGCGAATGCCGAGCGCGGTGCGCACCCCACGCACCACGTCGGTGTTCAGGTCGCGTAGTCCGGCGATCTGCGCGTCGGATAGCCCAAATCGTTTGGCTTTGCGCAGCAACTGGGGTGTGAGTTCGCTAAGGCGCACCTCGTCCGCCACCGCGATGATCAGCTTCAACTGGTCCAGGAACCAGGGATCGATCCGGGTGGCCTCGAACACCTGCTCGACGGTGGCGCCGGCTCGCAGCGCATTGAGTACCTTGCGCAGGCGGCCGTCGTGCGGTCGCCGGATCTCCATCAGCAGGTGGGCCGGGTCTCCAGGAGGGGTGACGAAGTCGAAGGCGGCTGACGGGTCCTCCAGCGAGCGCATGGCCTTGCCCAGGGCCTCGGCGAAGTTCCGCCCGATGCTCATCACCTCGCCGACGGACTTCATGTGCGTGGTGAGGGTGGGATCTGCGGCCGGGAACTTCTCGAACGCGAAGCGCGGCATCTTGACGATCACGTAGTCGATCGTCGGTTCGAGCACTGCTGGTGTCACCCCGGTGATGTCGTTGGGGATTTCGTCGAGGGTGTAGCCCACCGCCACCTTTGCCGCCACCTTGGCGATGGGGAAACCGGTGGCTTTGGAGGCCAGCGCCGAGCTGCGCGACACCCGTGGGTTCATCTCGATGACGATCATCCGGCCGTTGGTGGGATGCACGGCAAACTGAATATTGCAGCCCCCCGTCTCGACGCCCACCTCGCGGATGATGGCCAGCCCAATGTCGCAAATGCGCTGGTACTCCTCCTGCGTCAACGTCATCGCGGGCGCCACAGTGATCGAGTCACCGGTGTGCACGCCCATGGGATCCAGGTTCTCGATGGAGCAGATGACGATGGCGTTGTCCGCCTTGTCCCGCATCACCTCCAGCTCGATCTCCTTCCAACCGAGGATCGATTCCTCGATCAACACCTCGGTGGTGGGGCTGGCGGCTAGCCCCGCTCCGGCAATCGAGCGCAACTCCGCCTCGTCGTGGGCAAACCCGGAGCCCACTCCGCCCATGGTGAAGCTTGGACGGACCACAAGTGGGTAGCCGAGCTGATCCGCGGCCGCGAGGACCTCAGCCATCGAATGGCAAATCGTCGAGCGCGCCACCTCCGGCGCTCCGCCGGCGATGTAGTCCATGCCGACGACGATCTCTTTGAACTTCTCGCGGTCTTCCCCGCGCTGGATCGCTTCGACGGAGGCGCCGATGAGTTCCACCCCGTAGCGCGCCAATACCCCGGACTCGTGGAGCTTGACGGCGATGTTCAGGGCTGTCTGCCCGCCCAGCGTCGCGAGGAGGGCGTCGGGCCGTTCCTTCGCGATGACCTTTTCCACGAACTCCGGCGTGATGGGCTCCACGTAGGTGGCGTCCGCGAAGTCGGGGTCGGTCATGATCGTCGCGGGGTTGGAGTTGACGAGGATGACGCGGTAGCCCTCCTCCTTGAGCACCCGGCAGGCCTGCGTTCCGGAGTAGTCGAACTCACAAGCCTGTCCGATGACGATGGGGCCGGAGCCGATCACCAGGATCGAGGAGATATCGGTACGGCGAGTCATCAGACGTCCTTTCGCATCGTGGCGAGGAATCGGGCGAACACCCGCCGCGAATCCAACGGATCGGCCGAGGCGGCAGGGTCGAACTGAACGGCCAGGGCGACGAGCCGGCCATCGCGGGTCAGTTCCAGGCCCTCCACCACAGAGTCGTGGGTCGCGACGTGGCTCACGCTGACCAGGCCGTACTCGGTCTGTGCGGGTTCGAAGCTGCGCACGGCGTAGCCATGGTTGTGCGTGGCCTGGCCACTGACGCCGCTGGCCAACTCAACCACCGGCTGGGCTATTGCCTGGTGCCCAAAGGGCAGCTCGTATGTTTCCAAGCCGAGTGCGAGCGCCAGCAGCTGCATACCCCGGCCCACCGCGAGCACCGGGAGCTTGGCCGCGAGGACATCCCGCAACGCGCCAATTCGCGAGTCGGACGCCCGCTGGCCCGGGCCGTCGGAGATGAACACCCCGTCTGGTCGGGATGCGCTGATGTCCGCGAAACTGGCGCTTGCAGGCAGGACATGCACTTCGATGCCGAAGGCGGTGAGCTCGTCCACGCTCTGGCCCTTATCGCCCAGGTCTAGGGCAACCATCGTCGCGACCCGCGGCCCTCCGCTCGCCATGACGAAGCCTGCGGCGCCCTCCGTTACTGCGTTTAGCGGCTGATCGCGCAACCTGCTCAGCAGCGCGGCTGCGTCGCTCTGGGTGGAGATGCCCACGCGAACTGCGCCGTGTGTCCGTACGTGCCGGGTGAGTGCGCGGGTGTCGACTCCGGATATGCCCACGATTCCCTGGGCGCGCAGCGCATCGTCCAGGCTTCGGGTGGCCTGCCAGTGGGATGGTCTGGGGGCTGGGTCTCGCACAATAAATCCGGACACCGAAATGTGCCCGGATTCTTCACTATCGCACCAACCAGTGTTGCCGATGTGGGGTACGGTCATCATGACCACTTCTCCCCGATGGCGCGGGTCCGTGAGCGTTCGTTGATATCCCGTAATGCTAGTATCGAATACCAGCTGACCGAAAGTCTCACCCGTCGCCCCGAAGCTCTCGCCGTGGAAACAGCGGCCGTCTTCGAGCACGAGGATCGCCTCACTCATGCGTGTGCCCTCCGTCAGTTAGCGGTTTTGCTCCTGGCCGCCTGCCCGAGCAGCCCATTGAGGAATGCTGGCGACTCGTTGGTCGACAGCCACGTGGCGAGTTCGATGGCCTGTGCGATGGCTACCGCATCAGGCGTCTCGCTGTGGTCAATTTCGTACATGGCAATGCGCGCCAAGTTTCGATCGACGCGCGGCATGCGGGCAACCGTCCAGTTGCCCGCCGCGCAGTCGTTGATCCGCCGATCTATCTGCTGCAGGTGCTGGGCCACGCCCTGCACGAGTTCGATCGTGAACGGTCGGATGGGTGTTTCCGCCAAGGCACGCTGCTCATCCAGGACCTTGATGATGCTCAAACCGCGCATGTCGGCCTGAAAGAGCAGGTCCAGAGCCGCCTTGCGTGCCTTGGTTTGGGTTGAAAACTTTGGGTCAACGTCCACGATCAGACGCGACCAAGGTAGGAGCCGTCGCGGGTGTCTACCTTCACTCGTTCGCCCGTCGTGATGAAGAGCGGCACCTGGATCTCCTTGCCGGTTTCCAACGTGGCGGGCTTGGTTCCGCCGGTGGAGCGGTCCCCTTGCAGGCCAGGCTCGGTGTAGGTGATCTCAAGCTCCACGGACGCGGGGAGTTCGATAAACAGCGGAGTTCCCTCGTGCAATGCGACGATAGCCACCTGGTTCTCCAGCATGTAGTCCTTGGCTTCACCGACGACGTCGGCAGGAACGTAGATCTGGTCATACGTGTCGTTGTCCATGAACACGTAGTCGTTGCCGTCCAGGTACAGGTACTGCATCTCGCGGCGATCGACGGTGGCTGATTCGACCTTCGTGTCGGCCGGGAAGGTTTTGTCGATGATCTTGCCGGAGAGCACGTGCTTGAGCTTGGAGCGCACCACGGTGTTGCCCTTGCCAGGCTTGTGGTGCTGGAACCACTGCACCTGCCAAAGCTGACCGTCGAGGTTGAGAACCATGCCGTTCTTGAGATCGTTGGTGGAAACCACTGGTTGCCTTTCGTCGTCAGGGCCGAGAGTCGGCCTTGAAGCAGTTTAGACCGTCTCGCGTCTGTTGCCCTAACGCTGCAGAGCCGACGATCGAGGTTTGATTCGCCTGACTAGGCTGGCGAAGACAAGAGCAGATCCCCATGCGAAGGAGAGGGACAATCGAGATGGCTGATCAGGACAAGATCGCGAATAAGGCCGAGGAAATCATCGGGCAGGCGAAGGAAGGCATCGGCAAAACCACAGGAAACGAGCAACTCGAGGCAGAAGGCAAGCTGGACCAAGCGAAAGCTGCCGTCAAGCAGGGTGTTGAGGACATCAAAGACAAAGTCGCTGAGACTTTCAACAAGCTCACCGACGGAAAGTAAGCGAAAACGGCAAGCCAGAGGGGGCGCACCCCGGAGTGTCAGGTGCGCCCCCTCTGGACTCACTTAACCAGGATCACGTAGAGCGTGCGCGGGCCGTGCACGCCCTCCACCCGGCTAAGCTCGATGTCGCTGGTGGCCGAACCACCAGAGATCCAGGTGATCGGCTGATGCGCACGAATCGCTTCGCCCAGCCTGGAGATGCCCTCGGGCACATCACTCACCACCTGATCCGCCCGAACCACACAGATGTGGCGGTCAGGCAGCAGGGACAGCGCACGGCGTCCCTGGCCGGCGCCATGGTCCAGCGCGATCGTTCCCGAGTCGGCCATCGCCACTGCGGAAGTGGTTACCACGGTGTCGATCGCGTTCAACTCGAAGTGTGTGAGCTGGGGTTCGTCGTAGTGGATGGGCAGGCCCGTCCGCTCGACGGCTGCCACCCACTCCTTATCGAGGCCAGCGGGCAGAACCACGGCATGGCTGCCCAACCGCTTCAGGCCATCGACGATGGCTTCAGCAACCTCAGTCGGCCCAACCGTAACGACGGTGGCTTTGTAGTCCTCGACCTTTTCGATGAGGTCCGCCAGCACATCCACGGTCGCCAGCGGCTGGACGTATCGCCACTCAATGGGCACGTCCTGCTCTGGCGCGGACTTCGGCACGTCGCTCAGGGCCGAGCGAATCCGCCCGAGGATCTCCTCCTTCGCACTCACTGATCTCCCCTTTCCTTCTTCCACCAGTCGCGGAACGTTTGCTTTGGCGGCGGCTCGACGTCACGGGAACCGGTCCACTTGTTCACCAGCGGCAGAGGCATCTTGCCGATCCACCGCTTCCCGAAGACACGGCCAGCGAGCTTGGAGCCGTTTTGCACGAAGCCCAGGTGCGAGCCTTTCTTCATCACCCAGTTCGCGCCCTTCATGAGTCCCTGCTCGATGCGCGGACGCTGGCTGGTCTTGTACTCGACCACGCGCCTGCGCTGGTCCAGCAGGATGTCTGTGAAGGGGATTTTCACCGGGCAAACCTCGACACATGCCCCACACAGCGTCGACGCGAAAGGCAATGCTTGGTCGTTCTTGCTTTCGATGCCTCTGAGCTGCGGGTTCAGGATCGCGCCGATCGGGCCCGGGTAGGGCGAACCGTAGGCGTGACCGCCCGCACGTTCGTACACCGGGCAGATGTTCAGGCAAGCTGAACACCGGATGCAGCGCAGCGCAGCCCGGCCCAACGGATCGGAGAGCACATCGGTGCGGCCGTTGTCGAGGAGCACGACGTGCAGGTCCTGGGGGCCGTCCCCGGGGCGGACGCCGGTCCACATGGAGGTGTAGGGGTTCATTCGCTCGCCCGTGGACGAGCGCGGAAGGAGCTTGAGGAACACCTCAAGATCTTGCAGGGTCGGAACGATCTTCTCGATGCCGACGACGCTGACAAGCGTCTCGGGCAGCGTGAGGCACATGCGGCCGTTGCCCTCAGACTCGACGATGACGAGGGTGCCCGTCTCGGCGACGATGAAGTTGCCACCGGAAACGGCCATCTTCGCCCGCAGGAACTTCTCCCGCAGATGGGCCCGCGCGGCTGCGGTCAGTTCGGGCGGATCGTCGGAGATGCCCTCCGGCGCGGCCTTTCCGTACCTGCCCATCTCCCGGGCGAAGATATCGCGCACCTCTGAGCGGTTGCGGTGAATGGCTGGCACCAGGATGTGCGACGGCAGGTCGTGTCCCAGCTGAACGATCAGTTCCGCGAGATCGGTTTCCCAGGCCGCGATGCCCTGGCGTTCCAGGTGCTCGTTGAGATCGATCTCCTGGGTGACCATCGATTTGATCTTGACGACCTCCTCGACGCCCTTTTCTTTCGCGATCGCGGTGACGATCTCGTTGGCCTCTGCGGCGTCGCGCGCCCAGTGCACCTTGATGCCGGCGGCGGTCATGGCCTGCTCGGCCTGAAGCAGGTAGTGATCCAGGTGACGGCCAACCCGGTTCTTGATCTGCTCACCCGCGGTGCGGAGCTCTTCCCAGTTAGGCACCTCGGAGGCCCGGATCACGCGCTTCGCACGGATGGTGCTGGTGGCGTGCCGCAGGTTCTTGCGCTGGGTCTCGTTCTTCAGCTCCTCCTTGACCGCCTTGGGAAATGGCGGGATGCCCAGCCAAGCCCCTTCAGGCGGCGCGGGAGTGAGTCGTTCGACAGTCATCGCGGGTCCTCCTTCGTGCTTGCGAGAATCTCCACAAGGTGGATGGTCTGGACGTTGGACTTGTTCCGGTGCAGGATGCCCTGCACATTCATCAGGCAGGCGTGGTCGCCTCCGGTCAGGTACTCCGCCCCACTGTCGATCGCGCAGTTGGCCTTGTCTTCGGCCATCGCCACGGACATGTCGGAGTTCTTGATGGAGAAGGTTCCACCAAACCCGCAGCACTGATCCGCGTTGGGCAGCTCAAGCAGTTCCAGACCCTCGACCGCGCGCAGCAGCTGGTAAGGGCGATCGCCCAGCTTCGTGATGCGCTTACCGTGGCAGGACGGATGGTACGTGACTTTGTGCGGGAAGTAGGCTCCCACGTCAACGACTCCCAGGACATCGACGAGGAACTCCGCGATGTCGTAGGTGCGGCTCGCCGCGTTCGCGGCCTCGTCGGCAAGCACTGAGTCGCCCATCTTGCGGGCGATCATCTCATGCTGGTGCCGCACCGAGCCAACACAGGAGCCCGAGGGGGCGACCACGTAGTCATAGTTCTCGAACGACTTGACGTAGTTCTTGATCGTTGGGACGGTCTCTTTGTAGTAGCCGGTGTTTGCCATGATCTGGCCGCAGCAGGTCTGCCGCTTGGGGAAAACCACCTTGCAGCCGAGACGCTCCAGCAGTTTGACTGTCGCGATGGGCACGGAAGGTTTCATGGTGTCGGCGATACAGGTAGCGAAGAGCGCAACCTGCACGCCCACTCCGGGCTGTGCAACGCTAGTCACGGTTCTTCCTTTCAGATCAGCCAGCTGAGGGCTGGGGTGGACATCAGGCCGGTAATCACGCACATCAGCAGGAGCAGAACGATGCTCCACTTGAAGACCTTCCGCAGGATCACGGATTCGGCGCCGGCGAGGCCGATGGAGGTCGCGGCGATCGTGAGGGACTGCGGCGAGATCATCTTGCCGACGACGCCGCCAGAGGCGTTGGAGCCGACGAGCAGCTCACGCATGGCCTGGACGCCGAGGTGGCTGCCCTCACCAATCTGGGTGCCGACGGTGGATTGCAGGCCGGAGAACAGGATGTTGGCCGAGGTGTCCGATCCTGTCACGTAGGTGCCGATCCAGCCGAGGATCGGAGACAGCGCGGCGTAGAATGCGCCGGCGCCCGCGATGAACAGGCCGAGAGCGAGCGTCTGGCCCGAATCGCCCATGACATAGGCGAGAGCCACGACGAAGCCAATCGTGAGGGCCGAGAAACGCATCTTCATCACGTTCTTGCCGAGCACGGTGAAGATCTCGCTGATGCTCATCCGGTACACGATGCCGGTGGCCAGCGCCACAAAGGCCAGCAGAATGCCCGGCGACGACGCCCACAGCAGGGTGTATGCCTGGTGCGCAGCCTTCTTCCCGTCATAGGTCATCAGACCATCGAGCAAGGGCCAGGCCCAGCTCACGTCCAGGCTCTTCAGGAAGCTCTTGATCGCCGGGATGGCGGCGATTCCGAACACCACGATGACCATGATGTACGGCACGAGGGCCATGAAGATCCGGCTGCCGGTCAGCTCCGGGGCGTCGCCGTCGGAGGCCTTCTTCGGCACCCACTTCTGCTCTACCTCGGGGGCAAGCAGGACGCTGATCCTCGGAGCCACTTCCGCGCTTCCGGAGGGCTTCCAGAAGCGGAGGAACACCAGGGTTATCGCGACGCTGACCACGGCAGCGAACATCTCGGTGAGGTTGAACAGCGGCGTGGAGCTGACCACCCACTTGGTTGCGCCGAAGGACAATCCGATCACCAGGCCGATCGGCCAACACTGCTTGAGGCCCTTGCGCCCATCCATCACGAGCAGGATGAGGAAGGGAACGACGAGGCTCAGCATGGCCGTAATCCGGCCGGTAATTGGGGAGATGGCCATCACGTCCAGCTGCGCGACGTCGGCAGCGACGACGACAGGCAGGCCGACCGCGCCGAAGGCGACGGGAACGGTGTTGGCCAGCAGCGCAACCATCGCCGCCCTGACCGGGGAGAAGCCGACCGCGATCAGCATCGCCGCGGTGATGGCCACGGGGGCGCCGTAGCCGGCCAGCGCTTCCAGCAGGCCGCCGAAGCAGAAGGCGATGATCAGGCCGACGACGCGCGGGTCGTCGGAGATCAGGAAGAAGGTCCGGCGAAGATCTTCGAACCGGCCCGATGCGACGGTCACCTCGTACATCCAGATCGCCGTCAACAGGATCCAGACGATCGGGAAGAGACCGTAGAGGAAGCCTTGGGCGCTGGCGGACAGGGAGGTGATGACGGGCATCTTGAAGGCGAAGATCGCCACCAGAAGCGCCACGCCCCACGAGAAGATGGCGGCGTTGTGGGCCTTCCAGCGAAGCACGCCGAGCGTCACGAGCATCGCGACAATCGGCAACACCGCCACCAGGGCGGACAGCCACTGAGACCCCAGTGGATTTACGTCAGGCGTAAATTGCTCTAATATGATCATGAGAACTCCATCGTTCCAATTGGTACTACCAATTGTAGACAGTCTATCCTGCCTCAGCGCAACTTGGGGCGGTTATCGCGCAAAAAGTGTGTTCGCGGCGTTCCTGATGTGTGCTTCCACCAAGTCGGCAGCCCTTTGGCCGTCGCGGCTCTTAATCGCGTCAAGTATCCCCCGGTGCTCCACACACAGCCTTTCACGCAGCTCTCCCCAGCCACGCAGTTCGAGGGACGCGAAGAGAATAGGATTGCGCAACGCCGACCGGATGGCCGCGGTCAGGTCTCCCAGGAGCGGGTTGCCCGCCACGCGGGCGATCTCCTTGTGGAAGCTGGTGTCCAGGTCGTTGAACATCGTCAGCTCCTGAGTTGCATCCATCGAATCGACGATGTGCGTCAGCCGCTCCAGGTCCTCGTCGGAGCAGGTCTCGGCCGCTAGCTTGCAGGTGGCCCGCTCCAGCGCGATCCGAGTTTCGGACAGATCCTCCCTGGACTGTGACGCGGTGGCCACGTGCAGCCGAAACAGCTTGCCGAGCGCCCTGGACTGCATCGCGATGACCCTGGTGCCCCGTCCAGGACCGGGTTGGGATTCCAAAATCCCGTAGGCCTGCAGAACTCGGATGGCCTCCCGGACAGCGCCGCGGCTCACCCCGAGTTCTCCCGCCAGTTCGCGTTCACTCGGGAGTTTGTCGCCCACCCGCAAATCCCCGGAGAGAATAGCCTCCTGGATGTGCGTCAAGGCAAGCAGATATCCCCTAGGCTCCTCGTCCGAGCTCGTCATAGCAAGCCTCCATCAAACACTCCGGGGGATCGACGATCATCACTGGCTCTGCCAACTCCCCCAACCCGACCAAACGCAGCTTGGCTCCGCGTGCCTTCTTATCCAAACTCATTATCCGACGCAGATCAACAAAAGAACCATCGTATTGAGCGGGCAAGCCGATACCGGCCAGCAGCTCGGTATGCAGGGTGACCACGTCGTCGTCCAGGCCCAGCGCGGCGCGCGAAACCCGACCTATCCAGGCCATGCCCACGGAGATGGCCTCACCGTGGCGCCACGTGAACCCCGAGTGCGCCTCGATGGCGTGGCCAAGGGTGTGCCCGTAGTTAAGCGCCTCTCGACCGACTCGGTTGCCGATCGAAGTGGCTTCCCGAAAGTCTCCAGCGACCACATCAGCCTTCACCCGCACCGCCCTGCCGACCAGTTCGGCGAAAGTGCTGCTGCCCGGATCCAGCCGATCCGGGCGCGTGACCAGGTCAAGAATCCTCGGGTCGGCGATGAAGCCGCACTTCACCACCTCAGCCATACCCGAGCGGATCTCCGCATCACTCAGCGTTGCGAGCACAGCAAAATCGCAGATCACCGCAGCTGGCTCGTAGAAGGCCCCAACCAGGTTCTTGCCCGCAGGCAGGTTGATCCCGGTCTTGCCGCCCACCGCCGCGTCCACCATCGCCAGCACGGTCGTTGGCACCGCGACGTAGGCGACCCCCCTGAGCCACGTCGCCGCAACGAATCCCGCCAGATCCGTCGTCGTGCCGCCGCCCACGCCCACGATGCAGTCGTCGCGGGTAAAACCGTGTTCAGCAAGCGCGCCCCAGCAGGCAGCCAGCACCTCGGACGTCTTGGCCGCTTCTCCGCTCGGCACCGGAATGAGCACCGGATCCGTCAGCTCGGCGCTCACCCAGTCCGCCAGGATCGGCAGCTCTCCCGGATAGACCACAGCCACACGCCCGAAGGGCGCGACCACGTCGGCGAGACGCCTGATGGCCTCATGCCCCAGGTGAACTTCGTACGGCAACGCTGCGCTCACATCCGCTCCTTCGCGAGTTGATCAGCCACCTCACTCGAACCGCGCCCGTCTGTCTCGACGACCTGGGTGGCCACCGAAGCGTACAGTGGGTCACGTTCGCGCAGCAGCTTCACCAGCGTGCCCCGGACGTTGCCCAGCATCAGGGGGCGCGCCCTGTTCATGCCGATGCGTCGGGCAGCCTGTCCCACGCTCACCTTCAACCAGATGACGTCGTGGCCGGTGAGCGCTTCTCGGATTCTTGGGTTCTGGACCGCCCCGCCGCCGAGCGAAAGCACCTCCGCGCTCATCAACAATTCCAGCGTGGCCTCCTCCTCAGCCGCGCGAAAGTAGGCCTCTCCTTCGTCCGCGAAGATCTCGCGTATCGGCTTGCCCAGAACCTCTTCGATCCGCTGGTCAACGTCCGTGAACGTCTTGCCCAGCTTCCGCGCCAGCCGCTTACCGACGGTTGTCTTGCCCGCTCCAGGGGCGCCGATGAGCACGATCGTCATGCGAGCCCCAGCCCGCGCGCCGATAGATCAGCGAGATACGCCTCCGCGTTGCGTCTCGTCTCCGCAACCGAATCACCGCCGAACTTTTCCAGCGCGCACTCAGCGAGCACCAAGGCCATCATCGCCTCAGCCACGACGCCCGCGGCGGGCACCGCGCAAACGTCGGAACGCTGGTGGTGTGCCTTGGCCACTTCGCCGGTTGTGATGTCGACGGTAGCCAGCGCCCTCGGGACCGTAGCGATGGGCTTCATCGCAGCCCGCACGCGCAACACCTCGCCGGTGGACATTCCGCCCTCGGTTCCCCCCGAGCGGCCACTGGCACGACGCAGACCCGGCAGGATCTCGTCGTGTGCCCGGGACCCGCGTGAACGAGCCAGCTCGAAGCCATCGCCCATCTCGACGCCCTTAATCGCCTGAATGCCCATCAGCGCGCCGGCCAACCGTGAGTCCAGACGGCGGTCACCCTGGATGTGTGACCCAAGGCCCGGCGGCACATTGTAAGCAAGCACCTCGACGACACCACCGAGGGTATCGCCGGACTTGTGGCAATCCGCGACCTCCGCCTGCATGAGCAGGGAGGCCTCAGCGTCAAAGCAGCGCACCGGGTCGGCGTCGATAGCCGCCAGGTCGGCGTACTCCGGTAGCCCGCCCGAAACCTTGACCGGGCCAAGCTCCACGACGTGGCTCAGGATCTGGACGCCGAGGGCCTGTTCGAGGAAGGCTTGCGCCACGGTACCAAGCGCCACACGCGCCGCTGTTTCCCTCGCTGAGGCCCGTTCCAGGATGGGACGGGCCTCAGCGAAATCATACTTCTGCATACCGACGAGGTCGGCGTGCCCCGGCCGGGGGCGGGTCAGCGCAGCATTACGCGCGGAGGCGTCCACCTCGTCGGCAGATATCTCCCCCGGAGCCATGACCTGCTGCCATTTGGACCACTCGCTGTTGCCGATCTCGATGGCTATCGGAGAGCCCAGAGTCTCGCCATGCCGGAAACCACCGAGCAGGCGCAGGTCGTCCGCCTCGAACTTCATCCGGGCCCCCCGCCCCACGCCCAGTCGACGCCGGGCCAGGTTGCGCGCGATCTCGCACTCGCCGACGCGCACGTGGGCGGGGATGCCCTCCAAAGTCGCGATCAGGGACTGGCCGTGTGACTCTCCAGCGGTCAGGTATCGAAGCATGGCGGTAATTCTCTCAGACCTGCAACCGCCGTCGCAGTTCCCGCTCGGCTGCTGAACGGCAGAACTCAAAGGTCACGTCAAGGCCGGTCATCAGACGGAACTGGTCAACGGCCTGGCCCGCGAGCAAATCCAGCCCGTTCAGCGCTGGTATCGCCCGGGCAGAGGCTGCAGCCCCGAGAGGGGTGGGCCACGGGTCGTAGACCACGTCGAAGACGCGCTCGGCTGATTCCGCCCATGCTTCGGCACACTCGACGGTGGCGGCGGCTGGGATGGTGCTGACCAGCAACTCGACGCTGGGTAGGCGCTCGTCCAGCGCCACCACCTGATGGGCGATGCCCAAGACGTCAGCGAGTGCGATCAGGTCTGCGGCCCGGCTCGGGTTGCGCACCGCGACCGTCACCTCGTCGACGCCCAGGCGCGACGCAGCGAGCAGCACCGATCTTGCGGTCGCCCCGGCACCGACAATGGTGAGAGTCCGCACGCGACCGGATCCCTTCGCCCGCCAGGCACGGATGAAGCCGGTCACATCTGTGTTCGCCAGGCTAGGCGACTCCCCGAGGATCAGGGTGTTGGCCGCTCCCAGCAGGAGCACGTCTTCGTTTCCCTGCCCGTAGCCGACGATGGCCTCCTTGTGCGGCGCGGTCACGCTGAGCCCGGCCCAAGTGGAGTCACGTAGTCTCGCGGTGACGAAACCTTCAAGTTCCTCGGGACGGAGCGTGACGGCCGAGTAGAGCCAGTCGAGGCCGTGCAGCCGGTAGCCCGCGGAGTGGATGGCGGGCGACAGCGAATGCTCGGCCGGGTAGCCGATGACCGCAACTCGCGTTCGGCCTAGCATCGTCCTGGGTTTGCGCTGCAGAACGCTTGGAACTGAAGGACGTTTTTGTCGTGTTCCTCCCGAGTGGGGGCGAACTTCGTCTCACCGGTATCGAGGTCCACCGTCACGAAGAAGAGGTCCTCGGTCTCCGGTGGGCTGAGGGCCGCTCGGATCGCGGATTCGCCGGGGTTCGAGATCGGACCGGGAGGAAGGCCCTCGGTGTAGTAGGTGTTGTAGGGCGATTCGACATTTCGGTCCTCCCGCGTGGTCGTCACCTTCCCCTTCTTGCCCACCACGTAGTGCACCGTGGAGTCCATCTCTAGTTTCATGCCTTTTTCGAGCCGGTTGTAGATCACGGCTGCGACGAGCGGCTGATACTCGGGGATGTGTACCTCGGCTTCGATGATGGAGGCGACGGTCAGGACCTCCAACGGTGTGCGCCCGATCTCCGCCGCACGCTTTTCCAAGCCCACACGCGAGACCACGGTCTTGAACTGGTTCACCTGGCTTTTCATCACATTGAACGGATTGACGGGCTCTTCGACGTCGTAGCTGGCTGGGAACAGGAATCCCTCCAAAGAGTTGTTGGCCCAATCGGGCAGACCGAGTTCCCCGCGTGCATTGACCGCAGCGGTGACGGCGTCCTCCGAGACCCCGAGCTTGTTGCGAATGCGGTCGTGCTGTTGCGTCACCGTCCAGCCTTCGGGGAAGACCACCTTGAGACGTTCGATGTTTTTCGGGTCGAGCAACATCTCGAACGCGGTCTTGGCCGGCAGTTCCTTGCGCAGCTTGAAACGGCCGAAGTGCAGTTCGTTGGAGCGCCCGGAGCGGGAGGCGACCGAGCGGAACTTGCGCACCGATTTGACCACGCCCGCCTCGTAGAGGATGTCACCGATCTGCGTGATCCCCGCGCCTCGCGGGATGACCACCTCCACGTCGTCCTTCCCCTCCCCCACGTAGTCATCGTCCGGGGTAGTGAGCTGCACATAGGTGTCGCGTACCCAGTCGAACGTGTACCAGCCACCGCCGAGCAGTACCGCGAAGGCGATGACCACCGCGATCGCTCCCTTTGCTCGGTAGCTCACGTAGGACCAGTTGATGGTTCTCTCTTCGTCCATCGCTATCTCCTCACAGCCTCGCCGACGATGGTGCCGGTGCGTTCCTCGCCGTCTAGTGCGCTACGCAGAATCTCGACTGCCGCCGCCTGGTCGATGATGCCGCGCTGAGCCTTGGTGTTCTTTCCCGCCCCGCCCAGACTACGCGACGCCGCCGCCGTGCTCATCCGCTCATCGACGAGCCGAATCGGGATGTCGGGCAGCTTGATTTGCAGGGCACGGGCCTTCCCGACAACGAACTTGGCCGCCGGGCCGTGCTCACCCCGCAGGTTGATGGGCAGGCCGACGTAGATCACCTCCGGACGGTGTTCCTCGATCAGCGCAAGCAACTCGCGGAACTCGTCCTCGCCAGCGGCTACCGTGGCCACGGGGTAGGCGAAGCTGGTGTGGGCCGCGGATGCGGCCACGCCGATTCTAGCCTTGCCCCAGTCGATTGCGAGGCGCGCGCGGTCAGGCATTCGCTACCGCTTGCCGTAGCGTGGCGAGCGCCTCGGTGGCCTTGGCCACATCAGACCCGCCGCCTTGGGCAAGATCATCCTTTCCGCCGCCCTTTCCACCCAGCGTGGCACACACATCCCGAATCAGCACGCCAGCTTTCAAGCCCAGTGCGCGCGCCTCGTCGCTGGTGGCCACGATCGCGGCAGGCTTATCGGTTCCGCCGACGAGGGCGACGACCACGGCGCCCGTCAGGCGGGCCCGCAGATCGGTCGCCAGGGTGCGCAGGTCGCCCCCGGACACCCCCGGAACCTCGGCCGCGAGCAGCTGCACATCGCCCACCGTTTCCACCCGCTCCAGCAGCTTGTCGGCCCCCGCCAACAGCTGGGCAGCCTGCAGCTGCGCGATCTGCTTCTCCGCGGACTTGAGCTGCGTGATGAGCTTACTCACCCGCTCGGACAGCTGGTCGGGCGAGACTCGCAGCGTGTCGGTCAACTCGCGCACGAGCGCCCGCTCGGCGGCGAACTGTCTGAAGGCTTCGGTCGATACGAGTGCCTCGACTCGGCGGACACCCGAGCCGATGGACTGCTCGCTGAGCAGATTCAGCACGCCGATCTGGGCGGTGGTGGCGACGTGCGTTCCCCCGCACAGCTCTCGTGACCAGGGCCCGGCCAGCTCCACCATCCGCACGACCGGCGGGTATTTCTCGCCGAACATGGCCATCGCGCCGAGCGCCTTGGCATCTTCGAGCCGCATTTCCTGAGCGGTCACTTCGAAGTTGTCGAGGATGGCCCGGTTGGCACGTTCCTCCACCTCGCGGCGCAGTGCGTCGCTCATTCCCGTGGCCGCCGAATAATCGAATCGCAGATAGCCCGGCTTGTTGTACGAGCCGGCCTGGGTGGCGCTGGACCCCACAAGTTCCCGGAGCGCGGCGTGCACGATGTGCGTCGCGGTGTGCGCCTGGCAGGCGGCGTGCCTGAGCGCCGCGTCAACGGTGGCTTCCACCTGCACGCCGCCCGACACCTCGCCGGATACGGCTACCCGGTGAACGACGAGCCCGGGGACGGGCCGCTGCACGTCGAGTACCTCAAGCGAGAACCCATCGCCCAGGATCAGGCCATGGTCAGCGTCCTGGCCACCAGCCTCGGCGTAGAATGGCGTCTCCTCCAGCACAATTTCGACGGTGCTACCGTCGAGCGCGCGGTCGACGATCTGCCCGTCGGCAATGATGCCGCGCACCTTCGTGGCGAGCCCAAGTTCCGTGTACCCGGTGAACGGGGTCTCCCCCGCCTCCCGTAGCTTCCGGTAGGCCTCCGGGTTGGACTGCCCTCCCTTCTTGGCCTTGGCATCGGCGCGAGCGCGATCCTTCTGCTCGCGCATCAGCGAGTCAAACGCCTTTCGATCGACCGCCAGGCCTTGCTCAGCCGCCATCTCAAGGGTGAGGTCGATCGGGAAGCCGTAGGTGTCATGCAACTTGAACGCGGCGTCCCCGGGCAGGGTCACGCTGGCTTCCCGCTTGGCTGCCTTAACCGCCCCCTCGAACATCACGGTGCCCGCTTGCAGCGTACGGCGGAACGTCTCTTCCTCGGCAGCGGCGGCGGTCGAGACGCGGCCCCACTGATCGGTGATTTCCGGGTAGGAGTTCTCCATACAGGCCTTGGAAACCGGCAGGAGCTCGCCGAGCACCGGGTCGTGCACGCCCAGCAGGCGCATCGCACGAATCACGCGGCGCAACAAGCGACGAAGAACGTAGCCGCGTGCCTCGTTGCCGGGGGCCACACCGTCGGTCATCAGCATGAGGGCACTACGCACGTGATCCGCGACGACGCGCAACCTGATGTCGTCTTGCTGATCGGCGCCGTAGCGCTTGCCACTCATCTCCGACGCTTTGAGGATCACCGGGTAGACCTGGTCGGTTTCGAACAGGTTCGCGACTTCCTGCTTCAAGTATGCGATTCGCTCAAGGCCCGCGCCGGTGTCGATGTTCTTGCTGGGCAGGGGGCGCAACACGTCGAAGTCGTCCTTGGCCCGCACCGCAGAGAGTTCCTCCTGCTGGAAAACGAGGTTCCAGATCTCCAGGAAACGGTCTTCATCGGCCTCCGGGCCGCCGTCAGGGCCGAAAGCGGGACCTCGATCCACATAGATCTCGGAGCACGGTCCTCCCGGCCCTGGGACGCCCATGTGCCAGTAGTTGTCTTTCAGCCCCCGCTCCTGAATGTGCTCGCGTGGCACCCCGACCTGCTGCCAGAAGTTGATGGTCTCCTGATCGCCGTGCAGGGCGGTGACCCAGATCTTGTCTCCGTCGAAGCCGAGGCCACCGTCGGCCTCGCTTCCGGTGACAAGTTCCCAGGCGAACTTGATGGCTTCCTCCTTGAAGTAGTCGGCGAACGCGAAGTTGCCAAGCATCTGGAAGAAAGTGCCATGTCGGGTGGTCTTACCCACTTCGTCGATGTCCAGGGTGCGCACACACTTTTGGACGGACACCGCGCGCTGGAAGGGCGCCGGCTCGTCGCCCATGAAATATGGCTTGAACGGCACCATGCCCGCGTTTACGAAGAGGAGCGTCGGATCGTTGTATAGCAGGGAGGCGCTGGGTACAACGGCGTGCTCACGTCGAGCGAAATGCTCGATAAAACGGCGCAGGATGTCGTCAGTTTTCATTCTCGTTCTCCGGGGTAATCAGTTCGTTACGAAGCTCGGCTTCACGTTCAGCCATGGCGGTGCGAAATGTGGCGCTGAACCGGCCCAGATCGACCATTGCGGTGTCGAGGCGTCGCTCCAGCTGACGCTGCAACCATTCGGGAACGTGCTCCTTGTAGAGTTTGTGGCCCTTGACGAGGACGTATACGGTACTCGCTACACCTGCCAGGAACCAGAAAGGGCCCTTCACCGCTTGCCTCCGATCGCCTTGCGTACTCCATAGGTGAATGCCGCGGTCTTGATGAGGGGCTTCTGGAACACCGCACCCACGAGGTGCGAGAACTGGGCGGCATCAGCAGAGACATCCGCCGCCCGCGAGGCGACGAGACCCGCATCCCTACGCACGTCAGACACGTTTCTGAGTTCCTCATTGGCATCGTCGACCAGCTGGTCCAGCTTGTCGAGGATGGGCAGCGCACGTTCGTTCAGCTCCCCAAGGGTCCGCTCGGCCTGGGCCAGCGTGCGCCGCAGCCGCAGCAGCGGCGGCGCCGCCAACGCCACCAGAACGCACAGCGCAACGGCCGCGAGAATCGCGGCCAGCTCAACAACGCCCATCTGACCCTCCTGACAACTTTTCCGGCGTAACTCTATCCGAGAGCACCGAACGGATCGAGCGGAGACGCTGCGCGATCGTCGCTTCCGCCCCGTTGGCGGTCGGCTCGTAATAGTGTGTGCCGACGAGGTCGTCGGGCAGGTACTGCTGAGCGACGATGTTGTGCGGGTAGTCGTGTGCGTACTTGTAGCCCTGCCCGTGTCCCGCCTCGCGACTCGCCCGGGCCGAGCCGTCGCGCAGGTGCAACGGCACGCTACTGCCCCTCCCGGCCGCCACATCTTCGAGAGCTCGGCCAATCGCCACGTAGGCCGCGTTAGATTTTGGCGCGGTTGCTGCCACGACGGTGGCGTGCGCCAGCGTGATCCGGGCCTCCGGCATCCCGATGAGTTGCACGGCCTGTGCCGCAGCTACGCAGGTGGGCAGCACGTTCGTAGCCGCGAGTCCAACATCCTCCGAAGCAGAGATCACAAGACGGCGGGCGATGAAGCGCGGGTCCTCCCCCGCCTCAAGCATCCGCGCCAGGTAGTGCAGGGCCGCGTCCACGTCTGAGCCGCGCACCGATTTGATGAAGGCTGAGATCACGTCGTAGTGCTGGTCGCCGTCGCGGTCGTAGCGCAGGGTGGCCCGATCAACTGCGCTGGCCAGTATCGGCAGCGTGATTTCCTTCTCCTGCAAGGCTTCCGCGCTGGCTGCCGCCTCCTCCAGGTAGGTGAGCGCACGTCGCGCGTCTCCCCCGGCCATGCGGACCAGCTCGTTCCTAACTTCGTCGGGAAGCAGGATCGACCCGCCCAGCCCACGCTCGTCGCGGACCGCCCGCTCAACCAGCTGCGCGATGTCGGCATCCTCCAGAGGCTTCAGCCTAAGCAGCAGCGAACGGGAGAGCAGCGGGGAGATCACCGAGAACGACGGGTTCTCGGTGGTGGCAGCGATCAAGGTGACGATGCGGTTCTCGACGGCGGGCAGCAGCGCGTCCTGCTGAGTCTTGGAGAAGCGGTGCACCTCGTCGATGAACAACACCGTGGGCCGCCCGTGCTGCAGAGCCCGCCGGGCGGCTTCGAGCTCGGCGCGAATTTCCTTGACCCCGGCGTTCACCGCGGAAACCTCGACGAAACGCGCACCAGACCCGCGAGACACGATGCTGGCCAGCGTGGTCTTGCCGACCCCCGGCGGCCCCCAGAGGAAAACGCTCATCGGCTGGCCTTCGACCAGGCGCCGCAGCGGCGAGCCGGGGGCAAGCAAATGTTGCTGGCCTACGATCTCGTCCAGGCTGCGCGGGCGCATCCGAACGGCCAGCGGTGCCCCCTCGTCGCGCGCGTCGCCCAGGGAACCCACCGGCCGTTCGTCAATCGGGTTGCCGAACAAATCTGTGGACACGCCCCCAACTCTACGCAAACGGGTGGAACGTTCCCCTGTTCCTTGTCCCCAGCGGGCGCCGTGCGTCATCACCGGGGTGGTTCTGTTGGCTCGGTTCTCGACTCCTTGCGCGGGCGCGCCCGGGCGCGGAAGCGCAAGCACGCTGTGGCCAAGGGCTTGAAGCGCATGAAAACGGCTGGGCCCCCACACGTGGCGGGGACCCAGCCGAAGCGTTTGCCCTACGAGCAGCGGCTGTTCAGCGGCAGGAAGTCCCAGTGCCACGCCTCGACGGCGTACTGCTTCATGCCGAACCGGCTCGCGTTGCCGCGCAGCCACTTGTATTGGGCGTTGCCCCACTGCGTCGCCCGCGTGGCACAGGTGGCGTTCCTATTCTTCGCGGTGATGCCGGAGAAGTCGATGGCGTAGCCGCCCTGATGCGCGGAGGTTCCCGGTCGTGCGACCATCCGCGGATCAGGATTGTTGTTCCACAGCGCCGTCTGGTGCGCGTTCGAGCGGAACGTAGACCCGGCGCGCATCGTGACGCCGGAGCGCTTGGCGGCGGCAAACAGGTCACGGACGGGGCCCGAAACCCGGGCGTTCACAATGGCTTCCCGGTTTGCGCCCTTAATGTAGTACCTGCTGCCCGGGGTGCTCTCCGCGCCGGTGCTGGCAAAGCCAGGGATGGCACACAGCCGAACCTTCATCCCCTTGCCTTGGTAGAAGCCCTGATGAACGCCGAGGTCGCGCGTGCCCGCGGCACACGCCACTCTGTCAGACGCAGCGCTCAGCGGGTGGATGACCTGCGAGGAGCCTCCCCCGGAGGGCGGCGTGCAGGTGCGGGTCAACCCCATCTTCGCGAACGTGGCTGGCCCGGCATAGCCGTCGGCCGTGAGGCCGTTGCGCGCCTGATACGCCTTGATCGCGTCCCGGGTCGCCGGACCCGCAGCGCCGTCCTGCGTCACGCCCACCTTCGCCTGGATCTGCCGCATCACCGACTGGAGCCGAGCGTCCGTAGCCGGGCCGACGACGCCGTCGGCCGCCAGGCACTGGTCCGCCTGGAACTGCTTCACCGCAGCGGTGGTTTTGGGGCCGCTAACGCCGTCGGCGTCTGAGTACTTGAGGTAGGACATGGCCGCCAGGTTCCACTGCACGCGCTGCGTGCTGAGCGGTGCGGCCGAGGCTGCGGATGGCGCCACCAAGCCGCCGGTCACGCCGAGCAGCAGAGCAACGAGCAGCAGCTTGATGCTGCGGAGCCGGGTGCCGGTTCGGTTGTTGTTGGACATCGTTGTTCCTTCCCCCTGGGGTGAGCTTCACCCCTGGAATGCTCGCCCCCCGGCGAGCACATGCGGCCAGGCTAACAGGCGGAAGGGCCACTTGAAAACAACCAAACCGCAGGTAAATGCCACTTTGGACGTGAGGCGATGGCCTGACACAACAGAACTGGGCCCTCGCGTACGCGAAGACCCAGCCCCTAAATCAGACGACTAGCAGCGGTTGCTCAGCGGCAAGTAGTCCCAGTGCCACGCTTCGGCGGCGTACTGCTTGATGCTGAACCGGTGCGCGTTGCTGCGCAGCCACCGATACTGCGGATTCTTGGGGTCCTGTGCCCTGTTAGCGCAGGACGCTCCCGGCCTCTTCCCCTTGATTCCGAAGATGTCGATGGCGAGGCCTGCCTGGTGGGCGGAGTACCCGGGGCGAGCCACCAGCCTGGAATCAGGATTGGCCGCCCACAACGCGGACTGGTGGGCGTGACTCCTGAAGCTGGAGTTGGCCCGCAGCAGGTGGCCCTCCCTGCGCGCCGCGTCGAACATCGACAGCACGGGCCCGGACACCCGCGAGTTCACGATCACCTCGCGGTTCGCGTTCTTGATGTAGTAAGGGCTGCCCGGAGTGCTCTCGGAGCTCGTGCTGCGGAAACCAGGAATCGCGCACAGCCGCACCCTGATTTTCTTTCCCCTCGAGTAGCCGTCGTGCACGCCGAGGTCTCGGGTATTCGGCGCGCACGCCACCCCCGACGACGGGCTGAGCACGGGCTGGACGACCCCGGACGACCCGCCACCGGGCGGAGGCGCCGGCGGGGCCGAACACGTTCGTGGGATGCCCATCTTCGCGAACGTTGCCGGGCCGGCATACCCGTCAGCGGTGAGGCCGTTCTGGGCTTGGAAACGCTTGATCGCCTCCTTGGTCGCCGGTCCGGCCAGACCGTCTTGGGCCACCCCGACCTTGGCCTGGACCTGTCGCATCACCGACTTGAGCTTGGCCTCGGTGTTGGGGCCGACGACCCCGTCAGCCGCGAGGCACTGGTCCGCTTGGAAACGCCGGACGGCGTCCTTCGTCTGCGGGCCGTTCGCGCCGTCGATCTGCTCGTAGCGGAGATAGGACATCGCGGCGAGATTCCACTGCGCCGCCTTGGTGCTGATTGCCGCTTGGGCCGTCGGTCCGACGAGCCCCGAAGCGAGTCCGAGCAGCACAGCGACCAGCATGAGCTGGACCTTGCGCCACCTCGGCAGAACCGAAACATTGGTGGACATGGCTATTCCTTCCTCCAGGGCGTCGGTCGCACCCTGGAGCGCCCCGAAGGTGGAGCGCTTGTCCTGATGCTAACCCAGGAGGGGGTCACCCGATCAGCGCTAGATCCTGCGATACACCTGATCAAACGGCAATCGGTAGCGTTCCCCCCACAATCCACGGCCAGGTTTGCGCATGCCACAAGACACGATCAGCGACACCTCGGCACCGCGCGGAAGCCGCAAGATTCGCTTCACTCGACGCTCGTCGAAACCCTCCAGCGGGCAGGTATCTATACCTTCCTCGGCCATCGCCAGCAGGAAGGTCTGAGCCGCGAGTGCGCAACTCTTGTGCACGACGACCCTCATGTCCGCCTCGGAGACGCGGGTGAGCATCGGCCTGCGCAGACTCGCCAACACCGCGACGGCCTTCCGGACCAGGCCCAGCAGTCCCCACGCGCGGGCATAGATGAAAGGCATCAAGCGACCGTAGTAGATCTCCCGATGCCGGGTATGTCTGGCCACCTTTTCGGCGGGCGAGTTTCGCCTGATGTTTCCCCGCTCGAAGTCGAGCACTTGCGCCGCATGCACCCGATACAAGTCCTGTCGAGTGACGAATACCACGAGTTGATTGGCCGTTGTGGCCCCGCGCTGCCCGAGGCAGGCCTCAGCAAGACGGGCCACCAAATGAGGATCCACGACATGGATGAACTCGTACAACTGCATGTTGGAACTGCTGGGCGCCAGCTGCGCCAATCGTAGGCACTGCTCTACTCTGCCCGGGTCGACTGGCACCTCATCATAATGGCGGATGGATCGTCGGAAGCTCAACGCATCTTTCAGGGCCATGCGGTCTCCTCTCGATATGGCCACCACAATAGTGGTGCCGGCGGGAACGAAGTTGAGGGGCCGCACTCAGTGCAGCCCCTCAACGAAAGCGGTACTCAGCGCTCCTTCGGCTCCGGTTTGAAATCGACGCCAGCTTCCTTGCGCTGGGCGGCGGTGATGGGGGCTGGCGCGGCGGTCAGCGGGTCGAAGCCGCCTCCCGACTTCGGGAAGGCGATGACGTCGCGGATCGACTCCGCGCCGCTCAGCAGGCTCACAATTCGGTCCCAGCCGAATGCGATGCCGCCGTGCGGGGGCGCTCCGTATTGGAAGGCCTCCAGCAGGAAGCCGAACTTCTCCTGCGCTTCTTCCTGCCCGATGCCCATCACGCGGAACACGCGCTCCTGGATGTCCCTGCGGTGGATGCGGATGGAGCCGCCGCCGATTTCGTTGCCGTTGCACACGATGTCGTAGGCGTAGGCGAGGGCGGCACCGGGATCGGTGTCGAACGTGTCCAGACATTCCGGTTTCGGCGAGGTGAACGCGTGGTGCACCGCGGTCCACTGGCCGTCGCCCAGCGCGACGTCGCCCTCCGCCGCGGCTTCGGCGGTGGGCTTGAACAGCGGCGCGTCCACCACCCAGACGAAGCTCCACGCGTTGCTGTCGATGAGCCCAGTGCGCACGGCGATCTCGTTGCGGGCGGCGCCCAGGAGGGCCTGCGAGGCCGCGCGGGCGCCGGCGGCGAAGAAGATGCAGTCCCCGGGCTGCGCGCCGGTGGCCTCCATCAGGCCCGCCAGTTCCTTCTCAGAAAGGTTCTTCGCCACGGGGCCACCCAGCTCGCCCTCGTTGCTGACGGTGATGTAGGCCAAGCCCTTCGCTCCGCGCTGTCGGGCCCATTCCTGCCAGGCATCGAAGGTGCGTCTAGGCTGGCTTCCTCCGCCCGGCATCACGATGCTTCCCACGTAGGGGGCCTGGAACACTCGGAAGTTGGTATCGGCGAAGTACTGCGTGAGCTCGGTGATCTCCAGGTCGAACCGCAGATCCGGCTTGTCCGAGCCGTAGCGGTCCATGGCTTCGAGGTAGGTGATCCGACGGAAGGGAGTGCTCAGCTCCACACCGATCAGCGCCCAGATCTCGGCCAGGATCTGCTCGGCCAGCGCCATCACGTCTTCCTGATCCACGAAGCTCATTTCGATGTCGAGCTGGGTGAACTCGGGCTGGCGGTCAGCGCGGAAATCCTCATCCCGGTAGCAGCGCGCGATCTGGTAGTAGCGTTCCATCCCAGCCACCATGAGCAGCTGCTTGAACAGCTGCGGAGACTGCGGCAGCGCGTACCAGGAGCCGGGGGCGAGCCTGGCGGGCACCAGGAAGTCGCGCGCGCCCTCGGGGGTGGACCGGGTCAGCGTGGGGGTCTCTATCTCGACGAAGTCGTGCTTCTCCAGGACTCGACGGGCCGCTTGGTTCACCTTGGAGCGCAACCGGATGTTGGCGCCCGGCTTTGGCCGCCGCAGATCCAGGTACCGGTACTTGAGGCGGGCCTCTTCTCCGACGGACACCCGCTCGTCGATCTGGAACGGTAGCGGCGCCGACGGGTTCAGCACCTCCAGTTCCTCGATCGCCACCTCGATCTCACCGGTGGCCAGGTCGGGGTTTTCGTTACCTTCCGGCCGCTGCTCGACGCGACCACGCACCTTGATGCAGTACTCGTTTCGGAGGTCGTGTGCGCCGGTTGCCTCCAGCAGTTCGTCGCGCACCACCACCTGGGCTCGGCCCGAGGCGTCGCGCAGATCAACGAAAGCGACCCCGCCGTGGTCTCGACGCTTGGCCACCCAGCCAGCGAGAACGACTTCCTGGCCGACGTGCTCCATACGGAGCGTTCCGGCGTCATGCGTGCGGATCACGTGATATTCCTTTCGATACCGGCTGCATAGACGGTGCAGCACGGACGCAAATTGTATCCACGGAGCCGCGCCGTGGCCACATCGCGGCGGGAGCCGCTCTCCCCCCTAGGGACGGCGGCGCGCTGGAACTGTCCAAGCTAGAGCCACGGCATCCCGACCGGTGTTTCCAGAACTGCTTCAGCCCCGGCGCTGATTGGCCGCCCCCGAAGTCGAGGAATCGTGCCGAGACCGGGCCTGCCTCGTCGCGGCCTGACCGGTCTGGTCCCGCCCGTGGCGGCCGCGAGCCACCCGCTGGTCACTCGCGGCCGCCACGGGCTTCAACCCTTGATGCAGAGCAGGGTCTGCAACCGAGCTACCACCTCGACGAGGTTCGCTTGAGCCTTGATGACGTCGTCGATGTCTTTGTAGGCTCCGGGAATCTCATCAACGACGCCCGCATCCTTCCGGCACTCGATGCCTGCGGTCTGGGCGGCAAGGTCGTCGGCGGTGAACCGACGCTTCGCCTCACCTCTGGACATCCTCCGGCCTGCCCCATGGGATGCGGATTGGTACGACGCCTCGTTGCCCAGCCCTCGCACGATGTATGAGCCGGTGCCCATCGAGCCTGGGATCACCCCCATGTCACCCTTCCCGGCCCGGATGGCGCCCTTCCGGGTGACGATGAGCTCCAGGTTGTCGTAGGTCTCCACAGCCACGTAGTTGTGGTGGCAGCGGATGGGCTCGTCGAAGGTGATGCCGGGGATCCGGTGGGCCAGCTCGTCGCAGATGCTGGCGAGCATGACGTCCCGGTTGAGCAGCGCGTACGACTGCGCCCACCACAGGTCGTGCAGGTAGGCCTCCATCTGCGGGGTGTAGCTGAGGAACACGGCCAGGTCACGATCGACCAGCCCCTGGTTGTGGCTCAGCGACTGAGCCACAACCATGTGTTCCATCGCCAACCTGTTGCCGATCCCCCGCGACCCGGAGTGCAGCGTCACCCACACCCGAGAGTCATCGCCGGAGCACAGCTCGATGAAGTGGTTGCCGCCGCCAAGGGTCCCGACCTGCGCGATGGCCTTCCCATCCAGGCTCCCGAAGCGCCGCGAGATGTCGTGCACCTTGAGGTCGTCGAAGGCCTTCGACATCTCCTTGAACCGGCGCCCGAGTGCTTGGTGCAGGTCGATGGTCCGCGAGTGGGTGCGGTGCTGCCCGTTGCCGACGGGGACGCCGCGTTCGAGTCCGTGTCTGAGCCCCGCCAGGTCGTCGGGCAGTTGGTCGGGGGTGAGGCTGGTCCGCACGGCGGTCATGCCGCAGCCGATGTCGACGCCGACGGCTGCCGGGGCCACCGCCTGGTGCATCGCGATGACCGAGCCGACGGTCGCCCCCTTGCCGTAGTGGACGTCCGGCATAACCCTGAGCCCGTGGGTCCAGGGAAGGTGGGCGACGTTGCGCAGCTGCCGAATCGCGGGCTCTTCGATGCCCGCCTCTTCGGCCCACATGAGGGTGTTGTCGGTGCCGCTCAGAGGCACCGGGAAAGTATGCATGGGTCTACTCCTGATTCTCGTGAATGGATTACAGGGGTGCCCGAACACCTCTCGCCGTAGGGCGGGTGAGTTGTGGGGATGACGAGAGGGCGGGGACCCCGGGATTCAGCGGTTCGCCGAATCGAGGCGGCGGATGGCAGCGCGCAGGAACGACTGCTGTGCCACACGCTGGCTCTGCATCCGTTCCATCATCCGACCTCTCGTTGGCCCGGTTCTCCGGGCTGGTGCCGTCCGGGCACCGCCGACCATGATTGCAGACCAGCGCTCGTCCTGGCAACCGCGCCATATCCGTCCCACAGCTCCTCTGCCCCGGGTGGGAGCCCGAGGTGGGATGCTCGGCTGGCAAAGGGATCACCCGATAGGCTGTCGGCCGGAGGTGAGTCGGATGTGTGCAGCTGAGACGGCCTTGGCCCCTGGGACTGTGGTGGTGGTCCGCGACGAGGAGTGGTTGGTCACCCAGGTCGAGGCCATCAGCAGCGGGGCATGCATCGAGGCGTTGGGGCTGTCCGACCTGGTTCGTGGCCAGGAGGCGACCTTCCACACGACCCTTGACGACGTGGTCCCGCTCGACCCGCGGAAGGCCCGCATCACCCCCGACGGCTCCCCCAGGTACCGCCGCGCCCGGTTGTGGGTGGAGGCGACGCTCATGAAGACGAGCGTCCCGATCAGCGACCCACGGCTCGCCGTCGTCGGCGAGATGCTAGCGACGCCACTCAGCTACCAGCACCGGGCGGTCGCGAAGGCCCTCGATCCGAATCTGTTGCGGCCCCGCATCCTGCTCGCCGACGCCGTGGGGCTCGGCAAGACCCTGGAGATCGGGCTGATCCTGGCGGAGTTGATCCGACGAGGCCGCGGCGAGCGCATCCTCATCGTCACCCCTCGTCACGTGCTGGAGCAGATGCAGCACGAGATGTGGACCCGCTTCGCCATCCCGCTCGTCCGCCTCGATTCGCAGGGTGTGGAGCGGGTGAAGCAGAAGCTGCCCGCCAACCGCAACCCGTTCACGTTCTTCAAGCGGGTCATCATCTCCATCGACACTCTCAAGCAGGAGCGCTTCGTCCATGATCTGCGCCGCCACCAGTGGGACGCGGTCGTCGTCGACGAGTCCCATAACGTCACAAACTCGGCGACGGAGAACAACCGGCTGACCCGGATCCTCTCCCCGAACACCGACGCGCTGATCCTGGCCTCACGCTGGCCGGAGGGCCGCTACCTGACGATGGATCTGCACACCGTCGCGGAACGGAACGACGCCAGGCGGAGTGGCGAGGTCGAGCGGGCGCTGACCTGCGTAGCGGCTGAGCCGTTGACCCCAGAAGTCGACTGAGTTACACCTGCTCGTTAGCTGATGTCGACCTGTGCGAGGTGGCGCCCAATGGGAACCTGACGAAGGAGTCCTGGGTGGTGCCGGTGGAGCGTGTCGATCATCTGGCGAAGAAGGATTTCGTGACCGACACCGACCCGGTGACGGGGCAGCGTCGCCGTCGTCGCTATTCACGGGGTCAGTTCGTGTTCCGGTCGTCGGAGCGGCAGCGGTCGGCGTCGTACTACACGCCGGAGGTGCTGACGCGGTTCACGGTGTCTGAGGCGTTGGCGGAGCTGCTCGACGACGACGCCACGGCCGATGAAGTGCTGCGGTTGAGCATCCGTGAAACTTTCACGTCACGAAGGATACAAACGCGCGCGAACCACGTTTTAACCGCTTGATTGGCTCAGTTCAGGAGAGATCGCTACTGGCCGACCTGCTCCGAGATGAAAAGGCTTCTGTAGTGGGGCCAACCTTCTCCGCTTTTGTGTGGATAGTAGCGCCATCCGATACCTGACCAGAATTCGTCAGCGTCTTCCGAAAACGCGATTAGCGGGGTCCCTTGGTAGTGCTCAAGCAGGTGTTGCGCAAATGCCGCTCCGCACCCGTGACGCCGAGCGTCTTGGCGAATCTCGAAGAGCCAGATCTCCTTAGTTGCAACTGGCGTGTCGATCCCGTCATAGCTGTCAGAGAGCGAACAATCAGTGATTTCAGCGCGTCCGATCTCGTTCCCGTCTGCGAGGAACTGCAGGTATTCTTTGCCTCCGAGGTCATCGTCTCCGACTCGTCCAGCTCGATCGTGCCACCAACGGTCGTCGAACCCTTCCACGAGCTCATATGGTGTCCGGTAGTCCTCCTCTTGCGGCAGGACTCTTAATTCGAAACGACTCATCCTTCAATGGTACGAGCCGCACTCGCAGCAAGGCGCGAAGCAGATACCGCTTGTTCGCTTCCGTCGCGGAAGGTGAAGGACTGTAGAGGCATAGCGATTCCGATGCGATCCGACAGCGTCAGTTCACGGCGACGAGCCCGCCCCAGTCCATGGGGCCCGCTTCGGGATGCTGGTTGCGCACGGCGATCTGCGCGAACCTCAGCGCCGACACAGGGTCGTGACCGTTGGCGAGGTGCGTCAGCAGCAACGCGCCGACACTCGCGGAGGCCTCGCTTCCGATGGGGCCCGTACCTGCGATGACGCACTTGGCTCCCCCGATAAGGGCTCCGACGGCCAAGCTGAAGGGATCGCGGGCGTCCTCAGGACGCGCTACCCCCGTCCAGCAACCGTTGAGCACCACGAGCTCGGGTAGATCAGATGCTGCGAGGGCATCGAAGTCGAGGCCCGTAATGCCTACCTTGGTCTCGGGCGACGTAGCGTGCCCAGCCACGTACAGCAAACCTGATTGGCCGCCCGTTCGGCGTGCCCAATGCTCCAAGGCGTCGCGCTCGAGGTTAGATCCGCGCAGGTTGTCGTCGATGTCCACCATCACGGTGCATGATTTTGGGAAGCGGAGCCGAAGGATCTGGTGAGTCCGAAGGCTCGGGGTCAGGGCGAGCGGGCCAAGATCCACGAGGTGGTGACCTTCAATGGGCAGAGCGGGCCAAGGGATGCACCACAGTCGCGGGTCGGGCGAGATGACGAGCGGGCCAGCGCCCAGATTCTTCGGGAGAAGAGTGTGGGCCAGTTCACGCCAGGTACGGCGGCTCACCCCTCGGGTCAGAGGACGAGTGCGGTTCAGCAGCGCGCATACTCGCGATGGGGCCTCAACGGAATCGGTTGACCACCCGTGCTCGGTAGAGGCGACGGCGCGGATCACTGTCCAGGAGTCGCCATGGCCGATGAGCTTGACCGAGAGGAATCGCTCACCTGGTCGCGGGGTTGGCAGCTTGGTCAGGAAGGGTCGGTCTTCCAGTGGCGCATCGTCGAGCATGTGGCTACTTAGTTCCACAAGCCTCGCAGACAGCTCCTCCGGCCGGAAAGATGTCGGCGAGGTGATGGTTCGGGGGAGTCGACGACCTCCCACAGCTTCCTCAATCAAGTCGGCTCGCCCCAGTTCAAGCACGGTGGCGGCGTCCGCATGGCGCCCGTGACCGTCCAACAGTCGGGCGGCTACAGCGTAGACAGCTTCCCTCGCCTTTCTCAAGCGCCAGCGATCCTCGGAAGCGGTCAAGGAGCTTCGCTGGAGTTCGGCGGCGACGACGGCGGCACGCGTCGCCTCGATCGCTAAGGGAACGTCAGCGTCGGTGCATAGCAGTGCCAAGGTGTGGCAAGCTCCAAGGGCACGGGTGATGTCCCTGCGTCCGGAGCTGGCCGCGATATTGATGACCTGCGCAAGATTCGCACGTGCAATACCTTCGGCGTGGGTATCGTCACGCCGAAACAGGACCACCGAGCGCGCCACGAGCATCCGCCAGCGGAGAGCTTCCAGGCTGTTGCCGTCGGTCAGCAGCGGATCAGCTTGGCGCAGAATATCCTCTAGCCGGACGGGATTGGCGCGTTCGATCTCGACCTCCGCCAGTTCGAGGAGCACCTGGGCTGTCCGGTAGGGGTCATCATGCACCTCAGCCAGCAATCTGGTGCCCAGCGCGGTAGCCTCGTCGAGATCGCCCGCCTCACGCAAGCAAGTCACCTGTCGGACAAGGGCGTAGCGGCGGTTGCTGGGGCTGGTTGCCTCGAACAGCTGTGCAGCTTCAGCATATGCCCGGGCGGCTTGCTCTAGATGACCGATGACGAGATCGAGTCCCGCGGTTCGGAGGGCAATGAGACCTGCGATGTGCGGAGACGGCACAGAGCCTGCGGCGGCACGGGCGTCCGAGATAGCCGTGCGCGCCTCCTCGTATCGCCCGCTGAGCCGCAAGAGGGTCGATCGCTGAAGGTGGGTCTGGCAGGCGGCCGTTCGCATCGCCGGATCGTCTGCGGCTGCATCGGTGATCGACAGGGACGATGCGATGCAGGCGAGCCCGTCGTCGTAAGCGCCGGCCACTTCGTGCAAGGCCGCCAACTCGCGCCACAGCCGGGCTCTGAACAGCGGCTCGATGTCCCATCGACTCAACAGAGCAGTCACCCAGGAGCGTGCCGCATCGAAGTTCCCGGACAGTCGTAGTTGCATGCCGAGGTGGAACAGTTGTTCGGCTGGCGTGCGGCCCGTGACGTCGAACTCCTGCGCCGCCTCCGCCAGCAGGGCCCGCATGCGCAGCAGCGTCGCCTCACGTTGCCGGCAGCGGCCCTCCGCCCGGCGGTATAGGGTGGGCAGCGTCCCAGGGGCGGGCGGGGAGGCGACGAGGTCCTCGAGCCAGGCAGGAACCTCCCCCGTGCGCTGGTCGGTAAGGACAGCACGTGGGTGCTGAGACCAGCCCAGAAGGTTGCGTAGCACTTCCACACCACCATGATGCTCTGGCAGACTTGCTACGTGCCAACACAGCCGAATGACTTGATCATCCTGTCCTACGGGGCCGATGTCGCTGAGCACGAGCGCAAGGCCCTTGAGGCCAGCCTGAGCGGCTGGGACTGGTCGTTGAGGCGGGGGTTCGCAGAGCAGTCCCGCTCAGGAACCGCTGTCATCATCCTTGCCTGCTTGACGTTGGTTGGCACCGGGTTCTTCCAACGCTTCGGGGAGATGGCGGCCGATCGCGTGATCGCTATCGTCGGGGCGGTGCGGCGGTGGATGAGGGATCGAGCCGGGAGTCACCCTGTTTCCGGGTCGTTTAGAGGGAAGCCCCCTGAGGTGGTTGACATTGTCGACCGGGAGTCCGGGCTTACGATCCGCCTGACCGGGGCCGAGCCCGGCCTGGCCTTCGACATGCTCCGCGCTCTCCTCAAGCACCGGGACGAGGCCTTCGACATGCCGTTGATGTGGGGTGACGGAGAGTGGAGTCAAGAGGAGGACCGTGACTGAGATTCCGGCTCTCGGGTGTTGTTTGTTCCTGCGGACAAAGGAATAGCGTCGTCGGGGCGGTGTCCTCTCAACTCAACGCTTATCGCCTCAAGCTGTAAGGTGACGACCTCGCTGAGCACCCCCTGACGTCACCTGCACGAGGTTCATCACAAGGTCCTCAACGGCGACACGGCTTGGGGAGCGTTCATTCATATCGCCGCGCGCCACCCCGGCTGGAGTGCCGATCTGCTTCCCCGTCTGATTAAGGCCTGTCGTACCGTTCAGAGCATCTTTGCTATCTTCGGCGGGCACCCGGCACGAGGACGCGCAGCTTGTTTTGCGACGCTCCCCAGCGTGCGAGCCCTTTGCGGAGCAAGCCTCCAAGCTGCGGCGATGGCGTTCCGGCAATCCATCGACTGTGATGTGGAGGATCTCAGCCTCGCTGAGAATGGCGTGACGCTTGGTGATGTCCGGGATGTCTGGAAGGACACGTTCGTTGTAGCCTGATAGAAACAGCCCCAGGATGGCTGCTTTGCTGGCGCTGCCGCGCGATGGTCACCTCGAGGCGTCGGCCACCCTGACGCGGGCCGCGCCCCTGACCCGAGTCAGCGTCGAGCTGCCTCACGAGGATCGGTCGGTCCTGAGCGACGTGGAATCGGCGCAGAGAGTGCTGACCTCAGTCGTTCTTGTGTTGCGCGATACTCCTCAAGTTAGTTACTGCCCTCGTGGCTCTAGGCCAGGAAGCCCCAACCTCCGAGATCCTCGCTCTGTGTAGCGGCTCACTACCCGCCCCCCATCGCTTTCCAGGGGCACAGAGCTGCCGACCTGGCACAATCCCTTCTGTTCGGCGACAACGAACGAATCCTCCTGGCCTAGCCTGCAAACCGCCCTGCCGCGTGGCGGCCCCTAACCCGTCACCGGTTAAACCATACGATCGCGAGACACGCCCTAGTCGACGATCACCCCAGGCGTGAGATCCTCCTCCGCAGGCTGCCAGCTATCTGCATCGGCGACGATCTGCTCACCCGAGCGGATGTCTTTCACGGAATCCGCCCCGAACCACACGTATGGGATGCCCCGGCGCTGCGCGAATTTGATCTGTTTGCCGAATTTGTCCGCCCTGGGTGCCACCTCGCAGGCAATGCCCCGGGCGCGCAACCGGCTGGCCACACGGATCGATTCGGCCCGCGTGACCTCGCTGTCCACAGCAACCAGCACCGCCGAAGGAACGTCGCGGGTGGCCCGCAGTTTGCCCTTGGTGACCAGGGGGGCCAGGATGCGTGTGACGCCGAAGCTATATCCGACGCCGGGGAAACTCGTCTTGCCATCCGAGGCGAGCGAATCGTAGCGTCCCCCCGAGGCGACCGAGCCCAGTTTCTCCGCCCCGTCGAGGAAAGTCTCGTAGACCGTGCCCGTGTAGTAGTCCAGGCCGCGGGCGATCTTCAGGTCAGCCACGAGCTGTGGTGACGCGGCCACTCGCACCAGCTGCGCGAGTTCGGCCAGCCCTTCATCCAGCAGTTCGTGGCTGACGCCCAGCGCCTGCACGTCGTCAACGAAGGATTCGTCCGACGACGCGATCCCCGCCAGCGCGACGCAGGCCTCCGCCTGCCCGCTCGATAGGCCAAGGTCCGCGACGAGAAGCTCTGCGACGGCAGCACGCCCGATCTTGTCGTACTTGTCCACGCACTGCAGGACCGCCCCGGTGTCCTCGATGCCAAGGCCCCGGTAGAATCCTTCGGAAAGTTTGCGGTTGTTGACGTGGATCGTCGCGGTTGGCAGCCCGAGTTCTGCGTGCAACTGGCGAAACACGTCGAGGGCCACGAGCGGAATCTCCACCTCGTGGTGCGCAGCCAACGTCGACTGCCCGACGATGTCAATGTCCGCCTGAAGGAACTCCCGATAGCGGCCCTCCTGAGGGCGCTCACCGCGCCAAACCTTCTGCATCTGGTAGCGCCGGAACGGGAAACTGAGGTGGCCCGCGTTCTCCAGCACGTAGCGCGCAAAAGGAACGGTCAGGTCGAAGTGCAGGCCGAGTTCCGCGGCGTCATCTTCCGCCGCGTGCAGCCGCTTCACGACGTACACTTCCTTGTCGATCTCGCCCTTGCGCGCCAGCTGATCCAGCGGCTCGACGGAGCGGGTTTCCACCGGCGCGAAGCCGTGCAATTCGAAAGTCCTTCGGATGATGTCGAGAACCTTGAGTTCTACGATCCGCCCGGCGGGCAGAAACTCGGGAAAACCGGAGATCGGTTTGGGACGGGCCATCAAATCACCTTCAGGAAGTCGTCTTGCAGGTACGGATTCGTTTCCTTCTCGACGCCGAGCGACGTCTCCGGGCCGTGGCCCGGCAGGCAGAGCAGCGCGTCGTCGAATCCGGCGCGGATGCGGCGAAGGCTATCGCGCATCTCGGCAATGCTACCGCCCGGGAAGTCGGTTCGCCCGATGCTGCCCGCGAAAAGCACGTCGCCCGTGAACAGCACCCGCTCGTCGCCCGACGATACGCTCAAGATCGCGGAGCCCTTCGTGTGACCGGGCGCCGGCATACACTCCACGGTCAGCCCGCCGATGTCCTGTACCGCACGCAGGTCCACCACCTCCCGAACGGCCGGCAACCTGTCCGTGCCCCCGAGCAACTGCGGCAGGAACTGCGCGGATTCCGGGCTGAGCGCGAGCCCCGGCCGAGTCAGCAGCGGCTGGTCCTCGCGGGTGAGGTAGAGCGGAACCTCGAATTCTTCGGCCAGCAGGTGGGCATCACCAACATGATCGATGTGCCCGTGGCTGCCGATCAGCGCCACCGGCGCGAGCTCAAGGGACCTGATCTGGTCGCTGATGTCGCGAGCCCCTAGAATACCGGGGTCGACGATCACGACGTCGGGGCGAGCCCGGTCTGGCTGTACCAAGTAGCAGTTGGCCTGCCACGGAGAAACTGTGAGTCGATGAATGAGCACAACATCACCTTATCGGGATAGATTAAGACCATGAGCGAACAGCAAGCGCCCGCGAACTTCGGCCGAGTCGATGAGGACGGCACGGTTTACGTCCGCGTAGGTGACACCGAACGAAGCGTCGGGCAGATTCCCGACTCCACCCCCGAAGAAGCACTCGCGTTCTATGTGCGGCGCTACGAAAACCTGGCTGCCGAGGTTCAACTCCTTGTCAGCCGCGTTGAGGCGCAGGCGATGAGCCCCGAGGAAGCCAAGAACGCCATCAAATCCGCCAAGACTCATGTCGCTGACGCCAACGCCGTCGGCGACTTGGCCGGGCTCACCAAGCGGTTGGAGGCCCTTGAGGAGCTGCTTCCTGGTCAGATCGAAGCCCGCAAGGCTGCACGTGCCGAGGCAAACGCGCAGACCATCGCCGCGAAGCAGGAGATGGTTGCCGAGGCTGAACATCTGTCGCGGAGCAACGACTGGCGCGGTGGCGTTGACCGTTTCCGCACGCTGCTCGAACAGTGGAAGGCGCTCCCCCGGGTGGATAAGGCGACGGACAACGAGCTGTGGCATCGCTTCAGCTCCGCCCGCACGCACTACACCCGGCGGCGCAAGGCGCACTTCTCCGAGCTGAATGCGTCCCGGGAGGCTGCCAAGGCGGCGAAGGAAGCCATCATCGCCGAAGCAGAGCCACTCGCCACCTCCACCGACTGGGGAGCAACGGCCGGCCTCTTCCGCGACCTGATGCAGCGCTGGAAAGCCGCCGGCACCGCCCGCCGCTCCGAGGACGAGGCGCTGTGGCAACGATTCCGGGCCATCCAGGATCAGTTCTTCGACGCCCGCACCGCGGCCCAGAACGCCGTCGAGGGTGAGCAGGGCGCCAATCTCGAACAGAAGATCGCGCTGCTGACCCAGGTCGAGTCCGATCTGGCCGAGGTGACCGAGGTGGAAACCGCAAAGCAGATTCACCGCGAGTTTCTCACCAAGTACAACGAGATCGGCCACGTTCCCCGCGGCGCGATGCGCGACCTGGACAACCGGCTGCGGCGAATCGGAGACAAGGTCGCGGAGCTGGAGGCCGAGGAGTGGCGTCGCACGGATCCCGAGGCCCGCAAGCGGGCTGAGGACACCGTCGCGCTGTTCGAGGCGCAGGTCACGAAGCTGCGCGCGCAGCTCGCCGACGCCGAGGCCAAGGGCGACGCTCGCAAGGTGAAGGATCACACCAAGTCGCTGGAGACCTACGAGTCCTGGCTGGCGGCGGCGCGCGACACCCTCGCGGAGTTCCACACCGACTAGTCGCACGAGGAGCGTGAAGATCGGGCACCGGCTCAAGGCTGGTGCCCGATCTTCACCCCTGCACCCGGTACACGTCGAAGACCCCGGGCACTCGGCGCACCTGGTTGATGATGTGCTGCAGGTGCGTCGGATCCGCCGCCTCGAAGGTGACCCTGCCGGTGAACTGACGCTGCTTGTTGGAGTTGATGTTCACGCTCACGATGTCCACGTGCTGCTGCGCCAACACCGCTGTGACGTCGGAGAGCAGGCCGGAACGGTCCATACCGAGCAACTCCAGGGTGACGAGGAAGGCCTCCCCGGTGTTCGCATTCCACCGCACGTCGACGATCCGCTCGGGCTGCTCCAGGAGCGCGGGCACGTTGCTGCAGGATCGCAGGTGCACGCTGACGCCGTCGCCCTTGGTGACGAAACCGATGATCTCGTCGCCGGGCAGCGGCGAGCAGCACTTCGCGAACTTGGCCACGACCGCGTCGTCGCCGTCAACCAGCACGACGGCCGTGGCAGCCTGCCGCGTCTTCTTTCGCCCCTCGACGCTGGGTTGGTCCTCGCTCACCGTATCGAGGGCTTCGTCCTCTCCCCCATGCAGTGCGATCAGCTTGCCGATGACATGCTGTGGGCCGAGATGACCTTCACCAACCGCGCTGTACAGGCAGGAGACATTCTTCTGCCCCAACTCGTTGGCGACTGCAGTCAGGTTTTCCAGGTTCAGCAGCCGCTGCAGTGGTACCCCCGCCCGGCGCAGTTCCTTGGCCAGTAGTTCCTTGCCTTGCTCGATGGCCTCGTCACGACGTTCGCGCGAAAAGTGCTGCCGAATCTTCTGCTTAGCCCGGGAACTGACTACGAAGCTGAGCCAGTCGCGGCTGGGCCCGGCATCCTCAGTCTTGGCGGTCAAGATCTCGACCTTGTCGCCCTGCTGCAGCGGTGTGCTGAGTGACACCAGCCGACCGTTAACTCGGGCGCCGATACACCGGTAGCCCACCTCTGTGTGCACCGAGAACGCAAAGTCGACGGGAGTGGCTCCCGCCGGCAGCGCAGTGACCTCTCCCTTGGGGGTGAACACGAAGATCTCATCCGAGTTGATCTCGAAAAGCACCGAGTCCAAGAACTCGGAAGGATCCTCGGTTTCCTTACTCATCACAGCGAGCTGATGCATTGCGCGCAGCCCGGCTTCCTCGGGTGTGATGCCGTTACGCAGATTCTGTTTGTACTTCCAGTGGGCCGCAACACCGTACTCGGCCCGACGATGCATCTCGTGGGTACGGATCTGCAACTCCACCGGCTCCTGGTTCGCGCCCAACACCGTCGTGTGCAAAGACTGGTACAGGTTAAACTTCGGATTGGCGATGTAGTCCTTGAACCGTCCCGGGATAGGCTTCCATGCCGCGTGCGCCACCCCGAGCACTGTGTAGCAGTCCTTCGGCTCGTCCACGAGCACCCTGAGCCCGATCAGGTCGTAAATGTCGCGGAAGTCCCGGCCTCGCACCATCATCTTCTGGTAGATGGAGTAGTAGTGTTTCGGCCGGCCGTATACTGTGGCGGTAATCTTGGCTTCGCTCAGCATCTTCTGGAATTGTGAGATCAGGGCGCGAAGAGTGGCCTCCCGCTCCGGGGCGGCCTGCTGCACCATGTCAACGATCTCGTTGTAGAACTGGGGCTCGATTACCTGAAAGCTGAGATCCTCCAACTCCCACTTGATGGTGTTCATCCCGAGTCGGTGGGCCAAAGGCGCGAAGATATTGAGCGTCTCCGTCGCAATCCTGATTCGTTTGTCGGGACGCAAGGTGCCGAGGGTGCGCATGTTGTGCAACCGGTCGGCGAGTTTGATGACCAGTACGCGCACTTCCTCCGAGGTCGCTACGATCATCTTGCGAATTGTCTCGGCCTTCGCCGTATCCCCGTAGGTGAGTTTGTCGAGTTTCGTGACGCCGTCAACCATCTTGGCCACTTCCTCCGAGAAGTCGGCCTGGCATTGTTCGAGGGTGTAGTCGGTGTCCTCGACCGTGTCGTGCAGCAGGGCGGCAACGATAACCGGCTCCGTCATGCCCAGTTCCGCGAGGATGGTAGCCACCGCGAGCGGATGCGTGATGTAGGGTTCGCCCCGTTGCCTAAACTGCCCAGCGTGATGCTGCTCCGCAGTCCGATAGGCCCGGGAAATCACTTCCAAGTCTGCCTTGGGGTGATTGGCGCGAACTATGGAGAAAAGCGGGTCCAAAACCGCAGACCGCGGACGCGGCGCACCAATGCGGGCCAGCCGGTGCCGAACCCTCTGCCACGGCAATTGCGAATCAGCGTTTTCGCGACTCTCCATCGTCTCTCCTATCACCCAGGTGATTGGAGATTTTACGCCTAATCGTCGAGCGGCTGGATCACGTTCGGGTCAGCGGGCGCGGCACGACGAATCACGATCAGTTGGTCCCCGGTCTCGAGCCTAGCCACCGTGGAATCGTAGAATCTGCGCAGCGTCCCGTTGCGCACGATCCCGATCACCTTCTCACCCGCAACCGTGGATGGTGACTGCCCAACCTCATTCGATTGCGCCATGCGCTGATGAACCTCAAGGCCTTCCCCACCGGTGAGCATGTCCTGGATGATGGCCCCCAGGTCCGGCCCTATCGCGGACAGACCGAGCAACCTTCCGACCGTTTCAGAACTGGTCACCACACTCGTTGCACCCGACTGCTTCACCAACGGAACGTTCTGGTGTTCCCGCACCGCAACCACCACGTTGGCGGTTGGGTTGAGCTGACGCACGGTCAGCGTGGCCAGGATCGCTGCGTCGTCACGGTCCAGGCAGATGACCACCTCGCGTGCCTTTGGCACTTCCGCGCGCCGGAGTAGATCCCTCCGGGTGGCGTCGCCCAGGAACGCGGCCAGGCCATCAAAGTTGGCATCAGCGATGGCGGGCTCCTTCCCGTCAATCACCACGATCTTGTCCGCGGACTCCCCCTGCCTGCGCAGCGTGTTCACCGCCGAGCGGCCCTTCGTCCCGTAGCCGATGACTACGATGTGGTTTCGCATTTTCTTCCTCCAATGGGAGTCGCGGATTGCCCGGCTTCCTTCGTTGGCCAGCACCTCAATCGTTGTCCCAACCAGCAGGATCAGGAAGGCGACCCTCAGCGGTGTGATCAGCGTTGCGTTCAGAAGTCGTGCATGTGGAGCCACCGGGGTGATGTCGCCGTAGCCTGTGGTGGTGAGAGTGACGGTCGAGTAGTAGAGCGCATCGATGAAATCGACACCGTCACCAGCCACGTTGTCGATGTATGCCGACGAGTCCAGCCAGACCACCAGTGTGCTGACCATCAATAACACGACAGCGACGACGGCCCTGCGGGTCAGCTCCTTGAACGGAGAAGTGGCCACCCGCGGTAGGTTGACCAGCGCGAGAGGGCCACTTCTCAGTCGATACGCCATATCAGCAGTAAACCAAGGAAGTCAGCCGGGTAATGCCATTCGCCGCGAGATTCTTCCTTCCGCCCAGGAAGCCGAGTTCGAGAAGGACCCCCACATGCACCAGTTCGGCCCCCAGTTGCTTCAACAGGCCTGCAGTGGCCACGACTGTGCCACCCGTGGCGAGGACATCATCAATCACCAGGACTCGGGCTCCGGCCCGAATCGCGTTACGGTGCACGGTCAGCGTCTCAGAGCCGTATTCCAAGTCGAAGGACTGCGAGTAAACATCCCCCGGCAGCTTGCCGGGTTTGCGAACCGGGACGAACGCTGCCCCCAATTGAAGGGCAACAGGGGCCGCCAAGATGAAGCCTCGTGCCTCCATCCCGACGACCGCGTCCACACCTTCCGGGGCCGCCGCAGTCAGCTGATCCACTGCAAGCTGGAAGTGCTTCGGCGACCCAAGCAGAGGCGTAATATCCTTGAAGACAACGCCCGGCTTGGGGAAGTCGACGACGTCGCGGATCAGCCCACCAAGGTCCTCGTTCACTTCTTGCCCTTGCGCTGTGCCCTGGTGGTGTGCGTGCGACGCTGCTGCCGTTCGAAACGAACCGGTTCCTCCGCCGCGGTGGACGCGGCCACAGTGACCGGTTCAGAAGAACCACGGGCACTGTCCGCCGTCGCACGCTTCATCCGACGCTCGATGTGCTTGCGATGCTCTACCATGGCCGATGTCCGCTCCTTGAGCCAGGCCAGCAGCGGCGTCGCGATGAAGATCGACGAGAATGCGCCCGCGACCATTCCGACCAGCAGCGCCAGGCCGAGGTCCTTCAGCGGGTTGGACTGACCGATGACTCCGGCGAGGAACATGGCCAATACCGGCAGCACGCCGATCACGGTCGTGTTGATCGAACGCACGAGCACCTGGTTGATCGCCAGGTTCGCCTGCTGGGAATAGGTCTTCTTCGTGTCGGTCAGCCCGCGCGTGTTCTCCTTGGTTTTGTCGAAGACCACCACGGTGTCGTAGAGAGAGTATGCGAGGATGGTGAGCAAACCGATGAGCGTTGATGGCGTCACGGTGAAACCGACTAGCGCATAAACGCCGAGGGTGATCAGCATGTCATGACCCAGCGCGACGATGGCCGCCACGGCCATGCGCCAGTCGCGGAAGTAGAGGGCGATCATGGCCATCACCAGCACCAGGAAGACACCAACGGCCAGCGCCGCGTCCCGGGAGATCTTCTGTCCCCAGGATCCACCGATAGTGTTGTAAGTGACATCGTCTGGCTTCGCGCCCACCGCCTCAGCGATGTCGGCACGGGTCTGCGCAACCTCGGCGGAATTCAGGGAGCGGGTTTGCACCCGAATCGCGTTGTCGCCGATCGAAAAGACCTGGGCGTCGAGTTCTTTCACCTCGAAGCTCTGCTCTGCCGCCCTACGCACCTGCTCGACGGTGCTCGCCTGAACCGCAGTCGGCACCTGGAAATCAGTACCTCCCCGGAACTCGATGCCCAGCGTGAGTTGCTTAAAGGCCAGGACCAACGCCGCCAGGACCATGACAGCGCCGGTGATGAGGAACCACTTCTTGCGGTTGCCCATGAAGTCATAGCTGAGCTGTCCGGTGTAAAGCCGGTGGGCGATGCTGCCTTTGGCTTCCGCCATTTCAGGCCTCCTTCTGCTGGACACGGCGGCCGAGCAGCCGCTGGCGGCTGACACCCATGTGATCGGCGCTCAAGCCAGACAACGGGTGCCCTTCACCGAAGAACTTGGTACGGCCAAGCACGCTGACCAACGGCTTGGTGAAGAAGAAAACGACCGCGAGGTCGATCAAGGTCGTCAGGCCCAGCGCGAAAGCGAAGCCCTGAACACCACCGACCGCGAGAATGTAAAGCACCGCGGCGGACAACAACGAGACACAGTCCGCGATGAGGATGGTGCCCCGGGCCTTCTTCCACCCGGTCTCCATCGCCCGACGAAGGCTACTGCCCTCGCGCACCTCGTCGCGGATTCGCTCAAAGTAGATGATGAAGGAGTCTGCGGTGACTGCGATACCGACGATGGCGCCCGCGATCGCGGCTAGGCTCAGCGTGAAGCCCACCGCGGATCCCAACAGCACCATGGATGCGTAGGTGGTTCCGGCCGCGACGAGCAGCGACCCGATCACGACAAGGCCCAGTCCGCGGTAGTAGGCCAGGGCGTAGATGGCGACCACGAGCAGACCCAGCAGACCCGCAATCAAGCCAACCCGCAACTGCTCGCCACCAAGAGTCGGCGAGACGCTCTCCACCTGAGAGGGCTCAAAGTCGAGCGGCAACGAACCGAAGCGCAGCACGTTGGCCAGCTGGTTCGCTTCCTCCGGGGTAAACGAGCCGGTGATCTGCGCGGTGCCATTGGTGATGGCGCTCTGCACCCGAGGGAAAGAACGAACCTTGCCATCGAGCACGATCGCAAACATGTTGGTGGGCTCCGGGTTGCTCACCAAGCGGGTGGTGGTTTCAGCGAACCGGCTCGCGCCCTCCGAGTTGAAGGTGAGATCCACCGCCCAGCTGAGCGTGCCGCTGGGAATGTCCGCGCGGGCATTTGTCACCGACTTGCCCTGGACAGCGACTGGGCCGAGCAACAGCTTCTGGGTGCCCGAAACGTCGCAGACGATCTGGGCCTGATCAAGCGCACGCTCGTAGGGATCGCCGCAGACGAAGTCGTTGAACTTCTGCTGCGCGTCAGCCGTGGGCTGGTAGGCCAACACGTCGGAGACCGCCAGCAGAGTCCCTTGCCCGCCCTCAGGCCGGGGCAGCGGGTCCAGCTCTTCCTTCTTCTCATCGCTCGGCACCGCCGGAGCGACGCTGAGGACGGGCCTGAACTCAAGCTGAGCGGTGGCACCAACCAACTCGACCAGATCATCGCGGGTCACGTTGGGCGCAGACACGACGATGTTGCGGTCACCCATCGTGGTGACGGAAGCCTCACCCACACCCATGCCGTCGACACGTTGCTGGATGATCGCCACCGCCAATTCCATTGACTCCGGGGTGACAGTGGCGTTCGTTGCGGTCAAAGTGATGGTCATGCCGCCCTGAAGATCCAGGCCCAGCTTGGGTGCCCACGTTCTCGTTCCAGCCATGATGGCGAACAACAGGGCGATGAATACGCAGAGGCTGATCAGGACAGCGCCCGGCCTCCCGTGGTTAGCAGATCTCGTAGCCATACTTAACTCTTATATTGACGTGGTCTCAGCGCTCTTCGGATTCCTGCGCCGTGCTGGCAGCCTGATCGGAATCAGCTTCCTCCACGGCCTCGGCCTCGTCAGCGAACTCGAACTCTTCCTCATCCGGCGCGATCACGCGCGCGATCGCGCCCTTAACCAGGGTCACCTCGCAGCCAGGGGCCAGCTCGACGATCAGCTGCTTCTCTCCGACGTGCGAGACGGTGGCAAACAGACCGCTGTGCAGCATGACGCGCACCCCGGGCTCAAGCTGCGAATGCAGCTCCGCAGCGGCCTTGGCCTGCTTCTTCTGAGCGCGCATTCCGAAGAACAGCAAAAGGGCAAGGAACAGACCCATGAGGACCAGCAAGTCGATAGGCGGCATTCGCGGTACTTTCTGACGTGTGCGGAGGCCTGAAGCACAGGCCACCGCTCAGGATAGCCCAAGCTGACTGGAATCCCCCAGCCGTCAGCGCTCGAACAGGGTTTCGCTCAATCCTTGCGGAACTTTCAGCCCAAGGTGCTGGTATCCGGCCGGCAACGCCACGCGCCCACGCGGGGTGCGCATCATGAATCCCTCGCGGATCAGGAAGGGCTCCGCAACCTCAGCGACGGTGTCCACCTCCTCACCGACCGCGAGGGCCAGCGTCGAAAGCCCGACGGGCCCGCCGCCGAACTTATTCACCAGCGCTTCCAGCACCCCTCGATCCAGCCGGTCCAGGCCCCGCTCATCCACCTCGTACAGTTCAAGTGCTGCCCGTGCGACGGGACGCGCCAACACGTCGTGCCCCTTCACCTGCCCGTAGTCGCGGACCCTGCGCAACAACCGGTTCGCAATCCGGGGTGTGCCTCGACTGCGCGACGCAATTTCCATCGCCGCGTCCCCAGGCAGTCGCACGCCCAGCTTCGCCGCCGAAACACCGACGATGCCGGCCAAAGCCTCGTCCGGGTAGAAATCCAGCTGCGCAGTGAACCCAAAACGGTCGCGCAACGGCCCAGGCAGCAACCCCGCGCGCGTCGTGGCGCCCACCAGGGTGAACGGGGGAAGCTCAATCGGGATGGCTGTCGCCCCCGGTCCCTTGCCGACGATCACGTCAACGCGGAAGTCTTCCATCGCCAGGTAGAGCATCTCCTCCGCAGGCTTCGACAGCCGATGGATCTCATCGATGAACAGCACCTCGTGCTCCTCCAGCCCGGACAGGATGGCTGCCAGATCCCCTGCGTGCTGAATAGCCGGGCCGGAAGTGATTCTGAGGCTCACGCCGAGCTCGTTGGCGATGATCATCGCCAACGTGGTCTTACCCAGGCCCGGAGGGCCCGACAGCAGCACGTGGTCGGGGGCCGACCCGCGGTGCCGCGCGGCATCCAACACCAACGCCAGCTGGTCCCGCACCCGGGGCTGCCCCTCGAACTCGCCCAGCAGCTTCGGACGGAGTGCGGCCTCGAACGCCCGTTCCTCGTTCTTGGCATCCGGATCCACCGGAGAATCCGCTCTCATTTCTTCGCCAATACGCTGAGAGCCGCACGCATCAACGCAGCAATCGACATGCTCGGGTCGTCCGCCACCAGCGGCGACACAGCGTCACACGCACGATCTGCTTCCTTCATGCTCCAGCCGAGCCCCTGCAGCCCGTCGGCAACCTGGGCGCGCCACGCGTCGTCGGCCGCTACTACGGGCAGCCCGGGCCCGCCGTCGCTCAACGTCAGCACCCGGTCCTTGAGCTCGATGATGATCCGCTGCGCGCCCTTCGGGCCGATCCCCGGCACCGAAGTCAGCCTACGCGCATCCTCACGCAGAATCACGTCGCGCAACTCCCCTGGAGAAAATACACTGAGCATCGCCGCCGCAACCTTGGGACCGACGCCGGACGCGGACTGCACCAGCTCGAACGCGTCGCGCTCCCCCGCCGTGCTGAAACCCCACAGGGACAGCGAGTCCTCGCGCACGATCAGCGTCGTGAAAATGGTCTGCCGCTCGCCTACCCGCACCCCGGAAGCCGTAGGCGCCGTGGTCCTGACGTGGTAGCCGACACCCTGAACGTCGACGAGCAGCGAGGTGGCCTCTGCAGAAAGCACGGTGCCAGTGAGTTGGGCGATCATCTGCTTCCTTTCGCTTTCGCTATCGCGGCCGCATACCGATTCGTTCGAGTGCCCCGCCACGCGTGGGTCACGGCAACCGCCAACGCGTCCGCCGCGTCCGCCGGCTTCGGGGGCTCCACCAACCTCAAGATACGCTGCACCATCGCCGCCACCTGGGCCTTGTCCGCGCTGCCCGAGCCCGTGACCGCAGCCTTCACCTCGCTCGGGGTGTGATACACCACGTCCAGGCCGGATCGTGCACCAACTAAAGAAGCGACGCCGGCCGCCTGCATTGTGTCCATGACGGACAGCAGGTTTTGCTGGGCAAAGACCCGCTCAATCGCCATGGCCTCCGGGCGGTACTCGGCCAGCCACTCCATCAGCCCGACCTCGATCTGCACCAGCCGCTCAGGCGTGCCCAGATCCGACGACGTGCGCAGCACGCCGACGGCGACCAGCTCGGCCCGGCCCACGGAAGCGTCGACGACCCCGATCCCACAACGAGTGAGACCGGGGTCGATGCCGATGACTCGAACCAACCGGATCAGTCTTCTTCCGCGAACTGCGCCTCGACCTCGGCGCTCAGCTCCGAGTTCGTGTAGACGTTTTGCACCTCGTCCGAATCCTCAAGCGCATCGATCAGGTTGAACACCTTGCGCGCAACCTCTGCGTCGTCGATCAACGAGTTGAAGGAAGCGACGAACTGCACCTCGGCCGAGTCGTACTCGTAACCGGCGGCCTGGACGGCCTTGCGCACCTCAACGACGTCGTTGGGATCGCTCAACACCTCCCACTTGTCGAAGGAATCCTCCACCTCCTCGACCCCGGCTTCGAGCACCGCCTCCATCACGTCGTCCTCAGTCAGCTCTGTGCCGTTGTGCATCTTCGGCAGCGTGACGACGCCCTTGCGGGAGAACAGGCGGGCCACCGACCCGACATCCGCCATCGTGCCCCCGTTGCGGGTAACGGCGACCCGCACCTCGGACGCCGAACGATTGCGATTGTCGGTCAGGCACTCGATGAGCACGGCGACCCCGCCCGGCCCGTAGGCCTCGTACATGATGGTCTCGTAGTCGGCCCCACCGGATTCGGCGCCGGAACCGCGCTTCACCGCACGGTCGATGTTGTCATTGGGTACAGACGACTTCTTGGCCTTCTGAATGGCGTCGTACAGCGTCGGGTTGCCGGCTGGATCGCCGCCGCCCGAGCGAGCCGCCACCTCGATGTTCTTGATCAGCTTCGCGAACAGTTTGCCGCGCTTGGCATCGATGACAGCCTTCTTGTGCTTGGTGGTTGCCCATTTGGAGTGACCCGCCATAGTCATCCTTTTCAGCTAGATGGCAAAGAAACGACCCAAGCCTACCGGAAACGGGCACCCCGCCCCTAGCTCAGCCCCAGATCCTGTTCTGCCCGTCGCCGTCCCTGCGCTGGCCCTGCTCCCACAATCGCCGCCACCTGGGCACCTCGGCCATCGGCTGAACACCTGTGCGGACGCGGCGCTGCTCGACCTCCCACCAGGACAGCTCGCCCTCGCCCACTAGCGCTTCGACCCGAGCCTGCACCTGGTCGGTTGCTTCTTCGATGCTCTTGCCCAGCACGCTGACCGGCGCGCCGAACCGCACCGAGACCTTCGGGCGACGCTTCAGCGGCAGCTGAAGCTTGTCGGCCAACCCATATGATCCGACGATGCCCACCGGGACGATCGACACCGAATGCTGTTTCGCCAGCTCGGCCGCAACGGTGGAGAACTCGCCCACGAGCCGACCGTCCTTCGGCTCATTCGAGGTCACTGCCACGTTGCGGCGCTTCGCCAACGCCCGAGTCAGCTGGTGCTCTCGGGGGCGAAGGCTGCGCGGCAACGCCATGCGTAGAATCTGCATGTCGTAAGCGCCGATCTCGTTTACGGCGAACACCATGGGGGTTTCCAATCCGAGCAGCGACTCTGCCCCCACCACCTCAACCTCCACCCGAGGCCAAAACAGCGCGGACAGGAAGGAGGTGCGCACGTCGCTCAGCCTGGTGCCCCTGCGGGACTTGCGCCGCTCCCCGGCACCCGCCGGAACCGCGCTCGGAAGGAACACCTGCGCCACGTCGGCGGCCAGGGTGAAGCGTTTGCGACGCCGGCCCCCACCACACGACCATTTCTTGAGCTCGCGGGTCACGACAGCTGCCCCAGCGCCAGACCAATGCCGTGCAGGAAGGTCAGCTGCGGATCGCGGCCCACCTTGTCGGACGCGATTTCGAGTGCGTCGGGCAGCGCCGTCGCAGCGCGGTGCCCGAACAGATCCGCAGTCCGTCGATCGGCTCCCACCCAGATCACGTCGCCCAACCGGCCGGCGGCCCGGGCCACCTTGTACCAGGACTGGAAGGTGGCGAGCGGATGGTCCGCGAACTGCCTGCGGTAAAGATCCAGATACCAGGGATCCACCGATGCCGCCTGCTCCGCCTCCAGCATCTCGGCCGGGTCGATGGAGCGCGGCAAGACCCGCGCGAAGAAATCACCGGCGGCGGCCTGCCTTCGGTTGGAGAAAACCGGCCTCAGCGGGTGGAATGCGACGACGACTCCACCGTCACGAACGTAGGGGCGTCCGGAGCAATGGCCCAGCCGGTCCACCAACGCGTGCTCGGCGGCGTTGATGGGTGAACCGGACAGGTCCTCGTCGAAGCTGCCTCCCCATACCGTGATCAGCGCGACATCCGCCTGCCTGGCCACCGGCACCGAGTTGGCGGCTGCCCAGACTTGGCGTGCCTCAGCGAACACAGCGTCCGGGGTTCCGCCCAGCACATCCAACACGGCGTAGTCCGCCAACGGCGCCGCCAGCCGTCGGCGCACCAGTTTGGGTGCCAACGCCTCAATCTGCCTGAGCCCGACGTAGCGCAGCTTGTCTGCGAGATTCCACTCCCACTCGCGCTTGGCCGCGAATTCGAGTCCGTGAAGCAGGCTCGGCTGACCCAGCACCGCCTGAATCGCAAAGAAATCCGTCGCGCCGTGCACAGTGGCCGCAACCCCCGCCCTGAAATCGTCCGAAGAGCCCGGGCCGATGCGCCGGAGAGTCTCGACATCAACGAGGCTGCGCACGATCGGGGAACCGTTAGAGTTGTCGCTCTGCACGCCAACCACGATCACCAGGTCGCTCTCCGCGACCCGCGCATTCAGCTGCACCTCGTGGCCCTGCACTGTGCCCACCGGGACGAGCAGAGCGCTCGTGATGTCGTGGGAGATGATCATCCCGTCCGGTTGGAAGCTGCTGGCAACCCGATCGCCCAAGGTGCGGGTCACGTCGTAAGCGCTCCATCTCTTCTTCAGCCCGGAGCCGACCACAATCATGACGTCATCGACACAGCGCCTAGCGGCCAGCTCCAGCAGCCGCTCGACGATCGCGCGACGAACGTCGAACCGCGCACGCGGATAGGGACGGCCATCGTCGAGGACCGCGATGGTGAGCTTGGTCTCCGGCCGCAGCCGTTCGACGAGGGCCTCGCCGGAGATCGGTGCGCTGATCGCGGACTCGATCAGGCGCGAGGGATCACTCGACGCTGTCGCCTCCGCCGGGTAGACCACTTGAGTGCCCTCCGGCATCCTCTGGAGCCAGAACCGCTGGCCGGATGCTCCCAGCAGCGCCGGGGTGCGGGTGTCAACGTCTATCACAAAACCGGGCCTGGTCATCAGGATCCTTTCTAGGCCTTTGGCTTCTTCCAGCGGGGAATTGGGCTCATCGCTGGCCAGTCGACGATTGACCAGCCACGCTGCTTGGCAGCACGCATGAGACCGATGTCGGGGCTGACCGCGACCGGGTAGCCCACCGTGAGCAGCATCGGCAGATCAACATGCGAGTCCGCGTAGGCGTAGGACTGGCTGAGATCTATGCCGTGCAGCGAAGCGAAATGTCTGAGCCACGCAGACCTCGACTCGCCCACCATCGGCGGCCCTGACAGGAATCCGGTGCAGCGGCCGCGCTCATCAACCGCGAGGTCGGCGGCGATGATGGTGTCGAATAGGCCCTCGAACGGCCGCGTCAAAGGACGGATCACCCCGGTGATGAGCACCGTCGTGTGCCCAGCACTACGGTGCTCGCGCACCCGACGGATGGCCTCCGGCGACATCCGATCCAGGATCAGGGGCGCCAGACGCTCGTCGACGTACTGTTCGAGTCGCGCCAGATCCGCGCCTGCGTACCTGCGGTAGATGGAGCGCAGAAAAACGCCACGATCTCGTCGCTCCGCCCCCAAATAGGTAGGTAGCGAAGCAACGATCCTCGCCAACTCACCCACCCGGGCCATCGGGTGCAGCTCCGGCATCTTGGCCCACAGGTAGGTCTCGACGACGTTCGTCGCCATCACCGTACCGTCCAAATCAAAGGCGGCGAGCACTGGCTCGGCCGTCGGCTTGAGCTCTCGGAATGTCGTCACTCGGTTGGCGCGGCGTTTCCGCCTCGCCTCCAGCCGGCGCACCGGGTCTGTGATCGCTGGCACGTGAACCTCTTGCAGGTAGTGCGTCCAGTCGTAGCCCGCGGAATCGAATCCGAAGCGCTGCTTGTCATCGGGGTGCAGTGAATTGTGCAATGCCAGGGTGCGGTCGTCCACGAAATGCACCTCAGACTGCAGGTACTCCCCGTAGATGCGCAGGTAACGCTCCAGGAAGCTGAGCTGACCACGGGCCTTGTCGATGGCGCTGGCCCAGCGACGCACCCGCTTGCTGCGTGGTGCGAAACTCAGTGCCCGGTCGGCCAACCTCGTCGCGAGGTTGCCGGCCCACAGCATCCGCTCCACCGGTTCCAGCCCCGGGAAACGCCAGGTGGCCAGCGGGGTGGACGAGGTGCCCTCGTTGTAGGGGTGGGAGGCGAAGTACGTTCGCACGTGGTGGTAGACGTCGCGGAAGGTCAGCGGGTTGCGCGCCCCCGACGAGCAGTGGTAGAACTCCGCACGCCCCACCTCCGGCTGCGTGGCGCACACGGCCACGATCGCGTTCACCACGTAGTCACACGGAATGATGTCCAGCACCGCGTCCGGGGACGCGGGAAACTCCGGCAGCTGCCCGCGACCGTAGGCCAGGATGATGGGGTCGGCCATCTTGAAGCCCTCGACCCAACCCGGGTGCGGATAGGTGAGCGAGGACTCCACGATGGCTGGGCGCACGATCGAGACGCGGATGTCGCGACACAAATCAGTGACCACCCGCTCCCCCATCGCCTTCGCGAAGGTGTACACGTCCGTCCACCCCAGAGAACGGGCCCGCTCGGTGCCCGCCTGGATGAGCTCCTCCTTGACCCACTCCTGGCGCCGGCGTTCCGTGTCCTGGGAGGTTGTGAGGTAGCCCGCCTGCCGGTGCTCCGCCTCGGCCTGCTTGCGCAGGATCGCGAGCTGCTCGGAGGATCGGGAGCGCGCCTCGACGTGCTCGGCCATCTGCAGCGCGGCCCTGGTCTCCTCTCGGTAGTCGACGTCGTGCGGGTGGCTGGCCTCCGGGATGGCGCCCCGTCGGCGCCCGGCCGTGTACGCCGTCGAGATGTGCACGTAGTGGCCGATCCGCTCCAGCTCGCCGCCGGGGCCCCGCATCGATTCGAGATACCGCTCGATCAGCGCCGTGGTGCCGATCACGTTGGTCTTGAAGGCTTGGTCGATCGGGGGATCGAAGGAGACGTCACCGGCGCAATGAACCAGCACGTCAATGTCCCGCGGCAGCTCGGGCACGTTGGGCAGATCCCCCGCGATGACCTCGACGCGCTCCGCCATCAGATCGGCCACCGAACCGGCACCAGTCACGATGCTACGGAAGATGGGCTTCTTCAGCAGCTGGGCCACCCGATCCTCCGCGGTCAGCGACCCCTTGGGACGCACCAGCACGGCCGTCTTCGTCTCGGGGCAGTCGTTGAGGAATGCCCACAGCATCTGCTCGCCGATGAAACCGGTGACGCCGGTCATGGCGATTTTCTTGCCCGCCAGAAGGTCGCGCAACTTGCCGTCAAGCAGCTGCGGCGCGTGCACCTGCGCAACACCGAACGCGTCGGCTGGTCTAGCCATCAGTCACCCCACAAATCTCCAAGGCTTCGCGAATATCAATCTCCCCCACGTACAGCGCAGTCCCGACGATGGCCCCCTCGATCCCCGAATCGACCCGATCGCGCAGCGCCCGCAGGTGATCCAGGGAAGCGATCCCGCCGGACGCCACAACCTTCTTACCGCTCAGCCTCGCTACCTCGGCCAACAACTCGTAATTGGGTCCGGACAGGGTGCCGTCCTGGGTTACGTCGGTGACGACGAAGCGCTCGCAACCCTCGGATACCAGTCGCTCCACCACAGGCTCCCAGCTTCCTGCCTCAGCGGTCCAACCTCGGGTGGCCAACCGGTCGCCCCGCACGTCCAGGGCAATCGCGATCCGCTCGCCGTGCTTCGCCAGCACCTCGGCACACCACTCCGGGCGTTCCAGCGCCGCCGTGCCGATGTTGACCCGGTCACACCCCGTGGCCAGAGCGCGATCCAGACTGGTGTCGTCGCGGATACCGCCCGTCAACTCCACGCGCAGGCCACACTCCTGCACGATGCGCGCAATCGTCTCCGCATTGTTTCCCCTCCCGAAGGCAGCATCGAGGTCCACCAGATGCAGCCAGCGCGCGCCTGCCTCGGCCCATCTGAGAGCTGCGGCGAGCGGATCGCCGAATGTCTTTTCGGATCCAGCAATCCCCTGGACCAATTGAACCGCCCGGCCGTCGACCACATCGACGGCTGGCAGCAACTCAAGAGTTTTCACAAACGCAAAGCCTATCCGAGTCGTCGCCAATAGAAAGCCCCAAACAAGGACAGCATCAGATCAGCCGCAACCAGTTCTCCAGCAGTTGGAGCCCCGCCTGGCCACTCTTCTCCGGGTGGAACTGGGTTGAAGCCACCCCAGCGTGTTCAACGGCCGCAACGAAGCGCACTCCATCGTGGGTTGCATACGCGGCTCCCATCACCCCTTGCTGCACGGCATATGAGTGCACGAAGTAGAAACGCTCCCCGCCCAACCCATCGAACAGCTGGGAAGATTGGTTGGCGTCCACAATATTCCAACCCATGTGGGGGACCCGGCGGGCGACCAGCTTACTGACGACGCCGTCGAACAGGCCGACTCCCGGCGTCGGGGTGCCGTTTTCCAGGCCGCTCGTGAACAGGACCTGATGCCCGACACAGATACCGAACAGAGGCCGCTGCTTGGCGACCCACCCGCGGATGTAGTCGACACCTCCGACCTGATTCAGGTTGCGCATGCACTCGGAAAAGGCGCCCACCCCGGGCACCACCAGCGCCTCGCAGGTGCCCAGTTCCTCCAGCCGGCTCGAAACCAAAACCTGCGCACCAACGTGCTCGAATGCCTTGGCGGCGGAGTGCAAGTTTCCGGAGCCGTAGTCGAGAATGCCGATCCTCTTCACAGCGAGCCCTTCGTGCTGGGGACGCCCGCCGCTCTGTCATCGAGCTCTACGGCCGCGCGCAGCGCACGCGCCAAGGCCTTGAACTGGGCCTCAACGATGTGGTGCGGATCCCGGCCGGAACGAAGCGTCACATGTAGGCACAGGCCCGCGTTCAGGGCCAGCGATTCGAAGACGTGCTGCGTCATCGACCCGGCATACGCGACGCCAGAGCCGCCGATCAGCGCGTAGGCCTGGCCTTCAGGCTCCCCCGAACAGCGCACGTAGGGCCGGCCAGCGACATCGACCACGACCTCGGCGACGGCCTCATCAAGGGGCACCACGGCGTGTCCGTAGCGTCGAATGCCCGATTTGTCGCCCAAAGCCTCAGCAATCGCCTGGCCCAAAACGATCGCGGTGTCCTCTATGGTGTGATGCCCGTCGACGTGCAGGTCGCCTTCTGCGGCGACCGTGATGTCGATCGCGGAGTGCTTGGCCAGAGCGACCAGCATGTGGTCGTAGAACCCGACTCCGGTGAAGACGTTCGCTTCACCGGTGCCGTCGAGGTTCACCTTCACTTTGATAGTTGACTCGCCGGTACTGCGGGACTTCGTAGCGATACGCGCCATGCTCATTCCTTTACTGGGTCGATGTCGTCGAGTGCGCCGCGCAGGGCAGCCATCTCATCGGGTGTTCCTGCCGAGGCGCGCAGAAAGCCGTCGGGTCCGGTCTCCCGGATGAGCACCCCCCGGTCCAGCAGGCCCTGCCAGACCCGATGCCGATCCGGGAATCTGCCGAACAGCGTGAAGTTGGCTTCGGATGGAAGTACCCGGTATCCGCGTTCCAGGAGCCACCCCTCGAAAGCGCGCGCCTCGGCCGCGAGCTGCGCCACCCGGGCGAGCATCTCGTCGGCATGCTTGAGCGCGACAAGGGCTATGGTCTGCGTCTGGGCGCTGAGGTGATATGGCAGGCGGATGATGCGGCAGGCGTCCACTATCTCCCGGCTGGCCGCCAAGTAGCCGACCCGTCCACCGGCCAACGCGAATGCCTTGCTCAGTGTGCGGCTCACGACAAGGTTCGGATGCTTGCTCAGCAGTTGCACCGCGCTTGGTTTCGATGAGAACTCTTGATAGGCCTCGTCCACCACGATCAGGGAATCGGTGCCTGCGAGGATCTCCTCGAGCACGTCAAGCTCGATACCGGTGCCGGTCGGGTTGTTCGGTCTGGCGAGGATGGTCAGCGTCGGCTCGTGCTCGGCAATCCCCGCCAACACCAACTCGGCATCGACGGTGTGGTCCCCCCGGCGCGGCACGCTCACGTACTCCGTCAACGTGTTTCGCGCATACTCGGGATACATGGAGTAGGTGGGCTGGAAGGTGAGCAGCCGTCGGCCCGGGCCGCCGAAGGCCTGGCAGAGTTGCTGCATGATCTCGTTCGATCCGTTGGCCGCCCACACCTGCTCCGCAGACAGTCCGCAACCCAGATACTCGGCGAGCGCGGCCCGCAATTCCAGCGCCTCGCGGTCGGGGTAGCGGTTCAGCCTGCTCGCGAGCTGCTCGATCGCCGCACCCATCTCCCGCGCAACCGTCGCGCTGGGCGGGTACGGATTCTCGTTCACGTTAAGCACAACCGGCACATCCAGCTGCGGCGCCCCGTAGGGCCGCTGCCCAACTAGATCGGCGCGCAGGCCAATCATGCTCGCCTCCGCACGGTGATCGCTGCGGCGTGGCCGGGCAGGTGCTCGGCCAGGGCAAAACGCTCCACGTCGTCGGCGATCTCCGCCAGCGCTTCCCGGGTGTAGTCGATCACATGGATGCTGCGCATGAAGCTGCGCACCGTCAGCCCGGAGGAATGACAGCTGCACCCGGCCGTGGGCAGGACGTGCGTGGAACCGGCCGAGTAGTCCCCCAACGAAACCGGAGCATAATTGCCGACGAAGATCGCTCCCGCGTTGGTGATGCGTTGCGCCACTTGGGCGGCATCGGCGGTCTGGATCTCCAGGTGCTCGGCCGCATAAGCATCCGCCACCTCCACAGCCTGGTCGAGGTCGCGCACGAGCACAATCGCAGACTGCACTCCGGAGAGCGCCGTGGTGATCCGCTCGGCGTGCTGCTGGCCGGGCACCTGACGGGACAGTTCCGCCTGCACGGCCGCGGCTAGGGGCTCCGAGTCCGTGATGAGCACCGACGCCGCCAGCGGGTCGTGCTCCGCCTGTGAGATCAGATCTGCAGCCACATAGGCCGGGTTGGCGGTTTCGTCGGCGATGATTGCGATTTCAGTCGGTCCGGCCTCCGAATCGATCCCGACGAGTCCGCGCACCAGACGCTTGGCCGCCACGACGTAGATGTTGCCCGGCCCGGTAACCAGATCCACCTTCCGGCAAAGCCCGGGGACGCCGTGGGCGAACATACCGATCGCCTGGGCTCCGCCGACCGCGTAAACCTCCGAGACCCCCAGCAGGCGCGCGAGCGCCAGAACATTCGGATGCGGCAACCCGCCGAACTCTTTCTGCGGCGGCGAGGCGAGCGCGATCGAGCGCACCCCCGCCACCTGAGCCGGAACCACGTTCATGATCACAGAAGACGCCAGCGGCGCGAGCCCACCCGGAACGTACAGCCCGACACGGTTCACCGGGACAGTGCGCAAACCCACGCGGGCGCCGGGCGCCAATTCTGTCGCGGTCGTGGCTGTGTCCAGTTCAAGAGCTTGGGCCACCTGCCTGCGCCGCGCGATCGCCACCTCGAAACTGCGCCTCAGCTGTGGTTCGAGCCTCACCAATGATTCGGCGAGCGTCGGCGCTGGAACGCGCAGGTGTTCGGGGCGCACCCCGTCGAACCTTTCAGCCAGGTCAATCAGCGCTTCCGCGCCTCGCGCCATGACGTCTTCAATGATGGGGCGCACCACGCCCAGTGCGCTGTCCACATCAACCTGGGCTCGGGGCAGGCGATATTCGCCCGACACCGATCGGAGATTCTCTATTCGAAGCACAACCCGGAAGTCTACCCGCCCGGCTCTTCGTCCCCCTCCACGTCCACGTAGCGCTCCGGTAGAAAAGCAGCCAGCAGCATGACCGGCGTGATCGCGCCGAAGGGCCCAGCCGCAAGCGCACTCATCGCCCGCAGTTCAAGGTCCATCTGGATCAGGTCTCCGGCGCTGGCCGTGGCGATGCGTTCGGTGAGACCGGCACCGCCAATCAGCTCCCCGAGTTGCCAGGCCACGATTGTGAGGCAGCTTGCCCCGAGAACCGCCAACGCCACCAGCAGGCGTCCGCTCTTGGAAAACCACGCCCAGGCGAGAAGACCCAGCAGCAGACCGAAGCTGGCGGTGATGATCGTGAATGCCGCGTCCCCGCCGATGATCTCGGCGTAACTGCGTTCGCTGAGCGTGGCCAGCAGGTTGCCACTCAGCGAATAGTAGGCCCGGGGAGCGAGCGCCGCCCACAACACACCAGCGAGAGAGCCGGAGGCCAGGCAAACCACGGCGAAAGTCACGACCCGCCACCGAATCCGGGCAAGCCCGTCCACGACAACCGGAGTGCTCATCGCATCACCCGAACCGACGTCGGGCCAAGCAGCGCCTTGAGATCCGCGAACAGCGGAGACGCCAGCTGGACGCTGTAGCGATCGTTCACGCGGTAGGTCGTCAGCCGCCGGTTCCCTCGGACCTCGACGTGTACCTCAGCGCTTCCGGGGTACGATTCGAGCACTGCCTTCAGCCGCTTGACCAGCGCCGGGGTGCACCTGGACTCGGCCAGGTTGATGATCACCGGCCCCACGGAGCCGTCAAGGTTGTAGTGGGGGGTGGAGACGTGTTTGGCCCGCATGCGCCCGCGGTCCTCGCCGCGCTCGACGGTGCCGTCAACAGCGACCAGGGCGTCGGGTTCCAACAGCGCAGACACTTGCTCGTACAGCTTCGGAAACACCGTGACCTCGATCCCGGTCGTCAGGTCTTCGAGGGTAACCGTCGCGTACACCTGGCCGTTCTTATTGACCCGGCGGTTGACGCTAGTGATCAGGCCGCACAGCGTGGCGGGACCCTCGTAAGAATCTTCCCCGACCGTTGAGGCTATCGCACGGTCGCTGTGCTCCGCGATAATGTGCTCCAGCCCGTTGAGTGGATGATCCGAGACATAAAGACCCAGCATCTCGCGCTCGAAACCGAGCTTGGTCTTTCGATCCCATTCCTCAATGGCTGGCACGACAACATGCTCCGGCTGGTCTCCGGGCTCAGCCGCAAAGCCGAACAGGTCATCCTGACCGTTGGCAGAGTTGCGTTTGATGTCGATGATGGAGTCCACCGCCGCCTCAAAAATAGAGATCAGCGCCCGTCGAGTGTGACCGAGTTCGTCGAAAGCGCCCGCCCGGATCAGCGACTCCACGACCCGCTTCGAGCACATCAGCAGCGGTGCCTTGTCGAGAAAGTCATTGAAATCCTTGGCCGGGCCGAGCTTGTCTCGCTCCTCGATCCAGGCGGACACCACCTTGTCGCCCACGTTTCGAATGGCTCCCAAACCAAATCGAATGTCCTTCCCGACAGGAGTGAACGCGATCTCCGACGAGTTGATATCGGGAAGGAGCACATGGATTCCCATGTGTCGGCATTCGGCCAAGTAGATCGAGAGCTTGTCCTTGTCGTCGCGCACGGACTGCAGGAGCGCGGCCATGTACTCCGTTGGATAGTGCGCCTTGAGATAGGCGGTCCAGTAGGACACCAACCCGTAAGCCGCGGAATGTGACTTGTTGAAGGCGTAGTCGGAAAACGGCACGAGGATCTCCCACAGGGTACGCACCGCGTCGGCGCTGTAACCGCGCTCCGTCATGCCTGAGCTGAAGGTGGCGAACTGCTTGTCTAGTTCTTCCTTCTTCTTCTTGCCCATAGCCCGGCGAAGCATGTCGGCTCCACCCAAGGTGTAGCCCGCGACGCGTTGGGCGATCGCCATCACCTGCTCCTGGTAGACGATCAGGCCGTAGGTCTCGTCGAGAATGTCCGCCAGCGGTTCTGCCAACTCCGGGTGGATGGGCTCGACCTCCTCCTTGCCCGTCTTCCTGCGCGCGTATTTGTTGTGGGAGTCCGCGCCCATCGGGCCTGGTCGATAGAGGGCCACCACTGCGGAGATATCCGAGAAGGAGTCGGGCTGCATCGAGCGCAGCAGGGCACGCATCGGGCCACCGTCGAGCTGAAACACCCCGAGTGTTTCCCCTGTGGCCAACAGCTCATACGTCTGTTTGTCGTCCAGCGCCAAGTTCTCCAGATCGACGTCTATCCCTTGGTTTCGCTTGATGTTGTCCACAGCGTCGCCGAGGATGGTCAGGTTCCGCAGGCCCAGGAAATCCATCTTTATCAGGCCAAGAGATTCGCACCCCGGGTAGTCGAACTGCGTGATGATCGCCCCGTCGCTCTCCCGCTTCATGAGTGGAATGATGTCGATCAACGGCGACCGTGACATGATCACCCCGGCCGCGTGCACACCCCACTGGCGCTTCAACCCTTCGAGCCCCATCGCGGTGTCCACGACGGTTTTCACGTCGGCGTTCGAGTTGTACAGCTCGCGGAACTCGTTTCCCTCCGCGAATCGCTTGTGATCCGGGTCGAACAGCTGAGGCAGCGGAACGCCTTTGCCCATGACATCCGGGGGCATCGCCTTCGTGATCTGCTCCCCCACAGAGAAGGGCATGTCGAGCACGCGAGCGGCGTCCTTGACCGCTGCTTTGGCTTTGATGGAACCGTAGGTCACGATCTGCGCCACGTTCTCCTGGCCATACTTGCGCGTCACGTACTCAATTACTTCCCCGCGACGTCGATCGTCGAAGTCGATATCGAAGTCGGGCATTGAGACCCGCTCCGGGTTCAGAAAGCGCTCGAAGAACAGTCCGTGCTCAATCGGATCCAGATCCGTGATCCGCAACGCGTACGCGCACATTGAGCCTGCACCAGATCCGCGGCCTGGCCCAACCCAGATTCCGTTGTCTTTAGCCCAGTTGATGAAGTCGGCAACCACAAGGAAGTATCCGTTGAAGCCCATCTGCGAGATGATGCTCGACTCGAAGTCGGCGCGCTCCTGCACTTCCGCTGGGATGCCCCCTGGGTAGCGGTACTCGAGGCCGCGCTGCACCTCCCGATGGAACCAGGTTTCCTCAGTCTCCCCATCGGGTACAGGGAACTTGGGCATGTACACGCCCATGCCCTCTTCGAAGCTCGTCTCGATGCGCTCCGCAATGGCCAGTGTGTTATCACAGGCCTCGGGCAACTCGCTAAACAGGGAGTGCATCTCCTCGGGAGACTTCAGGTAGTAACCAGATCCGTCGAACTTGAATCGATCGTTTTGGGCCTTTCGGGCTCCGGCGGAAACGCACAGCAGCGTGTCGTGGGCGTCTGCATCGTGGGCATGCACATAGTGCAGATCGTTCGTCGCCACCAGAGGTAGGTCCAGATCGCGCGCTATCCGCAGCAGATCCTTGCGTACCCGGTTTTCGATGCTCAGACCATGGTCCATCAACTCGACGTAAAAGTTTCCGACGCCGAAGATGTCGCGGAACTCGGCCGCCGATGCCAGCGCGTTGTCATACTGGCCCAAGCGCAGGAAGGTCTGTACCTCGCCCGACGGGCAGCCAGTGGTACCGATCAGGCCTTTGCCGTATTCGTTGAGCAGCTCGCGATCCGCCCGAGGCTTGTAGAAGAAGCCTTCCAGAGAACTGCGCGTCGAAAGCCGGAACAGGTTGTGCATCCCTTCACGGTTCAGTGCCCACATGGTCATGTGGGTGTAGGCCCCTTTGGAGGCCACGTCGTCGCCTGTACCATCGCCAAACTGCACCCGCTTGCGCTCGCTGCGGTGCGTGCGCGGTGTCAGGTAGGCTTCCAGGCCAATGATCGGTTTGACGTTGTAGTTCTTGCTGGTCTTGTAGAACTCGTAGGCGCCGAACAGGTTGCCGTGGTCGGTCACCGCTAGCGCGGGCATCCCCATCCGCTCTGCGTTCTCGAACAGATCCTTGACCCTGGCCGCCCCGTCGAGCATTGAGAACTCGGTGTGGCAGTGCAGGTGCACAAACTGTTTACCCACGACTTCCTCCCTATCGGTCGTCGCCTCACTCTAGCGTTTCCTGGACACGGCTCAGCCGATGAGCCGGGCGTAGTCCTCCCGCAGCGCCCCAATCTGCAGGCCGGGTGTGCTCCACACGACGTGCACTGCCCGATCCGGGCCGATACCGAGGATCTGGGTCGAGTGGTCTACCTCGTACCCACCGCTGGGGAGTTGTTTGCCCTGCTCAATCGACACTTTGAGTTCCGCACCGACCCGCTTAATCACTTCCAGGTCTCCCGTCAGACCCACGAAAGCTTCGTCGACCCGCTCCAGATATACCTTCAACGCGTCGGGGGTGTCCCGGGCCGGATCGGTGGTGATCAGGACGGGCGTGATCTCTCTCATCTGCTCCGGGCTCAACCTCCGCCGCGCAACAGCCATGTCCGCCATTATCCCGGGGCAGACGTCTGGGCAGTTCAGGTAGCCGAAGAAGAGGGCGACAACCTTCGTATCCCAGCCGGTACGAAGGTTGTGTGCCCGACCAAACTGGTCAGTCAACTCGACGTCGGGCAGCTGCCAACCGTCCGCGAGATATGTGCCGTGGAAGCCATCGTCGCTGGCGCGAACAACCACGTCCTCCCGACGGGAGCACGCGGCAAGAAACGCGAGCGAACCAGCGGCGAGTAACTGCCGCCGACCTATCACGGCTGGCCCAGGCCCATCGCCTTCATCACCAGTGTGACAACGGCAGACAGCGCGATGATGGCCGCGCCTACCCACACCACCAGCCAGGAGGGACCCATAAAAATTCCTACGGTGACCGCGAGGAAACCGACAACGGCGATGACCGTTCCCGTCCAAGCAGCGGGGCTCTGGCCGTGATGGTAGTAACGAGCTTGACGCGCCATCGTGAACCTTTCGTCGAGTACCAGCCGCAAGAATACCCGAGGAATGGCCGGGTTGGCACAATCTCTGGGGCCACTCAGCGAAACGAACTGGGGTGGTCAACGCTTCAGAACACCGATGCGGAATCGATCCAGTGCGGATCGCGGAATCTGCTGGCCACCATGTTTGCTCTGGAAGTCCGCAGTGGCGTCAGTGCCGCACAAGTTGGAGATGGCGCGCCGCCCGCCAGGATGCTCACCTCCCCAGGCGCTGAGATCGTAAACCTGGTCACCGACGATGGCCCAACAGTCCTCCGGGCTGGCGTGTTGGGCGACCTGATCCAACGTGAAACCACCCTGCTGACCGGTTTCGGGCGCACCCGAGGAGGATGATGAGGCAGGCTCTGTGCTCCCGGTCGGCGTTGGAACCTGGCTCTTGCCCAGCACAGAACCCCACGTGGCCTCGGCCCCGCTGTGTCCCACGTAGGCTGCCATGACGACGGTTCCCAGTGCCAGCACCGAAGACAGCGCTGCGCCGACATGCCTGCCGAAACTCTCGCCGCGTCGGGCCCACAGCAGCCAGCCGCCCGCCACCGAGGCGAACCCGGTGACTACCCAGGCGAGAGCGGAACCCCATGCCGCGTGAGCTTCTGGGCCACCGCCTGTGAGCGCGACCAGCCTTTGGCCGGAGATCCTAGCCAACCAAGTCGATGCGGTAGCCGCAACGAGGAGGCCGATGACAAGCACGCCAAAGGAACGGCGCCATCTTGGGACCACCGAGAGCGCAATGATGCCCAGGGCCGCCAACGGCAGCAGAACCACGGGAAGATGCACGAAGAACGGGTGGGCGGGAAGCCCTGCGAAAGTCTCCATCTCGCCAGTTTAGGGAAGCGTTCAATTGTCGGCCACAACCAGGCTGTCGTCCTTCAGTGAAACCTCCCGGAAAAAGCAGCTACGCGCACCCGTGTGACAGGCCGCTCCCGTCTGCCTGACCAGCAACAGCAGAGCATCGCCATCGCAGTCGAGTCGAACGGCAACCACCTCCTGCGTGTTTTTCGAAGTGGCACCCTTCACCCAATATTCCTGTCGGCTGCGCGACCAGTAAGTTGCCCGACGCGTCGCCAGAGTCCGGCGCAGGCTCTCCTCGTTCATCCAAGCCAGCATGAGGACTTCGCCGGTGTCCACGTCCTGTGCGATCGCGGGGGCCAGACCTGCCGCATCGTATTTCACTCGCATGCGCATATTCTGCCGCCGTTACCGGATCGGGGCCGACCCGTTTCTGCCGTGCCCAGCCCGCCAGGCTCAAGGCACCCGACCAACGATCGGTAAGCTGAGCGTATGACATTGTCCCGCGAGCTGCGTACACAGCTGATAGCCGCCATGCGCGAAGCCGGCCCCCTAGCCCAGACCGCCTGCAGCGGTTGGCGAGTACAGGATCTAGCCGCTCACCTCTGGGTGCGGGAGCACCGGCTGCGCGCGTTGCCTGGCATCGGCTGCCCGCGGTTTGCAGGGCTGACCGCGCGCCTCCAGCAGGAGGCGCTGCATGGCCTGGGGTTCGAAGCCCTGTTGGAGGACCTACGCCGTCCGGCCGGTGTGTTGCGCGTCCTCGACAAAGTGGTGAACCCTGCCGAGTACTACATCCACCTGGAGGATGTGCTGCGCCCGCAGGGGCGTCGTGCGGCTTTGACGCCGCAGCAGGCGCAAGTCCTTCGGATTCCGATGCTGCTGTTGGCCAAGCGAACGCAGCGGTCAACGGGCGTGCGTCTGGTCGTTACCCCAGCTGGAGGACACAGCCGCAACCTGGGATCGGGACAGCAGGTGGTCTACGTCGAGGGGCCAACCCAGGAGCTGCTGCTGCACTTCTCCGGCCGAGAATCCGACGTGCTCGTCACCGCAGAAGACCCGGAGAAGTACCTGGCCAACGTCAAAGGGCTCTAGGGACTGCGGTGGGGACCGCCCCAACTGCTGCACCCCGGAACGGACACAACGAACCCTCGCTACCCTCCCGGCACATCCACCGCAGGGCCGGACGGTGAAAGCCCAATCCCGGTCCCGTTACCGCGACTGCGCTCCGACAGGCAACTTCGAAACCAGCCCCGACCCGGGCGGGCGGGAACAAGCACCCGCCCCGCCCGCACCAGCCGAGCTACGTGAGCTTATCGAGAATGAGTTCGCGCACCTTGGCGGCGTCGGCCTGGCCACGCATGGCTTTCATGACCTGTCCGATGAGCGCGCCAGCAGCCGCAACCTTGCCAGCGCGTATCTTCTCTGCCACATCCGGATTGGCCGCGATCACGTCGTCCACGGCGGCCGAAAGGGCCCCGGTATCGCTGACCACAACCAGCCCACGTCGTTCGACGACCTCGGCGGGCTCGCCTTCACCGGCTAGGACACCGTCGATCACCTGTCGCGCGAGTTTGTCGGTGACTTTGCCTTCGTCGACGAGCCGCTGCACATCCGCCACCTGTTCGGGAGTGATGGCCAGCAAGTCGAGCTCAACACCCGCCTCATTCGCGCGCCGCGCGAGCTCCGAGACCCACCACTTGCGTGCGCTCGCGGGGGAAGCTCCAGCCGCGACGGTGGCCTCCACCAAATCCAGGGCTCCGGCGGAAACGATCCCAGTGAAGTCGATGTCGCTGAACCCCCAGGTCTTCTGCAGTCTGGCCCGGCGCTTCGCGGGCGGCTCGGGGAGAGTCGCACGCAGCTGCTCAACCCACTCGGTGCTCGGCGCCACCGGCATCAAATCGGGCTCCGCGAAGTAGCGGTAGTCGTCGGCGTCAGACTTCGGTCTGCCGGAACTGGTGGTTCCGGTGGACTCATCGAAGTGCCGCGTTTCCTGCACGACGCTCCTCCCCTCGGCCAGCAAATCTGCCTGGCGCACGATCTCGTGCCGCACCGCGCGTTCGATCGAGCGCAACGAGTTCACGTTCTTCGTCTCGGTACGCGTGCCGAGCCTGCCGGATCCCTTAGGGGAGACAGAAACGTTGGCATCACAACGCAGCGACCCCTGCTCCATACGGGCGTCCGAAATGCCTAGCACTTTAACCAGTTCGCGGAGGTGGGCGACGTAGGATCGAGCAACGCCGGGTGCCTTCGCCCCCGCGCCTACGATGGGGCGCGTAACGATTTCGATCAACGGCACGCCTGCACGGTTGTAGTCGAGCAACGAATAATCCGAGCCGTGGATTCGTCCGCTGCTGCCCGCATGCGTCGACTTGCCTGCGTCCTCCTCCATGTGGGCACGCTCGATCTCCACTCGGAAGGTCTCGCCGTCCACTTCGACGTCGACATGCCCGTTGGCGCAGATCGGTTCGTCGTACTGGCTGGTTTGGAAGTTCTTCGTCATATCCGGGTAGAAGTAGTTCTTCCTGGACATCCGGGAGTAGGGGGCTATCTCACAGTTGAGTGCCAGCCCCAACCGAATGGCGGACTCCACAGCCTTTCCGTTGATGCTGGGCAGCGCCCCGGGAAGCCCAAGGCACACCGGGCACGTGTTGGTGTTTGGCTCAGCGCCAAAAACGTTGGCGCAACCGCAGAACATCTTGGTTGCGGTGTTCAACTCGACATGCACTTCGAGACCGATCGCGGGGTCGAAGCTCTCTAGCGCTTCCGCGAAATTCATCTCAGATCTCCCTCTCGAAACGCTCGGTGGATGCCGCAAGCTCCCGCGTGAACCCCAGCTCGCGCTCCAGACAACCACCCACTCGGTAAAGCAGGGCGTCGCCCATGACGGGCGCCACCACCTGAATGCCCACCGGCAGGCCCTCGCTCAGTCCGATGGGAAAGGATGCGGAGGCGTTGCCGGCCAGGTTGGACGGGATCGTGCACAGGTCCGCCAAGTACATGGACAACGGATCCGCTGTGCGCTCGCCCAGCTTGAAGGCGACGTTCGGCGTTGTCGGGGATACGAGCACATCACACCGGGCGAAGGCTTCCTTGAAGTCCTCGACGATCAACGTGCGTACCTTTTGAGCGGCTCCGTAGTACTGGTCAGCATACCCGGCGGACAGCGCATAGGTGCCGATGATGATGCGACGCTTCGCTTCACGTCCAAATCCGGCCGCACGGCTCAGGCTCATCACTTCCTCCGCGGAGCGCCTACCGTCGTCACCTTCACGCAGGCCGTAGCGCATTCCATCGAAGCGGGCGAGATTGCTGCTCAACTCCGCGGGCTGAATCAGGTAGTAGGCCGCCATCGCGTAGCGAAAACGCGGGCAGGAAACGTTGACGATCTCTGCACCCAGACGTTGCATCGCGGCCACCGCTTCGTCGAAGCGGTCGAGCACGCCGGGGTCGTATCCCTCACCCCGGAACTCCTCAACGATGCCGATCCGTATGCCCGTCAGCGACGTGGATTGAGCAGCCTCAGCAAGATCGCTGATGTCGAATTCGAGGCTGGTGGCGTCCATGGCGTCGTAGCCGCCGATGACCTGTTGCAGAAGCGCGGCGTCGTGTGCGTTTCGAGCACACGGACCGGGCTGGTCCAGCGAGGAGGCCATCGCAACGCAGCCGTAACGGGACACTCCCCCGTAGGTTGGCTTGACGCCCACCGTACCTGTGACCGCAGCCGGCTGCCGGATAGAGCCACCGGTGTCCGACCCAATTGCCAGCGGAACCAAACCCGCCGCCACGGCTGCCGAGGAACCGCCGCCAGAGCCGCCCGGCACGCGCTCGATGTCCCAAGGGTTGCGCGTCGGCCCGAAGTGGGAGGTCTCCGTCGAGGACCCCATGGCGAACTCGTCCATGTTGGTCTTGCCCACGACGATCAGCCCGGCTTCACGAAGTCGGGAGACGACCGTCGCATCGTATGCGGGCAGCCACCCCTGCAACATGCGAGAACCACATGTGGTTGGCATGTCCGTGGTGCAGAAGTTGTCCTTGACGCCGACGGGTACCCCAGCGAGCGGCCCGAGCCGTTCCCCTGCCGCCAGCCTGGCGTCCACGCGCGCGGCCTGCGACAGCGCACCCGCCCTGTCGACGTGGATGAAGGCGTTCAGCCTGGGGTTGAACCGAGCTATTCGGTCCAAAAAGTACGTGGTCACGGCGACGCTGGTGGTTTCGCCGGAGGCGATCATCTGCCCAAGCTGGGCGGCGGTTGCAGTGTGCATCAGTCCTCGCTCAAGATGGCTGGTACGCGGAAGCGGCCGTCCTCAACCGCAGGCGCGGCGCTCAGGGCCTGGGCCTGGGTCAGGCTGGGCCGCACAACGTCGTCACGGAAGACGTTGGTTCGCTCCACCGCATGCGTCGTGAGCACCACCTCAGAGCGAGCAACCTCACCCACCGCCGCCATCGATTCCAGGATCACGTCGATCTCCGGGGCAAGCTCGGCACACTCGTCGGGGCTCAACTGAATCCGCGCGAGCCCGGCGAGCCGCGCGACGTCCTCAGGCGTAACAGCCATCGCACTCCTTTGCTAGCAAACTGCACCACATCTTAGAGGCATTCGCCGGAGTACCAATTGACAAGTCCTTGGTTACCTATTTTAATCGAGCGTTAGGTAAGCATTGCCTAACTACCACTGAAAGGATCTTCGATGAGCAAGCCCTTCGGCGGGCGGTTGCTCGGCAGACTGACTGCCACACTGAGCGCAGCCGCCCTCGCGCTTGGCGTCGGTCTGATACCCGGCACCGCACACGCGGACCCCACCGACCAGAGCATCACAGACGGCACCCTCACCTGGGGATTCCGGGCGTCGTTCCGAAACTATCTCACCGGCCCAGCCAAGGGAACTGTCACCCTCGACGGTGTCCAGGAAAACGGGGGCAACTACCTCTTCTCCCCAACCACTGGCTCCTACGACCCTGGGGCAAAGACCGGCCAAGTGGAAGTTCCTGGCAAAGTCACCTTCACCGGACACGAAGGAAAGCTGGAAATCCATCTCTCCGACCTGAAAGTGAAGCTTCGTGGCGACGGCGCCGACCTCGTGGCCGACGTCAAGTCACGCAAGTTCGTCAGCCTCACCGAGCAGGGTGAGCTGGTTAGCCATGACGATGTGGTTCTGGTGAACCTGACCGGCGCGCCAAAGGTCGCTGATGGCAAGCTTCAGTTCAATTCGACCAAGTCCACCCTCGCCCCCAAGGGCGCTGAGGTCCTCGCCCCCTTCCTGCAGCAGGGCGCCGAAATGGACCCGGTGTCAATCGATGCCAAGCTGACGCCGAAGACCCAGCCGGCTCCCCCGCCACCACCGTCGCCGTCTCCGTCACCGGACAAGCCGCGGCCGCCGCACGACCCCCAGCCGGGCGTTCCCGGGCACCACGACATCGTCGATGGCTACCTTGACTGGGGTGTCCACACCCAACTGCGCCAGCATCTCGCAGGCGATATCGCGAAGGGCAAGGTGGATCTCGACGGGATCGTCGCCCACGGTGACACCCTGCGTTGGTCTCCTGTCAAGGGCAAGATCAACAGCTCCGAGGAGAGCCCGCTCGCCGTGGGTGGCTCGATCCACATGACGGGTTACTCGGGCCGCTTCGACATGCGCATCGCGAACGTCCGAGTGGTTTTCGCCAAGCCTGAAGGAGCAAACCTGAAGGCCCGTCTGCTGGCGGACATCACCAGCGTTCCCCCGGCTCAGGCCCGGGCAAAGGCCGACGCGGTTACCCACAAGGACCTGCACCTGGCCGACCTTGAGGGTACGCTCAAGGTGGACAAGGGCTGGTTCAGCTTTTCCGCAACTCCCAAGCTCACTGTGCCCGGCCAACAGATTTTCGGTTCTCGGATGAAGCCGGGTGATGCGCTCGACCCGCTGACCCTCGTCGGTGGCGCTCAGGGAGCCAAGCCTGAAGACATGCCCGGCAAACTGCCCTCCCCCGCACCCGAGCCAAGCAAGCCCGCTCCTGCGCCGAATCCCGGCAAGCCCACACCAGACAAGCCGGCCCCCGGCAAGCCCGCTCCTGCACCAAAGCCGAGCAAGCCCGCGCCCGGCAGGCCGGCGACCGACTGCACGGTTGAGACGACGACGGGTGACCTCAGCTGGGGCATCAAGAGTTCTTTCACCAGCTACATTCGCGGCGGGATCGCCAAGGGCGACTGGAAGCTCAGCGGCGTAAAGTGGGACGGGAAGCAGTTCGTGTGGCCGTTGACAACCGCAAAGTTCGGTGATGGGACCCAACTCTCCTACAGCGGCACCATCACCTTCTCCGGCCACAACGGGGTACTCAATATGAAGCTGAGCGATCCTCGGATCGTCGTGAAGAGCGCGACCATGGCCGAGCTCTACTTCGGCCATGTGCGCAGCAGCGACATGAACGGCAAGGTTTCCGAGTTCTCCAACGTCCACTTCGCCACGCTCTCGGGCAACATCAAGGTGGATGCCAAGAACGCCAGCGCTCAGGGGCTGAGCGCCACCCTGAGCGCCGATGGGGCCAAGGCCTTCGCCGGTTTCTACGAGGCCGGTGCCCAGCTCGATCCGGTGTCCTTCACGGCCAAGACCGGCACGAAGACCACCAAGTGCGACGACAAGGGCAAGCCTCTCGGCAAGACCAAGCTCCCCCGCACCGGCGTGGACGATGAGAGCTCCGCAGCTGCGGCGTTCCTCGGTCTCGTCGTGCTGGGCGGTGCCGCCGCCCGAAAGGGTGCAAAGCGCTGATGCTTGACAAACGTCCCCGGCCGGTCACTCGTGTGGCCGGCCGCGGGCCGTTGGGGCTGTTTGCTGCGTTGCTCGCCGTGTTCGCCCTGGCTGCCTGCTCTTCCGGTTCCTTCCCATCCATTTCCCCGACGGTCGCTGCCTCCACCCCGCAAACCACGCCCGCCGAAACCTCACAGGCAGCCGCCAGCGCCGCACCCAGCAGCGCGGCACCCGAGCTGCCGGATCCCAGAACGATCACCGGGCCCAGCCATGTCTCCGTGGCCCAGACCATCAAACCAGTTGCAAAGCGTCCCACGCAGTCCTTCCCAGTCAGCTTCACCGACAGCGCTGGTCAGGCTCATGAGATAACGGATGCATCGAGGGTTCTGCTACTCGACATATCCGGCACCTACTCGCAGATCGCGGTCGGGCTGGGGCTGGAACACGTCCTGGTCGGGCGCACCGCCAGCGACCTGTCGCCCGAACTGGCCCAGCTGCCACTCGTGACCGTGAACGGTCACGAGTTGAGTGGCGAAGCAATCCTGGCGTTGGCACCTACCCTTGTCGTCACTGACACAACCCTTGGCCCCCCCGAGGTAGTCGAGCAGCTTCGCGGCTCCGGGATCCCGGTAGTCACCCTCGACTCCGGGCGCAGGATGGACACTGTCGAGCGCGACATCGTGGCCATCTCCTCCCTGCTGGGGGTGCCGGCCGAGGGCCGAAAGCTCGCCGACGCGGCGCTCGCCGACATCGAAGCAGCTCGCCAGGAGATCGCCCAGTACGCTCCTAGCCAACCGATGCGCACCATCGTGCTGTATATCCGTGGTACTTCCGGCGTCTTCTTCATCTTCGGTAAGGGCTACGGAACCGCGGCGTTGCTCGAAGCTGTTGGAGCCGAGGATTCGGCCTCCACGGCGGGCATTGAAGACGTCAAACCAGCCAACGCGGAAGCCCTCGCGGCCCTGGACCCGGAGATGATCCTCGTGATGTCCGGTGGACTCACCTCCACCGGCGGGTTGGAAGGGCTCCTGGCCCGTCCCGGGGTTGCGCAAACCACCGCAGGAACCAGGCAACGGATCATTGACGTAGAGGATGGACTCCTGCTGAGCTTTGGACCCAACACAGGAAACGTGATCCGTGCGCTGGCCAAGGCCATGTACCAACCATGATCCAGGCCGAGATCCCGCTCTTCACCAGCAGCGGGGAAATTAGCATCCCGCCGCGGCCAGCACTGCGAGGCCGCCGAGCCCTCGTGCTGCTCATCGTGCTGACCGTGGCGGCCGCGCTGCTCGGCCTCATTTCCGCAGGTATCGGCCAGTTCTCGATCCCCGTGGACGAGGTATGGGCGTCGGTTCTGCGAAAACTCAACCTCAGCGAGATTCCCCTGACACCAGACGAACAACGCCGCATCATGCAGGTAGACGGCGCATTGTGGGAAATCCGGTTTCCCCGGGTGGCTCTCGGGTTGATCGTGGGCGCCTGCCTAGGCATCGCCGGCTGCCTCACCCAGGGGCTTTTCGGCAATCCGCTCGCGGAGCCCAGCATCATCGGCACCAGTGCTGGAGCCGCGCTGGGAGCGTGCCTGGTTATCGTCAGCGGGGTTGGCGCCAGCACTCTTGGCCCCGTGGCGCTACCCCTCGGCGCGTTTATTGGTGCTGTTCTCTCCACGGTTGCCGTCTATTCCTTGGCCCGCTCGGGCTCCCAAGCCCGCACGATCACGCTGATCCTCACCGGAATAGCCGTGAACGCGGTAGCCAGCGCGGTGATTGCGCTACTGATGTTCCTCGGCAACCAAGTCTCAAGAGATGCCATCGTCTTCTGGCAGCTCGGGTCACTCAACGGTGCCCTATGGCGAGCAGTTTTTACTACCCTTCCGTTCCTGATTGGCGGATTCCTAGTGGCCCAGTCACTGGCCGCTCGGCTCGACCTGCTGGCTCTCGGGGAGCACACGGCCAGGCACCTAGGAGTTCGCGTCGAGCGACTACGCGTTGTTTGTGTGACCGTGTTGGCTCTCCTCACGGCCGCGGGTGTGGCTTTCTCCGGGGTGATTGCCTTCGTCGGGTTGATTGTCCCGCACTTGTTTCGGCTGATTCTCGGCCCATCCCACCGGACGCTCATCCCGGCAAGCGCCTTGGGCGGCGCGCTCCTCGTCGCAGGCGCGGATGTCGCCGCTCGTACGTTGGTTCCCTTCGCTGACCTCCCGATTGGTATGTTGACCGCTTTCATTGGCGGGCCGGTGTTTTATTTGCTGCTGCGAAAGGGAACGAGATGAACTGCCTGGAGGTGCGTGATGTCAGTTATTCGGTTGGAGAAAAGTCGATTCTCAGCCACGTCAGCTTTGGTGTATCGGCCGGGGAATTCGTAGCGCTCATCGGGCCGAACGGGGCCGGGAAATCGACGCTGTTCTCGGTGATCGCGGGTGATGCGGCTCCCTGCGCCGGGGACGTGCAACTGATGGGGGACAGCGTCTCGACCCTAAGCGAGCTTGGGCAGTCACGCAGGCGTGCAGTTCAGCTTCAGCACCAGAGCGTGGCCTACTCCTACCTAGTTCGGGAGGTCGTGGAGATGGGACGACGTCCCTGGACCGGCACCCCATACGCAGCCGACGATGAGGCAGCCGTGCTGGAGGCCATCGGCTTGGCGGATATGTCGGGCTTTGAAGCCCGCGACGTTACTACACTCTCCGGCGGCGAGCAGGCCCGAGTTTCCTACGCCCGCACGTGTGCCCAGCGAACGCGCGTCGTGTTGGCCGATGAGCCGACGGCGGCGCTTGACCTGGGCCATCAGGAGGCGCTGCTGACCAGCTTACGCAGCCGCGCAGGCAGGGGCGCCGCCGTCGTGACGGTACTGCATGATCTGACTCTTGCCGCCTCGTACGCTGATCGAGTTGTTCTCCTCAACGCGGGCAAGATCGAGGCAATAGGCACGCCAGTAGAGGTACTCACCGGTGAACGGCTCAGCCGCGTCTACTCCACACCCATCGAGGTGTTCCCCCATCCAGTAACCGGCGCGTTGCTGGTGCTACCAGACCGAAACTACGCAAGGAAGAAAGCCCATGAGCACGCCGCTGTCTGAACTCGTTCGTTCGCAAACCCGAGTACAGCACGACGCCGCCGAGCGTTCCCCTCTCATGACTGAGCTGGTCGAGGGCGCTGCCCTCAAAACTCACCTCGAACTGCAGGTGCAACTGTGGTTTATCTACGAGGCTTTGGAGAGCCGGCTCGATGCCTGGCGGAATTACCCCGAGATCGCGGCCTTCCACGACCCGCGGTTGAACCGGCTACCCGCCATTGCAACGAGCTTCTCAGCAGTCTGGGGCACAGGATGGCGCGATCAGTTGCGGGCGAATCCGGAAACCCTCGACTACGCTGCTGACATCCGCCTATGCGCTGATCAACTCGACGGCCCGAGGTTCCTGGCGCACCACTACACTCGCTATCTCGGAGACCTCAGCGGAGGGCGGATCATTGGGCGGAACCTTCAGCGCGCGACAGGAGCGGCCGACGAGGTTGTTGGCTTCTACTCGTTTCCGGATCTGAAGCCCAAGCCATTCAAGGACGAATACCGGGCACGACTGGACTCGCTGCCCTGGGACGAAGCAGGGCGCGAAACCTTCCTGGCAGCGGTGAGAGATTCTTACGTGCTCAACGAGCGGATGTTCCGGGGCATCCTGAACGCTCGTTAACCCCCGGTGAGCGCCAGGTAGAACACCCGACCCAACAGGAAAAGTCCAACGCCGAGAGCCACGGCCACCACCGGGGTCAACGCGCGCACAATTACCTTCAGCCTGGTTGAGTGCACCTGTTTCGGCCCCATCCCGACGATCGGGTGGGCCCGAAGTGGTGTCGAGTCGTTCAGGTTCAGGTTAGAGAACAGGGCCATGCCGACAGTCTACCCAGCTCAAGTGAGAAGATCTCGATCAGCTGCCGCCCGCAGGATGCTCAGCTGGCGGGTCACGTCGGCGGGGCGCCAGCTTGCCATCCCGCATGCCGGCGCCAGGGTCAGCCAGTCGTCCGCGCCGAGCTCGCGGGTGACTGTCCTGGCCTGGCGGAGCACGTCGTCTCGGCTTATGACGCGGCAAGCCGAGGTTTCGATGACCCCTAGGATCACCCGCCCACCCGATTCGACCCATTCGCCTAGCTGGTCCAACTGAACGTAGCGGATGTCCGGATAGATCTCCGGTACCCTGGCACGCGCAACGATATCCAGCCAGGCCCCGTCTGCGCAGCAGTGCACGATGTCCCCGCCGGCCAAGCCCAGCGCTGCGGCCAGCTCTTCATCCCCGACGGTTCGGTGCCGGGAGAACCCGGACGACGTCGCGATCCGCCCGAGGCGCACCCCGACCAGAGCGGGCTCGTCCAACTGCACCTCCACCCTGGCCAGCGGGACCCTGCGGGACAGCTCTCGGCGGAGTTCGACGACGGCCTCCCTGAGCGCACCCGTCACCTCCCGGCGCGCCCCGTGGTCGGCCAGCAGTTTGTCACCTGCTGGCCGCTCGACGGTGGCCGACAGCGTCCAGGGACCGGCAACCCCAACCTTCAGCACACCGCTGAACTCCTGTAGCAATTCCTCCAGGTCGTCCAGGTCGCGCCGCCAGACGGACTTGGCGCGGCGATGGCTGGCGTCCGAGTGCTGAGTGAGGCGCCAGCCTGCTGGCTGCAGGTCGAAGCAGAGGCCATCAACCAGACCCAGCGCCCGACCAATAATTTGTGACTCCGGGCCACGCGCCGGCAACTCGGGCAGGGGCAGCCGCTCTGGCAGGGCCTCAAGCATCGTCGACAGCGCCCCACGGAAGTCGGTTCCGGGCACGGATCCCGCCGCCGTGATGAGCATCAGTGCGCCTCCGCGATGATTGCGCTGCCCAGCACCTCGTCGCCTTGGTAGTGCACCACGCTCTGGCCCGGTGCGACGCCGAGGGTCGGCTCGTCGAAGCGCACCTGCAGCTCTTCGCCGTCCGTTTCGAAGGTGGCGGCTAGGTCCGCGCCGTGGGCCCGATACTGGGCGCTCCCCCGCCAGGTACCCAGGCGGGGCTCCTGGGTCCAGGTCGGCCGGATGCACCGCACTTCCTTCACAGCAAGAGCGCTCTTGTTCCCCACCACCACGGTGTTGTGTTTGGGCTCGATCCGCAGCACGTAGCGAGGGCTGCCGTCCTCGGCGGGCACGCGCAGATCGAGCCCCTTGCGCTGTCCGATCGTGAAGTTGTGGTGGCCCGCGTGGGTTCCGAGCACGTTCCCGTCGCGGTCCGCAATCGGTCCGGGCTCGCGGCCCAGGTGCTTGGCGAGGAAGCCTTGCGTGTCACCGTCCGGGATGAAGCAGATGTCATGACTGTCGGGTTTCTTCGCCACGCCGAGGCCGAGCGCGCGGGCCTCCTCCCTTACCTGGGCCTTGGCCACGTCGTACAGCGGAAACAGGCAGCGACTCAACTGTGCCTGGTTGAGCATACCGAGCACGTAGCTCTGGTCCTTGTCCCGGTCGGCTGCTCGGTAGAGCCGTACGCGTCCAGTGGAGTGCTCCAGCCGCGCGTAATGGCCGGTGGCCACCGCGTCGAAGCCTAGTTTCACGGCACGGTCCAGGACCGCGGCAAACTTTATCTTCTCGTTGCAGCGCAGGCACGGGTTTGGGGTGCGTCCTGCCCGATACTCCTCGATGAAATCTTGCACCACGGACCTGTCGAAGTCGTCCGCGAAGTCCCAAATGTAGAAGGGGATATCCAGCCTGTCCGCGACGCGGCGTGCGTCGTGTGAGTCCTCCAGAGAGCAGCAGCCACGGGAACCGCTGCGGTACGCCTGAGGGTTTTTGCTAAGCGCAAGGTGCACCCCGGTGACCTCGTGCCCCGCCGCCACCATTCGCGCGGCAGCGACTGCGGAGTCCACTCCCCCGCTCATCGCTACTAATACTCGCATATCGCCTCCCTCGGGCGACAACTCTACGTCAGAATGCGCTGCGTGCCAGTTCCAGAGCGGGGCCGATCTGCGAACAGAGCCTCTCCACTTCCTCCTCGGTGGTGTTCCAACCGAAGGAGAAACGCAGGCAGGAGGCTGCTTCGGCGGCGGTCGCACCCATCGCCAACAGCACCTCCGATGGCTGATGCACACCCGCGCGGCAGGCGCTGCCCACCGAAGCGAAGACGCCTCGCTGATCCAGCAGCACGAGTAGGTCGTTGGCTCGCGTACCCGGGAAAGAGGCGTGCACTATGTGTGGCGTCGTTTTCTGCGCTTCGCTGGTCAATCGTGCGCCCAATCCCGCCAGGCGCTCGCGAACTCTCAGATTCAACTGGCTCAACCGCGCACGTTCTGCGGCTCGTTGTTCAACCATGGCCGTCGCGGCTGCCGCAAACCCTGCTGCCAGCGCCACAGACTGAGTGCCGGAACGAACTCCGCGCTCTTGTCCTCCCCCCAGCCCAACGGGGGTGAGTTCCACGCCGGTTTTAGCGATCAGCGCCCCCACTCCGATGGGGCCGCCGATCTTGTGCGCGGACAGACTCATGAGATCGACGCCGAGCTGGGCGAAGCTCAGCGGCAGATGGCCAAAGGCTTGTACTGCGTCGGTGTGCAACCAGCAGCCGTGTCGACCGCTCAGGTCAAGCAGCTGTGGCACCGGCTGAATGATCCCTGTCTCGTTGTTGACTACCTGCACGCTCACTAGGCCAACCCGTTCGTCCAGCAGTTCTTCTGCGATCCCCAGGTCCACGGTTCCCTCCTGGGTGACGGGTAGCAGCTCGGCCCCATGCCGGACGGATTCTTTGACCGCAGGGTGTTCAATCGCCGAGATCAATGCTCGTGGTCTGGCGCTGGCCCGCCAACCGCCGAGGACCGCGATTGAGTCCGCCTCTGATCCTCCGGAGGTGAAGATGACCTCCGGAGGTCGGCAGTCGATTGCGGCGGCCAACTCCTCGCGTGCTTCTTCAAGGCGGGCGCGCGCCCGCTGCCCAGCGCGGTGCAGAGCGGCCGGGTTACCAACAAGCTGAGCGCCTTCGTGGAGGGCCGCCAGTGCTTCCGGACGGATCGGGGAGGTTGCAGCGTGGTCTACATAGCTGGACATCAGTAGCCAAGACTACGCCCGACAGGAGTGCATGAACATTAAATCTCTGGCAAAATCGGCTGGTTGCTTGTCCTAACTACGGAAGAACAATGTCGAACGCCATCACTGACGCGCCGCTCGGCGCACACCTAACCGACGACGGTGTCCGCTTTTCACTGTGGGCACCCTCTGCTGAGTCTGTTGAGCTCATCCTAGTAGGTCACAGGTCCACTCCGGACACCATCCCGATGGAGAGAAAATCAGATGGCTGCTGGCACCGTTTCGTACCCGGCATCGGAGCAGGCCAGCAGTACGGCTATCGCGTGCACGGCGAGTGGTCGCCCGAAAACGGCTCCCGGTTCAATTCGCAGAAGTTGTTGCTCGATCCCTACGCAAGGGCGATCAGCGGTGGAGTGGATTTTCGAGCCGACATCCGGGCATATCGAAGCGACGCCCCGCACCAGCTCGACCTGAATGATTCCTTGGGGCATGTTCCGCTCAGCGTGGTTGTGGCTAACACGCCTGCGCCTACGCCGATCCGGCGTAGGCGACCGATGAGTGAGACCGTAATCTATGAGTTGCACCTGCGCGGCTTCACCAGGCTCCATCCCTACGTGCCCGATCACCTGCGCGGCTCCTATCTCGGCCTGGCCTATCCAGACGTGATCGCCTACTTGAAGGATCTCGGTGTGACGGCCGTCGAGTTGCTGCCGGTGCATCACTTCGTCTCTGAGCCCTTCGTCGCGCTCAAAGGATTGCGCAACTATTGGGGGTACAACACGCTCAGCTTCTTCGCGCCCCACGCCATGTACAAGGCTCCCGGGATGCTCGCAGACCAGGTTACGCAGTTCAAAGAGATGGTTTCTGCGCTGCACGAAAACGACATCGAAGTGCTGCTCGACGTGGTCTACAACCACACGGCGGAGGGCGGCATTGACGGCCCCAGCCTTAACTTTCGGGGAATCGCCCAGAGCGACTACTACAGGATGGGCCAGGGGAACCAGAGCGATTACGACGTCACCGGCTGTGGTAACTCGCTGAACACGGCCAAGCCGATGGTCCGCCGCCTGATTCAGGACTCGTTGCGATACTGGGTCAAGGAGATGGGGGTAGATGGGTTCCGTTTTGACTTGGCCACGACTCTGTATCGGGACGAGAACCACCACGTGGCGCACAATCACCCGATGCGCGAGTTGATCGACAATGACCCGGAACTGGCGGACATCAAGCTGATCGCAGAGCCGTGGGACATCGGACCGTTCGGCTACCAGGTGGGCGCGTTCGGCCCACGCTGGAGCGAATGGAACGACAAGTTCCGCGACTCGATGCGCGACTTCTGGCGGGGTCAGGCCACGGGTGTCCGAGAACTGGCCACCCGGCTCGCGGGATCCGCTGACATCTACGACCGTCCGGGACGCGGCCCCCACTCAACTATCAACTTCATCACAGCGCACGACGGTTTCACGATGCGAGACCTGGTTAGCTACGACGTGAAACACAACCAAGCGAACGGGGAGTCCAACCGCGACGGCACCGACAACAACCGTTCCTGGAACCACGGCTGGGAGGGCGAAACCGAGGACGAGTCGATCAATCGGCTGCGACGTCGACAGGTAAAGAATCTGATGGCCAGCCAAATCCTCGCCGTGGGCACGCCCATGCTCGTTGCTGGCGACGAGTTCGGCCGCACGCAGGGCGGCAATAACAACTCCTACTGCCAGGATTCTCCGGTGTCCTGGGTGGACTGGCGCATCAGCCCCGAGTGGGCCTCCGTACGCAGCGCGGTGAAGAGTTTGCTGCAACTGCGCTCAGACCACCCCGCTCTTCGCCGAACCGATTACCGCTACCACAGCGAGTTGACCGATGCCGATGGTGAGCCGTTGCACCGAATTGACCTAACTTGGGTGGATGTTGATGGCAACCTCATGTCTCCCGATGCCTGGGCCGATGACACCCGCAAGACGTTGGGCATGTACTGCTCCGAGGTGGATGAAGCTTTCCTGATCTACTTCAACGCCGCCGCGGTCGACATCCCATTGACACTGCCCGGGACACAGATGGGGCGGAGTTACGCAGTCGCTTGGAGCAGTTGCGCCGAAGACGAACTACCACCGGGACCGTATCTCTCGCGGCAGGCGCTTGACCTTCCCGCGCGCAGTGTTCTCGTGCTCCGCGCCGACGTGGCCTCCTCCGCAGCGGAATTGGCGGAATGGCTAGCAGTTGAACAAACGGCCCGACCCGACACACAATAGCGGGTAGGCTGTCAAGCGTGATTCCCAACAAGCGCTTGACTCGCACACCCGGCGGCTTTGGCCGAATCCCTATCAGCGGGGTCAGCCCCGTCATCGAAGAGGGAACCTATCCCGTGAAGGCGGTCGTGCATGAACGGCTGCGGATAACCGCCCACGTCTTCCGTGAAGGGCACGACGCCGTGGCCGCTTCCGTGATCCTCACATCGCCCAGCGGCCAACAGCGTCGGGTCGACATGGCCCACATCGAGCCGAAGGGCCTCGACATCTGGGAGACCTATGTCCGGATGGCTGAGGAGGGCGACTGGACCTTCCGCGTCGAGGGCTGGTCCGACGTCTGGTCGACCTGGGTGCACCATGCGGAGAAGAAACTGCCGGTCAGGATGGACGTGGATCTGGTGTTGTCGGAGGGCCGGCTGTTGCTGGATCAGGCCGCGCAGAACGCCACCCAGCTGGGAGTGGATGCTGCAGCGAAGCTGTTGGAAGCGGCCGCCGACATCCTGCGGGATCCGGAGTCCTCCTTGGAAGACATGCTGGATATCACCACCTCGCGCCCGGTCGCCCGGGCCATGCAGCGCTTCGCCACCCGAGAGCTGATCTCTCCCACCCAGGAATACCCGATCCGGGTCGAGCGCCGTCGCGCGCTCTACTCCTCTTGGTACGAGTTCTTTCCCCGCAGCCAGGGCGCCTGGCAGGATCACGACGGCTGGCATTCCGGTACTTTTGACTCCTCACACGAGCGGTTGGAAGCTGCGGCCGCCATGGGCTTTCACGTCGTTTATCTCCCACCGATCCACCCGATCGGAAACGCCTTCAAGAAGGGCAAGAACAACACGCTTGATGCCAGCGACGCCGACCCGGGGTCCCCTTGGGCAATAGGTTCGGCTGCGGGCGGTCACGATGCCATCCATCCCGATCTCGGTGATTTCGCGGCTTTCGATCGTTTCGTCGCCAAGGCCCGGAGCCTGGGGCTGGAAGTGGCGCTCGATTTCGCCCTGCAGGCCTCCCCCGACCACCCCTGGGTCCGGGAGCATCCCGAGTGGTTCACCACCCGGCTGGATGGCACCATTGCGTACGCGGAGAATCCGCCCAAGAAGTACCAGGACATCTATCCGATCAACTTCGACAACGACCCAGTCGGCATCTACCACGAGGCTCGTCGGCTGCTCGAGTTCTGGATAGAGAAGGGGGTGACGATCTTCCGGGTGGATAATCCCCACACGAAGCCGGTGGACTTCTGGGACTGGCTGCTCAAGGAGATCAACCAGACTCATCCGGAGATCATCTTCCTGGCGGAGGCGTTCACACGCCCACAGATGATGGCGGCTCTCGGCAAGGTGGGGTACCAGCAGTCGTACACCTACTTCACCTGGCGCAACTCGAAGTGGGAGCTGACCGAGTATCTGACGGATCTGTCCACGAAGATGGCCGACTACTACAGACCAAATTTCTTCGTCAACACCCCGGATATCAACCCCTTCTTCCTGCAGCCGGGAAATCCTGCTGCGTTTGCGATTCGGGCCATCTTGGCCGCGACGATGTCACCGTCGTGGGGCGTGTATTCGGGCTTCGAGTTGTTCGAGCACGAGCCGCTGGCCCCTGGGCGGGAGGAGTACCTGGATTCCGAGAAGTACGAGTATCGTCCGCGCGACTACGGCTCGGAGCCCAACCTGAACATGCTGATTGGCAGGCTGAACGCGATCCGTGAGGCCCATCCGGCACTGCAGCAGTTGCGCGATGTCCGGTTCCATCATGTGCCGCACGACGAAATCATCGCCTATTCGAAGGTCGACATGGAAGACGTGGTGCTGACTGTGTGCAGCCTCTCACCCGAGCACGACGTGATCTCCGAGGTTTACCTGGATTTCGAGGCGCTTGGTTTCGACCGCAGCCGCCCCGTGTTCGCCCACGATGAGCTGACGGGCCAGGATTTCGTCTGGGAGGAACGCAATTTCGTCAAACTCTACCCTGCGCAGCCTGCCCACATCCTGAGGTTGAGCCAGTGACCATCGATGAGGAACTATGGCGACTGGTCCGCGACGCCCGTTGGTTTGGCGGGCGCGGCCGCGGTGGTCGGCTGTCTGAAGTGGCCTCCTTTCCGCAAGGCAAGGTGACGAGTCTTCTGGCGCACGTCGAGTACGCGGATAACACCACCGAGATCTACCACGTTCCCGTGCTGACCGATTCCCTGCCCGGAATCCGGGAGGCCGTCGATCACCCACTCGCCCTTTGGCCGTTGGCCGCGCCATCGCTGCCTCCGCCCAAGAGCGGTCGCCGGTTCGCGGGCGAACAGTCGAACACGAGCCTCTTCTACGACAACTCAACGCTCATGAAAGTGCTGCGTAGAGTCGAGCCCGGCCGTGGGATCGAGGCTGAACTCTTGGAAGCCCTCCGCGGATCCGGGGCGGCTCCCGAGTTGTTAGGCGTTTGGGAGCATGGAGGCTTCGCCCTCGGGTTGCTCGTCGAGGCCTTGCCCAGGGCCGTCGACGGCTACGACGTGTGCGTCGCAGCCGCCCGTTCAGGAGAATGCTTCCAAACCTCGGCTGCGGATCTGGGACACCAACTGGCGAAGGTCCATTCGCTGCTCGCCGAGCGCCTGCCGACCGCCGAACAGTCGGGAGAGGCTCTCCGCCGAGTCTTCACCCAACGGTTCGAATCCGCGGTGGCTGAGCTGCCGCAGTTGGCGCAGTTCGTGGAAGCCGCGGCCAGCGTTTTCGCGAATCTTCCTGAGCAGGTGGTGACCCAACGCGTTCACGGGGATTGCCACTTGGGGCAGGTGCTGCAAAGTGACGGGCGCTGGTGCTACGTCGACTTCGAAGGCGAGCCAATGAAGACGCTCGCCGAACGCCGCCAGCCGGACTCTTCGCTGCGCGATATCGCAGGCATGCTGCGGTCGTTCCATTACGCGGCCTGCGCCGGGCAGGCCCCCAAGGGATGGCTCGCCGACGCGGAGTCCGCTTTTCTCGACGGCTACGGTGCCACCGCCGATGGCCTGCTCAGCGCCTACATCATCGACAAGGCCTGTTACGAGGCGGTCTACGAGGCCAGGTTCAGGCCGCACATGCTGAGGGTTCCGCTATCCGCGCTCGGCTCCTTGCTGGGCATCTCCGGCTGAGCAGTTCTCCCCACCTCCTGACCGCGGCGGTGCTACCCGGTAGATTGGGTGCAACACCACGTGAAGGAGATGAAATGGCGCACGACAAGTTCGGCGGACTCGCTGGATGGGATTTCGAGGGATTCCACAATGGTGGCGACACAGAGATCTGGAAGCGGCTCGGTTCGAAGGTCGTTACCGTCGAGGACGACGAGCGTGGCCAGATAACCGGGGTGCGGTTTGCAGTCTGGGCCCCCAACGCCAAGCGTGTGCTGGTCACCGGGCCCTTCAACTACTGGATGGGCGACGATATGCAGCTCATCCCAGCCACCGGCGTCTGGGCGCTCTTCATCGAGGGCCTAGGCGAGGAAACGCTCTACAAGTTCAAGATCGAGGACCAGTGGGGCAACTGGCATGAGAAATCCGACCCGGTTGCCCAGTTCTCCGAGCAGGCGCCGAACAACGCGTCGATCGTCTACGAATCCAAATACGTGTGGAGTGACGACGAGTGGATGTCCCGCAGAGAATCTTCCCAGCCCCACGCCGAGCCGATGAGCATCTACGAGGTGCACCTGGGGGGGTGGCGACGCGGAAAGTCCTACCTTGAGCTCGCCGACGAGTTGGTGGAGTACGTCACCTGGCAGGGCTACACCCACGTCGAGTTCATGCCGCTTGCCGAGCACCCGTTCGAGCCCAGTTGGGGTTACCAGGTAACCGGGTATTTCTCCCCCACCTCTCGCTTCGGCAAACCCGACGATCTGCGCTACCTGATCGACCGACTGCACCAAGCCGGCGTCGGGGTCATCATGGACTGGGTTCCCGGCCACTTCCCGAAGGACGCCTTCGGCCTGGGTCGATTCGACGGCACCGCGCTGTACGAGCACGAAGATCCGCGCCAAGGCGAGCACCGGGATTGGGGAACCTACATCTTCAACTACGGCCGCAACGAGGTCAAGAGCTTCCTCGTGTCGAACGCGCTCTACTGGATCAAGGAGTTCCACGTTGACGGTCTGCGCGTCGACGCGGTTGCTTCGATGCTCTACTTGGACTACTCCCGCAACGATGGCGAGTGGGTGCCCAACGTGTATGGCGGACGGGAGAACCTTGAGGCTATCGATTTCCTGCGCTATGTCAACCGACACCTCCATGAGAGGGAGCCGGGCATCATCATGGTGGCTGAAGAGTCGACCAGCTTCGCTGGGGTGACGAAACCCGTCGACGAGAGCGGCTTGGGCTTCGGCTTCAAATGGAACATGGGCTGGATGAACGACTCGCTGCGCTACCTGGAGTTGGATCCGGTCTACCGTCAGTATGAGCACAACCTGCTCACTTTCGCGATGGTGTACAACTACTCGGAGAACTTCGTTTTGCCCATCAGCCATGACGAGGTGGTGCACGGCAAGGGTTCGATGCTCAACAAGGTGCCTCAGGACGACTGGCGGAAGTTCGCAACTCTCCGAGCCTTCTACTCGTTCATGTGGAGCTTCCCCGGCAAGCAGCTGCTGTTCATGGGCTGCGAGTTCGGGCAGCGCCCTGAGTTCAACGAGTCGGCCAGTTTGGAGTGGTGGGTCTCGGACCTGTGGGGCCACGGTGGCCTGCAACGGTTGCTCCGCGACCTGAACATGATCTACCGCCAGCATCCTGCGCTGTGGCAGCTCGATCATGCCCCGGAGGGTTTCACCTGGATCAACGCCGACGACGCCGGCCACAACACACTCAGCTGGGTGCGCCACGACCTGGACGGCAACCATGTCGCCTGTGTGACAAACTTCTCCCCCGAACCGCTCGTGGACTACGAGATCGGTCTGCCGGAGGCAGGAGTGTGGCAAGAGGTACTCAACACGGATGCCCCGGCGTACGACGGTTCGGGCCAGTTCGGAAACCTTGGCCAGATCACGGCGGTGGACGAGCCTTGGAGCCACTTCCCTGCGCGCGCCTGTGTCACCGTGCCGCCGCTCGGCTCCATCTGGCTGAAATTCTCGGCTTGATGGGCAAGGAGTTCAGCGTCCAAGTGACGGTTGGCTCCGACGGCACCGCGCGGCTCAGCTGGGCGCAGCAGGAGGTGAGTGTGGATCTGCTGGCTCAGGGCATCAGCCTGGCGGCCGACGACGCTCTGGTCGGTCGCAAACTGCGCCGCCTGAGCGTGCGCATCCCCGCCAACGATGTCCCTGCCCGGCGGGCCCTGCACCAGGCAGGTTTTCGGCTGGAGGGCAGGCTCCGGGAGGAGATCAGCACACCAGTCGGCGACCACCTGGATCTCCTGATCTATGCCAGGCTGGCCTCAGATGTCGTGCAAGGAGCGCAAGGCTTCTCCGCGGTGATGGATTCGGTGTTGCCCAAGAAGAGGCTGATCGCGCATGTTTTATTTCGTGATGAAACCGGCCGCGTTCTATTGCTGGAGACCAGCTACAAGGACGACTGGGAACTGCCAGGGGGCGTCGTCGAACCCGGAGAGTCGCCCCGGATCGGTGCGGCTCGGGAGGTGCACGAGGAGATAGGTCTGCTGATCAAACTCGATCAGCCGGGCCTCATCGATTGGATGCCGCCCAGCCTCGGCTGGTCCGACGCCGTGGAGTTCATCTTCGATGGCGGCGTGTTGCCAAGTTCGGTTGTGGGTGGGCTGACGCCCGGAGATCAGGAGGTGAAGGCCCTTCACTGGGTGGCTCCGGCCGAGGTGGCGGAGCATGTCAGCGAACTGTCGGCGCGACGAATATCCCGGTTGCTCGCGGGCGATCGAGGGTACTCGGAAGCGGGCTTTTAGGCGCGAAACAAGACCGTGGTCAGCCTACGGCGGGCCTTCAGCACGACCGGATTGGTGCGGCCGAGGATCTCGAACAGGTCGAGCAAACGCACACGTACCGCTTCTCGCTCCTCGTCGCTGGCCTTCGAGGCGTAGTGCAGCAGCCGATCGAGCGCCGCATCGCCATGGCCCTGGATCACTTCCAGGTCGGCCGCATCCAGCTGGGCGGACAGGGACTCCTCGTCGGAGCACTCCACAATGCGTGCCGGATCGAAGGAAAGCGAGCGAACCAGCAGCGCCGCCTGCGCCCGCCCGGCCACAACCTCCAGGTCGTTCGGAGTTTCCACGAGCATCCTGTCGAACTCGGCCAACGCTGACCGGTAATCGCCCTCGGCGAGCGCCCGATCTGCCGCCGCAAACCGTGGATTCGCAGCACCGTTCTCGGTAGCTGCGGAAACTGGTTCCGCGCGGCCAGTGATTCCATTGGCGACGGCCGCGGCGGCCACCTGGTCGAGGACCGCGCCGATCTCCTCGTCCGACTTCGTCCCCTGGAACAGGGGCGCCAGCTGACCACCTAGCAGCGCCACCACCGTGGGTACGGCAGTGATCCCCATCGCCGCGGCGATCCGCTTCTGCTCATCGACGTCGACTCTCGCCAGCAGGAATCGGCCGCCGGCTGCGTTGATCCGCCGGGCGAGGCTCTCACTCATCACCGCGCCCTGGGGGTCGCGTGGCGAGTGGAACTCCATGATCACCGGGTACTGGATGCTCTGGGCGGCAACCTTCTCGAAATCTGCCTCAGAAACATTCAGGACGTAGCTGGCCGACAGAGAACCCTGCACGGGCTGCTCCTGCCCGACGAGCCCAGACAAGTCAACGGCACCGGGACGCGAGAAATCGTTCATGACCATATTCTTCCCGGCCGGGCTGCCCCGATTCAACTGCACCGAGCGTGCCCGCACACCAAACGGCCTAGGATTGGCTGCATGCCACACGAACGCGCGGGCCAGCTGGCCCAGGAATCAGATCTGGTCGATGTCGACGCGATGATATCGGCCTACTACGACCGCACCCCGGATCCGACCGACCCAGACCAGCAGGTGGTCTTCGGCACGTCAGGGCATCGGGGATCGAGCCTGGACACCAAGTTCAACGAGCTCCACATCGCAGCCACGACGCAGGCCATCGTCGAGTACCGCAAGGCGGCCGGGGTCACCGGACCGCTGTTCATCGGCAAGGACACGCACGGCCTTTCGTTGCCTGCTTGGAAGACGGCAATCGAGGTTCTGGTTGCCAACGATGTGCAGGTCCTCGCGGAACGCGCCGACGAGTACACGCCGACGCCCGCCGTGTCCCGCGCCATCATTCGCTACAACCGCGAGCACACGGCGAAATGCGACGGCATCGTCGTGACCCCGTCGCATAATCCCCCACGCGACGGCGGCTTCAAGTACAACCCACCCCACGGTGGGCCTGCGGACAGCGACGCGACGCGGGCGATCGCGGACCGGGCAAACGAACTGATGGCCAACCCGAGCGGTATCCGGCGAGTTGCTTACGAGTCGGCGGAGGTCGAGCGCTACGACTACCGATCCCCCTATTGCTCCGAGCTCGCGTCGGCCATCAACTTCGACGCCATCAAAGCCTCGGGTCTCACCCACGGCGCGGATCCGATGGGTGGGGCCTCCGTGCAGTACTGGGAATACCTGGCCGAGCACGGCCTGCCTATCCAGGTGGTCAACCCTCGTGTTGACCCAAGGTGGCCGTTCATGACGCTGGACACCGACGGCAAGATCCGCATGGATTGCTCTTCCCCCGACGCCATGGCCTCGCTCGTCAATCAACGCGGCAGCTACTCCGTAGCGACGGGCAACGACGCCGACTCCGACCGGCACGGCATCGTCACCCCGGATTACGGTCTGATGAATCCCAACGCTTACCTGGCGGTGGCGATCGACTACCTCTTCCAGCATCGTCCGGGTTGGGACCCAAACTCCGGCGTCGGCAAGACCCTGGTCAGTTCCTCCCTGATCGACAAAGTCGCACGCCGACTCGGGCGTCGACTCGTCGAAGTTCCGGTCGGATTCAAGTGGTTTGTTCCGGGGCTGATGTCGGGCGAGCTCGGTTTCGGCGGCGAGGAGTCCGCGGGCGCTTCCTTCCTGGATCTCGTGGGTCAAACCTGGACCACCGACAAGGATGGCATCCTGCTGGCTCTGCTGGCCTCCGAAATCATCGCGGTCACCGGCAAGACTCCGAGCCAGCACTACGCAGAGTTGGAAAACGCCTTCGGTAAGTCGTTCTACGCCCGCGTGGACGCCGACGCAAACCGCGAGCAGAAGGCGCGGCTGGGCAAGCTGAGTTCTGCCGACGTGACGGTCAAGGAACTGGCCGGGGAAGACATCACCGCGATCCTGTCGAGTGCTCCCGGCAACAATGCGCCGATCGGCGGCATCAAGGTGACCACAGAAAATGCTTGGTTCGCGGCGCGGCCCTCCGGCACCGAGGACAAGTACAAGATCTATGCCGAGTCCCTGCTCGGAGCCGAGCACCTGGCTGAGGTACAGCAAGCAGCAAAACAGATCGTTGACGCCGCTTTGAGTTGAACCCGCCTGGTTGGCTGGGCGGCTGGGCGGCTGGGCGGCTGGGGAAACCTAGCCGCCCAGCTTGGCGCTCGCGCGGAGACCGGCCAGCTGGATCACCCGCTGGATGGTCAGGTCGCGTTCTGCAGGATCGCCGACGAAACGGATCTCCCTCAGCCCCTGGTCCTGCGCCGCAGACTCGAAGATGAAGTGACCGTATCCGCACAACTGTCCGGAGAAGGACTGGTTCATCGAGATGTCTAGGATTCGCGTCATCGGCATCGTCGCCAACAGTTGGTTGAAAACGCCGTGAATCCGGAAGACGCGCATGTTGGTGATCACGAAACGATCCATGTAGAGCACATGTATCTTCCACATCGACACGAAGAAGGCACCCAGCCCCAGCAGCATCGGCAGCCAGAACAGCTTCCCCGCAGGGATCATGAGCAGGAAGAGCACGGGAGCGCAACACAGCAGGCAGTACCACGGGAAGCTCGCGGCCCAATGCTTGCGCACCTCGTCGACGATCACCTCGCCCTCGCTAACCAAGAGATGGCGTTCCACCTGCGGATCCAGGAGCCGCCAGATCATGGGTCACCGGGCCAGCGTCGCAAAGAACGTGATGATCGATTCGAAAGCGCCAAAGAATGTACGAACCGCCTCGGCCGCGGCCTCGGGCCGGGTGAACAGGTAGTACACAACAAAAGATACGGCCAGCACGATGACGATCTTCTTGATCCAACTGACCACGTTTCCTCCTTCAAACGGCCCCCACGTATTGTGCCTCTCCGTGAAGCCCAGTGGGGCAGCGCCACGCCGAGCATAGCGGAGCTCGCTGCAACGGGAGCCCCCGCGGGCCACACAGAACGGGCTGTGTAGAGTCTTGGTTCATGGAGAATACTGATCTGTTCATCTGCATCGACCACGTTGGCATCGCCGTCCCCGACCTTGACGAGGCCATCAGGTACCACGCCGAGAAATTCGGTTGGCGTGAACTGCACCGAGAGGTCAACGAGGAGCAGGGAGTCGCCGAAGCGATGATCGGCACCGGAGCCCAGGGGGAGGAGAACGCCAAGATTCAGCTGCTTGCTCCCCTGAACGAGGCGTCGACCATCGCCAAGTTCATCGACAAGAAAGGCCCGGGCCTGCAGCAGCTCGCGTACCGCGTCGCCGACATCGACCACGTCTGCGCAGTGTTGCGCGAGCGCGGAGTACGCCTGCTGTACCCGGAGCCGAAGCGCGGCACGGCCAACTCGCGCATCAACTTCGTCCACCCCAAGGACGCCGGCGGGGTGCTGCTGGAGATCGTCGAGCTGGCGAAGTAGATTTCAGCAGTTTTGGGGCGGGCGCTTTCGGCGCCCGCCCCTGCTTTGCACGCAAAGCCGACTAGGCTGAACTTCAACCGATCGTTAGGAGCAATCGTGGATCCCTCGCGCGACCTCGAAACCGAAGAAACAGGACTGAACCTTTTCGACGAGAAGGCCACCGCCGCCGGCAGTTTTCCCACCTCCATGCTGGGCTACGAACGGCATTCCGTTGATTCCTACGTCCGGGAGGTGGAGAGCCAAGTAAGCGAGCTCCGACATCGTCTCCGCACGGTTCAGCAGGAGGTCACGTTCGTCCGCGCTCAGGTTGGCGAGACGGAGTTCGAGCGGCTGGGCGCGCACGCAAGCGGATTGCTGAGGGCGGCCGAGTCTCAGGCCAGGAACATTGTGGAGCGAGCGGAGTCGGAGTCCGCCAGGATCTTGGCCGAAGCCCGACGCTCCGCCAGCGCACTGCGCAGTTCAGCAGCGGAAGAAGCTGAGGACATCCGAATCACCGGATTGGCGACGTTGAAACAACTGCGTGAGGAGCAGCAGGCATCCGCGAAACAGGACATGGCACGGGCCCGGGACGAGGCCGAGCGGATTCGGGCAGACGCACTGAAGCAGCGCGCATCGATCATCGCAGCCGGAAACACCGAACGCGATGCGGCGCTCGAGGAGGCCCGGCTCGCAGCCAGCCAACTCCTCGAAGAAGCCACGCGTGATGCCGTCGCCATCCGTGAGGCGGCCCACAAGGAGGCCGAGCGCTCGCTTCGCGAGCTGAAACGGGTCAGCGCGGAAGCTCGCGAGAGCGTCGAGGCGCGGTTGCAGGCCAGCGCCGCCGATGCGGACACCGCTGCCCGATCGGTGGCAGAAGCACGCGAGCAGGCGTTGCAGATTCGACAGGTCGCGGCGCAGGAGGCCGATGAATCCCGGGTCGCTGCCCGGCGGGAAGCTGAGGCGATCATCGCCGAAGCCCGGACCAAGGCGGGTGCGCTGTACACGGCGTTCCATGAAGAGATCGAGTTGCGCAAGGAACAGATTCTGCGCGAGATCGGCGTACTGGAGGGGCGCAAGGCTTCCGCGCTGGCGCAGCTGTCCAACCTGCGGGCCCTCGCCGACGAGTCGAACGCCGAGTTCGGCGATTCGTCCACAGGATTCGCCGCCGAGTACGAACATCTCAAGAAACTGGTTGAGTCCGGGGCGGCCCAGCACAACCAAGAAGCTGAGTGATGGGTAGGGAGAAGCTGAAACGCGACTGGGCGCGCAGGATGAAGGGGGCCATCGCCCCTAAGCCCGTACAGCAGGAGGAGCCGGTGGCTCCTCCCCCACCCGTCATCGAGCCCGTTTCCGGCCAGTCTCCCTTCAAGATGGGGTTCTACGGCGCCCTAGGGGTCATGTTTGCCTTGGCGTTGAGCCAGGCTCTCGTCACTGTTCAGTCCATCCTGCTCCTTGTCCTATTGGCTTTCATGCTTGCGCTCGGAGCCAGCCCCCTGGTCGATTTCCTCTCTCGCCGAGTGCATCACAAGATCGCGGTTGCGCTCGTCGGGCTCATGGCAGTTGGGGTGGTGGCCATTGGCGTGATCACCGTCGTTCCGCTCCTCACCGAGCAGGCCACGCTGCTGATTCGGAATTTGCCGTATCTGCTGGAGAACCTCACGAGCAACGAACAGATCAGCAAACTGAACGAACGCTACGGCCTGATTGATCGTGCTCAGACTTTTCTGCGCAGCCCCAGGCTGGGAGACCAGGTATTCAATGGTGTTCTGGGCGCCGGCGCCGTGGTCGTGAACATCGTGTTCTCGGCGATCATGACCCTGGTGCTCACTCTCTACTTCCTCGCCTCGTTGGACGCGATCAAGCAACTGGTATACAACCTGGCTCCGGCCAGCCGCAGGCCCCGGGCCCGCTACATCGCCAACGAGATCTTCAAGGGCGTTTCGGGCTACATCCAGGGCATGGGGATCTCAGTCACGATCGCAACGGTCGTAACGTTCACCTACCTCTACATCATCGGACTCCGCGACTACGCCGTAGCGCTCAGCTTCATGCATGGCCTACTTTGTTTCATCCCGGTCGCGGGCGCTCCCACCGGCGCGGTGATCATTTCGGTCGTTGCGTTCACCATCAGCCCCAGCGCGGGCATCGCCGCCGTGGTCTTCTTTGTGATCTACCAACAGTTGGATGCTTATTTCTTCTACCCGACGATCATGCGGCGAACCGTGAAGGTGCCCGGTGCGCTGGTGGTGTTGTCCGCCATCATCGGCGGCATCCTGCTTGGTGTGATCGGTGCCGTGCTGGCCATCCCAACCGCTGCCGCGCTCATCCTGCTGTGGAAGGAATTGCTCCAGCCTGTGTTGGATGCGAGGTAGGCGGTTTCCGCCTCCAAAATGGTAGTTTGATCCGGTGAGGTTGGTCATTGCTCAGTGCCAGGTTGATTACGCGGGTCGGCTAAGTGCGCACCTGCCCATGGCGAAGAGGCTGCTTCTCATCAAGGCCGACGGCTCGGTCTCTGTCCATGCCGATGACAGGGCCTACAAGCCGCTCAACTGGATGAGTTCGCCTTGCACCTTGACGGTGCAGGAGCCCTCCGCCGAGGTGGCGCAGGAGTTGGGGGTGACCCAGGAGTGGATTGTCCGAGCCAAGGAGGACACGCTCACGATAAAGATCGGGGAGGTTTTTCTGGACACCGATCACGAGCTGGGACTGGACCCGGGTCTGCAGAAGGACGGCGTCGAGGCACACCTGCAGGCCCTGCTAGCGGAACACCCACAGACCTTCGGCGCTGGCTGGCAGCTGGTACAGCGCGAATACATGACGGCGATCGGCCCAGTGGATCTGCTTCTGCGCGATAACACCAAGGGCTATGTCGCGGTCGAGGTCAAACGCCGGGGAGAGATTGATGGCGTCGAACAGCTCACGAGATACCTGGAGTTGCTGAACCGCGACCCGGCGCTGGCCCCGGTTCGCGGGGTGTTCGCCGCCCAGCAGATCAAACCTCAAGCGAAGACCCTCGCGCATGACCGGGGAATCGATACGCTACTCGTTGATTACGACGCGCTACGCGGGCTCGACAACGCCGAGGATCGGCTGTTTTGATGGCACGCCCGTCGAAGCATACCCGCGCTCCCCGCCCGCTGCTGATCGGGCAGGATACCCGCCGCGTCCTCGTCGCCGGGCGCTCCTACCTTGCCCGCACTATTCGCCCCGGACAATCGACGAAGGACTACCGGTGCCCGGGCTGCAACCAGATCGTCCGAGCGGGTGTAGGGCACGTCGTGGCCTGGCCGGAATCCGCACCCATCGGCTATGACTCCGGCGTCGAGCTGCGTCGGCATTGGCACACCTCGTGCTGGAGCCGAGCATGAGCATCCATTACACAGAACTGGGCTCAGGGCCGCTGCCCGTGGTCTTCCTGCACGGCTTGTTTGGCCAGGGCAAGAACTGGCACAACGTCGCAAAGTCCGTCGCTGACTTAGCCACCAGCCGGCTGCTCGACATGCCCGACCACGGGAGAACCAGCTGGACCGTGGCCTTCGACTACGACGAATACGCAGAGTTCATTACCGACTGGCTCAAGGACAACTTCGATCTCCCCGTGGTGCTGGTCGGGCACTCGATGGGCGGCAAGGTCGCGATGCGGATCGCTGTCCAGGAGCCTGAGCTGGTGCGGGGATTGATGGTCGTGGACATCTCCCCCGCCCGCAACGACTCCGCGCTGGGGTTCACCAGCCTCGTCGCCGGGTTGAAGAGCCTTGACCTTGAGCGCCTCGCCAGCCGCTCCGACGCCGACCGCAAGCTGGCGGATCGAATCCCCAATTCGACGGTGCGCTCTTTCCTGCTGCAGAACCTGCAACGCAGTGGCGATGCCTGGCATTGGCTGGCCAACCTGGACATGCTCGGCGACAATCTACACGCAATCTCAGGCTGGGCACCTTTAGGGGGCCAGTATCCTGGCCCGGCGATCTGGGTCGTCGGCGGCCTTTCCGACTACGTGCGCCCCGAACACCATCAGGCAATGCGTGAACTCTTCCCCAGCGTGTTTGTTGTCACGCTGAAGCGGGCTGGACACTGGGTGCACTCGGACGACCCGGAGGCCTTTGTTAAGACACTCCGGGTCTTCCTAACCGGGCTCTAACCCACTGTCACGTTCTTGATCCTTGCTTCCGCGATAGGGGTCTTGCCGTCATCCGCCGCGACGCCCTGCGCCGCGATTTCACGCACGACGGCCAGTCCTTCGTCGCTGGCCTTGCCGAAGGGGACGTAGTGCAGCGGAAGCGGCGTCTCATCCCAGACGATGAAGAACTGGGAACCGTTCGTATCCGGTCCGCGGTTCGCCATTGCGACGGTTCCGCTCGCGTAGTTGACCGGATCCTTCGACGACGAGACGCCCTCGTCCGCGAATGTGTACCCGGGCCCGCCCAGCCCAGTGGCGCTCGGATCCCCGCATTGTAGGACGAATATGCCGGAATCCACGAGGCGGTGGCATCGGGTGTCGTCGAAGTAGCCCTGCTCGGCGAGGCTCAGGAATGAATTCACCGCACACGGTGCCTTGCTCCGATCCAAGGTGAGCTCGACGTCGCCCGCGGTCATCGAGATCGTCACCTTTGCTTCGCCCTTGTTCGGCACGTCGGTCGTCTTCGGCGGATCAACCGGCTTCGCGGGCTCCCCATCACTCGGGTACTCGCAGCTGACCGTCGCTGACGCTTCCTTCTGCGCAGACTGGTTCGCGTCCGCGCATCCCGATACGGAAACAAGACCCGCGAGGGCCAATATGCACACTCTCATCCTGATCACGCGAAAAGTCTACCGGTGGACTAGATTGAGCCGCATGGTCATACTTTCGAGAATCTATACCCGCACAGGAGACGCTGGTTCGACCCGGCTTACCGACAACTCCATCGTCCATAAGACTGACCTGCGTGTCGAGGCCTACGGCCAAGTCGACGAGGCAAACTCAGCCGTTGGCCTGGCGGTCGCGCTCGGTCTGCCCCAACGACTGGTTGACATGCTCGACGTCATCCGGAACGAACTGTTTGATGTGGGAGCGGATCTATCCAATCCCCTGCACCCAGAGCCGAGGTGGGAGCCACTGCGCATCATCCAGCCTTCGATAGATCGGCTTGAGTTGTTCTGCGACGAACTCCAAGAGGACTTGCCGAAACTAAAATCGTTCATTCTGCCAGGCGGCACGCCCGGAGGAGCTCAACTCCACGTGGCGCGCACCGCGGTGCGCCGGGCCGAGCGCACCGCATGGGCCTGCGCGCAACAGTTCGGCACCGAGCCAAGCCCAGAGGATGGCGCTGGAGGCATCAACCTTCTGGCCATCACCTACCTCAACAGGCTATCCGATCTGCTCTTCGTGATGAGCCGCGTGGCAAATGGTCCGGAGCACGAGGTCCTCTGGAGACCCGGAACGGATCGGGAGCCCCCCAGAGGATGACGACTCTAGTGTCGCTCGCCCAGAATGTAACTCGCGGGCGGCGCGGACTCGAGCCAGCTGATAAGGGCCATCGCTGGACCGCCGTCCAGCGCCAGCCGGTACTCCCTGTCGTTCACAACGTCGTGGATCGTGACGATCATCGAGTTCTCGAAGAGCATCGCGATATCCATGCCCTCCGGGGCACTCCGACGGATGTACAGGGTTTGGCCTCGACGGAACCTCAGCCTGGGGCGAAAGGCCAATGAAAACGTGCGAAACCACTGCAGTTCCTCACCGCGGTAGCGGATCGCACCGAGCGACCAGCCCATCCCCTCTTCTCTGCCAAACAGTTGAACCGCGCAGTCGAATGCTCCCCCCGAAAGCGACAGCCACCGTCGACGAAAATAGAGCCCCCCGGGCACAGCAACGAAGAGTAGGACCACCAGAGCAATTACTACCGCCAGTTCCCACCACATCGTTCCTCCTAAGATCGGTTTCAGGGCAGCCCCCCGATTTTGGGGACCGCCCTGAACTCCGATGAAATGCTAGCTCTCCGAGGCCTTCGTCGCGGCTGCCAGCTGTGCCTTCAGCATGTGGATGCGGTGCCGCTCCGCATCCGTGGTCTCGCCCGACTGATACTTGAGCATCAGACCGTCCAACTCGCGCTGGGCGTCGTCGACAGAGATCTCCTTGCCGAGGTAGGCCTCCTCGGCCAGAATCGAAACCCGACCATCGGCGACAGAGATGTAACCCCCGTCGACGTAGAGAGCTTCCTGGCGGCCCTGTGCCGTCACGATCTCGACCTTACTCGGCACCAGCAGCGCGAAGACCGGCTCGTGGCCGGGCAGGACTCCCATATCGCCCTCGACTGTTCGGGCGATCACCTGCACTGCTTCCCCAGCCCAGACTTCACGGTCTGCGGAAACAACTTCCACCTTGAGCGCAGGACGGGCCACGATCAGGATTCCTTCTGCATCTTGGCGTAGTTCTCCATCACCATATCCATGCCGCCCACGTTAAAGAAGGCCTGCTCCGGGATGTGGTCCACGTCACCGCGGCAGATCATCTGGAAACCCTCAATGGTGTCGGCGAGCGGTACCGTCGAGCCCGGGATGTTAGTGAACTTCTCCGCCATGTAGGTATTCTGCGAAAGGAACTGCTGGATGCGACGAGCGCGCTTGACCGTGATCTTGTCCTCCTCGCTCAACTCGTCGATACCGAGGATCGCGATGATATCCTGCAGCTCCTTGTTGCGCTGCAGAATCTGCTTGACCTGCACTGCGGTCTGGTAGTGTTCCTGGCCGACGTACTGCGGATCGAGGATGCGCGACGATGAGGTCAGCGGATCCACGGCCGGGTAAAGACCGCGCGAGGCGATCTCACGAGAAAGCTCCGTGGTGGCGTCCAGGTGAGCGAACGTGGTAGCCGGAGCTGGATCCGTGTAGTCATCCGCCGGGACATAGATGGCCTGCATCGACGTGATCGAGTGTCCTCGGGTGGACGTGATCCGCTCCTGCAGCTGGCCCATTTCGTCGGCCAGGTTGGGCTGGTAGCCCACTGCGGAGGGCATGCGTCCGAGCAGCGTCGACACCTCAGAACCAGCCTGGGTGAAGCGGAAGATGTTGTCAATGAACAGCAACACGTCCTGGTTCTGCACGTCGCGGAAGTACTCCGCCATGGTGAGCGCAGACAGTGCGATGCGCAGGCGCGTGCCCGGAGGCTCATCCATCTGCCCGAAGCAGAGCGCGGTGTCCTTGAGAACCCCGGCCTCGGCCATCTCGTTGATCAGGTCGTTGCCCTCGCGAGTACGCTCACCCACGCCAGCGAACACGGAGGTGCCGCCAAAATTGTGCGCGATACGGTAGATCATCTCCTGAATCAGAACTGTCTTTCCCACACCCGCGCCTCCGAAGAGACCGATCTTTCCGCCCTTGACGTACGGGGTGAGCAGGTCGAGAACTTTGATGCCGGTCTCCAGCATCTCTGTGCGCGACTCCAGGGAGTCGAATGGCGGGGGATCCCGATGGATCGGCCAGCGTTCGGTGACCTCGACCGTGGCCGGATCCGCGTTCAGCACGTCACCGGTCACGTTCCAGACGTGCCCTTTCGTCACGTCTCCCACGGGAACGCTGATCGGGGCCCCCGTGTCGCGCACCTCCGCACCGCGGCGCATGCCGTCGGTGGGTTTCAGCGAGATGGCGCGAACGATGTTCTCGCCAACGTGGAGGGCGACTTCCAGCGTGATCGTCTGCTTCACACCCATCACGTCGGTCTCGACGCGCAGCGCGTTGCCGATCTCCGGGAGCTGATCAGCCGCGAACTCGACGTCCACCACGGGGCCGATAACCCGAGCGACGCGCCCGACGGCCGAGGACGGTGCAGTAGTTGCAGTCATTTCCTACCTCATTGATTTCAGGCTGATTCGGACAGCGCCGCCGCGCCGCCCACGATTTCTGTAATTTCCTGGGTGATCTCCGCCTGACGAGCCTGGTTGGCCGCACGCGTCAGCTGCTCGATCAGCGTCTGCGCGTTGTCCGTGGCGGACTTCATTGCCTGCTGGCGCGAGGCCAGCTCCGATGCGGCTGCGTCCAGCAGCGCTATCTGGATACGGTTCGTGATGTAGAGCGGGAGCAGGGCGTCCAGCACCGTCTTCGCATTCGGCTCGAACTTGTAGAAGTGGTTATCGCTCTCGTCGGGGAACTCATCCGGAGATTGATCCACCACCTCAAGCGGCACCAAACGCTTCGCGTGTGGCTTCTGCGAAATCATCGAGCGGAAGCGGGTGGTCACGACGTGGATCTCGTCGACGCCGCCCTCTTCGGTCGGCGTCAGGAACGCTTCCAGCAGATCCCGCGCAATCTCGCGAGCGTCCCGGGCTGTCGGGCGCTCGGAGAAACCCGTCCAACTCTTCTTGATCTGCCTGCCGCGGAACTCATGGTAGGCAACACCTTTCTTGCCGGAGATGTAGAGGTCAACCTCCTGACCGTACTCCTTGAGGTACTCCTCCACCTGTTCGCCAAGCTTGATCGCGTTGGTCGAGTAGGCGCCCGAGAGGCCCCGGTCGCCCGTAATCACGAGCAACGCGGAGCGCTTCGAGTAGTTCACGGGCTGCAGCAGCGGGTGATCGATCTCACGGTTGGCGCTGGCCAACATCGAGACAGCCTTGGTCAGCTCCACAGTGTAAGGCAGTGCCGCACGTTGGGCATTCTGCGCCTTGACGATGCGCGAGGAAGCGATCAGCTCCATCGCTCTCGTAATCTTCTTGGTCTCTGTGACGGACTTGCGTCTCTGTCGCAGTTCCCTGAGACTGCTACCCATAGTTGGCTAACCCCGCTTCTTGCGGACGATCTTCTCCTGATCGATCTCGGATTCGTCGATTGCTTCCACAACTTCGTTGCCCAGAATGGACCTACCCTCGCTGGTCTTGAAGACCTGCTTGAAGTCGGCCAGGGCCTTGAGCGTCGCGGCCTGCTCCTCGTCCTCGAACAGGTGGGTCTCGCCAACGGTCTGCAAAACGTTGGCGTTGTGGCGCAGGTAGTCCAGGAAGTCGGCTTCGAAGCGTTGGATCTCCTCAAGCGGGACATCATCGAGGTGACCCTCGTTGCCCAGCCACACAGAAACTACCTGGTCTTCCACCGCGTACGGCGCATACTGGCCCTGCTTCAGCAGCTCGGTGAGGCGGGCGCCCCTCTCCAGCTGGCGCCGCGAGGCCTCATCGAGGTCGGAGGCGAACATGGCGAACGCCTGCATGTCCCGATACTGAGCAAGTCCGATCTTCAACGACCCGGAGACCTTCTTCATCGCCTTGACCTGTGCCGCGCCACCCACACGAGAAACGGAGATGCCGACATCGATTGCCGGACGTTGGTTGGCGTTGAACAGATCAGATTGGAGGAAGATCTGCCCGTCGGTGATCGAGATCACGTTGGTAGGGATGTAGGCGGAAACGTCATTGGCTTTGGTCTCGATGATCGGGAGACCAGTCATCGACCCGCCGCCCAGTTCGTCCGAGAGCTTCGCGCAGCGCTCCAACAGCCGAGAGTGCAGGTAGAAGACGTCGCCCGGGTAGGCTTCACGGCCGGGAGGACGCCGCAGCAGGAGGGACATTGCTCGGTAGGCCTCGGCCTGTTTGGTCAAGTCATCGAAAACGATGAGAACGTGCTTGCCCTGGTACATCCAGTGCTGGCCAATCGCCGAACCTGCGTAGGGCGCGATGTACTTGAAACCTGCCGGATCGGAGGCCGGTGCATGCACGATGGTGGTGTACTCCATGGCCCCGGCGCGCTCAAGCGTGCCCTTCACCTCGGCGATGGTGGAACCCTTCTGCCCGACCGCGACGTAGATGCAGCGCACCTGCTTCTTCGGGTCGCCAGACTCCCAGTTCGCCTTCTGGTTGATGATCGCATCGATCGCGATCGCGGTCTTACCGGTCTTGCGGTCACCGATGATGAGCTGGCGCTGGCCGCGGCCAATCGGGGTCATGGCGTCGATGGCCTTCAAGCCGGTTTGCAGCGGCTCACGCACCTCCTGACGATCCATGACGCCGGCGGCCTGCAGTTCGAGAGCACGACGACCCTCGATACCAGCGATGTCTCCGAGGCCGTCGATCGGGTTGCCCATCGCGTCGACAACGCGCCCGAGATACCCCTCGCCGACGGGAACGGACAGCACATCTCCCGTGCCATGCACGAGCGAGCCCTCGTCAATACCCTCCGAGTCGCCGAGAACAACGACGCCGATCTCCCGCTCGTCGAGGTTCTGTGCGATACCCAGGGTGCCGTTCTCGAAGCGCAGCAGTTCGTTGGCCATCGCCGACGGCAGGCCCTCCACACGTGCAATGCCGTCACCCGACGTGATGACACGGCCAACTTCGCTCTTGCTGGCTCCTTCCGGCTTGTACGCCGCAACGAAGTCGTTCAGCGCACTGCGGATCTCGTCCGGGCTGATGGTCAATTCAGCCATTAGGTCCTACTTTCGCTTTAGGAATGGATGAGCTGTCGGCGTACTTCTTCGAGCCGTCCAGCAACAGTTGATTCGTAGACATCGTGGCCGATGGCAACGCTTACCCCGCCAAGAACCTCGGGGTCGACGCTCACCTGCAAGGTGACCGGCTTACCCACACGAGCGCTCAGCGCGTCGCGCAGCCTAGCCAGGCGTCCCTCGTCGAGTGGCCGAGCGACGGTCACCTTGGCTACCACCTGATGCGAAATCTCGGCGGCAAGGTTGAGGTAGTCCGCGATTGTCTTGGAGAAGGTGCGCTTGTGGCCCTTCACGGCCCGAGCCGCGAGCAGGCCTGTCACCGGGTGGACCGCTGAGCCCAGCAGACGGGCGATAAGGCCCCGCTTGGCCTCCAGGTCGTAAGAAGCGCTGCGCAGAGTCGTCGTGAGCTCAGCGGAGCCGCCCACCGCTTCACCGATGGTGTGCAGTTCTGCCGACACCAGGTGGAGCGTGCCTTCCTCGCTAGCCGAGCGCAGGGCCAGGCGGACGCCATCTAGCTCAAGCCCGCGCACGAGCTCGGCGGCGCTTCGCCAAGAAGTCCCGACGACGGACTCCAGCGCAGCCAGAGCACCGGAGCCGACACGACTAGCAAACAGCTTACGCGCCAGACCGAGGCGCTGCTCTGGCTGGGCAGATGGGTCGGACAGTGCGCGACGCAGCATCGGCTGGCCGTCGAGTACGTCGACCAGCTGAAACACCTCGGTTGCCGCGTCGAAGCCGCTCATCGGGTGGCGCCTGCCTGCTCGAGGTCGGCCAGGAAACGATCCACGGTACGCAGCGCGCGCGCGTCATCGTCGAGGGACTCGCCAACGATCTTGCCCGCCAGGGCAGTCGCCATGCCGCCGATTTCGCCTTTCAACTCCGTGACGAGTTGAGCGCGCTCCGCAGACAGCTGAGTTCGGCCTGCCTCCAGGATGCGATCCGATTCCTTGGCCGCTTTGTCTCTGGCCTCGGCGAGAATCTGGGCGCTCTGGTTCTTGGCGTCCTCCCGGATCTTTGCCGCTTCCTCCCGGGCGTTCGCCAGCTGATCCTGGTACTGCGCCAGCGCCGCCTCGGCCTTCGCCTCGGCCGCGGCCGCACGCTGCATGCCACCTTCGATCTTCGACGAACGCTCTTCGTACATCTTCTCGAATGAAGGAACGACGAACTTCGCCAAGATGACGGTGAGGATCAAGATGAGCAGAACGCCCGCGATGACCTCGGTGATGTGGTGCGGCGCCAGCGGGCCCAGGACCGAGCCCTCGAGCGTAACCCACAGGGTGGAACCCATAGCGTGGCTCACTTGAGGACGAAGGCGAGCGCGATGGCGATAATCGCGAGGGCCTCAACCACGGCGAAGCCGATGAACGCGGTGCTCATCATGGCGCCACGAGCCTCGGGCTGGCGAGCGGTTCCGTTGATGACAGAGGCGAAGATCCAGGCAACGCCCAGAGCCGGGGCGATGGTAGCGATCGCGTAGCCGATCATGTTGATGCTGCCGGTGATCTCAAGGAGCTCCATTTACTTACCTTTCGGGTGAGTTCTTCACTTTCGGAGAAGAAGTTTGGGGTTTGATTAGTGCGCCTCAGCGATAGAGGTAGAGACGTACTGGGCGGTTAGGACGGTGAAAATGTAGGCCTGCAGGGCACCGATGAAGAGCTCCAGCAGGAGAATGATCAGGCTGAACACAATGCTGACTGCACCGGAGACGTTGTAGAAGAGGTTGCCTTGGTACAGCAGCAGGAACTCGCCGCCCACCACGAACACGAGCACCACGAGGTGCCCCGCGAAGAGGTTGGCGAAGAGACGCAAGGCCAGCGTGATTGGGCGAGTGATGAAGGTAGCCAGGAACTCCAGCGGAACAACAAGCGGCAGCAGGTAGGCAGGGACGCCTTCAGGAACCAGCGCCTTCTTCAGGAAACCTCCGAACCCCCACTTCGCGAAACCAGCGCCCACGTACACGCACCACGACACGATGGCGAGTCCATAGGTGAAGCCGACGTTCGAGAACGTCGGGTACATGAAGTAGAAGAACTCGCCAAACCAGTTGTTGACCAGGATCAGCGAGAACAGGGCAAGCAGGTAGGGAAGGAACTTGCGGTAGTCGGCGTGCAGGATCTCCCGTGCGATGCCGTTGCGAACGAACTCGTAGACGCGCTCGAAGAAGAACTGCCCCTTCGTGGGCTGCACCTTCAACCGACGAGCGGCGACGAGCCAGAACGCGATGACAAGCAGCAGCGAGATGATCGCCTGCGCCATCGGTTTGTTGAACCATTCGGGTGCGCCTTCCCAAAGCGCACCGAAAATGAAGTCCTTGGTGCCCGGTGGTGTGAATTCGGCTCCTTCGAGCGGAACGAGTCCAATCGTCACTTGACACTCCCGTAGCGTTTATAGATCAGGTAGATGCTAGCCACAAGACCCACGATGAGGCCAACCGGCAGCAACCAAGAAGTCTCGAAGTAGGCGTCTCCCGCCCAGCCCAAGAATCCGTACAGCATCAGACCTGCAAGCACGTAGCTGAGAGCGACCATGCCGTCCTCGTGCCCGTCTGGAGATTGCCGTGGAGCCTTCTGCGCTGGAGGTTCGATACCCATTTCGGTGAGCAGCCTAGCAGCAAACGGGTCTACTATTCACCTTCGCCTCGCGCTTGATACTCGACATCGTAGATCGGCACACGCTGACGGCTCGCGACGACGACCACCCCGGTCACCCAAGCCAGCACGGTGGCGACGACGCTGGCCACCAACCAGCCATCCACCACGTGTGGCGCAACTTGCTCCAGTGACAGGAGCGCCCACAGCGCGGCCGCGATGCCGACCACCCGCACCGCGTAGCTGACCAGCACCAGGCCGAGGCCCTGCATCGGTTCCAGTTCGGTGGCGATGACTTCCAACCATTGCCCGACCGAGTAGAAAACGACGACGCTGGCGAAACCCAACAGCGCGGTGAGCAGGCCATCCGCTCCTCCGAACAGGTACGCCCCAAGAGAAACGATCGCTCCGACGACATGCCCGGCTATGAGCCCGCCGAGCATCATCTGCCGCGCCCTGAGCGTGGCTGCGGTCACCACCGAGCGGCTCATGCCATAGCCTTCCTCCGGGGGTAGAGCGTCCAGATCACTATTCCCACAATCACGACGAGCAACGCGACGTACACGATCCTGGAAGGCAGCAACCCGACCAGGACCATCCCGCCGCTGAGGACGAGCGTCCAGGAGTACATCAGCAGCACCGCGGAGCGCGTGGAGTGCCCACGCGCCAGCAGCCGATGGTGCAGGTGCAGGCGGTCTGCCTCAAACCAGAACTTGCCGCTCAGGGTGCGCCGAATGTAGGCGAACACGAGGTCGATGAGCGGCAGCAGCATCGCGGCGAACGGCACCAGGATCGGCAGCAGCGCGGGCAGCAGTCCCTGCTCCTGCGTCTTGAAGAGCGATGCGTCCAACTGGCCCGTAAAAGAGATGGTGCTCATGGCCACCAGCAGCCCGAGCAGCATGGCCCCCGAATCCCCCATGAACATGCGGGCAGGGTGCCAATTGTGCAGCAGGAACCCCACACAGATACCGGCCGTCGCCACTGTGAGCAGCGAAGCGGTGGTGGCCCTGACCAGTTCCTGTTCGTAGGCGAGGATGTAGGCGTAGGAGAAGAAGGAAAGCGACCCAATCGCAACTACCCCAGCGGCGAGCCCGTCCAACCCGTCAACGAAATTTACGGCGTTGGTGCACACGACGATGAACAGCAGCGTCAGCAGAATGCTGGTCAGGTCGTCGAGCAGGATCACGGTGTTCGGCAGCGGCAACCAAAACACCCGAACGCCCTGCATCACCGCGATCCCCGCTGCCAGCACCTGCCCGCTGAGCTTGACGAACGCGTTCAGGTCATATTTGTCGTCCAGCACGCCCAGAGCGCAAATCACTAGGCTGGCCAGCATCACGCCGAACGCGTCGTGCTCGACAATCGGGTGTCTACCCAGAAACGGCATCTTCACCGCGAAGAATAGCGCCACCACGAGTCCGAAGAACATCGCCACCCCGCCTAAGTAAGGAGTAGGGAGTTGATGCATGTCCCGGACCCGAGGCACTGCAAACATCTTCAGCTTGATCGCCAGCCTTCGGAACAGGCTGGCGAACAGAAAAGTGACCGAGACCGCCACCAGGAAGACCAGCAGGTACTCACGCATTGTCTGCGGAGTGCCCCTCCACCACTCCGGCGAGGCTCGCGGGCGGCTCGACGTCGACTCCGTCATCCGCCGATTCGGGCTCGACGTCCACGGTAACCCCGTGCACTTCGACGCCGGGCACCACGGCGCGCAACTCCTCCAGGCTCAGCGCTCCCACCCGCAGCACCACGCCTGTCCGACCGCCCGAAAAGTCGACGATTGTAGACGGCACGTTTCCCGGCGTTGGTCCTGCGGACAGGTAGACACTCACCGCGTCGCCCAACTGGTCGAGTGCAGTCTCGCAATCGGTGGCCGGCGGTTCCCCTGTCAGGTTTGCGGAACTGACTGCCAGTGGTCCCGTCGCACGAAGCAGGGCGCGTGCCCCATCGTGATCCGGGACCCGCAACGCAACCGTACCTCGCGTATCCCCTAGCCGCAGACCGGCCGAGCCCTGCACGTCCAGGATCAAGGTGAGCGGGCCCGGCCAGAAGGCTTCCGCGAGGAGCTTCGCTTCTTGCGGAACCTCAGCCGTCAACGCTCGCATCATCGAAGGTTCCGCGAGCAACACCGGCGGAGGCATGTCGTGACCGCGCCGCTTGGCGGCCAACAGGTTGCTCACCGCAGCTGCGGAGAAGGGGTTCGCCCCGACGCCGTAAACCGTGTCCGTAGGGAGCACGACGACGCCACCATCGCGCACGGCAGCAACCGCCAGGTCAATGCTGTGCGGCGTCAACTCCTGAATCTCGGTCACAGGCTCCATCATGCCACCAATCAGTCAACGCCCCGAAGCGCAGTTACGAACCGATCCGCGCCGGGAAGGTCCTGATGCCCCTGCACCTCGACGAAGCCTGAGGAACGGACCAGCTCCAAGACCTCGCTCTGGTGAGAGTCATCGTGTTCGCAGGCGAGCGCACCCCCCTGTTTAAGCAGTCGCCCGGCCGCCTGAACCACCCGACGGATCGTCGTCAGCCCGTCCACTCCGCCAAACACCGCCTGCTGCGGGTCCCGCGCGACATCCGAATGCAGTCGCCCTGCCCTCGTCTCTGGGACGTAGGGCGGGTTGACCACCACCAGGTCCACCGTCCCCGCCAGCTGCGCAAAGGCCTCCGAAAGGTCGCCCACGTGGATCGAAACGCCCAGCCCGGCCAGGTTGCGTCGCAGGTAGCGGGCCGCTGAATCGCTCAACTCATTGGCATGGGCTACGACGCCCCCCAACTCCTTGACAACCGAGCGGGTGATGGCCCCGCTGCCGGCGCAAAGCTCCACGCAGACCCTGCTGTCAGCGGCCCGACGGGAGAGAAAGTCGATGGCCCAACCAGCAAGGAGCTCCGTCTCCGGACGCGGGATGAACACCCCTGGCCCAACCTCGACGGTCTCGAACCGGAAGTGCGCCTGCCCGGTGATGTGCTGCACCGGCTCACCGGACAGCCGGCGCGCCACGAAGTGGCGGGCCCGGGCAACCACGTCGTCAGAGAGTTCCCATCGCGTGAACAGCTCGATCAAATCACATCCTGCCGCGTGCGCGATCAACGTCCGAGCCTCGGCCCCCGGGCTGAGCGAAAAACCGCTCAACGAATCGGCGAGCTCGTGGGTCAGGTCCGTCGGCCGAGTCACTGTCCGACGCCAGCCAGCCGCTCGGCCAGATCCTGCTCGGCCAGCGCGTCCAGGACGGCAGTGAGCGAACCGTCGAGCACAGCATCCAGGTTGTGGGCCTTGAAACCTATCCGGTGGTCCGTGATGCGGTTCTCCGGGAAGTTGTAGGTGCGGATCCGCTCAGAGCGGTCGACGGTGCGGACCTGGGATTTCCTGCTCTCCGCCGCCTCCGCCGCGGCCTGCTCCTCCGCAATCGCGGTCAGCCTGGCGCGCAGCATCCGCATCGCCGACTCCCGGTTCTGGATCTGGGAGCGCTCGTTCTGGCAGCTGACCACCACCCCGCTCGGCAGGTGGGTGATCCGCACGGCCGAGTCGGTGGTGTTGACGCCCTGGCCGCCCGGGCCCGAGCTACGAAACACGTCAATGCGCAGATCGTCCGGGTTGATCTCGATCTCATCGGCCTCCACGTCCGGCGACACTAGGACGCCGGCCGCCGACGTATGGATCCTGCCCTGGGTCTCCGTGACGGGCACTCGTTGCACCCGGTGCACGCCTCCTTCGAACTTCAGTCGGCCATAGGGAGAAAACTCGGCCCCCGAGCCCTTCACTGCGAGCGTGATCGACTTGTAACCACCCAAGTCGGTGGCTTGGGAGTCCAGCACTTCGACTTTCCAACCGATGGATTCCGCGTAGCGGGAGTACATCTTGAACAAATCACCGGCGAACAGCGCCGACTCCTCACCGCCCTCGCCCGATTTGATCTCAAGGATCGCGTCCGCATCGTCGTTGGGATCCCGCGGAGCGAGGAGCCGGGTCAGTTTGTCCGCCGCCGCCTGGAGTTCATCGTCGAGCGCTGCCAACTCGCCTGCGAAGGATCGGTCCTCAGCCGCCAGCTCGGCTGCTGCTTCCCGATCCGCCAAAAGTCGTTCGTACTCGGCGATTCCCTCGACGATCGGGCGTAGCTGGGCGTACCGCCGCCCAACCTTGCGAGACTTCACCAGGTCGGCCAGCACAGTCGGGTCGGCCAGCTGACTTTCCAACTGGTGGAATTCCTCCACCAAAGGCGCTGCGTTCTCAAACACGATGACTCCCTCTACACGCCTGCCGCCAACATCACTTTAGACGGAAAAACGCTGGGGCTTACCCCAGCGTTTCCCACGACTGACGCCTCAGCTCTTCTTGGCGTAGCGACGCTCGAAGCGGGCGACGCGGCCACCGGTGTCCAGGATCTTCTGCTTGCCGGTGTAGAACGGATGGCACTCGGCGCAAACGTCGGCGCTCATCGAGCCCTTGGTGAAGGTGCTCTTGGTGCTGAAGGTGTTACCGCACGTGCAGGTGACGGTGACGTCCTGATACTCGGGGTGGATGCCCTGCTTCATCAATTCTCCTCAACGATGTGTTTCGCCCGGGTCGCATTCGGCGCGTGAACCGGCACGGCCTCTCATTATGCCAAGGCGACCGGGTATGTCCAAACCTGGTTCCCGACAATCAGCCCTCGGCGGCCGGGGTGGTTTTGAGCACCGACACCAAGAACTCGTGGTTATTCTGGGTCTTGCGCATCCGGCTGAGCAGTGTCTCCAGCGCGCCGGAGTCGTCCAGCCCCGACAGCGCACGGCGCAGCTTCCAGATGATGGTCAACTCGTCCCGACCCAGGAGCAGGTCCTCCCTACGCGTGCCGGAGGCATCGACGTCGATGGCCGGGAAGATGCGCTTATCTGCCAGCTCCCGACGCAGCCTGAGCTCCATGTTGCCGGTGCCCTTGAACTCCTCGAAGATCACTTCATCCATCTTTGATCCGGTCTCGATGAGTGCCGTGGCGAGGATGGTCAACGAGCCGCCGTTTTCAATGTTTCGCGCGGCACCAAAGAACTTCTTGGGCGGATAGAGCGCAGCCGAGTCGACGCCGCCGGAGAGAATGCGCCCCGACGCCGGTGCGGCCAGGTTGTAGGCCCGGCCCAGGCGGGTGATGCCGTCGAGCAGGACGACGACGTCGTGGCCCAACTCCACCAGACGCTTTGCTCGCTCGATGGCCAACTCCGAGATGCTGGTGTGATCTTCGGCGGGGCGGTCGAACGTCGAGGCGATCACCTCGCCCGAGACGGTTCGCTGGAAGTCAGTGACCTCCTCGGGACGCTCGTCCACGAGGATCACCATCAGGTGAACCTCCGGGTTGTTGGCCGTGATGGCGTTGGAGATGGCCTGCATGACCATGGTCTTGCCTGCCTTCGGCGGCGACACGATCAAGCCGCGCTGCCCCTTACCGATTGGCGCAACCAGGTCGATGATTCGCCCGGTGAAGCCATTCGGCGCGGTCTCCATTCGCAGCCGCTCCTGCGGATACAGGGGCGTGAGCTTGGCAAACTCGGGCCGGTTCTTGGCCCGCTCTGGATCGTCCCCGTTCACAGTATCGATCCGGACCAGCGGATTGAACTTCTCCCGGCGCTCCCCCTCACGTGGGGTGCGGATAGCGCCAGTGATCACATCGCCGCGGCGCAGGCCGTACTTGCGCACGGTTCCCATCGAAAGGTAGGCGTCGTGAGGTCCCGGCAGATAGCCGGTGGTCCGGACGAAGGCGTAATTGTCCAGGATGTCGACGATGCCACTCACGTTCACCAGCACGTCGCCTTCGCTGATCTGTGGTTCCGCCTCGATCGCGCCCACACGCCCTCTGCGGTTCTGTCGATCCCGATTGCGCCGTCGGCGGCTGCGACGCGAACCACCGCCGCCCAGGTCAGCATCGTCGAAGCTGATCGGCGCCGGCTCGGCCGCTGGCTCCGCAGGTTTGGGTGACTCCCCCATCGCCGCGGCCAGCAATTCGCCCACCTCTTCGTTGGTTTCCTCCTGCGAAGCTCGATCGCGCTCGCGCTGGCGACGGCGACGCCCCCGGCCCTCCTTAGGCCGCTGCTCCTTGGCGTCGTCACCGCCTTCATCAACCTTTGCGGGACCCGGCAGTTCTTCCTGTGCCGCAGTTTTTTCGCTGGGTTTCTCCGCGGCCTTGGCCTGCGGTTTTGTGGGCCTGTCGCCCTCGATCGCTGCGATAAGCTCTGCCTTGCGCAGACCCGAAACTCCCTTGATGCCCATTCCGGTTGCGATGCTCTTGAGTTCGGTGAGCTTCAGCGACGCCAAAGATTCGGTCACGAATTATTCCTTCCGCACGCCCACTTATCGGGCGCTCACGGGTAGTGATGAGTTGATGCCCGGGTGCGCGGTCCAAGCGCGGTGGCTCTGTGCACTTCCTGCGGGCCTCCAAGCATGCTAGCACCGCCCACCGCCGCCGAACAAGCGCAGTCAGTCGAGCCTGACCCCGCAGCCGAAGGAAAGACGCACTTCCCGGAAGCCCCCCGCGGAGACAGAGTTGGCGGGCGCCAGCTGCTGCTCGGTGCCGATTGCGATGGTGGTGGGCCCGGCCCCCGATATCGTTGCAGGCACTCCAACCTCGCGCAGCCGGGTCATCAAATCAAAGCTCTCCGCCATCAAGTGACGCCGGTATCGCTGGTGCAGCTGATCCTCCGTGGCTGCCAGGAGTCGTTCCGGGTTGGCAAGAGCTACCATCAGCCGCGCGGCACAGGCCGCCTGGCGCACCGCGTCCGCTCGGGGCACCACCTCAGGCAGGGTGGCTCGCGCGCCCTTCGTCGGAACTTCGGTCTCCGGCACCCAAACCCGCGCCGTGAGTTCGTCCGCCACGGGTATCCGGTCGATCAGCACCGTCCCGTCCTGCACCCACCCGAGGGTCGCGCCGCCGTACACGGCGGCCGCCGCGTTGTCTGCATGGCCCTCAAGCGCACTGGACAACCTCGCCAGCTCCGCAAGGTCGAGCCTTGGGCCGCGAGCGATGCCCCACGCAAATGCCAGACCCGCGACGATGGCCGCCGCCGAACTGCCCAGACCGCGCGAATGCGGAATCGTGTTGTGACTGCGAAGCCGCAAACCGGGCAGCCGTCCATCGCCCCACTCCTCCAGCCCACGTCGGATCGAAGCGATCACCAAGTGTCTCTCGTCGAGCGGCACCTGCTCCGCTCCCTCGCCGGTCACCTCGACTCGCACGCCGGTGCCTCCGACCTCGAGGTGGAGTTCGTCATACCAGCCGAGAGCGATTCCGACGCAGTCGAATCCCGAGCCAACATTCGCCGTGGTGGCGGGCACGAATACCCTCATCGCGACCCTTCGATGCGCATGAAGCGCACCTCGTCGCCGACGAAGTCAGCGGAGCGCAGATCCGCGACAACCGCCGCGAGATCATCCTCCACCGCCTCGTGAGTCATGAACCCGAGACGCGCCGAGAAACCATCGCTCCGCTCAAGGCCCTCCAGGTAGGACTGCTGCACGGTCTGCACCGAGACGTTGTGCTGCGCAAACAGCGCCGCGCACTTGGCGAGCACACCTGGGCGGTCCTCCACCGCGAAGGAGATGAAGTAGCGGGTGCGGGACTCGCCGATAGGAGAGATCTTGCGATCGCGGTAACTGGACGACGACGGCGCGGTGCCTCCGCGCACGATGTGCCTGGCCACTGTCACCACGTCGCCCATCACCGCAGACGCAGTCGGTGCACCACCCGCGCCCGGGCCGAGGAACATGAGCTCTCCCGCCTCACGGGTGTTCACGAAAACCGCATTGTAGGCACCGGAGACGGAGGCCAAGGGGTGAGTGAGCGGAACCATCGCCGGGTGCACCTTCACCGTGACCGCATCCTCGGTTCCCTTGGCGACGGCCAGCAGCTTCACGGTGCAGTTCATGGACTTTGCCGCTTCTATGTCCTGCGCGGTGATCCCGGAGATGCCCTCGCAGTAAACCTCGCTACCCTTCACGTTCGTGTGAAAGGCCAGCCCGGCAAGCAGTGCGGCCTTCGCCGCCGCATCATGGCCCTCCACATCAGCCGTCGGATCAGCCTCCGCGTAGCCAAGCTCCTGCGCCTGCCGCAGGGCATCGTCGAAGCTGAGCCCAGCGGTGACCATCTTGTCGAGGATGTAGTTAGTGGTGCCATTCACGATGCCCATGACCGTGGTGACCTCGTCGCCCACCAGGGATTCCCGTAGCGGTCGGATGATGGGGATGGCGCCAGCTACCGCCGCCTCGTAGTACAGGTCGGCACGCTTCGCCTCCGCCAGCGCAGACAGTTCAGCAAGCTCCTCAGCAAGCAGTGCCTTGTTGGCTGTCACGACGGAGGCGCCGCGATCGAGAGCTCGCCGGATCAGTCGGGAAGCGGGTTCCAATCCGCCCATTACCTCGATCAGCACGTCGCAGCCGTCCACCACCCGTTCAAGATCCGTGGTCAGCAGCGCTGGATCGATGCCAGGACGCTCCTTGTCGAGGTCTCGCACCCCGATGCCCACCAACTCCAGCGGGCGCCCGATGCGGGCCTCCAGGTCCTCCGCCTCCTCAAGCACGATCCGGGCCACCTGGGTGCCGACGATGCCCGCGCCCAGCAAGCCAACCTTCAGAGCTTCCATTTCATTCACCTACGTCCAGCAGCATGAGATCGTCAAGGGTTTCGCGTCGCAACAGTACTCGAGTTTCGCCGTCGCGCACCGCAACGACCGGTGGTCGGGGAACCTGGTTGTAGTTGCTGGCCATCGATCGCGCGTACGCGCCCGCACCGGGCACGGCGATGATGTCCCCGACCGCGATGTCGCCGGGCAGGAACACGTCGCGGATCAGGATGTCCCCGCCCTCACAATGCTTGCCCACCACCCGACTGAGCAGCGGCTCCGCAGTGGAGCTCCGGTTCGCCAGCACGGCGGAATACTCCGCGGCGTAGAGCGCAGGCCGAATGTTGTCACTCATCCCACCGTCGACGGAAACATAGGTCCGCACCTTGCCTCCGTCCAGTTCCACCGGCTTGATGGTCCCGACGGTGTACAGCGCCACCCCGGCAGGCCCGCAGATCGCGCGCCCCGGCTCTATGGACAGCTCCGGCCTCGCCAATCCCAGCGCGCGGCATTCGTGGGCCACCATCTCGGTGAAAGCGGCGCTCAGCTCCTCCACCGGCTTTGGAGCGTCCGCCTGGGTGTACGCAATACCGAACCCTCCGCCGAGATCGAGTGCCCTCAGCTCCTGGCCGGTGGCCGTCTTGAACTGATGGGCCAGCTTCATCGTGCGACGGATGGCCACCTCAAAGCCCAGGGTCTCGAAAATCTGCGAGCCAATGTGGCTATGGATGCCGTCGAGTTCGATGTAGGGCGAGTGCTGACAGCGCACCAATCCGGCCAGTGCCTGCCCACCCAGGATGCTGAGACCAAACTTCTGGTCCTCATGAGCAGTCGCGATGTACTCGTGGGTATGTGCCTCGACTCCGGTAGTGACCCGAATCATGGCTTGCGCGGTGGTGCCCAGTTCCGCGCAGGCCCGTTCGATCCGCTCGATCTCCTGGAAGGAATCGATGATGAACCGACCGACGCCGACCTCCAGCGCGTAGCGAATCTCCTCCATGGACTTGTTGTTTCCGTGGAAACCCAGTCGCCCTGCAGGCATCCCGCCAGCCAACGCGACGCGCATCTCACCAAGGGTGGTGACGTCCAGGTAGAGCCCTTCTTCCATGACCCAACGGGCGATCGCCCTGGTCAGCAGAGATTTGCCCGCGTAGTAGATACGCCAGCCCGCGAACGCCTCACGGAAAGCAACGGCCCGGGCACGGAAGTCTCTCTCGTCAATGAAGTAGGCGGGAGTCCCATGCTGGGCAACCAACTGGGAAACCGGTGCTCCGCCGATGACCAGCTCACCCGAGGCGTCACGAACGGCCCCCACCGGCCAAAGTTTCTCATCGAGCGTGTTGAGCTCCTCGGGCGTCCTCAGCCACTGCGGCTTGATCCCCGAATAGTCAGCGTGCAGGGCGCCGGCGATGTGCATGTGCGTCATAGTGGCTACAAGAGTGCCAGAGAATCACGAGCCGGCTCGCACCTCGACCGCCTGATGACCACGCAGCACCAAGTTGACGGGATCCGATACTCGTTCGCCATCCGCGAAAACGCTGACGCCTTCGCAAACGTCCCCCAGGCACCGCGAGTCGAAACGCACGCCCCAGAGCTGGAAGAACTGTCCCAGCGTTGCCCCGTCGTTGCCCGGCCCCTCCAACCAGATGTCGCCGCCGGCGTCGTGAGTGTGCAGGACCGCCTGCACGGCCCTCAGCCGGTCAACGCCGATCATCGCCGGTATGGCTACGCGTTGCCCGTTGCGTTCAACCTGTAGCTTCAACACCCAAGGGTCGGTGTCCTCCCCGATCGGGCGATGCTCCATTCCCGCCAGGTCGAGGTAGGAGATGGCATCGCGCGGGGCATCCCACGGTGGCGCCGATTCCCGAAGGACCGCCGGGTCGGGTTCCGGCCTCGAAACGCATGCGGCAAGCAAAGCAGCCGCAACGATCAGCAGGTTTCGCATGCCCCAAACCTAGCCCACTGCACGTTTGCCGAATTGTTTGCTAGGCTTTGCAAGGCTCGTGTCGCACAGGACGCGGTCAGGCCCCCGTAGCTCAGGGGATAGAGCACCGCCCTCCGGAGGCGGGAGCCGAGGTTCGAATCCTCGCGGGGGCGCCGTGAACATCTAAAGAGCAGGAGCGTCGATGCGGCTGAACCGGATGGAGATACTGCCGCCGCTGACTTTGGCTTTGCTGTTCCTGGTCACCAGGGCGATCACCTACCTGATGTGGTTGCGCCCCGAAGCCAATTTCGTCGCGAACGACATGTCCTACTACAACTACCACCTGTGGCACCTGAACCAGGGACAGGCCGAGGTGATGGTCGAGTATCCGGTGCCCGCCGTGTGGATCCTCAACGCCTGCTACCACGTGGGCAACTACCTCGGGGCGTTGCTCAGCACCGACTGGCAGCCTTTCTTCTCCGCTCTGCTTCTCCTGCTCGATGCCGCAGTGGCGGCGAGTCTTTACCGTAGGCAGAACTTCACGGGCGCTCTGTTCTGGATCATGTTCACCGCGGCGAACGGGGCTATCGTCTGGTTCCGCTTCGATTTGCTGCCGGCCGCGCTGGTGGCCTGGGCCTGCCTGTGGCTGGTCGCACGACCCGCGCTCTCGGGAGCTTTCGTCGCTGCGGGTGCGGCCATCAAACTCTGGCCCGCAATCCTCATCGCGCCTCTTCTAGCACCCGATCCACGTCGCGGAGTCGGACGTCGACGCCTCACCGGGTTCCTCACCGCGGGCGGCGTGCTCGGGCTGGCCGCTCTCGCCGTCGCGGGCTTGGAGCGCAACCTGAAGCCGCTGGCATGGCAGAGCGAGCGAGGGTTGCAGATCGAGTCAGTGCCTGCCACGCCGCTGATGCTGGCCCGCACCTATTTCGCGCCCGGCGAGTGGCATATCTGGCTGTCGGAGTACAACGCCTTGGAGATCGCTGGCCCTGGTGTGGGGGTGATGCTCACGGTTTCGACGGCGCTGACCCTGCTGTCTTTGCTGGCAGCTGTTGGGCTGAGTGTGCTGCTGATCAAGCGCCGGTCCGGGCCGACGGTGGTTCTGCTTGCCGTATGCACCTTGGTGCTGTTCACGGTCATCGCCAACAAGACTCTCTCGCCCCAGTACGTGCTCTGGTTGGGCGGCCCGGTGGCCGTGCTGTTGGCCCACGTACGCTGCCCCTGGCTCAGGAGACACTTGGTAGTGCTCGGCGCGGCCCTCGTCGTGGTGGGCGCGTTGACCCAGTACACCTACCCCTGGGGGGCCTTCGGCATCATGGCGCTGCCGCAGGGCTCCGGCGCGGACATCGCCGTCCTGGCCGCTCGTAACCTGTTGTTGATCGTGCTCACCGCGTACTCGGGCTGGCTAACAGTCAAAACTGCCGCGACAGCAGACAAGAGTTTTGGCTAAGCTGTTTCATGCAGCCGCAGGTGTCTGCGGGAAACCACACATGAGAGGGATGTGGCTTAGCCACACGCAGGTATGTCTACAGTTGATTTCAGCGACGAATTTGGAGCTAATGCCTGGCTGATTGACGAAATGCGGGAAGCCTACGAGCGCGACCCACAGTCCGTCGATGCCTCTTGGCAGGCGTTCTTCGCAAAGGAGCGAAGCGCGCAGCAGGCACAGAACCCCCAGAAGCAACCGGCTTCGGCGGCCCCTCGCCCGGCGCCGCAAACGCCGCCCGCAGCCGCGCATCCAACCACGAGAACCCCCGACAAGGCCGATCATCCGGCCCCGCCCAGCGCAAACGCACCAACCACTGAGCAGGTTCAGCGCACGTCCGAGACCCCGGCCCAACCCGGATTCGGCGGTGGCCTGTCCGCCAACGCACCCAGTCCTGCGCTGCGTCCACAGATCGCCGTGAAGGAACCAAGGTACACGGTGCTCCGTGGTGCCCCCATGCGGACGGCGAAGAACATGGATGCCTCGCTGTCCATGCCGACCGCGACGTCGGTGCGCTCGGTGCCGATGAAGTTGGTCATTGATCAGCGCACCAGCATCAACAACTTCCTGCGCACCTCCAAGGGCGGCAAAGTTTCGTTCACGCACATCATCGCCTACGCCATGATCCAGGCGCTCAAGGCCGTGCCCAGCATGAACAACGCCTACGACGTGGTTGACGGCAAGCCCAACCTCGTCGAGAACCCTTCGATCAACCTCGGCATCGCGATCGACATTAAGAAGAGCGACGGAACCCGCCAGTTGCTGGTGCCCAACGTCAAGGGCTGCGAGAACCTTGACTTCGCCCAGTTCTGGTCGGCGTACGAGGCCGTGGTGAGGAAGGCCCGGAACAATGAACTGACCGTCGACGACTTCGCCCGCACGACCGCCACGATCACCAACCCTGGCGGCATCGGGACGAACCACTCCGTGCCGCGGCTGATGAATGGCGCCGGCCTGATTCTCGGCGTGGGCAACATCGACTATCCGGCTGAATTCCAGGGAGTCTCCAGCTCTCGCTTGCTCGAGCTGGGTGTTTCCAAGGTGACCACCCTCACCTCCACGTACGATCACCGCGTGATTCAGGGCGCTGAGTCCGGCGAATTCCTGAAGGTCATGCACGAGTTGCTCCTCGGCGCAAACGGCTTCTACGACGAGATCTTCGAAGCGCTGCGCATCCCCTACGAGCCCCTTCGGTGGGCGGCGGATGTGTCAGCTCATCGGGACAACCAGGTGGGCAAGCAGGCCCGCGTGCTGGAGTTGATCAACGCCTACCGCTCCTTCGGACACCTGGTCGCCGACATCGACCCGCTCGAATACCGTGCCCGCCGCAACGACTACCTCCAGTTGGAGGAACACGGGCTCACGATCTGGGACCTCGATCGCGAGTTCGCGGTCGGCACCTTTGCCGGCCAGCCCCGACAGTACCTCTCCCTCCGGGAGATCCTGAGCATCCTGCAGAGTTCGTACTGCCGCACGTTGGCTGTGGAATACATGCACATCGCGGACCCGAAGCAGCGCGAGTGGTTCCAGCAGCGCATGGAGATGCCGTTCACTCCGCTGACCCACGAGGAGCACATGCACGCCCTCGACAAACTGAACGAGGCCGAGATCTTCGAGACCTTCCTACAGACTAAGTTCGTCGGGCAGAAACGATTCTCCCTGGAAGGTGGCGAGTCCGCAATCGTGCTGCTCGACGAAATCGCTCAGCGCGCCGCAAACGACTCCCTCGATGAGGTCTGCATCGGGATGCCTCACCGTGGCCGCCTCAACGTGCTCGCCAACATCGTCGGTAAGAAGTACGGCCAGATTTTCAAGGAGTTCGAGGGCTCCGCAGAGACCGCTGGTACTGGCGACGTGAAGTACCACCTGGGCAACGAGGGTACCTTCGTCGCCCCCAACGGCCGAACCATCAAGGCCTCGGTGGCCGCCAACCCGTCGCACCTAGAGGCGGTGAACCCGGTTCTGATGGGAATCGCGCGAGCCAAGCAGGACATGCTGGGCGGCGACGACTACCCCGTGCTGCCAATTCTGCTGCACGGCGACGCCTCGTTCTCCGGTCAGGGTGTGGTCTTCGAGACACTGCAGATGAGCCAACTTCGGGCGTACAAAGTGGGCGGCACCATCCACGTGGTGGTCAACAACCAGGTAGGGTTCACCACCTCACCGGTGGAGTCTCGCACCTCCACCTACTGCACCGACGTGGCCAAGGCCATTGCCGCGCCAGTGCTGCACGTCAACGGCGACGACCCCGACGCCTGCATCCGTGCCGCCCGGATCGCGTTCGACTATCGCCAGGCCTTCAACAAGGATGTTGTGATCGACCTTGTCTGCTACCGCCGACGGGGACACAACGAAGGTGACGATCCGAGCTTCACGCAGCCCAAGATGTACGACCTCATCGAGCAGAAGCGTTCCACACGCCGCCTGTACACCGAGTCCCTCGTCGGCCGCGGTGACATCTCCATGGCGGATGCCGAAGCCGTGATGAACCGGTTCCGCGAGCGGCTTGAAGGTGTCTTCAGAGAGATGCGCCAGGACGCGAACGGTATCGACGATGACTACCGCAAGGTGCCCTACTACCCGGCAAAGCCCGACCAGCGGCTCACCGAGATCACCCCAGACGAGGTCCGTCGAATCTCTGAGGCTCATCGTGTCTTCCCCGAAGGATTCCAGGTTCACCCGAAGGTGCTTCCGCAGATGGAGCGACGGGCCAAAGCCATCATGGAGGGCCCCATCGACTGGGCCACGGCCGAGATGATGGCGATCGGTTCGCTGCTCATGGAAGGCCGTCCGGTGCGGATGTCCGGCCAGGATTCGCGTCGGGGCACGTTCTCGCAGCGTTTCGCAGCCGTCGTTGACCGGCAAACGAACGAGGCCTACGTCCCGATGAAGCACCTCACGGACGATCAGGCGCCGTTCGAGATCTACGATTCGCTCCTGAGCGAGTACGCGGTGATGGGTTTCGAATACGGCTACTCGGTCGCCCGACCTGACGCGCTTGTCATGTGGGAGGCCCAGTTCGGAGATTTCGCCAACGGCGCGCAGACCATCGCAGACGAGTTCATCTCTTCCGGTGATGCGAAGTGGACGCAGAAATCCGGCGTCGTCCTGCTGCTCCCCCATGGCTACGAGGGGCAAGGCCCCGATCATAGCTCGGCCAGGATCGAGCGCTGGCTCCAGCTGTGTGCCGAGGACGCGCTCGGCGTCTGCCAGCCGTCAACGCCTGCCAGCCATTTCCATCTGCTGCGAAACCATGCCTACGTTAACTTCCACCGTCCGCTCATCATCGCGACGCCGAAGTCGATGCTGCGCAACAAGCTGGCCACTTCGATGCCGGACGAGTTCACCTCCGGCAGGTGGCATCCCGCCATTGACGACCCGACGGTCCTTGATCCGCAGCAGGTGACCAAGGTGTTGCTGTGCTCGGGCAAGGTGCGTTGGGAACTCGTCGCTCGCCGCAGCAAGCTTGGGCTCGACGGCAGGGTCGCCATCATCTCCTTGGAACGGCTCTACCCACTTCCGGCCGCAGAGTTGGCACAGATCCTGGCCCGCTACGCACACGTTTCCGACGTGCGCTTCGTCCAGGACGAGCCGGAGAATCAGGGGGCCTGGCCGTTCATGGCGCTGCACCTGGCGAAGGCGATTCGGGCCCATAACCCCGGATTCCGGCAGGAACTGGTTCCGGTGACTCGGACGTGGTCCTCGGCCCCCTCGGTGGGCTCGATGATGCGTCACCAGCAGGAGGAAGCTGACCTGCTGCGACGCGCGTTGGAGGTGTGAGTTGTACTTCACGGATCGCGGTTTGGAGGAACTCGTCGCTCGGCGGGGCGAAGAGGAGGTTTCGTTCGAGTGGTTAGCTGAGCAGCTGGGCATCTTCGTCGACCTGAATCCCGAGTTCGAGACGCCCATCGAGCGGTTGGCTTCCTGGCTGGCGCGGCTCGACGACGAGGACGACTAGCTCCGGGCGACCCGCGGCCGGCTCTTCTCTGGCAAGGCTTGCCGAGGTACGAACAGAAACGGAAAGTCTGGACCCGGTGTGCACCCGGGTCCAGAACCGCTCTCGTCACGCCACAACCACTTTGCTATCCGCGAAAGCGGCGCCAGCAAACTCTTCAAGCGATCCGGGCCCTGTTCGGCCTGCCGCCCGGAGATATTAGGCGGAGTGATCGCCAGGCTCAGCGGTGCATGGCGAGCCGAGTGCTGGGCAGGATAGCCGCGATCCCAGCCACTGCAATGAAGACTAACGATGTCAGAGCGAGCCAAAACTGCCCTGGATCTGCGGTAGACAGGAATGACCCCACAGCGAAGGCATTGAGCAAATTGGCCGCTACCAGCATCCCCCAAGCCCACTGGAAGCGAAGGAATGACAGCACGACCACGCCAAACATCAGCACGCCGTAGATCAACAACGTTATGCCGGTGCTGAACCCGAGCTGCTCAGTGCGCGAGACCAGCGAGGCGATCCCGGCTGCTATCACGGCGACGGAGCTAAGACCCGTCAGGCTGAGGGACAGCCCGAAACTGAGCGGAGCAAGTCTGTCACGAACCACATTCCACATGAGCACAGCATGGCGCACGTTCGTTCATGAGGCAAGGGCCGAGACAGTTGGTTAAACCAAACCCTTGTCGTTTGGGGTCTGACCGAGTACATTTCAATGGTTCGAGCTGTTGAACGATCTCCTACACTGATGCGAAAGGAAGTGCAACCTACATGGATTGGCGTCATAGGGCTGCTTGCCTGACGGAGGATCCAGAGCTCTTCTTTCCCGTGGGAAACACTGGCCCTGCACTCGCACAGGTCGAGGAAGCCAAGAAGATCTGTCATCGCTGCGAAGTGATGGATCAGTGCCTGTCGTGGGCGCTGAGCGCGGGCCAGGACCATGGGGTCTGGGGGGGCATGAGTGAGGACGAGCGGCGAGCCATCAAGCGACGCAACGCGCGGAGCCGGTTGAAAAGCTAGCCAAACGCCCTGATCTACCCCTTACCTTTGCCCTTGACCCGCAACGCGGCCAAGGGCAATTCCACAATCGCTTCCGTCCCCGTGCAGTCCTCACGGTTGCGCAGAGCGAATGTTCCGGACAGGTCCTGCACCAGAGTCTGGATTATCGACAGGCCGAGGTTTGTCTGCGCCCCCAACCGGAAGCCTTCAGCAAGCCCCGTACCGTTGTCGGCGACCGTGAAACGCAGCAGTTCAGTCGTACGCTCCGGGAGCACCAGCACCTCTCCCGAAGAACTCCCCAGGCTGTGCTCTATGGCGTTCTGGCACAGTTCTGTCAACACCATCGACAGGCTGGTGGCCACCCCGGCTGGTATGACCCCGAAGCTGCCTCGCCTGCGGGCACGGACCGTGCCGGATGCAGCCGCCAGGTCGCCCACCATGTCGAGGATCTTGTCGCAGATATCGTCGAAGGAGACATCCTCAGTCAAGGCCTGGCTTAGCGTCTCATGCACGACCGCAATGGAACTTACCCGGCGCATCGCGTCGCGGAGTGCTTCCTTGCCCTCCGGCGAGGAGAGCCTGCGGGACTGCATGCGTAGCAAGGCTGCCACAGTTTGCAGGTTGTTCTTGACTCTGTGGTGGATCTCCCTGATGGTCGCATCCTTGGTGACAAGCATTTGGTCGCGTCTGCGCAGGTCTGTGGTGTCTCGACACAGCACCAGCATTCCGGCTGAGCAACGTTCAAACCACAACGGGATGAGCAGGAAACGCATGAACGCGTCGTTGGCGCTCACCTCGAACTCCAAACTCAAAGTGCCATCCATTTCGTTTCCCAACGTCTGGCCGATTCCTTCGACACCCTCACGCAAACGTCGAGTGAGGTCCCGAAAAATCTCCCCCTCAATGTCGCCAACAGCGCCGAGCCTGCGGAAACCCGTGACTGCATTAGGGCTCGCGTAGCTGATGGTGCCATCAGGCAGAACCCGCAGCATGCCGTCGGCTACTTTGGGGGCCAAGGCTTTGTCCGCCGGTTGCAACAGTGGAAACTCGCCGCGCAGCAGCATCTGGGTGAGGATATCCGCGATATCGAGGGACTGCTCCTCCAAAGGTCCCGGTACCCGCACCCCCATCTGATTGGTGTGGCGCTCCAGGATGGCTATCACTCGGTCGTTGCGGAACACGGGGATCGCCCAGACATCAACGGGGATGCCTGCGCTCAGTGCGTTGTCACTGGTCTCGGAGATTTCCTGAGTCAGCCACGCGACAACGACCGGATGGTCCGGTTCCTCGCAACCGACCTGTTCCCCCAGGATGTCATGCTCGATGGCCGTCGGACCCGTCACCGGCCTGATCTGGTTCGTGCAGATGAAGCACTCCCCCTCCGGCGTCTGCGGTCGCCAGAGGACGAGGTCGGAGAAGCTGAGATCTGCCAGGACATGCCACTGCGCCACGAATGCATCCAGCCATTGAGCGTCAGTGAGGTCATCTGCATCAAGCATGATGCTAACTGTGCCACAATGTAGCGTTGCTAACACCAACCGCAAGGAGTAACTAATGGGCAAGACTGGTCGCAAGCGGCGCGCTCGCCGTAAGAACAACGCAAACCACGGCAAGCGTCCCAACAGCTGATTCGTGTAGGGCCCCCGCTCGCGCGGGGGTCCTTTGACCCCGACACGAGACACGGGCGAATCAATAGTAGGGCCCCCGCTCGCGCGGGGGTCCTACGCCTCCTACGGGCCTTGGTCTGAGGCGCAGGGCAGGGCCCCCGCTCGCGCGGGGGCCCTACTGATCAACCCCTAATCTCCACGCTCAACCGCCGGATCCGGATCGAGAGCGATGCCGGCGCGCTCACCCGCGTGGCCCGTCGGATCATCTCTTGGATGGTCGACTCGATCTCATACTGCTCCATACAGTGTTCACAAGCCGCCAGGTGAGCGCGGATGGTATCCTCGTCCGCGTCGAGCAGTTCGTGGCTCAGGAACTCGTGCACGCGCTCAAGCGCGGTGAGGCACTCATCCTTGACCCCATGCACATGATCAGCCATTGCTCGCCTCATCCCGCATGAAACCACGCTCGATGGCGTACCCGCTGAGCGCGTGGCGTAACTGCTTGCGTCCTCGATTGATGCGGCTCATCACAGTTCCGATCGGGGTGCCCATGATCTCCGCGATCTCCTTATACGAAAAACCCTCGACATCGTTCAGCCAAACCGCCAACCGATACTGCTCTCCCAGTCCTGCCAGGGCATCTACCACCGCGGAATCCGGGATCCTTTCCAGAGCTTCCATCTCAGCGGAGCGGAGCCCCCGAGCATCGTGCGCCTCGTTCCGCGCGAGCTGCCAGTCCTCCACCTCGTCGCCCCCGGAGAGTTTCGGCAGGCGTTGAGCCTTGCGGTACTGAGAGATGTAGGTGTTGGTCAGGATGCGGTAAAGCCACGCCTTGAGGTTAGTGCCCGGCTGGAACGAGCCCCGAGCCGCGAATGCCTTGGCGTAGGCCTCCTGCACCAGGTCTTCCGCGTCCGCGGGGTTACGCGTCATACCCAGCGCTGCGCCGTACAACGAATCGACCAGCGCCAAGGCTTCCTCCTCAAAGGCTGCGGCCTCTGATCGGAACTCGGTGTCAGTGCTCATCACTCAAAGCTTATCAGCGTGCCGCCAGTGCCGCCGAGCCACGGGAGCCTCGACAAACAAGGTTGGGTGCTCAACGAAAGCTAACGTCCGCAGATCGGATCGGGTTCATTTCTTCCGCGTGTAGTCCGGTTCCATGGCCGAAATGCCCGATCAATCGTCCTCCTCTGAGAGCAGGAACAACGAGGAACCGGCCAGAGCGCTTGCTGAGCCATTCGGTTGCTGATAGGGCGAGGATGGGCGTCCGTTGCTTTCTCCTCACCCGGCACGTCGCATCCCGACTCAACTTCGAAGCAGGTCCGGGGAGCGCCGAGCAGCGCCGGTCCTGACGATCGCCAAGCGGCTACCTTCTCACGTCCATTCAGGAGTCGGCGTCTAACGGCGCCCCAGCGCGAGTGCTGGATGCCCCGGCCAGACGTTCCCAAGGACCGCCCGATATCAGCCAAACGGCTCCTGACACGAGCATTGTCGGGACAAGCAGTCCGGTACTTAATTCTGCGGTCTGGCGATATCCAGGCGAGTTCGAAGAGCTGAGACCCTCCAGAAGGCTCGTTGCGGCACATCTTCCGCATACTCCCCCAGCTTATGGGTAGGCTCGGAGCATGAGTCTTCTCCGATTTGTTGCCCGCGGGCTGTTCGCCAGCCACTGCATTGCCGACGGCGTGTCGGCTCTGCGCAATACCCCCGAGCGCGCCGACGAGGCCGAAGCGTTCACCGACAAGGCGGTTCCTCTCGTCCAACGGGTGGTGCCTGCACAGTACTCCTCCTACGTGCCAGAACAGCCGGAGCAGTGGATCCGGCTGGGTGGGGCACTCAAGATCCTCGGCGGAGCGATGTTCGCCTCCGGCATCGGCCGCAGGCTCGGCGCGCTCCTGCTGATTCCCGCCACTGCGCTGGACATCGTCGTGGCCTGGCCGAAAAAGGAGATCGAAGGAGAAGAGCGCCGTATCGCCCAACGCGAAGCGCTGAAAAACGTGGCCATCCTTGGCGCCGCAATTCTCGGCTCCCGGGATCTCCAGGGCTCCCCCAGCTTGGCTTGGCGTGCCGAGCAGAGCAGGCGGGCCGCCAGCAAACAGGCCTCTCAGCTGGGCAACAAGACCGGCAGACCTTGTCGGTGGGCGCGTCGTAAGGCGCAGCGGACCACCAAGGGCTTGGCGCGTTGACTCGGTTGCCCTCGGGGCGTGCCGAGGGTTTCATCTCTGTCCCCGGCTCGAAATCCGAGACGAATCGCGCACTAGTCATGGCAGCACTCGGAGATGGGGAGAGCAGGATCCACGGAGCCCTCAGATGCCGGGACTCCAACCTGATGATCGACGCGTTGGGCGCCCTCGGGGCCGAGATCATTCGGGACGATGGCCTACTCGTGCACCCGGGCAAACTGCGCGGCGGAGCCACCATAGACTGCGGCCTGGCTGGCACGGTCATGCGTTTTGTCCCCCCGCTCGCTCTGCTCTCTGATTCCCCGGTGCGCTTCGTCGGCGACCCGCGAGCTGCGGAACGCCCCATGCTGGGCCTCCTCGACGCGCTTCGCCAGCTCGGGGCACACGTCGACTCAGATCGATTGCCCGTGACGATTTACCCGCCAGACGGACCGGTCTCGCGCGAGGTGAGCATCGATGCCTCCGCCAGCAGTCAGTTTGTCTCCGGTCTGCTGCTGGTTGGGTGCTTCCTGCCCGAGGGCCTGGCCATTCGACATGTCGGCTCAAGTCTTCCCTCTCGGCCCCACATCGCCATGACGCTGGCCATGCTGCGCGAACGTGGGGTGGACGCAATTGAACACTCGCCTGGAGTGTGGCGGGTTGCGCCCGGGAGGATTCGTGCTCTGGACACCCGAGTGGAACCCGATCTCACCAACGCCGCCGCCTTCCTCGCGGCGGCTGCCGTAACAGGTGGCCAGGTCTCGGTGCCGGGATGGCCGGCCAGCACGCGCCAGCCGGGAGCGGTGATCCTTGATCTCCTGTCCGCGATGGGCTGTTCCCTCAGCATGAGCGACGGCACCGCCACCGTTCGGGGTCCTGAACGGCTCACGGCATTGGGGGAAGTTGATCTCCATCCTGCCTCGGAGCTGACCCCTGTGGTTGCAGCCCTGGCCGCCGTCGCGGAGGGCGAAACCGTGATCTCTGGAGTGGCTCACATCCGCGGACATGAGACCGATCGGCTGCGTGCGCTCGCCACCGAGCTGACTCGTGCCGGCATCGCCGTGGAAGAACGCCCAGACGGCCTGCGGATCGTGGGTGGCACCCCAACCACCTGCCGATTCGAGACTTACGCCGACCACCGCATGGTCCACTTCGCGGCTCTCCTCGGGCTGAACGCACCGGGCTCGAGCGTCACGGATTTCGCTTGCGTGGCCAAGACGATGCCAGACTTCGGCAGCGACTGGGAGCGGTTGACGTGAGCATTTACCGCGACGACCATCACGGGTTCGACCGCCCGAAGCGACGCACCCGACCACGGACGAAGGATCGGCCAGACTACTCCGGGCTGCCTGTGGCGCACGTCGTCGGGATAGACCGGGGACGGTTCCGCTGCCGAATCGGCGACGATGTGGTCACCGCGGTGCGCGGCCGCCTGATCCCGCGCAAGGGCGTGGTTATTGGCGACCGCGTTCGCCTAGACGGAGATGTTTCCGCCACTGCAGGAACCCTGGCACGCATAGTCCAGGTAGAGCCACGCAGCACCATGCTCCATCGTTCCGCAGATGACGCGGACACTTTCGAGCGCCCCATCGTCGCAAACGCCACGCAGCTGCTAATCGTGACGGCCCTGGCAGATCCGCCACCGCGTCTAGGCATGATCGATCGAATACTCGTCGCCGCCTACGACGCCGGGATCGTGCCCATTTTGTGTCTGACCAAGGCAGATCTGGCCAGCCCGGATGATCTGATTTCCGCCTACGAGCCGTTGGGCATCCCCATAGTTGCAACCAAGCCACAGGCGGATCTGACTCACGTCGAAGAGTTACTTGCGGATCAGACCACCGTGCTCATCGGGCACTCCGGGGTTGGTAAGTCAACGTTGGTCAACCGCCTCGTGCCCGGGGCCGATCGCGAGACCGGTGCCGTTAGCGAGTTGACTGGAAAGGGGCGGCACACCTCCACATCTGCTGTTGCCATGGAGGTGAAACCAGGAACTTGGATCATCGACACTCCGGGCGTGCGTTCCTTCGGAATCAGCCACGTAGACTCGGCCAACATCATCGGAGCCTTCCCGGATCTGGCCGATTTCGCGGAGCAGTGCCCGCGCGGTTGTACCCATGTCACCGGTTCCCCGGAGTGCGGCCTGGATCTGGCGGTGGAACGGGGCAGTTTGGCCCCTGAGCGGCTGGCGAGTTTCCGACGAATGGAGCGCGCCTTCGTCTGACCCCACCGAACGCTAGTCTTTCCTCGTGCGAAAGAAGTGGATCGGGATTGTTTCAGGGGTTTTGGTGACCTTGATCGCCTTGGGCGTGTGGTTGTCTGGCGGGCGTGCCCAACAGGCGATGCCACAGCAAAGCTCCTCGCCGGGTGCTTCTCCTACGGCCAACCTCTCAACTAGCCCAGCGCCCAGCTCGATGTCGGCATCGCCCACGCCCGAGCCCAGCCCCAGTAGCTCAGATCCCGCATCCGACCCCACTGCGACTCCCACGCCAGTGGCTGCCGATTTGGCGGACTGCCAGCCCCTGGGGAAGGGTTTCACCCCAAAGCGCTTCAGCATAAGCCGAGTGGGTGCCGATGAAAAGGTGGTGCCGATGGGCCTCACCAAGGGGGCGATCCCTGCTCCACCCCTGAGCGACCGCCGGTCCGCGGCGTGGTGGAAAGAGGGCCCGAAGCCCGGTTCCGGTACTGGCAAGGCGGTGTTTACCATCCACACCTACCGCCCCAGCCTCGCCCCCGCTCTCGGCAACGAGTTGTTCCAGGGTGGCGAATCTCAACTGAAGCCTGGCGATATCTTCAAGGTGTACGGCACGAAGGGCGAGGTGGCTTGCTACGAGTACGAGGAGGCCCCGAAGATCACCCTCGATGAGTACGAGGAGAACTCCTCCCTGATGTTGGACTCCTCCGGCCCTGCTTCCGCCACTATCGTCATCTGCTGGGATTTCAACAAGCGCACCAAAAACTGGGACTCTCGCGTGCTTTTCCAATTCCGCGGCGTCAACCCCTAGCCTCTGCCTATCCTCCATACGCGTCCCGTGGGCCTCGGCCGCTTCTCGGCTTACGCCCACCTCCCCAACTTCGCCTGAGCACCTGGACGTGTCCGCCCGGCTGCTCGTCCCCAGTTCCTGCGACGGTGGCTCCCCCGAACCCACCGGGGCGGTGCACAGTTAGAGTTGGAGCTTTGTTGACTGGGTAGCCTAGAAGGAGCAAGGAGGAACCATGTCAGACAATCCAGAAAACGGTTCGGAACAGCAGGACGAGACGCCACCCGGTCAAAGCGTGTTCGAGAGCGACCGTCCCAGCGGCGGCTCTTGCCCGGCCGACGGTCAGCCCCGTACAGACACCGAATCTGATGCAGCGGGCGAAACTGCCTCCGATGAAGAAGACGAAGTGCAACCTGAGCCCGAGCACTCCGCGGAGTTTAAGGCCTCACGTTGGCTAAACTGGCTGCTGGATTCGGCCATCTCAGGCTTCGGCCCCTTGGAGGACGCGGCACACGTCGTGGATGAGTTGCGGGCTCGGAACAACGGGGACGCTGAAGCAGCGATTGCACAGCTGCGGAACTCTGAATCAGGTCTGCTCGGCCTCGCAGGATTCGTCAGCGGGTTCGGCGGCTTTGCGACGATGCCGGTCGCTCTTCCCGCCGATTTGGCGTTCTTGCAGGTGCGGGCGGCACGGTTGGCCGCCTGCATTGCTCTGCTGCGTGGCTACGACCTCAGCTCGCCCGTGGTGCGCAGCCTCGTCGCCCTGAGCCTAGCTGGTGGGGAGAGCGAGAAGATTGCTCGGCGTCACGCCATCGACCTGGAGTCGTCCGATGCAGTCCGGCGACTGCACGAGTTGCCGACTTCGGCCCTGAAAGAGATGGAGCAAGCCGTGGCCTTGCGGCTCGCCACGGGCGCCGGGCTGAAGATGATGATTAACGCGGTTCGCCTCATACCGCTCTTCGGCGGCCTCGGCTCAGGAATCGTGAACATGCTCGCTATTCAGGATGTGCACAGCTGTGCGACTCGGTGCTTCCCACGTGCCGACAGCTGACCCACAAACCAGTTGAGACAAGAAAGAGGTGGTGGGCCAAACCCACCACCTCTTTCTTGTTATTGCTACGCACCAGTCTTCGGCAGACCAGGCTTGACAACCTTGGTGTAGGAGTTGGTGAACACCGCCGAAGCAGTGGCGTCACCGATCTTCACCCGCTGCTCGGCGGGCAGCGTAACCATGTACCCTGCGCGCTTGGCCGAGGAATGATCCTCCCAGAGCCGGCACTCGGTGCCGGTGGGGACAGCGGCATCGGCCTTGACAGCCACGCCGTCGCCAGTTACTTCGAGCCTGCCCACGAGCTCACCACACGCGTAGTGGAACGTGAACTTGTCTGCCGCGAAGGGGCCGCCGACGACGTTCTTTGCCACGGTGAAGAAGCCCAGGTCGCGCTTGTACTTGTTCACGAAACCGACTTCAACGCTCTTGCCACCCTCTGCGATCTCCACCTTCTGAGCGGCCGGCGCGGTGAGGGTGTATCCCTCAACCTGGGCCTCGCTCAGGCGTTCGGAGATTTCGCAGGTGGTGTCAAGCGGCAGCTGCGGGCTCTCGAAACGCTCGCCCGGCTTGATGGCGAACGATCCGGTCGTTCCCTCGGAGCACTGGAAGTCGAAGCCGTACTTGTGGTTGGTGAAGGCCTCACTGTCGAGATCCTTTTCCACGGCCTTCGTCACGACGAAGTTGCCCCGTACCAGCGAGTATTCGTTGGTGACGGCGACCTCGACCGTTTCGCCGTCCACGATCTCGAAGATACCGTCGGTGCTCGCCTCGCCGTTGATCTTCAGCTTGGTGTCCAAGGTGGCCTTCGGCACATCAGCGGCGCCCTCCTTGATCGTGCACTTTCCGGTGCCGATCCCATCGACGCCGTACGGCACACCAGGCTTCACTTTCACCGTCGTCGGGGTGTTCTCGCAGGTGTAGGTGAACTCAAACTCCTTCGGCGCCAGAGCAGCACCGTCACCCGCGACGGTCTTATTGATCACGAACCCGCCGCGCTGACGCACGTAGGCGTTCGCCACCGACACCTCGGCGGTTTGCCCCTTCACGAGGGTGGCCTCTTCACCGTAGTTGACACCGAGCGTGTATCCCGGGCGAGCCGCAGCGCTCAGGTCCTCATCATGTGCACGGCACTTGGTGCCGGTTGGGAATCGACCAATTGTCTTGGGCACGCCGGCGGTGACTTCCACGGTTCCAGTCGCCGGAACATTGTCCGCTCCAGGAGCGGTGCAGGTGTACTGCATCGTGAAGGTGTCGCTGCCGGTGGAACCACCTGCGTCAACCGTCTTGTTGATCACGAACTCAGCGTAATCCCGGACGTAGGTGTTCTTGACAGTGACGACCTTCTTCTCGTCTTTGGCGTCAAGTGTGACCGGATCCCCGATCTCGGTGGTCAAGGTGTACCCGTCACGTTCGGCCGGATCCTCGCTCGTCACCTTGCACGTCGTGCCCGTCGGGAACTCGCCAACCAAGGTCGGTTTGCCCGCGCTGACCATCACCTTGCCTGTGGCAGCAACGTTGTTCCTACCCGGAGCATCACACTCGTAGGAGATGCCGAATTCGTCGACGCCGGTGGATCCCCCGCTCACCAGCTCTTTGGCCACGGCGAACGGAGCGTGATCTCGCGAGTAGGTGTTGATGACGCTCACCTGAGCAGTTTCACCCTTGCGCAGCGTGACTTCGGGGCCGTACGTCACTTCGACGCTGTACCCGGGGCGCGCGGCAGCGGCCACGTCCTCGTCGTGCACCCGACACTTCGTACCGGTCGGGAATTCGCCGATGGGCTTCGCCTGACCGGCCGTCACCTTGACCGAACCCGTTGCGGGAACACCGTTGGCACCTTCTGCGGAGCAGGTGTACTGCATCGTGAACTCGTCGCCACCGGTGGAGCCGCCAGGCACGACGCTCTTCAGGATCTCGAATCGGGTGAAGTCCCGGGTGTAGGTGTTCGTGACGGTAACCTTGGCCACCGCTCCCAGAGCAACCGTGACCTCTTCGGAGACGTCAGTCGTCAGGGTGTACCCGACCCGATCGGCTGCCTGCTCGCCGGTAATGCTGCACTTGGTGCCGGTCGGGAACTGGCCGACGGTCACGGTCTGGTTCGCGTCTACGCTCACCTGTCCAGCGGCGGCGACGTTGTTCTTACCCGGGGCGTCACACTTGTAGTTGACCACGAAAGTGTCGTTGCCGGTGGAGCCACCTGCGTTCAGCACCTTCTCCACCGCGAACGGAGCGAAGTCCCGGGTGTAGGTGTTTGTGACACTGGCCTGGGCAGTTACCCCCTTGACCAGGGTGACCTCGGGTCCGTAGGAAACGTCGAGTGTGTAGCCGGGGCGCGCAGCTGCGGCCACGTCCTCGTCGTGCACCCGACACTTCGTGCCAGTCGGGAACTCGCCAATCGACTTGGTCTGCCCTGCGGTAACCTGAACCGAACCGGTGGCCGCGACATTCTTGCCCGCAGCGTCACAGGTGTAGTTGACCGTGAAGGAGTCGGTTCCGGTCGAGCCGCCAGCAACCACCGTCTTCAGAATCTCGAACGGCGCATGGTCGCGCTCATAAGTGTTCGTAACGGTTACCGTACGCGCCTCATCCTTCACGTCGAGAGTCACAGTCCCGCCCAGCTGCGTGGTGAGGGTGTACCCGTCGCGCTCCGCAGGCTGCTCAGAGGTGACGCGGCACTCGGTTCCAACCGGGAACCTGCCGACGGCGACCGTCTGGCCCGCGTTGACGGTGACCTGGCCGGTGGCATCGGTGTCGTCCGACCCCGGCGCGGTGCATTCGTAGTTGAGAACGAAGCTGTCGGAACCAGTCGAGCCGCCGGCGTTCAGCTGCTTGGTCACCGCAAAGGGAGCGAAGTCACGCTCGTAGGTGTTGGTCACCTGCACCCGGCTTTCCTGATCCTTAGCGATTGTGACCTCTTCGCCAAGCGTCTTGGTCAGCGTGTAGCCCGGCCGTTCGGGCGCGGTCTCTTCCGTCACCACGCAGGTGGTGCCCACTGGGAACTCGCCGGCCTGGACGGTGTCACCATCGTCGACCTTCACGGTCTTGGTTACGGGGTCGAGGCCAGTGCGCTTGAGCGGAGTACAGGTATAGGTGATGAGGAATTCCTCTCCAGGCGCCGGAGTGGAGCCATTCGCGACGACGGTCTTGCTGATCGCGAAGGTGCCCGTCTGCGCGGTGTAGGTGTTCGTCACCTGGGAAACAGCCTTCTGCCCGGTCGCGATAGTGACCTGCTCGCCGATATCGATCTGCAGGTCGTATCCCTCGCGCTCCTGGACCGTCTCGGTGGTCGGCTCACAGGTGGTCCCGGTCGGGAAACGCCCGACCACGGTCTCCTCACCAGCCGTTACCTCGACGCTTCCGGTGGCCGGTACGGCAACGCCTTCCTCCGTGATGCTGTACCCAGCGGCAGAGCACTCGTAATGGATGGTGAACTTGTCAAAACCGCGCGAACCGCCAGCATTCAGCACCTTGGTAAGGGCGAAAGTGCCAGAGTCCCTCGTGTACTTATTGGTAATCGTGGCAACCTGGATTGCATTCTGCACCGTCACCTTGACGGGTTCGGGTTGTTCCAACGTGTAGCCCGGGCGCTCCGCGGGAGCCTGCTCCGTAATCGTGCACTGCGTGCCAGTGGGGAATTCCTTGGGAGCTCCTCCATCCGTCACGGCAACGGGTGAGCCGTTCGCGGTCACTCCGGTCACAGTCCCGCTCTGCCCGTCGGAACAGGTGTAATCGAAGCTGAACGCCTGATCCCCGTATGCGGCAGCGTCATCGCCCACAATCTTCTTGGCAACCTTGAAAGTGGACTGGATCACGTTGGTGTTCGCCAGGTTCAACCGCAGGTTGGCCTGGTTCTCGATGACGAAGGACACCTTGGACCCGTCCTCGGTGATCGTAAACTTACCTGCTTCGCGCGGCTCGGTTGGGCTCCACTTCGGCTTCTGCCACTTCACGCCTGGTGCCGCGGTCGCGTTGGCCGCATTGAGATCCTCGACGATGGTCACGCGGGTTCCCTGAGGCAGCTGTGGGTTGATCAGGGTCGGCTTACCCAGGCTCAACTTGGCCCTGAAGGGATTCGCCGGCTCGGTCCACCCCGGTGGCCGGATGAAGGGGGCAGCCTGTGACATGTCGTAGCTGATAAGAACGTCAAATTCCTGGTTCGGATCAAGCGCTCCGGGACCGCCCGCGGTCTTGGTGATGCTAAAAATGCCAAAGCCCTCGTGGTACTGGATGCTGGCGGTAAAGCTTTCGATGTAGTTCTTGGAGCCCTCAGTTACTTCGTCGACACCTTCAATTCGGAAGGCGTTGGTGTAGGTCCATCCTTTGTCGATGGTACCGCCCGCGGTCAACGGGGTGGGGAAGTAAATCTGATAATTCTCATCTGCGTTGAACTCTTTGGGGACAGTAATCACAAGATGAGTGGTCAGCCCATCAGGAAGGGCAGAAACCTCAATCTTGTAGCCGTCGACGACCGTGGAGCCATCTGCCCGGGCGACTATCTGAGATTCACCGTTTGTGCCCGGCGTTGCCCGGGCGAGCGTGATATCTTTCAGAACCTTCGTAGGCTCCAGCAAGGTGTTCGGTAGCGTGTCGACGAGGGTGAAGGTTGTCTTGCCTGGCAGATTCTTCGCCAACCAGGCCCCGCCAATGTTCAGAGTCCAGTTGATGCCCTTGGACTGCTCTCCGATACCTGTCGCGCCTTTCGAGATCTTGCCATTGGGGGAGAACTTAGTCTCTTTCCGAGCGATTCCTTTCCCTCCTGGAACCGGCACCATCGTGGATTCACCGTTTAGTTTAAAGGGCAACTCGCTCTCGGCGGTTTCCTGAACGGCCTGTAGACGAGCCGAGATGGCGCCCTTCACCCCTGATTTGCCCCGAATGGCCTCATTGAACGTACAGGTGAAGTATTGTGCACGAATAACACAATCACCAGAGTGGATACCGTTGAAAGTCAACTCTTTGACGATCTCACGGCCCGGGCGTCCATGCTCCACCGTAATGAACTCCGGGGGCAGCTCCACTGTAAAGGAGTCGCCAGGCACCGGATCCGCATCCGTGGCATCGTAGTTGACCTTCAGCTCGACCCGGTCCCCGACGAAAAGATCACCGGGGGTGGGCGTACCCTGGTCATTCACACGCACCAAGCTCTCAATCGTTAGTGCGATGTTGTTGTTTTGTGCTGCATTCGCTGGAACTGCCAAGCCCGTCAGGCCTGGCAGGAGACCCGTGAACAGCATCAGCGAGAGCAACACACTCCCGAGGCGGCTGGGCCGCTTCTGCTTCATCCTGTTTCCTTCCCCGTACTCATTGAACAGCGTGAGCGAGCGGACAGTCACCTCGATGATAAGGAAATCCGCTCAACTCTCGAAGCCGATTGGCACATCTGGGACCAGCAAAAAGCTGGCCCATAAACGTACGATCGATACCTTACCGCTTTCGCGCCAAAAAAGCAGCACGAGGCTACCAGACTGCACTATTCGATACCCCTCGATAGGGGCAATGCATCGGAAACGCGGTGGGCACAGACGGACTCGAACCGCCGACACCCTGCTTGTAAGGCAGGTGCTCTAACCAACTGAGCTATGCGCCCGCGCGCACCACTCTAGCGACTGACGTTCCTCGCGACAACCCCGATGGTTCAGAGAGAAACCTCCCGTTCGGGGCAAGGAACCAAAGAAAACGGTTGCCGAGGGCCGCCAGATGGTTGGGGCCCGACTGTAGGCTGGATGCCTGATCACTCGGTGGAAGGAGAGAGCCGCTTGCATGAACCGAAAGCACGCCGTGCCCAGTCCCCCGATGATTCTGCGCCCATCCAACTGCCCGCCGCGCCACGTCGGGCGGTTCCGGATGAGCCGCAGCCGCCCCACGGCGCGCCGCCCCGGCGTGGACTAGATGAGCCGTCCAAGAAGCGCCGGTTCTTTTTCGTCATCCCCCTGGTGTTGGGCGTCGCCGGTGCCTGCGCATTTGCGCTGACGATGCTCCCCAACCTGGCGGGCGACAGCCCCGACCGCTCCCATGCAGCTGACCCCCCGCTCTCCGGGCCCTCGCTCAACAAACATTCCTCTCCCACAACAAACGCTACTCAACCACCCGATGGGAATTCTCGTGCGCCTGCTCGACTCGAAGAGGTTGGCGACATCAAGGTCAACGTGCCAGCGGGCTGGGAACTGTACGACGAGGTGATTCAGGAAAACGAACGTCGGCTGATCCGAGTACGCGACCCCCACAACAACGTTCGCGTCCAGCTGACAACTCTCACTTCGCTGGCCGAAGAACCGCTCACCGCTTGCCAGACCCTGATCACCGAACAGGCAGCGGAATACGGTGTGGACCACTACATATCGCCACAGATGATCACGCTGGCTGCTTCCGGAACCGGCGTTACCTGCGGTTTCAAGGGGACGAAACAGGATCAGGGTGACGCCACTCAAGTCTCTTTCACCATCGTCGAGCGGCCTGAGGACAAACACGCACTGATCCTGCGGGTGATGTACCCGGACAGTCTTGCGCTACCTAACGATGCGCTCAACCAAGCCACGCTACTGTCGTGTCAATCCGCAGCCTCTTTCGGCGTGCCCTTCCCTCTCTGCTAAGACCCGTATCGGTGGGTCGGCAGGAGCGAAAACGATCCGGTCAGGTTGGATCAGACCTTCAACAGCGTCACTCCGTATCAAACGCGACAGTCAAGACGGTAGTGCACCGGATTCCGAGCCTGCGCACCATGGATCAACACGACTCATGTAACAGAGGCTAGAGCAACGTGGCGTCGCCCGGTGGAGTACTCAACTGGCTTGCTATGTCGTTCAACGACAACCACCACTGGCGTCGCGGACGCTGTTCCTCCCAATCCATTCCCTGCAGCACTTCGTCTGCGGGGGACATCAGTCCCGGAACTCCGCTCCTTGCCACACCGTATTCTGAACGACCGCTGCCCAACTGGTCATCAAGGTAGGCGATAGCGTGGTAGGCGAGCCTCGTAGCGTTGATTCGGTCAAACGCGGAGGGCGTTCCTCCTTGCTGCAGGTGCCCGACGACGCTCGTGCGCACCGAGTAAAGTCCGCGCCCCTCGGCTTCGAACAGATTTGCCAAAACTTCGGCAGTGAAATGCTCGCTCGCGTCTTCTCCGAGTATCGACAAGTAAAACGAGCGGCCCAACTCAAAGTTGCGCACCAACTGATCAATGTCTCGTTTGACCTCGTCAAGCGTGATCCCAGTCTCCGGCAGGTAGACTTTCTCGGCGCCACCGGCGATACCGCTGAGCAACGGTAGGAAACCGCAGCCCCGCCCCATGGCTTCGACCACGAAGGCGCGCTTGCTCGCCGAAGCCGACATTCGGATCATATCGATGGCATCCACCAGGGTGTTCAGCGCGGTATCCGCGCCCACCGCCATAGGCCACCCCGGCAGGTTATTGTCGATGGAAGCCGGCAGCAGAGCAATCGGAATGTTGAAGGCTGGAAACCGCCGCCGTTCCTGGATCAGCAACCGGACCGTGGCATACGCGTGGTAACCACCGGAAATGAGCAACGCGTCGATCCCGTGCTCTTCCAGTTGGCGGCTCATGCCATATAGCTCCGTGTCATCAGGGATATAGCGACGGGTACCAAAAGCCGCCCCACCCAGACTGGCCATCCCCTCGACGTCGCTCCATTTGACCTGACGGAAAGTACCTGCGCTCAGTCCTGGAACTCCCCCCAAAATTGCCCAGACCTCGTGCCCACGATCCAGTCCAAAGCGAACGGCCGCGCGATCGATCTGGTTCATGCCCGGCGCGAGGGCTCCCGCGTGCATGACGCCGATCCGCTTACCCGAGGCCTCCGGTATCGACGGACGTGCCTCAACCAGCGTGCGATAGATCTGAATCATCGATTCGAATCCGGCACCCCGACTCGCGATCGCTTCGGCGTAGCGCCCCTCAGCGACGAAAGTTGCGATCTCCCGGGTCCGCTTGACCGATTCCATGAGCGGCACGCGAACGACCTCATCGCCGCTCATCCCGACCAGAACCGGCTCATCGTCCGACCCAGACTCCAGCACCGCGCGCACGGCCTCCACCCCGCAAGCGGTGGCCATCCAGCGGTCGTAGGCAGATGGTTTGCCGCCGCGTGCGACATGGCCCAGGATCGTCGCCCGAGGTTTCTCCCCCGTCAATTCCTCAATCACCGAGCAGACCCGATCCGTTGTGATCGACACCCCCGCACGGTCCTTGGCCCCCTCCGCGACAACGATGATCGAGTCCCGTCTCCCGGCGGCGCGTGCGCGCTCCAGCACGTCCACCATCCGTTCCTCCCAACCGTCGCGCGGCGGAGACTCCGGTAGGAAGCAGTAGTCGGCGCCTCCGGAGATGGTAGACATCAGCGCCAGATAACCGCAGTTTCTGCCCATCACCTCAACGACGAAGGTGCGCCGATGAGACTCCGCCGTTGACGACAACGCGTCGATGGCCTCCGTTATGCGGTGAAGCGCCGAGTCGGTGCCGATCGTCATATCGGTGCCAATCATGTCGTTGTCGATCGATCCGACGACACCCGCCATGTGCAGGGCCTTGTGCTTGCTCGCCTGCTCCTGGGAAATCTTGCCCTCGCTCACCAGATCGTCCAAAAGATCCTGCCAGCCGAGCATGAGTTCACGAGCCCCGGTGAGCGACCCGTCGCCGCCAATCACGATCAGTCGATCGATCCCGTTCTGGACCAGGTTGTGCACGGCCCGTCGCTGCCCTTCACGGGTACGCATCTCGGCGGAACGCGCAGTACCGATGATAGTGCCGCCCTTGTTCAGTAGGCCCGATACGCTGCTCCAGTGCAGCTGGACGATGTGTTTGCCGCCCTCGACGGCACCCTGCCAACCCTCGCGAATGGCGAACACGTCCACCCCGGCGTGCAACCCGGCCCGGGTGATCGCGCGCACGGCAGCGTTCATTCCCTGGGCGTCGCCTCCGGAGGTCATGACGCCGATGCGCAATCGCGTCACTTGCGGGATCCCCTCGGCCGCACGACCTTTGTCGCCACCCAGTCCGGAGCGACGTTAGCGGTTTTCGTGAGGCTGAGCCCCGCGATGGTAACTCCCTCCTGAACCGTAGCAGGGTCGATGAACCCGGGCCTACCCACCTTCGGGGTCAGGAGCCAGATGTAACCGTGATCGGCGAGATCGGGCAGCGCATCGACCAGACCGTCAACCACGTCTCCGTCCTCGTCGCGCCACCAGAGCAACACGACGTCCACGGCTTCCACGGCATCCTCAACCATGTCGTCATCAATGATGTCCATGATCTCGTCCCGCAGATCCTGGTCCACGTCCTCGTCCCAGCCGAGTTCCTGCACGACCATCGAGGTGCTCAGGCCAAGCAACTCCGCGCCGCTCATGCCTTCCAGGGAGTTCTCCTTACTCAACGTGTTAGCCACAAGTCATAGCCTGCCAGATGGCGGGCCCAAGATGCACTTGGGCCCGGGAAAAGACTGGGCCGGGCGGCAAAGCGCCCAGCCCAGTCCGCGAAACCGCTGCTCAGGCGTCCCCACCAGCGTTACCCGAGCGACCAGCAGTCACGTCGTTGATCTGGTAGAGATCGATCGCGCGCTCAACCCAGTCGGCCGGGATCTCCCCGCGTGCCACGAGGCTTTGCAGCACTCGAATCACGATGGACGGCCCGTCGATGCGGAAGTATCGCCTGGCCGCCGCGCGAGTGTCCGAGAACCCGAAGTCATCGGCTCCCAGCACCGCGTAGTCCCCAGGCACCCACTGCCTGATCTGATCCGGAACCATCGTCGCGTAATCGGAGCTTGCGACGACAGGGCCGGGGCGAGAAGCAAGCTGCTTCTCCAGCCAGCAGGTTTCCTCGTGGCCCGGGTTGTCGAACTTGCGGCGCTCAACCTCCAGGCCCTCTCGGCGCAGCCGGTTCCACGACGTGACACTCCACACATCAGCCACGACGCCGAAGTCGCGCTTCAGCAGGTCCTGGGCTTCCAACCCCCATTCGACTGCAACGCCCGAGGCGAGGATCTGCGCCCTCCGAGCGTCCGCACCCACGCCGTCGAAGCTGCCTTCCTTCAGCAGGTAGATACCCCTGAGCACCCCCTCGATGTCCAGGTTCTCCGGCTCCCGAGGTTGGACGATCGGCTCGTTGTAGACTGTGAGGTAGTAGCAGACGTCCTCCGGGTTCTCCCCGTACATCCGGTTCAGACCATCGCGCACGATGTGCGCAATCTCGTAGGAGTAAGCCGGGTCGTAGGAAACCACAGCTGGATTGGTGGCAGCCAGGATCGGCGAGTGGCCATCCATGTGCTGCGTGCCTTCGCCCGCGAGGGTGGTACGCCCCGCAGTCGCCCCGATGAAGAACCCGCGCGCCAGCTGATCCGCCGCCGCCCAGATGGCGTCCGCAGTTCGTTGGAAACCGAACATCGAATAGAACACATAGATCGGCACCATGGGCTCACCGTGGGTAGCGTAAGAACTGCCGGCGGCCGTGAAGGCGGCGACAGAACCCGCTTCGTTGATCCCGGTGTGCAAGATCTGGCCGTTCGTTGCTTCCCGGTAGCTGAGAAAGAGCTCGTGATCCACCGGGGTGTACTTCTGGCCGTGCGGGTTGTAGATCTTGATCGTTGGGAAGAAGGCATCCATGCCGAAGGTGCGGGCCTCGTCGGGAATGATGGGTACCACGCGCGGCGCGAAGCTCTTGTCTCGCATGAGCTCCTTGAGCAGGCGCACAAAAGCCATCGTCGTCGCCACTTCCTGCTTGCCCGAGCCCTTGCGTGCAGACTCATAGGCCTTGTCCCCGGGCAGCGAGATGAACTTGCGATCGCCGCGCCGCTCCGGCAGGTAGCCGCCCAAAGCACGACGACGTTCGTGCAGGTATCGGATCCGCTCATCGTTCTCGCCCGGATGGTAGTAGGGCGGGCGGTACGGGTCTGCTTCGAGTACCTCGTCGGAGATCGGCAGATGGACCCGATCGCGCAGCGACTTGAGATCGTCCAGCGCCAGCTTCTTCATCTGGTGAGTCGCGTTTCGTCCTGCGAAGTGCTTGCCCAGGAAGTAGCCCTTGATCGTGTGTGCCAGAACCACCGTGGGAGCACCGGTGAACTCGGTCGCCGCCTTGTAGGCGGAGTAAACCTTCTGGTAGTCGTGGCCGCCACGGGTGAGGCGCCAAACCTCCTCGTCAGTCCAATCCTTGACCATCGCAGCCGTGCGGGGGTCCCGGCCGAAGAAGTGCTTGCGCACGTAGGCTCCGTCGTTGGCCTTGAATGTCTGGAAGTCGCCGTCGGTGACGGAGTTCATCAGGTTGAGCAGCGCCCCCTCCGAGTCGTTCTCCAACAGCGGATCCCAGCCGCGCCCCCACACCACCTTGATCACATTCCAGCCGGCACCCCGGAAGAACGCCTCCAGCTCCTGCATGATCTTGCCGTTGCCTCGAACCGGGCCGTCGAGACGCTGGAGGTTGCAGTTAACCACGAAAGTCAGGTTGTCCAACTCCTCGTTCGCGGCCAGCTGCAGGGCACCCCGCGCCTCAGGCTCGTCCATCTCGCCATCGCCGAGGAAGGCCCAAACCCGCTGGTCCGACGTGTCCTTGATCCCTCGATTGTGCAGATAGCGGTTGAACTGCGCCTGGTAGATGGCGTTGATCGGCCCCAGACCCATCGACACCGTCGGGAACTCCCAGAAGTCGGGCTTCTGGCGCGGGTGCGGGTAGGAAGGCAGCGCCCGCAGCTCGCCATCGACGTAGTGCGAGTGCTCCTGCCTGAACCCGTCAAGATCGGCTTCCCCCAACCGGCCGGCGAGGAAGGCGCGTGCGTACATGCCTGGGCTCGCATGGCCCTGGAAGTAGATCTGGTCGCCGCCACCCGGGTGATCCTTTCCCCTGAAGAAATGGTTGAAGCCCACCTCGTACAGGGTCGCCGAGGACGCGAAGGATGCGATGTGACCGCCGACGCCGATGCCGGGCCGCTGCGCGCGGTGCACCATGATGGCCGCATTCCACCTGAGCAGGCGCCGGATGCCGCGTTCCAGATCCTCGTCGCCGGGGAACTCGGGTTCCTGGCCTGCGGGGATCGTGTTCACGTAGTCGGTGCCGACGAGCGAAGGCACCCCGATATGCCGCTCTCTGGCCCGCTCCAAGAGCTTCAGCATGACGTAGCGCGCGCGGTGGCGGCCACCAGATTCGATCACTGCATCGAGCGAGTCCAACCACTCTGCGGTTTCTTCGGCGTCGGAGTCCGGCAGATTGGTGGGAAGGCCGTTGATAATGGGCCCAACTTCCTGAGTCACGTCACAGTCCTCTTTCTCGGCGCGTCGCCGAACACGTGCTGCTCCAATTGGTCTAGACCAGCCTAGTACCCTTGGCGCGAAACCGGATATATCCTGCGGTCCATGCTGCCAACGCGAACCCCGCGCCCCGAAGAATGGCCGATGTACCGCGACCTCAAGCTGGCGATGCTCGCCGACTCGCCGCTGGCTTTCGACGATGACCCAACCGTCCTCGCCAGCCACAGTGCAAAACGTTGGCGGCTGGCGATGGCCTCCAGGTTACTACCGGACGGCTGCTGGTACGTGGTCGGCGATGAGCGCTGGCTCGCCCAGGCGCAGGGACGCCTCTACGGCGACCGCCACTACCTGCTGGAAGTTTACGCGAGAGCGGAACTGCGCGGCACGGGCGTCGCAGGTGAGCTGCTGGGTCTCGCCGAGCGTTGGGCGCAAACCCGCGGGGCCGAGACCATCTGGCTAGACGTCGCGGAGACGCAGACCGCAGCCATCAACCGGTACCTATCCCTCGGCTACAAGTTCACCGGGGAGCGTGAACCCCACCCCCGCTACCCGACGGTCGACAAGCTGGAAATGCGCAAGCTGCTGCGCAGTTCGTAGGCGAGGATCGCTGCGGCCGCAGCGACGTTCAGGGAGTCGACACCCCCGGCCATCGGAATGACCACCCGCTGGTGGGCCATCCCGCACCAGCTGGACGGCAGCCCGTGTCCCTCGTTGCCCAGCAGAACGGCCACCTTCCCGGAGATCTGAACGTCGTCGAGCGCAACCGCGTTCTTCGCCGGCGTGGCCGCGAGCAGCGTGAACCCTGCGCGGCTCAGCCGCTCGAGGTCGGCCAGGTCATCGGACATGCGCCGCCAGGGCACTTGTAGGGCCGCGCCCATCGACGTTTTCACTGCGCGCCGATACAGGGGGTCGGCCGAAGCCTTGCTCACCACCACCCCTCCCCAGCCCAGGGCTGCGGCAATCCGCATGATCGAGCCCACGTTCGCGTGGTCCACCAGGCCCTCGCACACCAAGAGCCGATCCTGGCTCGCCAGCATCTCCCAACTGGCTTCCTCCGGCCGAACGAACGTGGCCAACGCGCCGCGGTGCACGTGAAACCCGCTGATGCGCTCGATCAACGCCTCATCCGCCACAAAGCAGGGCACGTCCCCCGGGATCAGGGCCTTGAGGCTTGCCAACCAGCGCTCGGTCAGTAAGAAGGCCGTCGGCTGGATACCCCGCGCCAGGGCGCGCTGAATGATCTTCTCCCCCTCCGCGACGAAAATACCGCGCTCCTGCTCAAACCTTGACCGCAGTTGCGAGTCGCGCAACTGCGCGAATTGGCGGAGCCGCGGATCTTCCAGGCGGTTGACTGGGATGAACATTCGAACATCTTACGGTCTCGTGCGCGCCGACCTTGCCCCCGACAGCTGGCGCGGTAGAGTTTCACCTCGTGCCTTCCGCTGCTTTCGAGCATCTCTCCCCCGCATTTCCCCAGCGCGCCGCCTGGGGTACTGCGCAGAGCCTGAGAAAATGGCAGCAGGACGCGCTGAATCTGTACCACCGCAACGCGCCCCGCGATTTCTTGGCCGTTGCCACCCCCGGCGCGGGCAAAACAACGTTTGCGCTTCGAGTGGCCCGAGACCTGCTGGAACGGCGCGAGATCAACCGCATCATCGTCGTGGCTCCCACCGAGCATCTGAAAGTCCAGTGGGCGGACGCGGCCAGCCGAGTCGGCATCCATTTGGATCCCGGCAACACCGCCAGGCGCGGCCGATCGCGTGAGTTCGTCGGCTCCACACTGACCTACGCCGGCGTCGCCATGCGGCCGTGGGCATACGAGAACATCTGCTGTTCCTCGGACGCGCTGGTGATCCTGGACGAGGTGCACCACGCGGGCGACTCGCTGAGCTGGGGAGACGCCCTGCGGGAGGCCTTCGGCTACGCCAGGCGACGGCTGATGCTGACGGGCACGCCGTTTCGCTCGGACGAGAACCCGATCCCGTTCGTGGCCTACGACGAACTCCCCGACGGCACCCGGGTCAGCCGCGCTGACTATACCTACGGCTACGCGAACGCGCTACGCGACCACGTCGTCCGGCCCGTGGTCTTCATGAATTACGGCGGACCTATGCGCTGGCGGACGAAGTCCGGCGAGGAGCTTTCGGCCAACCTCGGCGAGTTGCTCACCAAGGATCTGACTAGCCATGCCTGGCGTACAGCGCTCGACCCCAAAGGCGAGTGGATCACCGCCGTGCTTGGGGCAGCCGACAGGCGACTGAGCGAGACCCGGCGACACATCCCCGACGCAGGCGGACTCGTCATCGCTTCCAACCAGACGAGTGCGCGTGCATACGCCCGGGTTCTGGAGAGCATCACCGGCAGCAAACCGACCCTGGTGTTGTCGGACGAGGCCCGCTCGTCGCAACGCATCGCCAACTTCTCCTCTTCCCAGGAGCGCTGGATGGTGGCGGTCCGCATGGTCTCGGAGGGTGTGGATGTTCCGCGCCTCGCGGTCGGCGTTTACGCCACCGCCACTCAGACTCCGCTGTTTTTCGCCCAAGCCGTGGGGCGATTCGTGCGCTCCCGCCGGCGCGGCGAGCTGGCCACCGTTTTCCTGCCCACCGTGCCCATCATTTTGAATCATGCCTCGTCGCTTGAGCAGGCCCGCGATCACGTCCTGGGCCGACGAAAGGTGGCCGACGAGGTTTGGGCGGAGTCCGAGGCCGAACTGGAGGCAGCGAATCGTGCCGACGCGGCTTCCGACGATCTGCTGGGCACGTTCCAGGCGATGGATTCCGCCGCTACTTTCGACCACGTGCTGTACAATTCCCAGGCCTACGGCATGTTCGCAGATCCGGCTTCGGCCGATGAACAGGAATACCTGGGGTTGCCGGGGTTGCTGGACGCGGAGCAAGTGGGCGTTCTCCTGGCCGAGCGCCAGCGGCGTCAAATCGCCAGGCGGGAAAAACTCAACCGACGTAAGCCTGAGGTCGCCCTGCACCAAGCCATGGCAGACCGACGCAAGAAACTGAACTCGCTGGTCAGCCAGTATGCGCGGCTCCAAAGCGTCCCCCACAGCCATGTGCACGCCGACCTCCGCCGCCAGTGCGGCGGCCCGCCGCTGGCCAAGGCCACCAGCGAACAGGTGGAAGCCAGGATCCAGATGGTATCGCGTTGGCTCGGCTGGCCCGTCGAGGTCACAAGCCATTGACCGGGTACTCGCCTCCCCACAGCGCGCTAGGCTGAGTGGATGATCCACGAGCCCGCGCGCACGACGCCCACCTCGCCGCCACACGTCCGGGGCAAGGCCGCCTTGATCAAACGGTTCCGAAACGTCAGCTCCGAGATCAACACCGCGGCGATCGCTGCGCTGGATGAGCACCACGACTGGTTCAAGTCATTGGACGCCGACTCTCGTTCCTGGATCTCGATGGTTGCGCGCACCGGGATCGACGGCTTTGTTTCCTGGTTCGCGGGTGAATCCTTCGATCCAGAATCCATTTTTGAGGCTGCCCCACGCCTGCTGGCCAGGCGCATCTCCCTGGGCCAGACCGTGGATTTGGTGCGCACCACCACCGTCGTCGCGGAGGAGCAGATCGGCAAGCTGCTGCCCCGCAACGACCGGCCGGCCCTGCAACTCGCGATCCTGCAGTACACCCGGGAGGTGGCGTTCGCCGCGGCCGGGGTATATGCCCGCGCCGCCGAGGCCCGAGGGGCGTGGGATTCACGCCTTGAGGCCTCCGTGATCGATTCCGTAGTGCGCGGCGAGGCCGACGAGGTCGTGCTTTCGCGGGCTTCCACACTTGGTTGGCGCAGTGAGAACAAGGTGGTCGTCGTGATTGGGGGGGCCTGTGCCGACTCCAGCATCGATGACCTGCGGCGCGCCGCCTCACGGCTGCGCCTCGACACCCTGGCGACCGTCCAGGGAACTCGCCTGGTCTGCATCTTCGGCGGCCAGGCCGTGACCACCCCCGTCGAGACCGTCCGGCTAGTGTCCGAGCTCAAATCCCATTTCGCCCCCGGCTCCGTGGTCGTCGGCCCCATTGTCCCCACGCTCGCCGCCGCCAGCCGTTCCGCTCGGGAGGCCGCCTCGGGCTACCGGGCCGCGGTGGCTTGGCCCGAGGGACCGAATGTGCTGCTCGCCGCGGATCTCCTGCCCGAGCGGGCCCTCGCGGGTGACGGGCACGCTCGCCGAACCCTGGGCATCGAACTCTACGGCCAGTTGTCCACCCACCCGGACCTGCTCGAAACCGTGGTCAGCTTCCTCGACCACGGGGCTTCGATGGAGGCCACCGCCCGAGCCCTCTATGTTCATCCGAATACCGTCCGATACCGGTTGAAGCGCATCACCGAGATCACCGGCTACAACCCAGCAACCCCTCGGGAAGCCTTCGTACTTCGAATGGCGATCACGTTGGGGAGGCTGCACGACCACTAGGCTGGCGCTTCGCCGACAACCAGGAAACCCGTCCTCCGCGTCCGTTGCTCCGGCACTTTGTAGCTTCCCCACAAAACGGATCGATCGTTTTTCGTGCCTCTCGGAGTCGGGCGGAAAGCTCCGGGTAAGGCAGAGTTATGACTGTGTTCGCTATTGTCGCGCCCGGACAGGGCGCCCAGAAATCCGGGTTCCTGACCCCCTGGCTCGAACTACCCGCCTTCGCCGAGACCCTGGAGTCATTCAGCGCCGCAGCGGGAATTGATCTTGCCGCCTACGGGACCGAAGCCGACGACGAGACCATCCGGGACACTGCGATCGCCCAGCCGTTGCTCGTCGCCGCTGCCCTCGCTAGCGCGCACGCCCTCGGCGAGCAGGCCGACGTGTACGCGGGCCACTCAGTTGGCGAGCTCGCCGCGGCTGCCCTGGCGGGCGTCTTCGGCGTCGACGACGCCGCTCGTCTCGTGACCGTTCGGGGACGTGCGATGGCGGCTGCCTCCGCCGCACGCCCCACGTCGATGACAGCCGTCGTCGGCGGCGATACCGGCGAGGTGCTGGCTGCCATCCAGGCACACGGCTTGACTCCGGCAAACAACAACGGCAAGGGGCAGATCGTCGCGGCCGGTACCGTCGAGGAACTGGCGGCATTCGCCGCGGATCCGCCACGTCGAGCCCGGCTGTTCCCGCTGAGCGTCGCCGGTGCGTTTCACACCGTGCACATGAAGCCCGCGGTGTCGGAGTTGCAGCAGGCCGCGCAGCAGGTCGTCGCGTGTGAGACCGACACTCGCCTGCTGTCCAATCGCGACGGCGCACTCGTCACGGGCGCGGATGCCCTGGAGCGGCTGGTCGGTCAGGTGGCCCACCCCGTTCGGTGGGACCTCTGCATGGATACTCTCGCAGAGCTGGGGGTTACCGGCCTGCTGGAGCTGACCCCAGCCGGAACGCTGACCGGCATTGCCAAGCGCAACCTGCCGGGCGTTGAGCTGTTCAACTTGAACACCCCAGACCAACTCGACGACGCGCGCGCCTTCGCCGCCGCGCATCGCAACCGCTGAGGAGCCCCATGATCAACGTGAACAAAACGGACCGCTACAGCAGGATCCTGGGTGTGGGCGGCGCGCGGGCCAGCCGTGTGGTCACGAACGAAGAGATGTGCACCTTGATCGACTCCACGCCCGAGTGGATCGAGCAGCGCACCGGGATCACCGAGAGGCGCTGGGCCGGCGAGGGCGAATCCGCCCTCACGTTGGCCGTGGAGGCCGCCCGCAAGGCGATAGAACGTTCACGCGTGGCCCCGGAGCAGATCGACACCGTGATCGTCTCCACCGTGTCCCACTACAAAAACACACCCTCGATGGCCAACTTTTTGGCAGCAGAGCTGGGCATGCCCACCGCGGCTGCCTTCGATATCTCGGCCGCCTGCGCCGGATTCTCCTACGCGCTCTCCCTCGCCGACTCCCTCATCCGTGCGGGCAACGCGGAACACGTGCTGATCATCGGCTCGGAAGTTCTCAGCGAATACATGGACATGTCCGATCGTAGTACCGCCTTCCTGTTCGGTGATGGCGCAGGCGCCGCGGTCGTCGGTCCGAGTCCGACCCCCGGGGTCGGGCCCACTGTGTGGGGCTCGGACTCGAACGCGCACGATGTCATCAGCATTGACGACTGGCGCGAGGCCGAGGAGCACCCGCACATTCGTATGGAAGGTCCCAAGGTCTTCAAGTGGGCGACGACGGTAATCGCACAGAAAGCCGCGGAGGCCCTCCAACGAGCAGGGATCGCACCGGATGAGCTGGACGTTTTCATCCCCCACCAGGCGAACAACCGCATCACCGATTCGATGCTTCGCCACCTAAAGCTCCCCGAGGGTGTCGTCGTGGCCCGCGACATCCGCACCATGGGGAACACGTCAGCGGCCTCCATTCCGCTGGCAATTGAAGCCTTGCTTGAGTCAGGGCAGGCCACGAGCGGGCAGACCGCTTTGATCATCGGTTTCGGTGCTGGCTTGGTTTTTTCCGGCCAAGTCATCACCTTGCCCTGAATAACAAACGAAAGGAAACACCATGGCTAGCACTGAAGAGATCCGTAGCGCCATCGCAGAAATCGTCAATGACGTTGCCGGAGTCGCGGTCGAGGACGTCCAGCTCGACAAGTCGTTCATCGAGGACCTGGGCGTCGACTCCCTCAGCATGGTAGAGGTCATCTACGGCTGCGAGGAGCGCTTCGGCATCGAGATCCCGGACGAGGACTCCAAGAGCCTGAAAACCGTCGGCGACGCCGTCGCTTACGTCGAGCGGGCCCAGGCCTGATTCCACCTGGGTGGGGCGGATTCCGCCCCACCACCCGACCCGTCCAACTGTTCAGGAGCTGAGGGATGACCACCGTAGTTGTAACTGGCCTTGGTGCCACCACCCCGCTCGGCGGCACGCTGCCGGAAACCTGGGAGGCGATGCTCGCCGGACGTTCCGGCGTGCGGGCTCTGCCCTACGAGTGGGCGCAAGAGTTTCCCACCCGGATAGCGGCCGAGGTGGTGTGCGAGCCCACCGAGAAACTGGATCGGGTCGCCGCTCGTCGCATGGATCGCTCCACCCAGCTCGCGATGGTGGCCGCGCTCGAAGCCTGGGTTGACGCAGGTTTCAGCCTGGACGACCCCGACGTGGACCCCGACCGTCTGGGAGTATTCGCCGCTACCGGGATCGGCGGCTTGCAGACGATCACCGCCCAGTGGGATACGCTGCGTGAGCGCGGCCTCCGGCGGGTCTCGCCCTTCACGATCCCCATGCTGATGGCCAACGCACCCGCGGCAAACATCGGCCTTCGTTTCCAGGCACGCGCAGGAGTCCACACCCCGGTGTCCGCCTGCGCATCGTCGAACGAGGCCATCGCCGGAGCCATCGATATGATCCATCTGGGCCGGGCCGACGTGGTCATCGCCGGGGGTGCGGAGGGCGTTGTACACCCCTTCCCGATCGCCGCGTTTGGCCAGATGCAGGCGCTGTCCCGCCGCAACGACGAACCCGAGCGCGCTTCCCGCCCCTGGGACGTGGACCGCGACGGCTTCGTGTTGGCCGAAGGCGCGGCGCTGCTGGTGCTTGAGCGGCTGGAGCACGCACAAGCACGCGGCGCCAGAATCTATGGAACGCTGCGCTCGTCGGGCATCACCGCGGACTCGCATGACCTGGTGCAGCCTGACCCGGACGGGTACGGCCAGTCGCAGGCCATGATCAAGGCGTTGAAGGAAGCCGACCTGGCCCCCCGCGACGTGGTGCACGTTAACGCGCACGGCACCTCCACTCCGCAAGGGGACACTACCGAGGCCGGATCAATCCGCCGGGCGCTGGGCGACGACACCCAGGCCATCGTAACGTCAACCAAGTCGATGACCGGCCACCTGCTCGGCGGAGCAGGTGCGCTGGAGACGGTGGCCAGCGTTCTTGCGCTCCACGAGCGCAAGGTGCCGCCCACCATCAACCTGGACAACGAAGAACCCGGCCTGGGCATCGACATCGCAAAGGAGGTCCGCTCACTGCCCGACGGCTTCCTGGCAGCAGTGAATAACTCGTTCGGTTTCGGTGGGCACAACGTCGCCATCGTCTGCACCAACGAGAACATCTGACGTCTGCGTCCAGCACTCTCAGGATCCGGCCTGCTGCTCTGGTTGACCGAGGACCCGCTTCGGCTGACCAGAGCGGCAGCCTGTGCCCCCGGCGGGATCACCCCACCAGGTAGAGCCTCCTCGTCGGTTGGGGGGTTTCGCCCGAGCGGTAGGGCTCCAACTCCTCGTCCCAAGGGCCACCCAACAGTTCGTCGAGCCGATGAGGGAGTTCGCCTGCGGCTGCCGCGGCCCGCAGCACGTGCTCGGTGAGCACGATATCCCCGTGCAGGCCTGTCGTTGCGCTGAAGGGCCCCAACCTCGGCGTGAACATGTGACGCTGCCCTTCCCCACGCCGGGAAGGCTCCTCAGTGACCTCAAAACGGATGCGCTCCATCGCCGCCAGTTCGCTCGCGAGCCGAGCGCCCGTCCCCACCGGGCCAACCCAGGACCAGTCGCAGCACAGCATTGCACACTCGTAGGGCTGCTCCACCCACCGTATGGCGGGCCTTGAGTGCACAACGCGCTGCACGGCCCACTCGATGTGTGGGCAGAGCGCTGCGGGCGTCGAGTGGACGAACACGACCCCTCGCGCTTCCTGGCCTGCAAAACTCACTTGTCCTCCTAGCTGACTGACGGCCTTCCCCTGCCTTCAGCACTAGGAGCTAGGCCCCCATCTTGCCCCAGTTGGTCGGTTCGCTTCAAGCGCAGCCCTAAGCGAATTGCTGACGAAACCCCGGCCACGTGTTGACTAAGCCGGAATCGGGGCCTAAGAAGGGTTCATGACCTTGCCGCTCGAATTCGTAATCAAGCGTCGCGACACCATCTCTCAGGTGCGCGCGACTTCGTCTGGCGTGTATTGGCTGGCCAGCATTGCGAACCAGGATGGGCGCAACACTGTGCGCCGATTTAGCGACGGACAGACCGTCGATTTGACGCCCGAAGCGTCCGTTCGCACTCGTGTCATGGAGTATGGTGGAGGAGCCTACGACGCGGAGCACGACACCGTGGTCTTCAACGATGACCGCAGCAACCAGGTATTCATTCTCGATTCCTCCGGCTGTCGTGCGCTGACCCCCGAGCAAACTCGATACTTCTACGGCGGCCTACACGTTCAGCTCTCCGACGGTGTCGTCGTCGCGGTTCGCGAGGATCACGAGGCCAGCTCCGAACCCCGCACGGAAGTGGTGGCGCTGCCGCTCGACCAGGTTTCGCTGGGCAGTGTCGTGGCCAGCGGCGCTGACTTCTACGCCGGGCCGCGCGTGCGCGACCGGGTCGTCGCTTGGCAGCAATGGGACCATCCCAACATGGGCTGGGACACCTCGTCCATTTGGAAGGCCAGCCTCGATGACCCCGAGAACCCACACTGCGTGTTTGCCGCCGACGGGGTAAGCGCACAGCACCCGATGTGGCTGGCTCCCGACACGTTGGCCTACACCACCGACGAGACGCTCTACTGGAACTGGCACGTCGTCGACGAGAGCGGGCGCTCGACGTTCGCCCTGCCGCGCGATTGCGACACCCCAGTCTGGGTGCTCGACCGACCGGCCGCCTGCGCCGTGGGCTCCGATCTGGTGGCAACCATCGACATCTCCGACGGCTACGGGCGACTCGCGCTCTGGCAGCCCTCAACTGGTGGCGTCACCTACCCGCTTCCCGGAACGGTGTGGATCGACTCTGTGGCTACCTACGCCGATCGGCTGTACGTGATCGCCTCCTGGGCGGACCGCCCGTCCTCGCTCATCTCCATCTGCCCCACCGGCGAGACCGAGATCATTGCCGGCGGCGACGCCTCCCCGCTGGTGGCCAAGCCAGTCGCCCGACACGCAGGGCAGGTCCACTACTGGTTCTACTCCCCGAGGGGAGTGGAGAACCCGCCGGTGATCGTCAAGACGCACGGCGGTCCGACCTCGCAGGCCACCGCATCCTACAACGAGGAGTTCCAGTTCTGGCTCTCCCGCGGTTTCGCTATCGCCGACGTCAACTACCGTGGCTCCACCGGCTTCGGCCGCGCCTACCGCGACGCGCTCAAGGGTCTGTGGGGCGTCGCGGAGGTGGAGGATGTGGTCAACGTGGTCGATGACTTGGCCCAATCCGGGCTGATCGACCCCGACCGCGTAGCCATCGCCGGCGGCAGCGCCGGCGGATACACGACGCTGCGCGCGCTGACCACCACGGACGTGTTCGGCGCGGGCCTTTCCCGCTACGGCGTTGGCGACCTGGAGATGCTCGTCAAGGACACCCACAAGTTCGAGTCGCGCTACCCGTTCTCGCTGGTTGGGCCGTGGCCTGAGGCTGCCGACGTGTACCGGGAGCGCTCCCCCATCCACCACCTGGACAAGCTGAAGACCCCCATGCTGATCCTGCAGGGGCTCAAGGACAAGGTGGTGCCCCCGGGCCAGGCCTACAAGATGGCTGAAGCCGTGCGCTCCACCGGCAAGCCCTTGGCTCTCGTGACATTCGAGGAGGAAGCCCACGGTTTCCGCACCATGCACGCCCGTGGGATGGCCCTGGCAGCCGAGCTGTCTTTCCTGGAGCAGGTGTTCGGGCTCCCGCTCAGCGAGGACATCCCTCGTCTCCCGATCGAAAACCTCTGAGCGTGGGGGCCTCGGCCGTCCCGTGGCCCCCACCTCCTCGCGCACCGAAGATCGCGGTGCCGACGCGCACTATCGTCGCCCCTTGGCCGATCGCCAGTTCGAAGTCGCCCGACATGCCCATGGACAACTCCCGCCAGTCGTGTTCGCTCGCGGCGTGCCGCAACCGCCTTTGACACTCGCCCAGACGGCTGAAACACCGGGAAACCAGTTCCCCGTCTGGTGAGGCCACCGCTATCGTCATCAGTCCCCGAAGCTCCAGCGCATCGAATGGGCGGAGGTGCGCAACAAAATCCAGCAGGTTCTCCGGCGCCACGCCAGACTTCTGTGCCTCGCCGGAGGTGTTCACCTGGATCAGCACCGGAAGCCGCCTACCGAGCGCGTCCAGCCGACGCTGCAACGTCTCAGCCAGGGCCAGCGAGTCCAGCGAATGCAGCTCGCTGGCCGCTTCGGCAATCAGCTTGGCCTTGTTGCGCTGCACATTCCCGATCATGACGAGTTGGGCGTCGGGCAGCAGTTGCCGCTTCGCGAATAGCTCCTGTGGACGGTTCTCTCCGAAGTAGCCGTAACCGGCCTCGGCGCACTCAATCATTCGCTCAACGGGATGGAATTTGGTGACCGGCATCAGCCGAATCTCGGAACTCGACCTACCCGCCTCTTCAGCGGCCAGGTCGATCCGTCGTTGGACCTCCGCCAGGTGCTCCGCTACGGCCATCTTGCGCCCAGGGAAATGACGCCGAGCGCCGCCAACACGGCAAAAACAAGGGCGTAGCCTGCGTACTGATCCGTGATCTCCACCAGGACATCTTCGTAACCCACCGATTGGCTGATTGCCTCGTAGGTCTCCTTGAGTTCGCTGGCGCTTTCCGCGGCAAACTTCTTGCCGCCGGATTTCTTTGCCACTTCGCGCAACTCGTAATGATCCACCGGGACCCGCTGGGTGCGTCCCTCTTTGTCGATCACGACACCGTCCTCCGTGCCGTAGGCGATGGTGTAGATCGGCACCCCGAGTTCCGCCGAGTGCGTGGCCGCGTTGATGGAATCCCGGCCGAGGTTTGTCGCGCCATCGGAGAGCAGAACGATCACCGCTGGGGCAACTTCGTCCGGGTGGGCGGGATCCGGCGGAACCAGAGCAAGCGCGTTCAGCGAGGTGTGGATTCCCTCCCCGATTGCGGTGGAGGGGGCCAACTCCAGAGAGTTGACCGCCCGCTCCACCGCGTTGTGGTCGGTGGTTGGCGGAACCACGAGTTGGGCGGTCCCGGCGAAGGCCACCAGGGCGACGTTGAAGCCGCGCGGCAGGGAACGGATGAACGCCGAAGCCGAGTCCTTGGCTGCCGCGAACCTGTTGGGCTCCACGTCTTCGGCCTCCATCGACCACGAAACATCAATCGTCAGCACGACGGTGGCCCGCTCCCGCGGCTGCCTACCGTAACCACTGGGGATGGCCCAGGCGACCACCAGCATTGCCAGGCTAGACAACGACATGAGAACCGCGAGGTGCCGTTTCCAAGCCGCCTGCTGCGGCAGGACCCTCGACAGGCGGTTTCTCGGTCGAGGCGGCGTCCGCCCGGACAGCATCAGATAGAGCAGCGCGACGAGGGGCAAGGCCAGCAGCGCCCAGAGCCTATCCGGATATTGGAAGTCCAAAACAAGTTCGATCATCGCGGCCACCTCGAAGCCATCAGGACCGCGCCGACCGCCGCCAGGATCGCGAAAGCTAGTGCCACAAGCACGTATTGCCCGGTGATTGGTTTCTTCACATCCTCGTAAGCGTATGCGCTGTCCAACTCCTGGTAGGCGTCGCGCAGGGCCTGAGCGCTGTCCGCGCTGACGCTCTTCCCCTTGGTGCGCTGGGCGATCTGCTCCAGCAGATCGTAGTCCGGCGGCACCGGCTCCCGCTTACCGTCAATGTCCACGTAACCGTTCTCCGTACCGTAGGCGATCGAGTAAATCGGCAGGATGTCCTTGGCCTGATCGGCCGCGGCCAGGGGGTCCGCCCCGTCGGTATTTGCTCCGTCGGACAGAATGACCGCCAGCGCCGGAACCCCCTTATCCCCATCCGCGTCGGGGGCCAGCCGGAGCGCATCCAGGGCAACCGCAATCGCATCCCCGATTGCGGTGCCGTCGCTCAGGGTCAACGCGTCAATGGCCCGCAGCACCACGCCCCGGTCCACGGATGGCGGCATCCGAAGATTCGGCGAGCCGCTCAGCTCGATCAAGGCGACGTTGTAGCCTTCAGGCAGTGACTCAACATAACGCCGGGCCTCCTGCTTCGCTGCTTCCAGGCGGCTGGGGGCCACGTCGGTGGCCTGCATTGACTGGGAAACATCGATCATCAGTATGATCGTGGCCCGCTCACGGCGCACCTTGTCTACGCCGAGTGGCTCCGCCCAGGCCAGCGTCAGAACCGCCAAGGAACTCAGGGACAGAGCCACCGCGACGTGGCGCGTCCACCGGCGTTGGCTTCGGGCCACCCGCTTCAGCAGGCCGGTGTTGGTGAACCTCATCGAGAAGCGCTTCTTCATCCGCAGGAAGATCAGATATACGACGATGAAGACCGGAATGAGCAGCAGGGCCCACAGCCGATCGGGTGACTCGAACTCTGGAAACCACGACATCACTACTTGCTCACCCCCTGGGGCGGCTGATGCAGGGTGGCCGCGGTGCGCCGGTAGTTCAAGACGAAGCGGGCGATGTCGGCCACCCAGTCGGAGTCGGTGCGGAGCCGGATGTGGCCGGCGCCCGCACGTCGGATAGCTGCGGCCACCCGTTCGCGCTGCGCTCTAGTTGCCGCGTTCATGCGCTGGCGGGCAGCGGGATCAGAGGTGTTAATGTAGCGGGCGAAGTCCGTCTCCGGGTCGCGGATCAGCAGTTCTCCCACGTCGGGGAAGTCCAGTTCCGCGGCGTCAAGCACTTCCACACAGAGCACCTGATTCCGCACGCCGAGCCTGCGCAATGCCCGTTCCCAAGGCGGCGGCGAGTTCGCATCAACGACGGCCTCACCCGGGGTCAGGAAATCGCTGACCACAACCCGCATGCCTCTTCTGCGTTGCATGCGCGACAACTGCTCAATGCCGTCACCCAGCTCGAACTTGGCTGAGGAGACGTCCTCGACGATCGGCTCCTCCAGCATCGTACGGAGCAGACCGTACAGCGCCATCCGTCCGCTGCGCGCCGGGCGGCGGGTCACGCCGTCGGGGCGCATCAGGAGCCCGCCAAAGCGGTCGCCCATCTTCTGGCTGAGAAAGCCGATGGTCGCGATCGCAGCGATGCCCAGATCGCGCTTGGTGATGCCCGCGGTTCCCCAGTTCATCGACGGCGTCAGGTCGAGCAGCGCCCAGATTTCCAGCTCCCGATCAGCAATCGTGTCGCGCACGTGAGGGGTCCCCGTGCGGGCGGTGACCGCCCAGTCGATCATTCGGACATCGTCCTGCCCTGGCTGGTAGACACGCGCGTCGTTCGTGTCCGTGCCCGGACCGGGCAGCAGCCCAAGGTGATCGCCTTGCAGGAACCCCTCAAGCCGACGAACCACCGTCAACTCAAGGCGCCTGAGCGCAGCCTCGGGCGCCAAGCGGCTGAGTGGCAGCGTCGGGCCGCTGGGCGGGCGAAGAACCGACTCGGCCGCGCCCAGGGTATCTGCTGGCTCGAAGGAAACCACGATCAGCCGCGCCCCGGCTCGTGCGCATGCTGCTTGAGTGCTTCAGCTCGGGTGTTCTGATTCCAGACCGGGGTGGGGGCAGGTACCATGGCGACCACCCGCTCGATCACGTCCACCGGATTGATGTTGTCCGCCAGCGCGTCAAAACCCAACACCAGACGGTGCGCCATCACGTCGCGCGCAACTGCCTGCACGTCGGTGGGTAGCACGTAGTCCCTGCCGTTGATGAGCGCGAGCGCCCGCGACGCCGCCACCAGGCCCAGCGTGGCGCGCGGTGAGCATCCGATCTGGATCACGTCCCCCAGATCAGCCATGCCGAAGTCCGCAGGCTCCCGGGTGGCCAGCACGAGGCGCACGATGTACTCGGCGACCAGGTTGTGTACGTAGACGTTGCCCGCCATCTGCTGCAGATGCCGGATCAACTCCGGGTTGAGCACTCGGTGAGCTTTCGGCGGCGTCACCGACATCCGGCGAAGGATCTCCAGTTCCTCGTTGCCACGCGGGTAGGGCACGTCGACTTTCAGCAGGAAACGGTCGCGCTGCGCCTCGGGCAGAGGATAGACACCCTCGGATTCAACCGGGTTCTGCGTCGCAATAACGATGAAGGGGTTGGGCGCTGGGTAGGTCCTGCCCGCCAACGACACCTGCTTTTCGGCCATCAGCTCCAGCATCGCCGACTGCACTTTCGCCGGGGCACGGTTGATCTCGTCGGCAAGAACGAAGTTGACGAAAACCGGGCCTAGTTCTACCTCGAAGGTCTCAGACTTAGCGGAGTAAATCCGTGTGCCCACGATGTCGGATGGTACTAGGTCCGGGGTGAACTGGACGCGGGCGAACTCACCGCCGACCACATCCGAGAAGCTGCGCACGGCCAGCGTCTTAGCCACCCCCGGCACGCCCTCGAGCAAACAGTGCCCCTTGGCCAGGAGCGACACCATCAGTTGCTGCACCATGTGCTCCTGCCCGACGATGACGCGCTGCACCTGGCTGATAGCCCTGCCCAACAGCTGCGACGCCTCGGCGACTGTTTGCGGCAGCTGCTGCTGCGCCCCGATTTGCTCGGCTTCCTTGTTCTCATTCCCGTAGGTCACGTGCACACGATACCGCCGTTCGCTGTGCAATACTTCAGGGCCACCGCCCCTGGGTCGCATCTGCCCGTTCAGGTGTGGTGAGATTGACCCTGATGAGCACAGGAGAAAGCCAGAACCCCGCCGACCGCGATCCTTTCCGCGCGCATCTGCCGCTGGAGAGCAGCGACCCGGTGCGCCTCGACGACTACTGGCTGGATTCCCGGTTGGCCGCGACGCCCGCAGGCGTCGCCTACTCGGCACACGAAACCGACGGGCACAGCGTCATGCTCCTCCTGCTCAGCGAAGGCGCCGCCGCGGACGCAGCCGCCCGTTCGCGCTTTGCCGGCGAGATCAACTCCATGGACATCGACACGGTCATCGCACGGGGTGGCCAGGGGCAGGACGAGGGTAGGCTGGCGGTTCGTTTCCGGCCTCGGGAGGACCCCCAGCTGGCTGGCCTCGCCCCCCTGGCGCCCTGGGCGGCGCTCGCCTTCGACGGCAGCACGGAGGCCGTACGCGAGGCCTTGCGGGTGTTGAACGCGGTCGATCTGGCCGCATCTTCCCCGCTGGGCGAGCCCAGTGGCCCGGAGTTTGCCCTGCACTGGGCTGAGGCCACGAACCCCGGCCGAACACGGATTTGGCCGCTGGCCTGGCCCGGGCGAAAAGATCGCGACGGTTGGCTTTCCATCCTGGTTTCCTGGCTGCTGATGCTTCTGCTGAGTGCGTTGGCCCTGCTGCTGGCATTGCTAGCCTTCCAGAACGCCCCCTTGGTCTCGCCCCCGCCACCGGTGGGAGGCGGCTCTCCCCCCTCCGGCTCCCCACAGTTCGAGTCCCCGGACAGCGCTAGCCCGAGTGGCGAAGACTCCAGCACCCCCGATCCCAGCCAGTCCACCAGCGGGGAGCCCACCAAGAACCGCAGGCTTTAGCCCTCTACCAGCTCATTTGGTCAGGCCCGGATCGACGGGGCACTCGACGGCGCCCCCCAGCCGGACGACGAGAGCCCCGCCGGTGAGGAGGACCGCCAACACGCCCAGGAACGGCTGCACTGGGGCGAACCACGCAATGGCTCCCGAATACCCGAGAGCAAGCAGCGCAATCTTGTTGCAGACCGGGCACCCAACCGCGAACCATGCGAGCGCGGAACCCATCATCCCGAACCTGGTCGTTCTTCTTTCTCGCCTGGAGCCCAGTCCGCTGTCAGCGAAGTAGGTGGCCAACAGCATGCCCATCAGCGCGGTCGTGAGCAACCAGACAGGATAGTTCCACCACACCGGGGCGATGTCGCGCCCAAAGACGGGATTCGGGATCAACACGGTGGCCAGGCCAAGCAGCAGCGCCGACCCAAGGCCGCCGGCGAGTGCCACGAGCCACTGCCGGAGACTCCAAAGTTTAAGCCCCTGTCGGGCCTTGGCTAGAAAGCGGATCACCCAGCGAATACTACCCGGGGTATTAAACGGATGCCATTCGATCCGGAGACAGAACGTGCCCCGGGTGACCAGGACCACCCGGGGCTGTGTGGGGCGTGCGGGGCTCGAACCCGCGACCCAGGGATTATGAGTCCCCTGCTCTGACCGGCTGAGCTAACGCCCCCGGCCACACAGCCTACCGAACAACATGGGGTCAAAAGCAAGCTGCGGTCAATTCCGCTAACCAACCCGCCACACCAGCCGGGCCAGCGCAGAGCACATCGGCGAGGTTTGCCAGCTCGGGACGCTCCGCAGAACCGGACACGACGTTCACTCCCCGAAGGCCGCGTCGTCGTGCTTCGGAAACCACCTCGAAAGCGGGTAGATCACCCAAATCATCACCCACCATCGCTACCCTTCGTGGCGCAAGCTCCGCGAGTTGCGCACGCAGGGTGTCGCCCTTCGACACCCGATGTGCACGCAACTCGATCACCTCGCGCCCGGGTTCCGCCCGCAGTCCACAGTCGGCTGCCAAGCGGAGCACCTCGTCGGAAATCCGCTGCAGGGTCCCTGGCGCGGCCCGCCGGGTGTGCACGGCCACCGCGATCCGCTTGTCCTCGACGAATACCCCACTGTTCTTCTCCGCTATCTCGACCAACCCCGCCCGAGCCCTCTCCACCCCAGCAGGAGTGGGCGGTAGGTGCAGCCCGCAGGCGTCCAGCCGCTCCGATCCGTACTGGCCGAACACCACTAGGCGATCGAGCAGATCGTCCAAGTCACCGAGCCGACGGACCTGGTCCACCGGACGCCCGGTGATGATCACGACGTGGCCCGCTTGCGCCACCAGCCGGGCCAGCTGTCGCCGTGCGCCCGGATGGATGGTCGCTTCTTCCGGGTTCGGCACGATCTCGGCCAGCGTGCCATCAAAATCTAGCGCTACAAGCGTTCCACCCGGATCCGCGCGGTGTTCGGCCACGAACTCGGATGCACACCCGGACTTCGTTGAAAAAAACTTCATGCTTACCACCTTTTCACGGAATCGTCTTCGCTAGGGTGGAAGACGAGCAAGGAGGAACATGTCAGCTTCATTCGTTGTTGTAGCCAACCGCTTGCCTGTCGACCGAGTTCACGACGCTTCCGGAGCCGAAACGTGGCGCACCTCACCGGGTGGACTCGTGACCGCGCTCGAGCCCGTAATGCGGGCGCGCGGCGGCGCGTGGATAGGCTGGCACGGCGCTCCCGACGAGCTCGTGTCTCCCTTTCGGCACGAAGGCTACGACGTGGTCCCCGTCGCTCTGAGCGGCCTGGAAGTCGAGGAATACTACGAAGGCTTCTCCAACGCGACGCTGTGGCCGCTCTACCACGACACGGTTGCCTTCCCCGAGTTCCACCGGGAATGGTGGGACTCCTACGTCTCGGTGAACGCACGCTTCGCCCGAGCCGCGGCAGATGTGGCTGCACCCGGGGCAACCGTTTGGGTCCAGGACTATCAGCTCCAGTTGGTCCCCAAAATGCTACGCGAACTGCGACAGGACCTGCGCATCGGCTTCTTTCTACACATCCCATTTCCACCCACCGAGATCTTCGCCCAGCTGCCGTGGCGACGTGAGATCCTGCAGGGGCTGCTAGGCGCCGATCTCGTCGGTTTCCAGACCTCCGGTGGCTCCGCCAACTTCCTGCGCTTGGCGCGCACTCGGCTGAAACTTCCCGTGGAATCCGGCAGGGTCTCCGTCGACGACCGATACTGCGCGGCGCGCGCATACCCCATTTCCATCGACACCGCGGGGTTCATCGAACTCGCCAACCACCCGGACACCCTGGCAGAGGCCGAGCAACTCCATCGCGACCTGGGGCAACCCAAGAACATGTTCCTCGGCGTGGATCGCCTCGATTACACGAAAGGGCTCCGCCAACGCATCCGCGCCATGGGCGAACTGTTCAGCGAGGGCCGTCTTGATCCAAAGGACACAGTCTACGTCCAAGTCGCCACGCCGTCGCGCGAAGGCGTAGGAGAGTACCAGCGACTGAGAGACGACATCGACCTGCTGGTCGGGAGAATCAATTCGGAGGCCGCAGGCCTGGGGCGCTCCCCCATCGTCTACATGCATCGCGGCTATCCACGCCACACGATGGCTGCGCTGTACCGCATCGCGAACGTGATGCTGGTCACCCCGCTGCGCGACGGCATGAACCTGGTTGCCAAGGAGTACGTGGCCTGCCACCCGAGCAACGGCGGTGCACTCGTGCTGAGCGAGTTTGCCGGTGCAGCGAAGGAGCTCCGCCAGGCCTACAGCGTCAACCCCTACGATCTGAACCACATGAAGAATGTCTTCATGCAGGCCCTCACCGACTCGTATCGCGAACGCTCCCGAAGGATGCGGGCCCTGAAAAAACAGGTATCGACGCACACCATCGACCGCTGGGCAGAGAGTTTCCTCACAGATCTCGCTGGAAACACTGGCTAACATGGGAGGCAGGCCTTCGCAGAAAGGACGATGGATGACCTCGCCGCACGCGCACCCCCTACCAGACGACGACCGCGGTTACTACCCGCCGCCCAGTTCACCAGACTACGGCGCGGGGCTCCCAAATACCCCCTACGCCCAACAGCCATTTCCCCCTCAACCGCCTTACGAGTATCCGGTACCGCCGATCGCACCCGGCTACCCCTACCGGTTGCCGCGCAAGGAGCACTCCATCGGCCTGCATGTTCTCCTTTTCATGTTCACCGGAGGCGTCGGGAACGTCCTCTACTGGCTGTGGATCGAAAACGAGAACCGCCGCCGAGGCTACTGACCGTTCCGGGGATTCCCTTCCCCACGGGCGAGGGTTCCCCGGCATCTCGGCGAGGGCGACACGAAAAACAAAGTGGCCCCAGCCCGAATCATGGGCTGGGGCCACTCGGCCTGGCTCCCCGGACTGGACTCGAACCAGTAACCCTTCGATTAACAGTCGAATGCTCTGCCAATTGAGCTACCAGGGATCGTTGGCGAACCAACGAGAAAGAACTTTAGCAGCCCGCAATCACAAACGCCAATCGAGCCCATACTCGCTTCTCAGCCTGTCCGTCTCCGCCACAACGAATCGGGCAGTGGCCGGATCGGTCAAGTCCGCGCCCCCGCTGGGGACCGCATAGCAGCGCACCGTCCCGTCGGCCAACGACCTGCGCCCGACGATGCTGACCGCACCATGATCGAGGTCGTAGTGGAAGGTGAAGACCGTGGAAGCATGCATCCTCTCCTGAAACAGCTCCGGCATTCGCCCGGCAGCGTCAAGCCGGACCGTCTGAGCTGTCCCGCTCAGATCAAGCCACTTGAAGGTCTTCGTCTCCCCGTTCCAGGAGCCACGCTCAATCTCATGCCAACCCAACACCAGCCAGGCTCCCCCCGTGAAGAGCCCCAGGTGCGTTCTGCTGCCGACCAGCACCACGTCGGGCCCGGTGGCTCGCACCAGCGGCTTGTCCACGCGGAACTGCTTGGGAAGGTCGGTACTGGCCGTCATGGCAACCAGTGTGCCCGATGTGGGCAAACTGCCGCTTCTCCGCCCCAGTGAGCTGACGGCCTGTGGAAAAGTCCGTTTCCGCTGCTGGATGATCCCGGGCCGCGGTGCACTGGGATCATGAAACTTGATTACCCCGTTCTCTCCGCCCAACAACAACTACTGCTCTGCCGACTGGTCAAGCTCATCGTTCCTGCCCGGGAACTGCTGCGCCACCATCCAACGATTCGCCGCCTGTGGCAGCTAGCGCTGATCGGTCTGACCGCCGAACAAGCTCTCTGGTGCTGCAACTTGAGGTTGGTGGCCAGGCTGGCCCACCAGGTGGCGGTGCAGAAGAACGAAGACTTCGATGACCTGTTTCAGGAGGGCTGCATCGCGTTGCGCCAAGCGATCCGCGCCTTCCGCCCCGACGCAGGTCTGCGCTTGTCCACATACGCCTACGACACGATTCTGTACCGCATACGTGATGTTGAGACCACCGGTGGCTGGGTCATCTCGTCGCGTCATGCTCGGCGGCTGCGCAGCCAAGCACGGGCAACAGGTGGCCAGGTGGAAGGCGCAGCAGCCCTGCGTGCCGTGCACGCCCCAATCGATCATTTGGCCGACCCACGGGACCCCTTCGAGAAGATCAACACGCCGAGCATCGACTTCCTGGAACTACTCGACGGCCATTCTCAGCAGTTGCTCAGGCTCCGCTTCGGCATCGGCTGTGAGGCGCAGAGCCACAAGCAGCTCGCCGCCCGCTTCGGTGTTTCGGCCTCGACCATCTCCCGCTGGGAGCGTCATGCCCTACAGCGCGCCCGTGAGCTCCTTGAGCAGGACCACACCGTGAGGTTGCCGCAGGGCACCACCCAGAGGCTGCTGGCCGGATAGGCCTGCTCACGAAAGTGTCTCGGGGCGGGACGCTCCGGACAGGATGCGCGGTGGGCGCTGAAGCAGCTGCCTCCCGTGCTGAGTGTACAGGCCAGGATGCTGAGGGTTCTTCTCACCCGATCCGGTGCGCCGCGTCCCCGGCACGACTTTCGAAACAGGACCTACGACATGCTGATCTGGGTGAGCCGTTTGCGCTCCTTTTCCAGTTCAGCCAGCTGAGCAAAACCCGACTGATACTCGTCGGCGCTTTTCGTGGGATCCATCCGGCTGAGCCGAGACTTCAGCACACCAATCTCGCGTCCCAAACGCGCCAACTGCAGGCGGGCCGAGTGGATCAACGAATACGACTCGCTCGGCTCGCGCAGCAAAGGCTCCACGAGAAGAGACACCAGAAGCTGCTGACACAGCTCGCTGGGCGCGGCAGACCGCAGCCTGGAATCCCAACCTTTTCCGAAGGGCTGAGACCTGATCAGGCGCATGACCGCGACGTAGCCCGGGTGGGAGAAATCCTCGGGCTTCACGCCGTTCCAGTCCGCGTCGAATGTCGTCGGATGCTGCAGCATTAGCTTCAGGGTGTCTCGCTCCAGCCGAAGCGACCGATCGTTCGGATTCGGCCATTGCTCACTGCTAGGCGCGAGATTCGTCCCCTCCGGACCCGGCACGGAACGCGGCCGCTGGATGGCCTGGCGCAGCTCATCCAGATCCATACCCAGTATCCGGGCCAGGTCCCGCAGATACTGGCCGACGAGTGACCTGTCCCTGATCGAACTCACCAGCTGCCCTGCTTCACGTGCCGCTGCCAGCCGTCCCTCCGCACGGTCCAGGTCGTAGGAGCGCGCGATGTTCTCCATCACGAAGCGGTACAACGGGATTCGACGCGCCACCAGGTCGCGGATCGCCGCGTCACCATGCTGGAGCCGCAGGTCACACGGGTCCAGCCCTGTGGGCTCAACGGACACGTAGGTTTGCGCGATGAAGTTCTGGTCTCCCTTAAACACCTTCAGCGCCGCGGCCTGACCTGCGGCGTCACCGTCGAAGGTGAAGATCACCTCGCCGTGCAGGCCATCGGAGGTGCCCAGCAACCGTTGCAACACTCGGGCGTGGTCGTCGCCGAATGCGGTTCCACACGACGCGACCGCCGTCTCCACCCCCGCGATATGAGCCGCCATCACGTCGGTGTAGCCCTCAACGATCACCGCCTGCGAGCGTTTGCCGATCTCGCGACGGGCCAGATCCAGCCCATACAGGACCTGCGACTTCTTGTACACCGGCGTCTCGGGCGTGTTCAGGTACTTCGCGGGCAATCGGTCGTCGTCGTGGATGCGCCGCGCGCCGAAGCCGAGCACACTCTGGCCAGAGTCACGGATCGGCCACAGCAGTCGCCCGACGAAAAAGTCGCGCCCGTTGTCGCGAACCAACCCCGCAGCCTTGAGCACATCCAGACCGAATCGGCCGCCGAGCACCCGCACGAGGGCCTGGCCGTTCTTGGGCGCGTAGCCGAGCCCAAAGTGTTCCGCGTGCTCTCGGGTGAATCCCCGCTGGTCCAGGAAAACTCGCGCGGCAAGGGCTTCCGTTGAGGTCAGCTGTCCAGCGTAGTAATCCTGGGCGGCGGCGTTCGCCTCCAGAATCTGCTTGCGCAGCCCCGGCTGGCTCGTGGTCTGTCCGTCGTCCTCGACGACCAACTCAACCTGGTAGCGATCCGCCAACAGTTGCAGCGCTTCGACGAAGGTCAGGTTCTGGCTGCGCTGGAGGAAGGTGAAAACGTCGCCTCCTTCGCCGCAGCCGAAACAGTAGAAGAAACCACGCGACGGGGTGACGTGGAAGCTGGGGGTCTTCTCGTCGTGGAAGGGGCACAGCCCCTTGAGCGACCCGCCTGCGTTGCGCAACATGACGTACTCACCGATGACGTCATCAATCCGGGCCCGCTCCCGGACCGTCGCGATGTCTTCCTCCCTGAACCGCGCCACGTGTTGCATCCTAGCGTTCAGGCGCCCCGCCCGATGCCCCTGGGCAGCCGCTTGGGATCCCAACCCAGCAGCTTGGCGGCCTGTTCGAAGGCGAAACGGTCCGTCATGCCGCCGACATAGGTCACGGCACCGCGAACCAGTTCGGCCTGGTGGTACTCGGCGGGCAGCGCTGCAGGGTTGTCGAGGTAGTAGTTCACCAGTGCGCGCAGCACCGCGACGACAGTCTTGGACTGCTCTACGGACTCGGGACGGGTGTAGATTCGCTCGTAGTTGAACCGGCGCAGTTCTGCCAGCGCCTCCGCACGGCGAGCGTCGAGGCCCACCTGACCCGTCTCTACGGTGGTCTCGATCACGCCGTTGAGGAACGTTGCCAACTGAACCCGCCGCTCCAGCCCGGCCACCTCGCGGACCACTTCTGGAACCTCGGCTGGGCGCACTATCCCCGCGTGAATCGCGTCCTCCAGGTCGTGCGCGCAGTAGGCGATCCGATCGGCCCAGCTGACGATCTCGCCCTCGATGGTTTGCGGTGCCGGCCTGGACCAGGAGTGGTTGCGAATCCCATCGAGCGTCTCGGCGCACAGGTTCAGCGGGGCGAGCACCACGTCGGCTCCCCACGGCCCGTGATCGTAGCCCTCCGGGATGAACTCGTCGAAGGCATCCTCGCTCGCGTGACCGCCCGGGCCGTGGCCGCAATCGTGACCCAGCGCCATGGCATCGACGAGCGTCACGTTGGCGCCGACGCCGCGAGCCATCGCGATGGCGCACTGGGCCACCTCAAGTGCGTGAGTCAGTCGCGTGCGCTGGTGATCGGTTGGGTAAACCACCACCTGCGTCTTCCCCGCCAAGCGGCGGAATGCTGTCGAGTGCACGATGCGGTCCCGGTCACGCTCGAAACAGGTGCGGTAAGGATCTGGTTCCTCCGCCACCGCCCTCTTGCCGCCCCCGGACGCGAGCGCGGCCCCGGGGGCCAGCATCGCCCGCTCCCGTTCCTCGCGCGCCTCGCGCCGCACGCCCGACGCCGCACGGATCCGGGCGCTGGACGTGGCGTGCGCGGTGACCACGCCGTCGCCGTGTCCCGTCATGGTGGCGGCCCACAACTTGGCCCTGGGCAATGGCTCGCTCACTCTATCCTCCGCTGACATCGAGTTCGGCTTCCCCAAGGTCCAGTCCCATACCCGACGTGTCGTCGTACCAGCCATGCGGGAGGACCACTTTGTTCCGGGGGCTCCCCTGCCGTCCGCGTGGCGTGCCCAGCTCAGAAACCGGGAACTCGGCATCGGCGTCCAGCCGGTCAACGAGCTCGCGGAGTTCTTCCATGGTGGAGACCATCGCGAACCGTCTGCGTAGTTCCCCCACCGGATATCCCTTGAAGTACCAGGCCATGTGCTTGCGCAGGTCGACAATCCCGCGCGGGCCCATCACCGAGGTGAGAAGTTCCGCATGGCGGATGATCATGCGGCCCACTTCGCCGAGCGTCGGGCGGTTGCGGGTGCTTTCGCCCGCGAAGGCGGCTGCCAGATCCCGGAAGAGCCAGGGCCTGCCGAGGCATCCCCTGCCGATCACGACGCCGTCGCAACCCGTCTGTTCCATCATCCTGAGCGCGTCTTCGGCCTCCCAGATGTCGCCGTTGCCGAGCACGGGGATGGTGACGGCCTGCTTGAGCTCGGCGATACGGCTCCAGTCGGCCTCGCCCGAGTAGGCCTGCTGGACCGTCCTGCCGTGCAGCGCTATGGCTGCCGCGCCTTCCTCCTGGGCGATCCGGCCCGCGTCGAGAAAGGTCTCGTGCTCGTCATCAATGCCGATCCGGGTCTTGATGGTGACCGGAACGCCGAACTCGTCAGCTGCCCGTACGGTGGCGCGGACGATGGCGCGCAGCCGATCACGCTTGTAGGGCAGCACCCCACCCCCGCCCTTGCGGGTGACCTTGGGGACCGGGCAGCCGAAGTTCAGGTCGATGTGGTCGACGGCGAACTCCCTCGCCAGGATTCGCGCGGCCTGAGCCATCGCGTCCGCGTCCACACCGTAGAGCTGTACCGACCGGGTGCGCTCGCCCGGGTCGAACTGCAGCATGGTCCGGGTTTTGAGGTCTCCGACGACGAGCCCGCGTGAGGTGATCATCTCGCACACGTACAGCCCGGCCCCCTGCTCGCGGCATAGTTGGCGATAGGCCGCGTTCGTGACCCCCGCCATCGGAGCCAGAACCACCGGTAGGTCGACGACCACTGCGTCCTTTCGGCTCGGGGCGTGCAGTCTGAGCGGTGCGACCATGGGTTGTTCCTCCTTGCGACCGCAAGAGTCTACGCCGACCGGCCGATCGGCCCAAGCCGCTCAGAACGTGAGCGGCGCCTCCGCCTCCCCCAACGGCAGGTACGCGGTTGGCTCATCCACCGCATGCAGCAGCACCGGGGTGAGCAGCAGCTTGCCTTCCTGCCCGCCCAGGGCCCTCCGGTAGGACCCGATGTTCTCCCAGCGGCCGATCAACGCCATCAGGGAGGGCTCGTCGACGCTGCGTACCAACTCCACACTGATGTTTCCGGGTTTGGTTCGCCAGTACTCGGCAACGGCTTCCAGCTCGGTGAGGAGTTCGTCGCCATTGCGGAACCGGATGAAGGTGATCACGCGTCCATTCAACACGGGGATCCGGCTTCTGGCCAACGCCCGACGAAGAATCACCCCACCAGCGCGAATTGCCTTTGACCCTGCTGTGGGTGACAATCATTCTCATGAAGAAAGCCCTTGCCCTGCTTCTGTTGCCCGTATCGCTTGCTGTCGGCGCCTGTTCCGGTGGCGCAGGCGAACCAACCGCCAGCCCCAGCGCGCGCGTGGAGTCCAGCGCCGCGAATTCGGCGGACAAACCCAACGTTGTGGTGGCGTTCTACGGCCTCGAATACGCCGCCAACCAGGTGGCCGGTGACCTGGTGAACATCTCCATGCTGACCGCACCCGGAGCCGACGCGCACGGCACCGAACTGAAGCCAAGTCAGTTGAAGGAGATCACCGAGGCCGACCTGGTGGTGTATCTGAAGCAATTCCAGCCCGCGGTCGACGAGGCGATCACTCAGTCTGGCAACCCCAAGGTGCTCGATGTCTCCGAAGTGGTAAAACTCTTGCCCGTTGACCACAAAGACGACCACGACCACGACACCCACAAAGACGACCACGACCACGACACCCACAAAGACGACCACGACCACGACACCCACAAAGACGACCACGACCACGGCGACTTCGACCCCCACTTTTGGCAGGATCCGCTCCGTCTCGCCCAGGTGGGCGACGCCATCGCCCACAAGCTCGGCGATGGGTTCCCCGCGTTGAAGGAGCAACTCGCCAAGGGCGCGAGCGAGTTCAGCAACCAGATGACCGCCCTCGACGGAGAGTTTGCGAAGGGCCTGGCCAGCTGCGAGCGGAAGACCTTCATCACCTCCCATCAGGCCTTCAACTACCTGGCCGAGAAGTACGGCTTGACCGAGATTGGCATCTCCGGGATCAACCCCGACGACGAGCCCTCACCCGCGCGAATCGCGGAGGTGCAGCGCCTCGCCAAGGAGCACAACGTCACCACGATCTTCTTCGAGACCCTGACCAGCCCGGCCGTATCCGAGGCGATCGCCGGCGATCTCGGCCTCAAAACAGCTGTCCTGGATCCGCTGGAAGGCATCACCGCCAACTCTCCCGGCAAGGACTACCCGTCCATCATGCGGGCCAACCTGTCGGAGTTGAAGACCGCGAATGGCTGCTGAGCGGCTCCTCACGGCCGACCACCTGTACGTCGCGCGGGGCAGCAACCCTGTCCTGCGCGACGTTTCGCTGCACGTGGATGCCGGAGAAACTGTGGCGCTCGTCGGCGGCAACGGCTCCGGAAAGTCGACGTTGATCAGCGCACTGATCGGCGCGCTGCCCCACCAGGAGGGCTCCGTCGAGTTATTCGGCGAGCCATTGGCGAGCTTCACCCAGTGGCGACGGATCGGCTACGTGCCGCAGCACTCACAGATCTCCCTGCTCAACGCCACCGTAGAGGAGATCGTCTCCTCCGGCCGCATCCCGCACCGACGCCCCTTCCTGCGGATGCGGGCCACCGACCGCGCCGCCATCCGGCACGCGATCTCGACGGTGGGCCTGGCCGAGCGCGCCCACTGGCCCTTCGCATCCCTCTCCGGCGGCCAGAAGCAGCGCACGCTCATCGCCCGAGCTCTGGCCACCGAGCCAGATCTGTTCCTGATGGACGAGCCGATGGCAGGCGTGGACATCCATTCTCAGGCCGGAATCGGCGCGCTACTGGACTCGCTCGTCCAGGGCGGGCGCGGGCTGCTCGTGGTACTTCACGAAACCGGGGCCGTCGCCATTGACCGCACGGTCACCCTCTGCGAGGGCCGCGTGACCACCGTGGTCCACGCCGATTCCCAGCCCACCCATGACCAAGCCGACCAGGGCCCCCTGGGCCTCGACTCCTTCCCAAGCACATGATCGAGATTCTGTCCTATCCCTTCTTCCAGCGTGCTCTGATTGCTGCGACGCTGAGTGGCCTGCTTGCGCCGAGCGTCGGCGTGTACATCGTGCAGAAACGGCTCAGCCTCCTCGGCGACGGTCTGGGGCACGTCGCAATCATGGGCGTGGGGCTCGCGCTGCTCACCGGCCAATCCCCGCTGCCGGTGGCCATCGTCGCGACCGTCGTCGGTGCCGTGGTCGTTGAGTTGCTGCGGCAGAGCGGCCGCGCGTCGGGAGATCTCGGTTTGGCCATCCTGTTCTACGGGGGGCTGGCCGCCGGAGTATTGATGGCCGGCATCGCCGGCCAGGGTGCGGCCGGGTTGAGCGCGTTCCTGTTCGGCTCGCTCACGTCGGTCAGTGCCACGGACATCTGGCTGATAGTCGTGCTGGCCACCCTGATGCTGGCGATCACGATCGGCCTCTATCCCCGGCTGTTCGCAGTCAGCGTTGATGAGGTCTACGCCCGCACCCTCGGGGTGAGGGTGCGCTGGCTTAACCTGCTCATCGTCGTATTGGCCGCCACAGCGGTGACCCTTGCCATGCGCACCGTGGGGCTGCTGCTCATCTCCGCGTTGATGATTATTCCCGTGGCCACCGCCCAGCAGTGTTTCGTCAGCTTCCGCGGCTCTTTCTACGGCGCGATGTTCTTCGGGGTGGTGTCGGCCGTGCTCGGCACCTTCTCCTCGTTCGCGCTCGACTCCCCCACCGGAGCAACCATCGTCGTCGCCGCTATCGCCCTCTTGGCGCTGTCCTGGCTTTTCGGCCGATATTTGCGCCGTCCGTGGCGGTTCATCTCCTACGTCGCGGATTCCGGCCACCAGCAGCATCAAATTGCGGAACCACACGATGATCGCGCCCATCGCCGAGCAAAACGTGGCAAAGTGATCCAACACGGCGATCACATCGACTACGTTCACGGCGGCCATCGCCACGCCAGGCACGGAGACCACTATGACGAGCACTAAGCGAAACACCTGGCAGCGGGCCGCAGTGCGGGACTTCCTGGCGAGCACCGAGGATTTCAAAACGGCCCAGCAGGTTCATGCTGAGCTTCGAGCCGTCGGAGATAAGATCGGTCTGGCCACCGTGTACCGGGCACTGCAGCAGATGGCTGACGCCGACGAGGTGGACATGGTCCGCACTCCCGACGGCGAGGCTGCCTATCGGGCGTGCACTCCGGGGCACCATCACCATCTCGTCTGCCGAAGCTGCGCCTACACCGTCGAGATCGAGGCGGAGAGCGTCGAGCAGTGGGCACGGGAGGTGGCCGCTGCGCACGGCTTCACCAATGCTGGCCACGAGGTGGAGCTTTTCGGACTCTGTCGAAACTGTTCCGCCTAGCGCTCGAAGTAGGGCAGGGAACGCAGGGCTCTGTCCAGGTGCCAGGTGGCGTACGACACCACCAGCTGGTCGACTCGACGTGCAACGGCAAGTTCCGCTGCGCAAGCGTTGGGCCAGTCCCCGGCGATCAGCGCGCCCAGGTGAGTTCGTTCCGCTTCGGACAGCCTCTCGGCTTCGAACGGGCGGCAGTTCGAACACGACACACTACCCTCCCGCGGAGAGAACCAGCCGACGATGTGGTCGCCGCAGCCGCCGCACTCGCCCAACGCCACCCCGTAGCCGGCCAGCGCAAGCGAACGCAGCAGGTATGAATCGACGATGAGCGCAGCCGGGTAACGATTGTGCTCCAGCGCCCACAGAGCGCCCGCCAGTAGCAGAAACTGCTGTTGGGCCGGCGAGCCCTCCTCGGAAACCAGGCGGTCGGCCGTCTCGACGAGCACCTGACCTGCGGTGAAGCGTGTGTAGTCGCCGCCCAATCGGCTGGCCCGGATCGCCTCCACCTGGGCCACCACCTCCAGGGAGCCGCGACCGGTGGCGAACTGGATATCCACATGGTTGAAGGGTTCGAGTCGGCCACCGAACTTGCTGGACGAACGCCTGACCCCTCTCGCCACCGCCCGAATCTTGCCATGCCGGCGGGAGAGCAAGGTGACGATGCGGTCGGCTTCACCCAGCTGCTGGGTGCGCAATACGACGGCTTCATCACGATAGGTAGGCACGCGACCACTCTAGGCGGCTACGCTGAGTTCATGCCTGAGCCTCGCCGACGCCCCACGCCTCACCCGAGCGGCGCCACAGCGCCAGTAATCGCCCCGAAAACCCTGCCGCGCCACGTCGCCATCGTCATGGACGGCAACGGGCGCTGGGCCAAGCAGCGCGGGTTGAAGCGTACCGAGGGCCACGCCAAGGGCGAAGCCGCGTTGCTCGACGTTATCCATGGCGCCATTGAGTTGGGCATTCCCTACCTGTCGGCCTACGCGTTCTCCACCGAGAACTGGAAGCGGTCCCCGGAGGAGGTGCGTTGGTTGATGGGGTTCAACCGCGACGTGATCCACCGCAGGCGCGACGAGTTGAACGAGCTGGGCGTGCGCATCCGTTGGGCGGGACGACGCCCGAAGCTGTGGGGCTCGGTGATCCGGGAACTAGAAGTGGCCGAGGAGATGAGCAAACGCAACGACACGCTCACGCTGCAATTCTGCGTCAACTACGGTGGACGCGCTGAAATCGTTGATGCCGCGCGCGAGATAGCACGCCTGGCCAGCGCAGGAAAGCTGGACCCCGAGCGGCTCACGGAGGCGCGCTTCGCCAAGTTCCTGGACGAGCCAGAGATCCCCGACGTGGACCTCTTCCTGCGCAGCTCCGGGGAACAGCGCACCTCCAACTTCCTGCTCTGGCAGTCGGCCTACGCCGAACTGATCTTCCTGGACCGGCTGTGGCCCGACTTCGATCGCCGCGACCTGTGGTCCGCCGTCGAACAGTACGCCACCCGAGATCGTCGGTTTGGTTCCGCCTAACCTCTCAGACGCCAGCCGAACCGAGGTTTGCGCTCGGCCTTTGGCTTCCAGTTGGTGAGCTGGTTGCCGCCGTACACCTGCCTAGGCCGATAGATCCGCTGGGTCGGGTTGTCCGTGACTTCCTTCCAGTGCGCTATCCAACCCGGCGTGCGCCCGATGGCGAACAACACGGTGAACATGTCAACCGGGATTCCGATGGCCCGCAGAACGATTCCGGAGTAGAAGTCGACGTTTGGGTACAGCCGGCGCTCGATGAAGTAGTCGTCGCTCAACGCGGCCGCTTCCACCTCCCGCGCTATATCCAGCAGCGGGTCCGTGATACGCATCTTGTCGAGTAGGTCATCGGCAGCCGATTTCAGCACCCGCGCCCGGGGATCGAAGTTGCGGTAAACCCGATGCCCGAAGCCCATCAGCTTCACCCCGGAACGCTTGTCCTTCGCGCGCTCGATGTAGCCGCGGGCGGTGTAACCCCCGCTGCGGATCTGCTCCAGCATCTGAATAACCCCCATGTTTGCGCCGCCGTGCTTGTGGCCCCAGAGTGCGCACACCCCGGCGGACACCGAGGCGTAAAGGTTTGCTCCGCCGGAGGCCACCATCCGTACAGTCGACGTGGAGCAGTTCTGTTCGTGGTCGGCGTGCAGCACGAGAAACATGTTGAGTGCGTGCGCCACCTCGGGCTTCGGCTCGTACTCTTTGTAGGGCTGAGTGAACATCATGTGGAGAAAGTTCTCCGCATAGCTCAGGTCGTAGCGCGGGTAGACGATCTGCTGGCCCAAGTGCGACTTATACGCTGCCGCGGCCAGCGTGCGAACCTTGGAGATCAGCAGGGCCGAGGCGCGGCGAAAACTGGCCTCGTCGTCGATATCGATGCTGGGCAGGTCGTAGGCCTGCAGCCCGTTGATCACTGCTGACAGGATCGCCATGGGGTGCGCGTCGGAGGGGAACCCGTCGAACAGTTTGCGCATGTCTCGGTGTAGGGCCGAGTTCTCCTCAAGCAGGCGACGAAACTCCTGACGTTCCTCCGCCGATGGCAGGTCGCCGAAGACGAGTAGCTCGGCGACCTCAATGAAGGATGAGTGGGCAGCGAGTTGCTCGATAGGGATGCCTCGATAGCGCAGGATGCCACGCTCGCCGTCGATGAAAGTAATGCCGGACAGGCAAGATCCGGTGTTGGCGTAGCCATCGTCCAGGGTGATCAGGCCGGTCTCGGCCCGAAGCCTGGAGATGTCGAGAGCCCGCTCGCCCTCCGTGCCTTCGACGATGGGTAGCGCCACGGTCCTGCCGTCAACTTCCAGGAAAGCTTGCTCGTTCATACACCAAAACTACTTGCCGTAGTAGTTGAGTGGTGAGCCATTTCAGCAACTGGACCCCTACCCCGGAACCGTGCTGTCCACAGTGCGGAAGCAGCACCCGCGCACCCGCCCCGCTGCTAGATTGAGGCTCGTGGCACACCTGTTTCTCCTTGTCTGCCGCAGCGAGGCCCCGTCCTGATTAGCCGGCCTGCTCGCTGCGGTGATCGCCGTGCTGGCACCCACAACGAGAAGGAAGCCCCATGACCCGCCCGCAACCCAAGCCTGTTCAACAGCACAGCCCGATGCCCTGGGCCCGCTACAAGCCGTTCGTCCCCGTCGATGTCCCCGACCGCACCTGGCCCAGCAGGCGCATTGAGCGAGCCCCGCGCTGGCTGAGCACCGACCTGCGCGACGGCAACCAGGCCCTGATCGACCCCATGACGCCCAGCCGCAAACGTCGCATGTTCGAACTCCTAGTCGCCATCGGCTACAAGGAAATCGAAGTCGGGTTCCCTTCGGCCTCGCAGACCGACTTCGACTTCGTGCGTCAGCTGATCGAGGACGATCTGGTGCCCGACGACGTCACCATATCCGTCCTGACCCAAGCCCGGGCCGACCTGATCGAGCGCACGGCTCAGTCCATCGTCGGCGCCAAGCGCGCCACCATCCACCTGTACAACGCCACGGCCGAGTTGTTCCGGCGCGTAGTGTTTCGCATGTCGGAGAGCGACTGCAAGGATCTGGCAGTGTTCGGCACCGAGCTCGTGATGAAGTACGCTGACCGGTACCTGCGAGACGTCGAGTTCGGTTACCAGTACTCTCCAGAGATCTTCACCCAGACCCCCACCGATTTTGCGGTGGAGGTCTGCAACGCCGTGAGCGACGTGTGGCAACCCGGCCCGGAGCGCGAGATCATCTTCAATCTTCCGGCCACAGTGGAGCGCTCCACGCCCAACACCTACGCAGACCAGATCGAGTACTTCATCCGCAACGTCAAGCATCGCGAGTTCGTCGCGGTCTCACTGCACCCGCACAACGACCGTGGCACGGCGGTGGCTGCCGCCGAGTTGGGGCAGATGGCCGGCGCGGATCGCGTCGAGGGCTGCCTGTTCGGCCACGGGGAACGCACCGGCAACGTGGATCTGGTGACGCTGGCGTTGAACCTGTACACCCAGGGCGTGGACCCGATGCTCGACTTCTCCAGAATCGACGAGATCAAGCGAACCGTCGAATACTGCACCGGCCTGCCCGTTCCCGCCCGCCAACCCTACGCCGGCGACCTGGTATACACCGCGTTCTCTGGCTCCCACCAGGACGCCATCAAGAAGGGCCTGGAGGACTTGGAGCGGCAGGCCGAGGAGCAGGGCCTGTCGATGCACGAGATCGCTTGGGAGGCGCCCTACCTGCCCATCGACCCACACGATGTGGGCCGCACCTACGAGGCCGTGATCAGGGTCAACTCGCAGTCGGGCAAGGGCGGCATGGCCTACCTGATGAAGAGCGAGTTCAAGATGGATCTGCCACGTCGGTTGCAGATGGAGTTCTCCCGGGTTGTGCAGTCCCACACCGACCAGGTGGGCGGCGAGGTCACGCCCCAGCAGATCTTCGATATCTTCTCCGCTGAATACCTGGCGGAGGGGGCTTGGAGCCTGTCCAAGGTGAAGTCCACCGACCAGAATGGGCAGTTCATGCTGACCGCGATCGTCAACGATGACAAGGGCGTCGACGTGTTGTACACGGGTGAGGGCAACGGTCCGGTCTCCGCGTTCATTGACGCGATGACCCGCGCGGGCCTGCACATCCGGGTACTCGACTACAAGGAACACGCACTGACCGCAGGCGGCGACGCGCAGGCTGCATCCTACGTCGAGTGTGAGATCGGCCCGGAGGCGGACGCCCAGGTGTTCTGGGGTGTGGGCATCGACCCGTCCATCACCAACTCCTCACTGAAGGCGATCCTGAGCGCGGTCAACCGCGCGATCCGCGGCTGAATCGACGGTGGGTCCGCCGAGCGGTGGACCCACCGTCGACCTCAGAAGCCCAGCTTGCCCAGCTGCTTGGCGTCACGTTGCCACTCCTTCAGCACCTTCACGTGGATCTGCAGATGCACGCGGGTGCCCAGGAGCTTGTTTATCTGCAGGCGGGCAGCAGAACCGATCTCGCGCAGTCGGGAACCCTTGTGGCCGATGATGATGCCCTTTTGCGAGTCCCGCTCCACGATGATGGAGGCGTACACGTCAAGCAGGGGCTTGTCCGCGGGGCGCCCCTCGCGAGGAATGATCTCGTCAATCTGCACCGCGATCGAGTGCGGCAATTCGTCACGCACCCCCTCCAGGGCTGCCTCGCGGATCAGCTCCGCGATCAGAATCTCCTCCGGCTCGTCCGTGATCTCCCCGTCGGGGTAGTAAACCGGGCCCTCGGGCAGCAGCGCGAGCAACTGATCCGCAACGACGTCCACCTGTTCCCCGGACGCGGCGGACACCGGTACAACTGCGGCCCACTCGATGCCCACCTCCCGGGCAACCTCGTCGATGCTGGCGAGGTGCTCCAGAAGTCGTTCCTTGCTCACGGTGTCGATCTTCGTGGCCAGGGCCAGCAGCGTGGGGCGGTGGTGGAGAGCCGCTATTTCCCTGATGATGTGTTTGTCTCCCGGGCCAACCCTCTCGTTGGCGGGTAGGCACACACCGATCACGTCGACCTCGGCCCACGTGTCGTAAACCAGCGCGTTGAGCCGCTCTCCGAGCAGCGTCCGCGGCCTGTGCAGCCCCGGCGTGTCAATCAGGATCAGTTGACCATCCGAACGAGTGACGATGCCACGAACCGTGTGTCGGGTGGTCTGCGGCTTGGAAGACGCGATCGCGATCTTCTGCCCCACCAAAGCGTTGGTCAGCGTGGACTTGCCCGCGTTGGGCCGGCCCACGAAACATGCGAATCCGGAGCGGTGCTCAGTCATCCAATTCCTCCTGTACTTCCTCCGCCTGCCCTTCGGGCAACTGGCGCACGACGATGGTGCCGATCTGATGTCTGCGCCCGACTGCGCGATCGGCCACCATCTCGATGCCTTGATAAGTGGTCCTGGAGCCGGGAATGGGAACCAGGTTGAGCTGCTTCGCCATCAGCCCCAGCACCGTCTCCACGTCCTCATCATCGAGCTTGAGATCGAACAACTCGCCCATCTCATCCACGGGCAACCGCGAGGAAACACGGAAAACCCCGTCCCCCAGATCAACCACCCTCTCGATCTCGGTATCGTACTCGTCCACGATCTCCCCGACGATCTCCTCCAGGATGTCCTCGATCGTGGCCAGCCCGGCCGTGCCCCCGAACTCGTCCACCACCACCACCATATGGCTTCGGTCGCGTTGCATCTCGCGTAACAGCTCGGAAACCGGTTTGGAATCAGGACAGAATGCGGCGGGGCGCATGACTGAATCGACGTTCTCACCGCGCTCCGCATCGGGGTTGTCGTAGATCCGCTTCGAGACGTCCTTCAGGTAAACGATGCCCAGGATGTCGTCGTTGCTTTCTCCCACCACCGGGATGCGGGAGAAACCAGAGCGCAGCGCGAGGCTGAGCAATTGTCGCAGCGTCCGACCCGATTTGATGAACACCATGTCGGTTCGAGGGACCATGACTTCCTTGACGATGGTGTCGCCCAACTCAAAGACCGAGTGAATCATCTTGGACTCGTCGGCCTCAATCAAATCCTGTTCCTCCGCAGCCGACACCAGATCCAGCAACTCCGCTTCGGTGGCGAAGGGACCGTCGGCGAACCCACGGCCCGGAGTCAGCAGATTGCCGATCAGGATCATCAGCTGCGCCACAGGAGCGAGCAATGCCGTCAAAACGCTGATTAGCGGGCCGAACAGCTGCAGGACCCGAACGGGGTGCTGCCTTCCGAGGGTTCGGGGGGCCACCCCCCAGAGGATGAACGAGACGATCAGCATAATGCCCACCGTGGTGAGCACTCGGGACCAGTTCGCGGTGAAATGCTGGTAGACCACGAGACCCGCGATGGTGATTGCAGAAATCTCCGAGGCCATCCGGGCGAACATGACGGAGTTGATCGTCGGAGCCGGGTCCTGCGCGATCAGCAGGATCCGTTGTGCTCCACGTACCCCGTCCTCAGCCAAGCGCTCGGCTCTCCTCTTCGTCGTCACAGTCGCGGCCATCTCGATGGCGGCGAGGACGCTTGCGACGATGGCGAACGCCAACGCGGTCCCGAGTTCCAGCCACTCCAACTTGCTTCTTCTCCCTAACTATTCCCGCTCAGCGAACGCCGCACCGGCGCTCCGGGCATCCCTCAAGCGTTCCTGGCGACCGCCCAAGCAGCGATGATCTTGTCGTTCAACCCAAACATGATGGCCTTCTCGTCCGGTTCCACATGATCATGGCCGAGCAGATGAAGCAGCCCATGGATGAGCAGGTATTCGGCTTCCGCATCCGGCTCGCGGCCGTTCTCGGCCGCTTGTCGAGCGGTCACTGCCGGGCAGAGCACGATGTCACCGAGCATACCGAGCGGCGGTTCCTCATCGTCGCCTGGCTGGCGCAGCTCATCCATCGGGAAGCTGAGCACATCCGTCGGCCCAGGGAGATCCATGAAGCGCGTGTGATAGTCGCTCATGGTTTCCTCATCCACCAGCAAGATCGACAGGTCAGCTTGCGGATGAATCCGCAGTTGATCGAGCGCGAAGCGCGCCAATCTGATCAAGCCCTGCTCATCGGCGGCCACACCGGATTCGTTGTTGAGGTCGATCATCGAGGCACCTTTCTAGCTGCTTGGGCACTGTCGTAGGAGTCATAGGCCGCGACGATGCGCCCCACCAGCTGGTGCCGCACCACATCGCGGGCGGTGAGTTCGCAAAAGGCGATGTCCTCCACCCCGTCGAGGATTCCCTGGACCAGCTTGAGTCCGGAACGGGTACCGTTCGGCAAATCAATCTGGGTGACATCGCCCGTGACCACGATCTTCGAGCCGAAGCCGAGCCGAGTGAGGAACATCTTCATCTGCTCAGCCGAGGTGTTCTGGGCCTCGTCAAGAATGATGAACGCGTCATTCAGCGTACGGCCCCTCATGTACGCCAGCGGCGCAACCTCGACGACGCCCGAGGTCAACAGCTTGGGCACCGAGTCCGCCGCGACCATGTCGTGCAGCGCGTCGTAAAGGGGCCTCAGGTACGGGTCAATCTTGTCGCTCAGCGTGCCCGGCAGAAACCCGAGTTTCTCCCCGGCTTCGATCGCCGGCCGGGTGAGGATGATGCGGCTCACGCGTTTGCTTTGCAGCGCCTGCACGGCCTTCGCCATCGCAAGGTAGGTCTTCCCGGTCCCGGCGGGTCCGATCCCGAAGACGATGGTGTGTCGGTCAATGGCGTCTACGTAACGCTTCTGGTTGAGCGTCTTGGGGCGCACCGTCTTGCCGCGGGCGCTGACGATGTCATGGGTTAGCACCTCCACCGCTGAGGCCCCCGGCTCATCGGCCAACTCGACGACGCGAGCCACGGTCTCCGGACTCAGGCCCTGGCCAGTGCGCAGGATTGCGATCAGTTCCGCTAACACGTCCGCAGCCAGAGCAACCTGCGCAGTGGACCCGGACAGAGTTATCTGGCTTCCTCTGACGTGCAGATCGGCGGCCAGCACAGCTTCCAGCACCCGAAGGTTGGAGTCGCCGGGGCCCAAGAGGCTGATCATGTCGATAGAGGGCGGCACGGTCACCACGCGGGTGCCGGGCTGTTCGGTGAGGCGGGACAGGGCGTTGCCTTTCGCAAGCAGGTACGACGGCTCTCGTCGTCGCACCTAGCTTAATCGTCTTCGAGTTGTGCTTCTTGATCGATGACGTGCATCGCTGCTTCCTCTGCAGAGGCCGCGCCACCTGAGAAACCCATGTCGTGGCCAACAGTGCCGTCGTCGCCCACGACCAGACGCCCGGCGCGTTGAACGCCCACCTCGCGGTCCTCGTACAGCGGGTTCCAGTGGCCTTCTAGGCGCTGCGGATCGTGTTCTGGCTCCTCCTGCTTGACCCGCATGTCCAAGCTCTCGCCTTGCCTCATCTCGGCGAGGGTGTTGCCGAAGCCCTGCGCCGGGCTCCAACCATCCGGCGCAACATAGCCCTCGTCGAGTACGTCGTCCACGCCGCGATCAATGAGCGTATCAGCCGCTTGGAGCTGATCCACCTCGTATTCGTCGCGATCCGATGCTTCGTCGCCTTCCATACATCAATCCTGCCATCTTCAGCCCAGCCGTGGGGCAGAGTCGGCAATTCGGGCGCATTGGCTTAGGATTCCATCGATGGAAAGAATGAGTTTCGCCAGGCCTACTCGTGGAGCTTACGACCTTGTGGTGGTGGCTTTCGTCGGGTTGTTGCTTATCTCAAATGTCGCTGCAGTGAAGCTGATTCAGTTCGGCCCGGAGCTGGAACTGTTCGGTTTCCCGGTGTTACCCGTCATCACCGACGGTGGAGCGCTTCTGTTCCCGCTGACCTACGTGATCGGCGATGTCCTGGCCGAGGTGTACGGCCTGCGTGGAGCGCGAAGAGCCATCCTCGCAGGCTTTGTGATGGCGCTGATCGCCTCCTTCACTTTCCTGCTCGTCGGCATCGCACCGCCGGCGACCGATTGGCCCAACCAGGAGGCTTACGATGCGATTCTAGGCTTCGTGCCGCGCATAGTGGTGGCCAGCATGCTCGGCTATCTGGTGGGGCAGGCGCTCAACGCGTGGGTGCTGGTCAGACTGAAGGAACTGGCGCCCCGTCGTGGGCTCTGGGCCAGGCTCCTCGGTTCTACCCTGGTGGGCGAAGCTGCGGACACCACCGTGTTCTGCATGGTGGCCTTTTACGGCATCATCTCGGGCGGCACGATGCTCAACTACATCGTCCTCGGCTACACCTACAAAGTACTGGTCGAGGTGGCCGTACTGCCCATCACGTACCGAGTGATCAGCCTCGTGAAAGCACACGAACCAACCTACGGCAGACGACTCGAAAGCGTCCCAGAATGAGGTACAGAGCGGTCATTCATGTCGGTCGAGAACCCAAACTCTTGGCGGTGTTGGTTGCTACCATATTCGGTGTCGTCGCGCTTCTTCTGCCAAACAGCATCCCCTCCGGTCTGATCCTGATTGCGGTGGGCGGTGCTCTCGGCGCGATCATCTGGCGAACCCGCCTCGTCGTCGAATTGAACGCGGAGGATTTGGTCCTGCGCGGCTCGTTGTTGTTCGGCCCGCCGTATCGCATCCCGGTCGAGTTCATCACGGCTGCACGCGGCGGCTACCACCTTTCCGGGGTCGGCCATGGCTGGGGCAGACGACACGAAGGGCGCGGAGACCACATGTGGCGAGCGTCCGGGGAAGAGGTCACTCTCAAGCTGGCAGACGGCCGTCGAATCGCTTTCTCGATCGATGACCCGACGGCCTTCCTCACCGCGCTCGGCGTGCAGGAGACCGACGTCGCCCGCTAGGCCTTGCTGCGAAAGTCGCACCAGGTTGCGGCGCACCGGTTCGGGCGATTCTCAAGCCATCAGCGCCCTGACCTGCGCCTAGCGGCCCGCGTAGAACCTGCCCAGGAAATCGTCGCGGAACTCGTAGAACTCGCCGGAGCGTATGGCTCGCCGGATTTGATCCACCAACCGCACAGTGAAGCGTTCATTGTGGATGGTGGCGAGTGTGGAGGCCAGCATTTCCTTGGCTTTGAACAGGTGATGCAGATAGGCGCGCGTGTAGTGCGCGCAGGTGTAGCAGTCGCAGTCCTCATCCAACGGCACGAAAGCCCGCCGGTTGGCGGACGTGTTCACGTTGAATCGGCCGTCATGAGTGTAGATCGCCGCGTTACGCGCCACTCGCGACGGGTTCACGCAGTCGAACGTGTCGGCGCCCATCTCCACCGCGGCGAACAGGTCGTCCGGTTCGGAAATGCCGAGCAGGTGCCGAGGTTTCTCCTCGGGCAATTCGTCAACCATCCAGCCGACGATCTCCCCCAGCCGCCGCTTTTCCAGCGCACCGCCCAGGCCGAAACCGTCGAACTGTCGGCCTGCGACCTCAAGCTCCGCGAGTCCGCGGGCCGCCCTGCGCCGCAGATCCTCGTACTGCGCCCCCTGGATGACCCCGAAGAGCGCCTGGTATGGCTTGTCGGCTCGCTCCTTGGTGAGCTGCTCGTGGGCCGCAAGGCAGCGTTCAGCCCAGCGATAGGTGCGCTCAACCGACGCCTCCTGATATTCGCGGGTGTTCATCAGCGTGGTCAGCTCATCGAAGGCAAACATAATGTCCGCGCCCAACTCGTGCTGAATCCGCATCGAAACCTCCGGGGTAAAGCGGTGCAGATCCCCGTTGAGGTGTGACACGAACGTCACCCCGTCCTCGTCGACGTGTGCCCGACGCTGCTTGCCCTCCGCGATCACGTCGTCGTTCTGCAGGCCCGTGGTATCCATGGCGAGCACCTTCTTGAAACCCGCTCCGAGGCTCATCACCTGGAATCCCCCGGAGTCCGTGAAGGTGGGGCCGGGCCAGTTCATGAACTTGCCCAGCCCGCCCGCCTCGTCAACCAGCTCCGAGCCCGGCTGCAGATAAAGGTGGTAGGCGTTCGCCAGCACCGCCTGGGCCCCTAGCTCACTGACCGTCTCGGGCAGCACCGCCTTGACGGTGGCCTTAGTTCCCACGACGATGAACGCCGGCGTCTCAATGTCGCCGTGCGGTGTGTGGATCACTCCGGTCCTGCCCGGCGCCGAGCCGAGCCGAGAGTCAATCTCGAAGAAAGTCACAGCACCTCCAGTTGTCCGATGGCCACGGCCCCGGCCGTCGAGGTGCGCAGCACGTGATCACTGATCCGCACCGGTTGTCCCCCGAGACCTGCCAGCATCGCAAGCTCATCCGGCGAAATGCCGCCCTCCGGCCCGACGACGACAGCCACGTCGCCCACGATCTCGGCGTCGCGAATGTGGCGGTCTGCGGCCTCGTGTAGCACCAGGATCGTCCCGACGCCGACCAGCAGCTTGCCGAGCGTCCTGTTCGTGGCGGGCAGCACGTCGGGGGTTGTCAGTCTGCGTGCCTGCTTAGCGGACTCGCGAGCAGTCGCCGTCCACTTGGCGAGCGACTTCTCGCCTCTTTCCCCACTCCAGCGCACGATGCAGCGGTCGGATTGCCAGGCGACAATCTGGTGCGCGCCCACCTCGGTAAGCATCTGCACCGCGAGCAGCGACCGGTCTCCTTTGGCCAGCGCCTGCACCGCAACCACACGGCGGGCGGGCGCGTCACGCAGGACGCGAGCGACCTCGACCACGAGTTCCTCGCGAGTCACACCACGAACGGGTCCGGCGAACCCCAGGCCACGCCCGTTGGCCACCACAACCTCTTCGCCCAGTTCGATTCGCTTCACCGTCGCGTGCCGCGCTTCCTCCCCACCTACGGAGATCCGCTGACCCACCTCGACGGTATCGAACTCGGCGAGGAACAGCGCCCCGGTCAAGACAGTCTGTCCTTCATCCAGCCGAAGAATCCGCCGCTGCGCTGCTCGCGGTTGCCGAACGAGGCCGGATCCAGTTCGTCTCGCGCCTCGGCCAGCTGGCGCAACAGGTCGCGCTGCTTCTCGTCGAGTTTTGTGGGCGTCCGAACAAGGATGGTGATGCCGAGCTCGCCGCGCCCCGTCCCGCGCAACCGGGGAACGCCACGGTCCTTGATCGCGATTCGGGTGCCCGACTGGGTCCCGGCCGGAACCTCGACGTTCACGCTGCGCTGTGCCGGATCGGATTTCTCCCATTCGGCTTCCAGCGTGGCGAGCTCCACCGTCGTGCCGAGCGCGGCAGCGGTCATGGGCACACTCAATACCGCCTCAAGGTTGTCCCCGTCCCGGCGGAAGGTCTCGTGTCCGGCAACCCGCAACTCGACGTACAGGTCCCCCGCGGGTCCGCCGCCCGGGCCGACCTCACCCTGCGCTTCCAGATGGATCCGGTTGCCCGTCGACACGCCCGCCGGAATCCGAACCGATATCGTGCGCGTCTGCCTGACCCGGCCCTCTGCGGAGCACTCGGAGCAGGGCCTGGGGATGATCGTCCCGAAGCCACGGCACTGGGGACAGGCCTGCGTGGTGCGGATGTCGCCCAGGAAACTGCGTTGAATTTGCATGATCTCGCCATGCCCGTCGCAGGTCTTGCAGGTGACCGGCTCGGAGCCGGGTTCGCTACCCGCGCCCGTGCACTTCGGGCAAACGACTGCGGTGTCCACCTTGATGGTCTTCGTGGTGCCGAAGACTGCCTCGAACAGCTCCAGCCGAGCTTGCACGAGTGCGTCCTTACCGCGTCGCACTCGGGAACGCGGCCCTCCGCGCCCCGTCTGCGTGCCGAACATGGCATCGACCAGGTTCGAGAAGTCGAAGCCGCCCGCGAAACCGCCGCCGAAGCCGGAGAACCCGGCTCCCGCGCCCCCACCCGAGCGCGTCGGGTCGCCGCCTCGATCAAAGATTGCACGCTTGTTGGGATCGCTCAGCACCTCGTAGGCCTCGCTCAGTTCTTTGAACTTTTCGGCGGCGTTCTCGTCGTCCGGCGCCACATCGGGGTGCACCTTCATCGCCTTACGGCGGTAGGCCTTCTTGATGGCCTCGGGGCTGGCGTCACGCTCGACGCCCAGGATGGCGTAGTAGTCCTTCATGCTCACTGTTCGTGAATCAACCTTCCATGAGGAAACGGCTCACGTAGCGCGCGACTGCGCGCACGGAGGCAATGGTGGCCGGATAGTCCATCCGGGTTGGTCCGACGACGCCGAGGCTGGCCGAGAGCCCGCCGCCGGGGCCGTAGCCGCTAGCCACCAGGCTGGTCGTCTGGAAGCCGTCGGCGGTGTTCTCCTGACCGATGCGCACCGTGATGTCGTCGCTCGCCGCCTCCGCGAGGAGGCGCAGCAGAACCACCTGCTCTTCCAGCGCCTCCAGCAGCGGACGCAGGTTGTCGAAGACCCCACCTGCCAGGTTCGGCACCCCGGCCACGACGACGTGCGTCGCGGGCTCCGCCGCCAACAGTTCCAGCGTGGTGGCGATGAGGCGCGTCGCGAGCGGCCGATATTCCGGGCGAACGGCGTCCAGCGCCTTGCCGAGCGCGTCCGCTGCGGCGGCTGGTGTGCGGCCGATCACCGATCCGACGATGCTCGCACGCAGGTCGCCGAGGGCCTCCGCGGGAATCGAGATCTCCACCATCGCCTGATCCACCCTGCCTGACGCCGTGACGATGATCACCATGACACGCTCCGGGCTGAGCGTGACCAACTCGGCATGGCGGATGAGCCCGCGCTGCGTCACCGGATACTGGACGATCGCCACCTGGTGGGTAAGTTCCGCCAGCAGCCGCACGGTGCGGGCCACCAGGTCATCCGTGTCCAGGCTGCCGTCGAGGAACGACGAGATCGCGCGCCGCTCGGCAGCCGACAGCGGCTTGATGCGGGCCAGTTTGTCCACGAACAGCCGGTAGCCTTTGTCCGTGGGGATCCGGCCAGCGCTGGTGTGCGGCTGCGTGATGTAGCCCTCTTCTTCGAGCACGGCCATGTCGTTGCGGACGGTGGCCGCCGACACGTTGAGCCGGTGGCGCTCCACCAAGGCCTTGGAACCGACGGGTTCCCTGCTAGCCACGTAGTCGGTGACGATTGCCTTGAGCACGTTGAGCTTGCGGTCGTCGAGCATCACACCTCCTAGCACTCACCCAGACCGAGTGCCAGCTTACCCCGAACCGAGAAATGGGAAAACCGGGCGAGACCGCGCGGCTCGCTCAGCGCCTATGCTGGGCGCATGATCAATTGGCAACAGCTGAAGCCCGACGTGTGGCTGGCCGTCACCCAGCCCGACGATGCGAACGTCCTGCTGATCGCCGGGCGCGAGCGGGCGCTGCTGGTGGATGCCGGGGGCACTGCCGAGGTCGGGGCCGAGCTTCTGGCTAGCGCGCGCAGGCTGTCGCCGGTCCCAGTCGAGCAGATCGTCATCACCCACGCCCATTACGATCACTGGCATGGGCTCGCCGGCATGACCGACGTCGAGTCCATCGCACACGAGTCCCTGGCCTCGCCCGACGTACCGGATGAGCTGCGCCCTACGACGACCTTCAGCCTGGTGCACGCGCTGGACCTGGGCGATTGTTTCGTGGAGATCGTCCATTTCGGCCCCGCGCACACCCGCTCGGACGTCGTGGTGATCGTGCCCAGCAAGGACGTCATCGCGGTGGGCGATCTGTTGGAGGATGAGCCGCAGTTCGACGAGGATTCCTTGCCGAGCAAGTGGCCCGGCGTGCTGGACAGCGCCCTGGGTTCTGCCGGTCCGGACACCCTGTTCGTGCCCGGTCACGGCGTTCCCGGTTCCCGCGAGGACGTCATGCTCTGTGGGGGCAAGCTCGGTTTCCTCTACTCGACGGTGGAGCAGTTGTACAGCACGGGCACCGGGGAGGCCGAGTTGTATGAGGCCGTGGCAGAGTGGCCGTTCGCCGAGTCGACGGTGCGTTCGGCGATCCCGTTCATCGTCGCCGAGCTGACGTCCCAGGGCGTGGTGCCGCGCAAGCGACTGCCGTTGGTCTAGGGCAGGTCGCGGGGGCTATCCCGGTCCGGGCGGAGAGTCCCGCCCACTCGACGTTTTCGCAGCAGGCTGTCAGGGCTCCCAGTCGGCCGCCGCCAGGTCCCAGATCTCCGGGGTGCGAGCCACCAGGAGCCCCCGGCCCTGCGTGCCCACGACGTAGTCCTCTCCGCTGAGCATCCGCCCAACCCCGCCGGTCTCGGCCAGCATCAGGCAGCCCACCAGGTGATCCCAGGGGTGGGCGTTGGTGTAGTACATGAAGTCGATCTCCCCGGTCACGGTGTGTGGGTAGTCGAAGCATGCCGCGCCGGAGCTGCGCCGCACGGGCGCCAGTTTGCCCCCCGCGGTGTACCCCCATCGTCGCCGCTGACCGGCCGCGCCCTGCGGCAATGGGTGCCGCGCTCTCCTCTCGACGGGTTCACCGTTCAGCAGGACTTCGCCGGTGCCGCGCTCCACCGTGTAGAGCCGTTCGTACTGCGGTTGCCAGATCCAGCCGCGCACCGTCTCCCCGGCGCGCACCTCGGCCAGCATCACTCCGTGTTCCTTGCGTCCCTCGACGAAGTTGCGGGTGCCGTCAATCGGATCGATCACGAAGACGTGGCCCGCCGCCAGTTCGGTCAGCGATGTGGTGCCGGCGAAAACGCTCTCCTCGCCCACCACGTGTGCCTCCGGGTATTCTCTGAGCAGCAGCTCGCCCAGGATGTTCTCCGCCTCGCGGTCAGCCACAGTAACGAGGTCGCCGGGTCGTTTTTCGTCGATGTCCCCTTGGGCGAGTTGCCGGAATCTGGGGTTGATGGCCCGGTGAGCGGTTTCCCGCATCAGTTCGGCGATCCCTTCGAGGTCCATGCGCTCAACCTTAGCGAAACCAGTTCATTGGTCGTGGTGATCCTGAGTGACGAAATCGATCAGCGTCTCGACGATTGTGTTGAGTTGCGGCTCTAGGTCGCGGTAGTTGCGCACCCGCGCGAGTATCGCCTGCCAGCCCCGGGCGATGTCCGCTTGGTTGGCGTGCGGTAGCCCGAGCGCGGCCAGGGTGCCCAGCTTGAAGTCGACGTCGCGCGGCACAGTGGGCCAGGCTGTGCGACCGATGCGTTCCGGGCGTACCGCCTGCCAGATGTCGACGAACTCGTGGCCGAGGATCAGCACGGTGTCGGCATAGCCCGCGGACCGGATCTGTCTCGCTATCCGGGACTCCTTCGAGCCCGCAACGAGGTGGTCCACCAGCACCCCGAGCCTCCGCCCGGGTTCCGGGCGGAACTCCTCGACGATGCGCGGCAGATCGTCGATACCGCCAAGGTATTCGACCACCACCCCGACGTGGCGCAGGTCGTCGCCCCAGATCTTCTCCACCAGCTCGGCGTCGTGGCGGCCCTCGACGTAGATTCGGCTGGGCAACGCCACTTTGGCCCGTTCCGGCTCCGAGGGTGCTCTTGAACCCGACGCCGTGTAGCGTGGCTTGCTCGCCCCCTGCCGCAGCGGTGGCCGCAACGCCACCGGCTGCCCCTCCATCAGGAAGCCGGGCCCAAATGGGAAGCCTCGTCTCCTGCCCTTGCGGTCTTCAAGGATCACGATCCCGTTCTCCCAGCCGACCACTGCACCGCAGTAGTCGTTCACCTCAATCACCATGTCGAGCTCGACGGGCACGTCGCGCGTCTTTTTCAGGTGCGCTTTCTGCCAGCCCTCGGCCAGCACATCCTTGGGGTAGCGATCCATTCAAAACCCTCCTCGCCCGACGATGTTAGCGCCCCTGATCCGTCCGGACGCACCGCTGAGGGGGAGCCCTGCGCGGGGCTCCCCCTCAGATCGGCTGGTCAGCGAAGCTCAAGCTTGCGAGTCACGCTCAGCAGCGTGCGCCACAGCAGAGCGACGCAGATCGCCACTACCGCAATCACTATGCCCAAGGGGAAGTAGGGCCCGAAATAACCTCCCCAGGCCATGCCGATAGAGCTGCCAAAAACGATCTCCCCGGTGATCATGTCGAGCGAGACGGGCAGGAGGAGCGCCAGCGTCATGACCACCTGTTGTGCTACGTAGAGCAGCAGGTAGGTGAGGAAGGGCCCCAACCCACCCGTGCGGCTGATCCAGGATTCCGCGCCAACGCAGACACAGAACAGGTATTGGAGGGGCGTGAAGACGACGATCGACAGCACGACGAAGGCCAGGAAGAAGTAGGCCGGGCCGCCGCTTTCCGAGACCAGCTTCCAGACATCCCCTAGGCCTATCTCAGGGACGATCTTCAGTTCATGTCCGACATGCGTGGTCAGCGGAAGCAACACAACGCTCAGTGCCAGAGAAATAGCGGAAATGAGGACCATGTAGCCCAACTTCGTCAGCACCAGCGTCCCGCCCCTGACCGGCAGCACGTGCATGAAGTAGCCCCGCCTGCCGAAGCTGGAACGGTAGGCCTCGAAGGCCAGGTAGAGCTGCACCACTACCGGCAGCAGCAACCAGAGCAGACCCGCAGGCACGAACACGACACCAGCAAGAGCCGAATTCACGAAGCACAGCGCGTAGCTCAGCAGGAGCAGCCCAGCCGTCGCCAGCCAGAGCATAGCCAGCATGCTGCGGGTGCGTTGGAACTCGAACTTCAGTAGCTTTCCGACCACTGGTATACCTCCTTGAACAGTTGTTCCATGCCCATGCCGCGCTCGGCACGGAGTTCGTCGACCAGACCATCGATCAGCACCTGCCCGTAGCGCATCATCACCACCCGGTCCAGGATGGGTTCGACGTCGTGCACCAGGTGGGTCGACAACAGCACCAGAGAATCCGGTTCCAGGTTGCGCACGATTGCCCGCATGATCACCTCGCGGGCCGCCGGGTCAACGCCCGAGATGGGCTCGTCCAGCAGAAACACCTTCGCGTCTCTGCTCATGGCAAGCGCGATCTGTGCTTTCTCCCTCATTCCTTTCGAGAGTTCGACAAGTTTCCGTTTGGTCTCCAGGCCGAAGAACTGGATCAGGTCGTCGAACTTCGCCCGGTTGAAATCCGAGAAGAAGTCCGCGAATAGCCGGGCGCATCTCTCGATCGAGTCCCCATCGGCCAGGAAGCTCTGGTCCGGCAGGTAGCTCACCTGAGCCTTGGTCTCCGGCCCCGGCTGCTGCCCCAGTATCTCCACCTGGCCTTCGTAGCGCATCAGCACGCCCGCCAAAATCTTGAGCAGGGTGGTCTTGCCGCAGCCATTCTCGCCCAGCAGTCCCACCACCTGACCGGGTTCAAGCTGCAGGCTGAACTGGTTGAGCGCGGCGAACCCGCCGTAGCGCTTGACCAGCGATTCAACCTTTATGGCTGTCACTTTCACTCTCCTTCCATGGCCCGCCACCGGGCCTCCAACAGTTCTGTTACTGCGGCTAGGGAGAGACCAACGCCTCGCGCCCAGCCGACGAAGTCGTCGGTCCGAGCGGCCGCGATCTCCTCACGCAGTTCCTCGATGCGGGACAGGTCCTCCGTGACGCACCGTCCCCGCGTTCGATCCGCGATGGTGACTCCCATCCGATCCAGTTCCGCCATCGCGCGCTGCACCGTGTTCGGATTCACACCCAACTCGACGGCCAGGTCACGCACCACCGGGATTCGCCCGCCGGGGGGCCACCGGCCGGTAACTACCCGGCGAATGCTCTCGTCAACCAGTTGCAACCAGATTGGTGAGCTGTTGTCGAACTGCAACCCGCACCTCCCGTACTGCTGTATTAATTACTTAATACACTAGCTGCGCAGGACAGCGCTGTCAAGGGTTTCCCCAAACTCAGTCGAGAAGCTCTCGGATGATGCCGTCGGCCAGGAGCCGCTCAAGCACGACGAGCCGCCCCCCAGCAACCCGGACCAGACCACGCTCCGCCAGGTCCGGCACCCGAGCGCGTTCGCTGTCCGTGAGGACCCCCAGGTCGAGGCCCTCGGCCAGCCTGAGTTCCAAAAGCACCCGCTCCACGCGGCGCTCCTGGGCGGAGAGTATCTCTCGCCCCTGAACCGCCAGCCGCCCAGCGCTCAACCGCGCTGCGTAGGCGGCCGGGTGCTTGTGATTCCAGAACCGGACGCCGTTCACGTGGCTATGTGCGCCAGGCCCGACGCCCCACCAGTCCGCGCCCCGCCAATAGGCGAGGTTGTGCCGGCACTCGCCGCCCGGCAGCGCCCAGTTGCTCGTCTCATAGTTGCGGAAACCCCGCGCCCGCAGAAAACTGTCGGCCAACAAATACTTGTCGGCCACGTCGTCCTCATCCGGCATGGGAACCTGCCCGAGGCGCACCTGTCTCGCCAGGCGGGTCCCCTGCTCAACGATCAGCGAATACGCGCTCACATGATCGACCGGGGTCGCCGTCACCGCGTCGAGGCTCAACTGCCAGTCAGCCAACGTCTCCCCCGGGGTGCCGTAGATCAGATCCAAGCTCACATGCTCGAACCCGGCTGCCCGGGCCCACCGGGCGGCGCGCAGCCCCCGATCCGGCGTATGCGTGCGCTCCAGCGTGGCCAACACGTGCGGCACCGCCGACTGGAACCCGAGCGAGATGCGCGTGAACCCGCCCTCGCGCAGCTGATCGAGGTAACTCCGGCTCACGCTCTCCGGATTGGCCTCCGTGGTGACCTCCGCATCCGGAGTGAGGCCGAAGGCCTCCCGGATACCGCGCAGCAAATCCACCAGCTCCCCGGCCGGTAACAACGAAGGCGTCCCGCCGCCGAAGAAGACGGTCTGCACCGGACGCTGCCCCAACACCGTCCGGGCGATACGCAGCTCCTCATGAGCCGAGGCCACGAACGTCGAACTCGACATGCCACCCAGCTCCTGTGCCGTGTAGGTGTTGAAGTCGCAGTAGCCGCACCGCGTCGCGCAGAACGGAACATGGATGTAGATCGACAGCGGCCCGGAGTTCGTCGTCCCCCCAGGCAAAATGTCCTCGACCCACTGGCCAGGTTCGCTCTTCACCACCACGCACGAATCCTACAGAAAACAGCCCCCACCACCGGTAGCCGGGCCGTCGGCGCACGCTCGAAGAGCGCTTCCTTTCGCTGTCGGCGTAGAGTTAACCAACCAATTTTCGCGCATCCGCAGATGTTCCATGGAAAGGTTGAGACATGCTGAACCGACGTACACTCATTCTGGGCGGCGGACTCGCCGCCGCGGCCACGCTTGCCGCCTGCGGCAACAACTCGGGCCTCGACGGCCAACCAACGCCCACGGGCAGCCCCTCAACCAACCCGGATGCCACCGTTTCCCTCAACCAGTGGTACCACGAGTACGGCGAGCAGGGGGTCAAGGAAGCCGTCGAGCGGTACGCCGCCGATTACCCTGACGCCAAAGTGAGCGTGAGCTGGACCCCCGGTGAGTACAAGCAAATCCTCGGCGCCGCACTGCTCACGCCCGAGGCCCCCGACGTCTTCGAATACGAGCAGGGTGGTTCCCTGGACATGATCCGAGCCGGCCAACTCGCCGACCTGACCGATCTCGTCGCGCCCGTTCGGGATCAGTTCAACAAACCGGTGATGGACCGCTTCACCTTCCAGGGGAAGGTCTACGGCATTCCGCAAACCATCGACATGCAGTTGCTCTACTACCGCAAGTCGCTGCTGGAGGCCAAGGGCCTGCAGCCGCCCAAGACCTTCGACGAGCTGGTCGCCGCAGCGCAGGCCGTTCAGGAGGGCTCGATTGGCGGGTTTTTCGCAGGCAACGACTCCGGCGTGGGCGTGTTGGGCACCATGTTCATCTGGGCCTCTGGCCACGCCCAGTTGAACCCGGAACGCACGGAGGCCGCCTTCCTCACCGACGAGTTCTACGCCGCCCTCGCCGCCTACCGCAGCTTCGTGCAGTCCGGAGCCGTCGTCGCCGGCGCATCCAACGACTGGTTTGCCCCCGACGCTTTCGCCAATGGCGAGGCTGCCTTCCAGTGGGGCGGGTTGTGGTCGATGCCACAGATCCAAGAGGCCATCGGCGACGACTTCGGTGTCTTGCCCTTCCCCGCGTTCGGCCCCACCGGCCGGCCCGCCGTTCCCTTCGGCGCGTTCGGCGCCTGCGTGAATGCCAAGGGCAAGCACGTCGAGGAGGCTAAGAAGTTCGTGAAATGGCTCTGGATCGACCAAGAAGATAAGCAGGTCGATTTCTCCGCCTCCTACGGCACACACATTCCGGCCAAGAACGCGCTGGCCGCTCAGTCCGAGAAGTTCAAGTCCGGCCCGGGCGCGGACGCGGCCAAGTTCGTCACGGATCACGGCTTCGCCAACGACATCATGTGGTCCGGCGCCCTGGGGGAGGCCTACGGCGCTGCGGTGAGCAAGGTGATCGTGGGCGGGAAGGACCCGAAGGAGGCCTTCGCCGGATTCGCTGATCTGGCGGCGGCCGAACTGAAGAAACTCGCTGGCTGATGCAGTTGTGGAAAAGGGTGCGCGGACACCAGGGACGAAACGTGTGGTTCTTGGTGTTCGTCGCACCCTTTCTCGTCGGCCTGGCAGTATTCGTCTACGTGCCGGTGGCGTGGAGCGCCTACTTGTCGTTCTTCGAGGCGCGAAACACCATCACGCCGACCAAGTTCGTCGGCTTCGAAAACTACACCTACCTGCTGAACGACCAGCTCTTTCGCGACTCGCTTCTCGTCTTCGTGCTCTTCGCCGTGGCCATCGTGCCACTGACCTACGTCTGTTCCCTGGGGCTGGCCCTGCTGCTGAACAACCTGCGGTGGGGCCAAGCCTTCTTCCGATCGGTGTTCTTCCTGCCAGCAGCCGTCAGCTATGTTGTGGCCGCGATCGTCTGGCGCCTGGCCTTCTTCAACAACGCCCGCTTCGGCCTGCTCAACTCCTTGATCAGTTCCACCGGCGGCGCCCCAGTCAACTGGCTGGGCGGCGGCAACGGACTCTATTGGGTGGCGTTGGTCTCCGTCCGGCTGTGGCTTCAGGTGGGCTTCTACATGATCCTGCTGATCGCCGGGCTCCAGCGCATCCCCCACGAAACCTATGAGGCGGCGGCCCTAGACGGGGCACATGGCTGGCGGATGCTCCGCCACATCACGCTCCCCCAACTGCGCGCGACCAGCGCAGCGGTCATCATGCTGCTGTTGATCAACGCGTTCCAAGCCTTCGACGAGTTCTACAACATGCTGGGCTCTCTCGGCTCCTATCCGCCCTATGCTCGTCCCCCGCTGGTGCACCTGTATGTGCTCTCGTTCGGCTCGGGCGGGCAGGACCTCGGGGTGGGCGGAGCCGGAACCATGATCCTGGCGGGCATCATCATCATCTTCTCCCTGATCCAAAACCGGGTGTTGAATCGGGCAAATCGTGCGGAGTTGGCCCGATGAAGTTCTGGACAATCGCTCGATACGCCCTGCTGATCATCCTCGCGGCCTTCTTCCTGCTGCCCTTCTACATCATCATCCGAAACGCTTTCTCCACCCAGCGCCACATTGCGTCTCCCGCCTGGAACTGGCTACCCAATCAGTTCGACCTCACCAACCTTTACCGCCTGTTGGAGAATGACTCAGTAGGCATCGGTAGGGCGTTCCTCAACTCGACGATCATGGCGCTCACCCAGACCTCCCTCACCATCTTCGTCACGCTGATGGCCGGCTACGCGCTGGCCCGTTGGACGCACCGCCTGGCCAGCGCACTGCTGGGGCTGACCGTATTCACCCTGATGGTGCCCGCGACGATGACCTTCGTGCCCACCTTCATCATGACGGCGCAGTTTGGTTGGATTGACACCTTCCGGGGGCTCGTCATTCCAGGCGCATTTTCGGCTTTCGCCACCTACCTGTTCCGGCAGTTCTTCCTGGATTTCCCCGTCGAATTGGAAGACGCCGCCGCCGTTGACGGCTGTTCCCCCTGGGGAGTCTTCTGGCGCATCGTGGTGCCCAACAGCAAGGGAATCGTCGCCGCCGTCGGAACAATCGTGCTCATCGGCTCCTGGAACGCCTTCCTCTGGCCAAGCCTCGTCGGACGAAACAACACCCGGACCCTCCAGGTGGCGATCAGCCAGTTCATGACCAGCCAGGGGGTGAAGCTGCCCGAGCTGTTCATGGGCACGCTGATCGCCGTCGCCCCCATGCTGCTGGTCTTCCTGTTTCTGCAGCGCTACCTCGTGCGCGGCTTCACCACCTCGGGCCTGCGCTAGCCCAGCTTGCGCAACAGTAGGACAAGATCCTCGTGGCTGGGGCGAATGGGGTTGGTCGGAGTGCAGCCATCAGCGGCGGCCGTCGCGGCCATCTCCTCGATCAACTGTCGGTACTCGGCCAAGCTGATTCCCGCCTCCCGCACGGTTTCGGGCACCTCCAGAGCCTGATTCAGCTTCCTCACCCGGGCGACGAGAGCGGTCACCGCCGCCCTACCCGTCGCGGAAGGCGACAGCATGTGGCCCAGCCGGGCGTAGCGCTCGGCCGCGCGCGGGCAGCGCGAATTGTACTCGATGACGTGTGGGAGCAGCATGGCGTTGCATCGGCCATGGGGGATGTGGAAATGTCCGCCGAGCGCATGGGCCAGGCTGTGGGTGATCCCCAGCCCACAGTTGTCAAAGGCCATGGCCGCCATGCAGGAGGCGTTGTGCATCCTGGTGCGCGACTCCGCGTTTGAGCCGTCACGGAAAACCGTTTCCAGGTGGGCAAAGACCAGCTCGACCGCCTTCTCGGCAAGCGCGTCGGAAAAGTCGCTGGCGTCCACCGAGACGTAGGCCTCCAGGGCGTGCGTCAACACGTCCAGCCCCGAATCGGCCGTGATCCTTGGCGGCAGGCTGAGCACCGCGTCGGGATCCAAGATGGCGACCTTCGCCACCATGTCCGCAGAGACGAGGGGGATCTTGGTGTGCGTCTGCTCATCGGTGAGCACCGCGAACGAGGTCACCTCCGAGCCCGATCCGCTCGTCGACGGAATGGCGACGATGCCCTCCGGGGCGCCGAAGTCGTTGTCGACCGCGGCCTTGTGCATGGCCTTCGCGGTATCCATCACCGATCCCCCGCCGAAGGCAACCACCACGTCAGGGCGAGCCGCCAGGTAACGGGCCACCCCTTCCTTCACCACGGAGACCGTCGGGTCCGGCAGCACGCCCGAGTACACCGTCGGCTCCCCACCCAGGTGAAAGCGGATCTCGTCGAATAGCTTCGTGCTCGACAGGAAATCGTCCGTGACGACAAGTGCGGCCTTCCCACGGTAGGCCTGCAGCGCGGTCAGCGAGTCGAAACCCATCTTTACGGTTGTGTTCAGGCGGAACTCCTGCATCATCACTCCTCTGTGCGGTGGCTGTCCCGATATTCCGACGGGGTGACGCCCTCTTCGCGTTTGAACGCGCGCGAAAAATAGTTCAGCGGCTGGAACTTGAGGTGCGCAGCAATGCGCAGTACGGGCTTGTCAGTGTGCACCAGCAAAAACTTGCCGCGCTCAATACGCTTCCTCGTGACGTATTGGTTGAAGCTGTAACCGGTGTGCTTGCGGAACTGCCTGGAGAAGTGCGACTCGCTCCACATCAGGAACTCCGCGGCTTTCGCACAGGTCAGGAACGCCGTTGGCTCCTTCTCGATCTCGTTCAGCAACGTGGCGATGCTGCGCTCGCCCGGCGGTAGCTCCGGCTCAATCAAATCGTGCAACTGGATCAACAGCCGCTCGCAGTACACCTGGGCTGCATACCTATTCAGTGGTGCGGTGCGTTTCTTGCGTTGCGTGATTACAGACTGCGATATTTCCTTTCCATACCGCACGCCCTCGCTCGAAGCGATCCCGATCAGCATGTCCTCCAGCGGACCCAACACGCTGACCGGAATCTTGAGGCTCCATCGGGGCATCACCGTGTCGAGGAAGTCGTTCAGGAGTTCCAGGTTGGCCGCCACGTTGCGTCGGCGCAGGTTCTGCGCCCACTCGGTGGGGTTGAGTTCCGCCTCCGCCTCCACCGGCGACGGAACAATCGGGATGAGCGGGGCCTCCTTGGCCCGGGAAGCGACGATCGGCGCCAGCAGGCGACCCGTCCCCTCCGCTGGGTAGGGCTGCACCCGCCCCAAGTAGGTTCCGGCGGTCGCCGAGAAATCGAAATAGGCCTGCTGCTTGCCCAGCGCATCATTTGCCATGCTGATGATCCGCTGCGCTGCGCTTTCCAGCTTGGCCAACTCGACCACCCGGATTCCGTCGTACAGCTCCCCCACCTCGTCGTCGGAGAGCCCGCTCGAAATGCTGATTATCCTGTCGAGCTGATCCATGCCCTTCTGCAGCATCACCTGGCCGGCCATGATGGCCCCCAGGAAGTGCTTGCCCGCCATGATGGACACCGAGAAGTCCACCAGCCCGGCATGGCACCGATAGATGAAGGGGCGCCCTTCGAGGGCTGCCTGGAATCCACCGTGCGCGTCGCAGCTGTAGCAACGCTTACGGATCTCCGGGTCTCGGCGCAAGAACTCACAGAGCTGAGTGAACTGGGAAGCCTCGGTGACGGGAGTGCCCATTGCATCGACGGTAATCATGGCGAGCCCGGTGTCGCGCGCGAACTCCTCCTGAATCGCCTGCAGTTTCTCTATATCGATCAGCCTGCGCAGGTCGAGCAGACCGGGATCGAAACCGCTCAAGTCGACGTGCTGCATAGCGCCTCCTTCAGTTCGTTGATCCCTTGTCCTGTGACACCGCTCACCACGATCACTCGCTCAGCCCCCGCCCGCACCAGATTCTCCCGCGCATCCGCCAGCTGAGCCACGGTGGCAACATCGCGTTTGGTCACCACGCCAACAGTCCGGCGGTTGAGGGCCGCTGCATACCCCGGGTTGAAGCGGGAGTTGTCCGCAGTTGGATCCAGAACCAGAACCACGATCTCCACGTCGTATGCACTGATGGTGAGTGCCCGATTCAGCCGGCCGTGGTCCAGGTATTCCCCGGGCGTATCGACGATGTTTCCGACGACGTCCATCGCCTGAGTCTTGGCGTACTCAATTTCCTCCCCCAACAGCCGCTGCCGCAACGTCGTTTTGCCCGCGCCCACGCTGCCCACCAGAAGAGTCGGCCGGTACATCACGTTCTCGTCATCGGTGCCGGGGTAAAACCCAGTTGCTCTAGCGTCTCGACGATGGACCGGACCGAGGATTCGACATCCGCCAGTGCGCCCACCAGCAACAGCGATCCGGAGAAACGATCCACGTAGCCCAAGTGCACCCCTGCAGCCTTCGTCGCGATATCGGCGGCGATCACTGCTGCCTCGCCGGGCGTGATGGTGAGCACAGCAACAGCGCCACGCGTCTGGGTCGTCAACCCGACCTTCGCGTAAAGCGCCTCGTCCGGGTTAGCGATGATGTGGGCCAAGGTCACCTGTTTGCCAGGAACGAACTCCTGGATGATGCGCTGCTTGTCCTGAACGTCCATGTTCAACTCCCTGCTCGGTACCCAACCCTAACCCCAGGAAGCTCCACGAGCGCCGGAAGGGTCGAAATGTGTAACACGTGGCTCGTTCCGTGTACACAAACCCTGCCTACCCTGTAGAGGAAGCGGCGCCGTAGGCGCTTCCTGGACAAAGGAGTCAAACATGCAAGAAGCACTTGGCATGGTCGAGACGAAAGGTTTCGTGGGTGCTGTCGAGGCAGCGGATGCCATGGTGAAGTCGGCCAACGTACAACTGGTCGGTAGCGAGAAGATCGGTGCCGGCTTCGTCACGGTCATGGTCCGCGGGGATGTCGGTGCGGTGAAGGCCGCCGCAGACGCCGGCGCAGCTGCCGCGAGCAAGGTCGGCGAGCTGGTCAGCGTGCACGTTATCCCACGCCCGCACACCGACGTCGAGAAAATCTTGCCGGTCAACGCGAAGTGAGTTGGGGAGCGAACATGCAAGACGAACTGATGAACAAGGTCATGGCCGAGGTCATGAAGCAGCTCGGCGGGACGGTCGACGCTCCAGCGCAAGCCGCCCCCGCGGCCCCAGCAGCCCCAGCTGCTCCCGCCCGTCCTGCCTGCACCGAATTCGTGGGCACCGCGATCGGGGAGACCATCGGCCTGGTGATCGCCAACGTGGATCCCAAGCTGCACGAGATGATGGAGCTCGACAAGAAGTACCGCTCCATCGGCATCGTGGGCGCCCGCACCGGTGCCGGGCCGCACATCTTCGCGGCGGACGAAGCCGTCAAGGCCACCAACTCTGAGGTGCTGAAAATCGAGCTCCCCCGCGACACGCAGGGCGGTGCGGGCCACGGCTCGTTGATCGTATTCGGCGCTGAGGACGTGTCCGACGCCCGTCGCGCCGTTGAGGTGACGCTGGGCGAGCTGGATCGGACCTTTGGCGACGTGTACGCCAACGAGGCCGGCCATCTCGAATTCCAGTACACCGCTCGCGCCTCCTACGCGCTCAACATGGCCTTCGGTGCCCCCCTCGGCAAGAGCTTCGGCATCACGGTTGGCGCACCGGCGGCGATCGGCGTCGTTCTCGCCGACACCGCGGTCAAGGCGTCCACCATTGACGTGATCGCCTACTCCAGCCCCGCCAAAGGCACCAGCTTCAGCAACGAGGTGATCTCGGCCTTCAGCGGCGACTCCGGAGCTGTCCGCCAGGCAATCATCGCCGCCCGAGAGGTGGGTATCGGCCTCCTGGGCGCCCTCGGTTCCGTGCCCACGTCCGCCACCACCCCGTACATCTAAGAGTTACAGCAATGCGTTCCAAGAGATTTGAGGCGCTCGATGCGCGCCCAGTGAACCAAGACGGCTTCGTCACGGAGTGGGCAGAGGTCGGGCTGATCGCGATGAAGTCGCCGAACGACCCGACGCCCTCCATCCGGATCGAGAACGGTCACGTGACCGAACTTGACGGCAAGTCATGCTCCGAGTTCGACATGCTGGACACCTTCATCGCCTCCTACGGCATCAACCTGGAGTTGGCTGAGCAGGCGATGGCCATAGACTCCCTGGAGATGGCCCGCAGACTTTGCGACATCAACGTGCCACGCTCCGAAATCATCCCACTCACCACAGCCATGACGCCGGCCAAGCTGACCGAGATCGTTAATCACATGAGTGTGCTGGAGATGATGCTCGCAGTAACCAAGCTTCGCGCCCGACGCTCCCCCGCCAACCAGTGCCACGTGACGAACCTCGCGGACAACCCCGTCCAGATTGCGGCAGACGCCGCCGAAGCGGCCATCCGCGGATTCGCAGAGATGGAGACCACCGTCGGCATCGTGCGCTACGCGCCGTTCAACGCATTGGCTCTACTCATCGGTTCCCAGGTTGGTCGACCTGGAACTCTCACCCAGTGCGCCGTTGAGGAAGCCACCGAGTTGACCCTCGGAATGCGCGGCCTCACCGCCTACGCCGAGACCGTCTCCGTTTACGGCACCGAGGATGTCTTCATGGACGGCGACGATACGCCGTGGTCCAAGGCATTTCTCGCGTCCTGCTACGCGTCGCGCGGGCTGAAGATGCGTTTCACCTCGGGCACCGGTTCCGAAGTGCAGATGGGCTTCGCCGAGGGCAAGTCCATGCTCTACCTGGAGGCTCGTTGCCTGTTCGTGACGAAGGCCGCTGGTTCCCAGGGTACTCAGAACGGCTCCGTCAGCTGTGTCGGTGTTCCCGCCGCAGTACCGCAGGGCATCCGCGCGATCCTGGCCGAGAACCTGATCGCGATGATGCTCGACCTGGAATGCGCCTCATCCAACGACCAGACCTTCACACACTCCGATCTGCGCCGCGTGGCCCGCTCCCTGATGCAGTTCGTGCCTGGCACCGACTTCATCTGCTCCGGCTACTCGGCCACCCCGAACTACGACAACATGTTCGCGGGCTCCAACTGGGACGCCGAGGACTACGACGACTGGAACATCCTGCAGCGCGACCTGCATGTCGACGGCGGCCTCACCCCGGCGCTCGAAGAGGAAGTCGTGCGTGTGCGAAACAAGGCTGCCAGGGCAACGCAGGCGGCTTTCCGTGAACTCGGCCTCACCGAGATCACCGACGAGGAGGTCGAGGCGGCCACCTATGCGCACGGCTCCAAGGACATGCCCAAGCGCAACGTCGTCGAGGATCTCAAAGCAACCGAAGAGATGATGAAGCGGGGAACCACCGGCATGGACGTGGCGCTGGCCCTCTCCCGTGGAGGCTTCGACGACGTGGCCAGCTCTGTCTTCAACCTGCTGAAGCGGCGCGTCGCAGGTGACTACCTGCACACCTCCGCGATCTTTGACGAGAGCTTCAACGTCAATTCCGCAGTGAACTACCCGAACGACTACCACGGCCCGCAGACCGGATACCTGATCACGGACCAGCGTTGGGACGAGATCAAGCAGGTGCGCTCCGCAATCAGCCCGGAGGAGGTGTGATCATGAGCGTCGATCAAGCAACTTTGAAGGAACTGATCCAGAAGGTGATCTTGGAGGTGTTGGCCGAGCAGACCGCCCAGCCCACTCCCCAGCAGGCCCCGGTGAAGGTGAACCCGAGCGCAACGGTGCGCCTCACCGAGCAAGGCGAGGCCGCCGTCGGATCCGACCCCAAGGAGGTGGTGGTCGCGCTATCGCCCGCGTTCAGCACCCAGATCATGGAAACGATCACCGGACTCAAGCACGGCGACGTGTTGAAACAGATCACCGCCGGCATCGAGGAGGAGGGCCTGAACTACCGCTTCATCAAGGTCTACCGCACCGCCGACGTCGGGTTCATCGCCCACGAGGCGGCCAAGCACTCCGGCTCCGGCATCGGCATCGGCATCCAGTCCCGGGGGACCACGGTGATTCATCAGAAAGACCTGCCGCCGCTTTCCAACCTGGAGTTGTTCTCGCAGGCTCCTTTGCTGGATCTCGACACCTTCCGCGCAATCGGCAAGAACGCCGCCCTCTACGCGAAGGGCCAGTCCCCCAGCCCGGTGCCCGTGCGCAACGACCAGATGGCCCGGCCGAAGTACCAGGCCGTCGCAGCGCTGCTGCACAACAAGGAGACCAAGCTAACCGACCAGCGGCGCAAGGCATCGGCCCTGCAAATCGCGTACGTCTAGGAGACCGCCATGGATCAAGAACAACTCATCCGCCAAATCATGGCCGAAGTGATGAAGGATCTCGGCCAGCAGCAGGTCTCCTTCCAGAAGAAGGAACCCGCCGGCACGCCTGGCCGAGCGACCAAGGTGAGCAAGGAACACTATCCGCTTGCGGAGAAGCATCCTGAGATGGTCTCCACTCCGGGCGGGTTGAGCCTCACCGACTTGGAGTTCGACAAGGTCAAGGCGGGCACGCTGTCCCCCAGCGAGTTCCGGATCACCCCGGAGACCCTCGAGTTGCAGGCCCAGGTGGCGGACGACACCGGGCGCGCCCCGCTGGCACGCAACATGCGCCGGGCGGCCGAGCTCGTCGCCGTACCCGACGAGCGGCTCCTGGAGATCTACAACGCGCTGCGCCCGTACCGCTCCACGAAGGCCGAGCTCTACGCCATCGCCGACGAGCTGGACCAGAAGTACCAGGCCAAGGTCTCCGCCGGTTTCGTGCGGCAGGCTGCGGACGTCTACGAGCAGCGGGATCGTCTGCGGATCGACTGAGCACCGGCCGATCTCGGCCAGTTTGAGCAAGCAAGGAAGGAAATCCAACGATGGGTATCGTCGCCGGGATCGACATCGGCAATGCAAGCACTGAGGTTGCGCTCGCCGAGCGCACCGGCGACTCCCTTCGTTTCCTGGCCTCCGCCACGATCCCCACCACCGGGATCAAGGGAACGGACGCGAACATCAAGGGCGTCTTCCAAGCCCTGAGCGTCGCGCTGGAGCGGGCCGGCCTGAAGATGACGGATCTGGATCTGGTGCGGATTAACGAGGCCGCCCCCGTCATCGGTGATGTCGCGATGGAGACCATCACGGAGACCATCATCACCGAGTCGACGATGATCGGTCACAACCCTGCGACCCCGGGAGGCTTGGGCATCGGCGTCGGCCGCACGGTGCTGCTGGCCGACCTGCCCACCTGGCGCGGGACTGATCCTGTGATCATCGTGGCTGATCGCAGCCGCTCCTTCGAGGAGGTGGCCCGCCTGATCAACGAGGCGGTTGACCGAATACCCGTCGCCGGAGCGATCCTGCAACTTGACGACGGTGTGCTGGTGCATAACCGGTTGACCAACAAAATTCCGATCGTTGATGAGGTGGCCCATATCGAGAAGGTGCCCATTGGAATGCTGGCGGCCGTCGAGGTCGCAGAAGTGGGACGCATCGTCGAGACCCTGTCCAACCCGTTCGGGATCGCCACCCTGTTCGGTTTGGATGCAGACGACACAAAGCAGGTCGTCCCGCTCGCCCGCTCGCTCGTCGGCAACCGCTCAGCAGTGGTGATCAAGACCCCGCAAGGCGATGTGAAGGAGCGCAGGATCCCTGCGGGCAAGATCAGCTTCCAGAGCGTGCAGCGCACAGTAGAGGTCGATGTTGATGAGGGCGCCGAGGCCATCATGACCGCCCTGGCGAAGAACCCAGATGTCGACGACATCACCGGCCAGCCGGGCACCAACGTCGGCGGCATGATGGAAAAGGTGCGAGTCACCATGGGCGGGCTGACCAACCTCGACCCGAAATCGGTGAAGATCACGGATCTGCTGGCCGTCGACACACATGTTCCGCGGCGAGTGGCCGGGGGCGTGGCCGAGGAGTTCGCGATGGAGGCCGCCGTCGGGATTGCCGTGATGGTGAAAACCGACAGACTGCAGATGCAACGCCTCGCAAACGAGATGGCGGCGCAGTTCGGTGTGCCGGTTGAGGTGGGAGGAGTGGAGGCCGACATGGCCATCCGCGGCGCGCTGACCACCCCCGGTACTGCCGCACCCATTGCAATCCTAGACATGGGCGCGGGGTCAACGGATGCCTCCATCATGCGGGCAGACGGCAGCGGGACCTCCATCCACCTCGCCGGTGCTGGAGACATGGTCACGCTGATGATCCAGTCCGAGTTGGGTCTGGAGCTGTTCGACACCGCAGAGGACGTCAAGCGTTATCCGCTGGCCCGGGTGGAAACGGTGTTCAACATCCGGCATGAGGACGGCACCGTGCAGTTTTTCGACGAGCCGCTGCCCCCTCACCTGTACGCGCGGGTGGTGATTCTGAAACCCGACGGCATGGTTCCGCTAGAGATCGATCTGCCGGTGGAGACCATCCGCCAGGTGCGTATTCGGGCTAAGGAGCGTGTATTCGTCACCAACTCGTTGCGCGCGCTGCGTCGAGTGAGCCCCACCGACAACATCCGCGGCATCGATTTCGTGGTGCTGGTCGGCGGCTCCGCCCTCGACTTCGAGATCCCGCAGCTGGTGACGAAGGCGCTGGCCGAATACCGCGTGGTCGCCGGACGCGCAAACATCCGCGGCACCGAAGGGCCCCGTAACGCCGTTGCCACCGGTCTGGCCCTCAGTTGGATGGGGTCATGATGCGGATTCCACCTGCTGAGAGCCCCACCATCGAGCTTTTCGCCGCCACCGGGCTGGACGAGAGGCAGCTGAGTGCGGTTCTCCTCGGCGTCGAGGAAGAGGGCGTGCCGTGCGTCGTCAGCCATCGGGAGGAGCTGAATCCCCTGGTGCTCGCGAAAAGCGCAGCCACCTCGTCCCGGCTAGGCGTGGGCATCGGTATGTCCCTCGACTATGCCGTGGTCACCCTCGACAAGCTGCCTGAGGCTCGACCCTACATCGTCGTCCAATCAACCTCGGCTGAGGCCGCCCGTCTGCTGGGCTCCAACGCCGCCCGGATCGTGAAACGAATCCCGCTCCGAGGATTCACCGAAAGGAACCAGTAATGCAAGCACTTGGAACAGTGGAGACTGTCGGGCTAGTGGCTGCAATAGAGGCCGCCGACGTCGCCTGTAAGACCGCCAACGTGGAGCTGGTTGGCTACGAACTCGCCAAGGGCGGCGGGTACGTGACCATCAAGGTACTCGGGCAGGTGGGCGCGGTGCAGGCAGCGGTCATCGCCGCCTGCACCGCAGCGAGTCGAATCTCGCGGGTAGTGAGCCACCACGTGATACCCAGACCCAACGAGCAGATCGAAAGCCTTGTGCACAACAACTCCACCGTCGGCTACCGGCCGCCGAAGCCCGTGGAGCGGCCAAAGAAAACTGCGCCGCCGGCCAAGGAGGCGAACCCCGACCTAACCAAAAAATCCGCCGAAACTGAGTCGCCCGCACCGCGGGCCGCCCAGCATCCGACGCCCAAGATCACCGCAGCGCCCGCTGCGGCCATGGCGACCACCGCCAAGACAACCACCTCGAGGAGGAAGCAAGCATGAGCCAAGCACTGGGTCTCGTTGAGACCAAGGGATTCGTCGGGGCCGTCGAGGCCGCCGACGCCATGACAAAATCCGCAAACGTCACCCTCGTCGGATCCGAGAAGATCGGTGCCGGATTCGTGACCGTGATGGTGCGCGGCGACGTCGGCGCGGTCAAGGCGGCTGTGGACGCCGGATCCGCCGCAGCAGCCAAGGTGGGTGAACTCGTCAGCCAGCACGTGATCCCGCGCCCACACAGTGACGTCGAGAAACTGCTGCCCAAGGCCTGACCATGAACGAGCAGCAACTGATTTCCGAGATCGCGTCGCGCGTGCTGTCCCAGCTGAACGAGGCCAACCCCCACCGAGTGATGGTCGGCATATCCAACCGGCACGTTCACCTGAGCGACGCCGACTTCCGAACCTTGTTCGGCTATGAGGCCCCCAAGGTGAAGAAGTATGTTCGGCAGCGCGGCGAATTCGCGGCCGAGGAAGTCGTGACGCTGCATGGCCCCCGAGGTTCGATGGAACGGGTGCGGGTCATGGGCCCTAACCGGCCCGCAACACAGGTGGAACTCTCCCGCACCGACTGTTATGCGCTTGGTGTCTCGGCCCCGATGGCGCAATCGGGCCAACTCGAAAACGCTGGTCCGATCGAAATCTCCGGCCCGGCGGGACGCATCCAGATGGAGCACGCGGCCATCGTCGCGGGGCGACACATCCACATGAGCCCCGACGACGCGGCCGCGCTCGGCCTGAACGACCAGGACCGAGTCCGTGTGCAATTCGACGGCGAACGTGGCGGCATCTTGGAGCATTTCCTAGTGCGTGTCAAACCGTCCTTCCTCCTGGAACTGCATCTCGACACCGATGAGGGCAACGCCATCGGAGCAAGCACCGGCGACTGGGCCACAATCCTCGGGAAGTAACCATGGATCCGCATCATCGTCGACTGGCGCAGTTCTCCCATCTCGTTGGTTCGGGAGAAACCGCCAAGGTCACAGGGCCCCTACGGCTGGGCATCGACCTCGGCACCGGCAACATCGTGCTCGCCGTCGCGGACCTGCACGGCCAGCCGGTTGCCGGGGCCTGGCGCTCGTCGACGGTGGTGCGCGACGGCATTGTCGTGGACTGGTTGGGCGCGGTTCGTACGGTGCAACAGCTCCTGGCAGAGCTGCAGGCAAAGCTGAACCACGAGTTCAACTCCGCGGCCATCGCAGTCCCACCGGGAATTGACAAGGCAACCGCAAGAATCTTCAGCAACGTGGTGGAGGCCTGCCAACTCAGCGTTGCCGAGATCGTGGATGAACCCGTGGCCGCCGCCCGGGCTCTCGGCATCCGCAGCGGAGCCGTCATTGACGTCGGTCACGGCACCACCGGGGTCTCCATCCTCGCAGATGGGAATTGCGTCGTTTCCGACGACGAACCGACGGGCGGCCACCACATGACTTTGGTGCTCTCCGGGGCGCTGGGCCTCGACTACGACACCGCAGAGACACTGAAGAAAGACCCCGCTGAGTCCAAGCTCGTGTTCGGGCTCATCCGCCCAACGATGGAGAAGATGGCCAGCATCGCAAAACGCATCCTGGCCGGGCGCGAGGTGGATCAGGTGTTCCTGGTGGGCGGCGCCACTTCGTTCCCCGAGTCGACGAGGGTGTTCTCCGCCGTTCTCGGTAGGCCGGTGGAGGCTCCCGCCCACCCGCTTTTCCCCACTCCCCTAGGTACCGCTTTGAAAGGTCAACCATGACCGAACAAGAGATCGAACGTATCATTCGCCGCGTGCTGGCCGAGTTTGGGCTGCCGGCTCGACGGCCCAGGGCACTCGTGCTGTTCACTGGCGCGCTACTCGGCTTCGATGACTCGTTGGCGGCGTTGCGACGCCTCACGGACGCCGTCCAACTCGATTGGACTCGGACTCCTAGCGCCGAGCGCATCCTGGATGAGCAGCGGATTGCCGACGTCGGAATGACGCCAGCTGCTGACTCGCTCACCACGGCCCATGACCTGCTCATAGTGCCCACCGCCACGGTCAATCTTTTCGCGAAAGTTGCGCACGGAATCGGCGACTGCCTGGCTTCCAACCTCATGGCGGAGTTCATCATGTCGAACCGCCCAGTGATTGCCGTGGTTGACGGTGCCTGCCCCGACTCCGAGGCCAAGCGCGGTTGGTTTCCCAACATGCCCGCGGCCTACCAGGCGATGCTGCACCGAAATCTCGAAATGATTCGGAGTTTTGGGGTGACCCTCACTCCCGCCACTCTCCTCGACGAAGCGGTACTGGGCCACATCAGCCCCGGGCGGTCCCCGGCCTCGGAGAAGCCAGCGAAAGAGGAGTTGCGACTGGTCACGCAAGCCACCGTCGCGCTAGCCCCGGAAGGTTCGACGCTTGGGATTGCCCCGCGCGCCATCGTGACGGATCTAGCACGAGACCTAGCCCACAAGCGAAACATCACCTTCCAGCAAAGGAGCTGAAATGTATCTCGCGAAAGTCATCGGAACGGTAGTATCCACCACCAAGGATGAGCGCCTGGTTGGGTTCAAACTGTTGTTGACCCAGCGTCTGGACAAGGAAGGCGATGCGTGCGCGGCTCCAGAGGTGGCCGTGGACACCGTCGGTGCGGGCCGGGGCGAAACCGTGATCATCACCAAGGGTTCCAGCGCCCGCTTCGGCGCGGACAAACCGCAGGCTCCCCTGGACGCCACGATAGTGGGCATCGTGGACGCTGTAGAGATAGATGAGGCGTGAGATGCCTGCTATCTACACGCGCACCGGTGACGCCGGAGACACGGGGCTGTTCGGCGGTTCCCGGGTCGCCAAAGACAGCCTACGCGTCGAGGCCTACGGCGCGGTGGACGAGGCGAATTCTGCCTTGGGAGCAGCCAAGACGCTCTTGCCGGAGGGCGATTGGCGCGATCGGGTGCACCGGATCCAGCACCGTTTGTTTGTCTTGGCCGCTGAGTTGGCCAGCGACGAGGCTGGGGCCGCGAAACTCGACGGTCGAATTGACGCTCACGACATCGTCGAGTTGGAGAACCTCATTGACGACTGCCTGGCTGTTACCGGCCCACAGCGCGCGTTCGTGGTTCCCGGAAGAGACACCCGTTCCGCGGTTTTCCATGTTGCCCGCACTATCGTGCGCCGCGCCGAGCGACGAACTCTCACCTTGTCGGCACACGAGCAGGTCCGCGCGGAGTTGATCAAGTTTTTGAATCGGCTCTCGGACGCGGTGTACGCGCTGGCGAGGCTGAGCGAATCCTGGGCAGACGCGCAACGCATCGAGGCGATCGTCCGAAAGGCCGTCAAACAACACCTGACGGTCCTTCCCAACGACACGGTTTTGACCCGTGCCCAGCTGCTCGTCGCGCGCGCCCAGGACAAAGCGCGTGCGCTGGGCGTGCCCGTAGCGGTGGCTGTCGTGGACGCCGGAGGCGGGCTAGTGGCATTCGAGCGCATGAGCGACACGCTGCTGGCCAGCACTGATATCGCACTGAACAAGGCATGGACGGCGGCTGCTTTCAAGCAGACCACCGCCAATCTGGGCGAGGCCGCCTCGACGGTGCTCCCCGGCCTGGCCGACGGCAACCAGGGGCGCGTGGTGCTGTTCGGCGGTGGTTTCCCCCTATTCGATGAGCGCGGCCACCTGCTGGGAGGGTTGGGTGTTTCCGGCGGCACGGTCGAGGAGGACTGCCTGATCGCCGAGTACGCGCTCGCTTGGACAAACGCACAAGGAGATGAGGAATGATGTTGGATCCCACGCTGCTGGAAGAGACGATCAGGAAGGTGCTGGAGCGGCTCCCAAGCCAACTCAGCTCGAACGAAGGTTCGGGCGCGCAAGCCGAGTACAGCGACGGGGTCTTTCCATCAATGGATGAGGCCGTAGCGGCCGCGGACCAGGCCTGGCGGGAGTATCTGCGCTGCTCGATGGCCGATCGCAGGCGCTTTGTCGCGGCCATCCGCGAGGCCATGCTGGAGCCCGATCACCTGGATCACATGGCGAGCCAAGCCGTGCTCCAGACTGGGATGGGCGACGTCGGACACAAATACCTCAAGAACAAGGCCGCCGCAGAGTTGACGCCTGGCGTCGAGGATCTGGTGACCGAGGCCTGGTCGGGAGACGATGGGCTCACCACCGTCGAGTACTCACCCTATGGTGTCATCGGGGCGATCACACCGACCACCAACCCGACCGAGACCATCACCTGCAACACCATCGGGATGTTGGCGGCCGGCAACGCGGTGGTCTTCAGTCCCCATCCTCGTGCCCGCGACTTGTCACTTTGGCAGGTGCGGGTCATCAACCGGGCGTTGCGCGCAGTCGGTGCACCTGAGAACCTCGTGGTAACAGTGGCGGAACCGTCGATCGAGAACACCCAGGCGATGATGGCGCACCCAGACGTTCGGTTGCTCGTGGCCACGGGCGGTCCCGGCATCGTGCGCAGCGTGCTGTCCTCGGGCAAAAAAGCGATCGGCGCGGGAGCAGGCAATCCTCCTGTCGTGGTGGACACGACGGCGGATCTGGAGCACGCAGCCAAGTGCATCGTTGATGGGGCGAGTTTCGACAACAACCTGCCCTGCACCTCCGAGAAGGAGATCGTAGCGGTCGACGCCATCGCTGACCTGCTGAAGTTCAACATGGTGAAGAACGGCGCCTTCGAGCTGGCTGCGGAGCAGGTCCATCGTCTGGAAGGGATTCTCCTGGGCAAGAGGGGCCCCGCAACTGACTGGGTGGGCAAGCCCGCGACGCAGATTCTGGAAGCCATCGGCGTGACTGCCCCAGCAGGGGTGCGGCTGCTGGTGTTCGAGGCAGCACAGGACCATCCTTTCGTGGTGGAGGAGATGATGATGCCGATCATCGGGTTGGTTCGGGTGCCGGACGTGGATGCAGCGATCGATTTGGCCTGCAAGCTGGAGCACGGTAACAGGCACACTGCGATCATGCACTCGCGCGACGTGTCCAAGCTGACGCTGATGGGCAAGCTGATCCAGACCACGATCTTCGTGAAGAACGGGTCGTCGTTCACCGGAATCGGCATCGGAGGCGAGGGCTATTCCACGTTCACCATCGCAGGTCCGACGGGCGAGGGGCTCACCCGGGCCCGCAATTTCGCTCGCCGGCGCCGCTGCGTCCTCGTCGGGGATCTGAACGTCCGATGAACCGGCTCAGGGTTGCGGTGACGGGCGCCGCCGGGCAAATCGGTTACGCGATCCTCACCAGAATCGTCCAAGGTGATCTCTGCGGAGACCGGCCGATCGAGTTGCGCCTGCTTGAGGTCGAGGGAGCGTTGAAGGCCCTGGACGGCGTGGTCATGGAACTCGTTGACTGTGCCCCCAAAGCCTTGGTAGATGTGCAGATCGGTTCTGACCCTCGTCGGGTGTTCGACGGCGTAAACCTGGCGCTGCTGATTGGTGCCGCACCGCGCAGGGCGGGAATGGAGCGCTCTGAACTGCTGAGCGCCAACGGCAGCATCTTCGCTGAACAGGGAGCGGCTCTCGCCGCGGTCGCAGCAGATGACCTACGGGTGGTGGTCACGGGGAATCCCGCCAACACGAACGCCTATATCGCTGCCAGGCACGCCCGTGGCGTGCCACCAGAGCGGTTCACGGCCTTGACCCGGCTGGACCACAACAGGGCGCGGGCAATGTTGGCGCGCAAAGTGCGTCAACGGCCGCAGGATGTTCGGCAGCTGACTATCTGGGGCAACCATTCGGCCACCCAGTACGCAGACGCCTACCACGCGACGATACTCGGCTCCCCAGCCACAAGCTGGGTGGACGAGGGCTGGTTGAGCCTCGATTTCGCGCCGGCCGTTGCCCGACGAGGTGCGGGGGTCATCGCGGCCCGCGGCAAGTCGTCGGCGGCTTCTGCCGCGAATGCGACCCTCGAGCACGCCCGCGACTGGTTCCGCGGAACACCGCCCGGGGACTGGACATCGATGGCGGTGTACAGCCACGGTGAATATGGAGTCCCGGAGGGTTTGATGTGCTCGTTTCCGGTGCGTTGCCGCGGCGGCGACCACACCGTCGTGGAGGGGCTCAGATTGAACGCCCTGGCGCGTTCACGCATCGACGCCTCGGTGGGAGAGCTGCAGGCGGAGGCAGAGGCGGTGCGTAGGCTGGGCCTGCTGCCCAGCTGAATCCGCGCCTCCCAGATCAGTTCTTCTTCGGAGGCTCAGAGGTGGATAGGGCCGCGACGAAGGCCTCTTGTGGCACTTCGACGCGCCCAACCATCTTCATGCGCTTCTTTCCTTCCTTCTGCTTTTCCAGAAGCTTGCGCTTGCGTGAGATATCGCCGCCGTAGCACTTGCTGAGCACATCCTTGCGGATGGCTCTGATGGTTTCGCGGGCGATGACGCGCGTTCCGATGGCGGCCTGGATGGGCACCTCGAACTGTTGACGCGGAATCAGTTCTTTCAGCTTAGAGGCCATCTTCAAGCCGTAGGAATAAGCCGATTCCCGGTGTACGATCGCGGAGAACGCATCCACCGCGTCACCGTGCAACAAGATGTCCACCTTCACCAGATCGGCCGCCAGTTCCCCCGCCGGTTCGTAGTCGAGCGAGGCGTACCCCTTGGTGCGGGACTTCAAGGCGTCGAAGAAATCGAACACGATCTCACCCAACGGCAGCGTGTAGCGGATCTCGACGCGGTCCTCCGACAGGTAATCCAGGCCTTTCTGGATGCCCCGACGGGTCTGGCACAGGTCCAAGATGGTGCCAATGTAGTCACTCGGGGCCAAGATTGTGGCGTTCACCACGGGTTCGAAGATCTCGGCCACCTTCCCAGATGGGAACTCCGATGGGTTGGTGACGATGTGCTCCGAATGATCCTCCATCACCACGCGGTACACAACGCTGGGTGCGGTGGAGATCAAATCCAGATTGAACTCTCGTTCGAGCCGTTCTCGCACGATCTCCATGTGCAGCAACCCGAGAAAGCCAACCCGGAATCCGAAACCGAGGGCGCTGGATGTCTCCGGCTCGTAGCTCAGCGCGGCGTCATTCAACTGCAGCTTATCCAGCGCCTCTCGCAGCTCGGAGAAGTCGTCTCCGTCAATCGGGTAGAGGCCCGCGTAAACCATGGGAACCGGCGGTTCGTAGCCGCCCAGGTCCTGGCGAGCGCGATTGGTGACCGTGGTCACGGTATCGCCCACCCGGGACTGGCGAACGTCCTTGACCCCAGTAATCAGATAACCCACTTCCCCGACGCCGATGGCGTCTGCTTTGGTTGGCTCCGGGGCGATCACACCCACCTCAAGCAGCTCGTGCTCAGCGTTCGTGGACATCATCAGGATCCGGTCTCGGTGCCGCAACGAACCATCCACCACGCGCACGTACGTGACGACTCCGCGGAACGTGTCGTACACCGAGTCGAAGATCAGCGCCCGGGCAGGGGCATCCGCGTCCCCTTCCGGAGCCGGGATGCGGGCCACCACGTCATCCAGCAGCTCCGGAACACCAACACCTGTCTTCCCGGAAACGCGAAGCACTTCGCTCTCGTCACAGCCGATGATGCCTGCCACCTCGGCCGCGTACTTGTCTGGATCCGCTCCGGGCAGGTCGATCTTGTTAAGCACCGGGATGATCGTCAGGTTGGCTTCGATTGCCAGATATAGGTTGGCGAGGGTCTGGGCCTCAATGCCCTGAGCTGCGTCGACCAGCAGGATCGCGCCCTCACAGGCCTGAAGCGAGCGTGATACCTCATAGTTGAAGTCGACGTGGCCAGGAGTATCGATCATGTTCAGCACGTGTGTGACGCCGTCTACGTCCCAGGGCATGCGTACCGCCTGCGACTTGATGGTGATGCCGCGTTCCCGTTCGATGTCCATGCGATCGAGGTACTGCGCACGCATCTGCCGCTCGTCCACCACCTTGGTGAGTTGCAACATCCGGTCGGCCAGTGTGGACTTGCCGTGGTCGATGTGCGCGATGATGCAGAAATTGCGGATGATCGACGGGTCAGTCTTGCCGGGACGAGCCATGCATCATTCCTTGTGCTGAAGAGTGGTTGTTGCCCGGCTATCTTCTCAAATTGCCTGGAGCTTTGCGAGTTCGTTGGTTGGAGTGTACAGTTGAGCGTCGCGTCTACTTGACGCTGTACCGAGTACGCAAAGGATTTCATTCGTGGCAAACATCAAGTCTCAGCAGAAGCGCATCAAGACCAACGAGAAGGCGCGTCAGCGCAACAAAGCGGTCAAGTCGCAACTGCGCACCTACGTCCGCAATGCCCGTCTGGCGATCGCTGAGGGCGATGCTGCGAAGGCTGCCGAGCTGACCGCGGTGGCCAATCGCGCGCTGGACAAGGCCGTTTCCAAGGGCGTCATCCACGCCAATCAGGCCGCAAACCGCAAGTCTGCGCTCAGCCTGGCAACCGCTGCGCTGAGCAAGTAACGCAGCGCTCAACAAGCGCCTCGGCATACTCGGTAGCCGAGGCGCTGTTTGCTGTCCTCATGCTCAGCGTCGGTCGCGCAGGGCCAGCACTGTCAACAGCATCTTCTCCAGCGCGTACTCCGCGTCGGTTGCGGCGCCTTTGATCTCCGCGTCGCCCTGCGCGATTGCTTGCAGTGCCTCGGCGACACCGGTCACAGACCAGTATCTGGAGCACTCGGCGAAGGTACGCAGCTTGAAGAACGGCACCCCGAGGCGGGCCGCGAGGTCGCCGTCGGAGGATCTCCTGCCGCTGAGTTCGAGGTATTTTCCCAGGCCGCGGAAGTTTCCGGCCATCGCCGACGTGATCAGGACAGGCGCGACCCCGGTTCCGAGCGCCCAGCGCAGTTGCTCCATGGCGGCCGACGATCGCCCGGCCAGTGCGGCGTCGGCCACAGCAAAACTGGTGACCTCGGCCCGGCCAGCGAAGTAACGTCTGACGAGGGAAGAGTCGATCTCCCTACTCTCAGAGTCCTGCGCCAGCTGGCTGACTGCACCGGCGATGGCCCGAAGGTCTGTTCCAACGGCTGCCAGCAGCGTCTCGGCGGCTTCCCCGTCCATCCTTAGCCGGTGGTTGCGGGCCTCCCGGAGCACGAAGTCGCGCAGCCCACGGGCGTTCGGGGCTTTGACGGCGACCACTTCGGCCCCCGCCTTCTTTACTTTCTCCACAACGCCCTTGCCCTTGTTCCCACCGCCATGTACCAGGATCAGGCAGCTCTCCGGTACGGGCGACTTCACGGCCGCGACGAGGGCATCAATGGCTTCAGCTGGGCATGACCCCAGGTCCTCAATGACAGCGATTACGTGGCTGGCGAACAGAGACCCCCCCACCACTTCGCTGAGCATCCGCTCCCCCAGCTCGTCGGCACGCACGGTGTTCACCTCGGCGTCGGGCATCTCGCTCAAGGCGGCTTTCTTCCGCTCGGCCACGGCCCGTTCGGCCAGGAGAGACTCGCTGCCGGTGACCAGTAATGCGCTGCCAAAAACACTCACCGTCCAAGCCTGCCACCGGCGCCCGACATTTTCGAGTCCGCTTCATTTGCCGAGCGGATGCGCGGTCAGCCCTCGAGCTGTCGAAAGAACGAGGGTACCTTGTAGATCGGTCCGGATGATCTGCATGCCGAGCGAGTGGGCGTAGTCCAGTGCGCGCTTGCTCGGGTGACCGTATTCGTTCCCTGCGCCCGCACTGACCACCGCAAGCCTGGCCCCGCTGGCCGCCAGGAAGGACCTCACTACTCCTGCTGAGCCGTGGTGCGGCAGCTTGAGCACATCCACGTTGAGGTTCGTTCCGTTCTGCCGCGCGGTACGCAGCGCCTCCAGCTGGCCGGGCACCTCCAAGTCTCCCGGCAGCAGCAGCCTGAGCTCTCCCACCGTCGCGACCCCCACGACGGAGGCATCGTTTTCTCGCGACGACTCCCCCTCTGCCTCGGCGTCCCCGTCCGGCGGCTCCCATGCGCTAACGGTCTGCCAGTGTACCTGCCCAACCTTCAGTTCCTCACCCACCGCCGCGGTTCGGATGTCCAGTTCGCTGGCCTGCGCCACTCGACGAGCCGCTTTGACGGGGCTGGGCAGCTTGCTAACCAGGACAAGCTCCGGTTTGAAGTCTCGAACAACGTCGAAACCACCGACGTGGTCAGCGTGATAATGGGTCAGCACCACAAGCGGCAGGCTGCGCACGCCCAACTCGGCCAGACAGTCGGTGAGCGGCTGAGGCTCTGGGCCGCTGTCGACGAGCACCGCCGAATCCGGGCCGGCTCGCAGCACCGTAGCGTCCCCTTGGCCCACGTCGCAGAAGGCAACTTGCCAGTCGGCTGGCACAGTAGCGTTCGGCTCCCGCACCGTTATCAGCACAAGCAGCAGCGCCCCGAGTGCGCTGGTGACCAGCCAACTGTCCAGGCAACGCAGAAGCAACCATCCCAGCAGGAGTCCGCCCAGAGTGACGAGCACGACACCGGGCCAGCCGGGGGCTGGCAGGCTCGGCTGCGGCAAGCTGGAACACCAGTTCGCCAGCCACAGAATGGGGGCGCAACACCAACCCGCGGCCCAGCCCACACCGGGCGAGACATGGGGCAACATGCTCAGCAAGGAGGCCGCAAAGCCGAGAACCGTCGTCGGTCCGACGAAAGGGCCGGCGGCGACGTTGGCCAGGATCCCCACCAACGAGACCTGGGAGCTCAGCCCGGTAACCACGGGCTGTGTGGCCAGTTGAGCGGCCAGCGGAATGGCGATTGCTTCCGCCAGCCAGCGAGGTAGCCATCGCGTCAGCCGCTCGACGAACAACGGGCCCAGCAACACGATGCCCAGGCAGGCCAGAACGGACAGCCAGAAGCCGGCCGCCCAGCTGAGCCACGGGTCGAAGGCGAGCAGCGCGACGATAGCCACAGCGAGCGTGCGAAGACTGCGCCGGCCTTTCCCCGCCCCGATGCCGACAGTTGCCACGATGCCCATCGCGGCCGCACGCAACACCGATGGTTCAGGGCCGCAGATCATGATGAATCCGCCTACTCCCAACAAGCCGACGACCCGCATCACCCAAGCCGTGCAACCGATGGCCCGAGCTGCGGCGAGCACCACGCCCAGCATCAAGGCAAGGTTGGCGCCGGACACCGCCATGAGGTGGGTTAGCCCGGTGGTGCGGAACCGTTCGCGGGTCGTGTCGTCGATTCTTGAGGTGTCTCCGACCACCAAGCTCGGCACAAGTGCCGCCTGGTCGGGTGGCGAAAACTCCATGGCGGCACGCAATCCGGCACGCAGGCTGCCCGCGATGCGGTGGAGGAAACCCGCAGGAACCAATTCCTCGGCCACACCATTCAGGTTGGCGACTGCGGCAAAAGGTTCCGTACTCGCGGCTGATTTGAGCCGAACCGTCACGGAGTAGGTCGCGCCCACCTTCAACTGTGCCAGCTGCTGCCCTTCATCACCATTTCCGTTCAACAGGATGCGCGTCCGTTGCTCCTTGGCCGCCCCGTGCGCCTCGATGCGGCTGGTCTCCGCTGCGGCATAGAAGCGAGGTGGTGTAGCTCCGCTGACTTTTGGCTCCTCCAACAGCCGGATCTCAAGGCGGACGCTCGCTCTCTTCTCTGCCAGCTCCGAAAGTGGCGACTCCTCCCGAAGGGTGGCCAGCGCAGCGGCGTACCCTCCGAACAGGCCGAAGGCCACGAGTGCCACCACTACAGCGGGCCAACGCCGCAGGAGAGCTGCGGCGACGAACATCGCCACGCAAACCATGATCCACGGACGGCCCACTGCGATTCCACTAGCTGCACCCGCCCAGGCAGAAACGGCAGCAGGAACCAGCCGCCAGTCGTGGCTCATAGTGTCACGTGTGGGGTCAGCTTGGCGACGGTCTTTGCCCCAATTCCCGAGATCTCTTGTAGCTGGTCGAGGCTGCTGAACTTGCCGTGTTCCTCCCGCCATTGCACAATGGCCGAGGCCGTGGCCGGTCCGATTCCGGGCAGCTGATCCAGTTCTTCGGCCGTGGCGGTATTGATGTTGACTCGCTCCTTCAAACTGCCTGACCCCTTGCTCGTCGCAGCGCTGGTCCGGCTGTCTGACTCCGTCGTGCCAACACGAACCTGCAGTCCGTCGGCGATCGGCGCGGCCAGGTTCAGCTCACCCGGCACCGCGCCTTCAGCCATGCCACCGGCCTCCTTGATGGCGTCGGCGACGATGGCCCCTTCCAGCAGCGAGTAGACCCCAGGCTTCTGTACCGCACCAAGCACGTGGACCCGCAACAATTTCGGGGGGTGGCTAGGCTCCGGGCTATACGGCTTGGCCGAGACGCTGACCGGGGGCGTGCCGATCGGCACCGCCTCCACGGTGCGCGCCCCGGCGAGGTTCACCGCGAAGATCCCCACAAGCGCCAGCCCTATGAGGAGCAACGCAAGGAGGTGGCTTCTACTGAGGCGTATCTTGGCGCGCCAGCCCTTGATCGGGGCGTCATCCTCCGGCATCGTCAGTTCGTCTAACGCACGTCGCGCGGCGCCAAGCGGTTTCTTTCCCTCGCTGACCAGCGCCAGACGAGCTTCCGCCACCTCATCGCTTACAGATCGGGCTCGATGTTTCATGCCCCTATTAGGGGTCACGAAAACCAGCCACCGCCCACCGGCGCACTCAACTGTGGACAACTCCACCCGGGCCCCGAGAACGGGGCCCGGGGCTACGTCTACTTACCCGGCACGAGGCTGAGCATCTTCGGCAGCCGGGCAATCACCTTGGCCAATTCACGGCCCTCCAGGCTGCGGCCGACCCCAGGATCGGCAAGGGCCAGCTGCAGGGCAGCTTCTTCGGTGATGTCCACCGGCACCTTGATCTTTGCCCGGATCTTGCCCTGGATCTGGACCACCATGGTCACGGTGTCATCCGCGGCCAGTTCCGCATCCGCCTTTGGCCAGCGGCTGTTGGCAACTGAAGCCTTGCGTCCCAGCTTCTCCCACATCTCCTCCGCCACATAGGGGGCGAACATGGAAAGTGCCTGCGCGGTGAACTCCGTGGCCTCGCGGACGGCGGGATCGGCGGGGCCCGCCTCGGAATCGATCGCCTTACGCACAGAGTTCACGAGTTCCATGATGCGTGCGATGGCGACGTTGAATCTGCCGGTTTCGACCAGATCGCCAATCTCCGCAATGGCCCGGTGCGTCACCTTGCGCAGTTGTTTGTCACCTGCTGCGTAGTCCACCCCGGGGTCGGAGGAGACGTCTTGAGCCAGGCGCCACGCACGCTGCAGGAACTTGAGCGAGCTGGCAGGTGAGACGGTGGCCCAGTCGATGGCATCCTCCGGCGGCCCCGCGAAAACCATCGTCAGACGGACAGCATCGACGCCGTAGGCCCCCAGCTGAGTACCGAGATCCACGCCGTTGCCCAGGGACTTGCTCATGGCCCGCCCCTGGTTGAGTACCTGCCCCTGGTTCATCAGTTTCAGCATCGGCTCGTCGAAGTCGATGAGGCCCAGATCGTGGAGCACCTTGGAGAAGAACCTCATGTAGAGCAAATGCAGGATCGCATGCTCGATCCCGCCCACGTACTGGGCCACGGGCATCCACTTTCGTACGGCTTCCGGGTCGAACGGCCCCTGAGCGTAGTTGGGTGAGCAGTATCTGAAGAAATACCAGGACGAGTCCACGAAGGTGTCCATCGTGTCAGTGTCGCGTTTTGCGTCCCTACCACACTGCGGGCACGCCACGTTCACCCAGTCAGTTGCGGCTGCCAGCGGAGATGTTCCCTTCGGCGCCAGCTGTTCGCCGCGCAGGTTGGGCAGTCGCACCGGCAGGTCTTTGTCGGGCACCGGAACCTCACCGCACGCCGGGCAGTGAACCATCGGGATCGGGCAACCCCAGAAACGTTGGCGAGACAACAGCCAATCGCGCAGTCGATACTGCACCGTGCCGGCCCCTGTGCCGTCGGCCTCCAGCTTTGCGATAATTCGCGAGACCCCTTCGCTCACAGTAGTCAGCCCATCGAGCAGCCCAGAATTGACGTAGGCTCCGTCGCCTTCCGCTGCCTTACCGGTGCTGGCGGGGTCGGCACCGTTGACGTCCAGCACAACCCGCACCGGCAGGTTAAACTTGAGCGCGAACTCCAGATCCCGCTGATCGTGCGCGGGGACAGCCATGACAGCGCCAGTTCCGTAATCCGCCAGCACGTAGTCTGCGGCCCAGATCGGGAGTTGCTCGCCATTGACGGGGTTGGTGGCGTAACAGCCCAACCACAGGCCGGTCTTCTCCCGCTCGGTAGATTGGCGTTCGATCTCGGTTGCTCTCTTAACCTGCTCCTGGTAAGACTCGAACGCGGACCTCTGCTCCTCGGAAACCAAGCTGGCGGCCAACTCTGAGTCAGGCGCAACCACCAGGTAGGTAGCGCCGAAGAGGGTGTCCGGGCGCGTGGTGAAAACCCTGACCGGATCGTGCCCCGCGACCTCGAAGTCCACATAGGACCCTTCGGAACGGCCGATCCAGTTGCGCTGCATGGTCAACACGTGCTCCGGCCAGCCACCTTCCAGCTCGGCCATGTCCGCGAGAAGCCGCTCAGCGTAGTCGGTGATCTTGAAATACCACTGATTCAGCTTGCGTTTCGTCACCTCTGCCTTGCAACGCTCGCACCGCCCGTCGACGACCTGCTCGTTCGCCAGAACAGTCTGGTCCTGCGGACACCAGTTGACGAAGGAGTCCTTTCGGTAGGCAAGCCCGCGCTCGTGGAAGCGCAGGAACAGCCACTGAGTCCAGCGGTAGTAGTCCTCATCGGAAGTGTGCAGGCGACGAGTCCAGTCAATACTCAAACCGTATCGTCTGAGCGACGTCGCCTGGGTCTCGATGTTCGCGTAGGTCCACTCAGCCGGATGCGCGTTGTTCCTGATGGCTGCGTTTTCGGCAGGCAGCCCGAAGGAGTCCCATCCGAAGGGATGCAATACCTCATACCCTCGCAGGCGCAGGAAACGAGCGACGACATCACCGATCGCGTAGGCTTCGGCGTGCCCCATGTGAAGATCGCCCGAGGGATAGGGGAACATGTCGAGGACATAACGACGCTCAAGGTCACTGTCCTCCGAAGCGATGAATGTCCGGTCTTCCTCCCAGAACTTCTGCCACTTCTCCTGAGCGGCACCGTAGTCATATTGCTCTCGGCTCACGTTTCCTCCTGTGCATGCTGCCGAGCAAATATACCGCGCCCGGCTACGGAGCCGGAATGCTCTTGGTCCAGTCGAGAAACTCGTCCAATTCCCTGGAAGTGGGCGGTTGCGCGCCGACACGAGTGCACACCAGTGCCGAGGCACCGACGCCCCGGGTGAGCGCTTCAAGCAGGTTGTTGCCGCGGTAGGTTGACAGAAAGCCTGCGTTGAAGGTGTCGCCGGCGCCGACGGTGTCCACCAGTTCCACACTCCGACCCGGAACCCGGCATAGTTCGCCATCAGGTCCGATAGCGCACGCACCCTGGGGACCCAGAGTTAGCAGGAACACCTCAAGCCCATGCTCGTTGACCAGGCGTTGCGCGTAGTCCGTCGCCGACCAGCGTCGCTCACACAACCACTCGAGGTCTTCATCCGAGGCTTTGGCGAAACCGCCGTTCCTACCAACTGGCTCAAGCAATGCCGAAATCCGCCGCCGGTAGTCGGCCGGGTCGTTCAACACGCTCGGACGGACATTCAGGTCGAAACTCATTCGGTTCCCTAGCCCGTCGAGGAATTGCTCCATCACGGCGAAGGATGGGTCGAGAACGGCTCCGATGGAACCAAAATGTACCCAATCATCGTGCCCGAGCTGCGGGAACTCATCGGCAGTCCAGTTGAAGTTCGTGGTTCCAACGGTGTGGAACGAGTATGACGCTTTCCCCTCGGCGTCCAGTGCGACGACGGCCAAGGTCGTCGGATCGTCAACGGGAACAGCGAGATCGAGTTGAACCCCGTTGATAGACATATGGCGCCGCAGCTGCTGGCCGAAGGCGTCGCCACTTACCCGCCCAAGGAAGGAAACGTCCTGACCGAGCCTGGCAAGCGCGACGGCGGTGTTCATCGGTCCCCCACCGCAGTGCCCGGTCCAGTTGCTGGTTCCCGCTGTTCTGGGAGACTCTTGGATCAGGTCGATCAGGGCTTCGCCCAGCACTACAAACCTCATGTCTACAGGATAGTCACGCGTTGTCCCAGACCGTGGGTGGAATGGCTAGGAAGATAAAGCGGTGCAGCACACGGCCCAAGGGATGATCCGGCTCCAGAAGAACTAGCCGGGAGAGACACTCGTTGACCAACGCTCCGTTACCGCTCAGCCAGTACACCATCCCCAGCAGAGCGGTCAGGTTCGCGGATGATTCTCGAGGGGATGCCGCCAGCGCTGCTTCCAGGCTGGCTCGCCACCGCTGCGCGCTGTTCATGCTGAGGAGGGAGACTACTTCCGCCAGCAACTCGTCCTGTGCTAGGAGTTCAGCCAACACTGATGCCTCCCAGGGCGATAGCCGCCGGCCGTCCAGCAGCTCGCTCAAAGTGTCCAGCTGTCGCTCGGGTTCCCAACGTGCGATCTGATCCCGAACACCGCCGACTAGTCGCGCGTCCGGGTGCGGGACTGGCAGATCCGTCATGGCCTCTTCCCTGGAGCGACAAACGTTTCGACCGCTCAGAACTGCGCTGCATGCGGGCCCAGTGGATTGGTAGTCATAGGGTTCCGGAGCAACCAAATCATCCGCTTCCAGCGCCCAAGAGGTGCAGCCATCCGTCAGGTAGCAGTCCGCGTCGAGCTCGTTGACGATATCGCTGAGCGGGCCAAGATAGTTCTGTGGGCGGACAGCGTAGACGAGAACCAGCCACTTGCCATCGGGCCGAACAGGTACAGCCTGCGCATGCGCTGTGCGCGCCAGTAGTTCTGTGGGATCCGCTGCCAGCAGATCAAGTCCGACACGGGCCGCAAACTCTACCCGGTTTCGGTCCAGATGCATGAGTACCACCGATTCCTCCGGCATGAAACCGAGGAGTGTTGCGGGAGCCGCCAGCACGTCGGCCCTGGTTGAGCAGCGCAATACTTCTGAGATCTGAGTCATGCCCCTATTACTGGCTACCGGAGGGCGGGAGCGTCTAAAGCGGTTCTACGCTGTGGATAAACCTGCTTCCTTCGTGCAGTAGTCTCGATACCCATGAGCAACCAGCATTGGCCGACGCACGGAGGCTCCAGCCCAAATCCCTGGGCCCAGCCCTCAACTGGCTGGCAGCCGCCGCAGTTCGAGGATCATCCAGGGCGGGATCCGCTGCAACCGTTCAACGCCCCCTCACAGTACGAGCCACCGATGATTGACCCGCCGCGCAAACCTGCCTGGCCCATCATGCTAGGCGCTCTTCTGGTTACAGTTGTCGGGCTCGGCCTCCTGATCTATCTCCCGGGCAGAACCGCGACCGGGCCGACTGCCCGTCCGGCGGCCAGCCAAGCCATTTCGCTCTCCCCCAGCGCCCCCAGCGGGAATGTGCTGCCCTTCGACAAACTGGGCGGTGGAGAGTTCGAGGTTCTTCGCCACAATTGGACTGCCGCAGGGCTCGAGGTTGACTATCGGATCTCTGTGAACCAAGGCACTCACGAGTTGACCATGTACGCTTTCCTGAACTCGACCCGCGAGGGCTACTACGAGGACAGGGCAACCATCATTCGGCCGCGCGAGGGCAACCCAGCCACGGGAAGGATCTTTATTGAGATGCCCCGGGGGGACACCACTTTGGTCCTCTCCACCGAGTCCGGGACACCAATAACCGCTCTCCCCATCCCGGGCTGAGCTGCCTCAATCCGAGTAGACGATTACCTTGTCACCCTCCCGGGCCTGGCTGAACAAGGCTTGAATTGCCCCCTTGTCCCGGACGTTGACACACCCATGCGAGGCCCCTCTGTAGCCGCGCCTGGCGAAGTCCGACGAGAAGTGCACAGCCTGCCCCCGACTGAAGAAGAGCGCGTACGGCATCGGGGAGTCATACAGCTTGGAGTGATGGTTACGGGATTTCCACTCGACGGTGAATGTCCCCTCCCGCGTCGGCGTCTTAGAAGCCCCGAAGCGTACATCCATCACCATCTGGACCTCGCCATCGATCACCCACGCCAACTTGCGGGCTCGCTTAGAGATGCAAATGGCTCGCCCAGTCAGGCAGCGTTCGTCCAATTCGATGTTGCCACCCTTTGGTTTGGTGAAAATGTTGTTCAGCTCGTCCTTGGTCGGCTTTCGGGTCATCGCATGCAGCTTGTCGAGAGTTCGCTGATCGACCTCGCCGGTCTCCGGAAGGCCACGCTTCTGTTGGAAACCAGCCACCGCGTTTGCAGTTTCGTTGCCGTAGACACCATCAATCGCCCTGTCGTACCACCCGATCAACCGTAGGCGTACCTGCAGGTCACGTACATCCTGCGACTCGGAACCGCGCGACAGAATGGCTGGACCGGGGGTTAGGACGTTGTGCATCTCGTCAGCTGTGGGCATTCGGGTCATCTCGCTCAACGTTGCCAGGGTCACCTCGTCGATCTCTCCGGTGACCGGTAGCCCGCGCTTGGCCTGAAATCCCTCGACCGCTCCTTGCATCTCTGCCGTGAACTCGGCGGTGATCTTTCCTTCATGCCAGCCGATCTGCAGCATCCGATGCTGAATCTCCCGGATCCGTTCGTCGGTGTCCCCGACGCGGTACAGCGCGGGCAAGGCAACCGGGTCAGGGGTGGATGGTTCTTCCGCGGCCGGTTCCGCCGTGGGCTGCGGATCATGATGGGGCGTTTCTGTGATCGCAGGCTCCGGGATCTGCACGGGGTCCGGGCTGGGGGAAGTCGACGCCGTCCGGCTGGACGACGCGAAGGGCGTGGCGGGTGCGGCTTCGGACGGCTGCGCCAGCATCGGGCTCGGGGCACAACCTCCAAGCAAACCGGTGAGTGTGAGCGCAACCGCTGCCCTCCTAAGTCTCATGTTTCTCCTCACAATTCGACCCGCCGCGCAACGTGAACGGCTGGTGACATCCTAGAGCGGCAGGGGGCCATCCATCATCAAGGCTGCGCGCACATCCCAGAGATTATCCGCAACAGCCTCTCCCTCAGCAGGCTCGCCCGCGACGCGAACTCCTTCTGCAGCGCGACGTAGTGCCGGCGACCGGTGTGAGTCTCCACCTGGATGGGCTCGTGACCCCAGTCGCGCAGATCGTATGCGGAAGCCCGCATGTCTACTACGCGGATCTCGCGCGCGAGGCGAAACGTTTCGTAGAGCAAGTCGGAGCCAACCGCTGGCCAGAGCTTCCCCGCCCACTTGTACAGGTCCATGTTGACGTGCAAGCAGCCCGGCTGATCCAGTTCCGGCTGGTTTTGTCTGGTGGGTTGGACCAGGTTCAACGGACGAGCGGGCGCGGTGAAGAAGCGGAATGCGTCGTAGTGTGAGCAGCGACACCCGACCTGCTCGACAACCTCCGCTATCTCGGCAGTGGTAAGCCGGAGTTTCAGGTAGGGATGCCGAGTTTCGTCGGCCGCCAATCGATACACCATCGCCCACTCGTGCATGCCGAAGCACCCGTATCGAGGCTCCTTGTTCGAGACAGCGGATAGGAGTTCGCGCGCCTTCGCAACGGTTCTGCCCCGTTTAGCGAGGAAATACTCCCGATCCAGCTGAGCGATTCCGCTGTCGCGTACGTAGGCCGGGGGCCGCCATGTGCCGTCGTCTTCAAGCATCACTCCGATTCCCGGGTGCCACTGCGCCAGATGCGACGGGCGAAGATTGTAGTAATGGAATAGAAAATCCTCGATCGGCTGCTTGATCCCACGGTCACGCCGCCACACAACTTCGGCCAGGTCAACCTCCACCCGCGACCGGTGTTCTTCGGCCAGCGCACGCCATTCGTCGAGGGGAAGCATGCGCGCAGTTTATCGCCTGGGCGGCGCGTGTCGGCGCAGCAGGTCGCGCCCCTTACGCCACCCCGGAAGAACGGCTTCCACCGCCGCGTAGAACTCCGGCCCATGGCCGGAGACGCCTAGATGGGCCAGTTCGTGCACCAGCGCGTAACGCAGCGCCTCCTCGTCGTGCTGTGTCAGCCAGGTGTTCAGGGTGATGACTCGGGTCACAGGATTGCAGGACCCCCAACGCGACACCATGGTACGACAGCGATAGTGGGCCGGCCGCTGCCCAAAGGCCGCCTCCGCGGCGGGGGCTAGCGCCTGCACCCGGGCCTCGAGCAGCCGAGCGCGCAGCTTGAGCAGCGCGCGTTCCGCGCCCTCAGGCGAGTCCGCAGTGATATCAACCGTGTCGCCCAAGACGGCCTCCTCCGGGCCGCCAGCCGTCAGCCGCACCGGCCACCACTTTCCCCACAACAGCGCGCGCCCACCGTCGGAGAAGACATCGCCGGGTGGCAGCCGATCGGCCACTTTCGTCCTGCTCAGCTCGATCCAAGCGCGGTTCGCCCGGACGAACTGCTCCATCCTGGCCCGACTGGCACCCGCCGGTCCGCTGAGGCGCACGCTACCGTCGGGGCGGATCCCCAGCCTCAGAGTTCGCGCGCGTCCCAGCACGACCGCTACCTCCAGGCCGTCCACCTCGAGAACTGTTCCAGTTGCCACAGCGCAGATCCTAAGGCCTTCCCGACCGCCGCCCCTCCACAGGCATCTGACAAGCCTCGACGGTCGGCTCGCCACTGCCGCTGTCGGCTTTTTTGCGTTGCAGCCCGGACTGCGCTAGTCTTCTTCAGGTCGAGAGACACGGGGCTATGGCGCAGTTGGTAGCGCGCTTCCATGGCATGGAAGAGGTCAGGGGTTCGAATCCCCTTAGCTCCACGTAAGAAAGTCGGAACTTGCCCCGCCTGATGGCGGGGCGGTTATGTTTCTGCGGTGTTTTAGATGCATTCGCAGAAGCAACTGAAACAGCTAGGAACTAGAGGGAAGCCGCCGAGATCTATTGGAGGCCTCGACTAGCTCCTCAGGGAGGCCTGGCAAGGAGCCGTGGCCGCTCCTCCAGAGGCAGCCCCCATCCGTCGATCACCGGAGCTTCGTCGTGAACATGTCCCCCCGCCAGCAGGAACTCCTTTCTCACCCTCGCTGGGCCCAGGTGGCGCATGTCATCACCTGGTACCGCGATCTTCTCACCGCGGCCGACGGCTGCACCCAGGCCGAGATCACCGCCATCGAGAAACACCTCGGCCTGCCGCTGCCAACTGTGATGCGCGAATGGTTCGAACTTCTCGGCCACCGCCTAAGAAGCGTCCAGGATTGGCCTTCGGCTCCGAGAAAGCTCTGGGTGAAGGACAATCTGGTCCAGGTGTGGGGTTGGCATGGGGGCGGCCCACTGTATGCCCCGCCCGGAGAGGACCCGATCGGTTGCTTTCCGCACGGCACCTCCTCGGCTCCCGCACCGATCAGCGTCTGGCTCACTGGACTTCTGATGTCAGAGACCCTCATCGGTGTCGTAAGCGGAAGTGGTACCGGCTCCCTGGGCGCCTTCCACGCTGAGGTTCACGGAGGCGGGTTACTCACCAACATCAGTATCGAAGAGTGGGACGCGTTGCAGAGCCACTATCCACCCCTTGAATGGCCGCTGCCCACCGTCGACTTTCCACCTTCGGAGGATTTCGGCTGGGATGACTGGGATGACAGGGGTCGGGACCCCTTCAAGCCGTTCTGGCGCAGAATGGATGAGCCCTACACCCCAACCGTGGCAACATGGCACGGCGACGCCGACACCATCATCCGGTTCCTTGACGGTGAATTCGTCGAATGGACAACCAGGACTCGCGGGGCCGCCGAACGGCTCGGTCACGTCCTCGATCTCGAGGCGGAGGGAACGGAGGTCGTCGTCCAGTTGTCCCCGATCAGCGGCGAGGAACAGGCCAGGCGGCTGCGCCGCGGGTCCCGAATGCTGGACGAGACACGTTTCTTCGGCTCCGAAGCGACCTTGGCCGCAGTCAAGGATCTATCCCAAGTCGACTACAGCTCTTCGTGCCCGGGGCCTTCTGGATACATGGAGCTGCACCTCATCACCCCGAGCCCAAAGGCGCTTTGCGATCTCCTCGTCGCTGCCCTCGTCCCCATCTGGGGAGACCTACTCACCGTGGCGCTCCAACCGGTGCGGGGAGGGCGGTTCACCGTAGTTCACCCACCCGGAGTCAACCACTTCGTCACGCACTGATCACGGCGTTTCGTGTAGTGCCCTACCCCGCCCCGGGGTCGTGAGCAGAGCGTAGCTGACCACCCAGCTCTTGCCCTGAGAGCCTTCTCCTCTACACCAGCCTTGCTTGTGGCCGCTGCCGCATCGCCGCACCATCTCCGCCGAGGCGCCGGAGCCGTCTTCCTAATCGTCGATACGGTTTTTCTACGCGAAGGACAACCTAAAGGCATCCTGAAATGAGTGATGACACCACCCGTTCACTCGATCTGATCGTGTCGGGTCCGGAGGAAGCCTCAGGCTTCATTGATCAGGTGACAGACTACTCAAGCAGAGAACGCACCAAAGGCTTCTATTGTTGCAGTCTTGGCTCATTCAATGCCATGTTACACAAGTTCGAATTGAACGAAAGCGGAATTGTTTTCAGCGTCATCACTCATGTCGAGGTAGCTGATGTGGACGAGCATGTTCGCTCGGTCGCCGAACGATCACCTGCGCCCTTCCTTTGGTTTTGATCGTACCGGCTGAGGAACCCAATCGGCTATGCTTCGTTCCGAGAAGGCCAGCTTGGTCATCGACATTTTCGCCACTGCGCAACAGTTAGATTTCCGCCCTGGGCGGCCGCCGATACCCCCACATCCCCGAACGGATCAGCGGAGTCTTCCTTGAAGTCCTTCGCGCTGGCTGAGGTTCCCACGAAAGATGACCAGACCGTCGGCACTCCGGTACCCGTGTTTCTTCGGCACTGTGCGGTGAAAGGCACATGAACTGGGGTGATCTCCGCCGGCTCATTCCTGCTCCCCGAAGCGGACTGACGGAGCAGACGTCCAGAGCAGACGCAAGGATTCACTTCACCGCTTGACAGCATCGAGTGCAGTCGAATGATTTGGCGCCCCCTCCAAGACAGGGTCAGTATGGCGCCGGAAGCCTGACAGCATCAGTGGCGGAGTCTTCACCGAGCTGAGGCTGGGCAGCGCAGCCACTGGCATCTGCGGCCCGGTCAATGATCCGCTCCCCAGAGCAATGACCCCAAGAGTCGGTCACTGCGAGGCGCTAATCCACGTCCGCATCACCGGGTGCAATTCGCGCAGCGAGCAGGGCGCGCTCCGACTCAGGCATCGGTGCGCTGGCCAAAAACTGGGCCTGACCATGAAGCAATAGCCCGCAACGAGCGAACACAACCAACGCAGACGAAGTGAAAAAGGCGTAGAACAGCACCGAGGCTACCAACAAGATCATCCCACTCTGCCATTTTTCTGGCTCATCCCCTAGAAACCTGATCAACGCATTCAAGTTCCCTGGCAGGTCAGTGTATGCAGCTCCGAAGTAGAGACCGTAGGGAATCCCGTAGGCCAGCAGCACCGGTAGATGCATTCGCCACATCCCAGCCCGCCAATTATGCAGCCGCCACTTGACCGGCGCGGGCAGCACAGGAAAAGCCACGCTAACCAGGTTGCCCACCCCCAGCCAAAGCAGCATTGGATACAGAATGCCAGGAAGAGCCAAAACCAACTCATCAACGCCTGCCCACCACCAGGTAACCAAACCAGTGATGACAAACATAGGCAGAATAACCACCATCAGCTGAATCAGGTTCTTCTGGAATAGAATCCCCATGAACCCTTCGCCAGCATCCAGTCTGCGTTGCGTGCGCGAGAAATCATGTCCAAAGATGTTCGTGGTGGTAACATCAGCCATTATAAAAGTGGCGAAATATACGGTAAAAAGCAGCACGACGTCGTAACGCTCATCAAACGCCAAGGGCCACACCACCAAGTAGGCAGCCGCCAGGGTCAGGTTGAACGCCACGCCTTGCAGCCAGCCGAAGGGCGGTGTGAAGGTCCAGCGCATCTCCTCCACGAAACCCATGTTCCAAGCCTAGCCTGGCCCAACCATGGTGGGCCAGGCCGACCGACCAGACGAGTTTCAGGGAAGCTCCTGGACAGCCTCGTCGAACATGCTCAGCAACTTATGCACAGCTTCCTGACGATCGGGCGACATCTTCTCCTCGGAGGGCGTTTCGAGAACCAGGACCACGCCATGCTTCTTCTCCGGCGGGAAATAGGACCAGATCATCGCCAGATGCTTAGAGGCAGCTTGATCCATATCACCAGATAGTGTTATGCGCTCGAAACCACACAGGGACTCGCCCCTGGAGAGAAGTCGAGTGGAGGGCCTCGGCTCGGATATACCAACGACGATTTCAGGGCCAAGTTTCTCCGTCTCCGTCGTCACCAACTTATAACAGATGGAGTCGCTGGTCTCTCCCTCTGGGGAAGGGATAACCGTCAGCCAAGCCGCCATTTTAGTGCTGAGATTTTTGAGTTCTGCGGTGCCGTCTCTGTATTTGTCCAGTTCCCAGCCGTCAGCCAAGGTAATGTCCAGGTATGGCGGCAGCTGAAGCATCGTGTCATGTACCTTGATTCTTGGAGTTGGGTCAAGATCGGGCGTCAGCTCCGGGCCAGGCACCGGTTTCGGGCTGGGAGACGGAGTTTCCGGAGCCGACGAGGATACTTCGGGGCTTGCCGAGCTTTCCTTGGCCTCTCCCTCGCGAAAGGCATAAATCGAAATCAACGTCAGCAGCGTCCCCGATAGCACCACGACAAGCACGGTCCACCACAGCGGAGCCTTAGTTTTGAGTGGAGGGCCATAGGACGGTGCTCCCAGGCCACCCGACCCATAACCAATCGGATGGGTTTGAAACTGCTGCTCGAAACTCGCACCACCGGCGCCCGGCGCGCCCCAACCTGACGGTGCTGGCGATCCGCCTGGAATACCGGGTACGTTACTCGGCCAGTTATGCTGACTCATTACTCTCCTTAAACTCATCGGCACAAGCAAGTTATCGGATGAGGTGCGCAGCAAGAGCCTTTCTAGTGCCGCCAGGGCAATAATTGAGTACAGCTACTCATGGGCACTAGTCACCAGACACCAGGTGGCCCCTTCCTTACCGGAAGGGGCCACCTGGTCCACGAATATCAACGGCGCTGTTTGGCTTCGCGCAGCGCCTCGGTGAGCACCGTCACACCGCGCTCGTCCTTCGAGGGGGCCACGCTCACGACGAAACCCTCCCCACGGAGCACTTCAGCGGTGTCCTCGTCCCAAGCCAGGATCGCCACGTCGGGCCGCTTCGGCAGCAGCTTGACGAAGGCGCGGGCAACCGAAGGCGTGGTGAGCAACACTCCGTCGTAGGAACCCGATTCCCAGGCCCGAGCAACCCAGCCCACCACCTGATCAACGTCCACCATCCGGTAGATCGGCATGCGCACAACCTGGTATCCCTTGGCGCTGAGCCCGTCCTCCAGGCGGCTGCTCAGATCGTCGGAGCAGGGGATGACGACCCTCTCGTTGCCCTCGGGGAACATCTCGATAAGCCGCCGAGAACTGGCTGTGCCCTCCGGCGACAGGGTGACCGTCCGCCCCCGATCCTCAAGCAGCTGCCGCGTGGTCGATCCCATCGCGGCGATCTTCATGCCCTTAGGAACCCGCCAGCCGCGCTCGCGCACGGCCCAGATGGTGTGCGCGGACGGGAACAGCACCCAGTCAGCCGCCTCCAACAAGTTCTCGGCCTCCGGCAACAACTCGGCGATCTGCAAAGGAGCCGTATCGACGCTCACCCCGCTGTCACGGAACGAACGCGACAGCCTGCCCTCCTGACGAGGCAGCAACAGTCTCGGCGCATCCGGCCCCAGCTCGTTGAGGGTCCCGGTTTCATCGTCGTGTTCGCTGGTGAACTCAACGCCCTCGAACGCCTTGGGGGATAGGAAGGACATCACGTCGCGTTCCAGGAATGCCTCCGCCATCCGGGTGCCAACCCGCTTTGCGTGCAGCAGGCTCGTGGGCATACCGATCTCCAACTGGATGTACTTCTCGGCATCGATGCTGACCGCGCAGGCCTTGAGGTTCAGGATGCCCCGCCTGGACGCCAAAGCGCCCAAAGGCATCCGGTAGTCGGCCCCGATCCGGAACATGAGGTCCCGTTCGGCAGCCACGCAGATGCGAGTCTCAAGATCCTCAATCTGACCGACCGCCGCAATTACCTCATGATCCCCTGCCCGGCATTCGATCGATTTGGCCCCCTGCCCCGGCGCAGGCAAGATGGGCAGGAACTCAGCAACCATGTCGATCTTCCCGGTACGCTGCAGAGCCGACGCTGACAGCACCACCGCGTCCAAGTCTCCCGGCTGCACCCGCGCGATTCGTTCCTCCATGGTCCCGCCCAGGTCGATGAAGGTCAGATCCGGCCGCAATCTGCGCAACTGGGCGATTCGCCGAAGCGAGGTGACGCCAACGCGAGCCTTGGCCGGCAGCGCAGCCAGCGGAAGGTGCCCACGCGAGATGAGAGCATCACGCCAGTCGTCGCGTTTCGGCACCGCCGCAATCACCAGGTCCGACTGCCGCTGCTCCCCGATCGGCAGGTCCTTGGTTGAGTGGACCACGGCGTCCACCAGCCCGTCGCGCAGCGCCTGACGCAGCTCGGTGGCGAACTGACCCTGAAAAGACAGGCCATCGCGCATGTGGTTCGTGTCGGGCTGGGAGGTCGTGACCGGGACCACTTCAACCTCGTGCCCCAGTGCACGCAGGTCCTCCGCAACTTGATTTGTTCGAGCCATCGCGAGGTCGGTTCCCCGCGTACCAAGCCTCAGCTTCACCGCTGATTCCTCCTTAGAGCCGTTTATCCTACTCTCTCACGAATCCGCCCCCCGCCGCGCGACGGACGCCGGTTTCACCCTCCCAAGCCGTAGCCCTCTAACAGCCAGCGACCATTGAACCGGAGAAGTGCGTGCTGCACATTACCCGGAGTCTTGAGCGACGACCCGAACCCGGGTATTCCGATCAACTGCGAAATGGCCAGCTGCATCAGGTAACCGTGGGTCACCACCAGCACGTCGCCCGAATGCTGCCGTGCAATCTCCGTCAGCGCCGCCGCCGAGCGTGCCGCCACCTCCGCGCTCGTCTCGCCCGTCGCCGAACGTCGGAAGTCAAGGCCAGCAGCGTACCGCTTGGCCTGCTGCGGGTCCCGCTCGGCAACCTCCGCGAAGGTGAGCCCCGCCCAGGAGCCGCAATTGATTTCCTTGAGCCGATCGTCGAAGCTAATGTCGATACCGCGATCCGCACGCACAATGCTTGCGGTTTCCGCCGCCCGCTTCAGGGGCGAGGAATAAATGGCCTCAAACGGAGCACCCTTCCAACGTTCTGCCACCTGCCGAGCCTGCCGCCTGCCCAGATCGCTCAGTTCGACGTCCGCCTGACCCTGTATCCGGCGCTGACGATTCCAGTCGGTCTCCCCGTGACGCAGGAGCGTGATCCTCACAGGCCGAGCTCGATCGGCGGGCAGTCTTTCCAGAGCCGCTCCAGGTTGTACAGCACCCGATCCTCGTCGTGCTGCACATGCACAACGACATCCACGTAGTCCAACAGCACCCAGCGGTTCTCCCTGTCGCCCTCACGACGAGTCGGCCTGTGGCCAGCCTTCAGCAGCGCCTCCTCGATGGCGTCAACCAGGGCCCCCACCTGCCGCTCGTTGCTGGCAGAAACAATCAGAAAGACGTCCGTGATGTTCAGATGCTCGCTCACATCGAATGCGACGATGTTCTCCCCCTTCTTCTCATCCGCAGCCGCAGCAGCAATGCGGGTGAGTTCAAGGGATTCTCCGGCAGCGCTCACTTACTCATCTCCAGTCTTTGGGCTCGGGTACAGGCCGCGTTTCGCGATGTACTGCACGACGCCGTCGGGCACCAGGTACCAAATCGGCAGGCCTTTCATCCTACGTTGGCGGCAAGCTGTGGAGGAAATGGCGAGCGCGGGCACTTCCAGGAGATCGACAGCCCCGGCCGGAAGATGATCGAGATCCGCCGCCGTCAGCGGCACCCCGGGACGAGTCACCCCCACGAAGTGCGCGAGATCGAACAACTCGTCGGCTCCCCGCCATGTGAGAATCTGGCGGAGCACATCGGCCCCAGTAATAAAGAAATAATCCACATCGTCGCCACGTTGCGCCCGGAGATCCTTCAAAGTATCCACCGTGTAGGTGTTGCCGGGCCGATCGATATCCACCCGCGAGACGGAGAACCGCGGATTCGATGCGGTAGCCACCACCGTCATCAAGTAACGGTCCTCCGCATCGGTCACCCTGCGGTCTGATTTCTGCCACGGAACCCCGGTGGGCACGAACACCACCTCGTCCAGACCAAACTCGGCCTGCACCTCCGACGCAGCGACCAAGTGGCCGTGGTGGATCGGATCGAAGGTCCCGCCCATCACACCCAGCCGATATCGACGCGCGCGACCCGCGGCTGCGACTCCCAAACCGGTTTGAGTCACCTGGAGTTCGGCCGTCCAGAGCCCATGCCGATCACCCAGCCGAGCGCGCCCAGCAGACACAGCAGCGTGAACACACCCATGATGACCGGAGGCAGGCCCCCGTGTATCGCAGCTTCAAGCAAGACAGACATCATGACGGCTACCATACCGAATCAGCCGCGGATCTGCCCCGATCCTTCCACGATGAACTTGGTTGAGGTCATCTCCGGCAAGGCCATCGGCCCGCGAGCGTGCAGTTTTTGGGTCGAGATGCCGATCTCAGCTCCGAAGCCAAACTCGCCGCCGTCCACAAAGCGGCTAGAGGCATTCACCAACACCGCGGCAGCATCCACCGCGGAGACGAACCGGGAGATCGACTTGCGGTTCTCGCTGACGATCGTCTCCGAATGTCCGGTTGTGTACTGCCGAATGTGCGCGACGGCGGCCTCCAGATCTGCGACCACCCGTACGGCGATGTCGAGCGATAGGTATTCTGCCGCGAACTCGTCGGGGCCCGCCGCGATGACGGACGAGCTGTAGCGCGCCACGTCGTCGCCACCGTGTACCCGCACTCCCGCCTCCGCCAGCGCCTCCAGCGCACGCGGCACAAACTCGTCCGCTATGCGCGAGTGCACCAGCAGCGTTTCCACCGCATTGCACACGCTCGGCCGTTGAGTCTTCGCGTTCAGCAGGATGTCGAGCGCAACCTCCTGGTCGGCGTGCTCGTCGACGTAGAGGTGACAGTTGCCGGTTCCAGTCTCGATCACCGGCACGCTGGCCCCCGCCACCACCGCGTTGATCAGTCCGGCCCCGCCCCTCGGGATGAGCACGTCGACGAGACCGCGCGCTGTCATCATCTCGGCCGTCACCTCTCGCCCGCCCTCAACGAGTTGCACCGCGTCGGGAACGATTCCCTGGCGGTCGAGCCCCCTCCGCAGCGCCGCCACGATGGCCCGGTTCGAGTCAATCGCCGAGCTCGAACCCCGCAGCAAGACCGCGTTGCCCGACTTGAGCGCGATGCCCGCCGCATCGGCTGTCACGTTCGGCCGGGCCTCGTAGATGATTCCGAGCACACCCAGCGGCACCCGGACCTGGCGGATAGTCACCCCGTTTGGCAGCAGCCACCCTCGAACCACGTCGCCCACTGGATCCGGCAGCTGCGCCAGATCGCGCAGACCTTGGGCCATCCCTCGGACCCGGCCCTCATCGAGCCGGAGCCGGTCAATCATGGCAGGCGAATACTCCCTAGCCCGCGCCACGTCGGCGGTATTGGCGGCGAGCACGTCACCCGACGCGGCAAGCAGTGCGTCTGCCATGGCGTGCAATGCCTCATCCTTGCAGCCTCGGTTGAGGCAGGCCAAGTCAAAGCTGGCGGATCGCGCGGCCCGGGCTTGTTCCAGGAAATCCATGCTCAAAGCCTAGGCCAAGCGAGGCGAGGCAGGCGGGGACGTCCGCCTGTCGTTTACCATGCGTTTGATTCGCGCGGCCCAGGCCGTCAGCGTCGCCACGGTCAGCGCAAGCTGAGTCGTTGCCGCCACTCGCACGGCCCACTCGACGTTCGCTATGCCGTAAACCAGCCACAGCCCGTTGGCCAGGACGCCCACAGCCAGCGACCCCGAAGAGACCCCCTCGATGTCTCGCGGCGACAGGATCGCTTTCAACTGGGCGGCAAGCCCTAGACACGGCGCAAGCATCACGACGCTGCCGAAAACCACCGGGCCCAGCCAGACGTCAATCATGCTCAGGGAGGCCGCCAGAAGCAGCGACGGTGCCCAGAGCCGAAGCTGGCTCGTCCCGCGGTCCAGGCGAATCGCCCAGAGGATGCCTGCCTGCGCCACAGCCAGGAGCAGGTTCGGCCAGGCGATCACCGCCTGCCCTGTGTAGTAGCCATGCCACGACCAGCCCAACGCACCCGCCGCCCCCAACTGCCACATGATCAGCGAGACCCCGGAGCTGGTCCGCAGTCGCACAATGCGCCAAAGCTGCGGAAGCGCCGTTCCGACAGCGGTCGCGGCCGCCACCCAGGCAAGAACCTCTATTAGTGCCACGCAGGATCAGCTCCTCTCGACCAACGCACGGCTGGGAATCCACAGTGCATATATTAGTATTTATCAACAACAAATAGAAGTATTGGCTCACCCGAGAATCGGCCTCGGCGCGCCCCATTTCGACGAGAAAGCCCCGTGTTCAGCCTTGGTAGGTTTCTCCCATGTACCGCTCGCTGTTCTGGCCAGTTCTGCTCCCGTCGGGCCTGCTCGCCGTGGGAAGCGGGGCCGTACTGCCGGTCCTCGTGCTAGCCGCCCTGGAGGCTGGGGCCTCGTCGGCCCTAGCGGCAGCGCTGATCAGCCTTGCGGGCCTCGCCTCCCTGTTAAGCTCCCTCCCCGTCGGAGCCTACATCGACCGTGTCGGAGACCGGCGAGCCATGACCCTCGCCATACCGGTTGGCGCGACGCTGATGCTGGTCAGCGCATACGCCATCGCGGCACCCAGCCGCTACTCCCTTTCCCTCTTCGTAGGTTCGCTCCTCCTGCGTGCCCCCTCCGTGGTGGCCTGGAACCTTGCCCGACAGTCGCTCGTCGCCGATGCTGTGCCCTCGAACCTACGCGGGCGCGCGCTTACTGCGCTCGGCGGGACACAACGCTTCGGCAGCGTGGTCGGCCCGCTGCTGAGTTCGGCCCTACTGTGGTGGCTGCCCATCTGGAGCGTCTTCGTGTTCGCCGCTTCCTGCTCATTGATCGCCTTGGTCGTCATCAACAGTTCGCGAGGCTCCGGCCTCGACAACATCCGAGACCGGACTCCCAACGCGCAGGCAGAAGACATCCGTTGGCGCGCGGTCTATTTTGCCGCGTTCCCCGTCATGCTGTTGTCGATGGCGCGGGCTTCACAACCGGTCATCGTTTCCCTCTGGGGAGTCATGCTTGATTGGTCCAGCGCCCAGATCTCGCTCGCCGTCGCAATCGGCTCCGCGATAGAACTCACACTGATGGTGCCCGGCGGACACCTGAAGGATATCTTGGGCAGGTCCGAGACCCTGGCCATCTGCCTGGCACTGTTCGGGTGCGGCTTCGCCCTTCCTCCGCTGATTCCCACCGGTTTCGGATTAATGCTCGGCGTGGCCGTGCTCAGCGTCGGCAACGGCCTGGGCGCCGGCATCAACATGACCATCGGCGCAGACCTGAGCCCAGCCGTCGGCAGGGCCAAGTTCCTGAGCATCTGGGCCATGACGTCTCAGATCGGCGCGCTACTCGGGCCAGGGGCCGTAGCCGTGGTGCTCTCCGTGACTGGCCTACCGGCGGCGCTGCTGGGTGTCGGCGCCGCAACTTGGCTGGGCGCGGCCTGGAGCCTGGCCACCCGGCCCATCACTCAGCTCCCCGGAAGAAGAACCGGCCAGGGCCAGTTCGAAGACGCTATCGGCACCCCGGCCCGCCCAGGCCCTCGAAACAGCCGCTAAAGCAGAACCAGAAGGTCGCGATGGACGACCGGGCCATGCATGCCGAGAACGTCCTCACCATGATTGTTACGCACGGCCTCCACCAACTCGTGTGACCCATAGCCAGCGAATCCTCGGGCAACCACCCTGCCGTCCGGGCCGGCCACCTCGATCGGTTCGCCCTCCGAAAACGCGCCCTCCACCTGTACCACCCCGACCGGAAGCAGCGAAGCCTGCCGTTGGACGATGGCCTCCACCGCCCCGCCATCGACGTGCACCCGCCCCCTCGGCTCCGCCGCGTGCGCCAGCCAGAGCAGCCGTCGCGGACGCCGCTTACCTGAAGGCTCGAACAGAGTCCCGACCTCGTCGCCGGACAGCGCCCGGCTGAGGTCGTCAGCGTGAGCGAGTACCACGCTGACGCCGGCAGAAGTGGCGATTTCGGCTGCCTGGAGTTTTGTGCGCATCCCTCCAGTCCCGACCCGCGAGCCCAATCGCGACGTGTCCACTTGCAGCGAGTGCACATCACGCACGTGCCTAATCAACTCCGCGCCCGGCACATCGGGGTGCGCGGTGTAGAGGCCCTTCACGTCGCTCAGCAACAACAGCACATCCGCGCGCACCAAGTGCGCGATCAACGCCGCTAACCGATCGTTATCGCCGAAACGAATCTCGTGCGTGGCAACGGTGTCGTTCTCGTTGACGATGGGGATGACCCCCAGCCGAAACAGCCGGGAGAACGTGTTGAGCGCGTTTCGATAGGTCGTCGGGCTCAACACATCATCCACCGTCAACAACAGTTGTGCGATGGTGGCTCCGTGGGCCGCGAAGGCATCGGAATAGTGCCGGACCAACAGGCCCTGCCCCACCGCAGCGGCGGCCTGCTGAGTCTCCAGATCCTTCGGGCGGCGCCTCAGCCCCAACGGCCCCAGTGCTGCAGCGATCGCGCCCGAGGTCACCAGCACCACGCGCACGCCCCTGGCATGAATCGCCGCCAAGTCAGCCGACAACGCCGAGAGGCGCCCCAGATCCAGCCGACCGTCTGGGAGAGTCAGCGAAGACGAACCTATCTTGACGACGATGCGCTTGGCCTGCGTGACCTCACGCCTCATCGTCACCGTCCCAGCCCTCCGTCAGGTAATCCACGCCCGACTCCTTGGCCGCATGGTACTCGGCATCACGCTCGCGCCGACGGCCCACCGCCGGTCGCTGCGTCTCAAAACGCTGATCCTCTCCGCGCCGGCTCAACAACTCCGCGCCGCTCTCTATCTGTGGGGCGAAGTCGAAAACCACAGCATCCTGGCCACCCACGGCAACCGCGTCACCGGCCCGCGCCCCCAACTCCAGCAGCTTGTCCTCGACGCCCAGCCGGTTCAACCGGTCCGAAAGATATCCGACGGCCTCCGCGTTATTGAAGTCGGTCTGCCGGATCCACCGCTCGGGCTTCTCACCGGTGACCCGCCACACGAAACCACCCTCGCCGTCGCCCTTGCGCTCGATCTGGAACTCCTTGCTGCCGCGCCGCCCGACTGGTCTCGGCTTGAGCACCGGGCGCTGCTCGGGAACTAGCTGCTTCGCGCGTCGCTGCGCCACCAGCGCGGCCATAGCGAACTTCAGTTCCGTGAGCCCCTCTCCGGTCTTCGTCGATATCGTAAAAACCCGGTGACCCGCTGCCTCCAGATCCGGCCGAACGATGTCGGCCATGTCGTGTGCGTCCGGCAAGTCGACCTTGTTGAGCGCGATGAGGCGCGGCCGCTCGTCGAGCCCGCCGTGTGCCTTCAGTTCCCCCTCAATGATTGCCAGATCCGTGATCGGGTCCCGGCCCGGTTCGTACGTTCCCAGATCGATGACGTGCACAATCGCTTGGCAACGTTCAATATGTCGCAGGAAATCGAACCCCAACCCCTTGCCCAACGAGGCCCCTTCGATCAGGCCCGGCACGTCCGCCACCGTGTAGGTGACGTCACCAGCCAGGACCACTCCGAGGTTCGGCACCAAAGTGGTGAACGGGTAGTCAGCGATCTTGGGCCTGGCCCTGGAAATGGCGGCGATCAGCGAGGACTTACCCGCCGACGGGAACCCGACCAGCCCAACATCAGCGACCACCTTGAGTTCAAGCTGGACCTCCCGCCTCTGGCCTTCCTCACCCAGCAGCGCAAACCCGGGGGCCTTGCGCGCGGAAGAGGCCAGAGCCGCGTTCCCCAGCCCACCCCTGCCACCCTCGGCCGCGACGAACTCGTCGCCGTGCTCCGTCAGATCCGCGAGCAACTCCCCGCTGCCCAGATCAGTGATCACGGTGCCGCTCGGCACCACCAGGACAACGTCGTCACCATTCGCACCGTGTTTGAAATCCCCCTGGCCTGGCTGGCCATTGCTCGCACGCCGGATCGACTGCCGGTGGAACTCCAACAAAGTGGTCAGGCCGCTGTCTACCCGGAAGACGATCGATCCCCCGTTTCCGCCGTTTCCCCCGTCGGGGCCGCCAAGGGGTTTGAACTTCTCTCGCTTCACGCTCGCGCATCCGTTGCCGCCGTTGCCTGCAGCAATCGTAAACTTCACGCGGTCGACGAAGGATGGAATAGCCATGTACCGAGCCTAGCCGTGTGGTGGAGAGGAGAAAAGCAAAAGCGGCCCCGGAGGGCCGCTTCCACAGAGCAGATACTCAGGCAGGTAGAACTCCAACGACCTTGCGGCCGCGCTTGACACCGAACTGAACCGTGCCGTCGGTGAGCGCGAACAGCGTGTCATCGCCGCCACGACCCACGTTGTCGCCTGGGTGGAACTGGGTACCACGCTGACGAATCAGAATCTCCCCGGCGCCCACGGACTCGCCGCCGAAGCGCTTCACGCCGAGGCGCTTCGCGTTGGAATCGCGGCCGTTGCGGGTGGAGGAAACGCCCTTCTTGGATGCCATTTGAACTCCCTCAGCTCTCGATACCGGTGATCTTCACCTGGGTGTACCGCTGACGGTGACCCTGGCGCTTCTTGTAGCCGGTCTTGTTCTTGTACTTGAGGATCCGGATTTTCGGACCCTTGGTCTCGCCCATGACCTCTGCGGTCACGGAGACCTTCTGAAGACCCTTGGCGTCAGAGGTGACCTTGTCACCGTCGACGAGCAGCAGGGGCTGCAGGTTGACGGTACCGCCGACCTCTTCGGACACCAGGTCGATGTCGAGGATGTCGCCAACAGCAACCTTGTGCTGGCGTCCGCCATTGCGCACGATCGCGTACACGCCTGACCTACCTTCTTGTACTGATAAAGCTTACACATGTCCCGACGACGCGATCACGCCAGCCGGAATGCACCGGGGGTCAACGATACGCCACGAAGCCCCCCGGGTCAAACCTCCGCCAATCGTCAGCTCAGGTGGTGATCACCACCGGCACGATCATCGGGCGCCGCCTGAGCTTTCGCGAAACCCACTGGCCCAACGTGCGCCTGACCACCTGCTGCAGCTGATGCTGGTTCTCCACGCCGTCGCGCAGCGCAGACTCCAGGGCGTCGTAGATCTGGCGGTGCACATCGTCGAAGACGGAATCATCCTCGGCGAGGCCCCTGGCGGTGATGATCGGCCCGGAAATCACCTCACGGTTGCGCGAGTTGACCACCGAGATCACGGAGATGAACCCCTCCTCCCCCAGAATCAACCGATCGTTGACGACGTCGGAAACATCGCCCACGGTGGACCCATCAACGAAGATGTAGCTGGCGTCGATCTTGCCCACCACGCGGGCCTTGCCTTTCGCTAGATCGATCACCACGCCGTCCTCTGCGATCACCACGTTCTCCGGAGGGACCCCCGTCTTGATCGCGAGTTTCCCGTTAGCTACGAGGTGGCGGATCTCACCATGCACGGGCAGCACGTTCTTGGGCTGCAGGATGTTGTAGCAGTACAGCAGCTCCCCGGCCGAGGCGTGGCCCGAAACGTGCACCAGCGCGTTGCCCTTGTGCACCACGTTGGCCCCGAGCTTCGTCAGCCCGTTGATCACCCGGAAGACCGAGTTCTCGTTGCCCGGGATGAGCGAGCTGGCCAGCAAAACGGTGTCCCCCTCACCCACTGAAATGTGCTGATGCTCCTGATTTGCGATCCTGCTCAGCGCCGCCAGCGGCTCCCCCTGCGAGCCGGTGGAAATCACCACCACCTCGTGGTCGGCATACTTGCCCAGGTCCTTCAGTTCGATCATGATCCCGGCGGGCACCTTGAGGTAGCCCAGATCGCGCGCGGTGGTCATGTTGCGCACCATCGAGCGCCCCACGTAACACACTTTACGGCCGTGGGCGGCAGCCTGATCCAGCACCTGCTGCACCCGGTGGACGTGGCTCGCGAAACAGGCGACGATCAGCTTGCCCTTCGCGGCATCAAAGACCCGCTGCAGCGCCGGCTCGATGTCCACCTCGTGCGTGGTAAACCCCGGAGTCTCCGCGTTCGTGGAGTCCACCAGGAACAGGTCAACACCCTTCGTGCCCAGCCTCGCGAAACCGCGGAGATCGGTGATGCGCCCGTCCAACGGCAGCTGATCCATCTTGAAATCGCCGGTGTGCAGCACCAGCCCGGCCTTGGTGCGAATCGCCACCGCCAGCGCGTCGGGGATCGAATGGTTCACGGCCAGGAACTCGAACTCGTAATTTCCCACCCGCACCTCGTCACCCTCGGTGACATCGTAGAGCCGGAAGTCGCGAATCCGGTGCTCGCGCAGCTTCGGGGCGACGAAGGCCAGCGTCAGCTTCGAGCCGTAAACGGGAATGTCATGGCGCATCTTCAGCAGGTAGGGAACCGCGCCGATGTGGTCCTCATGCCCATGAGTCAGCACGAGCGCGACGATGTCGTCCAGCCGGTCGTTCAGGTAATCGAGCGCCGGGAGGATCAGGTCCACCCCCGGGTGGGACTCCTCCGGAAACAGCACGCCACAGTCCACCAGCGCGATCTCACCATCGATCTCGAAGGCAGTCATGTTCCGGCCGACATCCCCCAGACCGCCCAGGGGGATGATCCGCAAGGTACCCGGCTTCAGCTTGTCAGGGGTGCGCAACTCAGTCATGTAGCTAAGGCTAACGGACAATAGACTGTCCGCATGATCAATACGGTTCGCCTCGCGATGCCCGCCGAGGCCGTCGACATCGCCCGCATCCAGCGCAAGGCCTGGGGCGAGAGCCCCCAGTTGCGTTTCATGCTGGAACGCATCAACGCGGACGAGGCAAGCCAAATCTGGCATCAGGCGATCACGCGGGCGCAGCTGGCAACCATGCGCGTGCTGGTAGCCCTCGGCGAGGCGGGCGTCGCCGCCTTCGCCGCCACCCAGCCCTCCTCCGATCCCGACGCGAGCCCTGCCACCGGGCAGATAGCCGAGTTCATCGTCGACCCCGCCGCCCGAGACCGGGGCCACGGTTCCCGGCTGATGCAGGCGACGGTCGACACGCTGCGCGCCGACGGTTTCGACGTCGCCACCATCTGGCTGCCCAGCACCGCCGACCGGCTGCGGGCCTTCTTCACCTCCAGCGGTTGGGCAGCCGACGGCGCCCACCAGGAAAGCGCCACCGAGGACGGGCAACACTCGATAAAGCTGATCCGGCTGGCCACCGACATTCGCGCCTGACTCAGATTCCGAGCACCTCGCTCATGCCCAGCGTGAGCCCCGGACGCTGTCCGACGAACCGCACCCCCGCCAGCACGCCGGGCATGAAGGACGCCCGGTCGAAGGAGTCATGGCGGATGGTGAGGCTCTCCCCCGAGGTCCCCAACAGTACCTCCTGGTGCGCCACGAGCCCCGCCAGGCGGACTCCGTGCACGTGCACCCCGTCGATGACCGCTCCGCGCGCGCCCAGCTCGTCGTGCACTGTCGCGTCGGGGACCGGCCCCAGACCCGCAGCAGCCCGGGCAGCGGCGACGCGCTGCGCGGTGCTCGTCGCGGTACCGGACGGCGCGTCGGCCTTGTTGGGATGGTGCAGCTCGATGATCTCCACCGACGGGTAGTGGGGCGCCGCCAATTCTGCGAACCGCATCATCAGATTCGCCCCGATGGAGAAGTTGGCAGCGATGAGCACCCCAACCTCGGGTTTTGCGGCGCACAACTGCCGAACCCGCTCCAGGCGCTTCGGCGAGAAGCCCGTGGTTCCCACCACCAGGTGAATGCCTCGCTCCACACACCATTCGATGTTCCCCAGCACCGCGTCAGGATGAGTGAAATCGACGATGACGCTCGCCCCCGCGATCCCCTCCCGGTCGTCGCCGAGATCCGCGACCCCGTGCAGCACCATGTCTTCCGCGGCTTCGACCGCGCGCACAACCTCGCTGCCCATCTTGCCGTTGTGGCCGAACACGCCCACCTTGATCACATTCATTCAGTCCTCCCGGAACGAAGCAAAAGAGGCGACGCCCGATGGCGCCGCCTCCTTTCTACCAGCCCAAGCTGGGTGTCGGGGAGATCATTCAGCCGAGTCGCCCTCGGCGTCGTCCACGACGGGGATCAGCGACAGCTTGCCCCGGTCGTCGATCTCGGAGATCTCGACCTGAAGCTTCTGTCCGACGCTCACCACGTCCTCGACCTCCTCCACTCGCTTGCCGCCCGCCAGCGCGCGCAGCTTCGAGATGTGCAGCAGGCCATCCTTACCGGGCAGCAGGGAGACGAACGCGCCGAAAGTGGTGGTCTTGACGACCGTGCCGAGGAAGCGCTCGCCCTTCTCTGGCATGTGCGGGTTGGCGATCGCGTTGATCTGCGCGACTGCGGCCTCCGCGGCGGAGCCGGTATCGGCCCCCACGTACACGGTGCCGTCATCCTCGATCGCGATGTTGGCGCCAGTCTCATCCTGGATCTGGTTGATGATCTTGCCCTTCGGGCCGATGACCTCGCCGATCTTGTCGACGGGGATCCGCAGCGAGACGATGCGCGGAGCGAACGGGCTCATCTCGTCGGGCGTGTCGATGGCCTCGCCCATGACGTCGAGGAGGGTGTGCCGCGCGTCCCGCGCCTGCAGCAGAGCCTTCTGCAGCTCGGTGGCGGGAATGCCGTTGAGCTTCGTGTCCAGCTGCAGGGCGGTGACGAAGTCGCGCGTGCCCGCGACCTTGAAGTCCATGTCACCCAGCGCGTCCTCAGCACCCAGGATGTCGGTGAGCGCCACGTACTTGGTCTGGCCGTCGAGCTCCTCGCTCATCAGACCCATCGCGATGCCCGCCACCGGCGCCTTCAGCGGCACGCCGGCGTTCAGCAGCGACAAAGTCGAGGCGCAGACGGATCCCATCGAGGTGGACCCGTTGGACCCCAGTGCCTCGGACACCTGACGGATCGCGTACGGGAACTCCTCACGGGTGGGCAGCACGGGAACCAAGGCCCGTTCGGCAAGCGCGCCATGGCCAACTTCACGACGCTTCGGGGAGCCGACGCGGCCGGTTTCACCCGTGGAGTAGGGCGGGAAGTTGTAGTTGTGCATGTAGCGCTTGGTGTGCTCCGGCGCCAGGGTGTCGATCTTCTGCTCCATGTCGAGCATGTTCAGCGTCGAAACGCCCAGGATCTGCGTCTCGCCACGCTGGAACAGCGCAGAACCGTGCACTCGCGGAACCACGGCGACCTCAGCCGAGAGCTCACGGATATCGGTCACGCCGCGCCCGTCGATGCGGACCCCTTCGGTGAGGGTGCGATGGCGAACAATTTTCTTCGTGAGCGACTTGAGCGCAGCGGAAATCTCGTTCTCGCGGCCTTCGAAGTCCGCGGACAGCGCCTCCGCGACCTCCTGCCGGATGGTGTGCGTGGCGTCGTCGCGGTCCTGCTTGCCGGGGATGGTCATCGCCTCGGAGATCCGCTCCGCGGCAAGCTTCTCCACGGCCGCATACACATCGTCGCCGTAGTCCACGAAGACCGGGAAGTCGTAGGTCTCCTTGGGCAGCTTGGCGGCCAACTCGGCCTGAGCCTCGCACAGCGCCTTGATGAACGGCTTGGCCGCTTCCAGGCCCTGGCCAACGACCTCCTCCGTTGGGGCGGTCTTCCCCGCGCGCACGAGCTCCCAGGTTGCTTCCGTGCCACCAGCCTCGACCATCATGATGGCCACGTCGCCGTCTTCCAGGACACGCCCGGCCACCACCATCTGGAACGTGGAGCGGGCCGCCTGGTCCACAGTCGGGAAGCCAACCCAGGTGTCGTCGATCAGCGCCACGCGCACACCGCCGATCGGGCCGGAGAACGGCAGACCAGCCAGCTGAGTGGACATCGACGCCGCGTTGATGGCCACCACGTCGTAGTACACCCTCGGATTCAGCGCCAGGACGGTGACGATCACCTGCACCTCGTTGCGCAGGCCCTTGATGAAGGCCGGCCGCAACGGACGGTCGATGAGGCGAGCTGCGAGAATCGCGCCCTCGCCGGGACGACCCTCGCGGCGGAAGAAGGAGCCCGGGATCTTGCCCGCGGCGTACATCCGCTCCTCAATGTCCACGGTCAGTGGGAAGAAGTCGATCGCGTCGCGCGGCGTCTTCTGAGCCGTGGTCGCCGACAACAGCATCGTGTCATCGTCAATGTAGACGCAGGCCGACCCGTCGGCCTGCTGAGCAAGCTGCCCCGCCTCGAAGCGAATCACGTGCTTGCCGTAGACGCCGTTATCGATAACGGCCTCTGTGTATTCAAGTCCTGCCACTTGCAGGGTGTCCTTTCGTTGGTGCCGCCCAACGGAACAACCGCCAGTGGAGCGCCCGGTCTTCGATCGAGGCTCGCGGGACCACGCCCGAAAACCACTACCGAGGACCGAATGCTGCTCCCAGGAGGGCGGCAAATCGTCGTTACACGGTTGCCCGGGGGCAACTCTACCCGACAAGAAGCGATAATGCGCTTTTCGGCCACCGATACTGCACGGTTGTCCGCGGCAGAACATGCCTCCTCCCGGCGGCGCATCCCCTCGGCAGCACGCCTTGACGGCCGACGACCACCCTGGGTCCACGAAACACAAAAGGGGCCCGTTGAGCCCCTTTCATGTTTGGAATCGACCAGTTCAGCGACGAAGGCCGAGGCGGGCGATGAGCTCGCGGTAGTGCTCGATGTCCTTCTTCGCGACGTAGTTGAGCAGCCGGCGGCGCTGGCCGACCAGCAGCAGGAGGCCACGCCGGGAGTGGTGATCGCCCTTGTGCTGCTTCAGGTGCTCGGTGAGGTGCGAGATGCGCTTGCTGAGCAGCGCAATCTGGACATCCGGCGAGCCGGTATCACCAGGCGCAGTCGCGTACTCTTCGATAATCTTCTTCTTCTCAGCGGCGTCCATTCAGGTGCTCCTTCCGACTCGCTGCACGGCGCCTCAGTCGCGGGTGCTTTCGAGGCTCTTACTGAACCGTGGCCGATCTAACGGCAACCTCGCCACCCTATCACCTGACGAACTCCCGCCCAAAGTTGAGCCGGCACCGGCTAGTCTGGCCCGAACACCGAAGTTCCGTCAGGAGGACCAATGTCGATCGTCGTGCGTCTCGTTGTCGAGGAAGACCTCCCCGTCCTGCGCGCTCACCAGGCTCGCCCTGAGCTGAATCTCGTTGACGAGCACTTCGCCCTCAGCCGGACCGGGCGGCTGCTCTTCGCCGTGGCTTATTCCGGCGACTCCCCGCTGGGCACGGCCCTGCTGGATCTGGGAGAGGGCCCTTGGAGACCCGAGTTGCGCAACATGTGGGTATACCCGCAGGCGCGACGACGGGGCGCGGGCCGCGCCCTGTCCCACTGGTTGGAGGAGCAGGCCCGAAACCTTGGTTTCCCGGCTGTCTACCTCGCGGTGGACCCGAACAACATCAAGGCGATCCCGCTCTACATCTCGCTCGACTACCTGCCCACCGGTGAGCACATCTTCGTCGAGGATCCCGAGGTCACCCAGGTGGAGGAAGGTCAGCAGGCCGCAGAGCATTACGCCGTCTACAAGAAATCGCTCACCGCGCTCTGAAGCTACTTCACCTCATCCTTGGGCGCCACGAAGCTGTTGCACTCCCCGTATCGTTTGGCGGCAAAACCCCTCTCCAACCAGTTCAGCCGGGTCGTCGAGATGCCGTGCTCGTCGGGCAGCTCCTCCGGGGGCACCAGCTGGTCATCTCCCACCTGCTCAACGAGACTTCGGATACTGCGCAGCTCGGCCGCACCGTAACCCAACGAGAGCTTCGTGGCACTGATGAAAGTACCGGCCCAGCAATCCGCCTGCGTTTCGCTTCGCCTCATCATTTCTTTCTGCTGCTCCACCTGCTTGCCCTTGGATTCATAGAATTTCTGCGCCGAGATCCCCACCCGGGCCTGCACGTCGTGCGAGTACTCGTGAGCCATCACGAACAACAGGCCAGCCGGATCGGCCTTCACCGAGCGCCCAAAGTCAATCCCGTAGTAGATTCGCTCATTCGCTGGACAGAAAAAAGCAGCAGTGCTTTCTCCTTCTCCGCAGGGTGTATTGATCACCGGATCGGTGAAAACCGTCACCAACGGGTGGTGCGGCTCGAAACCCGCCTCCGCGATCTTCGGGCCGTGCACACGCACCAGGCACACCGCAGCGGACCTGAAAAACTCAGTCAGTTGCTTCTTGTCGTAGATGTTCGACAGCTTCGACAGCTCACACCTAACTGGCACGGGAACCGTCTGCTCGTAGAAACTGTTGCTGGTGAGATACTTCGGGTCGTCGAAGGTGTCGAACGTTTCCCCGGCACCGCTACCCGGCCTGGGCACCTTATAGTCTTCGTGCAGGTAGGTGGGATCGTTGTTTCCCGAACCACCGGTGGTGTCGGTCGTCTGACCCTGCGAACCCGACCCGCCGGACGAGGTATCGGGCTCCGGGGACGAGCCCCAATCCCTGGCGAGCAACCCGAAGAAGACGACCAGTGCGGCGAGCAGTACAAGCGGCAGGCCGATCAGCAACGGAGAAGCTGACTTGCGCGCTTTCGGCCACGGGTAAGCCGGTGGATACTGGCCCGGGTAGAAGGGTGGGCCCTGCGGAGTCGGCCCCGGCTGGAACCGCATCGTCGGCGGCTGTCCCGCCTGAGCATAGGGCGGCTGACGCACGCCGGGAAACTGGCTACCCATCGCCGGCTGGCCCGATGGGACGGGAGGCGCCCCGGCCCAGCCCGGTTGCTGAGCCGGCTGACCGGACCAACCCGATGCCGTCGGCTGGCCCGGCCCGCGTTGTTGCCAGCCGGGTGGGGCCGCATACGGATTGCGCCACGCGCCGCCAATCGGGCCATTCGGGCCATTCGGGCCATTCGACCAAGGGTTCATTGGTTGACTCACGGAAACCAAGGTAGCGGACGGTCGGGTCTTCGGAAGACTCCCAGCGGTACGCGGATGTGCAATAGTGGGCAACACAACCAATGAAAAGGGATGGACGTGCGCAATATTCTTTCGGCACTCGCAGGCGCCTTCGCGCTGCTGCTAATGGGCGTTGGCCCGGCGTCGGCCGCCGATGCCGTGGATCAGTTGACGGTCTCCGCCCGGTTGGAGCCCGACGGGACCCTGCTCGTCGAACAGCGCTTCGAGGGCGTGCCCGCCGGGCAGATCACCCAGCGAATCGCCACCGCCGCCCCGGTCAGCGAGTTGCGCACCGCAAGGTATCGCATCAGTGACCTGACGGTGGAGGCTCCCGGGGCCCCGGCCGCCAGAGTCGAGGAAACCGCCGAGGCCGTCGCCTATTCCTTCGAGGCCCCGGAAGGCACAGCAACCGTGCGCTACCGGGTCTCCGGCGCAACGTCGAAGAGTGAAACCGCGCAGGACATCACCCAGTTCTCCTGGCCCCTCGTCCAGCCGCTCAACGTCGAAGTACAAACAGTCACGGGCGATCTCCGGTTCGTCGCGCCGCCTCCCGACTTCGACTGCCAGGCCGGCGATCCGGCCGCCCTGCACAACTGTGCGCTGTGGAGCATCGACCGCGAAGTTCCAGAGGCCGCGACGTTCGAGGACGGCCCGCTCAAGGCGGGCGAGACGCTGAGCGTTGCTGGCAGTCAGCCGCGCAGCATCGTCGCTGTAACCGCCCAGATCGACAGCCGCTGGACCCTGGATCGGGCATTCTCCCTGACCTGGGCCACGGGCGCCGCCGCCGCCGGAACGCTCTTGCTCGGCGGGGCCGCGCTCTGGCTCTGGCACCGCCGCATGGGCCGCGATGATCTGGCGGCCCGCCCCACCGTCGTGGCCGAGTTCCACCCGATAGGCGAAGGTCTCAACGAGTTCCGCCTGGTCTCTGGAGTCCGCCCCGGCCAGATCGGCACGGTGGCCGACGAGTCCGTCGACCCCCTGGACATCACCGCGACGATCCTCGACCTCGCCGTGCGCGGCTACCTGGTCATCGAGCAGATCGACAGCCCCGGCGGAACCGACTGGCGTCTCACGCCGACCGGGAAACCCGGAGAAGATCTGCGTCCCTACGAGAAGAAGCTGCTCGAAGCCGCCGCACCGGCGGAAGGGACGCTCGTTTCCGGGATCCAGGCTGCGGTAGGGCCGGTGCTCTACGACGTGCAGCACGAGCTCTACCGCGACGTCGTGACCGAAGGTTGGTTCGTGAAACACCCGCGGAAGGCCCGCACGGATTCCCGCATGGTGGGCGGCGTGTTGCTGGTGATCGGCGTCCTCACCACAGGGCTGCTCGGCTGGCTCACGACCTGGGGGCTCGTCGGCCTGGCAGTTCTGGCAGTCGGGGTGGCCTCGCTGTTCGTTGCCGGGGAGATGTCGCGCCGCTCCGTGGCAGGCGCCGAGCTGCTCTCCGGACTCAACGGTTTCTCCGCCATCCTCGCCCAGCAACGTACCGACTGCTTCCCGGCAGGGCGCGAACTCGAGCAGATATCGAAGCTGCTGCCCTACGCTGTTGTGCTGGGCGGCAAGGAACGCTGGATCGAGGCCATGGTTGACGCGGACGCCGACGACCAACCCGACCCGGACGCGATCAGCTGGTACCGAGCACCCGACAACTGGCACCTGGCTGCCCTACCGCATTCCCTCGACGCCCTGATCGCGTCGATCCAGGGCCATCTGTTTGGCCGTTGATGGGCCCGCATCGAAAGCGACGTCGGAGCGGGGACCCCGCTGTCCCCTTCTCCCCCCGGTGGCTGCCCGCAGCCTGGCCTACCTTCCGCAACCAGTCCTAGCTCAGCAACTCACGCGTCCTGGCCACGTCGCGGCGCATCTGATCGATCAAGCTGTCCACACCATCGAATCGTTGCTGGCCCCGCAGCCGCTGAACGAAGTCAACGCGCAACTCCAGCCCGTACAGGCCAAGATCATCTCGATCCAGAACGTAGCTTTCGATCCGCCGTTCCACGCCATCGAAGGTCGGGTTCGTGCCCACCGAGATGGCAGCAGGCAGTCGTTCGGCGCTGGGCAGATCCGTACGGCTCAGCCAACCCGCGTAGACGCCGTCGGCCGGCACCACCAGGTCGTCCGGAACCACCATATTCGCCGTCGGGAAGCCCAAGTCCCTACCCCGACGGTCCCCGACGACCACCAGCCCGGAGAACTGGAAGGGACGACCCAAATGCTGCGCGGCCAGCCCCACGTCGCCCTCAGTCAACGCGCGACGAATCAGGCTCGAACACGTCAACTGGCCACCGATCGCGCTGAGCTCCACCGCCTCGACCTGGAAGGAATCCCCCCCGATCTCGGCGAGCCGAGCCGCGTCGCCCGACGCTTTGTTCCCGAACCGGAAGTTCTCCCCAACGACGATGCGATTTGGCCTGAGCGGGCGCAGAAACTCCTGGACAAACTCCTCGGGGCTCATCCGCGCCACCAACTCATTGAACCGCACCACCCGAATCTCGTCGGCTCCCGCCTGCCGCAGCAGGTCGATGCGGGTGCGGAGGTCCGTGATCAGCTTGGGCGCCTTGTCCGGGCTAAGAACCCCGACGGGGTGCGGCCAGAACGTGACCACGGTCAGCCGCTCCCCAACGGACTTCGCCCTGCGCAACACCGTCTGGTGTCCCAAGTGAACTCCGTCGAAGTTACCAATCGCGACGCTCACCAACACTCCTCATCCTGATCATTCGAACCCACGAAAACCGTAACCGGAACGGCCCGCTCGCCCTCGGCCCTGTACAGCGCCAGCAACCGACCCTCAGGCGAGATCAACCCGGTCAGCTGGGCACCCAACCGCAGGGGAAGCGCCCTGCCGAAGCGGACCTCGCGAGCCTGCTCCGGACTCAACTCCACCACGGAGAAACTGCGCCTGGCAGCCTCGGCCATGCTCATCAGCCGAGGAGCCTCCTCACCCAACCGCACCGCGTCCCCGAGATCGAAACCGCCGACCCGCGTGCGCCGCAGCGCGCGCAGGTGCCCACCGACTCCCAAAGCGAGGCCCAGATCTCGGGCAATGGCGCGGATGTAGGTGCCGCTGGAGCACTCGACATCGATATCGATATCCAGCCACGAACCCGTCGGGCGAACAGCCAGAACGTCCAAGCGCGAGACGGTGACCTCGCGCGGGGCAAGCTTGACCTCCTCGCCCGCCCGCGCCAAGGCGTAAGCCCGCTTCCCGCCCACCTTGATAGCGGAGACTGCGCTGGGCACCTGGCTGATCACACCCCGCAGTGGCGCGCAAGCGGCAGCCAACTCGGCCTCGGTGATCCCAGAGGCATCCGCAACGGGCACGACGGTGCCGTCAGCGTCGTCGGTATCCGACCGCGCGCCCAAGCGAACCGTCGCCAGATAGCGCTTGTCGTGCAGCGCAAGGTGACCGAGCAGACGCGTCGCCCTACCGACCCCGAGGATCAACACGCCCGTGGCCATCGGATCCAGGGTGCCGGCATGCCCGACCTTGCGGATTCCCAGCAGGCGACGCAACCGCCCAACGACCTGATGGCTGGTGACCGCCGACTCCTTGTCGACAATCACCAGCCCGTCGGTGGAGGTCACTCTCTCGGCTTCTTGTAAGGGTCCGACTCTCCCGCGAAGGCTCTGCCCTCCCGGGCCTCAGCAGCGGCCGCATCGCTGGCCTGCGCGCGGGCCAGCAGGTCCTCGATGTGCTTGGCCTCATCTCCCGTCGCGTCGAGCACGAACTCGAGGCTCGGGGTGTGCCGCATCGCCAGCTGAGCCCCCACCACGCTGCGCAGCATGCCCCTGGCTGACTCCAAGGCCGCCGCGCTACCCGCGCGCGAAGCCTCGTCGCCGAGCACCGTGTAGAACACAGTCGCCTCACGATTATCGCCGCTCAGGCGCACATCGGTGATGGTGATGAACCCTTTTCGTGGATCCTTGACCCTCCGGTCAATGGTGGCTGCCAGGATCGTCTTGATCTGGTCAGCCAGCTTGGCGTTTCGTGGGCTCGGCATCAGACCCGCTCCTGTTCAACCATCTCGAAGACTTCGACGATATCGCCGATCTTGATGTCGGAGTAGTTGTGCAACGTGAGACCGCACTCGTAGCCCTCGCGCACCTCGGTGACATCGTCCTTCTCGCGGCGCAGCGACGCGATGGAGGTGTTCTGCACAACCACGCCGTCGCGGATGAGGCGAGCCTTGGCGTTGCGCTTGATGGAGCCATCGATGACCATGCAGCCCGCGATGTTGCCGATCTTGGAGGAACGGAAGATCTCGCGGATCTCCGCCTGACCCCGCACCTCCTCCTTGAAGATCGGCTTGAGCATGCCCTTGAGCGCCGCCTCGATCTCGTCGATCGCGTCGTAGATGACCGAGTAGGTCCGGATGTCCACGTTCTCCTGATCCGCCAGCTGCGCGGCGTGCGGGGTGGGACGAACGTTGAATCCGATGATGACCGCCTTCGATGCCGCAGCCAGCGAAACGTTGGTCTCGGTGATGGCACCCACGCCGCGGTCGATAACACGCAGGCTGACCTCGTCAGACACCTCGATCTTGGTGAGCGCGTCCTCCAGGGCCTCAACGGATCCGGCGCCGTCACCCTTGAGGATGAGTAGCAACTCCTGGGTCTCGCCCTTCTCCATCTGCTCAAACAGCTGGTCGAGGGTCTTGCGGCGGCTCGTCTTCGCCTGCAGAGCCGCACGCATCCGAGCCTCCCGCTTGTCGGCGATCTGGCGGGCCACCCGGTCGTCCTCCACGACCAGGAAGTTGTCGCCGGCTCCCGGCACGGACGTCAGACCCAGCACCTGCACCGGCATCGACGGCGGGGCCACGTCCACGTTCTCACCCGCATCGTTGATCATCGCGCGAACCCTACCGTGAGCGGAGCCCGCGACGATAGAGTCGCCGATGCGCAACGTACCCCGGTGGACCAGCACGGTCGCGACCGCGCCGCGCCCCTTATCGAGGTGAGCCTCGATGGCCACGCCCTGAGCGGGCATTTCCGGGTTGGCGCGCAGGTCGAGAGCAGCGTCGGCAGTGAGCACGATGGCTTCCAGCAACTCGTCGAGGCCCTGACCGGTGACCGCGGAGACGTCGACGAACTGCGTATCGCCGCCGTACTCCTCCGGCACCAAACCGTACTCGGAGAGCTGGCCCCGGACGCGCGTGGGATCAGCGGACTGCTTGTCGACCTTGTTGACCGCCACCACGACCGGCACGTCAGCCGCCAACGCGTGGTTGAGGGCCTCGATCGTCTGGGGCATCACGCCATCATCCGCGGCAACCACGAGCACCGCGATGTCGGTGGACTTGGCGCCACGCGCACGCATGGCCGTGAAGGCCTCGTGGCCTGGGGTGTCGATGAACGTGATTCGACGGTTTTCGCCGTCGACCTCGGCCTCAACCTGGTAGGCGCCAATCTTCTGCGTGATGCCGCCTGCCTCGCGAGCCTGGACGTTCGAATTCCGGAAGGCGTCGAGGAGTTTGGTCTTGCCGTGGTCAACGTGTCCCATGACGGTCACCACCGGGGGACGGGCCTCCAGGTCGTCTTCGTCGCCGATGTTCTCGCCGAACTCGACGTCGAAGCTCTCCAGCAGCTCACGGTCCTCATCCTCCGGGGAGACGACCTCGATGTTGTAATCCAGCTCGGCGCCCAGCAGTTCCAAGGTGTCATCGCTGACGGACTGGGTGGCCGTCACCATCTCGCCCATGTGGAACAGCACCTGCACGAGTGCCGCCGCGTCCACACCGATCTTCTCGGCCAGGTCGGTCAGCGACGCACCACGACGGAGGCGCACCGTCTTGCCGTCACCCTTGCGAACGCGCACGCCGCCGATCGCGGGCGCCACCATCTCATCGAACTCTTGGCGACGCTGCTTCTTCGACTTTCGGCCGCGACGAGCTCCCGCGCCGCCACGGCCGAACGCGCCCTGGGTGCCACCACGACCGCGGCCCCCTCCACGACCGGCTGGGCCGGCGGCCGGTGAACCACCGAAGCCACCGCCTGCAGGCGCGCCCGCCCCCGGCCTACCGCCGCCGGGCCGGCCGCGGCCCGGGCCGCGGCCCGCCGGGCGCTGGGTGCCGCCAAGAGCAGAAGACTGCTGCTTCGGCATCATCGCAGGATTAGGCCTCGGCATCCCGGAAGTTCCGCCGGGACGCGGCATACGGTTTTGTTCCCCACCGGCTGCGGCTCCCTGGCCGGGACGCGGCGCCTGGCCGCGCCGCTCGTCGGGGCGCGGGCGACGCTGCTGCGTGCCCATCCCCTGGCTGACAGCGAACGGGTTGTTGCCTGGGCGGGGGGTGCCAGGGCGACGAGGGCCGGGGGTCGCACCGGGCCGGGGACCCGGCGTCGGCTGTCCCGGTTTGGGCCCGCCTGGCTTCGGCTTCGGGCCGGGCCGTGGTCCTGGGGTCGGCGCGGCAGGTTTGGGTGCGGAAGGCTTGGGGGGCGCGGGCGTCGGGGCCACGGGGGCGCTTGACACCTCTGCCTGAGGGACTGGCTTCGGCGCAGGCTTCGGCATCGGCGCCGCTGGTTTCGGCCCCGGCTTCGCCACGGGCGCGCTAGGTACAGGCGCGGCGCTGGCCGGAGCCGGCCTCGGCGCCACGGGTGCGCTGGGTGCAGCGGGAGGCGTCGGCGCGGGCGCAACCTTCGGCGCTTCGGCCACCTGCTTCCCGAAGTTCTCTCTGATGCGACGGACCACGGGGGCCTCCAGCGACGAGGAGGCGCCGCGGACGTACTCGCCCTGATCCTTCAGCCAAGCCAGCAGATCCTTGCTGGCCATTCCAATTTCTTTTGCGATCTCGTGAACGCGAGGCTTAGCCACTACTCTCCTTCAAGAGGGCCCAAGCCTGACGGCTCAGGACCGGTTAGTTCTTGCTCATCGTTGGTAACTCATCGAGTGGTCATGAGCGTTAGCCCACCTTCTGGTTAGTGCCCCCGGGCGGAGGCATGGAACGATCGGCCTGTGAGAAAGGCCTGGGCCATTGTATCGCCGAAACGCGTCCAGCGCGAACTAGGAGCCTGCAGGTTTCGAGCGGATTCGGGTTGTTGTGACCAAACCCAACGCCCGCTCAAGCGCGCGGCGTTTCAGAGCGACTTCAAAGCACCCGGGGTGCAGATAGGCGCCCCGGCCCGGCAAGCGGGGCCGCGTCGCCTCCATGGCTTCACCGGCAACCGCAACGTAACGCACCAGATTGACCCGGTCGTCCACCCGACGACACCCGACGCAGGTTCGCTGATCCACCATCCGAATCTATCAGCCCTCCCCCAGCCCGCTCACAGCCTCGGCACAGCCCCGGCCGGAATCGTGTAAAGCAGGCAACGAGAAAAGGAGATGCTCATGAAGAATGCGAAAACGATTTTCCTGACCGGGCTGGCCAGCATTGCCCTGCTCGGCGGAGGACTCGGAATCACCCAAGCCCTGGCCGACGAATCGAGCCCCAGTCCCACAGACCCGATCGTCAGCGGGCCCGGCCACCAGGACCCCGGAAAGCCGGGGCACCGGCGAGGAAAGCACGGAGGAATCCCCGGCATCCCGGGAGCGAGTTTGTCCGGGTTGGCAGCCAGGCTCGACGTTGACGAGTCAAGTCTGGTCGACGCCTTCGAGGCGGCCCGCACCGTCGTCGGCAAACCAGACCGCCCAGACCCGGATGCAGCCGAAGTCGACAGGCGAGCCGCGAGAGAAGAACACGAACGGAAAATGATCGCGGAACTCTCCAGCCAGTTGGGCAAGGACGAAGCCACCATCAAAGCGGCCATCGACGAGACCCGCGCCGCGGTCGCTGCCCAGCAGGCAGAGGATGCCAAGCCCATGCTGGATCAAGCCGTCACAGACGGCAAGCTGACCCAGGAGGAGGCATCCGCCGTCGAGAAGGCCATCCGAGCAGGCATCGTGCACCCAGGCGGACGCGGCCGCTGACTGCGTGTTCTGGAAAGAGTTCCGGGGGAGGCCGCAAACCGCCCCCGGAATCTCTCAGTGCCCAGTGTCGGGCTGAATGTCGATCCGCCACCCGGTGAGCCGAGCTGCCAACCGAGCATTCTGCCCCTCTCGGCCGATCGCCAGCGAGAGCTGGTAGTCGGGCACGACCGCCCGGCAGGCCTTGCCCGCTTTGTCGGTGATGATGACGTTCAGCACCTTCGCGGGGGAAAGAGCAGCCGCGACGAAGCGCGCCGGGTCCTCGGAGAAGTCGACGATGTCGATCTTCTCGTTGCCCAGCTCGTTCGTGACGGCCCGCACCCGAGAACCATTCGTTCCGATGAACGCGCCCTTGGCGGACACGTCGGGGTTGTTCGAGTGCACCGCGATCTTGGTGCGATGCCCGGCCTCCCGCGCGATCTCCTTGATCTCCACGACCCCATCGGCAATCTCCGGCACCTCCATCGCGAACAACTTCTTCACGAGGTTCGGATGGGTGCGCGAAACCACCACCTGCGGGCCCTTCAGCTCCCGACGGACGCTCACCACGAACACCCGCAGCCGTCGCCCGTGCGCATACTCCTCGCCCGGGCACTGCTCAGCCAGAGGCATGATGGCTTCGATCGTGCCCAGATCCACCCGGACCGTCTTGGAGTCGCGGTCCTGCTGGATGACGCCAGTCACAATGTCACCCTCGCTGGCTGACAGATGGCCATACTTCTGGTCATCCTCGGCCTCGCGGATTCGCTGCGTGATGACCTGGCGGGCAGTGGAGGCCGCTACCCGCCCGAAATCCTCCGGCGTGTCATCGAAATAACCGATGATCTCGTCGTCGTCGCCAAACTCCGGTGCCAGCACCGACACCTTTCCGGTCTTGCGGTTGATGTCGATCTTCACCCCGCGCAACGCATTGTCGGTCTTGTTGTAGGCATTGAGGATGGCGTCCTCAAGCGTCTTGAGCAGGTACTCCGTAGGAATTTCACGGTCGCGCTCAATTGCGCGCAGAGCGGAAAGGTCGATGTCCATCAGGCCTCCTTGCGGTTGAGTTCGACCTGAATGATCGCTTTGTTGATCTGGTCGAGTGGATATGCGGTTTCAGGTTCGACGACCACCGCGTCATCGGTTACAGCGACAATCCGGGCAATCTTCTCGCCCTCGGCAAGCCAAAGCTTCACGAGACGGCCGATGTTTCGCCGGTAGTGCTTCAGCTCAGTCAACGGCTTGGACACACCGCGCGACGACAGTTCGAGGGTATAGGGCAACTCGCCGACGGCCGGGCTCTCGTCCAACGCAACAGAGATCGCCTGCGACGCCTCGGCGATGTCGTCCAACAGGGGCCCCTTCCCCTCCGGGCCGTCGCCGTCCACAGTTACACGCAACAGCGCACGTTTGCCGACCGGCGTGACATCCAGATCGTCGAGTTCGAGCCCAAAACTGGCGAGGATGGGTTCGACGACCTCGGCGATTGCTCGTTCTTGCATGGCCACTCCATATCCGATTTTCTTTTCGTTTGTGTCCGACCAGCATACCTATAGGCTGCACCCTATGACTCTTTCACGCCGCGCCCTGCTGCTCAGCCCGGTCGCGCTGGTCGGTTGTGCCGGTAGCCCCGTGGTCGTCCCAGGCTCGACCCCGCCCAGCGACCCTCCCCGCTTCGAGGATCGGCCCGGGCATCGTGAACTGGCCGCCGCGGCGACGGTGTTGGCGGGGCTTCGACGGCACATCGCGGAAGCATCGGATTCCCCCTGGCGGAAATCCTCACTGATGTGGTGCGACGAACGGTTGGCCCGGCTCAACTCATTCGATCCGTTCGCAGAGTCCGCAGAGCCTGAACCGCTCCCCCCAGCCCACGGCCCGACCGTCGAGCCCGCGGCCGCGGCAGACGAGCTGGGCACGCTGGGCACGAAAGCTGAGCCGCCGTTTCGGCTCCTCCTGCTCAGCTGCGCGGTGGCCGCGCGCGGGCTGACGAACGTCGAATCGGTCCCGGCAACGGGCGGCATCCCGACCAGGGCCAGCAGACTGACCGGGCAGCGGGCCGTCGCCCTCACCCACGTGTGGGCCCTGGACTACGGGCTGAACGCGGCGCTGGGGCGGCTATCGCGCGAGGATCCGCTCGTGGAGGTACTGCGCGCCAGGCAGCTGCAGCTGCATTCGCTGCGCGAACTGCTGCGTACCGAGCTACCTTCCCCGAGCCAGCCGGCCAGCCTCGACCTGCCGCCGATGAACACCGTCGAGGAGATCCGCAGCGCCTGGCAGCTGTTGGAGACGAATCTCCTGCACGCCCTGACCCTGCTCAGCGCGGAAGCCACCGAGCCGTATCTCGCTCAGGCGTGGGCCAGCGTCGAGCACCTGCACGCCTCCGGCGCGACGATGCCCTCCTGGCCAGGCATGCCCGGCTAGCCGGTGTCGGGGCGGCTGCGGCCAGCCCGCAGCCGCCCCCCAGCAGCTCAACGTCCGATGAGCTTCAGCGTTTCTGCGACGATGTCGCCGACCGCGACTTCGCGCTTCTCCCCGGTCGCCCGGTTGCGCAACTCGACCCTGCCCTCGCTCAGCGCACGGCCCACCACGATGATGAAGGGCATCCCGAGCAGCTCCGCGTCCTTGAACTTGACGCCGGGGCTGGCCTTGCGGTCGTCAACGAGGACATCCGCCCCCGCCGCGTCCAACTGCTGCGCAATGCGCTCCGCCTCGGCGAACACGCTCTCCTCCTTGCCGGTGGCCACCACCTGCACCTGGTAGGGGGCGAGTTCGAGGGGCCAGCTGAGGCCAAGCTCGTCGTGGTTGGCCTCGGCTGCGGCGGCTACCGCGCGCGACACTCCGATGCCGTAGGAGCCCATCGTGACGGTCACCAGCTTGCCATTCTCGTCGAGCACCTTAAGCCCCAGCGCCTCCGCGTAGCGGCGGCCGAGCTGGAAGATGTGGCCCATCTCGATGCCGCGGGCGAGTTGCAGCGGACCTGAACCGTCGGGCGCCGGATCCCCGTCGCGGACGTCCGCGACGTCGAGCACCCCGTCGGAGGTGAAGTCCCGGCCGAACACCACGTCGGCTACGTGATGATCTGCGATGTTGGCGCCCGTGAGCCAGCGGGTTCCGACCACGACGCGCGGGTCGGTGAGGTAGCGCACCTTGGCCGTGCCCTCGATGCCCAACACAGCTACGCCGTCTCGGATGGGGCCGATGTAGCCCCTGACCAGCTCGGGATGCCGCTCGAAGTCGGCCTCCGCGAACTCGCCGATCTCGGCGGGTGTCACCGCCGCCTCCAGTCGCTTGTCGTCGACGACGCGGTCGCCCGGCAGGCCGATCACCAACGGTTCGCGCTTGCCGTCGGGGTGCACCAGCATGACCACGACGTTCTTCAGCGTGTCGGCGGCTTCCCAGGCGCGATCGGAACGCGGGAAGTGCGTGTTGGCGAAGTCCACCAGATCCTCGATGGATGCGGCGCCGGGCGTGGCGTGCAGCGTCGGGGCGGGCACATCGTCGAAGGGCAGCGGCTCGGGAGCGGCAACGCGTACCGCCTCGACGTTGGCCGCATAGCCGCCCGGCGAACGCACGAAGGTGTCCTCTCCGATCGGGGAGATCGCCAGGAACTCCTCCGACGCCGACCCGCCCATGGCCCCGGCCATGGCCGAGACGATCACGTAGTCGAAGCCGAGCCGGTCGAAGATCCGCTGGTAGGCCTCGCGGTGCCTCGCGTAGCTGGCCTGCAGGCCCTCCTCGTGCACGTCGAAGGAGTAGGAGTCCTTCATCACGAACTCGCGCCCACGCAGCAGGCCGGCCCTCGGCCGCGCCTCGTCGCGGTACTTCGTCTGGATCTGGAACAGGCTGAGCGGCAGGTCCTTGTAGGAGGTGTAGAGGTCCTTCACCATGAGGGTGAACATCTCCTCGTGGGTGGGGCCCAGCAGCATGTCGGCCTGTTTGCGGTCCTTCAACCGGAACAGGTTCTCCCCGTAGTCGCTCCACCGCCCGGTCGCCTCGTAGGGTTCACTGGGTAGCAGCGCCGGGAAGTGCACCTCCTGCGCGCCCATGGCCAGCATCTCCTCGCGCACGATCGCCTCAACGCGCTGCAGCACCTTCAGGCCGAGCGGCAGCCAGGAGTAGATGCCCGGGGCGGCGCGTCGAATGTAGCCTGCGCGCACCAGCAGCTTGTGGCTGGCCACCTCGGCGTCGGCCGGGTCATCGCGCAGCGTGCGGACAAAGAGCTTGGAAAGTCGCGAAATCACGCGCCAAGTGTACCTGTAGGCGGGCGGGAAGCTCCACGGGAGAGCCCGGCGCGGGTCAGTAGTGGATCGTCGAGAGGGTGGCGACGGTTCTGAAGCCGAGCCGCTCGTAGGTGCGGATGGCGGGCAGGTTGAAGTCGTTCACGTAGAGCGACACCACGGGGAAGCCGCGCTGCACGTCGGTGAGCATCGCCGCCAGCGCTGGCACGGCGATCCCGCGGCCACGCAGGTCGGGCCGAACCCACACGCCCTGCACCTGCACCTGGTCGCCGAAGCGCGGGCCGAGATCCGCTTTGAAGATCACCTCGTCGTTTTCGACGATGCCCCACGCGTCGCCTTGTCGCAGCCGTTCGAGCACGTAGGTCTCGTAGCCGGGCCCGTACTTGAACGGCGAGCTGCCGATCTCCGCGGTGTACATGTCCACGGATGCGGCGAGGTAGGAGTCGTAGACCGACTCGTCAAGCCGCACCACCCGGGGGTCGACGTCGCCGGCGACCGGCTCGTCGAGCACCATGAGCGGCTGCGTGTAGCGGATGTTGGAGTTGACCGCCCACATGTCCCCCCACCTGGCGGAGAGCCCAACGAACAGCCCAAGCGCGCTGAACGACGGACCCACGATGGAGGTCGCGATGCGAAACGAACCCAACTCCCGCACGAAGTGCGCCACCGCAGCCGAGTCGTAGCCGGTGACGAAGACGGTGCCGCCGTCGAGGCAGAGCGCGCTGATCTCGCCAGCGGGGTTGCGATACGCCAGCAGCCGGCCCAAGCGGCGGCGGTCCAGGCCGAACTCCGCCAACCGCGCGGCCAGCATCAAATTCTCGTACGGCGCACGTTCCAGGAAGGAGTAAACCTGTCCGACGTCCCCGGGACCAACCTGCGTGACAGCACCCATGGCGGTCAGCAGACGCTCACCTGCGGCTCGCCCACCTCGCCCAGCTCGTCGGCGATGCGCTGAGCCTCAGCGATCAGGGTCTCGACGATCTCCGCCTCGGGCACTGTCTTGATCACCTCTCCCTTGACGAAGATCTGCCCCTTGCCGTTGCCGGAAGCCACCCCAAGGTCGGCCTCGCGGGCCTCCCCCGGGCCGTTCACGACGCAGCCCATCACCGCAACCCTAAGCGGCGCCTGCAGCCCTTCGAGGCCCTTCGTCACCTGCTCGGCGAGGGTGAAGACATCCACCTGCGCGCGGCCGCAGGACGGGCACGAGACGATGTCCAGCTTGCGCGGCCGCAGGTTGAGGGACTCCAGGATCTTCACCCCCACCTTCACCTCCTCGACGGGCGGCGCGGAGAGCGAGACGCGGATCGTGTCGCCGATACCCTGCCCGAGCAGGGCGCCGAAGGCCACCGAGGACTTGATGGTCCCTTGGAATGCCGGCCCGGCCTCGGTGACGCCCAGGTGCAGCGGGTAGTCGCACTGAGCGGCGAGCTGCTGGTAGGCGCGAACCATCACCACGGGGTCATTGTGTTTGACGGAGATCTTGAAATCACCGAAGCCGACATCCTCGAACAGCGATGCCTCCCACAGGGCCGACTCGACGAGGGCCTCCGCCGTCGGAGCACCGTACTTGGCCAGCAAGCGCTTGTCGAGCGACCCGGCGTTCACGCCGATCCGAATGGAAACGCCCGCGTCGGTGGCGGCCCGCGCAATCTCGGCGACCCGGTCGTCGAACTGCTTGATGTTGCCCGGGTTCACGCGCACCGCCGCGCAGCCCGCGTCGATGGCCGCGAAGACGTATCGGGGCTGGAAATGGATGTCCGCGATGACCGGGATCTGCGACTTCTTGGCGATGATGTGCAGCACGTCGGCGTCGTCCTGGCTGGGCACCGCCACCCGCACGATGTCGCACCCAGCCGCCGTCAACTCGGCGATCTGCTGCAGCGTCCCGTTGATGTCGGTGGTCTTGGTGGTGCACATTGACTGCACAGAGACCGGTGCGTTGCCCCCCACCAGCACCTTGCCCACCCGGATCTGCCGCGATTCGCGGCGTGGCGAGATGGTCATCGGGGCGGGAGCGGGCATGCCAAGGCTTACGGTCATGCTGGTGATTCTAGTCGGTGGTGCGCGAAGCTAGAGCAACCTGAGCGGCGAAACAATGTCTGCGATGATCAACACCAGACCACCCAGCAGGAGGAATCCGCCCACCACGAAGATCATGGGCAGCCCCTTCGCGGTGTCCAGATGCCCGGGATCGGGTTTACCGAGCAGTCGGTACGCCTTGCGACGCACCCACTCGATCAGCGCGCCCGCGATGTGTCCGCCGTCCAGAGGCAGCAGCGGAACCAGGTTGAGCAACGCCACGAACAAGTTCACCGAGCCGAGCAGCGAGAACCACGTCGCGATGCGATCGCCGATCGGGATCCGTTCGCTGACACTGATCTCGCCAGCCACGCGGCTGGCGCCGACGATCGAAATGGGCGAGTTGATGTCGCGGGGCCGACCGAGCACCAAATCCTCCGCCACCCGGTAGACCCTGACCGGGAAGTTCGCCAGTGCCACGGCGGACTGCTTTGACATGTTCCACATCTGCTGTGCGGTAGCGATCGGCCCGAGCCTGCGCTGCTCGATGGCTGGGACCACGCCGAGAAAGCCCACCTCAACCGTCTGCGTCGGGTCCAGCTTGTCTGGCAGCTGGTTCAGCCGAGTCCGAACCACAGGCAACTCGATCTCCCGACCCTCGCGGAGCACCACGACGCGCGCCTCGCCGTCCCGGTTGGCGCGGATCAGGTCGCTCATCTCGTCCCAGTCGGTGAGCCGCACCCCGTTGAACGCGACGATGACGTCGCCGGGCAGCACACCGGCCTCTTTCGCGGGCGTAGCCGGGTCGTCGCTGGCGCACACCTGCGGCTTACGATCCGTGGGGATGACGCAGTCGCTCACCGCGCTCACGCTGAGCGTAGAGACGTAGGAACCGTGCACCAGGTTGATGCTGAGGAAGATGAGGAAGGCCAAGACGATGTTCATCAGCGGGCCACCCAGCATGACCGTGATCTTCTTCCAGGTCTTCTGCTGGTACAGCAGCCGGCCCTCGTCCGCCGGTGTGATATCGGCCCACTCGCCAGCCCGCGCCTCGTCGGCCATGCGGGTGAGCCAGTTGCGCCTCTCGCCAGGCTTCGCTTTCGGGTACATGCCGACGAGCCGCACGTATCCCCCCAGCGGGATCCACTTGAACCCGTACTCGGTTTCGCCGCGCCTCACCGACCAGATTCGCTTGCCGAAGCCCACGAAGTACTCCGTCACCTTCACGCCGAACAGCTTGGCAGGAACCAAATGGCCGATCTCGTGCAGCGCGATCGACGCCATGATCAAAGCGAAGAAGAGGACGGCGAAGACAATTGTCAGCAGGATCTCCATGCTCACTCCTTGGTCAGTTCGGTGGCGCGGTTCCGCCCCCAGCGGTCGGCTTCCAGCACGGCAGTCAGACTGAGCGCGCTGTCCGGCACGTGCGCGCCGCTCAGGTGCTCATCCAGACAGCGTTCGATCACCTCTGTGATGCTGAGGAAGGGTAGCCTTCCTGCGCAGAACGCGTCCACGCAGGCCTCGTTGGCCGCGTTGTACACGGCGGGGGCGGTTCCTCCCGCCTTTCCCGCGCGGCGGGCCAGTTCCACGGCGGGGAAGGTCTCGTTGTCGAGCGGTTCGAACGTCCAGGAAGCCGCCTTGGACCAGTCGCAGGCCGCTGCGGCGTCAGGGAGCCGCTCCGGCCACGTCAGCGCCAGCCCGATCGGGAGCCGCATGTCGGGGGGCGAGGCCTGGGCCATCGTCGACCCGTCGCAGAACTCGACCATCGAGTGGACGACCGACTGCGGGTGCACGGTGATGACGATATCGTCGAGAGCCACGTCGTAAAGCAGCGCGGCTTCCAGCAGTTCCAACCCCTTGTTCACCAGGGTGGCGGAGTTGATCGTGATCACCCGCCCCATGTCCCAGGTGGGGTGAGCGAGCGCGTCGGCGACGCCGACTGTCGCCAGTTCTGCGCGCTTCCGGCCCCGGAACGGCCCGCCACTGGCGGTGAGGATCAGCCTGCGCACCTCCGCCGACCTGCCCGCACGCAGCGCCTGCGCGAAGGCCGAGTGTTCCGAGTCCACGGCGACGATCTGGCCGGGTCGGGCGGCCTGAGTCACGAGCCGCCCGCCGATCACCAGGGATTCCTTGTTGGCCAGCGCCAGCCGTGTGCCCGCTTCGAGCGTCGCCAGGGTTGGCCTGAGGCCTGCGGCTCCCGTGATGGCGTTCACCACGACGTCGGCATCGGCGCGCGCCAGCTCGACCGATGCCTCCGGGCCGAGCAGCAGCTTCGGCAGCTGATACTGTCCGGCCGCCCAGCCTCGGCGCTCCGCGACAGCGTACAGCGCCGACTGCAGAGCCCGCGCCTTCGTCGCATCAGCCAGAGCGACCACCTCGGGTGCAAAGTCCACCACCTGCCTGGCGAGCAGCTCGATCTGGCTGCCCGATGCGGACAATCCAATGACACGGAACTGATCCCGCCGCGACGAGATGACGTCGAGGGTCTGGGTACCGATGGAGCCGGTCGAGCCGAGCAGGACAACACTTCGCACGTTGCCCAGTCTGGCACGATGGGGGAAGTGCTACGCAATCACCCGCGAGGAGAAGCAGGAATTGGCTGGTCTGGACATCATGGAAACACCCGACGGCCCGTTCGGGTTCATCGTGGACGGGGATGAGTTGATCGCCGCCGGATGGAGCGGGGACCCGCAGCGGTTGCTCGCCCACGTTCACCCGAGTCTGCGCCCCAGGCGGCTCGACGATTCGCCGAGCTACCTGCGAACGGTCCGCCTCCTCGTGGCCGACTACTACGCAGGTGACCACTCGGCCCCGGCTCGCGCCGAGGTCAAGCAGCTCTCCGGCGAGTTTCGGCTGGCCGCCTGGCGCGCACTGCGCGAGGTGCCTGCAGGCCAGCTGGTGAGCTACGCCGAATTGGCCGAGCTGGCCGGCCGGCCCAGCGCGGTGCGCGCGGCGGCGAGCGCGTGCTCACGCAACGCGGTGGCCCTGTTCGTTCCCTGCCATCGGGTGGTTCGCTCGGATGGGTCCCACGGAGGCTTCGCCTACGGCCTGGACCTGAAGGAGCGCCTGATCGGACGGGAGCTTTCGCGGTGACCCCGGCCGCAACCAGCTCCGGGTGCCCGAAGGGCATCCTCCGCTGGGCCAACGACCACGGCTACGAACCCGCTGAGGTGATGCGGCCGAGCCCCAGCGGCCGGGTCACGGCGCGCCTGACCCGGGCCGAATGCCCGACGTTGTACGCGAAATGGTCGGGCGGGGATCTGCTCGACGAGGCGGAGCGGCTCAGCTGGTTGAGCGGTAGGTTCGCCTCTCCCCCGATGGTCGACTACCTCGCCACTGACGCCGGTTCGCTGGTGGTGACGGCCGCGCTGCCGGGGAGCCCAGCCGTTGATGGCCGCTGGGCGAGCCGCGGCGAGGAAGTGGCGTCAGCGCTGGGCGAGGGCCTGGCGAGACTGCATTCTCTCCCGGCAAGCGACTGCATCTTCGATGCCCCGGCCTGGCTGAACGACGACGTCGGCGACGAGATTGCGGTGCTGCACGGCGACCCTCAGGTGAAGAACCTTCTACTGGACTCCGGTGGGTCCTTCGCCGGCTTCGTGCACGTCGGCTACCTCGGACCCGGCGACGTCTGGGCCGACCTGGCCGTGGCGACGGCTTCCCTGGTGGAGCACTTCGGGCCGGTGCTGGTCCCGTTCTGGGCGGCCTACGGCCGAGCCCCCGACGAGGACCTCCTCGCGCACTACCTGGCCCAGTGGGCGCCGGGTCCCGGCCTCGGCTGAGGCCCGGCGCTCCCTGGCCCGGGATCAGACGACCCCGAAGGCGTGCATCGCGTTGGCCACCTTCTCGAAGCCCGCGATGTTCGCGCCGGCCACGTAGTTGCCCGGCATGTCGTAGCTCTCGGCGGTCTCGGCCACCTGCTCGTGGATGTTCTTCATGATCTCGTGCAGGCGCCGCTCGGTGTACTCGAAGTCCCAGGAATCCCGGGAGGCGTTCTGCTGCATCTCCAGCGCCGATGTGGCCACGCCCCCGGCGTTCGCGGCCTTGGCTGGGCCAAACAACACGTCGGCCTGCTTGAACGCCTCGATGCCCTCGGGGGTGGTGGGCATGTTCGCGCCCTCGGCCACCGCGAGCACCCCGTTGGCGATCAGGGCGGCAGCCTGGTCTCCGTTGAGTTCATTTTGGGTGGCGCACGGGATCGCGATGTGGGTAGGCACGTCCCAGATGCTGCCCACCGTGGCCAGCCGCGCCGAGTCGCGGCGGGCCGCGTAGTCCGCCACCCGACCCCGCTCGACTTCCTTGACCTGCTTGAGCAGTTCCAGGTCGACGCCGGCCTCATCAACGACGTAGCCCGAGGAGTCGGAGAAGCCGATCACCTTACCGCCCAGCTGGTGCACCTTCTCGATCGCGTAAATGGCGACGTTTCCGGAGCCGGACACCGTGACCGTCTTGCCGTCGAAGCTGTCGCCCCGGGTCTTGAGCATCTCCTCGGCGAACCAGACGGTGCCGTAGCCGGTGGCTTCCTTACGGACCAGGGAGCCGCCCCAGTCGAGGCCCTTCCCGGTGAGCACGCCGGCCTCGTACCGGTTGGTCAGACGCTTGTACTGGCCGAACAAGTAACCGATCTCCCGGCCGCCGACGCCGATGTCGCCCGCGGGCACGTCCGTGTACTCGCCGAGGTGGCGGTACAGCTCGGTCATGAAGGACTGGCAGAACCGCATGATCTCACCATCCGAGCGGCCGTGCGGGTCGAAGTCGGATCCGCCCTTAGCGCCGCCGATGGGCAGGCCGGTGAGCGAGTTTTTGAAGATCTGCTCGAAGCCCAGGAACTTGATGACGCCCAGGTAGACGCTCGGGTGGAACCGCAGACCGCCCTTGTACGGACCAAGCGCCGAATTGAACTCGACTCGGAAGCCGCGGTTCACCTGAACCTCGTTGTTGTCGTCGGTCCACGGCACCCGGAAAATGATCTGGCGTTCCGGCTCGCAAATCCGCTCCAGCATCTTCCATTGAAGGTACTCGGGGTGACGCTTGACCACGGGATCCAGTGACTCGAACACCTCGCGGACAGCCTGGTGGAACTCGGCCTCACCCGGATTTCGGGCAATGACAGTCTCGTATACGGCTTCGAGAGCTTGATCCATGTTCGTCTCCTATTCGATGTACCAACGTTACGGAGTCTAGGCTGGCCCAATCTACTCGATATTGCCCTTGCACCGCCGTCAAACCTGGGGCTGCGCGCCCGGCTCAGTTCTGCTAGAGTGCGCACTCGCTTCCGCTCAGCACTCCCTTCCGCCCACAAGCTAGGCGGTTGGCAGCGGTGAAGTCCGGCTCGTCTCCTTGGTGGTTGCACCGCGGGAGGGCACAGTCGGCTCCGCTCACGCCACGGGTTCTGCCGCTGCCAGCTGGCCGCAGGCACCGTCGATGTCCGAGCCACGGGTGTCGCGCAGCGTGACCGGCACCCCACGCCGCTCAAGCACCTCGATGAACGCGCGCTCGTCGGACTTCCGCGACGCGGTCCAGCGTGAGCCGGGCGTCGGATTGAGCGGGATCAGGTTGACGTGCGCCCAATTCCAGTCTCCGCGCCGCTTGAGCACGTTGGCGAGTTGCGTGGCGTGGCTCACCTGGTCGTTGATGTCGCGCATCATCGCGTACTCGATGGAGACGCGCCGCTTGGTCTTATCCGCGTAGCTCCAGGCGGCGTCCAACACCTCATCCACATTCCACTTCTGGTTGATCGGCACTAGCTCGTCGCGCAGCTCGTCGGTGGGTGCGTGCAAGCTGAGCGCGAGCGTGAGGGGCAGGCCCTCGTCGGACAGCTGCTGCATCCTGGGAACGAGCCCGACGGTGGAGACCGTGATGCCGCGCGCGCTCATGCCGAAGCCGTTGGGGGCGGGTGCCAGGAAGGTGCGGATCGCCCCCAGGACCGCCTGGTAGTTCGCCATCGGCTCGCCCATGCCCATGAAAACGATGTTGTTCAGCCGACCCTTTGCCTCGGGCATGATGCCGCTGGCCAGGATCTGATTAGCGGCAAGCACCTGGGCGACGATCTCCGCCTGCGACAGGTTGCGCTTCAACCCACCCTGACCGGTGGCGCAGAATGGGCAAGCCATGCCGCACCCGGCCTGCGATGAGATGCACAGCGTCGTGCGCCCCGAATAGCCCATCAGCACGGACTCCAGCAGTGAGCCGTCGTGGAGGCGCCACAGCGTCTTGATCGTTTTTCCCTTGTCAGCGGTCAGCTGTTTCACGTGCGTGAGCAGCCGCGGAAACAACTGTTCCCCCAGCTCACTCCGGATGGCGGCCGGCACATCTGTGAACCTGGTGGCGTCGTCCTCCAGCCGGTCGAAGACGTGGCGCGAGATCTGGTCTGCCCGAAACTTGGGCAGCCCCATGCGCTCCACGGCCGCTTTGCGTTCGTCGACGTCGAGGTCGAACCAGTGCTTGGGCGGCTTGCCACGGCGCGGGGCTTCGAAGACCAGGGGAAGCTTCTTGGGAGCAGTCAAACTTAGGAACCCATCGTCAGGTTGAGGATGAACCAGCCGACGGGGAAAGCCATCAGCATCGAGTCGAGACGATCCATCACACCGCCGTGCGCGGGCAGCAGGTTGGACATGTCCTTGATACCAGCATCTCTCTTGATCAGCGACTCCACCAAATCGCCCACAGTGGCCGCAACCGAAAGTACCATGCCCATCGGAATACCGACCCACCAGTCGATCCCCAGCAGCCAGTGGCAACAGGCCACCGCGACAGCGGAGGTCCAGAACAGGCCGCCGGCGAAGCCCTCCCAGGTCTTGCTTGGACTGATCCGCGGGGCCATCTTGTGCCTGCCGAGCAGCACGCCGGTGGCGAAGGCCCCCGTGTCGGAGGCGATGACGCACGCGATGATGGTGGTGATTCGCGCCGCCCCGTTCTCGGGGGCCATCAGTAGCGAAACGAACATCCCGATCAGGGGGATATAGGCGATGATGAACGCGCTCGCCGCGACATCGCCCAGGAAGCCTTCGGGTCTGCCGCGGAACAGGCGGGCCACGAAAGCGGCCAGCACGGTGCCGCCCAAGGTGGCGGCCGTGAAGGTCATCGGGGCGATGCCCACCTCGGGGTGTGCGGAAACCCAGTACACACCCAGCAGACTAACCGCCGTGCCGACGCACACCGGCCAGGTCTCCGCCCGCATCTCTTTCAGCGCCAGTGCCCGGCTCACCTCCACCGTGCCCAGGCACAGCAAAACAGTGACCGCAACGATGAAGAGCCACTGCGACCACAGCAGGCCTGCGACGATCGGCGCAGCCAACGCAAGCCCGACCCCGATGGCGACCGGCAGATTCCGGCCCGCCTTCGGGGTCTTTCGTGGGACTACCGGAGGGTTCAAACCTCCATCAGCTCCTGCTCCTTGCGCTTGAGCACGTCGTCAATCAGGTCGACGTGCTTCTTGGTTTCCTGGTCGATCGTCTTCTCCGCGCGGGCCAGGTCGTCCTTGCTGATCTCGCCATCCTTCTCCAGCTTCTTCAAGGCGTCCATGGCGTGCCGGCGGGCATTGCGCACGGCGATGCGGCCATCCTCAGCCTTCGACTTCGCCAGCTTGGTGTATTCCTTGCGCCGCTCCTCGGTAAGCTGCGGCATGACGCAACGAATCGAATTGCCGTCATTCGACGGGTTGACGCCGAGATCGGCCTCGCGGATCGCCTTCTCGATCGCGCCGATCGAGGAGCGGTCGAAAGGCGTGATGAGCATCGTGCGGGCGTCAGAGGACGTGAAGGTGGCGAGCTGCTGCAGCGGCGTGGGCGCGCCGTAGTACTCCGCGGTGAGCTTGCTGAACATCGCGGGATGCGCACGACCAGTGCGAATCGTCGCGAGATCCTCGCGCGTGTAGTCCACCGCCTGCTGCATCTTGGCTGCGGCTTCCTTTTCGGTCTCGGCGATCATGCTGATCGTTCCTTCCTATCGGTTGTTTGATTAGCGGGAGACGGAGGTACCGATTTCGTCGCCCGCGACGACGCGGGCAATGTTGCCGGGCTTGGAGAGGTTGAAGAAAATCAGATCCAGATCATTGTCGCGGGCCAGGGCAATCGCCGTCGCATCGGCAACCTTGAGATCCTGGGCGAGGAACTCGTCGTAGGTGAGGTGGTCGTACTTCTTCGCTTCTGGATTGGTGCGCGGGTCGGAATCGTAGACGCCGTCCACTCCCTGCTTGCCCATCAGCAGGACTTCGGCGCCGATTTCCAGAGCGCGCTGCGCGGCAACGGTGTCGGTGGAGAAATACGGCATCCCCGAACCGGCGCCGAAGATGACCATGCGGCCCTTCTCTAGGTGGCGCTCAGCGCGCCGAGGGATGTACGACTCCGCCACCTGACCCATCGTGATAGCGCTCTGCACCCGGGTGTCGATGCCTTCCTTCTCGCAGAAGTCCTGCAGGGCCAGGCAGTTCATGACGGTGCCCAGCATCCCCATGTAGTCGGCGCGATCCCGAGCCATGCCGCTTTCGCTGAGTTCGGCGCCACGGAAGTAGTTTCCACCGCCCACGACGACCGCCACCTGCGTGCCGGAGCGCACCACGTCGGCGATCTCCTTGGCGATCTGCGACACCACCTCCGGGTCGACGCCCAGCTTGCCGCCACCGAACACCTCGCCGGAGAGCTTGATCAGCACCCGCTGAAACTTCCTACCCATGTGACCCTCCTGATATGGCTGTGCGCCGCGAGGATCCCCTACGCGGCGCACGCCACTTTACTGTGTTTTGGTTCGTTTGGAGAGCTGGCGAACGATCAGCCCTCGACCGCGAAGCGCACGAAACGGGTCACGGTCATGCCCTGGGCGCTGAGGACGGCGCCGACGGACTTCTTGTCCTCCCACACAGCCATCTGGTCCACGAGGCAGACGTCCTTGAAGAAGCCGTTCAGTCGGCCCTCGGTGATCTTCGGCAGCGCGGCTTCCGGCTTGCCCTCCTCACGCGCGGTGGCCTCGGCGATGCGCCGCTCGTTGGCGACCACATCCTCCGGCACCTCCTCGCGGTTGATGAACTGCGGACGCATGGCGGCGATCTGCATGGCCACCTGGTGCGCCAGAGTCTCGTCACCACCGGTGTACTCGACGAGCACGCCCACCTGCGGGGGCAGGTCGGAGGCGCGGCGGTGCAGGTACAAGTGAGTGGTGCCGTCGAAGTTCGCGACGTTGCCAAGCTGCAGGTTCTCGCCGGTCTTCGCGCCGAGCTCCTTCACCGCCTCCTCGACGGTCTTGCCGTCCAGGTCGGCAGCGTTCGCGGAGGCCACGTCGGTGGCGCCAGCGGCGCGCACGGCCTCGACGATCTGGTCGCCGAGTGCGACGAACTCAGCGTTCTTGGCGACGAAGTCGGTTTCGGCCGCGAACTGCACGAGCACGCCGTTGGAGCCCGCAACGATGCCGTTGGTGGCCTCGCGGTCCGCGCGCTTGGCCATCTTGGCGAGGCCATGCACGCGGAGGATCTCCACAGCCTGATCGAAGTCGCCTTCGGCCTCAGTGAGGGCTTTCTTGGCGTCCATCATGCCCGCGCCGGTGAGTTCGCGGAGCTTCTTTACGTCTGCGGCGGTGATTGCCATTGATGTTCCGTTCTGGTGGGTGATTACTTGGACTCTTCGGCGGCCTCTTCGGCCTGCTCGGCGACGGGGGTCTCTTCCTCGGCGGCGCCCAGCAGCTCGCGCTCCCAGTCGGGCATGGGCTCAGCCTCGACGGCCTCGCCGCCCCTGCCCTGCGAGCGCTCGATGAGGCCCTCGGCCACGGCGTCGGCGATGATGCGGGTCAGCAGACCGACGGAGCGGATCGCGTCGTCGTTGCCCGGGATCGCGTAGTCCACCTCGTCGGGATCGCAGTTGGTGTCGAGGATGCCCACGACGGGGATGTTCAGCTTGCGCGCCTCGTCGACGGCGAGGTGTTCCTTCTTGGTGTCCACGACCCAGACGGCCTGCGGCACCTTGGCCATGTCCCGGATACCGCCGAGGGTCTTGGCGAGCTTGTTCTTCTCGCGCTCCAGCTGCAGCAGTTCCTTCTTGGTGAGGCCGGATGCGGCCACGTCGCCGAAGTCCATGCCCTCGAGTTCCTTCAGGCGAGCCACGCGCTTGGCGACGGTGGGGAAGTTGGTGAGCATGCCGCCCAGCCAACGCTGGTTGATGTAGGGCATGCCGACGCGGGTGGCCTGCTCCGCGATCGCTTCCTGCGCCTGCTTCTTGGTGCCGACGAAGAGCACCTGCCCGCCGCGGGCCACGGTGGACTTGACGAACTTGTAAGCCTTGTCGATGTAGGTCAGCGACAGCTGAAGGTCGATGATGTAGATGCTGTTACGCTCGGTGAAGATGAACCGCTTCATCTTCGGGTTCCAGCGGCGGGTCTGGTGTCCGAAGTGGACACCGTTGTCGAGCAGCTGACGAGTGGTTACGACGGCCATGGCCGTTCCTTTCGCGGCCGACGTTGGTGCGGCCTGGTCGGGTGGGCGCGAGCCCACAGTGGTTTGGTCCTGATGCGCCCGGCCACTCCCATCCGCTAGGCGGAACCACGGGGCGCGGCCGGAGCCGATGGCTCTGAGCGCATGCGAAGTCACCCTCGCCGAGGGTGCGCCAAGGATTCTATCCGTACTCGCTTCCGGAAACCAACCAGCGCCCGGCCCGCTGGGACCCCGACGGGTGGACGCCACACCGCTCGACCGAGGGCCTCGAGCGGCCAGTTCTCCACAGCCGCCCCACCGATTGGCGAATCGCGGCAGGAGGCGGACTCCCATTGGGTCATGAGAAGAGTGTTTCGCTGGCTGCTGATCGCGGCGCTGCTGGTGCTGCCCGCGCTGGCGCGCGCGGACGGGCTCGTGCTGGAGCCGCCGGTGCCCGGCCGGGTGCTGCGGGACTTTCAGCTGGGTCCGACGCCGTATTCTCCCGGTCATCGTGGGGTCGACCTCGCGGCCGAGGTCGGCGCGGAGGTGCGTGCCGCGGCCGAGGGCCGGATCCACTTCGCCGGGGCCGTGGCCGGCCGATGGTCGGTCTCCATCGATCACGGCGATGGAGTCCGCACCACCTACACCCCCGTGCAGCCCACGGTGCGCAAGGGCGATGTGGTCGCTAAGGGAGACGTGATCGGCCGCCTGCTGCCCGGGCATTGCCCGGAGGGTTGCCTACATTGGGGGCTCACCGACGGCAGCAACTACTTCGATCCGCTGAGCTACCTGGCCGCACGTCGGGTGCGGCTGGTGCCGATGGGTTCCGCTCCCCTGATTCGCGCCGACTTACCGGCCGCCCGGGTTCCCGTCGAGCCCGGCCAACCGCCCCTGCCGGGCCGCGCACCCGTGCCGGGGCGGGTCACCTCCCCCTTCGGCATGCGCCTGCACCCGGTCACTGGGCGGTTCAAGCTGCACGACGGCACCGACTTCGGCGCCGCCTGCGGGACCCCGATCAGCTCCCCCTGGGCCGGCACCGTGGTGAACCGCGACGTGACCCGCGGCTACGGTTACCGCGTGCACGTTGATCACGGCGGCGGTCTGGTCACCGCCTACGCTCATCTGCCGGGCTTCGAGGTGGGCGTCGGGCAGCGGGTAGAAGCGGGCGGGCGCATCGGCGTCGTGGGCAACACCGGGTATTCCACCGGCTGTCACCTGCATTGGATGGCCTGGCGCGGCGGGCGGCTCGTCGATCCCCTCCCGTTGCTGCGCGGCCCCTGATCAGGCCCGCGGGTGCGCCTGCCGGAAGGCCTCGCGCAGGCGCGCCGAACTGACGTGCGTGTACACCTGGGTGGTGGCCACCGAGGCGTGGCCAAGCATCTCCTGGACGCTGCGCAGGTCCGCCCCACCGTCGAGCAGGTGCGTAGCCATCGCGTGACGCAGGCCATGCGGGGAGATCTCGCTCATCGGCTCCGCCCCGGTGATCTCGTGCACGATCCGACGGGCGACGCGCACGTTGAGTGCCCCACCGCGCGCCCCCAGGAAGAGCCGATCTGGGCTGTCCGGGCGCGCCACCTCACCCCTGCGGGCCAGCCAGGCCCGCACCGCCCGCAGCGCGGGCACCCCGACGGGGACCGTTCGTTCCTTCGCTCCCTTGCCGAGCACCCGCACCGCCGCCGATTCCTCGTCGAGATCCCGCCTCCCCAGGGTTACCACCTCGTTCACGCGCAACCCGCTGGAGTACAGCAACTCCACCAGCGCCCAGTCCCGCACCGCGAGCGGATCGTCACCTTCGAGGGCCCGCGCCGCCGCCCCGGCCAACGCGTCGGAGATCTCGCCTGCGGAGATCACCCTGGGCAACCTGCGAGGCTGCTTCGGGGACTGGATTCGGGCGGCTGGATTATCCCGGAGCAGCCCCTCGCGCACCGCCCAGGAGAAGAAGCCGCGCACGCAGGCCACCCGGCGTTGCGCCGTCGACGGCGCCTGGCCTGCGTTGGCCCCGGCCGCGAGCCAGTTCCTGAGTTGTGCGAGGGTGATGTTCCTCGGATCCGGGTGGGCTTGCGCAAGCTGGGCCAGATCCGACGCGTAGGCGCGCCGCGTGTTCGCCGAGAGCCCCCGGTCAAGCTCCAGGTGCTTGTCGTACTCCGCGATCAACCCTTCCCAGGCGTTCATGGCAGCGAGGTTACAAGCAAGGCATAATGTCGGGTGCAGGGACACGACATATCTCAAAGGACATTAGTGATGGATCTCACCACCGGCGGCAAAGTTCTTCCGATCACCCGCTGGGGTACCCCAGTGATGCACGCCAAGACTAGGACGGTGGAGAAGTTCGACGACGAACTACACACCCTGATCCGCGACATGTTCGCCACCATGGCCGCCGCCGAGGGCGTGGGCCTCGCCGCCACCCAGGTGGGCGTGGACCTGGCGGTATTCATCTACGAATGCCCCGACGCCAACCTGGACGTGCGCCGCGGCGTCGTGTGCAATCCAAAGGTGTACCTGCCGGACGCGAAACATCGGGTGCTCGACTCCTCGGAGGAGGGCTGCCTGTCCTATCCCGGTGGATACGCCACCGTCTCCCGCCCGGACCACGCCCGTTGCGTCGGGCAGGACGAGAACGGCAACGAGATCGAGGTGATCGGCACCGGTCTGCTAGCCCGCTGCCTGCAGCACGAGACCGACCACCTGAACGGGATGGTCTTCGGCGATCGGCTCTCGCAGCGGGCGCGACGCCAGCTGGATCGCGAGGTGGAGTCCCTCAACTGGCGCTACCCCGAGGACTGGCCGGTGAGCCCGAAGAACATCGCCGCCACTCCCCCGGGGAACGCCTGAGCCAGGCTGCTAGCCTCGCCGGTGTGAAGATTGACCGGCTGACCCTCACCATCCTGGGCACGATTGTTCTGGCCGTCGTGCTGCCCATCAGAGGGCAGGCCGCCGAGTTCTACAGCTGGTTCACCGTCGCGGCCGTCTTCGTGTTGTTCTTCGGCTACGGTGCCCGGCTCAGCACAGAGGAGACGATCGCGGGCGTCAAGCACTGGCGCCTGCATCTGACGATTCTGGCGTGCACCTTCGTGCTGTTTCCGCTGCTGGGGCTGCCGATGCTGCTACTGCCCGACGGGCTGGTCTCGCCGCCCGTAGCCGCGGGCCTGGTCTACCTGTGTCTGGCGCCCTCCACCGTCCAGTCCTCGATCAACATGACCTCGGTGGCCGGCGGCAACGTGCCCGCCGCCATGATCTCCGCCACCGCGTCGAATGTGCTCGGCGTCGTGCTCACCCCCATGTTGGTGTTCGCCCTGCTACCCGCGACGGGCGGCGGCTTCTCCTGGGAGATCGCGACAGATGTTTTCGTGAAACTGCTGCTGCCGTTTCTGGCCGGCCAGCTCGCCCGCCCGGTCCTCGGCGAGTTCACCGCAGCGCACCGCAGGCAGCTGAAGCTGCTCGATCAGGCGGTGATCGTGCTCATCGTCTACGGGGCCTTCTCCGAGATGTTCGCCTCCGGGATGTGGCGCCAACTGGACTGGCGCGACCTGCTGGTGACCTTGAGCTTCACGCTCCCGCTGCTCGCATTCATGCTGTGGTTCACCTGGACCGTGTCCGGCCGGCTCGGTTTCCCCCGCGCAGACCGCATCGCGATCATGTTCTGTGGCACCAAGAAATCGCTGGTCACCGGTGTCCCGATCGCCGCCGTCCTCTTCCCATCCGCGACGGTGGGGCTGCTCGTCGTGCCGCTGATGATCTACCACCAGGCGCAGATCCTCACCAGCTCGGTGATCGCCGCACGCCTGGCGGCCGCCGAGGCCTAGGCCGCCTTTCCCAACAGCGCCTAGCCCAGCAGCCGCGCGGCCAGGGCCCGCGCCGCAGCGCGGTCGATTCCGGTGCCGCAAAGCGGGATCTCGCCCACCACCACGCCCTGCAGCGGCAACCCGATCCGCCGGGCGGCCCGCGCCACCCGGCGGACGTCGCCCGCGTCCGCCACGAGAGCCACGAGCCGCTCGTCGCAGGCCGCCGACACCCCCACCAGGGCGACACCCCCGTCGGGCGCGAGCGTCGGCTCGTACAGCTCCGGGTACCAAAACCGCCCCCGGCTCAGGATTCGGCCCGTCCGGCTGCCGGTCAGGCGCACCTCGTCGCCGCTCAGACTGACCAGATCACCCGTGGCCTGCTCCCCCACCCATTCCCCGTCCACCAGTCGGGGGGCGACACCGTCGCCGCTCACCCAGAGCTGGCCGTCGGCGAGCCGTGCGCTGACCCCGTCGAGCAGCCGCCCGACGCTGTCCGGGTGGCCCGACCCATCGTCGGCGGCGATCAGCGGGGCCTCTGCGGTACCGAACAGCGCCCAGAGCCGCCCCGCCCCCAACCCGCGAAGCCGAGTCACGAGCTCCGGCGTGGCCGGGCCGAAGCTGATCGCCCGGAAATCTCCGGCGGCCGCCCCTGCCGGCCACCGATGGCGGTGCAGGAAGACGTTGGCTGGGGCGAGCCTGGCGAGCTGTCGGGCGAGCCGAGCCGGCCGAGCCGGCCGCACAATCGGCTGCCCCAGGGCGAGAGCGGCCAACATGCCGCCGAAGCCGTCGGCGACGGCGGGTGCGCCCGCCGCGCCATCCGCCAACCCCACCAGCTGAGTCAGCACGGCCGACAGCGACCCGACGGTGTGCACCACCCCGGCGGGGGCGCTCACCGTGCCGCCGGTGAAGAGCAGCGCCGCCGCCTGCTCGTCGGCCACCCCGAAGCGTCGCTGCTGCGCGGCGCCGATGTCGTCAATACCCACGATCTCCGGCCACAGCGTGTAGTGGGGCAGCCCGAGCGGGCTGCGGATCCAGTGCGGGCCCTTCAACGCGAACCGCAGGCCGGCCCCAGCGACGACGAAGCCGCTGCCCGCGGATTCCAGCCGTGCGCGCACCAGGTCGGTGCCGCCCTCGCGCGGGACGAAGTCTAGACGGGTGCCGGTGCCGAGCGCGGCGAGCAGGAACGCCAGCGACGCGGGCCCCGGCGGGGCCAGCATGACCACGCTGCGCGCCCCCCGCTTGCGCAGCCCGCCCGCGTAGCGCCACACCAGGTCGGCGAACTCTTCCCGGGTGATGCGATCCGCCCCCAGGAAAACGTGCTCTTCTGGCCGGTCGGCCAGCCGGTCCAGCAGCTGTTGAATCATTCGATACCGCGCGCGCTCCAGCGGCCGTCGAAGTTGACTTGCAGGGCGGTGCCGAAGGCCGCGCTCAGGTTCTCCGAGTTCAGGGTCTCCCGGATGGGGCCGGCCGCGACGATGCGCCCCCGGCTGAGCAGCATGCAGTGCGTCACGCCGTCGGGTATCTCCTCCAGGTGGTGGGTCACCAGGACGGTGGCGGGCGCGGCCGGGTCGCGGAACAGCTGGGAGAGCGCGCGCACCAGGTCTTCGCGCCCGGCTATGTCCAGGCCGCTGGCAGGCTCGTCGAGCAGCAGTAACTCCGGATCCGTCATGAGCGCGCGCGCGATCTGCACCCGCTTCTGCTCCCCGGTGGAGAGCGTGCCGAAGGTGCGCTCTCCGAACTCGGCGATGCGGAACTGCGCGAGCAGTTCCTCGGCCCGGGCGAAGTCCGCCTCGTCGTAGCTCTCATTCCAGCGGCCGACCACCGCATATGCGGCAGAAACGACCAGGTCGCGAACTTTCTCCCCCTTCGGGACCCGTTCCGCCAACGCCGATGAGGTCAGCCCGATGCGCGGGCGCAACTCGAACACGTCGACGGTGCCCACCAGCTCGCCCAGCAGTGCCACGATTCCGGAGGTGGGGTGGGACTGCGCGGCAAGCAGCTGCAGCATCGTCGTCTTACCCGCCCCGTTCGGCCCGATGACCACCCAGCGTTCATCCTCATTGATGCGCAACTCAATGTTGTCCAACAGCACCGACCGTCCGCGCGTGACCGTCACCGCCGCCAATTCCGCAACCGCCCTCATGGGCCCAACCCTACTCGGTGACCGCACAGGTGGCTCGCGAATCCGGCCAGTGTTGGTGCCCGTGTCCGGCGGCCGAGGAACAATCCCGGGACACGCCCCATGGGTTCACTGGCACGGCGAGGTCACTCACCGCAGCCCCGCGCAGGCATCGATTGGGCCAACCGACGCGCGCCCGCCGGCCGCGACGGAACACCAACCGGGCCTGCGGCCCGGACTAAACCCGCCACGCCGGACGAAGCCGCGGCCCGGCCAAGGGCAGGCCCCGAGCAGCCGGCTGCCGTCGGCCCCCGGCCGCCCAAGCCTAGGCTCCCGTCGAGTGCAGGCCGCCGTCGACGTGCACCAGCTCGCCGGTGGTCGCCGGGAACCAGTCGCTGAGCAGCGCGACGACCGCCTTCGCCGTGGGCACCGCGTCCTTGGCGTCCCAACCCAGCGGCGCGCGCTCGGCCCAGACGTCGTTGAAGGCGCTCGCCCCCGGGATGGCCTGCTTCGCGATCGTGTCGATCGGACCGGCCGCGACGATGTTGGAGCGAATCCCGGCAGGCCCGAGATAGCGCGCCAGGTAGCGCGACGTCGACTCCAGCGCTGCCTTCGCCACCCCCATCCAGTCGTAGGCCGGCCAGGAAACCGTCGCATCGAAGGTGAGCCCGACGATGCTGCTGCCGGAGCCCAGCATCGGGCGGGCCGCCACGGCGAGCGACTTCAGGGAGTAGGCGGAGACGTGCAAGGCGGTGGCCACGTCGTCCCACTCGGTGTCCAGGAAGGCGCCACCCAGCGCGGTGGTCGGGTTGGCGAACGCGATGGAGTGCACGATCCCGTCCAGGCGCCCGCCGAAGTGCTCCCCCAGCTGCTGGGGCAGGGCAGCGAGATGCTCCCGGTCGGTGACGTCCAACTCGATCACCGGCGGTGCGGGGTCGAGCCGACCCGCCACCCGCTTCGCGAGGCGCAGGGCGCGGCCCGCGGCGGAGACGACGACGTTTGCCCCCTCCTGAATGGCGATGTCCGCCACCCGGTAGGCGATCGACGTGTCCAGGGTCACCCCGGTGACCAGAACGTTCTTTCCGTCAAGTATTCCCATGATTCTCCCTAACCTAGTGCCCCATGCCGAGGCCGCCGTCGACCGGGATGACCGCACCCGAGACGTAACCAGCCGCGTCGCTGGCGAGGAACAGCGCGGCGTGCGCCACGTCGGCTACCTCCCCCAGCCGGCCTGCGGGGATCTTCGCCTCGTAGCCCTGCACCACCTCCGGATCCAGCACCGCGGTCATGTCCGTCGCGATGAAGCCGGGGGCGATCACGTTGCAGGTGACGCCCCGGGAGCCGAGCTCCCGGGTAACGCTGCGGGCCATACCCACCAGGGCGGCCTTCGACGCGGCATAGTTGACCTGACCGGGGTTGCCCATCAACCCCACCACCGACGACACGAGGACGATGCGCCCGAACCGCGCGCGCATCATCGCACGCGAGGCGCGGCGGACCACCCGGAACGTTCCGGTCAGGTTGGTGTCGATGACCTGCTGCCAGTCGTCGTCGGACATTCGCATCAGCAGCGTGTCCTTGGTGATGCCCGCGTTCGCGATCAGCACCTCGACCGCCCCCAGCTCGGCCTCAACCTTTTTGAAGGCTTCCTCGACCTCGGCCTGATCGGTGATATCCGCGCGCACACCGAGCACCCCGTCGGGCACATCCCCGCTCCGATAGGTGGCGGCGACGGCGTAACCGGCGTCCCTGAACGCCTCCGCCATCGCCCGCCCGATGCCCTTCGATCCCCCGGTGATGAGTACAACTCGCTTAGCCATGGTTCGAAACCTACCTCAGGCGCCAGCCGATGCGCCTGTGGCTTTCCAACAGTGTTCGCCGCCGAAATCTGGAGTAGGGTGATGGGCATGGCTGGCGAGGAGAGGCACGTGATCACCACCGCGTCCTCGCGTGGCCGCAGCCTCGACGTGGAGGAGCGGCAGAAGCGCTACACGATCACCATGAGTGTGCGCACGGCATGCTTCCTACTGTTCCTGGTGGTACCGGGCTGGTGGAAGATCGTCGCATTGGTGTTCGCCGCCGGCCTGCCCGCGATAGCGGTGGTGCTGGCCAACGGCGAAGACCACCGGCCACCGCAGGTGCACGAGGAGCCGGAGCCCGCGTTGCTGGCCCTGCCCGGCGGCGAGGTGATCCGAGGAGAGGTGACCGATGACTAAGCGCATGCTCATCCGCTGGAGCATCCTGGTGGCGCTGATCGCGGTGCTGGCGTTCGTGTTCATCCAGCTGGGCGAGTGGCAGTTGCGTCGGTTGGACGAGCGCCGCCACACCAACGCACAGGTGGTGGAACACAGCAAGCAAGACGCGGTCGACTACTCCGCCGTGATGACCCGCGAAATGACCGACGACGACCAGTGGCAGGTGGTCAAAGCCAGCGGTGAGTACACGGGTGACACCCTGCACGTGCGCTACCGCAACCAAGGCGGCGCCGGCTCCGAAGTGGTCAGCGTGCTGCGGGCCGACGACGGCCGCCTCGTGCTCGTGGATCGCGGCTTCGTGCCGCGGATACAGGGTCGGCCCGAGGCCGATCCGCCGGAAGCGCCCACCGGGCGCGTGGAAGTGGTCGGCTACGTGAAGCGCAACGAGCGCGGACCCGCTGAAGCGATCACGCCTCACGAGAACATCGTTCGCCTGATCAACTCCGACTCCGTCGGCGCGGCCCTGGGTCTGGAGTTGGTGAACGGCTACATCGCAGCCACCGGGTCGACCCCGGCGGACCACCCGTCGCTGCAGCCCATCGCGCTGCCGCCGCTCGACGAGGGCCCGCACCTGAGCTATGCCTGGCAGTGGTTCTCGTTCACCGCGATCGCGGTGATCGGCGTAGTGGTGCTCATCCGCGCAGACATCCGCGACTATAAGAAGGCCAAGCGGCGGGCGCAGCGGCGAGCCGACGAGGCGAAAGCCACGTGAGGGAGGAGGCCGTCCGCCTGCTGCGTTGCCCGCTGTGCGGGCGCGAGCTGCGGCTGAGGGAGCGCACGCTGTGCTGCGCCGAGCGGCACTCGTTTGACTTGGCGAGGCAGGGCTACGTGAATCTGCTGGGCAGGCATTCGCCCAGGAACGCGGACACAGCGGAGATGGTCGCGGCGCGCGAACGCTGGCTGGGTGCTGGCTGGTATCTCCCCATCGCGGAGGCGGTCGCCGAGGCGGTCGCGCCGAGCCACACCATCGTCGAGGTAGGTGCCGGGACGGGCTACTACCTGGCACACACACTGACCCGCCTGGATGGCGGCCTGGGGCTGGCCACCGACGTCTCCGTCCCCGCGTGTCGCCGCGCGGCTCGCGCGCACCCGCTGGCGGCGGCCATCGTCGCCGACACGTGGGCCGGGCTGCCGCTGGGTTCGCACGCGTTCGACGCCGTGCTGTGCGTGTTCGCGCCGCGCAACTACGCAGAGTTCCGCCGGCTGCTGGCCCGCTCGGGGCAGGTCGTCGTCGTGGTGCCCAACGAGGGACACCTGGCCGAGCTGCGCGCAGCCAACGGCCTGCTGACCATCCCGGCGGGCAAGGCCGCAGATGTCGAGCAGCAGCTTGGCCGGGCCAGAGTGCGCCGCATCCGCTTCCCGCTGGAGCTCACGGCCGCGGCCGCCGCCGACCTGGTGGGTATGGGACCGAACGCCTTCCACGGCCGGGGCTCCACCGACGGGCTGCTCACCCAGGCAGACGTATCGGTGATCGTCGGCAGGGCCTAGCCAGTGAGGGCGAGCACAGCTATCCCCACACAAACCACGATCTCCAGAAAACCGATTGTCTTGGGCCTCAGCCTCATCGGTGGCAGGACGACGGCGCGCAGCAGCACCACCGCAGCGATGCCGGTCCAGCCCCATGAGACCAGCCCCAACCAGCCGGCTGCCGCGGCCGCGGCGAGCAGCAGCGCGTGCCACCCGATTGACGCCATCAAGAAGGCGCGCGAGCCCCGCTCACGGATGTTGGTCTTAACGAACAGGACCGTGCCGAAGAAGTAGCCGAAGACGAGCCCGGTTTCCGCCAGAATGTTCGGCCAGTCGGCCCACGACGACGGGTACAGGTAGCGGGCCACCGGCAGCATGAGCGCAGCCGCGATCACCGTCAGCAGGCCGCCGACGGTGGCCCGCTCCTTGCGCTTCGCGGCCAACCACAGCGCGGGCAGCACCAGCGGCAGAAACGCGCCCGCCCAGGGCAAGATCCGCAGCCCTGCGAGAGCCAGCGTCGCGAGGCCGAGGAGCGCGGAGACGCCGCCGTAGACGATCAGGGGCCGAAGGTACTTGGGTTTCTGCCTGGCCGACGACTTCAGCCAGCCGGAGGCCGCGTGGAAGGAGAAGTAGCCGAGCAGCCAAAACAGGCCCAGCGTCAGGTGGCCCCACCCGGTTGCGCCGGCCGACAGAGCACGGAGCAGCCCGATCAGGAAGGGCACGATCACCATCGCCCATGCGCCGTGCTGCTGCGGAATCCAGTGCCGCACACCTACCTCCTAACCTTTTCTTAGGAAAGGTTAGCGTCATCAAAATACCTCGGTCAGCCGGGGTCGGGAAGGGGCGGTAACGAGTGCCTCCCCGACGCCCGACCGCCGCCTCACAGCCCGAGGAACTTGCGGAACTCCTCACACGTGCGCTCTGCCCGCTCTCGATTCGGCATCTCGCAGAAGATGCGGATGAGGGGCTCGGTGCCGGAAAACCGCGCGATGATCCACCCATCGGCGAAGTAAACCTTGCAGCCGTCCAGGTAGGAGGTGCCCGTCACAGTCTCAGTGAACTCGGGCAGCTCCTTGTCCTCCATGAGCGTCTTGAGGATGGCCGGCTTAAGCTCCGGGCGGAACTGGAAATCCGTTTCCGCCATGTAGTGCGGTTCGAACTGCCCCGTGATCTCCCGGTAGAGGTCGCTCATCTTCTTGCCAGTCACCGCCAGCATCTCGACGAGCAGTGCAGCCGCGTAGATGCCGTCCTTGCCGCTGATGTGGCCCCGCACCGTCAGGCCGCCGGAGGACTCACCGCCGAGGATTGCGTCAGTCTCCAGCATCTTGCCAGAAATCCACTTGAAACCGACCGGAACCTCGTAGCAGACCTGGCCGAACCGCTCCGCCACGTCGTCCAGCAGGCTCGTCGTGGCGACGTTGCGCACCACCGGCCCCTCCCAACCCTTGTACTTGACAAGGTAGTAGTAGAGCATGACGAGCAGCTGATTCGGGTGCACGAAGTTGCCCAGGTCGTCGATGATGCCGATCCGGTCAGCGTCGCCGTCGGTGGCGATACCGATGTCAGAACCGTTCTCGACGACGAACCTGCTCAACGAGTGCAGAGTGTGCGACGACGGTGAAGGAAGGCGGCCGCCGAACAGCGTATCGTGCCGGTCGTTGATGACATCCACCTCGCAGCGGGCGGTGAGCAGCAGCGTCTGCAGCGAGGTGCGTGAAACACCAAACATCGGGTCGAGCGCGATTTTCAGTCCCGCCTTGCGGATGGCGGCCATGTCGACCAACTCCATGATGGAGTCGATGTAGCCGTTGAACGTGTTGATCTCCTCGATCAGGCCGGACTCCAGGCCAGTCGAGTAGTCGATCTCCTCAATGTCGTTCTCCCCTGCCACCTCGATCTCTCCCATCCGGGCTTCGATGTCGTCGGTGACGGGCTTGTCCGCGTCCTTGCCGCCACGCGTGAACACCTTGATCCCGTTGTAGAGCGCCGGGTTGTGCGACGCGGTGACCGCCATCCCGTACGGGAACTCCCCGTGCTGAACCGTCCACATGATGAGCGGGGTAGGTGCCTGACGCAGTTTGATGACCTTTGCCGGTATCCCGTGCCCCGCAAGCACCTGAGCGGCCCACTGCGCGGCCACATCTGACAGGAACCGACGGTCGTAGCCGATGACGACGCCCTGCTCCGCCACGCCCTCGTCGATCATCTTTCGCGCCAACGCAGAAGCCAGCAATCGAACGTTCTGCCTGGTGAACTCGTCGCCGATGATCGCACGCCAGCCGCCGGTTCCAAACGCAATTCGCGCCATAATTCGCCCCTATCTGTTTTGTCGTGTCCCCAGCCTAGGACGACGGTCTCGAAAGCCAGTCGACGAACGGGCAAGTGGGCGAAACAGTTGCGCAAAACGCCACTCAGGCGAGTTGGATCAGATCTGCGTAGTCGTCGCTCCACAGATCCTCGACCCCGTCGGGCAACACCAGAACCCGGTCCGGCTCCAGCGCCTCCACAGCGCCCGGATCGTGGGTGACCAGGATCACCGCGCCCGCGTAGTTGCGGATCGCGCTCAGCACCTCCGCTCTGGACGCCGGGTCCAGGTTGTTCGTCGGCTCGTCGAGGAGCAGCACGTTCGCGGCCGAGACGACGAGCATCGCGAGCGCCAGCCGCGTCTTCTCCCCGCCCGAGAGCACGCGCGCGGGCTTGTCCACGTCGTCGCCGGTGAACAAGAACGAGCCCAACACCTTGCGCACCTCCGTGTCGTTCAGGCTGGGAGACGCGCTCTTCATGTTGTCGAGCACCGAGCGGTCGACCTCCAGGGTCTCGTGCTCCTGCGCGTAGTAGCCGAGCTTCGCGCCGTGCCCCAGGCGCACCTCGCCTGCGGTCGGTTCCTCGATGCCGGCCAGGAGCCGCAGCATCGTCGTCTTGCCCGCGCCGTTCAGCCCCAGGATGACCACCTTGGAGCCGCGATCGATCGCCAGATCCACCGCCGTGAACACCTCCAGCGAGCCGTAGTTCTTGCCCAGCCCCACGCCCGTGAGCGGGGTCTTGCCCGACGGCGCGGGGTCAGGGAACCGGATCTTCGCCACCTTGTCCTGCGCCCGTTCCCCTTCAACACCGGCGAGCAGCTTCTCGGCCCTGCGGGCCATGTTCTGGGCGGCGGTGGCCTTCGTCGCCTTCGCGCGCATCTTGTCGGCCTGCGCCAGCAGCTGGCTGGCCTTGCGCTCCGCGTTGGCCAGCTCCCGTCGGCGCCGTTTCTCGTCGGTTTCCCGCTGCGCCAGGTAACGCTTCCAGTCCATCGAATAGATGTCCAGCTCGGCGCGGTTGGCATCCAGGTGGAAGACCTTGTTCACCACCGCCTCCAACAACTCGACATCGTGACTGATCACCAGCAGGCCCCCCGCGAAGCTCTGCAAGTAGCCGCGCAGCCAGTGGATGGAGTCCGCGTCGAGGTGGTTCGTGGGCTCATCCAACAGCAGCGTGTCCGCGCTGGAGAACAGGATGCGCGCCAACTCGATCCGCCTGCGTTGGCCCCCCGAGAGAGTCTTGAGCTGCTGGGACAACACCCGCTCCGGCAGGCCGAGGTTCGCAGCAATGCGCGCCGCCTCCGCCTCAGCAGCGTAGCCACCGGCCGCGACGAAGGCGTTCTCCGCCCGGGCGTACGCCGCCATCGCCTGCTCCCGCTCCCCCGCGGTGCCGTCGGCCATCGCCTGCTCGGCGGCCTTCATTCGGCGCACGATCGCGTCCAGGCCACGGGCGGCGAGTACGCGGTCCCGGGCCAGCTGATCCGGGTCACCCGACCGAGGGTCCTGCGGCAGGTAACCCAGGGTACCCGAACGGGTGACCTTGCCCGCCGCGGGCAGCCCCTCACCGGCCAGGATCCGCGTCAGCGTGGTCTTGCCAGCTCCGTTTCGGCCCACGAGGCCCACACGATCGCCGGCAATCAGCTGGAAAGACACCGGCTGCAGCAGCAACCGGGCACCCGCACGAACCTCAACATCCTTGACCTGCAACACGCTGCGAGAGTCTACGCCACCACTGCCCGTTCAGCCGCACCGTCGGATGCGGCTTCCGCGCGGAATCCACGACGCCCGCACCGCGTCGAAGACGAACAGCGCCACCGCCACCCACACGGCTGCGAAGCCCAGCCAGCGCGACGCGGGCATCGGTTCTCCCAGCACGAGCCACCCGATCACGAACTGGGTCAGCGGCCCCACGTACTGGATCGTGCCCAGCGTGATCATCGGCAGGCCCTTCGCCGCCACCGCGAACAGCAGCAGCGGAAGCGCCGTCACCACGCCGCTGATCGCCAGCAGCAGGCCGTGGCCGGAAAAGCCGAAGGTCGAGTGCCCCAGCCAGGAAAGCACGCCCAGATAGCCGAGAGCGAGCGGTGCCGTGACCGAGGTCTCCGCGGCCAGGCCGGCTACCGGGGCGACGCTGATCCCGGTGAGTTTCTTCAGCAGCGAGTAGGAGCCGAACGACGCCGCCAGCACCAGCGCGATCCAGGGCACTTGGCCGTAGCCGAGCGCCATCACCAGCACGGAGAGACCGCCGAAGCCGACGGCCACCACCTGCAGCGGGCGCAGCCTCTCCTGGAATACCAGCACCCCCAGCGCCACAACGGCCAGCGGGTTGATGAAGTAGCCCAGTGACGCCTCCAGGGTCCTGCCCAGCAGCACGCCCAGCACGTAGGTGCCCCAGTTCGTGGTGATCGTCAAGCCCGCCGCCACCATCAGCAGAGCCTGCCGACGATCGGACCAGACGCGGCGGTAGCTCGCCCAACTGCGGGTCAGGGTCAGCGCGAGCGCACAGAAGGCCAGCGTCCAGACGATCCGGTGGGCCAGGATCTCCAGTGGGCCGGCCGCGCTGAGCCCGACGAAGTAGAGGGGAAACAGCCCCCAGAGCAGGTAGGCGCCGAGTCCCGACAACAAAGGGGTGTGCCGCGTCACCCGGCTCCTTGGAGCCACGCGCTCTCCGGGGCTGCCGCCTTCGGGCTCACAGGTTGTAGCCGATGGAGCGGAGCTGCTCGCGCCCGTCCTCGGTGATCATCTCCAGCGTCCACGGCGGCAACCAGACCCAGTTGATCGTTACCGACTTCGTCAGGCCGTCCAACACGTACTTGGTGTCGTATTCGATCTTGTCGGTGAGTGGGCAGGTGGGTGAGGTGAGGGTCATGTCCAGCGTGACGTTGCCCTCGTCGTCCACCGTCACTCCGTAGAGCAAGCCGAGGTCGACCACGTTCACCATCAACTCCGGATCCACGACGTCCTTCATCGCCTCGTAGATCTCTTCCTCTGTTGGGACCTTAAACGAGTCGACGTCGGGAAACTCATCTTTCACGAGATCGCTCGGGCGGGGATCGGTCATCTGTGCTCCTTTGCTTGGGCCTGAAGAATGGCATCTCGGACTGCGGACCAGCCGAGGAGGGCGCACTTCACGCGCGCCGGGAACTTGGCGACTCCGGCAAAGGCTATCGCGTCCTCGAATCGCTCTTCGTCGGGAATCAGCTCTCCCTTGGATTGCATGACGGCCAGGAACTCGTCGTGCAGTTCGAGCGCGTGCTCCACCGGTTTGCCGATCACGAGGTCCGTCATGATCGAGGTCGAGGCCTGGGAAATCGAGCAACCTTCTGCCGCGTAGGAGACGTCTCCCACCCGGCCGTCGGAGAGCTGGACGCGCAGCGTCAACTCGTCACCGCAGGAAGGGTTCACATGATGCACCTCGACGTCGTGCGGCTCCCGTAGCCCACTGTGGTGCTTCTCCCGATAGTGATCCAGGATGATCGACTGGTAAAGCTCGTCGAGATTCACGGCTGCCCTTCCATCAGGAGAAATAGTTTCGGGTGAACACCAGCGCATCGGCTAGCTGATCGATCTCCGCGCGGGTGTTGTATAGGTAAGTGCTGGCCCGCGTGGAGGACTGTGCACCCAGCCTACGGTGCAACGGCCGGGCGCAATGATGCCCGCCCCGAATGGCCACTCCCCTACTGTCCAGGACTTGCATGACGTCGTGCGGGTGAACCCCGTCAAGATTGAACGAGATAGCGGAGCCGCGTTCCTCTGGCCCGCTGGGCCCGAGAATCCGGAAACCGTCAATGGCCGTCAGCTTGCCCAGCGCGTACGCGGTGAGTTCGTTCTCGTGCTCCAGGATCGCGTCCATGCCAACGCTCTCCAGGAAGTCGATCGCCGCTCCGAGCCCAACCGCTTGAGCGATCGGCGGCGTGCCCGCTTCGAAGCGGTAGGGCGGGGCCGCATAGGTGGACCTCTCCATCTCTACCACCTCGATCATCTCGCCCCCGCCCAGGAAGGGCGGAAGCTCCGCCAACAGATCGTGCTTTCCCCACAGCACCCCGATCCCGGTGGGACCACACATCTTGTGCCCCGTGAACACGACGAAGTCGGCGCCAAGCCGCGCCACGTCGGTTGGCTGGTGCGGGGTGCCTTGCGAGGCGTCCACCACCATCATCGCCCCGGCGGCGTGCGCCTGCTGCGCGACGTCGGCCACCGGATTTCGTGTCCCGACGACGTTGGACACCCAGGTCATGGTGACAATCCTGGTGCGCTCGTTGATGAGCTGTTCTCGGGCCGCCTTGTCAAGGTCGAGGCGGCCATCATCGGTGATGTCGAACCAGCGGAGCCTGGCCCCTGTGCGCTGGCAGATCATCTGCCAGGGCACGATATTGGAGTGGTGTTCCATCACCGTGGTGACCACCTCGTCGCCCGGCCCCAGGCCGGCTGCGAGGCAGTGCGCGATCAGGTTCAGGGCTTCGGACGCGTTCTTGGTGAACACGATCTCCTCCGGGCGCCCCGCCGCGATGAAGCGGGCGACTCGCGCCCTAGCCCCTTCGTACGCCTCCGTCGCCTCCGCCCCGAGCAGGTGCATCGCTCGCGCCACGTTGGCGTTGTGCTGCAGGTAATGCTCGGCCATGGCCTCCACCACAACGGCGGGTTTCTGCGAAGTATTCGCTGAATCCAGGTAGGCCAAGGGCCAGTTCCCCACCCGTCGGTTGAGGATGGGGAACTGTTCCCGGACAGCGGCGACATCCAGCACAATCAGGCCTTGATGTACTGCTCGTAGCCCTCGGCCTCTAGCCTATCGGCCAGCTCACGACCGCCGGATTCCACGATCTGGCCGTTGACGAAGACGTGCACGAAGCTCGGCTCGATGTACTGCAGGATTCGCGTGTAGTGCGTGATGAGGATCACGGCTCTGTCCCCCTGGCCCGCGTAGCGGTTCACGCCCTCCGAAACCACCTTGAGCGCGTCAATGTCCAGGCCGGAGTCGGTCTCGTCGAGGATCGCTGCCTTCGGGTTCAGGAGTTCGAGCTGAGCGATCTCGTGACGCTTCTTCTCGCCGCCGGAGAAGCCCTCGTTGACGGAGCGCGCGGAGAAGGACTTGTCCAGATGCAGGTTTTCGAGAGCCTTTTCCACCTCCTTGACCCAGGTACGCACCTTCGGAGCTTCACCATCCAGCGCGGTCTTGGCCGTACGGAGGAAGTTCGCCACCGAGATCCCGGGAACTTCAACCGGGTACTGCATCGCCAGGTAGAGCCCCGCTTTCGCGCGCTCATCGACGCTCAGCTCGGTGAGCTCGACGCCGTCGAGGGTGACTGAGCCGGAGGTGATCTCGTACTTGGGGTGCCCGGCGAGGGCGTACGCGAGGGTGGATTTGCCGGAACCGTTGGGGCCCATGATCGCGTGGATCTCGCCGGGGTTGATGGTCAGGTTCACGCCCTTGAGGATCTCCTTTGGCCCGTCTTCAGTGTTGACGCTGGCGTAGAGATCCGAGATGACGAGAGTGGACATTAGCAGGTACTCCTGAATCGTTCTTGCTTAGAAAAGTTCGGTTGTTGAGGGGTCGACTTGGACGTCGTCGCCTTCGATGCGGACGGGGAAGACGCGCACAGGTTTCGTCGCGGGCAGGCAAAGCGCCTCGCCCGTGGCCAGGTCGAATGCCGCCCCGTGCAGATAACATTCGATGGTGTCACCCAGCACCTCGCCCTCGTGCAGGGCAACCTTGGCGTGCGAGCACTCGTTCTCCAAGGCGTACAGCCTGCCTTGGTGCTGCACGACGACGACCTCAAGGTCGTCGACGTCGGCCGGGAAGGGTACGTCCTCTTCCAGCTCGGTTGCTTTGGCGACGCTCACCCAACTCATGCCTGGCTGTCCTCCAGCAGTTCGAGTTCTTGCTCGACGCGGGCCAGGAGCCGCTGCTCGATGTCTGCCACCCCGATCTGCCGGATGATCTCCCAGAAGAAGCCGTGCACGATGAGCCGACGGGCCTCGCGTTCCTCGACGCCGCGGCTCATCAGATAGAACAGTTGCAACTCGTCGAATCGACCGGTGGAGGACGAATGGCCGGCTCCTGCGATCTCGCCGGTCTCGATTTCCAAGTTGGGTACCGAGTCCGCCTTGCAGCCTTCGGTGAGGAGCAGGTTCTTGTTCGATTCGTATGTGTCGATGTCCTCGGCTGCCTTGCGGATCAGCACGTCACCGATCCAGACGGCGTGTGCGCCCTTGCCCTGCAGTGCCCCGCGGTAGTCCACGTTGGACTTGGTCTTCGGCGCGTTGTGATCAACGAACAGGCGGTGCTGAACATGCTGCTCGCCGTCAACGAAGTACACCCCATATTGCTCGAACTCGCCGCCCGGGCCGGCGTAGCGCGCGTTCTCCTGGAGCCGCACCGAGCCTTCACCCAGGGTGGCGGAAACCACTTTCACGGTGGCGTCGCGTCCCACCAGGACGCTGCGCTGGCCCGCGTGGAGCGAGCCGGCTCCCAGATCCTGAACGAAAACCAGATTCAGCCAGGCCCCATCACCTACGACAACGTCAGTCTTTTCGGCGTACTGCGCTTCACCCTCAAACTGGATGATGATGGTGGCCTTGGCGTTGGCGCCAACCTTGATCACGTAGTGGTCTCGGTGTTCGCCGCCGCTCGCCTTCCCGGTGAAGACGATCGGTTCAGCAAATTCGGTGTTCGCGGCTACCTCGATGAGTGTGGGGTTCGCACTGCGAAGGGCGGCCACGGCGGAGACTCGATCCACCGGCGGCTCCACCGCCAGCGCTCTGAGATCCCCGGGTTTGGCTTCGGAGACGTTCACCCCCTCGGGTAGGTCGGCCTCCCAGGAGAGGGTGGGTAGCTCTTCGCCCTCGACGAGCAGCTTCTTGAATCGTTTCAGTGGCGTGAACCGCCAGATCTCTTCTCGCCCGGTGGGCATCGGGTGGTCGGCGACATCCCATGAGGGGGTGGGGTGCAGGTGCGATTCAACTTTTTCGATGGCGTCGGCCACGGCCGAACGTTCGGTGTCCACGGACAACTTTGTTCTTCTTTCCCTAAAGATTTGCGGCGCCGGAATCAGCCGACCGCACCTTCCATCTGAAGCTCGATGAGCCGGTTGAGCTCCAGCGCGTACTCCATGGGGAGTTCCTTCGCGATGGGTTCGACGAAGCCGCGAACGATCATCGCCACCGCCTCCAGCTCTTCCATGCCCCGGCTCATCAGGTAGAACAGCTGGTCCTCGGATACCTTCGACACGGTCGCCTCGTGCGCCATGGACACATCCTCTTCCTGGATGTCCACGTACGGGTAGGTGTCCGAGCGCGAGATGGTGTCCACGAGCAGCGCGTCGCACATGACCGCAGAAGAGGAGTAGACGGCGCCGGGTTGCACCTGCACGAGGCCGCGGTACGACGAGCGGCCGCCGCCGCGCGCCACCGACTTAGAAACGATCGACGACGAGGTGTGCGGCGCGCAGTGCACCATCTTGGAGCCGGCATCTTGATGTTGGCCCTCGCCTGCGAAAGCGATGGACAGCGTCTCACCCTTGGCGTGCGGGCCCATCAGGTAGACGGCGGGGTACTTCATCGTGACTTTGGAACCGATATTGCCGTCAATCCACTCCATCGTCGCGCCCTCTTCACAGATGGCGCGCTTGGTCACGAGATTGTAGACGTTGGTGGACCAGTTCTGGATGGTGGTGTACCGGCAACGTGCGCCCTTCTTCACGATGATCTCGACGACTGCGGAGTGCAGCGAATCGGAGGAGTAGATGGGGGCCGTGCAGCCTTCGACGTAGTGCACGTAGGCGCCCTCGTCGACGATGATCAGCGTCCGCTCGAACTGGCCCATGTTCTCGGTATTGATGCGGAAGTAGGCCTGCAACGGGATCGTGACATGCACGCCCTTCGGCACATAGATGAAGGAGCCGCCCGACCAGACCGCAGAGTTCAGGGAGGCGAATTTGTTATCGCCGATGGGAATGACGGTGCCGAAGTACTCCCGGAAAAGCTCCTCGTGTTCCTTCAGCGCGGAATCCGTGTCAAGGAAGATGACCCCTTGACGCTCCAGCTCCTCGTTGATCTTGTGGTAGACGACCTCAGACTCGTACTGGGCAGCCACGCCCGCGACGAGGCGCGCCTTCTCCGCCTCGGGGATACCGAGCCTGTCGTAGGTGTTCTTGATGTCCTCCGGCAGATCGTCCCATGTCTGGGCCTGACGCTCCGTGGAGCGCACGAAATACTTGATGTTGTCGAAGTCGATCTCGTCCAGGCTGGCTCCCCAGGTCGGCATCGGCTTCTTCTCGAACAGCTTCAACGACTTCAGGCGAAGATCTCTCATCCATTGCGGTTCGTCCTTCATGTCCGAGATGTTGTTGACGACCTCCTCGCTCAGGCCCCGCCTTGCCGCGGCGCCTGCTTCGTCCGAGTCGTGCCAGCCCCACTGGTATTTGGAGAGCGCTTCGAGATGCTCGTCCTGGGTGGCGCCGGTACCCGGCGCCTGGGGTGCGGTCTGGGTCATGAATTCACTTTCTTTCTTGGGATGTTCGGCGTCGGCAGGGCCGTGGGGACGTGCGTGGTACACACCCCGTCGCCATGGGCGATCGTTGCGAGCCGCTGCACGTGTGAGCCGAGCAGCCGAGCAAAGAGCCTGGTTTCGATCTCGCAAAGCACCGGGTACTTTGCCGCAACATCGGCCACGGGGCAATGGAACTGCACGATCTGATCACCTGAGCGCACGGGACGTACGCCAGCAGCGTAATTTTCAGCCTCCAACGCCTCGACGAGAATGTCGATTGCCGGGCGATCCGGTTCGGCCTCGCGCGCGGCTTCGAAGCGGTCCTCCAACACCTGGACCCGCTCCTGCGCGATCTCCTGCAGCTCCCCCTGGGTGAGCCGCTTCAGGGCCAGAAGCGCCAGCTGGTCGTAGTCGTGTTGAAACTCGGACCGGGCGCGATCAGTCAACAGAAAGACCTTCGACGGGCGGCCGCGCCCGCGGGGGCCGTACACGCGTTCCTCGCGCGACTGCAGGGTGCCTTCGTCCATCAGCGATGTCAGGTGGCGACGAACCGCTGCGGGGGTGAGGTCGAGCGCCTCGGCGAGGGCTTTCGCAGTCTGGGGCCCGTTGTGCAGGATCAGATGCACAACGCGTTGCCTGGTGGGCGCGTCCATCTTCCTCCTCTAAAGATTAACTTCACTCAATCCTTGTCAATTGGGAGCCAAAACACAAGCCTGCACGGCCATGTCGAAGTGAGCTTAGGGTTACCTAAACCCTGACGGCCGTCAGCGAGCGCTCACCGGTCCAGCGCCACCCGACGTGCGGCTACGTTTCCGATGCATGAGCCACGCCCCCGTGTGGGGCGCAGCAGTGTGATGGCGGGCCCGCATTCGCGGGCCCGCCATCACATTTCAACTCTCAGCAGCCAGTCTTAGGCAGTCCGGGCTTTAGTTTGTCCTTGGCCGGGAGCTGGTTGGTCGGCTGCGGCTTGTCTGTGGGAGCCGGCTGGGACGCGTCAGCCGGCGGTTCCGGCTTCTGTGTGTCGGGATTGGCCGGGCCCCCCACTGAGGGGCTCACACTCGCCGAGGGCTTGGCGCTCGCCGAGGGCTGCGCACTCACCGAAGGCTGAACACTCGGTTCAGGACTGTCCTGCACCTCCACGCCGCCGAGCTCAATGGCTTCGCCCAGCGGGCTGCCGTTCGCATCGGTCGCCCCCGCTCGAACGGTATACGTGCCCGCCTTCCGGTAGGTATGCTTCAGCTCCGTGGTCTTCCGGGAATTGGGAGTGCGCCCGGCTGGTTCGTCTCCCCACGTGACCCAGAAGCGAACATCCTGATCCTCGCTGGCCCCGGTCAGCCGCAGCTCAACCGAGATCTCCTCGCCCACGCTCACCTTCGTGGAACTCACGGTTCCCGTCAGTTCATAGGTTGGCTCCGGCTCGCCCTGCAGACGGGTGATCGGTATCTCCGCGACCTGCTGTCCCCGAAGGCTGACCACCAGTTTCACCGGGGTGGGAGACTTTGCGGGCTCTCCCTCGGCCTCGAAACGGAAGAGTCCGTTGGCCTGGCGGTCATCGAACTTCTTTCCAACGCCCGCTTTGAACTCGCGGTCGCTCGTCGCCCGCACCGGAACACTCCGGTCGGCGTATTTCAGGACCGCGCTCACCTGTTGATTCTGGGCGCTGGGGAGCGCGCCGATCGCGAGGAGCCGACTGTTCTCAGCAACCGGGGCGACCTCGCGGACATCGGTCTGCCACGTGCGGTCATCCGAGTAGAAGTTCTTACCCTGCAGGGTCAGAGCCGCGCCCAAGGACTTGACGCGCCGATCAAAGTCCTCGAACTTGCCGCTGCGCACCTGCTGCGGCGTCCACGCAACCTCTGCGGTGGCAATCAACCGAGGCAAGATCAGGTATTCGGCCGACGACAAGCTGCGCAGGTGCTCGCCCCAGATAGGCGCTTCCACACCCAGCATCTTCTGCTCGTCCAGCCCCGCGAAGGCGGTGGGATCCCAGTTGTAGAACGCCTGCAGCGTGCAAGGACCCGAACAAGCCCATGCCGGTCCCTGCAGTCCGGGTCCCGGGATCTGCGGGAGGTAGGCGCGTGAAGCCGGAGAGAGTACAAGCTTGCCCTTCTTGGTATTGACGTACTCGCGGACCTTATCCGTTCTGCCGTTCCAGTGCTGGATCACGAGCCCCTCGGGCAGTTGGCTGCCCGCATCCGCCGCCTCGTTCCAAGCAACAGGGGTTACGCCGAGATCCTTGATCATCTTTGGGACGCGCGCCATGAACTTCTCGTAGTCACCCGGATGGGTCTGCTTCATCTTGTGAGGCTCGTCACCACCGAAGTGAACATACTGGGTGCCGTTCAACGGACTGGGGTACTCCGCAACGATCTGTTGCAGCACATGCTGGATGAAGACGTAGGTCACCTGGGCGTCCGCGTCCAGCGCCGACTCCCCGACGTCCCCCGTCGTCTGGGGATCCGGAGTGGTCTTCCCCGCCGCAGGTCGGGGCAGAGACTTCGCGGTGTTCAGTTCAGGGATCGCGTGCAGCGCGGCATTGCTGTGTCCGGGCAAGTCGATCTCCGGGATGACCGCGATATGCCGCTCAGCCGCGTAGGCGAGGATGCTCTTGAACTCGTCGGCCGTGTAGAAACCAGACACGCCCGGGCGGTCCGTCCACTTCGTTGGGGCCATCGCGGTGCCGCCCGACACACCGGTAAGTCGCTCGTAGTCGATCGGGTCACCGTCCGCCTTGTTCTCGTTGGAGATGGCGATGCGCCAACCCTGATCGTCGGTCAGGTGAATGTGCAAGACATTCAGCTTGTACTGGGCGATCTGGTCGATGATGCTCTTGACTTCGTCGACTGTGAAGAAACTGCGCGAAACGTCGAGCATGAAGCCGCGCCATTCGTAACGTGGGCCGTCGCTGATCTCGATCGCCGGTATGCTCCACTGCCCAATCACGGCCTGCTGCGCAGCGGCCCACGGGCCAAGCAACTGGCGAAGCGACTGGCCGCCGTAGAACAGCCCCTGAGCGGTGCGCGCGGTGATGGTGACGCCCTCCGAGTTGGCCACCAGGAGATATCCCTCAGCTGCGCGGCCCGGTACCTCGGCATTCGGGTCAAGCACGAATCTGATGCCCGTTCCGTCCGCGACTACGGGAAGCTCGTATCCCGTGGCCTTGCGCAGTGGCGCAGCGATCAGCTCTGCTGCCGTGGCTGCCTCACCGGCCGCCACGACCTTCGTCTCCACGGCAAGGTTGAACGGCTCCCCTTCGCCCTCGTTCTGCTGCGCAGGCCGCGGCGTTACGAGAGAGACACTGGTGCCGCCGGGCGGATCGATGTGAGCGGTCAACTCTCCGTAGGCCTCCACCTCCCAAATGGCAAGCCCGTAGCGCTGCGAGCGCTGGAAGGACTCCACCTTGAGGTAGCGCAGCTCCTGGGCCTCCTCGGGGATGGTCGTCTCCACCCATTGTCCCCGCGCGGTCGCCGCGAGATTCTCGACGAGCGGGGTCCACGTTTCACCGTCCACCGAACCCAGCAGGCTGTACTTCTTGGAGAACGTGTTTCCCCAACGAATCTTCACTCTGTCCAGCTTTGCTCTGGCGGCAATGTCCACCCGAAGCCAGACGTGATCGGCGTTGGCCGACGACCAGCGCGAAGCGGTGGGCGCGTTGTGCACCCGGGGGTTAGTAACATCTCCGCTGCCCGCGTCGCCGTCCACAGTCCGGTCGGGCGTGAACCGGCTGCCGGGTTCGGTGCCCGAAGCTTCCACTGGTTTCCCTAGCAGAAGATTCTCCTCTGCTGAGAAGGCTGGCTGGCCAGGCCCCGGGCCCAACCCAATGGCCGCAGCCGCGAGCAACGCGGTCACTACGCGCCAAGTGCGCTTTCCAAACAATTGAGTGTCCCTTCGTTGGAGCAGACTCGTTCAGGCAGTCATCCTAGGATCGGCTCACCGAGGCGTCAGCCCCCCGAAGGGAAACTAAACAACCAGAGTGCGCATTCCTGCCTGCAAGCTGGCTAGGCTAGCTTGCATGTCTGAAGCTCTAGTTGCGCGGGATCTCAGGCTGCGCTTCGGGGACAAGGCCGCACTGGACGGGCTCAGCCTGACGGTGAAGACGGGCCAGGTCACGTCGCTGCTCGGTCCCAACGGTGCTGGCAAGACCACGTTCATTCGCTGCTGCACCGCATTGCTGCGGCCCGACTCGGGGTCGCTTGCCGTCTTCGGCCACGCGCCGGGAAGCGATGAGGCGCGCGCCGTCGTCGGGCTGATGCCACAAGCTACAGGAGCGTGGGCAACCGCGACCCCACGAAAACTGCTCGGCTACCTCGCCCGGTTGTACAGCGATCCACAACCGGTCGACGAGTTACTCGCCCTACTCGGGATCGACGACTGTCGCGCCACCCCCTATCGGCGACTCTCCGGCGGACAGCAGCAGGCCGTTAACCTGGCGGGAGCCCTGATTGGCAGGCCCAGGCTTCTGTTCCTCGACGAGCCCACAGCAGGCCTGGACCCTCGGGCCCGCAAGCACACCTGGCAGCTGATCCGACAGATCGTCGCCTCCGGGGTCAGCATTCTGTTGACCACGCACAACATGGCGGAGGCAGAGGAGCTCTCCGACAACGTCCATGTCCTGCATCGGGGCAGGATCCGGGATGAAGGAACCGCCTCCGAACTGGCGGAGAGCTACGGCTCGATCGAGGACGCTTTTCTTGCCTGCACGGAGGCGGAGGAATGATCGATTTCACGCCGAACCCCCGGCCCGCGCCCCGTCTGGCGCAGATCTGGGCCCACGCCCGCATGGAGGCGGGTCTCATCCTCTCCAACGGGGAGCAGTTGCTTCTGTCCGTCGTGATCCCCCTGTCTGTGTTGCTTGGCGGCCGGTTCCTCGGCGAGCGCTTCGCTATGCCCTTCTCCGAGTTAGCGCCGTCGGTGCTGGCCATGGTGCTCTGGTCCTCGGGCCTGACCACGCTCGCAATCTCCACCGGCTTCGAGCGTCGCTACAACGTGCTGGAGCGCCTGGCCGCCACTCCCCTCGGCCGTGAGGGTGTCCTGCTCGGCAAGAGCCTGTCGATCCTGCTCATCACGGTGGCCCAGTTGCTGGTGTTGACCGGATTGGCGGTCGTGCTCGGCTGGCGTCCCGACATTCAGCCGCTGCCCACACTCCTTGCCGTGGCCTCCGGGGCCATCGGGCTCGCATCGTTCATAGCGCTCGGATTGGCGATAGCTGGCTCCCTACGGCCGGAGACCACGCTGGCGGTGGCCAACCTGCTGTTCCTGTGCGGTTTGGCTCTCGGTATCGTGATCCCCGTCGCCGCGTTACCGGACTGGGCGTGGTTCGTCCAGTTCCTCCCGACGGCGGCGGTAGGAGAGGCGCTGCGCGCTGTGAGCAGCGGAGCGGTGGTTTGGCTGCCTCTGGTCGTGGTCTCACTGTGGGCTTTGGCTGCAGCAGCCTTGGCGAGAAAGGTATTCAAGTGGACTTCCTAGGAACGGCTAAGGCCATGCGCGTGTGGCTTTGGGCGTCGCTGATCTGCAACATGCTCATCATCGTCACCGGCGGTGTCGTCAGAATCACGGGTTCCGGCCTGGGCTGCTCCGAGTGGCCCACCTGCGAGGAAGGACAGCTGGTCCCGCACGGTGAATTGGGCATCCATGCCGCCATCGAGTTCGGCAACCGCACGCTCACCGGGCTCCTATTGATCGCGGCGATAGGCGCGCTGGTCTCGGTGGCGAAGGTACGCGGCCGGAACTCCAGGCTCTGGTGGATCACCTTTTCCGTGCTGCTCGGCATCGCAGCCCAGGCTGTCCTGGGCGGTATTACGGTCTGGGTGAAGTTGCACCCAGCGATCGTCGCCGCCCACCTGGTGTTGTCCATCGCGCTCGTGGTGCTGTGCACCTGGGCGGTGTTTATCGGCGAGAACCAGTCCCCCGATCCGGTGGCCCCCCTGCCCTACTTTGTCGTTCTGGCCACCTTCCTGGCTTCGCTCGTCGCCATCAGCACCGGCACCCTGACCACCGGAGCCGGCCCACATTCCGGCGACGCGGAGAGCGTGCGCAACGGCCTGAACATCGTGAGTATCGCCCGTGTGCACGCGCTCAGCGCCTGGGTGGTTGCGGCCCTCGCCGTGCTGACCTTCGTCCTGCTGCGTAAGGCCAGCAGGTCGGCAGCCAGGGTGGCTCTGATCTTCCTCGGGGTCGTGGTGGCCCAGGGAGCAATCGGCTACATTCAGTACGCTCTCGGGATTCCTGCGAGTGTCGTTTGGCTTCACATGGTGGGGCTCACCGTGCTGACCGCGGTGGCCGCATGGCTCCTGTGCTCCGTGCGCCGCACCAGCATCTGAAGCCCTACACCACAACACCTTGACGAAGCTGCGAAAGGAAGCTGATGGTTCTGCCTGCCTTCTCTGAGTACACGGCGAAACGCTACCGCACGGAAATCCAGGCTGCGCTGGCCGAGCAGTTGGCCGGACTGGCCCGCCTGGGCTCGGATGCCAACCCGCCCACGCCCGAGAACGTGTTGGGGGCCTGGGAGGCCGCCGCGCGGCCAGTGACCAACTGGTTGAACGTCTTCTACTCGGTGCTCTACTCCGACGCCACACCTGAACTCGAGGACCTTGCCGAAGAGCTCGCGCCGAAGCTCGCCGCGCACGAGGACGCAATCATGCTCGACCTGGCCCTCTACAGGCGGCTCCAGACGCTGGCCGAACGCATCGCCGCTGAGGAGATCCCGGCAGATGATGAGGACCGATATCATCTCCAGGAGTTGATCGCGGAGTTTGACCGCGCCGGTGTTTCCCTGAACCCGGCCGATCAGGAGAGGCTCCGAGAGATCAACGAGCGGCTCGCCCAACTCAGCAGTACCTTCGAGCGCCTCAACCGAGAGGCCCGAAACGCCGCAGCGGTGCCGGTCTCTGCAGACGAGCTGGCCGGACTGAACACGGAGGACATCGAGGCTGTCCAGGCGGACGGTTGGCACATCGCGTTGGTGAACAGCACGCAGCAGCCGCTGGCCGCCAAGGCCGAGAACCCCGAACTCCGCCGGCGGCTCCTCACCGCTTCGCTAGGCAGAGCGCTCAACGAACCGGACACCCGCCCGGTAATCGTAGAATGCGCGCGTCTGCGCGCCGAACGCGCATCTTTGCTGGGCTTCTCCTCGCACGCGGCGCTCGTGGCCGCCCGCGGGACGGCAAAAACCACGGAGAGGATCGAGGAAATCCTCATCCCCCTGGCCCAGGCCACCCTGGCCAAGGCCCGAGCCGAAGGAGAAGAGCTGGCCCAGCACTATCAGAAGTTGGCGCCCGGCCGTCCCTTCACCGCCGCGGACTGGGGCTACGTCGAGGCGAAGCTGCGCAAGGAGCGTTTTGCCTTCGACGAGAACGAGCTGGGCGAATACCTGACGGTGGACCGGGTAGTATCCGCCTGCTATGAAGCGGCTACTGAGCTCTACGGCATCCAGTTCACTCTCCGCCCCGACCTGGAAGGCCATGTGAGCGGCGCGCAGGTCTACGAGATCAGCGACGCCGACGGCTCGCCCGTCGGCTACTTCTTGATGGACCTGTGGGCGCGACCGACCAAGAACGGCGGCGCCTGGATGACCTCAATCAACGAGGTGTCCCGCCTGTCGGGTGAACTGCCTGTCGTGACCAACAACTGCAACTACCGCGAGTCGGTACCCACCGTGACCTGGGACGAGGTCATCACGATGTTCCACGAGTTCGGGCATGCCCTGCACGGCCTGTTCGGCAAGGCCAAGTACGCTTCCCGTTCCGGCACGAACGTCCCGCAGGATTTCGTCGAGTTCCCTAGCCAGGTGAACGAGCACTGGGCCTGGCAGCCCGGCCGGGTACTGCCCGCCGAGTGGCTGGACAGGCTCAAAGCCGCAAGTTCCTTCGGCATCGGCTACGCCAATGCAGAGGCCCTCATCGCGGCCGTGCTGGACTACGTCTGGCATTCCACTCCTCTCGATCAGCTGCCCTCCTCCCCCGACGACGTGCTCTCCTTCGAGCAGGCTGCGCTCAGCCGCCACGGCTTGGCCGACGAGCTCGTGCCGCCCCGCTACCGCTCACAGTACTTCGCCCACATCTGGGGAGGCGCTTATGCCGCCAGCTACTACGGCTACTCGTGGGCGGAGGTCCTGGATGCGGACGCGGTCGCCTGGTTCGAGGAGAACGGTGGCGGAACGCGAGCCAACGGCGACCACTTCCGGGCGACGCTCCTCGCCCCGGCCGGCGGCATCGACCCGATGACAACCTACCGCCGGTTCCGCGGCCGGGACGCCACGCCAGCGGCGCTCCTCGAACGGATCGGGATCGCCTGACTCACCGAAGCTGAACTCTCGGGGCCCGGCGGAGCCCCGGGGGCTCAGCGCACGTAACGCAGCGGGTTAACCTTGGCCTCGCACTCCATCCCGACTCGAATCTGCCCGGATATATGCCCGATCGTGCGCAGGGCGAAGAGTTGCGCCGTCACCCGGTCCCGCAGCGTCTCCGGCGCAATAGTGTTCAGATAAATCTTGCTTGCGCCCTCGAAGCCCGCGACAGTCGACACCCGCCACTTCAGCATCACCCGCCAGGGCATCGGCTCCCGGACGTCGATCGGACGGTAGTGCCATTCCTCGTTACACGGGATCTCCGGCCCGGTAGCGGCATGGATCGCGTGAATCATGTCGGACATGCCCGCGATCTCCTCATCAGACATCCGCCAGGGATCAGGTTGGGCCGAACGGGAGAAGATCTCGATCGTCGGATAGCGGTGGCCAAAGCCCGCGAAGGCTATGGCGTGCTCGCTCTCGGCGATGTACAGGTTTTTGCGCGCCGCGTAATTCGCGCCGGCCTCGTTGAAGATGTTGTTGTTGCGTCGGAGCTTGGCCAGTGTCAATTCCTGCTGGGAGCCACGCTCGTCGATGGCCACCAGCTGCTTGTGCAGATGATCGAACGACGCGCCCGCAGGCGCCAGCCAGTTCTGGAACACCGTGACGTAACGCGCGTAGCGGTTGAACTGGTACTGCTGCCGAACCGCCTCGATGGTGAGCCGGATGAACTGCTCGTGTTCCTCCCTGGACAGGGTCCCCGACGAGGCCAGCTGCGAGTCGTTCGTCGCCCCCTCGACGAAGTGCCGGCGGGCGATCACCACGTCGTGGCCCCCGCCGAAGAAGCCAGAGGCCAGCGCGAGTCGTTCCTCGACACTCAGCCGCGCGATCTGGTCGTCGCTCTTGCCCCCGGCCCGCAGTTTGGCGGCCACGACGCTGAGCACGTGCGCGAGCCCGTCGGGCTCCGCCAGATAGGCTTCCTTTGCCCTGGCCACCTGCTCGGGCAGTTGGTAGCCGTAGTTGAGTTTCCAGTAGTCGTAGCTGAGGATCTCGAACAGGTTGGGGACCCGGCGAAACTCCGCCAGCGTCGCGTGCAACTCGTTCGCGGGGACGTTCTCCACCGTCTCCCATCCGCCGGCGCCTCGGATCACCCGCGTTTTCTCGGGCGGAGTCTCCAAGTAACGATCCGAACAGAACGCACACCTGCTGCGTTCCTCACCGGGCTCCAGCCGATGGGGCGTGCGGCTCGTCACCCCGAGGGGACGGTTTCCCCGGCCGGGAATCGTCCACACCTCGGTTCCGGTGAAGGGATTCAGTTGCTTGACAGTTCCGTCCTGCAGGTGTGACAGGTATTCCGGTTCCCTCAGGAAGGGCTCCATCGCTCGCTCTCCTCCTCAGAACAGCAGCGGGTCGAGGGCAATCGCCAAAAACACGATCGCCAGGTAGGTATTTGACCAGTGGAAAAGGCGCATGGCCTTCAATTGCGCGTCCACCAGCCCAGCTCTCGCTCGGCCCAGCAGCCGCGCGGCCTCAACGATGAGCACGATTCCGGCTCCCAGCGCCACCGCGGGATACAGGTATCCGGTCGGAGCGGCCGGCCACAGCAGAAGCGAGACCACCACTGTCGCCGCCGAGTAGGCGAGAATCTGCATCGCCACCTGACGGGCGGAACGCACGACGGGCAACATGGGCACCCCCGCCTGTGCATAGTCCTCCTTGTAGCGGAAGGACAGCGCCCAGGTGTGTGGTGGGGTCCAGAAGAACACGATGAGGAACATCACCACAGGAGGCCAGCCGACGCTGTTCGTCACCGCCGTCCAACCAATCAACGGAGGGAAACAGCCTGCGATTCCACCCCAGATGATGTTCTGCCAGGTACGGCGCTTCAACCACATGGTGTACACGAACACGTAGAAGGCGTTGGCCGCCAGCGCCAGCCCGGCCGACAGCCAGTTGGCACCGAAGCCGAGCAGAAGCGCTGAAGCGAGCGCCAGCAGCAGACCGAAGATCGTGGCGTCGCGGGCGCTCACCTGGTGGCGCGGCATCGGTCTCCGTCGGGTGCGGCGCATCACCTCGTCGATGTCCTTGTCCCAAACGCAGTTGAACACGTTGGCACTGGCCGCGGCCAACCAGCCGCCGAACAGCGTCGCCAGGGTGGGGACTAAGGGAGGCAGCCCACCGGCCGCGAGGAACATCGCCGGTAGAGTGGTCACCAGCAGCAGCTCGATGATCCTTGGTTTAGTCAGCGCAACGTAAGCCTTGATCACGTCCTTAGCGTCGGCTGCTTCTTCTGTAGTCACCCGGACTCTTGCCTCCTAGATAAACCTCAGTAAGTCTACCTGTGAAATCCAGCCCAGTCCCGTCCGGTTTTCCGGTTAGGCTGAGACGCATGCTGATTGATCCGAGCGAGTTCACGAATCCCTTGTGGGATCCTGCAGATCGACGCCTGCCCCGCGTGCCGCAGTCGTGCGTGCTGGTGCTCTTCGGTGTGACGGGCGACCTCTCCAGGAAGAAGCTGATGCCCGCCGTCTACGACCTCGCCAACCGCGGCCTGTTGCCTCCGGGTTTCGGCCTCGTCGGGTTCGCGCGCCGGGAATGGCAGGATCAGGATTTCGCCCAGCAGGTGCATGACGCCGTCAAGCAGAACGCCCGCACCGAGTTTCGCGAGGATGTGTGGGAGCAGTTGTTGGAGGGGATCCGTTTCGTCAGCGGCACGTTCGACGACGATGCCGCCTTCGAACGGTTGAAGGAGACCCTGAGCGAGTTGGACAACGAGCGCGGCACCGGCGGGAACCACGCCTTCTATCTCTCGATCCCGCCGTCTGGATTCGAAACCGTCATGCGGCAGTTGCGCACCCACGGACTGACCGAGCAACGCCCCGGCAGCTGGCACCGGGTGGTGATCGAGAAACCGTTCGGGCACAACCTCGCCTCGGCACGCCAGCTGGACCAGGTGGTTTCCGCCCTCTTCAAGCCGCAGGAAGTGTTCCGTATCGATCACTACCTGGGCAAGGAAACCGTGCAGAACATCCTCGCATTGCGCTTCGCCAACCAGCTGTTCCACCCGGTGTGGAACAACCACTACGTGAGCCACGTCGAGATCACCATGGCCGAGGACATCGGCATCGGCAGCCGTGCAGGGTACTTCGATGGCATCGGCATCGCGCGGGACGTGATGCAGAACCATCTGCTCCAACTGCTCGCGCTAGCAGCGATGGAGGACCCCACCAACTTCGAGGCCGCACAACTGCGCGAGGAGAAGAAGAAGGTGCTCGCCGCAGCCAGCGTGCCCCGAGACTTTGCCGCCCACACCGCGCGGGGCCAGTATGCCAACGGTTGGCAGGGCGGTAAGCAGGCCCCGGGCTACCTGGAGGAGCAGGGCGTGGATCCCTTGTCCCGCACCGAAACCTTCGCCGCCATTCGGGTGGACATCGACAATCGGCGCTGGGCCGGTGTGCCGTTCTACCTGCGCACCGGAAAACGCATGCCACGGCGCGTCACGGAGGTTGCCCTCAACTTCAAACGCCCACCACACCTACCCTTCGCCCAGACCGACACCGCGTCGTTGGGCACCAACGCGCTGGTGATGCGCATCCAGCCCGACGAGGGAGTCACCTTGCGCTTTGGCGCCAAAGTCCCCGGCACCCAGATGGAGATTCGCGACGTGTCGATGGACTTCGGCTACGGCGGCTCGTTCACCGAGTCCTCCCCCGAAGCCTACGAGCGACTGATCCTGGATGTGTTGCTCGGCGAGCCTCCGCTGTTCCCGCTGCAAGAGGAGGTCGAACTCAGCTGGCGTCTCCTGGACCCGGTGCTCGAATACTGGGAGAGCCTAGCCGAGCAGCCGGAGCAGTATGAGCCCGGCTCCTGGGGCCCGCAATCCGCTCACGACATGATCGCCCGCGACGGCTTCGCCTGGCGCCGACCGTAAGGAACCACCATGCTCATCGAACTGACAGACACATCAGCCCAGGAGATCAGCTCGGCCCTGACCAAGGCGCATCGGGGGGCAGGGGCCTCCGGCCTGGTCCTGACGCTCATCATCGCCTCCGATTCGGCCCATTTCGAGCAGGCGGTGCAGGCAGCGAAGGCATCCGCGTACGCGCACCCCTCTCGCGTGATCGTGGTAACGAACGGCGACCCTAGGGGCTCTGCCCGGTTGGACGCAACGATCGAGGTGGGTGATGGGCTGCCGGGCGACCTCCTCACCCTGACCGTCAGTGGGGATCTCACGAACCATTCGCGAGCGATACTGCTTCCTCTCCTGCTGCCCGATTCACCCACCGTGGTCTGGTGGCCGCACGAGGGGCCGACTGACATCTCCAGCGATCCGGTCGGAACACTCGCCACGCGCCGCATCACCGACGCCAGTACCTGCAGCGAGCCGCAGCGCGCGCTGCTCACCCGGGCGCGGCATCACACACCTGGTGACACCGATCTGACGTGGACGCGCCTCACCCGGTGGCGCGCGCTCCTCGTGTCCGCGGTGGACCAGGTGGCATCGCCCGTGCTCGGCGCCCGGGTGACCTCGGTCGCGGACAACGCCCCCGCCACGCTGCTGGCCACATGGCTCAGCATGAAGCTCGGGGTGCCGGTCGAACGGGTTGATGGTGAGGGCGTCGGGGTGATCCAGGTCGAGGTGGAAACCGAGGCCGGGGTGATCCGCATTCACCGCCCAGGCGATACGATCGCGGAGTACACCGTGCCCGGACAGCCGCCCCGAAAGGTGGCGCTGCGTCGGCGGCCCTTGACTGATCTCCTCACCGAGGAGTTGCAGCGCATGGACCCCGATGCAGTCTTTGAGGCCACCGTAGCGCACCTTCTGACTAGTCAAGGAGAGCACTGATGTTCACCCGAGTGGTTCGGCTACCCTCAGCCGCAGACGTGGCCAAGCTTGCGGCGGAGCAGTTGCTCGCGCTGATTCTCGACCGACAGGCCAGGCAGGATCGCATCGACATCTGCCTGACCGGTGGCAACACCGCCAACGCCATGTATGACCATCTGGCAACGCTGTGTGTGGAAGCACCCATCGATGCCAGCAAGATCCATTTCTGGTGGGGCGACGAGCGCTTCGTGCCGGCCACCGACCCGGAGCGCAACTCTCTCCAGGCGGTGGAGCGACTGGCGCGCACCCTGCCAGTCAGCTCGTTCCGCATCCATATGATGGCGGCTCAGGACGGCCGCAAGGATTCGCACGAGAGCGCGGAGGGTTACGAGTCCGAGCTGGGCGACACTCGTTTCGACCTCGTTCTTCTGGGCATCGGCGAGGATGGGCACTGCGCATCCATCTTCCCCAACCACCCGAGCTTCGAGCCGACGACCCGGCTTGCCATCGGTGTGGAGAACTCGCCGAAGCCTCCCGAAGAGCGGATCACGCTGACTTTCCAGGCACTGAACCGGACTGATCAGGTGTGGTTCCTCGCCACTGGCATCGGCAAGGCTTCTGCGGTCGCCCGGGCTCTGGCCGGCGACGATTCCCTGCCTGCATCGTTCGCGCACGGCGAGCGCGCGACCGTCTGGTTCCTCGACGATGGTGCGGCCGCGCAGCTGCCGCCCGCCTTCGAGTGTGAGGTCTGATCCTCCGGCGGTTCCTGGGACGGGTTGGGGGCGAGAAGCCGACCGCTTCTCGCCCCCAACCCGTGTTCTTGGGCCAGTGCTCAGTAGATGATCTCCCCCGCCGCCCGCCTGGCCCGCAGCGCCGCGACGGCTTCCTCCAGAATCGCGGCCGCCTCGGCCTCGGAGCGTCGCTCCTTCACATAGGCGAGGTGGGTCTTGTACGGGATCGTCTTCGGCGGCGGCGGCGGATTGGCCGCGTCCAGATTCGCAGGCAGGCCGCAGCGCGGGCAGTCCCATTCCTCCGGAACCTGCGCATCGACCGCGAACGCGGGACGGGTCTCGTGCCCGCTGGCGCAGAAGTACGAAACCCGATGTCGGGGGACCGTGTCTCCGCGCTCCGCCTCGCCCATGGGCCCTGCGCCCACGCGGCTACCGCGGATGGCGTTACCTCCAGCCACTACAAACTCCTTTGGTCTCTATCCGGGTCAGAAGGCGCCCAGGCGATACAGCACCAGAAGCGCCAAGATCGCCACGAGCCACAACAGGCCAACGATCAGGGTGATTCGGTCGAGTCGACGCTCCGCACGCGACGCGCCGCCCATCGAGGTCGACATGCCACCGCCGAACAGATCGGACATTCCGCCGCCGCGGCCCTTGTGCAACAGGATGGACAGCGACAGCAGGATGCTCAGCAGAATCACCAGCGCTGAGATGACGCTGACGGGGAAAGACAGGAGGACAATCACGCGGGAAAGTTTAACCGACTCCCCGCCGATAGACACAATCCTGCGCAGCCGTCGTGCGGGGGCACAGAAAGCGTCGGCCAGCCCGCTGACAGGGCTGGCCGACGCTTGGGATTTGGCGGTCAGATCAGGCCGGCAGATCCTTGAACCGGATGATCGCCGCAAACTCCTCGGCCTGCAGGCTCGCTCCGCCGACGAGAGCGCCATCCACGTCGGGTTGGGCCATGATGTCACGAATGGAGCCGGACTTCACGGAGCCGCCGTACTGAATCCTGACGTGCTCGGCAGCCGCCTCACCGAAGCTAGTGGCGATCTCGGAACGGATGGCGCCACAGACTTCCTGTGCGTCCTGTGGGGTGGCAACCTCTCCGGTGCCGATGGCCCACACGGGTTCGTAGGCGATGACCAGATTGGCCACCTGCTCCGGAGTGAGCCCATCCAGCGCGCCCCGAACCTGGGCCACGGTGTACTCGACGTGACGGCCCTCCTTGCGCACGTCGAGGCCCTCGCCGACGCAGATGATCGGGGTCATGCCGGCCGCGATCACCTTCTTGGCTTTGGCCCCGACGAGGGCGTCGTCTTCGCCGAAGTACTCGCGTCGCTCGGAGTGCCCGACGACCACGTAGGCCACCTGAAGTTTGGCGAGCATGTCCGCGCTCACCTCGCCCGTGTAGGCGCCGGAGTCGTGCTGCGACACGTTCTGCGCGCCGAGCTGTAGGGGCATGCGGTCGCCGTCGATCAGAGTCTGCACCGTGCGCAGATCGGTAAACGGTGGAATGACCACCGCATCCACGTCCTTGCCCTCGAACTGCTTGTCCGCGAGGCTCCAGGCGAGCTTCTGTACCAGTCCGGTGGCCTCAACGTGGTTGAGGTTCATCTTCCAGTTGCCTGCAATGATGGGTTTGCGAGCCATTTACTTCTCCTCTTCCAGAACAGCGATGCCGGGGAGTTCCTTGCCCTCGAGGAACTCAAGGGAGGCGCCTCCTCCCGTCGAGATATGGCCGAAGTCGTCATCCGCATGGCCAAGGGAACGAACAGCCGCAGCGGAATCGCCGCCGCCGATGACGCTGAAGGCCGCGGAGTCGGCCAGCGCCTTAGCAACCGCGGCGGTGCCGTGCGACAGCTCCGCGATCTCGAAAACGCCCATGGGGCCGTTCCAGAAGACAGTCCTGGCACCCTTGATCGTCTCCGCGAACAACTTCTCGGTCTCGGGCCCGATGTCCAGGGCCATGCGATCGGCCGGGATCTCGTCCACGCTGACGGCCTGGACCTCGCCCAGCACCTTTCGTCCCTCGAAGTCGGCGCCCTCGGCGATGCGAGCATCGACCGGCAGCAGCAGCGTCTTCCCCGCCGCCTTGGCCCGCTCCAGGTACTCCGCGCACGTGGCCACGTTGGACTCGTCAAGCAGGGACTTCCCGACCTCCTTGCCCTGAGCCTTGAGGAAGGTGTAGGCCATGCCGCCGCCCACGATGAGAGTGTCGGCCACCTTCAACAGGTTGTCGATCACCGCGAGCTTATCGGCCACCTTGGCCCCGCCCAGCACCACCACGAGCGGACGCTCTGGATCCTGCGTGAGCTTGCGCAGCACCTCGACCTCGCGACCCACCAGGTAGCCCGGGGCGCTCGGCAGCAGGTGGGCCACGTCGTAGACCGACGCCTGCTTGCGGTGCACGACGCCGAAGCCGTCCGAGACGAAGACGTCACCGAACTCGGCGTACTTCTTGGCCAGCTCCGCGCGCTCCGCGCAGTCCTTGGCGGCCTCGCCCGGCTCGTAGCGCACGTTCTCCAGCAAAGCCACCTGACCCGGTTCGAGCTTAGCGACGACGGCCTTGGCGGACTCCCCCACCACGTCCTCCGCCAGCGCAACCTCGCGGTCGAGCAGTTCGCTGAGGCGCTTCGCCACGGGCGCCAGAGAATACTTGGGATTGACCTCGCCCTTCGGGCGGCCCAGGTGGGCCATGATCACGACGCTGGCGTTCTTCTCCAGCAGCTTGTTCAGAGTGGGGAGCGCCGCACGGATGCGACCGTCGTCGGTGATCACGTCGCCGTCAAGCGGCACGTTAAAGTCGCAGCGGATCAGCACGCGCTTGCCATTGAGATCGAGTTCGTCGATCGACTTCACGTTTGGAAACCTTTCTTAGTGGGTGGTCCACGGACACCCGAGTGAGTAGGGGCCCCGCGGTCCTGCTCGCAGGATCACGGGGCCCACAGGGTCATTACTGACGTCAATCAGAGCTTCGAGCCGACGAGGACGGTCAGGTCAACGAGACGGTTGGAGTAGCCCCACTCGTTGTCGTACCAGCCCAGGACCTTGACCTGGTTGCCGATGACCTTGGTCAGCTTGGCATCGAAGATGCAGGAGGCCGGGTCGGTCTCGATGTCCTTGGAGACGATGTCGTCCTCGGTGTAGACCAGCACCTTGCCGTCCGCCGCCTTCTTCACGGCCTCGTTCACTTCCTCGACGGTGACCTCGCGGGCTGCCTCGAAGGTGAGGTCGGTAGCGGAGCCGGTTGGGGTGGGGACGCGCATGGCGTAGCCATCGAGCTTACCCTTGAGTTCCGGCAGCACCAGAGAGACGGCCTTCGCGGCACCGGTGGTGGTGGGAACCATGTTGAGAGCGGCGGCCCGGGCGCGACGCAGGTCCTTGTGCGGGCCGTCCTGGAGGTTCTGATCCTGGGTGTAGGCGTGGATCGTGGTCATGAGACCCTTGACGATGCCGATGCTGTCGTTCAGGGCCTTGGCCATCGGAGCCAAGCAGTTGGTGGTGCAGGAAGCATTGGAGATGATGTGGTGTGCAGCCGGATCGTACTTGCTGTCGTTGACGCCCATCACGATGGTGATGTCCTCGTTCTTGGCCGGAGCCGAGATGAGCACCTTCTTGGCACCAGCATCGAGGTGTGCCTTCGCCTTGGTGGCGTCGGTGAAGAAGCCGGTGGACTCGATGACGATGTCAACACCCAACTCGCCCCAGGGCAGATTCGCGGGATCCTTCTCTGCGAAGGCCTTGATCTCCTTGCCAGCAACGATCAGCGCGTCTTCGTCGTAGCTGACCTCGCCCTCGAAACGACCGAGGATCGAGTCGTACTTGAGGAGGTGAGCGAGGGTCTTGTTGTCGGTCAGGTCGTTGACTGCGACCACGTCAAGGTCGGCGCCGGAGGCGACGAGCGCGCGGAAGTAGTTACGACCAATGCGGCCGAAGCCGTTAATAGCAACCTTCACGGTCATCTGATAGGTACCCTTCATTTCACTTGGCCTACGCCTGGGCCAACCCCAGAATGCGTAGTGTGCCTTTCGGAACAAGACAATCCTAGCCGGGTCACCATCGCTGGCAAGACGACGGGGCCCGTTTAGTCCACTTCGCCAAACTCAGCGGGCAGAGCACTTTCTGTGTCTGGAATGCCTGCCTCGCGGGCGCGCTTGTCAGCCATCGAAAGCAGCCGGCGGATCCGCCCCGCGACGGCGTCCTTCGTCAGCGGGGGATCGTGCATCTTGCCGAGCTCCTCAAGGCTGGCCTGCCGGTTCTGGGTGCGCAACTGCCCCGCCACCCGCAGATGCTCCGGCACGTCGTCGCCGAGGATCTCCAGGGCCCGGTCAACGCGCGCGCTCGCCGCCACCGCGGCCCGCACCGAGCGGCGCAGGTTGGCGTCGTCGAAGTTCGCCAGCCGGTTCGCCGCAGCCCGCACTTCGCGCCGCACCCGCCGCTCCTCCCACAGCAGCCGGGTCTCCTGCGCCCCCAGCCGCGTCAGCAGATCACCGATTTCCTCCGCGTCACGCATCACAACCCGGATCACCCCCCGGGCTTCCCGGGAGCGGGCGGTGAGGCCCTGCCTGCGTGCCGCACCCACCAGGGCCAGAGCCGACTCGGCGCTCGGGCAAGTCACCTCCAGGCTCATCGAGCGGCCCGGCTCGGTGAGTGAGCCCCGCGCCAGGAAGGCGCCCCGCCAAACCGCCGTCGCGTCCGCCACCGAGCCGCCCACCACCTTCGGGGGCATACCCCTGACCGGGCGACGCTTCTGGTCCACAAGTCCTGTCATGCGCGCCAGGCGCTCGCCGTCCTTGATGACCCGAACGGTGTAGCGCGGACCACGATGGATGCCAGAGGCGTTGATGATCATCAGTTCGGAGGACACGTCCCACAGTTCCCCCAGCAGCATACGCAGCCGCCTGGCCGCCGCCGACATGTCGAACTCGGCCTCCACCACGAGCCGTCCGGCGACGAGATGCAGGCCGCCGCCAAAGCGCAGCATCGAGATCACCTCGGCGCTGCGCACGCTCTCCTGCGGCACGTCAACGGTGCATAACTCGGATTTCAGACGTTGGGTCAGAGCCATCAGCAGACACCTTTCCTTCGCACCACGTCGTTGAGCACGGCGGCGAGCTTCTCCGGGTCGTGCACGGCCCGTTTGCTGGAGCTTGCGACGTCGGCCACCAGCAGCTCCCCCCCGATCGCGCGGACGTAGTCGGCCATGCACGAGTCTTGCTGCGCGAAACCGGAGTCCGCAATCACGACGTCGAATCGCACCTCGGGCGCATGCTCCGCGAGCAACTCTATGTGACGGGCCGCGGAGAAGCCCGCCGTCTCGTCGGCGGGGACCAGATTGAAGATCAGCACCCGCAGTGCGGACGAGCGGGCCACCGCCGCGCGCAGCTCCGGCACCAGCAGGTGGGGCAGCACCGAGGTGAACCACGACCCCGGCCCCAGAACGACGGCATCGGCCTCGCCGATTGCGGCAAGCGCGGCCGGATGCGCCGGGGGTTTATCGGGCACCAGACGCACCGCCTGAACCTGGGCTTTGGCCTTGGCCACCGTGGCCTGGCCCGTCAGGGTGTTGATCTCGTCCGGCGCGAACGGGTCCAGCCCCAAAACATCCGCCTCGATCTCCAGCGGCACCGAGCTCATCGGAAGCACCCGGCCGCACACGCCCAGCAGATCCCCGACCATGTCCAGCGCCGCCACCTCGTCGCCCAGCTGCTGCCACATTCCGGCGATGAGCAGGTTCCCGATCGCGTGCCCGCCGAGTGGGCCGTCGCCGGCGAAGCGGGCCTGCAGCACGCTCGCCCACTTTCGTCCCAGGTCGTCGTCGCTGCACAGCGCCGCCAGCGCCATCCGGAGATCGCCGGGAGGCAGGATGTCGAACTCGGCCCGGAGCTTGCCCGAGGAACCCCCGTCGTCGGCCACAGTAACCACCGCGGTGATATTCCGGGTGACTCTGCGCAGCGCCTGCAACGTGGCCGACAGGCCATGCCCGCCGCCAAAGGCCACAATCCTGGGGTCGCTCACCTGCATCATTCCTTCTCGATGTCGCGATGCATCACGGTCTGCCCGTAGCCCCGCTCAGCCAGTCGGCGGCCGAGCTCCTCGCTGATCGCCGTAGATCGGTGCTTGCCACCCGTGCAGCCCACGGCGATCGTCACCTGCCGCTTACCCTCGGCCAGGTATCCGGGGGCCGTGGTGTCGACCACACTCACAATGTGGCCCAATAGTTCCTGGGCGCTGTGGTGCTTCAGCACGTACTGCGCCACGTCGCGGCTGAGGCCCGACTTCGGCCGAAGCTCGGGAATCCAGAAGGGATTGGGCAGGAAACGCACGTCGAACACCAGGTCGGCGTCGATCGGCAATCCGTGCTTGAAACCGAAACTCATGATCGCCGCGGAGAGGTTGTCGGTGCTATCGCTGCCGAAGTGGTTGCTGACCCGCTGCACCAGCTGGCGCGCGCTCAGCCGGGAGGTGTCGATCACGATGTCCGCCCGGGCCCGCAGCTCGGACAGCAGGTGCCGTTCCTTCGCGATGCCGTCCATCAACCTGCCTGCGCCCTGCAGCGGAAGGGGGCGCCGGTTCGACTCCTGCCGCTGGACGATCACGTCGTCGTCGGCCTCCAGGTAGACCAGAGCGAGGATCTGGCACTGGGCGCGCAGCTGCTCAATGGCGGCCGGGAACTGCTCGAAGAACACGCGAGTCCGCACGTCAGCGACGACCGCAAGCCGGTCGACACCGAAACCGGAGACCGTTTTCGCGAGCGAAGGCAGCATCACCGGCGGAAGATTGTCGACGACATACCAGCCCAGGTCCTCCATGGCGTGCGCGGCTGTTCGCCGACCCGCCCCGGACAGGCCAGTGATGATCGCGATTTCTTTCACCATGGGCCCCAGCCTAGCCAGTCGCGGGCCTCACACCGATTCAGGACGGTTCGGTGTCGAGCAGCGCCCGGGCGTGCAGGGCCTCCCCCGTGTTGGCCGCGTAGGCCACCGCAGCCACCAGCGTCGGTACGAGGAGGGCGAAGAAACTTCCGTCCCGGCCCCGCGCACGGGCCGCATCGCGAGCGGTGCCGAACGAACCCACCAGGTAGGGAATGGAGCGCACCATGATCGCGACGGCCAGCGCGGCCGTGCGCGGATTGATCCCTACCAGCCGCAGGACCGCGAAACCCTTGGACAGCGCATCGATCAGTTCGGGGGTGCTGGTGGTGAGGGTCAGGATCCGGGAGGCCAGCACCGCTAGCAGCACCGTTCCCGGCGACGTGACGGCGACGTCGAAGCGGCCGCCCACCACCTGGAACACCGCCAGAACTGCCAGCAGGATCCACATGCCCAGCCCGATGTTGAGCGCGCGCCGCGGGTTGATCCCGGACGTGGCGAGGATCGCCAAAGCGACCGCCAGCAGACCCAGCACCAACCACCAACGCGAATAGATCATGGCCGTCAGCGCCAGACCGAACATCATCAGGTATTTCCACCCCGCCGGGGTGCGGAAGAGCCATCCGTCCTGGGGCTGGTAGATGCCCAACAGCGATGCGTGCGGGTTCATGCCATCAGGTTCCGGTAGTGGTCGAGCGCGACTCGGGGCTCGTCGTCGGCAACGATGCGGCCGCCCTCGACCACCAGCACCCGGTCGGCCAGTGTCGCGAAGTCGAGGTCGTGGGTGGAGAAGATCACCTGCTGCTCCAGCTCGGCGAAGACCTTTTTCAGCTGGCTGCGGTTGCGCAGGTCCAGCAGCGTCGTCGGCTCGTCGGCGACCAATACCTTTGGTTCGACGGCGAGCACGCTGGTCAGGGCAACCAGTTGCCGCTCGCCGCCCGAGAGATCGTAGATGGACTGGTGCGCGATGTCCCCGATCCCCCGGGCGGCGAGCAGTTCTTGGGCGCGGCGCAGGCGTTCGGCCTTGCCGCGGATCGTAGCGCGCAGGCTGAGTTCTACGTCCTCCACAGGCGTGGACATCAGCAGCTGCGAGAGCGGGTCAGTGAACACGAAACCTACCAGCTTGCGCACAAGCTTGTTCTCCTCGACGGTGTGGTGGCCTTGCACCGTCACTTTCCCCGCGCTGGGGGCGCGCAGGCCGTTGAGGAGTCTCAAGAGGGTTGACTTGCCGGAGCCGTTGGCCCCGACGACCGCGATGCGCCGCTCGCGCAGTTCGATACTGATGTCATGCAGGAGCACCTTCTCCTGATCCCCCTTGCGCAACGGGGGGATGGCGACGCTGACGCGGTCGAGGACGATCATGCCTGGTTCAGCCTTGGGAAGGCCGCGTAGATGATGAGTGCGACCGCCACCGCGACGATGGACTTCACCAGGTCGCCGGGCCAGAAGGCCAAGTCGAGCAGCACCGCCTCCCACATCGACTTCTCCAGCACGCGCGCCATGCCGAGCGCCCCGAGCGGGAAGATGACCACCAGGCGAGTGGCCAGCAACACGACCAGCAGCAGAAGGGGTGTCAGCTTGGACAGCCCCCGGCGCAGCACGAGCCGAGCGAGGTAGCCGCTGAGCAGCACGGCGAGGAGGAAGGAGACGAGGTAACCGCCCGAGGGGCCGAAGAACACGCCGATCCCGGACCTGCCCTGGTTGAACACCGGCAGCCCCAGCGCACCGACGAGCAGCCAGAGCCCGACGGCGCCGGCAGCCCGCCAGGGCCCCAGCACGAGAGCGCTCAGGGACACCACCAGCGTCTGCAGCGTGATCGGCACGCCGAAAGGCAGCTGGATGCCGGGGGCGACCGAGGCAGCCGCGAGCAGCGCCGCGAAAACAGCGATGTAGGCGACATCGGAGGCCGCGAAGTCGCGCACTTGGGCACGGGCGGGCGCGGAGGTCATGGTCTTCTCCTTTTCTGTGAGATCACCTCATCTAACACCACCTATTGAACGGTGTTCAAACCGGGCCTCAGTTCGAGGTGACCTCTCCCGTCGCCAGGTTCACCGCCTCCGCAGCAGAGCCGGCCACCGCAGCGTACACGGACGCCGCGAGCGTTGGCCCGAAGCCAGGCACCCGCGCGATCTCCTCGACGCTCGCCTCGCGCAACTTGCGCACGCTGCCGAAATACTTCAGCAGCGCCTTCCGGCGCACGTCGCCCAGGCCGGGAACGCCGTCGAGGACGGAATCCATCAGCGCCCGACCGCGGCGCGAGCGGTGAAACGTGATCGCAAACCGGTGTGCCTCGTCCCGGGCACGCTGCAGCAGATACAGTCCCTCTGAGGAGCGCGGCAGGATCAGCGGATATTCCTCGCCCGGCAACCAGACCTCTTCCAGGCGCTTCGCAAGCCCGCAGAGCGCGATCTCCCCGCCCAGCCCGAACTCGTCGAGCACCGAGGCTGCAGCCGCCACCTGCGGCGCGCCACCGTCGACGACGATGAGCGCAGGCGGGTACGTGAACCGCCTGGCGGAACCCGTCGTCGCATCGATGAGCTCGTCCTCCGCAGAATCGCGCAGGCGGCGCAGCCTTCGGGTGAGCACCTCGCGGATGGCGCGCACGTCGTCGGAGCCCGCGAAACCCTTGATCAGAAAGCGACGATATTCGGAGCCGCGAGCCAGCCCGTCTTCGAAGACCGCCATCGCACCCACCACCTCCTGACCCAGCGTGTGCGAGATGTCGTAGCACTCGATGCGCAGGGGCGGCCCGGCCAGGTTGAGGGCCTCCGCTATCTCGTTGAGCGCCCGATTCCGGGTGCTCAGATCCGTGGAACGCTTGAGCGCGCGCTTCTCAAGCGCAAGCTGGGCGTTACGCACCACCGTGTCGAGCAGCGCGCGCTTCTCGCCGCGCAGCGGCACCCGCACCTCCACCTTCGCCCCGCGGCGGGCCGTGAGCAGCTCCGCGATCCCGGTCTCGACCTCCACCGAGGTCAGGACCGTAGGCGGCACCTGCACGTCGTCGGCGGCGTAGAGCTGCCCCAGGAAAGCACCCACCAGATCCGTCAGCGGTCGATCATCGGTCTTGTCGGCCACCCAGCCGCGCTCGCCCAGGATCCGGCCATCAACGACGTGGAAGGCCTGCACCGCGATCTGCGCCTGATCCTCCGCGAACCCGACGACATCGGCGCACGTGCCGTCCAGGAACACCACCGCCTGCTTCTCCTGCACCTTCTTCAAAGCCGCGAGCGAATCGCGCAGCGTGGCGGCGCGCTCGAAGTTGAGTTCCGCCGAGGCTTCGTACATCTCGCGTTCCACCCGGCCGATCACGTCGCCGGTGCGCCCGCCCATGAAGGCCATGAAGTTGGCGGCGATCTCACGGTGCTCGGCGGCGCTGACCCGGCCGATGCACGGCGCGGAACACTTTCCGATGTCGCCCAGCAGGCACTGCCTGCCGGAGCGGCGCGCCCGGTCGAAGACCCCGCGCGCGCAAGAGCGCATGGGGAAGACGCGCAGCAGCAGATCCACGGTGTCGCGGATGGCCCAGGCTGCGCCGTAGGGCCCAAAGTAGCGGGTGCCGCGCTGCTTCTGGCCCCGGCCGACGTACACCCGCGGAAATTCCTCCGCCCAGGTGATAGCGAGCCAGGGGTAGGACTTGTCGTCGCGATACATCACGTTGAATCGCGGATCGAACTGCTTGATCCAGGTGTGTTCGAGTTGGAGGGCCTCCAACTCGGTGGCCACCACCGTCCACTCGACGCGCGCCGCGGTGCGCACCATCGTCTGGGTACGGAAATGCTTGCCATCCAACCCGACGAAGTAGGAGCTCACCCGGTTGCGCAGGTTGCGCGCCTTCCCCACGTAGAGCACATTGCCGAACGCGTCGAAGAACCGGTAGACACCCGGCGCCGTCGGGATGTCCGACGTCCGGGGCCGGTAGGACTCGGGGTCAGCCATAGGTTGGTCCTATCCTGCCGGATCGGGCGCTTGCCCCAGCAGGGCGCTGAGGAAGTGGCCGGTAGCCGACTCCTTGAGCGTGGCGATGTGCTCTGGGGTGCCCACGCCCACCACCTCGCCGCCGCGCGACCCGCCGTCGGGGCCCATTTCGATGAGCCAGTCCGCGCACTTGATGACGTCGAGGTTGTGCTCGATCACGACCACGGTGTTGCCCTGGTCGACGAGCCGCTGCAGGACCACCAGCAGGCGTCGGATGTCCTCGAAGTGCAGGCCGGTGGTTGGCTCGTCGAGCACGTACAGGGTGCGGCCGGTGGAGCGTTTCTGCAGCTCGGAGGCGAGTTTGACGCGCTGTGCCTCGCCGCCGGAGAGCGTGGTGGCGGGCTGCCCGAGACGGACGTAGCCCAGCCCAACCTCGTCGAGGGTTTTCAGGTGTCGGGCGATGGCGCTGATCGAGCCGAAGAAGTCGACTGCCTGCGCGATGGGCATGTCCAGGACTTCGGAGATGTTTTTGCCCTTGTAGTGCACCTCCAAGGTTTCGCGGTTGTAGCGTGCCCCGTGGCACACCTCGCAGGGGACGTAGACGTCGGGCAGGAAGTTCATCTCCACGCGGATCGTGCCGTCGCCGCGGCAGGTCTCGCACCGCCCGCCCTTGACGTTGAAGGAGAACCTGCCCGCTTGGTAGCCGCGGACCTTGGCCTCGGGGGTCTGCGCGAAGAGGGAACGGATCTTGTCGAATACTCCGGTGTAGGTTGCGGGGTTCGACCTCGGGGTACGTCCGATGGGCGACTGATCGACCTGGATGACTTTGTCGATGTTCTCCAGCCCGAGGAGTTTGCGGTGCTTTCCTGGCACGTCCTTGGCCTGGTAGATGGCCTTGGCGGCGGCCGGGTACAGGATCCCGTTGACCAGGGAGGATTTCCCGGAGCCGGAAACCCCGGTGACCGCGATCAGCTTACCCAGGGGGAATTCGACGTCCACGTTGCGCAGGTTGTTGTGCCTCGCCCCGTGGACCTTGATGGCACTGCCATTGCCCACGCGGCGCACGGCGGGTGCCTCGATGGCTAGTTGCCCGGACAGGTAGCGGCCGGTCTTCGACTCGGGGTTGGCCAGCAGGTCCTCGACCGGCCCGGAGACCACGACCTCGCCGCCCAGTTCGCCGGCCCCCGGCCCGATGTCCACGATCCAGTCGGCCGCCTTGATGGTGTCCTCGTCGTGTTCCACGACGATGAGGGTGTTGCCCATGTCGCGCAGCCTTTCCAGAGTCTGGATGAGCCGCAGGTTGTCGCGCTGGTGTAGGCCGATGCTGGGTTCGTCGAGCACGTAGAGAACGCCGACCAGCCCGGATCCGATCTGGGTGGCGAGGCGGATACGTTGGGCTTCCCCGCCGGAGAGGGTGCCTGCCGCGCGGGAGAGCGTGAGGTAGTCGAGGCCGACGTCGAGCAGGAAGCGCAGTCTGGCCTGGATCTCCTTGATGACCCGCCGGGCGATGGTGGCTTCCGTCGGGGTTAGTTCGAGTCCGCCCAGGAAGTCCGCCGCCTCGCCGATGGACATCGCGACCACGTCGGCGATGTTTTTGTCGCGCACCGTGACCGCCAGCGACGATGGTTTCAGTCGGTCGCCCCCGCAGGAGGAGCAGGCGACCTCGCGCATGTACTGGCCCCATTTGTCCCGGGACCAGTCCGATTCGGCTTCCTCATGGCGTCGTCTGACGAATGGCACCACGCCCTCGAACTTCTGCGAGAAGCTGCGGGTGCGCCCAAACCGGTTGCGGTACTTCACCACGACTGCCCCCTCGACCCCGCCGAGCAGGAGCTTTCGGACTGCGGGCTTGAGCTTCCGCCACGGGGTACCCATGTCGAAGCTGTGTTCCTCGGCGAGCGAGGCGAGGACGTGGTCGTAGTGACCGCGGATGTGCGCGCCGGCCCAGGGCGCGATGGCACCTTCCGCGAGCGACAGGTCTTCGTCGGGGATGATGAGTTCCGGGTCGGGATCCAGCACCATGCCGAGGCCGGTGCACTGCGGACAGGCACCCCAGGGCCCGTTGAACGAGAACTGTCTGGGTTCCAGCTCCTCGATCGCCACGTCGTGTTCGTTGGGGCAGCCCATGCGCTCCGAGTAGCGTTTCACGCGCTCCGGGTCGTCGGCGGGCAGGTCGACGAAGTCGATGGCGACGATGCCACCCGCGAGTTGCAGCGCCGTCTCGACGGATTCGGTGATGCGCTGTTTGGCGCTCGCCCGAACCACCGCGCGGTCGACGATGGCTTCGACGTCGTGCTTGCGTTTCTTGTCGATCTCCGGCAACTCGGTGAGGGCGTGGATCTCACCGTCGATGCGCACCCGCGAGTACCCGTCACCGAGAAGCTGGCGGAATAGCTCCGCGAACTCGCCTTTGCGACCACGCACCAGCGGGGCGAGGATCTGGAATCTGGTTCCTTCCGGCAGCCCGAGGAGCCGGTCAACGATCTGTTGCGGGGTCTGCCGACCAATCTGCGCACCGCACTCGACGCAGTGTGGGACGCCGATGCGGGCGAACAGCAGCCGCAGGTAGTCGTACACCTCGGTGATGGTGCCGACGGTGGAGCGCGGGTTGCGGCTCGTCGACTTCTGGTCGATCGATACTGCCGGGGACAGGCCGTCGATGAAGTCGACGTCGGGTTTGTCCATCTGGCCGAGGAACATGCGCGCGTACGCCGACAGCGACTCGACGTAGCGCCGTTGCCCCTCGGCGAAGATGGTGTCGAAGGCGAGCGAGGATTTGCCCGACCCGCTGAGGCCCGTGAATACGATCAGGGCCTCCCGCGGCAGGTCGAGGGAGACGTTTTTCAGGTTGTGTACGCGTGCCCCGCGCACCACGAGCCGACTATCCACAACAAAGCATCCTATGCCCGCAACCAAGGAACTTGCCTTTTGATAGGTTGGCTCACATGACCGAGGCCGCATCATTCAGCGACATCGTGGATGCAGTGCGTGAGCAGACCGCGCATCTGCTGGGCACCACGATCTCTTACGACGCTGACGACTGGGCCCAGCCCACTCCCCTACCCGGCTGGACTCGATCGCATGTGGCTGCCCACCTGGTGGAGGGCGCTCTCGACCTGCAGCACCGCCTGCGCTCACCCGACGGTTTGGGTCGTTTCCGCTCCCGCGCCGACCGTCGGGTAGCGCTGGAGAAGCGGGCGCTGTCGCCAGAGCTGGAGCTGCAGATTCAGCTCGACGAGACGGCCGGCGAACTCCAGCCGCTCCTGGCCGCTGCGGAGACCGACGAGCGCACGTTCAGGCTCGGCGACTGGCTGCTGAGCCCCGCGCAGCTCGCGACGTTGCGGCTGCGGGAGCTAACGATTCATCACTACGACCTGATCGGCGAGTTGGCGGATCTACCCGAGTTCGCATATCGCGCGCTCCTCGGACTGGAAGTCACCCGTCCGGCCCTGTACGGCATGCCCGGGGTGCTGCTGCTGGCCGACGACGGCTTCTCGGAGCGGATGGGTAGCGAGGGGAGCGCGCCGACGACGGTGATCGGCCCGGCCCGCGACCTGCTGCTTTGGCTGGCTCGCGGGGTGAACAGCCCGAATGTCAGTGGCGCGCTGGATATCCCCAACCCGGCTTCGCTCGGCTAGTTCTTTGCGGTTGACGAAGTTGTCGGCTGGCTCACATAGAGTTGACCTATGCGCCCGATCGAGGAGTTGCAGCGCCAGGTTGCGCCGCTGAAGGTCCACTCAGAGTTCGCCCCCTCCGGAGACCAGCCGGCCGCCATCGCAGAGCTGGAGCGCCGGATCCGGGCGGGAGAGAAGGACATCGTGGTGTTGGGGGCCACGGGGACCGGGAAGACCGCCACCATCGCCTGGCTAGCTGAGCGGCTGCAGCGCCCGATGCTCATCATGCAGCCGAACAAGACGCTCGCCGCTCAGTTCGCCGCTGAGCTACGCGACTTCTTCCCGGAGAACGCGGTCGAGTATTTCGTTTCCTACTACGACTACTACCAGCCGGAGGCATACCTGCCGCAGTCGGACACCTACATCGAGAAGGACTCCTCCCTGAACGAGGAGGTGGAGCGCATGCGGCACGCGGCCACGAGTTCGTTGCTCACCCGGCGCGACGTCGTTGTCGTGGCCACCGTCTCGGCCATCTACGGTCTGGGCACGCCGCAGGAGTACCTGGAGCAGCGCATCACTCTGCGGGTCGGAGATGAGTTGGACCGCGACGTTCTGCTGCGTCGGCTGGTGGATATCCAGTACGCAAGAAACGATATCGGCGCCGGGCGGGGCACGTTCAAGGTCAAAGGCGACACGGTGGAGATCTACCCGATGTACGAGGAGAACGCGGTGCGGGTCGAGTTCTTCGGCGACGAGATCGAGCGGATCGCCACCATCCATCCCCTGACTGCCGCGACGCTGCACGAGGACAGCGAGATCTACGTCTTTCCAGCGTCGCATTACGCGGCCGGGGACGAACGGATGAAACGGGCGATTGCGGGAATCGAGGCTGAGTTGGCCGAACGCCTGCAGGAGTTGGAGGGTGAGGGCAAGCTGTTGGAGGCCCAGCGGCTGCGCATGCGCACCACCTACGACCTGGAGATGCTGCGTCAGATCGGCATGTGTTCGGGCATCGAGAACTATTCGCTGCACATCGACGGGCGTGCGCCGGGTTCCCCGCCATCGTGCTTGCTGGACTATTTTCCGGAGGATTTCGTGCTGGTCGTCGACGAGTCCCACGTGACGATCCCGCAGATCGGCGGCATGTTCGAGGGCGACGCGTCGCGCAAGCGCACGCTGGTCGAGCACGGCTTCCGGCTGCCCACCGCGCTAGACAACCGTCCGCTGCGCTTCGACGAGTTCGTGGAGCGCGTCGGTCAGACGATCTACCTGTCGGCCACGCCGGGCCCATACGAACTGGAGCGGTCCGACGGCGTGGCTCAGCTGATCATTCGCCCGACCGGCTTGGTGGACCCCGAGATCGTGCTGAAGCCCACCAAGGGACAGGTCGACGACCTGATCGCCGAGGTTCGCCAGCGCACCGCGCGGGACGAGCGCGTCCTCGTCACGACGCTGACCAAGAGGATGGCAGAAGACCTGAGCGATTTCCTGGTCGAGGCGGGGATTCGCACGCGCTACCTGCACTCCGACGTGGCGACGCTGGAGCGGCTCGACCTGTTACGCGATCTTCGCCTGGGCGAGTACGACGTGCTGGTCGGCATCAACCTGCTACGCGAGGGCCTCGACCTTCCCGAGGTGTCCCTGGTGGCCATCCTTGACGCCGATAAGGAGGGTTTCCTCCGGTCCGAGCGGTCATTGATCCAGACGATCGGGCGTGCTGCGCGCAACGTCGCGGGGCAGGTGCATATGTACGCTGACTCGGTCACCCCGTCGATGCAGGCCGCGATCGATGAGACCAACCGCCGTCGCGAGATCCAGATCGCCTACAACTTGGAACACGGTATCGATCCGCAGCCGCTGCGCAAGCGGATCGCCGACGTCAGCGAGATGCTGGCGCGGGAGGACGCCGACACCAACGAGCTGCTGGCCGCAGGCGGACGGGGGTTGCGGCCGGAGCAGCTGGCCGAGTCGGAGCTGGCACAACTCATTGAGGAGCTCACCGCTCAGATGCATCAGGCCGCGGCGGAGCTGCAGTTCGAGTTGGCGGCGCGCCACCGTGACGAGATCGCCGAGCTCAAGAAAGAGCTGCGGCAGATGATCGAGGCGAACCGGTAGCGGGGTGCACCCTTCGGCTCCGGCGGAGCCCTCAGCCTGCTAGTGTCGTGACTGTCAAGCGGGAGAATCGCGTGCGCGCGATGCCGAAGGAGCAACCGCCCCGGTAATCTCTCAGGCCCCCGGACCGCTTGACACGCACTCTGGAGAGAGGCCGCCCGGCCCGCCGAAGGATCGTAAATCTCAGGCACCAAGGACAGAGGGGGCACCGACAACGTAGTCGGGCTCCGGAAGGCCCGGACCCGGTGGAGGGATCAGATGACCGAGCTGTTGCACACCCCATTGCACGATTTCCACGTCGCCCGCGGAGCCAAGCTGGTGCCGTTCGCTGGCTGGGAGATGCCCGTCCAGTACCCCACCGGGGTGCTGGCGGAACACAACCACACGCGCCGATCAGCTTCGCTGTTCGATGTCAGCCATATGGGCCAGGTGCTCCTGCGTTCGGCGGGGCGGGACGCGGCCCTGGCGCTGGAGACCCTCACGCCGGCGAGTGTGGCCGGTCTGCACCCATGGCGGCAACGCTACGGACTGTTCACCAACGACGCGGGTGGCGTGCTCGACGACTTCATGTTCGCCAACCATGAGCAGCATCTGTTCCTGGTGGTGAACGCCGCCCGCACGAGCCACGACCTGGGCATCCTGCGCGGGCTCACCGGCGTCGAGGTGGAGCACGTCACCAGCCGCGCGCTGCTGGCCGTGCAGGGGCCGGACGCCGAGGAGCAGCTGGCCCGGCTCATCCCCGAGGTCCGGGAGCTTCGGTTCATGGATTCCCGACAGCTCGACTGGGCCGGCGAGGAGGTTTGGGTTTCGCGCTCCGGTTACACGGGCGAGGACGGCTTCGAGGTCTCGCTGCCCGCCGAGTGCGCGATCGAGTTTGCCGAGCGGCTGCTGGCGGACAGCGTCGTCCAGCCGGCAGGGCTCGGCGCCCGCGACTCCCTGCGCCTTGAGGCGGGGATGCCCCTGTACGGTCACGAGCTGACCGAGCAGATTTCGCCCTCGGCCGCGGCCCTCGACTGGTCGATCCCGAAGGTTCGCCGTCCCGGGGGCAGCCGGGCGGGCGGCTACCCGGGCGCCTCAGCCATCGAGCAGGAACTCGACGCGGGCGCACCCGAAGTTCGTGTCGGCCTCCGGCCGGAGGGCCGCGCCCCGGTGCGCGACGGCGTCGAGCTGTTCGCCGACCAGGAGGCGACGCAGCGCATCGGCGTCGTGACGTCCGGCGGCTTCGGGCCGAGCATCGGCGGCCCGATTGCGATGGCCATGCTGCCCACAGGTTTCGCGCCCGGCAGCACGATCTTCGCCCAGGTCCGCGGCAAACTCCTGCCGGTGACCGTCACACCCATTCCCTTCGTAACCCTCAACTACAAGCGCTGAAGGAGCACACCATGGTGAAGTACACCGAAGACCACGAATGGCTTGACCTCGAAGGCGACGTCGCGACCGTCGGGATCACCGCGCATGCGGCAGAGCAGTTGGGCGACATCGTCTTCATCGAGTTGCCTGAGGTGGACCGCGAGGTCGCGGAGGGCGACGAGATCGTGGTCATCGAGTCGGTCAAGGCCGCTTCCGACATCACCGCCCCGCTGGCGGGCACCATCGTCGAGGTGAACGAGGCGCTGGTCAACGACCCTTCGCTCGTCAACGCCGATGCTCGAAAGAACTGGTTCTTCCGCCTGCGGCTGCTCGACGTGACCGCCTTCGATGACCTCCTCGACGAAGACGCCTACCGGGCGCTGATTGGCTGACATGTGGCGGCCGACTGACTACGACACCGACGATTTCGCGCACCGGCGCCACATAGGACCCTCGCCGGAGGAGATGGAGCGCATGTTGCGCGTCGTCGGGGCAGACAGCCTGGAGCAGCTGATCGACGAGACCGTTCCAGCCAGCCTGCGCCAGGCCGAGGAACTCAACTGGGCTGCCCTGACGGAGGGCGAGGTACTCGCCAAGCTCCGCGCGGTGGCGGCGAAGAACACGCCTATGACCTCGCTGATCGGCCAGGGCTACTACGGCACGGTGACTCCCCCGGCGATTCTGCGCAACATCTTCGAGAATCCGGCGTGGTACACGGCCTACACGCCCTATCAGCCGGAGATCTCCCAAGGGCGTTTGGAGGCGCTGCTGAACTTCCAGACGATGGTCGCGGACCTCACCGGGCTGCCGATCGCCAATGCCAGCCTTCTTGATGAGGCCACCGCCGCCGCCGAGGGAATGGCCATGGCAAGGCGGGCCGCCAAGAGCAAGGCGAAGCGATTCTTCGTCGACGACGCGCTGCACCCACAGGTCAGGGCCGTCTTGCTGACCAGGGCCCGCCCCCTCGGAATCGAGTGTGTCGTAGCCCCGCTGGGCGAGCTGCGCGCCGCTGAGGTGTTCGGCGCGGCGTTGGCGCACATCGGGACCTTCGGCGATATCCGGGACCTCACCGAGCAGTGCGCAGACCTGCACGCCCACGGCGCGCTGGCCGTCGTCACGTCGGATCTGCTGGCGCTCACCCTCGTCAAGGAGCCGGGCGCGATGGGGGCCGACGTGTGTGTGGGTTCTGCGCAGCGCTTCGGCGTGCCGATGGGTTATGGCGGCCCGCACGCGGCCTTCATGGCTGTGTCCGATGCGCTGAAGCGCACGATGCCCGGCCGGCTGGTGGGCGTCTCCGTCGACTCGGCAGGGCGAAAAGCCTATCGGCTGTCGCTGCAGACCCGGGAGCAGCACATTCGCCGGGAGAAGGCCACATCCAACGTGTGCACGGCGCAGGCGCTGCTGGCGGTGATGGCGTCAATGTATGCGGTCTTCCATGGGCCGCGGGGGCTGCGTTCCATCGCGGAGCGTGTGCACCTGACCACCGCGGGGGTGCGCGACGCACTGCGCTCCGCCGGGTACGAGGTCACGCCGGAGGCGTTCTTCGACACCCTCACCGTGCGCGTCGGCGAGAGGCAGGCAGACATCTTGATGAACGCGGAGCGGCGCGGCATCAACCTGCGGCGGGTCGGCGGCGATGCCATTGGGATGAGCTTCGACGAGACCACCCGCCCCGACGTGGTGGGCCGCCTGCTGGAGGCCTTCGGCGTCGAGAGCTGCGGGGCGCCGGCGTCTCGCCCTGCGGTGCCCGACGAGTGGCTGCGGGTCAGCGAGTATCTCACGCACGAGGTGTTCCACATGAACCGTGCGGAGACTGAGATGATGCGCTACATGCGGCGTCTGGCGGATCGCGATCTGGCGTTGGACAGGGCGATGATTCCGCTGGGTTCGTGCACGATGAAGTTGAATGCGGCCATCGAGATGATGCCGGTGTCCTGGCCCGAGTTTGCCAACCTGCACCCCTTTGCCCCGGCAGACCAGGCCGCGGGCTACCACGAGCTCGTCGCGGATCTCTCGGAGAAGCTGTGTGAGATTACCGGCTATGACGGGTTCTCGATGCAGCCTAACTCGGGCGCGTCGGGCGAGTACGCGGGGCTGCTGACGATCGCCCGCTACCACCGATCCCGGGGAGAGGAGCGCAGCATCTGCTTGATCCCCACTTCCGCGCACGGCACCAACCCGGCCTCCGCGCAGATGGCGGGGCTCAAGGTGGTGTCGGTCAAGGCCGCCGCTAACGGCGACATCGATCTTGCGGATTTCCGGGCGAAGGCCGAGGAGGCCGGAGACGATTTGTCCTGTGTGATGATCACCTACCCGTCGACGCACGGCGTGTTCGAGGAGACGGTGCGGGAGGTGGCCCGCATCACTCATGAGCACGGCGGGCAGGTGTACATTGACGGCGCCAACATGAACGCGTTGGTCGGGCTCGTGAAGCTGGGCGAGATCGGCGGGGATGTCAGCCATCTCAACCTGCACAAGACCTTCGCGATTCCGCACGGCGGTGGCGGGCCGGGAATGGGTCCGATCGGGGTCAAGAAGCACCTGCTCCCGCATCTGCCCACCGACCCGGCTACGGGTGGGGAGGGCGCCGTCTCCGCGGCGAACCTGGGCTCGGCGTCGATCCTGCTGATCTCCTGGGTGTACGTGCTGCTGATGGGCGGCCGGGGACTGCGCAGCGCGACGAGCGTCGCCATCCTGAACGCCAACTACATCGCGGCGCGGCTGCGAGGGAGCTACCCGATTCTGTACTCGGGCGACTCCGGTCGGGTGGCCCATGAGTGCATCCTAGATACGCGGGTATTTGCCCCGAAGGTGAGCGTCGACGATGTGGCGAAGCGGCTGATTGATCACGGCTTCCACGCGCCGACGATGTCCTGGCCGGTGGCGGGAACGCTGATGGTGGAGCCCACGGAGTCGGAGACGCTGTACGAGTTGGATCGGTTCTGCGATGCGATGCTGGACATCGCGCGCGAAGCCGAGTTGGTCGTCTCCGGCGAGGTGGATCCGCAGGATTCCCCGCTGACCCATGCGCCGCACACCACCGAGGACCTGGTCCAGGACTGGGATCGGCCGTACAGCCGCGAGCAGGCCTGCTTCCCTGCGGGTGCTCTGCGGGCGGACAAGTACTGGCCGCCGGTCGGCCGCATCGACAACGCGTACGGCGACCGTAACCTGGTTTGCACCTGCCCGCCCTGGGGCGACGGGTAGCGCCCCGCCGCAAGAGTCATCCGAGGCCGCTCGCGCCGGGTCGGGTGAGAGGGGCCCTCAGCATCTTGACCGGTCAGCCCATATTCGGTCGTCGCTGAGGGCCCTGCCCGTTCCGCTCGGAGTGTCCTCTCTCGGGGCCACGCTTTCTAGCTGGGCTCTAGCTGGTCACGGTCGCGGCCCGTTGCAGGAGCCGCCAGACGCGCGCCACCTGCAGCGCGGTGGCGGCTTCGTCGCCCGAGTTGTCGATCACGACGTCGGCTTCCACGCGGCGGGTGGCGCGGTCGGCCTGGGCGGCGATGCGGCGCTCGGCCTCCTCCGCAGAGATCCCCTCGCGCGCCTGTAGCCGCTGCAGCTGCTGTTCTTCCGGCAGGTCGACGACGATGATCGTTTTGAATTGGTTCACCAGGTCCGCTTCGACGAGCAACGGGATGACTTGAATTACCATAGCCGCGCTGCCCGCTTCTTCGACTAGCTGCCAGGCGCGCTCGCGGATGTGCGGATGCAGAATGCTGTTCAAGTCCTCGCGGGCTCTGTCGTCGGAAAAGATGATTCCCGCCAGCTTTCCTCTGTCCAGGTTGCCGTCCGCCTGCAGCACGTCGCCGAAGCGTCGCACCACCGCCGCTAGGCCGGGGGTTCCTGGCTGGACGACCTCGCGTGCCACCTCGTCGAAATCCACAATCACGGCTCCGAGTTCCGCAAACTTTCTGGCCACGAAGGATTTCCCGCTCGCGATGCCCCCGGTGAGCGCGATTGGCCGGGGTTCCCTGACGGCGGGGTCCAGCAGGGTGTTCAGGTGGAATGGACGATCCGGCCGTCTGGTGGGCACCGGGCGTCGCGGAATTCCTTCGGAACGAACCCGCTGGATTGCCGCGCTTCCGGAAAGCTCCACTCGTTTCTCCGGGTGCAGAGCGTAAAACATGATCCAGTCGGCTACAAGTTCCGGATCACTCGCCAACCGATACAGGTCTATCTGGTGCCTGCCCCGAACGGTGCTCAGGACGTACAGGCCATTCTCTCGATAGATCGCGCGGAGATCTTCCCAGGCGATCGAGTCTTTGTTCAGCCCGAAGTGTTTGGGGAATGAGATTCCTTCGCCGCTGAGCACTACTTTGCTCACCCCGAACAACCTCAGCAGCAGAGCCACCGATAGAACGATAAGCCCAACCGGCCACATCACGTACACCGGACCAAAGCTGAAGTCCAGGGAGATGAGTGCCCAGATCATCAGGCGAGCTTGAGCGCGAGCCATGTGCAGCGTTCTCCCGAGCGTGGGCACCTCGTGCAGGGACAAAAACGCGATCCCAAACAGCACCGCTACTGCCACATAACCCAACCGTTTCACGACATGAGGACCGCCGCAGATAATACCTTGAGGGCTTTGACGAACCTTAAGCCTTCCCCGACTGAGCCTCATTCCCAGCAGAGTGCTGCCGAGATATGCTGGCCAGACCAGCGCGTAGGGCAGAGAAGTCGCCGTTAGTACAGGGGCCGTAATACAACCGGCAATAACGACCACCAGCGGCGCCAGGCTGATCAGGAACCCTATCCTTAGCACCAGTAGCGGCCAGGCAGGATCAGCTTTGTTGATTCTTTGGAAGTTTATATTCTTCATGCCTCACTCGATGTTCCACAGCTCTCGTTCTTCACGATTTACTCACCTTGGACGATTTCTACCTGTACCTCCCCAGACATAGTCATCAATGCTGTGACGGGTTCCTGAAGAAACGACGCGGCGAACGAGGTCATCCGCGTACTCCTCCCCCAAAGACGACCCGGCCACGCCGCCCGCGAAGGCTCCCAGTTCCTTAGCGCCCAATGGCCCCAGGAGCGCGCCACCCATAGCTTTTCCGATCTCGCTCATCACCGCACCGCCCACGAAACGGGCAGTTGTATCCACGAATGGCTTGCCGTCGTAGATGTCCTTCAGATAGAGAACGCCGGAGAGAAGCGTGTTAGCCTTCGCCAGATGCCTAGCAACGCTGACTTGAATAGGTTCGCCGGGCTCCCGCAGCTCCTCCTTCCTCACCTGCAACTTGGCCTGATCCAGGCTCTGGAAACCGTAAGGAAGGCCCTTCAACTCACCACGATCGGGCAGCACACCCTCCGACTCATTGGTTTCCTCAAGGAATTTCACGTACTGTTGCCTTGCGCGCGCGGCTTTCGCTTCCAGACTGAGAAACCTGTCGGAGATTTCCTGCTGCATCGGCAGAGTCAACCTCGCGCCGGCAGGCATCAGCGTCCCCGGCATGCCCGAACCGTCTCCATTTTGAAGAGTCTGATCAATCAGATCAGATAGGCCGCTTCCCTTGAGCAACAGATTCTCAGCACACCAGTTCGCATATTCTCTCTTAACATTGGAACTCACGTACAGAACGTATTCGTATCTATCCCACAGTGCTGCGATCCTCTGATTCTCATTGTATGCCGATTCGAAGTCAGCTACAGAGACACCCTGAGATCCCGATGGGATCGGGACGAACTGCGGCGGATGATCCACCATTCCTTCGGAGGTAACCGTCAGGCCAGTCTGCCGAGCGTAGTCGGCAAGTTCATCCAAGAGTTGCTGGGTCGAGGTGGCTTTGTCCCGGTAGTCCACGAACTTGTTCTTCGTTTGATCAACGATCATTTTGGCTTCATCGCCATGATTAATCATGTCACACAAAAAAGCCCGATAGCTATCGTTCGCTTTTCCTTGCCAACCTTCCAGGTCCACCTGGGCTCCAAATCGCATTTCTCCATCGTTCTCACCCAGCGCATACCTAACTTTTTCCACCCAAGAAATGGCTCCATCAATCAGACCGAAATCCACATCTAGCTTTAGATCTATGGTCATCGAAAACCCTCTTTCCTCTCTCTTCAGAATCTAGATTTGCCGAGTGAATTCATTAAACTGTTCACAGGCCCAATCGTCCTGCTTCTGATAGGTTTCCTGCACAACGCTTAGCGTATCCTCTGCAGCCTCATGAAACGCAGAAACTGACAGCACAGACCGACCGCACTTGACCAGCATGTCCAACAACAAGCCGTCAAAAGCGCCAGCTCCACACGACTGAGGAGGGTGCGCGACGGAAACGGAAAGAAGTTCTGACAGCTTCATATGACGCAACATCAGTTTCCGCGTCGCGTCTAGCTCCCAAGTGTAAGAATCTCCGCTCACCTATCGGCCTTTCATCTCGTCGGGGACCTCGTCAAAATACACTCTCGTGATCCGCTGTGCGGCCTCGATCTTCGTGATGTCGCGTGCAGCAATGACCGTCCAAGCACGGTCGCCCAAACAGCGGTAGAACCGATCCAAAGACGTATAGGCGAATACGCCAGCCGTGCCGTCGTCGTGCTGGGCGAGGAGCACTTCCACCTCTTTCCTGTTCCTGGTCTTGGCACATGGAACGTACAGGATAGGCGGCATCGAACGAGCCGCAACCTCCTGTTCCTCACGGGGAATGCCATATTCCATCGCTGTTCCCTCCTTAGCTCTCGTGTCGTTTCCCATGCCTCAATGCTATGAAGGGCAGATTCGGCCCACCAGAGTAGCGATCCTCATCTTTAACTTGGAGGAAGATACTCATGCGCTGAGTATGGGTACTCAAGCCGCATGGGACAGCAGAACGGTGGCACCCCGAAGGGACGCCACCGTTCTGATTGATTGCTTTGGCTCAGCGACCGCCGGTGAGCTTCTCGCGCAAAGCCTGCAGGGCCTCGTCGGACGCCAGCGAACCCTCCGAGGAGGACTCGGACACGTAACCAGTTCCCGCCTCGGCAGCTGCTTCGCGGTCTGCGGTCTCGGCCTCCTCGACCTGCTTCTTGTGGGCCTCCCACAGTGCTTGGGCCTGGGCGTACTGGGCCTCCCAAGCAGCACGCTGCTCCTCGTAGCCTTCCTTCCACTCGTTGGTCTCCGGGTCGAAGCCCTCGGGGTAGATGTAGTTGCCCTGCTCATCGTAGGAGGCGGTCATCCCGTACAGCGACGGGTCGAACTCGTCGGCGCCGACATCCACCGACTCGTTGGCCTGCTTCAGCGACAGCGAAACGCGGCGACGCTCAAGATCGATGTCGATCACCTTCACCATGACATCGTCGCCAACGACAACGACCTGCTCCGGGATCTCGACGTGGCGCTCCGCAAGCTCGGAGACGTGCACCAGGCCTTCGATGCCCTCGCCGACGCGGACGAACGCGCCGAACGGGACCAGCTTGGTAACCTTTCCGGGCACGATCTGGCCGATCTGGTGCAGGCGGGCGAAGGTCTGCCACGGATCTTCCTGAGTGGCCTTGAGCGACAGGGAGACGCGCTCGCGTTCCATGTCCACCTCAAGTACCTCGACCGTGACCGGGGTACCGACCTCGACAACCTCGTTCGGGTGATCGATGTGCTTCCAGGACAGCTCAGAGACGTGCACCAGACCATCCACACCGCCGAGGTCGACGAAGGCGCCGAAGTTGACGATGGAGGACACGACGCCCTTGCGGATCTGGCCCTTCTGCAGCTGGGTGAGGAAGGTGTGGCGAACCTCGGATTGGGTCTGCTCCAGCCAAGCGCGGCGGGACAGCACAACATTGTTGCGGTTCTTGTCCAGCTCGATGATCTTGGCCTCAAGCTCCATGCCGACGTAGGGCTGGAGGTCCCGGACACGACGCATCTCCACCAGCGATGCGGGAAGGAAGCCGCGCAGGCCGATGTCGACGATCAGGCCGCCCTTGACCACCTCGATGACGGTGCCGGAGACGACACCGTCCTCTTCCTTGACCTTCTCGATGGTGCCCCAGGCGCGTTCGTACTGCGCACGCTTCTTGGACAGGATGAGACGGCCTTCCTTGTCCTCTTTCTGCTGCACGAGGGCCTCGACTTCGTCGCCGACCTGAACCACGTCGAAGGGATCGACGTCGTGCTTGATGGAGAGTTCCTTGGAAGGAATAACACCTTCGGTTTTGTAACCGATGTCGAGCAGGACCTCGTCCCGATCGACCTTCACAACGGTGCCGGAGACGATGTCCCCGTCGTTGAAGTACTTGATGGTTGCGTCGACAGCTTCGAGGAAAGCTTCCTTGCTGCCGAAGTCGTCTACCGCGATGGCCGACGCCTCAGTGGGAGAGGTCATGTAGAAGGGCTCCGATGGATGGATAATTCTTGGCACATTGCAGTCTGGTTACGGGGTTCGCCCACAACGCGCCTGCCCTACTCCGTCCGAGGACACAGCAAACCACAATGCGTCAACCGAGTCTACGGCAAGGCCCGTCAGAGGGTCAATCCATCCGCGTTTCAGACCGTGGGGTACCTCACGCTGCTGCTTGCTCAGCGTGGTTATAATCTCAGCCGTGAACAACCGCAACAAGATCATCGTGGCAGTCGTTGCTGTCCTCGGCGTCATCGCAGTCGTCGTCGGCAGCATCTTTCTGACCAAGCAGTCCCCACAAGCCGAAGATGCTTCCGGCCACTCCGCCACTACCAGCTCTGCCCCCGAGACCGCAGCCCCCAGCGACTCGCCCTCCCCCACTTTCGAGTCCTCGTGCACCACCACTATTGAGGGCTTCGTGCCCGTGCGCTACACCATTGAGGGATCGATGAGCGTAGACGAGCAGGTGCTCGCACTCGACGTGGACGAGGACAACGCCATTGCTGCGCCCCCGCCCTCGGAGAAGCGAGCCGCTTCCTGGTGGAACCAGGGCCCACGCCCGGGCGGTGAAGGAAAGACGGTCTTGGCGATTCACACCTACCGCAACGGCGGCGCGCTCGGCAACGAGATGTATGAGAACGGCGAATCTCAACTCAAGCCCGGCGACATGATCAAGCTCTACGGCGCCAACGGTGAGGTCGCCTGCTACGAATTCACCGAAGCCAAGAAGGTCATGGTCGAGGAATACGACGAGGATTCCGATGTCATGATCGACTTCGAGGGCGACCGTGAAGTTGCCATGATCATCTGCTGGGACTTCAACAAGGATGCGGACGAGGAGGCCGGCGAAGACCCGTGGAAGTCCCGCGTCTTCTTCTACGGCAAGCTGGTCTGATCCTGAAACCAGCCTCCGGAGGCCGTCGCTCAGTGAGCGGCGGCCTCCCAGTTTTCTCCCTTCCCCACGGAGACCGCGAGCGGAACTTTCAGGTCGGCAGCCGACTCCATCGCAGAGATCACCAGTTCTTCGAGGGCCTCTTCCTCCCCGTCGGCCACCTCCAACAGCAGCTCATCGTGTACTTGGAGCAGCACTCGACTCGCCATTCCGGCGTCCGAAAGCTTCTCGTCCACCGCAAGCATCGCGAGCTTGATCACGTCTGCGGCTGATCCCTGGATCGGGGAGTTCAGCGCAGCCCGCTCCGCCATCTCTCGACGCAACCTGTTGGGCGAATTGAGATCGGGCAGGGGGCGACGACGGCCCAGCATCGTCTCTGTGTACCCCAGCTGCCGAGCAGTCGCGACGATGCCATCCAGGTAGTCCTTCACGCTCCCGAGCCGTGCAAAGTAGTCAGCCATCAAAGCCTTGGCTTCGGCCACGCTGATCTGCAGCTGCTGCGACAACCCGTAGGCGCTCAGCCCATAGGCCAGCCCGTAGTTCATCGCTTTGATCCGGGCGCGCATCTCCGGCGTGACCGATGCGGGCTCCACACCGAACACGGTGGCCGCCATCTCGTTGTGGAAGTCTCTCCCCGAGCGGAAGGCCTCCACCATGCCCGGATCGCCCGACCCGTCGGCCATCAACCGCATCTCGATCTGCGAATAGTCCGCGCTCATCAAGGACACGAAACCCGTCCCGGGAACGAAGGCGCTGCGGATCTGTCGGCCCAACGGTGTGCGGATGGGGATGTTCTGCAGGTTAGGATCAGTCGAGGACAGCCTCCCGGTGGCCGCCACCGTCTGCTGATACGTGGTGTGGATCCGGCCATCCGCGGCAACCGCCGAGATGAGCCCATCCACGGTCTGGCGCAGTTTGAGCTGGTCCCGATGCGTCAGCAAATGCCGGAGGAAGGGCTCTCCAGTCTTGGCATACAGGTCGGCCAACGCTTCAGCATCGGTGGTGTACCCCGACTTTGTTTTGCGAGTCTTCGGCATCTTGAGCTGATCGAACAGCACCTCCTGAAGTTGCTTGGGAGAGCTGAGATTCACTTCCCTACCGATCGCGCCGTAAGCCTCACGCTGCGCCTGCCGCGCTGACTCGTCAAACGAAGCCCGCAAATGGTCCAGCTTCTCGACGTCCACCGCAATACCGACGCGTTCCATCTTGGCGAGCACCGCGCTCAGTGGCTGTTCTAGGTCGACCAACAACCGATTCTGGTTCATTTCCACCAGAAGCGGGGTAAGTACGTCAGCCAGCGCTCGGACTGCGCGTGCCCTCACCATCGTCGTCCGGGGCCGGGCCGTTTCCGAGTCGAAGTCGAACGCCTGCTGAGTCGACTCGTCGCGGTCGTCGGCCTCCAGCGTGCACCTCAAGTATTTCCTGACCAGCGACTCCAACGACAAGTCACGCTGCTCGGGATGCAGCAGGTAACCGGCCAACAAGGTGTCCGTCTTCACTCCCTCCAGGCTCCAGCCACGCTGCGCGAGCGCGAGACGCGGGCTTTTGGCGTCGTGCAACGTCTTCGGCCGCCGAGGGTCGGCAAGCCACAGCGCCAACGCCTCGTCGTCCTCCGGGGTCAGTTGAGCCGCGTCGACGAACGCCTCCGTCTCCGAGCAGGCAAAAGCCAGGCCGGTGATGTCTCCGACCCCGCGGCCCCAATGACCCTCGAAGTGCACCGCGACGAGTCCGGCACGCGAAGCCAGCCAGGCGCCGACAGCTCCTGGGGAGAGCGGCTCACCAGTTACCTCAATTACCCGTGAGCGCCCCTCGTCCTCGCTGAACTCAGCTAGGCGAGGCTGTAGTTGCTTGATCTCAAGTGTGTCGAGCAACTGGAGTGCGGCTGGCAGGTCGGGCTCGCGCCGGGCCAGGTCCTCAGCACGGATCGGAAGTTCGACATCGCGCACGAGGGCATTCAGGCGGCGATTGCGCTCCACGTCGGCGAGGTGGATCCGCAGGTTTTCTCCGGCTTTTCCGCGCACTTGCTCGGCTCGCGCCAACAGGTTCTCCAACCCGTCGTATTCCGCCAACCATTTGGCGGCCGTTTTCGGGCCGACGCCGGGCACCCCCGGCAGGTTGTCGCTGGTCTCCCCCACCAGGGCCGCCAGTTCCGGGTAGCGCTCCGGCGACACCAGGTGCTTCTCCTCGACCGCCGCCGGGGTCATGCGGGCCAGGTCGGACACTCCTTTACGGGGGTAGAGCACAGTCACGGAATCCGTGACCAGCTGAAGCGCATCTCGATCACCGGACACGATAGCGACGTGCATCCCCTCGCCCGCCGCGGTGGTGGCGAGAGTCGCGATGAGGTCGTCGGCCTCGAATCCTTCCTTTTCCACGTGCACGATGCGCAACGCGGCGAGGAGATCCTTGATCAGTTCGACCTGTCCGCGGAACTCCTCCGGAGATTTGGAGCGCGTCGCCTTGTATTCCGGGTAGCTGTCCGTCCGGAAGGAGTGCCGCGAAACATCGAACGCCACTGCAACATGCGTGGGCTTCTCGTCCCTGAGCAGGCTGAGCAGCATCGTCGTGAACCCGTAGACAGCGTTGGTGTGTTGCCCCGTCTTGGTGGCGAAGTTTTCTGCGGGCAGCGCAAAGAAGGCGCGGTAAGCCATCGAATGGCCGTCGATCAAAAGCAGCTTGTCCACAGTCAGACTCTACCGGGCTTCGCGGATGCCCGGCTTCCGCGATGAGGGCTGGCCGGCAAAGCTCAACCGGTCACCCCCGCCCGGCCCCCGCGAGTAGCTCGGCCGCATGCTTTCGGGCAGCCGGGGTGTCCCCGCCGCTCATCATCCGAGCCAGTTCGGCCACCCGCTCTTTCCCCGAGACCTCCCGCACGTCCGATACGGTCACCGCGCCGTCGTCCGATTTGCGCACAACGAAGTGTTGATCCGCATAAGCCGCAACCTGAGCCAAGTGGGTGACGACGATCACTTGGGCCCCGGAGGCGAGCCGTTGGAGCCGTTTCCCGATCTCTAGTCCCACCGCGCCGCCGACGCCCGCGTCAACCTCGTCGAAGACGAAGGTGTGACCCCCTGCCTCCGCAAGCACCACTTCAAGGGCCAATCTGACACGCGATAGCTCGCCTCCGGACGCGACCTTCCGCAGAGGAGCGAGCTCCGTTCCCGGGTTGGCGGCGAACATCAGCTCCACCCGATCCGCCCCGTGCGGGCCGAGCTCTCCAGCCGAGACAACAAACGCAAGCCTCGCATGCGGCATGGCGAGCGCCGCCAACTCGGCATGGACGCGCTCGGCTAGCTCGGCGGCTGCGCGTTCCCTGGCCGCCGTGATGCCGCGCGCCAGCTCACCGAGTTCAGCGTCCAACGTCGTGACCAGTTCACGCAGTTCTGTTATTCGCTCATCGGAGGAGTCCAGCACGATAAGCCGCTGCGTCGCCTCCGCTGCCCAGGTCAGAACCTCGTCGATTGTCGCCCCGTACTTTCGCGTCAAGTGCGCGAGTTCCGCAAGCCGAGCCGAGACCGCCTCCAGCCGCAGTGGGTCGGCCACCAGGTCCGCCAGGTAACCCGAGACGTCCGCAGCGAGCGTCTGCACCGCCAGGTCTGCCTCGTGGGCTCGAACAAGCAGCTCCGCAGCTGCGGGATCCCGGTCGGCCAGCCGCTCAAGCGCCTTGCGTGCGTCCCCGACTAGGGACACCGCGCACGGCTGGTCGAAGTCGGTATCATCGCCGCTGATCCGGTTGTGTGCATGGCTGGCGCTCAGCCGCAACTCGTCGAGATCCAGCAGCCGCCGCTGCTCGGCGACCAGCCGAACGTCCTCGCCGCTTTCCGGCGCCGCTGCCGAGATCTCGGCCAGCCCAAAGCGCAGCATGTCTGCCTCCCGGGCTCGCTCCCGGGAGGAGCGCTCAAGTTCGGCCAGCTCCCGCCCTGCGGCCTCGCGTTCCCGCCAGGCTTGCCGGTACCTCGCCATCCCGCGGGGTCGGGCACACCGGTCGAGCAGTTCACGCTGACCCGGCTGGGTGCCCAGTCGCTGCTGCTCTGACTGGCCGTGGATCGTAGCCAGTTCCAGCTCTTGGAGCACCGCAACCGGGGCTGGAGACGCACCCACGACAGCTCGCGACCGGCCGCCGGCCGCCACCTGCCGTACCGTGACGAGTTCGCCGTCCTCGACGACGCCCCCCAGCTGCGTGACGCGTTCGGCGACGGCATCGTCAACTTGCCATCGCCCGCGCACCACTGCCTTGTCCGCTCCATGCCGAACGATTCCCGCGTCTGCGCGTTGCCCCAGCAGGTGCCCCAGCCCGGCGATGATCATAGTTTTGCCGGCACCCGTCTCTCCGGTCAGCGCGATCATCCCGGCACCCAGTTCGATCCGGGACTGGCTGACCACACCGAAATCTGCCATCGAAAGTTCGATCAGCACTGTTCGCCCCTTCGCCAGCCCGAAACCGGGAGAGCGAACTTCTTGACCAGCCTGGTACTGAACGGCTGCTCGGAGAGCCGCGCGATACGCAACTTGTGTTGGTTTGCGGTCACCACAACCTCATCGCCGCTCGTCAGCTCGTAGCTAACCCGACCGTCACACCACAACACCCCGTGCGGGCCTTCGATCGGCTGCTGCAATTCCACTCTCGACGACGGGCTGAGTACCAGGGGACGGTTGAAGAGAGCGTGTGCGCTGAGCGGCACCACGAGCATCGCCTGCACGTCGGGCCAGATGACCGGGCCGCCCGCAGAGAATCCGTAGGCTGTTGACCCGGTGGGGGTGCTGACTAGTACCCCGTCGCAAGCCCATCGGCTCACCGGACGCCCGTCGATGGATACCAGCACCGTGAGCATCCGCTCGCGGGCCAGCTTCTCCAGGCTGACCTCGTTGATCGCCGGTACCCGCCACTGCTCAGAACCGTCGCGATGCACCAGAACATCCAGAACCAACCGCTCCTCGACGGTGTACCGCCGCTGCGCAACCGCCTCGGGGAGCGCTGCGATGTCGGAGGGCTCAAGCTCCGCGAGAAATCCGACATGGCCTAGGTTCACGCCGAGGATCGGCACGTCGAGTGGTAGCGCCCACGCAGCGGCCCGGAGGATCGTTCCGTCCCCACCGAACACGATGCCCAGCTCGGCGCGGCTGTGTTCGTTGAGCAAGCCAAGGTCCTTGTCGACTCGGCCTTCCAGCCGCTGCCGATCCTCGCTGCGCAGGACCGCGCAGAAGCCGAAGTCTGAAAGCGCGGAGATGAATGCCGCCGCGCCTTCGGTGGCCTCCGCCTTCTCCGGATGGAGGAATACAGCTACCGTTCGTTCCACAGCTCTACCCTATCCGCGGGCTGCCGATCATCATCTCAGCCTCAGATCACGATCTTTGCGTACTCGGGTTTCCACATGGCATCGAGGACGGTCTGCAGTGGGTCGGTGATCTCGACCCGGGCCAATCCTTCCGCCTGCGCCGTGGCCACCACGGCCAGGGCAACCGCCGCTGAGACTTCACGCAGTTGGTTCACCGCGGGCAACAGTGAGGCCCCTGGACGACGGGCTTCTTGGGAAAGCGCGGCGATCGCCCGGGCAGCGGCGATGACCATCCCGTCAGAGACACGGGTGGCTTTGGAGACCGCCACTCCGAGCCCAAGTCCGGGGAACATGAGCGCGTTGTTGGCCTGAGCGATGCGATACTTCACCCGGCCGCGCTGAACGGGTTCGAAGGGAGAGCCGGTGGCGATCAGGGCCTGCCCGTCGGTCCATTCCAGGAGGTCCTGCGGGTGCGCCTCCGCCAGCGAGGTCGGGTTGGACAGCGCGAAGATGATGGGCTGCGGCGCATGAATCTGCATCTGCCGCACGATCTCCTCGGTGAAGGAACCGGGTTGAGCAGAAGAGCCAATGAGGATCGTCGGGTGAGCCTCCCGCACCACCTCCTTGAGCCCGATCACACCATCCTCATCCGCCCAGCCGTACACCTCGTCTAGGGGCCTGGCGTAGGGCTCCTGGAAGTCACGCATGGGCCCACCCTCGGTGATGAGTCCCCTGCTGCCCAGACACCAGAACCGCGCGCTAGCCTCCGTTTCGCTCAGCCCGTCTTGCCGCATCGCGTCCCGGATGGCGTTCGCTATGCCGATTCCCGCCGATCCTGCGCCGTACACTACTATCCGCTGGTCACGCAGCCTGCCGCCTGTGCGGTACACGGCCGAGAGTATCGCGGCCAGAACAATGGCAGCCGTCCCCTGGATGTCGTCGTTAAAGGCGCACATCTCATGCCGATAGCGCTCCAGCAGCCGGTGGGCGTTGTCGGCCGCGAAGTCCTCGAAGTGGAGCAGCGCGTTCGGGTAGAGCCGTTGAACTGTTTTGACGAATGTGTCGACGAATTCGTCGTAGCGTCTTCCCCGGACACGAGCTTGGCGGGCGCCAACATACGAATCGCTGTGCAGCAGGCGGAGGTTGTCGGTGCCGACGTCGAGCACCACGGGTATGCACCGCCTCGGGTGGATCCCTGCTGCTGCGGTGTACACGGAAAGCTTCCCGGTGGTGATCGCGACGCCGCCCACGCCCTGGTCGCCGATGCCCAAGATGCCTTCGGAGTCGGTGACGACGATCAGGTCGACTTCGTCGGAACCCAGACCGTAGTTCAGCAGCGATTCTTCGATCAGTTCGGGATTGTTGATAGACAGGTAGACGCCGCGTGGCCGCGAGTACCAGTGGCTGTACTGCTCGATCGCCTGACCGATCGTCGGCGTGTAGACGATCGGCAGGATCTCCTCGATGTGTTCGGCCACCAACCGGTAGAACAGCACCTCGTTGCGGTCTCGCATATGGGTAAGAAATAGATTCTTGGCGAGATCATTGGGCTGCTGCTGAAGCTGACGATAGACCCGCTTAACTTGTTCTTCGAGGGTGAGGCATCCAGCAGGAAGCAGACCCATGAGTCCCAGCACGTGCCGCTCCTCCTCAGTGAAAGCCGTTCCGCGGTTGAGCATGGGACGGTTCAGCAGCTGATAGCCGCGGACCCGGATGGGAATCTGCTGGCCATCTTCGAGCTGCAGGTAAGGGGGTTCGATCTCGGTCATGCAGAATAGTTTATTCGGAAATCACCTGGCCTTCTGCACGAGGTGCAGGAAGAACTCGATGTTGCCATGAGTTCCCGGAAGAATACTGGGCGCCTGCCAGCGGCATTCCCAGCCCAGCCGCTCAGCGGCCTCGATTACTCGTTGCACAGCGTTTCGACGCCGCGCCTCTTCCGTAACAACTCCACCCGCCAATGATTCCTTGCCGACCTCGAATTGGGGCTTCACCAGCAGAAGTGCGTCCGAAGAACACACGGAGAACAGCGGCTCCAGCAGCAGGGTGAGCGAGATGAAGCTGACGTCAGCCACCACGAGGGGAACCGGGTCACCATCCACGTGGGACAGGTCCAGCTCGCGGAGGTTCAGCCCCTCGATGACGCGTACCCGATGATCGGCCCGCAGTTCGAGGGCAAGCTGATCATGGCCAACGTCTACGGCGTAGACGAGCCCCGCCCCCCGGCTGAGGCAAACCTGGGTGAACCCACCCGTCGAGGCGCCAGCGTCCAGCACCCTGTCGGGGACGCTGATTCCAGCGCCCTCCAGGGCCGGGATCAATTTGTAAGCCGCCCGGGACACCCACAACTCGGGCTCGGTGACGATGCTCTCGTCCGTGATTGGTGTCGAAGGTTTCCGAACGACTCTCCCCGCCACGCTGACCCGGCCTTGGGCAATCAGCCGCGCGGCTTGGTTGCGCGACCGTGCCAAGCCACGCTCCACCAGCGCCACGTCGAGCCTCATTTCACCCCTGGCAGGGTGCGCTGGGGGAGATCTGCGTCATGCAGCACGGCATTCAGCACTCGCTGGGCGTGTTCCAGGTGGGCCAGCTGCTGCTCGGGCTTCAGCGCTTCCAATTCGCTCACGCTATCCAACAGTTGTTCGACCACCAGCATGCGCCGCACATGGGCGGGAGCAGCGGGCTTCGGCGTGGTCATGGGAGCCCGGCTAGCGCGCCGAGCGCCTTCGTTCCGTCACGTCCCGACCAGATCAGTTGCAGTGCCGCCCAGCAGGCGTCCAATTCTTCGACGAGCGTCGCTGGCTCAGTGAGCAGGCGTACCTCACCGCCGGTGGCCACCACGATCTGATCCCCGCAGCGCACTTCCTGATCTCCTGAGGCTACTCGCGCTGGCTCCAGCAGCGCGGACACATCCCACCCGATGGTCGTTGGTCGATACTGTGGTTCAGCGGCCGCCAGATCCCATTTGCCGTGGGCGCCGGTGAACACGAAGAGGGAGTCCATCGAAACGTTGTTGGCACCCAGAATATCCGTGTCTAACCGATCGCCCACGAAGATGGGGCGCCGGGCACCGATGCGTTCAACCGTCTCCTGCAGGAGCGGCGGGCAGGGCTTACCAGCCATCTGAGGTTCGATGGAGACGCAGAGCCTGATTGCATCCGCCTGCGCACCACAGCCGGGTACGATCCCACGTTCACTCGGCCGAGTGGGATCCGGGTTGGTGACAAACCAGCGCGCACCTGCTTGGATGGCCAGGACGCCTTCCTCCAGCTGTGGCCAGCTCAGTCGCGGATCATAGCCCTGGACCACAGCTGCAGGCCGAGCGGTGCACTGCTCCACTACCTCGTATCCTGCGTCTCTTAGTTGCTGGGTCAGCGCTGCGCTACCGACGGGGAGCACCCTGGAGCCGGGGGACAGATGCTCCTTGAGCATGCGCAGCGTGGCCATTGTGGAGTTGACAACGTCTGCCGCTTCCGCGCATATCCCCAGTTCTCTCAAGTGTCGGGCGACGGCCTCAGGTGTGCGCGAAGCGTTGTTGGTCACGTAGCCCAGTCGGCAGTGGCGGCTCAGCTCTTCGAGCGCCTCCGGCACGCCAGGGACCGCGTTTGGTCCAAGGTAGATCACCCCGTCGAGGTCGAACAGGGCCGCGTCGTATGCGCTCGCCAGGATCACTCTTCCTCCTTCGCAGCATGCTCGTGCGCCACGCCTTCTGTCTCCGTCGAGTCCTCGGAGCCGACCTCGGCAGCTGGCTTGCTCTCCTGCGCCACCTCTGGCTCCGCTATATCGGGTTCCTCCAACGACATGCTCTCGGGCAGAGTGACCCCATCTAGCTCCGCGATGCGGTCGGATGTGTCGAGTTCGCCGGCTCGGTCCAAGTTCGCGGCTTCGACGAATGCGGCGCGGGCATCATCCTCCGCGCCCTCGGCCAACAGCAAGTCGGCGTAGGCGTAGTAGAGCCGAGCCCGTGCGAAGGTGGGACCCACTCCCCTGCCGATCAAGCGCTTCAGCAGCCGCAGCCCTTCGGCCCGCTGCCCGAGATCGTCGCGCGCTCCCGCTTCCACGATGACCGCTTCTAGCACTACCGCAGGCGGTACCGAGTTCTGGACCAGCTGGGCTAGCGTCTCAAGGGCTTCTCGTGGACGACCCACCGCTCGCTCACAGTCTGCGATCACTGGGATGAGTTCGTCGCCGCCCGTGATCCGCCTGATCGCTCGGTATTCCCGCAGAGCAACCTCAAACTTTCCGGCCGCATAGGCCGTCTCTGCTGTGGCCTCACGGACAATGGCCAAGCGAGGTGCCAGCTTGCGCGCCGTATTGGCGTGCTCGAACGCCAGCTCAGGGTCGGCATCGATTAGCTGGCCAGCTGCCCAGATGTGTTTCGCGACCTGGTCCGAACGCTCTTTAGACAGACCTCGAAGCTCTGCGCGAACGCCGAAAGCGAGTTCGTCTTCCGAGTACCCCTCAGGAATTTCCGGACCGACGATTGTTTCCCGTCGCTCTTCACGCCTGAAATCGCGCTGCCCGTCACGCTTGAAGCCACGCGACTGCCCGTCACCCTTGAAGCCACGCGACTGCCCGTCACCCTTGAAACCACGCGACTGCCCGTCACCCTTGAAACCACGCGACTGCCCGTCACCCTTGAAACTGGGACGACCATGAGACTGCCCAAAGCGCCGCTCGCGACTACCCTTCGCGCCACCGTCACCTCGCGCAGCATCCCTCGCACTGTTCTCACCGACCATGAACCAATCATCCCATCCGAGCCGAAACGAAAAAAATTGGAGGCAAAATAAAAAAAGGTGGGGGGTTCCCAAACAAACCAGGAACCCCCCACCAAAAACATAGTCCGGCAGCGTCCTAATCTCCCACACCGTACCCAGTGC